>NZ_JAIOUO010000009.1 GCF_019931195.1 Marinobacter sp. F4216 | reverse complement strand
CGACCCCGTTTGGCGTCGTGTCCGTCAGAAGTGGGGCGCATTCTACAGCCCTCAGGAAAACTGTCAACGCCGGATTTGAGAAAACCTCAAATCCGGCGGAAAACACCTATACAGTGATCAAAACTCGAGCAATCTTCTTCTTGCCGGCCTGGATCACACACTCATCGCCTTCTTTAAAGAGGCGATTACCCTCAAACTGCTGACCGTCGACATAAACAGCACCACGACCAAGAACATCACGTGCCGCCGCACCGTTTTTCACCAGACCTGCCAGACGAAGAACCGCCGCCATAGGAATTTCTGACTGACCATCGAGAGAAACCTCAACCGCTGGCACGTCTTCCGGAATCTCACCATGCGCTACGCGATTGCCGGCGGACTTGTGAGCATTCTTAGCCGCCTCTTCGCTGTGGAAGCGGGTAATAATTTCTTCCGCAAAGAGCTTTTTATAGTCCTGGGGATTCGCGCCCGACTCGACCGCCTTACGGAAACCCTCAACCTCATCCATGGGACGCAAGCTCAGCAATTCAAAGTAGCGCCACAGCAGCTCATCGGGCATTGAGAGAAGCTTGGTGTACATCTCTCCCGGGGCATCATTCACACCCACATAGTTACCCAGCGACTTCGACATCTTCTGGACACCATCGAGCCCCTCAAGGATAGGCATGGTGAGGATGGCCTGTGGAGTTTGGCCATAATGCTTCTGAAGGATACGCCCCATCAGAAGATTAAACTTCTGATCGGTACCGCCAAGCTCAACATCGGCCTCCAGCGCGACGGAATCGTATCCCTGAACCAGCGGGTAGAGAAACTCATGGATGGCGATGGACTGCTCTGCCCTGTAACGCTTGGTGAAATCGTCACGCTCGAGCATACGGGCAACCGTATACTGTCCGGCCAGCTTGATCATGTCGGCCGCGCTCATCTTACCCATCCACTCGGAATTGAACACCACACGCGTCTTGGCCGGATCAAGAATCTTGAACACCTGCTCTTTATAGCTCACGGCGTTATCGGCAACCTGCCGCTCAGTCAACGGCGGACGAGTCGCACTCTTGCCGGTGGGATCGCCGATCATCCCGGTAAAATCGCCAATCAGAAAAATGACCTCATGCCCAAGATCCTGAAACTGACGCAGCTTATTAATAAGGACGGTATGCCCGAGGTGCAGGTCCGGAGCCGTGGGATCAAATCCAGCCTTGATGCGCAGCGGCCGCCCCTCCTTCAGCTTTTCAATCAGCCCTTCTTCCGGAATCAGTTCGTCAACGCCGCGCTTGATTACGGCCAACGCCTCATCGATAGATGACATGAACAACACATCCCCAATTAGATCTAGTTGGAATCGCTTGGTTACAGACTTCTACAAAAGAAATCTGTGAGTTACCCACACTCCTGCTAAAGTGCATTCGGTCAGTTTTTGTACAATACTGAACTGGTAAGGCGGCACATTATAGCAACGCCGTCTAAAGAAATCCGGAGGATGGAACAGTTACCGTAATGTTCCACGCTGTCCCGCATGCATTTTATACGGTAACCTGTTGGTTTCTCACTTGAACCACAGCTTTAAATAGGCAATTTAAACTGCCGGAATACCGATTAAAACGGGTGCGATACGTGTTTAATATGTTTCCCAAGACCCACATTACCATTGCCGCAACAGCGACGGTTTTAGTGACTTCCGCTGTGCTGATGAGCCCAAGCTCTGATGTAGAGGCCAAACGCATGTCTTACTCGCTCGACCTGAATCAGGGAACAGCGACCGTAAGTGGCCCGGCACAGGCTTCTACCGCAAAGAATTCCGAGGAAGTCGCCACGGTTGACGCGCAGACACCCGCTCAGGAACAGCAGGCCGCTGTGACACAGACCGCCGCCCAGCCGGCAGAGCCCGAGACACCCCCGGCGCCACTACTCGACTGGCAAACCTATAAAATCAAATCAGGGGACACCCTGTCTTCCCTGTTCAAGAAGGCCGGCCTCAACGACGGCATCATGCTGTCGGTCATTCATGGTGACGGCAAAGCCGACGAACTCCAGCGCCTGTACGCCGGGGAGACCATCCGCTTTGCCCGGGATTCCGTTGGTGAGCTGGCGGCTGTCGAGCTTCAGCGCAGCAAGCTTGAATCGCTGATGATTGAAAAAACAGACGAGGGCTACTCGGGCAAAAGCGTAATCCGCGAACCGGAAGTCCAGCAGGCGTTCGCATCTGGCACCATTGACGGCTCCCTTTACCTGGCCGCTCGGGAAGCCGGACTGAACGATCGATTGACCATGGAACTGGCCGGTATTTTTGGCTGGAACATCGACTTTGTTTACGACGTTCGCCAGGGCGATCAGTTTGAAGTGGTGTATGAAGAACTGTTCCTTGATGGTGAAAAACTCGAGAACGGTCGCATCCTCTCCGCTCGCTTCATTAACCAGGGCGAGGAAAACGTCGCGCTGCTGTATACCGACAGCAACGGAGACAGCGACTACTACGCTCCCGACGGCAAGAGCATGCGTAAGGCGTTCCTGCGCACACCGATCAACGCGCGGGTTTCTTCGCCGTTTAACCTTCAGCGTCGTCACCCGGTCTTGAACGTGGTTCGCCCCCACGAGGGAACCGACTACGGCGCCCCGACCGGCACGCCGATTAAAGCGGCAGGCGTTGGGCGCGTTCAGTTTGCCGGCTGGAAAGGTGGCTATGGCCGAACCGTTGTTCTGCAGCACGGCGACAACATTACCACCCTGTACGCCCACATGAGCCGCCTGGGCAAAGGCATCAAGAAAGGTGCCCGGGTCAAGCAGGGCGAGACCATTGGTTACGTTGGCGCTTCCGGCATGGTGACCGGCCCGCACCTGCATTACGAGTTCCGGGTCAACGGTGTGCCACGTAACTCACGCAGGGTTAAGCTGCCGGAAGCGAAGCCGGTACCAGCGACTGAACTGGCTCGCTTCAAGGAACACACCCAGCAGCACCTGGCACGACTGGAAACTTTCCGCGAGAACTATCAGCAACTCGCTCTCGCGACCGACGAGTAATAGACATGGACGCTTGGCTCGGCCTGATGTCGGGCACCAGCATGGACGGCATCGACGCTGTGCTGGTGTCCTTTGATGGCCCGACCGTGAACCTTCACGGAACCCAAACTCTCAGTTTTCCCGACAACATCCGGCACCGGCTTCTGGCAGTTAGCCAGAACCAGGGATCGCCGGATGAAGTTGGAGAACTCGATACAATCATCGGCTCACTGTTTGCCGACGCCGCCAACCAAGTGATCGAACGATCGGGCATCGACCGCCCGTCGATTCGCGCCATAGGCAGCCATGGCCAGACTATCCGCCATCAACCCGATGGCTTCGCACCGTTCTCCATCCAGATCGGCAATCCGGCGGTAATTGCAGAAAAAACCGGTATTACAACCATTGCCGACTTCAGGCGCCGGGATATAGCGGCCGGTGGTCAGGGTGCACCTTTGGTCCCCGCGTTTCACAAGGCATTCTTTGGCTCAGCAGATCAGGACCGATGCATCCTGAATCTAGGCGGCATTGCCAACATCACCTGGATTCCATGCACTGGTCAGCAACCAATCACCGGTTTTGACACAGGCCCTGCCAATGCGCTGATTGACGCATGGTGCCACAATCAACTTGGCCTCCCCTACGACTCCGATGGCCACTGGGCGCAAGAGGGCATGGTAGACAAACGCCTGTTGGAAGACATGTTGTCCGATGCCTATTTTACCCGGCCTGCGCCGAAGAGCACTGGAAAGGAGCGTTTCAACCTGGGCTGGGTGAAAACAATGATCCAGCGGCATGAGGACCTGGGCCCGGCGGATGTACAGCGCACACTTCTGCAACTCACTGTTGAAAGCATTGTCCGCCAGCTACCGGATGCATCGAACTCGCAGATTTACGTGTGTGGAGGAGGAACGAAAAACCCGCTACTGATGTCGGAACTGGCTAAAGCGCTGCAACCGACCAAAGTATCATTGACCAGCGAATTGGGGCTCGATCCTCAGTGGGTTGAGCCGGTCGCGTTTGCGTGGCTGGCCGAGCGGGCGCTATCCGGACGCTCAGGAAACCTTCCAGACGTTACGGGAGCCAAAGGTGAACGCATCCTCGGGGCGATATACCAGGCCTGAGACCCGATATAAAAAGGGCAGAAACAAAAAAAGGAGAGCTCTTGCTCTCCTTTTTTACTTTCAGGGTTACGATCAGATCGAGAACGAGCTGCCACACCCGCAGGTGGCACTGGCATTGGGGTTTTGCACCACAAACTGCGAGCCCTGCAGACCTTCCTGATATTCGATGGTGGCACCTACAAGATACTGGTAGCTCATCGGGTCCACCAGCAGACTCACACCATCGCGCTCAACCACGGTGTCTTCCTCATCCTGCTCTTCATCGAATGAGAAGCCATACTGGAAGCCGGAGCAGCCTCCGCCAGTGACAAACACCCGAAGCTTGAGTTTCGGGTTTTCCTCTTCCTCAACCAGCTCCCGCACCTTGGCAACGGCACTGTCGCTGAAGAAAAGTGGTGCGGCCATTTGCTGCTGAACAACGCTCAACTTTGCCTCCGGAATGGTTTAGAACAATGGTGAAAAGTATCGTATTCCCGACTAAAACAATCAACTATTCGGATTTACCACCATCCTCGGCACCGGCGAGCGCTGCTTCGGCCTCAGGTGCCTTGTTAGCCTTACGCTTGCTCGAGGCATCGGTCAGCAATCCAACCGGCTCCTGCTGATGCACGAGATTGCCGTTGACCGAGGCGCCCATGGCCATCTCGATCAGGTTGTAATAGACGTTACCGCTGATCACGGCGTTTTCTGCCAGCTCGAGATGAGTGGAAGAATAAACGTCGCCGTGGACCTTGCCATTGATAATCACGTGCGGGGCCACGATGTCGCCGGCAATGTCGCCAATCTCGGAAATACGCAGCACCGCTTCGCTGCCTTCTTCCGCCACCACTTTCCCGCGCACTTGCCCGTCAACGTGCAAGCCGCCGGAAAAAGTGATGTCGCCATCGACCGTGGTCTTGGCAGAAATCAGCGTGTCAAAATTGCCAGCCGGACGCCGGGGTTTCTGCTTTTTCTTGCGAAGCATGTTAATTCTCCGTTAAGTCATCCCAATCGAAAGTTCGTTCTGCCTGCGAGGATTTCTTACTTTGAGCTCGCGCCACTACTTGCACTTCACGCGGTTCAAACCCTTCCGGTAACACGAGCAACCCCTCCACATCCTGGAAATAACGGAAGCGGAATTTCACACCGAGGTCCTCGATATCCTGAGACAGGTCGCGCAAGGCGATGACTTCTTTTTCTTCGTCGCGCAGGCCGATGACATTCACTGCCACCACACCTGCGATGTAGCTTTTATTATTACCCACTTGGGTCAGTGTCAGCTTGAAATCGTAGGCACCCGGCTGCGGGTCGCTGGCCAGAGTGAAGCTGTCCACCTGGAGACCTTTGCTGGTCTCGGAGGGGGCCATGATGTTTTTATAGAAAGTCAGATCGGATTTCAGTGATGCGATCTGGGTTTCGAGCTCAACAATGGTGGTTCGGGCACGGTTGAGGGCCTGTTTATCAATGAGCCGTCCGCGATCCAGATTAGCCAGCTGCTGGCTAGTTTCCGCATACTTGTCCTGAAGCGTCTCCAGTTCATCCGCCAGCACCTCGTTGGAGGCAGCCACAGCAGAGAACCGAAAGCCCCCCTGAGACATGCCCACGGTGAAACCGATCGCTCCCGCGAGCAGGCTGAACGTCAGCAGTATCAGGGTACGTCGCACCCGATACCCGGGACGATGCCGAACAACCACATATTCCTGTTCCGGCTTACGCTTGTCGACCACAGAACCCCCTACGGCAGAAACGCCGGGGCATCCAGCCCCTGGGTTTCCGTCAGTCCGAACATGATATTCATGTTCTGAACCGCCTGGCCGGCCGCCCCTTTCACCAGATTGTCGATCACGGAGGAGACGATCACGATATTACTGTCCTCCTGCCGGTGCAGAGCCATACGGCAATGATTGGCTCCGCGCACACTGCGGGTTTCCGGGTGACTGCCCTGAGGCATGACATCGACAAACGGCTCATTGCGGAAGCGATCTTCAAACAGATCCTGGAGACGACCAAAATCGGTCGGATCCTTCAGCTCGGCATACAGGGTTGCCTCGATGCCGCGAATCATCGGAACCAGGTGCGGGACAAACGTCACTCCCACGGAAACCCCGGCCGCCTCTGACAGCCCCTGCCGGATCTCGGGCAGGTGCCGGTGCCCGGAAGCGCCGTAGGCCTTGAAGCTTTCACCAACTTCACCGTGCAACATGCCGACTTTGCCCTGACGACCGGCGCCACTGGCCCCGGATTTCGCATCGGCAATCAGGCGAGCCGGATCCACCAGATCGTTCTCCACCAGCGGCAGGAATCCCAGCTGGATAGCGGTGGGGTAACACCCCGGATTTGCCACCAACTGCGCCTCCCGAATGGCGTCGCGCGCCACTTCCGGCAGCCCATATACCGCCTTGTCCGCCCATTCAGCACTTTCATGGGGCATGCCATACCAGTTGGCCCAGACTTCAAGGTCTTTTAGACGGAAGTCCGCCGACAAGTCCACCACCCGTACACCGGCAGCGATCAGTTCGGGCGCCATACGCATGGCAACACCATGAGGGGTGGCAAAAAATACCACATCGCAAGCCTTCAGCATGTCGGCATCGGGCTCGGAAAAGGCCAGGTCGTAGTGCCCCCGCAGATTCGGATACAGATCGGCTACCGGCAAACCGGCTTCTGAACGGGAGGTAATGCAACTGACGGAAACCTCCGGGTGGGTAGCCAGCAGCCGGAGCAATTCCACTCCGGTATAGCCTGTTCCACCTACGATGCCTGCTTTTATCACGTTGTACTCCAGCGACGCGGTTTGAGTGTGTTGATTGAGGCGTAGTCTACCATGATAAACCAATGACTTATTGCAGCCCGCCAGCCTACCGTTACAATGTTGCCAGAAAATGCCGTAACCCCACAGTAAACAAGCGGAATCTCTGCGTTGATCCATAAATTCTGGCGACATATAACCGACTACGCGACGACGGCTTTCAGAAACCGTCTCTCCGGCGTTGATGCCTTACCCCAACTGGCTGTCCTGGGACTGCTGTCTGGCATCATTACCGGTGCGGTGATCCTGGTGTTTCGCTTCGCCATAGAGTGGCCACTGGAGCACTTTCTGCCTGGGGCAAGTGCCGAATCCTTTGAGGAGCTGACACCGCTCACCCGTGGTGTGCTGCCAATGGCTGGCGCTCTGTTGCTGGGCCTGATGCTTCATCGCCTGGCCATCAATGATCGCAAGGTGGGGATTGTTCACGTCATGGAACGGCTGAACTATCACCAGGGCTACATGTCCTTTCGCAGTGCGGTGGTGCAGTTTGTCTCGGGCGTCGCGACAGTCGTCACCGGTCAGTCTTCCGGCCGTGAGGGCCCGGCTGTTCATCTTGGTGCGACGTTTTCCAGCATGATGGGCCAGTGGATGCGCCTGCCCAACAACAGCATCCGGACCCTGGTCGCCTGCGGCTGCGCTGCCGCCATTTCCGCCTCCTTCAACACGCCTATCTCCGGAGTTATCTTTGCCATGGAAGTGGTGATGATGGAGTACACCATCGCCGGCTTTACCCCGATCATCCTGGCCGCCGTAAGCGCTGCCGTGGTGACCCACGCGGTCTACGGTCCGGAGCCGGCATTCAACGTTCCCGCCCTGACTATGAACTCTTTGCTGGAGATCCCCTGGATACTGGCCATTGCCCTGGTCATTGGCGTGGCAGCCGCGTTGTTCATTCACCTGGTGGATACCATGGGGCGTTTTCACAAGCGGCCGGTACTGGGCAGGATCGCAGTGGCCGGGTTGATCATGGTGCCGTTTGCGCTTGTGGTACCGCAGACCATGGGCATCGGCTACGACACGGTCAACGACACCATCAATGGTCAACTTGGTTTCTGGTTCCTGCTGATCGTCGGCATTGCCAAGCTCCTTAGCACCTCGCTCACCATTGGACTGGGCATGCCCAGCGGTGTGATTGGCCCCACCCTGTTCATGGGGGCCACACTGGGGGCTGCGATGGGGCTGATCGGCGCCGTGATCGCGCCGCAGCAAGCCTCGTCGGTCGGCTTTTACGCCATGCTGGGCATGGGGGCAATGATGGGGGCGGTGCTTCAGGCGCCCCTGGCCGCGCTGATGGCATTGATGGAACTCACCCGGAACCCCAATATCATTCTGCCGGGTATGTTGATCATCACCACCGCCACCCTGGTGACCAGTGAAGTGTTCGGCAAGAAATCCCTGTTTCTGACCATTCTCAAGAGCCAGGGACTCAGCTATCAGAACTCCCCGGTGATTCAGGCACTGCGGCGGGTTTCAGTCGGTGCGATTATGGAACGGAACATTTTGCGGACCGAGCGGCACCTCAGTCCGGAGCAGGCCCGGGAAACCCTGAAATCCGAGCCCAAGTGGCTGGTGGTTGAGGGTAAAAATGGCCCGACGTCGGTGCTGCCTGCGGTCGACCTGGCACGCTTCCTTGAGGACAGTGAGAAGCCGGAGCATGCCGACCGGGCGCCCTTGGAATCCATCGACCTGATGAACATCCCGGCCAATCGAAGAGATGTAGCCCCGGTCCAGTACCAGGCCACGCTGGAAGAAGCGTTGCACCAGTTCGACATCACCAACGCCGAGGCGCTGTACGTGCAAAGGCACGTAGCACCGATGATTCAGCGGATCTACGGCATCGTGCTGAAATCCGACATCGAAAGTTACTACCAATACCGACGGAGCTGATACATGCTGTGGGTCAAGGCCTTTCATATTATCGCGATGGTGTGCTGGTTCGCCGGCCTGTTCTACCTGCCCCGGCTGTTCGTGTACCACGCCAACTGCGAGGACACGGCAGGCCGCGAGCGGTTCAAGATCATGGAGCGGAAACTGTATCGGGGTATCACCACCCCATCCATGATTGCCACCGTGGTTCTGGGCCTGTGGCTGATCGGCTACAACCCGTCGGGTTACGTTTCCCAGGGGTGGATGCACGCCAAGCTGCTGCTTGTGGCGTTACTGATTGCCTATCATTTCTATTGCGGCCATCTGGTCAAAGTGTTCCGGGATGATCAGAATCAGCGCAGTCACGTGTTCTATCGCTGGTTCAATGAACTGCCGGTACTGGTGTTGCTCGCGGTGGTCATACTGGTCGTCGTCAAACCGTTCTGAGGAGTCGCGCCATCAAACTGCACAATCGCCCCCAGGTCCTGATCCTGTCCGGTCTGGATCCATCCGGCGGCGCCGGCATTCAGGCCGATATCCAGGCCTGCACGTCGCTCGGCTGTCATCCACTGCCAGTCGTCACCTGCCTGACCGTCCAGGATACCGTTAATGTGTATGAGGCAGAGGCCGTGGACGCCGAGCTGATTCGGCGGCAGCTGACATGCCTGGTCGGCGATACACCGATCCACGCTGTGAAAACCGGCGCGCTGGGTAACGCAGCCATTGTCGATGTGCTGGTGGATTTCCTCAAAGACTATCCAGACGCGCCGGTGATTACCGACCCGGTGATCAAGGCCGCCGGCGGCGGCGACCTGGCGGACACGGAACTGGTCAAGGCCATGAAGGAGCGCCTGTTCCCGCTGGCCGAAATGATCACTCCGAATGGGGAAGAGCTGGCGATTCTCGGCGATGATGCCAATCCCGAGCTGGCGGCCCGGAAGCTGCTGGACGCAGGCTGTTCCTCCGTACTCGCCACCGGCGGTCATGGCACGGGAATCCACATCACCAACACCCTGTTCAACCACGCCCCGGAACCCATGAGCTGGGAAGTCGAGCGCGTGGGTGGGGTCTATCACGGCACCGGCTGCACCCTGGCAGCCGCCATCGCCGCTGGTCGCGCCTGCGGCCTGTCACCCCGGGCGGCCATCTCCCAGGCACAGAACTACGTGCACCGGGCCATCCTGCACGCACTGGAAGTGGGCAAAGGCCAGCCAGTGCCGGACCGGGGTATTCCCTGGGAACGGTGAGTAAGGCTATGAGCAAAGGCTTGCGTCCCGGCCTGTATGCCGTGACAGACACAACCCTGACCCCACCGGATACTCTGCTTGCCTCCGTAGAAGCCGCACTGCGCGGTGGGGCGGTTTTGATACAATACCGTGAAAAGCAGGCGCCGGAGGCCGAACGCCTCAGGCAAGCCCGGGATCTGCAGGCCCTGTGCCGGAATGCCGGCGTGCCACTGCTGATCAACGACGATGCCGACCTGGCTCGGCGCTGCGGAGCAGCCGGTGTTCACCTCGGCCAGGGCGACATGGCGGCCACCCGGGCACGGAGCATCCTTGGTGAACAAGCCATCATTGGGGTGACCTGCCATTCAGAACTGGAGCTGGCCGCCAACGCTTGCGTAGCGGGCGCGGACTATCTGGCCTTTGGCCGTTTTTTCCCATCCGGAACCAAACCGGACGCCTCGGCCGCACGGGCCTCGGTTCTGACCAAGGCAAAAGCATTCGGTCGTCCGGTCTCCGCCATCGGTGGCATCACCATCGACAATGGTACGCCGCTGATTCAGGCCGGCGCTGATCTGCTGGCGGTGATTGGCGGCCTGTTCGGTGGTTCTATCGACGACATCGAGCAGCGGGCGAAGGAGTTCTCCCGGCTGTTTGAACAACATCATCCTCTTTTTTCATTACCCAGATAACAGGAAAAACACCCATGACACATTCCGAAACGCTGTTCACGGAAGCCCAAAAATACATTCCTGGCGGGGTGAATTCCCCGGTCCGGGCTTTTCGAGGCGTGGGCGGCACCCCAATTTTCTTCAAGCACGCGGAAGGTGCCTACCTGTTCGACGAGGACGACCGTCGCTACATTGACTACATCGGGTCCTGGGGTCCGATGATCCTCGGGCATGCCGATCCTCGGATCAAGGAAGCCCTGCACGCCCAGGTCGATATGGGCATTGGCTACGGAGCCCCAACCGCCATCGAAACCGATATGGCCCAGAAGGTCTGCGAACTGGTGCCATCCATCGATCTGGTGCGCATGGTCAACTCCGGCACGGAAGCGACCATGAGCGCAATTCGCCTGGCCCGCGGCTACACCGGTCGCGACAAGATAGTGAAGTTTGAGGGTTGCTACCACGGGCACGTGGATTCCCTGCTGGTGAAAGCCGGCTCCGGCGCCCTGACGCTGGGTGTTCCCAACTCACCCGGTATCCCGGCCAGCCTGGCCGAGCACACCCTGACTCTGAACTTCAACGACATCGACGGCGTCCGGGAAACCTTCGCCCAAATGGGCGATCAGATTGCCGCCATTATCGTTGAACCGGTAGCCGGCAACATGAACTGCATCCCGCCAGTACCCGGTTTCCTGGAGGGTCTGCGCGAAGTATGCGACGAGCACGGTACGGTACTCATCTTTGACGAAGTCATGACCGGATTCCGGGTGTCCCTGGGCGGCGCTCAGGGCTATTACGGCGTAACGCCCGATCTGACCGCCCTCGGAAAAGTCATCGGTGGTGGCCTGCCGGTCGGCGCCTTTGGCGGCAAGCGCGAGATCATGGAGCACATCGCGCCACTTGGCCCAGTCTATCAGGCCGGCACATTGAGCGGTAACCCGCTGGCGATGCGCGCGGGCCTGGCGACGCTCAACGCTATTTCCGAGCCTGGCTTCCACGACCGCCTGACCGAAAAAACCAACGCGGTCCGTGATGGCATCAAGGCTGCCGCTGATGAGGCCGGCATCCCGCTCACCGTGCAGGGCGCCGGTGCCATGTTCGGTTTCTTCTTTACCGACGAACCGTCAGTGACCCGGTTTGATCAGGTGATGGCGTGCGATGTGGAGCGCTTCAAACAATTCTTCCAGGGCATGCTGAAGGAAGGCGTCTACCTGGCACCCTCAGCGTTCGAAGCAGGCTTCACCAGCGCGGCACTGACCGACGATGACATCGAACACACCATTGCCGCGGCTCGCAAGGTGATGGCTACCCTGTAAGCACACCTTCCGGATGCGCGCCTGGCCCGATGCCGGCGCTCAACAGCCCCCGGCCTGCGGGCCGGGGTCAGAAGCTGGCTTCGAGGGACGCCATGAAGGTATGGCGCTGGTAATCGTAACGAGCTATCCGGCTGTTATTGTCCTGAATCGCCCACTCGGCCCGAACCAGCCATCGATCGGAAAGTCGCTGCTCAGCGAACAGGCCCGTTTCGAACCAGCGGTCGACACGTTGCTGTTCCACCACTGCAGCCTCCTCAACAGGTGCGTCCGTCTCAAGCAGGCGATGGGGATCCCGGTAACGGCTGTACCGGTAGCCACCGGACCAACCCGCTGTCAGCTGTGAACTCACCGGGTAACGGAGACTCAGTGCCAGCTCATGGCGCCGAGGGGACACACTGTAGAACTCGTCCCCGGCCACGAAGTCGTCACGGTTGTTCAGCTCGAAGCTGTACTCTCCTCGCCAATACCAGACACCCAACGCTCGCTGTGCGGTCAACCTGAGCTTGTACCACTGGCCCTCATAGGCTTCAAAGCCCTCGCCACCGGCGACCTGGGCGACCGCAAGCGACACCCCACAGCGGGACAATCCCAGAAATTGGTCACAGTTGCTCCACTGCTGGAAGCCTTCCAGGCCGTATCGCCGCTCAAACACGTCGGTGTCGAACCAGGACTGACTAAAGGTCACCCCCCCACCCCGGGTGCCCGACCCATGGGGCACAATCCAAAGCACGTCTGAGGCAATAAGGGAGGTATTGAACTCCGCCTCGGAGGGGTAGCGCCGACTGTAGACGACGCCATCCAGGCGCAACTCTCCGGAACCAATCTCTGCCAGTCCCACCGAACCGGTACCCAGCAGTTCAGCAAATCCGCCACCTTCACTGGCTACGCTGGTGTCAGGCAGTCCGGCAATGTTGCTGTCATAGCCACCCGCGGCGATCAGGTAGGCATTGGGAGGGGTAAGGGTATAGCCATCGCTGAGCCCACTCCGACCCAGCTTCTGTAATTGCAGATCCGCCATCGCTTGCAGCTGATCGGGTGACCGGGAGTTCAGGGTTTGTTCGAACCATGCGCGGGCAGCAGTGGTATCCCCCTGCTTCAGCGCAACCAGGCCCAGGTTGTAGGTGGCGAGGGGGCGATGTTTGGTGTCGAGCAGAGCGCGAAATGTTTCTTCAGCTAAGGAATAATCGGCGAGGCGGTAATAAACAACCCCCAGATTGTAGAGCAGGGGGGCGGATTCAAGGCCACCGGTTCGGGCGCTTTCAAAGGCGCGACGAGCCTCGTTCAGATCTCCCGATTGGAAGTTCCTCACTCCCTGCTTGAAGGCGTCAGCCGGAGTGTTCGAGTCGTCCGCAAGTACGGCGCTGGAGGCAAGAGCAAACAGCCAGCTGCCCAAAATCAGCCGATTAACCAGCAAGAGCCTTCTCCGGTTCAGATACGACACCGAAACATCAGTAAAAATGAACCGACATTCCGCCCTACATTACCGAAGAGTATAAGAATGGGGCCATCAAGAAAAGCGCAATACAGGCCGAAGCGATACTGTTCACCGGCCTGACTGGGGCGTGATTTTTCAGAGCGTTGGCGTCTGAGGCCGGTTCGCGGAAGCGTCTGGACGGTCCTGGGACAGATCTTGCTGTGCGTCCCGTCTGGCCTCAATGGCGTCATCGGGACGAGCGTCTTCAGGACGCTCAATACTATCCTTGCGGCCGGTCACGTTACGGGCATCCCGCGCGGCTGCGTGAGCGGCATCCCGTTGATCCATGCCCTTGACGGCACGCTCATTGGCGTTGTCGCGGCCCGTAGAAGGAACCGACGGCACCGCCCGGGGCAGCTCGATTTCCTGCACGACCGAATTCGTCAGGTCCGAATCATCCAGGACCATTCGCATCGTTACATCCAGATCATCCGCGGCCTGACTCACAGTCGATGCCATCAGCCCGACAATCAGAGTCAAAACCGGCAGCATCAACGTCAATGCTGGGCCTAAGCGTTTCACGACGCAGGTACCTCCTCAACAGCAGGTTGGTACTTGGGGATCGCTCCCCGGAAAATTTTTTGGCGTTCGCCGGTATCCAGTTTGGCCACCAGTTCACCGGTACCCGGGAACAGAACCTTCAACGGCAACGCCAGAACGTTATCGCCCGCATCCAGACTCACCTGCCAGCTCAACTCCTGACGACCAGGCCAGGATGCGAGTTCCACATTGGGCGGCAACTGAATGGTAAGAGTGACGTTCTCCAGGGGCTCGCCGGAATGGAAGGCCAGGCGAACCGTTTGTTCGACCGGGTCATTATACACAGCCTGGACATCATCGGGCTGACTGGCCTGAATCGCTTGCGAATCCGCGACGCCTACGCCGTCAGGCTCGCCCTGGTTACCGCCCATGAACACACCGAGGGAAACCCCCATCGCCAGGGCTGCTGCAATCGCGCCCCCAATCACACGATGGCTCCAGTTTCCGGAGGCAACCTGGGACTGCTTGGTGGCCGCCGCCAGCACCCGTGTTTCAAAGCCTGCCGAGGCCGGTGGAATCTGCTGGCGGTGCTGGAGCATGTCCCTGAGGGTTTGTTCAGACTCGATCAGAGACTGGCAGGAAGCGCAGCCACGCAGGTGCTGGGCAACAATCTTGTTGCGCTCAGCTGGCAGCTCATTGTTCATGTAAGCACCGAGGCTCACGCGTATTTCCCGACACGTCATAATGTTCTCCTCACTTCCCCACACGCTCTGTCTGAGGAATAGGTTCCAGTTCCCTTTGAATTTTTTTTCTGAGTGCCGCTCGGCAGCGATGCAAACGGGATTTCACGGTACCGAGGGGGATATCAAGCACATCGGCGATATCTTCCTGTCGCCAGCCATCGACGTCGTGGAGCAGAACCAGTGCGCGCTGGTCCGGCGGCAGGGTCGCAATGACCCGATCCAGCGCAGGTCCCAGGCGCGACTGCTCCAGCAGGAGGTCCGGCCCCACCTGGTCCGATTCAAGACTGTCCAACCAGTCGGCCTGGGCGTCCGCCTCGACGAGTTCGCTCAGCGGCATATCGCCCTGGCGGGATTTGCGGCGGACCTGATCGATGAAATGACGATAAAGGACGCGATTGAGCCACGGACGCAATTGCTCCACCGCTTCGAGTTCGTCGAGGCGGGGATACAGTTTGACGATCACGTCCTGCACCAGATCTTCCGCGTCCTGCTGCTGGCCTGCGAGTCGATAGGCGAACCGATAGAGCACATCCAGATGAGGCTGGATCAAGAGCTCGAAACGGCGGGATTTGGACTGCCTGAAAGGAATAAGGGACAAAACCGCTACTACCTGAAAGTCGTTTCTTTACAGCCAAGCAGTTTATACCAAGGGAGCTGACGCTGACCTGATTGTTCCTTTTTTATGGTCGTTTATGAGGAAAGGTTAACAAAACGGACAGAACTTTTTGGGGGGTACCAGCGTTAGGATAGCGTCCACGTTTGACATTGATTTACATAACAGCAACTGCCCAAGGGGGTTTTATGAACCGTATCATCCGCGTTTTCACCGTTTCAGCGCTGGCAGCAGGTATCGCCGCGTGTGGTGGCGGCAATGACACCGGCAGCACAGGGACTGTGTCCATCGGCCTGACCGACGCACCGGCCCTGAAGTTTTCCAACGTCACCATCGCCTTTACCGGAATGGCGCTGAAGCCTGAAGGTGGCAAATGGATTGAGTTCGATTTCCCGCAGAACAAAACCTGGAACCTGCTGGAACTGCAGGGTGGCCTGAGTGAGCCGCTGATCACCGACGAAGAGATTCCCGCCGGTCCCTACAGCGAAGTCCGCCTGCTCATCGATACGTCACAGTCCTTTGTGAACCTGGCCAGCGCGCCTGATGTTCCCAAGACTCTGGCGGTACCCTCCGGCGAACAAAGTGGCCTGAAGCTGAAGGGTGAGATGGTGGTTGCGGCGGACACCACAACCGACTTCACCATCGACTTCAACGTTCAGGAGTCCATCGTAGATCCGGAAGGACAGTCCCTGGCGGATTACCTGCTCAAGCCCTCCCTGAGACTGGTTAACAACTTGGAAGTTGGCTCGATTTCCGGACTGGTCGATTATGGCACAATCCTTCAGGAACCGGGCGGCTGTTCAGAGGATTATGAGGGCGCAGTCTATGTTTATCAGGGCGCAGACATTGCACCAACAGATCTGAACGTAAATCTGGAAGATAGTGGCCCGCTGATGACCATCCCTGTGTCAAACCCGAACCAAAACAGTTTGTACGAGTACACTGCGGCCTTCCTGACGGAAGGTCAGTATACGGTGAGCTACAGCTGCCAGCTGGATGACAACGGCACCACGGAAGAACTGGAGTTCCTCGGTACCCAGACGGTTACCGTCGTAGCAAACACGGAGACCAAGGCAGAGACCATCCCACTGGCCCCCTGAGCCAACAGGCAAGAAAAACCCCGCAATGAGCGGGGTTTTCATATCCGATTTAGCTCGACGGTCAAAGCGCCGAGGCCCTTTCCTCGGCCTGATCTGCCCCCGCCACATTCCCTCTTGCCCGGCGAATATCCGCCAGCAACAGCCAGCCGGCACGCTGCATTCTCGCGTCGCTGCCAGACACCGACAGCCCTTTGAGGGCAAACTGCTCTGCGGTTCCCAACTGCTCACTCACCACATAGGCCTGGGACAACTTGTAGTAAACCGCAGCCGAGCGCGGCGAAATCCGCTGGGCGCGTTCCAGGCGCCCCAGCGCCGCAGGCACGTTACCCTGGGCCAGCAAGGCATCGGCTTCCCGCACCAGACTCAGAGCCGCCGGGGACATCTGCTCACCGGAATCCCGATAGCTGGGCCCGCTGCTGCGCGGCGTCCGGTCCACGGGCTCCGAAGGCTCAACCATCGTCGGCTGCTCGCTTTTCCGGTAAACCGGAGCGGTCTCGGTGCGCTGTTCAGTTCGGGGTGGTTCCGGAGCCTGACCCGGCTGCCCGCCTACCGGCACGTAAATCGACTCTCCCGGAGCTGAGGCACAGCCCGCCAGCACCAGCATGGCAATGGCTACTGGAAGCCCTGAAACGTGTTTCCTAATCATTGAAACAATCCTTCAAACCAACCTTTGATTCGTCTCTGAAGTACGCCTGAACAGGAAACCTCCTGGGTAGGCTCACTGCCAGTTATGAATGGCACCAGCCGGGCATTGTCGCAGTATTCGTCGGTCAGTGCCTGCCGGTCTCCGTTGACCCAGTGATATTTCACCCCATCCGGCATCACCGGCGAAAAGCCGTGCTGGGGCACCTGCGCCATAAACCGTGACCAGACGGGCAAGGCACCACTGGCACCAGTCAGTGAAGTCGCGCCGTTATCGTCACGCCCTACCCAGGCGACCGCCAGCAGATCACCACTGAACCCTGCGAACCAGGAGTCCCGGCCATCGTCTGTGGTTCCGGTCTTGCCTGCCAGAGCCAACTCTTTGGGCACACTATAGTAGGCCGAGCGCCCGGTCCCCTCGCGCATGGTTTCCTGCATGGCATACTGCAACAGGTGCACCGCCGCCGGATCCGCCACCTGATCAACGGCGAGATTGTACCGGCTAAGCGCGTTGCCCTGTGCATCAGTCACTTCCCGTATGGTACGCAGTGGCGTGTTGAATCCCGAGGTGGCGAGCCCTTGATACATCTGAGCCACAGTCACCGGACTCATGGAAACAGCGCCCAGCAACATGGACGGGTACTCGGGTATGTCGGATCCCACCCCAAAGTCCTGCAGGATCTCACGCACCTCACGAACCCCGACATCCAGCCCTACCCTCACCGCCGGCAGGTTATAAGAGCGGGACAGCGCTTCGTGCAGGGGGACCGCGCCACGCTCTTTGCCGTCATAGTTCTTCGGTTCCCAGCGGCGGCCGTCTTCGAATTCCAGCGCAAAGGACTTGTCCTGCACCGGGCTGATCAGGGTGTAGCGCTCCGGGTGTTCCAGCGCAGCCAGATAAATGAACGGCTTGATCAGGGAACCGATCAGCCGGTTGGCATCCAGCGCCCGGTTGAAACCGGCAAACTGCGGATCACGCCCACCCACCAGGGCCAGCACCTCGCCGCTGTCCTTGGCGGTGACCACCAGGGCGGCTTCCAACTCGTTTGCATTCGCGAGCCGGGGCAAGGTATCGGTAACAGCATACTCGGCTGCGTACTGGATGGCCGGATTCAGGGTGGTAAAAATCCGGAGCCCCTCGCTGCGCAGATCCTCTTCCCGATAATCCCGCGCCAAGTGGCGACGCACCAGGTCAATGTAAGCCGGATAACGGTTTTCGGAATACGACGGCCGCTCACTGACGCCAAGCGGCATGCCCCGCGCCCGCGCCGCAGTGACCGCATCGATCAGCTCCGCATCCTCCATTTCCGAAATCACCAGATTCCGGCGACTGGTCGCCCGTTCCGGGTGCCGGCGGGGGTTGTAATAACTGGGTCCTTTGACCATCCCGACCAGCAGGGCGATCTGATGTACCTGCAAGTCCTGCAGCCGTTCGCCAAAGAAGAACTGACTGGCCAGACCAAAACCGTTGATGCTCCGGGTGCCAGCCTGCCCGAGATACACTTCGTTGAGGTAAGTTTCGAGAATGTCGTCCTTCTCATAATGCAGCTCCAGCAGGATCGACATCAGTGCTTCATTGCCCTTGCGCAGCAGGGTCTGCTCCCGGGTCAGGTAAAAGTTTTTCACCAGCTGCTGCGTCAGGGTACTGCCGCCCTGGACCACCCTGCCAGCCCGGATGTTCGCCAGCATGGCCCGGGCGATGGACATGGGCGCGATACCGAAGTGATCGTAGAAATTGCGATCCTCAATGGTCAGCAACGTGGCCGTCAGTAGCTCGGGGACATCCTGCAGTTGCACGAGGACCCGATCTTCCTTGTGGGCCGGGTAGATGCCGCCGATCTGGGCCGGTTCCAGCCGCACAATCGGGGACTGATCCCCCCGCATGACGGAAAATTTCTCGACCCGGTCACCGTAGATACTGAGCGCCAACTGGCGCTTGGGCTCTGCGCCATCCGGAAACTTGAAGCCCCGGGTACTGATCACAAACCGGCCACCATTGCGCTGGTAACTGCCCGATCTGGATCCATCGCCCTTGCGAAAGCCCGACAGCTTCAACTCGCGCTCCAGGGCACCGGCACTGACACTGGCTCCCTCATACAGTTCCAGCGGACGAGCGTATACCCGTGAGGGCACTTCGAAGCGCCGCCCCTCAAAACGGGACGTCACCACGGCATCCAGGTAGACCATCCAGCAGGCGAGCAGCACCGTGCCAAAAATGGCCAGACGCAAAAACGTTCGCCAGAACCAGGGACGACGCTGGTTTTTTGGTGATTTTTTCGGGGATTTGCGTTTTTTTCCGGAGGGTGCGGTCGACTTTTTCATGGCCGGCATTATACCGAATGGGATTGTGACGAAGGCAGGCCAAGTATGTGTTATTTCTGTAATCCGGCAGCTATGATTAGCCCTATAACAACGATATGAGCCAGGGATATTGAGGTAAACACTGTGAGCGACGCATCCCCAGACACACTGATCCAGGCACTGCAAACCCCCGAACTGTTTGACCACCCGGTGAGTGACTTTCGGGTGATCGAAACCCATATCTCACAGGTTCTCCTGACGGGCGACTACGCCTACAAAATCAAGAAGCCCATGGATTTCGGCTTCCTGGACTTTTCCACCCTCGAGCGTCGTAAGCATTTTTGCGAAGACGAACTCAGGCTCAACCGCCGTCTGGCGGAGCCCCTTTATCTGGAAGTCCTGCCCATCACCGGAACACCACAGAACCCTGCGATTGGTGGTGATGGAGAAGCCTTCGAGTACGCCATAAAAATGCGCCAGTTTGACCAGGACCAGCTCCTCGATGGCCTGCAGGAACAGGGCAAGCTGACGCCGGAGTTACTAACCGAACTGGCCATACAGGTGGCCGAATTCCACGAAAGCATTCCCCAGGTACCAGCCGACAAACCACTCGGCACGCCGGAAGCGGTATACGCCGCCATGCAGGAAAACTTTGACCAGATCCGCCCGATGATTGACGACAAGGCCCTGCTGGCGCAGCTGGATAACCTGGAAGATTGGACCCGGATCACCTTTGAGCATCACCGGGAACAACTGGCCGAGCGCCGGGAAAAAGGCCTGATTCGCGAGTGCCACGGCGACCTGCACCTTGCCAATATCACGCTGTTCGACGGCAGGGTCACGGTATTCGACTGCATCGAATTCAACGAGCCCTTCCGCTGGATCGATGTAATTAATGATCTGGCGTTCCTGCTGATGGATCTCGAATCCCGCAACGAATACGCCCTGGCCAACCGGGTGCTCAACACCTACCTCGAATACCGGGACGACTTTGACGCCCTGCCACTGCTACCTCTGTACAAGGCCTACCGGGCCCTGGTGCGCGCCAAGATCGCCCTGTTCACCATGGCCAATCCGTCCCTGAGCGAGGATGACAAAGCAGCCCTGATGCAGCGCTACCGAGCGTATGCCCAACTGGCCGAGGAATACAGCGTCATCCCCACCCCGTACCTGCTGGCGAGCACAGGATTATCCGCCAGTGGCAAGTCGCTGGTTTGCGCGACCATGGCCGGCGAACTTGAACTGATTCGGCTTCGCTCAGACGTCGAGCGCAAACGCATCCACGGAATGGGGCCGCTCGACGACAGCAAATCCAGCCTCGGCGGCAACCTGTACACCCCGGAAGCCACGGAAAAAACCTACCAACGGCTGGTGGATGTCGCCCGGGAGCTTCTGGCGGCGGGCATGCCGGTCGTCATTGATGCGGCGAACCTGAAGGAACGGGAGCGCACCCTATTTGCCGATCTGGCGGAAGAACAGGCGGTACCCTTCGCCCTGCTGCACTGCGAAGCCCCCGAGGAACTGCGCCGGGAGTGGATTCGCAAGCGTTACAACGATGCCTCCGAGGCCACTGAGGATCTGCTGGACGACCAGAAGTCCTGGTATGAACCGCTTACCGCCGAAGAGCGCAGTCACACGATCCATCTGCACACGGAACAGGAGCATGTGGCCGAAGCTGTTGCGGACCGTATCCGCCAGCACTTTGGCTTTGCACCTCATTAACCGGGGCAGAGCTGACCGGAACGCAACGGACCAACCGACATGAGCACACCGTCGACGCCTGACTGGCAAACCGTCTGCGATCTGAACGATCTTCAGCCGGGCCAGTTTCTGGAATTCCGGATTCAACAGCCAATCCGCGACCCGGGAGACATGCCGCTCACCGGCTTTGCCTTCCTGGAGGGTGACGAGCCGCTCGCCTACCTCAATCAGTGCCCGCACCTGGGCGTTGAACTGAACTGGATGCCGGGCCGGTTTATGGACTCAGGCAACCTGTTCATTCAGTGCGCCACCCACGGCGCTCTGTTCAAGCCGGGCACCGGTGAATGCATCACCGGCCCCTGCATGGGCGAATACCTGATCCCCCTGGATGTCCGCATCGAAAGCGGCGAAATCCAGATCAGGGCTCCACGCTAACGGGCACGGCCTCAACCAGGGCCAGGCTGCCGGAAGGCTCGCCCCGTTCATCTGCCAGCGCAGCCCGGTAAGCAAGCACTTCCACACCCGCCTCAATGGCTTCCCGCAGCAGGGCTCCGTACGCTGGATCGATGTGGTCGGCCGGCTGGACCGTTTCGACCCCGGTGTGATTGACCACAAACAGCAGTACCGCCCGATCGCCCTGCTCAACCTGCACCATCAGCTCTCGCAGGTGCTTCTGCCCCCGGGTGGTCACCGCGTCCGGGAAATACCCCTTGCCACCCTCGGCCAGGGTCACGTTCTTAACTTCCACCCAGGCATCCGCCCGATCAGCGTGCCCCGACAACAGCAGGTCGATCCGGCTGTTTTCCGCACCGTACTTCACCTCGGAACGGCAGGACGCGTAACCGGCCAGCTCCGCAACGCCACCGGCCTCCACAGCGGCCCTGGCCTGGGCATTGGCCCGGGCCGTGTTAATGCAGGCCAATTGGCCCGGCGCCACTTCCACCAACTCCCAAGTGTATTGAAGCTTACGCTTGGGGTTATCGCTATGGGTCAGCCAGACCCGGGCATCCTCAGGCTGACACCCCAGCATGGACCCGGTATTCGGGCAATGGGCGGTAATTTCGGTGCCGTCGGGCAGCCGGACATCCGCCAGGAAACGCTTGTATCGACGCAGCAAGTTCCCCTGAATCAAGGGATCCGAAAACTTCATGTGACCTCCGTACAAAAGTCCTCACAACAAGGCTGGCACGCCTGTGACTAATCTGCTATTTTCCGCAAATTCCTGTTTCAGGACGACCAGTTCGCCCAATTTGCAGCTAACACGTGACAGGTTGCTGCAGCCAAGGCAGGCAGGGCGTTCTTGAAGAAGTACAAACAAGAGGCCGGTTCAATGGCAAACACAGCAGAACAACAACGCGAGAGATTCACCAATTTCACCCCCTATGAAATGAAGAAGGGTGAAGAATACATGAGCGACGACATGTTGCAGCACTTCAAGGGCCTGCTGCTTCAGTGGAAACAGGAGCTCATGGAAGAAGTCGATCGCACCATGCACCACATGCAGGAAGACGCGGCAAACTACGCAGATCCCAGCGACCGTGCAACCCAGGAAGAAGAATTCAGCCTGGAGCTACGCACCCGTGATCGCGAGCGCAAGCTGATCAAGAAAATCGACAAGACCATCGATCGTATCGACAAGGACGACTATGGCTTCTGCGACCAGTGCGGCGTTGAGATCGGCACCCGTCGACTCGAAGCCCGCCCGACGGCGACCCTGTGCATTGATTGCAAAACCCTGGCCGAAATCCGGGAAAAGCAGACTGGCATCTAAGCCTTATCGACTGTCAGCAGCCGCGACGGCCTGGTCACAGGCCGGCGGCTGATTACCATGACCACTCCAGTTTATCGCGGCCGTTTTGCGCCATCCCCCACCGGCCCGCTGCATTTCGGCTCCCTGGTCACCGCCCTTGCCAGTTATCTCGAAGCCCGCGTAAAAAAGGGTTGTTGGCTGGTGCGCATCGAAGATCTGGATCCGCTGCGAGAACCACCGGAAGCGACCGGCCAGATCCTGACAAGCCTGAACGCCCACGGCCTGATTCCCGACGAACCCATTCGTTATCAATCCCGGCGGCATGACGCCTACCAGGCCAGTATCGACCGACTCCTCAAATCCGGCCGCGCCTACCGCTGCGCCTGCTCCCGCAAACAGCTCAAAGCAAATGATGGCCGTCATCCGGCGCAGTGCCGGGAGATGAACGCCGTTGAAGAGGGGGAAGCCCATGCCATTCGCTTCGCTCTGGAAAACGAATTCAGCCGATGGGAGGACCACCTGCTCGGCCCACAGGAGCAAACCGTAACCGCTGAACTGGATGATCCGGTGTTGTTGCGCAAGGAGGGGTTCTTCGCCTACCAGCTTGCGGTTGTGGTGGACGATATCGACCAGGGCATTACCGATGTGGTCCGTGGCTCGGACCTGCTGGACATGACCGCCCAGCAACAACAGATCTATCGCGCCCTCAATACGTCGCCCCCTAACTGGCTCCACATCCCGGTGATACTCAATGAACAGGGCCAGAAACTCAGCAAGCAGACCCATGCCCCTTCCCTGGACGATGATCGGGCGGCGCGAAATCTGTTCGAGGCGCTTCAGGCGCTCGGGCAGATGCCGCCCCCGCAACTGGCCCATGCCAGTCCAGCCGACATCCTGGAATGGGGCATTGTGCACTGGCACAGACAGGCAGCCCACCTGACATCCGGCTAAGTGCATGGTATAACCGGGTTTTACCATTCACCCCGGATAACACGTCCGATGTATATCTATCGCCTGGTCTTCCTGCTGGTGCTGGCCATCTACATTTTTTCGCCCAACATCCTGGACTGGTGGACCGAGCCCGGTAACGCCTGGTATACCCCCTACGTCATCTGGGCTGGCCTGATTGCCATCGGATTCTGGCTGGAATGGCGGCGAGACCCCAATGAGTTTTAGCGCGCCGACCCTCCTGTCCGCCAGCCTGCTTTATCTGCTCCTGCTTTTCGGCATTGCCTGGATTACCGAACGGGGCACCTTTCCCCGTTACTGGGTCCGTCACCCGCTCATCTATACCCTCAGCCTCGGTGTCTACGCCGGCATCTGGGCCGTATACGCTGCGGTCGGGGTGGCAGCGGACACCGGCTATGGCTTCCTGGCCTATTATCTTGGCATCAGCGGTGCCTTCCTGCTGGCACCGGTGCTGCTCAATCCGGTCATGCGGATTGGCCGTGCCTATCAGCTGACATCCCTGGCCGACCTGTTCGCCTACCGCTATCGAAGCCAGTGGGCCGGCACCCTGGTGACCCTCTGCTCCGGTGCCGCCATTCTGGCCCTCCTCAGCATGCAGATTCAGGCGGTAAGCAGGTCTGCGGCCCTGCTCGCACCGGACACGTCTACCAACCTGATCAGCGTGATGTTCAGTATCACCGTGGTCCTGTTTGCCATGCTGTTCGGCACCCGCCGGGATCAGACCTCCGAAAATCATCAGGGCCTCGTACTGGCCATTGCCTTCGACTCACTGGTCAAACTGGTGGCACTGCTGGCCCTGGGCGGCGTCGTTTTGTTCAGCGTATTTGGCGGTATGGAGGGCCTGGATACCTGGCTGATCAACCACGATTCACCAGCGACGACCATGACCCTCAGCGTCAATGATGGCAGCTGGCGCGCACTCATGCTGATGGCCTTCGCGGGCGCACTGGTGCTGCCTCACATGTACCACATGACCTTCAGCGAGAACCCATCCCCCCGGGCGCTCGCCAAGGCCAGCTGGGGCCTGCCGCTCTACCTTCTGCTCCTGGGGCTGCCGGTGCCGCTCATCCTCTGGGGTGGCCAGGCCCTGGAAGTCACCACACCCCCCAGCTTTTATGTACTGGGCATTGCCCAGGCCCTGGACAGCCCGGCCCTCACCCTGCTGATGTACATCGCCGGCCTGTCTGCTGCCAGCGGCCTGATGATTGTCAGCACCCTGGCCCTGGCGGGCATGGTGCTCAACCACATCATCCTGCCGCTCAAGACACCAAGGGATCAGGGGGACATCTATCGCTGGCTGAGGTGGGTCAAGCGCTTCCTGATCGCCATCATCATTTTCATGGCCCTGCTATTCCACGAGAGTTTCGGCAAAAATCTCGATCTGTCGATACTCGGCATCCTGTCGTTGTCCGGCATGCTACAGCTCCTGCCCGGGGCCCTGGGCGTGATCTACTGGCCCGAAGGCAATCGCCGTGGCCTGATTGCCGGCCTGGTGCTGGGGCTGACCATCTGGATCATCACGCTGGTCCTGCCCTTCGCCCATAATACCAACCTGCTGGCGTTGCTGGATGCCCCTGTGGTACCCGATGACAACACCTGGTACATCTTCACCTTCATCAGCCTGACGGCCAATGTCGCTCTGTTTGCCGTGGTCTCCATCCTGAGCACCAGCAACAGCGAGGAAACCAGCGCGGCCCAGGCATGCTCGGTCGGCGCCCTTTCCCGCCCCCAGCGCCGGGAACTGCTGGCAACATCATCGGCGGACTTTGCCCGTCAACTTTCGGAGCCACTGGGCTTTGGCGTCGCCAAACGCGAGGTCGAACGAGCCCTGTCCCAGCTGAAGCTTCCGGAGATCGAATACCGCCCGTATCAGCTAAGGCGATTGCGGGACCAGATTGAGATCAACCTGTCAGGCCTGCTCGGCCCCACCGTGGCAAGGGACATGGTGAAGCGCCATCTGGGTTTCAAACCCATGGCCCGGGGCGGAACAGCCCAGGACATCCGGTATGTCGAGCGGGCACTGGGCGAATACCAGAACCGCCTGACCGGCCTGGCCGGGGAACTGGACAACCTGCGCCGCCACTACCGGCAAACCCTGCAAAACCTGCCCATTCCGGCCTGCTCGGTGGGTGAAGACGGTGAAATCCTGATGTGGAACCACGCCATCGAAAGCCTGACCGGGATCACGGCCGACGATGTGGTAGGCGCCAAACTGATGACCCTGCCCGAGCACTGGCACCATCTGCTGGACGACTTCAACCGGGGTGAGGAACTGCACCGCTACAAACACCGACTCGACCTTCGCGGTAAACCTCATTGGCTTAACCTGCACAAGGCCGCTCTGAGTGGCCCCGATCACCCGGAAGGTGGAAGCATCATTCTGGTGGAAGACCAGACCGAGACCCGACTGCTGGAAGACGAACTGATGCACAGCGAACGACTGGCGTCCGTGGGCCGGCTAGCGG
The DNA here is from genome assembly GCF_019931195.1 of Marinobacter sp. F4216. Taxonomy (GTDB): domain Bacteria; phylum Pseudomonadota; class Gammaproteobacteria; order Pseudomonadales; family Oleiphilaceae; genus Marinobacter; species Marinobacter suaedae. The sequence goes on along the minus strand of NZ_JAIOUO010000009.1, from coordinate 164,111 downwards.
CGGGTGTAGCGCACGAAATTGGCAACCCGGTAACCGGAATTTCCTCTCTGGCGCAAAATCTGAAGCTGGAGACCGACAACCCGGAGATTCTGGACACTGCCAATCAGATTCAACAACAAACGCGCCGGATCTCCACCATCCTTCAATCGCTGATGAACTTTGCCCGCACCGGCAACCACGCTCAGGCCAACCGCTACGAGCCAGTCGATATCCACCGGTGCGTGGACGAATCAATCAACCTGCTGTCGCTGAGCGACAAGGACGGCCATATCCGCTTTATCAACGAACTCCCCGAGGAGTTGCGGGTACTGGGGGATGAACAGCGGCTAGTACAGGTATTCGTCAACCTGCTGGCCAACGCCCGGGATGCCTCGCCGGAAGGCAGTACCATAAGGGTCAGTGGAAACGGCGACGGCTACTCCGCTATCATCGAGGTTATCGATGAAGGTAGTGGAATCCCCGAGGATCAGCTGGACCATATCTTTGAGCCCTTCTACACCACCAAGGCTCCGAATAAAGGTACTGGTCTGGGCCTCTCGCTGGTGTACAGCATCGTCGAAGAGCACTATGGCAACATTCAGGTCGAAAGTCCTGTCGATCAGATAACAGGACAGGGAACCTGCGTGCGAGTCAGACTGCCAGCTTACGAAGCGGACTCCAGCCACCACCGCATCAGCCAGAACTAAGGGCCTTGATTCAGACTATGCCTCGCATCCTGATAGTAGAAGACGAAGACATCATCCGCTCAGCGGTTCGCAAGCTCCTGCAGCATGCGGGCTACGAAGTGGCTGATGCCAGCTCTGTGGAAGAGGCAGAGACTCTGGAACCCGATCAATTTGACCTAATCATTTCCGATCTGCGCCTGCCTGGCGCAGCCGGAACCGAGCTGATCAATCGGGCACCCGACACTCCGGTCCTGATCATGACCAGTTACGCCAGCCTGCGCTCGGCGGTGGACTCCATGAAGTTGGGCGCGGTGGAATATATCGCCAAGCCCTTCGATCATGACGAAATGCTGGCCGCCGTTGAAAACATCCTGGCCCAGAACCCGACGGAATCGCGTCAAACATCCAAAACGCCGGATGCCGGACAGAAAGAACAGCGAGACCCTGCCGGCATCATGTTTGGGCATTGCGACCCCATGCAGCGGGTATTCACCCTGATCCGCAAGGTGGCGCCCACAGAAACCACGGTTCTTATTAACGGCGAATCAGGCACCGGAAAGGAGCTGGCCGCAAGGGCGCTGCACCTGTTGAGCCCCAGGGCTTCCAAACCCCTGATTTCGGTCAACTGCGCTGCCATCCCCGAAAGCCTGATTGAGTCGGAACTGTTCGGGCATGAGAAAGGTGCCTTTACCGGAGCGGTATCCGCCCGCACCGGGCTGATTGAAGCGGCGGACGGCGGCAGCCTGTTCCTGGACGAGATCGGCGAACTGCCGGCAGAAGCCCAGGCGCGTCTGCTGCGCGTGCTTCAGGAAAGCGAGATCCGCAAGGTCGGCTCCACCCAGAGCCGGAAGGTAAATGTGCGGATGATCGCGGCCACTCATCGAAACCTCAAGGCCATGACCAGCACCGGCGAGTTCCGGGAGGACCTGTATTATCGACTGAATGTTATGCAGATCCGCATCCCCCCCCTGCGGGAACGCAAGAGCGACATTCTCGGCTTGGCCAAACGTTTCCTGACCCGGCAGGCTGAGAAGATGGGCAAGCCCTACTTGAATCTGAGCCCCCAGGCGATGCAAACGCTGGAGCGCCATCGCTGGCCGGGCAACGTGCGGGAACTGGAGAACGCCATTGAGCGCGCCACCATTCTGTGCGAAGGCGACGTTATCACGCCGGATCTGCTGGACCTTGAACTGGAATTCGGTGATGAACAAATCCCTGAAAGCCTGGTCTCCGGCAATAATGTACAGCCCCGTTCAACGGACAACGACAACAGCAGCGATCTGTCCCTGGAAGATTACTTTCAGCACTTTGTTCTGGAAAACCAGGACCGGATGAGCGAGACCGAATTGGCCCAGAAACTGGGCATCAGTCGAAAATCCCTCTGGGAGCGGCGCCAGCGCCTTGGCATTCCCAGAAAAAAGACATCCGGCAATTGAACAATCACATAACGGAGGCCCGCTCCCTCTCAAACTGTGAACATCAACTCATTTGTTACCTCGATGTTCCCCACGGTAACACCCCCCCAAGCAGAAACGCGAATCCGGTAACACATAGGGCAGGAACTAGGTAACACTACCTACCACAAAAAAAACAAATCATTGTTATATAAGGATTTTAAAAAACTGGCACGCACCCTGCTATCTCAAGAGCGCACAACAACAAAAACAAGATCGGATGTGCAGCAGCCAAACAAAAACAAAAAAGCTGCCAGAAAGCGTTCATCAACAAAAACAAGAAAAGAACGCGAGCGAACTGAGTGTTTTGGGTGCTTGGCTTTTTAGTGGTCCCACAGCATGTGCGAGTTGTAGATGTAGAGAAGAATCGTCCAAGAGGCGACGCTACAGCTACCTCAGACCTGCACAATGTTTCTGACCACTCAGTGTATTCAAAGCTTTCCGTTTGCTGGTATTTATCCTCTGGTTGAGGATAAGCAAAGGGGTAAAAAAAAGAATAATCCCGTTAACAACAAGAACAACGCAGATCGTCAACGCTTTCGAGGCGGATTCGTGAAAACGGATCCGCCTTTTGATTATCTGGCACCCCGTTTTTCCCCGCCCCGGCCAGACATGGGAAAATCCCTCCCAAACCGTTACACTTGCGCCTCGGCAAAACGCAACCACGGATTTCAATGCCTAGAAAACTCGTTGACAAGCTCCGTTCACTGATCCCCAGCAACGGAAAAAAGAGAGCGCGAAAATATCAGCGCAGGGAAGTTCCCCGCGACCAGCACAATGTGTCCCGATCGGTCATCAGCGAACCCGCCAAAAAGGTTCTGCACAGACTGAACAAATCGGGTTACGAGGCCTACCTGGTGGGCGGCGGCGTGCGCGACATTCTGCTCGGCGGCAAGCCGAAAGACTTTGATATCGCCACCAACGCCACTCCCGAAGAGGTCCACGGCCTGTTCCGTAACTCCCGGCTGATCGGCCGGCGATTCCGCATTGTGCATGTGGTCTTTGGCCGGGAAATCATCGAGGTAACCACGTTCCGCGGCAACGCTGATTCAGTCGATCAGGATACCGCGCCCCGGGATGCCCGCCAGACCAGCGAGCACGGCCTGCTGCTGCGGGATAACGTTTATGGTTCCCAAGAGGAAGATGCCCTGCGCCGGGATTTCACGGTGAATGCGCTCTACTACTGCATCCGTGACTTCAGCGTGATTGATTTTGCTGGCGGTATCGAAGACCTGCAGAATCGTCAGCTCCGACTGATCGGAGACCCCGACACCCGCTACCGGGAAGATCCGGTACGGATGCTGCGGGCCATCCGCTTCGCCGCCAAGCTGGGTTTCGACATCGAGCCGGAAACAGAGGCACCGATTCGCGAGCTGGCCCCATTACTGTCCCATATACCGCCTGCACGGCTGTTTGATGAAGTGCTGAAGCTGTTCTCGGCCGGACATGGCGAAGCAACCTACGATTTGCTCAGTCGCTACAACCTGCTCGCACCTTTGTTTCCGGAGACCGTCAGAGCCCTTGACGGTGGCGCTTCTGACGAACTGATTCGAGAGGCCCTGCGCAATACCGATGCGCGCATTGCCCAAGGCAAATCCGTAACCCCTTATTTCCTGTTTGCCGCCATGCTCTGGCCCGCACTGCAAGTGGAATGGGCACGCCGGCAGGATAACGGCGACCCTGTTCAACCTGCCCTGCACGGTGCCATTGGCAAAGTGATTGGCCGCCAGGTTCAGGCTACGTCGATCCCAAAGCGGTTCTCCGGTCCCATGAAAGAAATCTGGGAAATGCAGATGCGCCTGCCTCGCCGGCAGGGTAAGCGAGCCTTCGCCACGATGGCACACCCTCGCTTCCGTGCCGCTTACGATTTCCTGCTGGTGCGCGAAGCCGCCGGTGAGATCGAGCCGGGACTCGGCCAGTGGTGGACAGAGTTCCAGGAAGCCAACGATCGTGACCAGGAGCGCATGCTTTCCCAGTTGAGCAGCGATGCACCCAAGAAGCGTCGGCGCCGGCGCAAACCACCCGCACAAAAAAAGGCTTCCCAGTGAGCACGGATGCCTTTGTCGGGCTGGGCAGCAACCTCGAAGACCCCACTGGCCAGCTGGCACGTGCTGTGACGGAGCTGGCCAGCCTGCCAGATACCCTTCTGGTGGCCCAATCGCCATTTTACGCCAGCCGACCAGTCGGGCCTCAGGATCAGCCGGATTTCGTCAATGGCGCAGCCTGGCTGAAAACCTCTCTGTCTGCTCACATTTTGCTGGACCACTTGCAGAACATTGAGCGCCATCACGGCCGCCAGAGAATCCGCCACTGGGGTCCGCGCACCCTGGATCTCGATCTGCTGCTGTTCGGGCAGGACCTGATCGATGATGCGAGGCTCACCGTGCCCCACAAGGAACTCCCCAACCGGGATTTCGCGCTCCAGCCGCTACTCGACCTGAATCCCGATCTCATCCTGCCGGACGGCCGTCCTCTGGCAGAGCTTCGCCGGCAATGTCCGGATAATTCCCTGCGCAAACTGCCACCGATCGACCGATCGCCCTTCGACAGTCGCTAGACGCCAGTCTGCGGGCATCACGGCACTGCACCACGTTGGGTTCGTGTTACTATTGCCTCAGTTATACCCCGGAATTACCCTAGGCACTTCAAAGCCGGTGACCCCGGCGAAACTTCGGGCTCATCCACCCACAAGGCAAGGATTCTATGGCTGTTACCATCAACACCCTGCGTGAGTACAAACAAAAGGGCGAAGCCTTTTCCGTTCTGACCGCTTACGATGCCACTTTTGCCCAAGTGGTCAGCGAAGCCGGTGTCGATGTCATCCTGATCGGGGATTCACTTGGCATGGTTCTGCAGGGCAACGACAGCACGCTACCAGTGACCATGGAGCAGATGGAGTACCACACTCGCTGCGTCGCGCAAGGCAACCGTGGCGCCCTGATCATGGCGGATATGCCATTCATGACCTACGGCACCGTGGAATCCGCCCTGGAAAACGCCGCACAACTGATGCGGGCCGGTGCCCATCTGGTCAAGCTGGAGGGCACGGACTGGATGAAGGACACCATCCGCGCTTTGAGTCAACGCGGCGTTCCGGTATGCGCCCACCTGGGTCTGACCCCGCAGTTCGTCAACAAATTTGGCGGTTACAAGGTTCAGGGCCGTGACGAAAAAGCCGCAGAAATGATGATAGAGCATGCCTGCGAACTGGTCGCCGCCGGCGCCGACATTATTCTCCTTGAATGTGTGCCTGCACCTCTGGCAGCGCGTATCACTCAGGCGGTCAAGGCGCCGGTCATCGGCATCGGCGCGGGATCGGAAACCGACGGGCAGGTGCTGGTACTGCATGACATGCTCGGTATCACCCCCGGACGCAAGCCTCGCTTCGTAAAGAACTTCCTGGCCGAAGCAGGCTCTGTACACGAAGCCATTAGCACCTACGTTTCCGCCGTTCGCGATCGCACATTTCCTGCCGAGGAGCACACGTTCAAGGCATGAGAACTGTACAGTCCTTAAAAGAACTCCGGACCATCCTCCGCGGTTACCGCCTGCAAGATAAAACCATCGGCCTGGTACCGACGATGGGCAACCTGCACGAGGGGCATCTTTCTCTGGTTCGCAAAGCCTGCGAAGCCGCTGACGTGGTGGTTACCAGCATCTTCGTAAACCCGATGCAGTTCGGTGCCAGCGAAGATCTCGACAAATACCCGCGAACCCTCGCCGATGACCAGGAGAAACTGGAAGCGGCCGGTAATACGCTGGTGTTTGCTCCGTCGATCGACGAGGTCTACCCGGAAGGCCTGGCCAAACAGACCCAGGTCGTTGTGCCTGACGTCAGTGACGGCCACTGCGGTGGCAGTCGCCCCGGGCATTTCGAGGGGGTAGCGACGGTAGTAACCATCCTGTTCAACATGGTCCAGCCCGACATCGCCGTCTTTGGAGAAAAGGATTTTCAGCAACTGGCCGTCATCCGGAAGCTGGTTCAGGACCTCTGCATCCCGGTTGAGGTCATAGGCGCGCCTACGGTCCGTGACGACGACGGCCTGGCAAAGAGCTCCCGAAACAGCTATCTGTCCGAAGAAGAAAGACACATAGCGCCGGTCGTGTACCGCACGCTTGAAGATACGGCGCGCAAACTGGGGAATGGCCGGTCCGATTTCCCGGCACTGGAGAACGAGGCCAAAAATGCGTTGATTCAGGCCGGATTACGCCCCGATTACGTCAACATTGTGAACAGTGACACGCTGAAGCCCGCCACCAGTGAGGATACTAACCTTACCGTGTTGGCGGCTGCCTTCCTCGGCACCACCCGCCTGATTGACAACGTGACGATGACTCGAGGCGACCTGGCGAAAAGGAATTCATGATGCCCTCCACGTCCGCAGACCCGACCCAGACTCCCGAGTGGCGTACGCTTGAGCAGCACAGGGACCAGCTGCTCTCCCTGCCCATGAAGCAACTCTTCGAAAACGATCCAACCCGTGCTGACCGATATTTCATCGAGGCCGCGGGCCTGTCTCTGGATTTCTCCAAGAACCGGCTCAATGGCGACATCCTCGAAGGCCTGATGGCTCTTGCCCGCGCTTGCGGACTGGACGAAAAGCGCTCCGCATTATTAAGCGGCGAGCGGGTTAACAGGACCGAAGATCGCCCGGCCTTACACACAGCTCTGCGTAAACCCGCCGATCATTCGGTACTCGTTAATGGTCGGGACGTGGTGGCCGAGGTACATGCAACCCTGAACCGGATGGAGCGTTTTGTTTCCGGCATCGCCGAACACGCCATCGTCGGGTACAGCGGAAAAGCGTTCACCGACATTGTCAGCATTGGCATTGGCGGTTCTTACCTTGGCCCGAGGCTCGTGTGCGAAGCACTCAAACCGTTCCAGCAGACCGGGATCCGCTGCCACTTTGTTGCCAACATCGATGGCACCGATATTTGCGAGACCCTGCAACAGGTCGATCCCGAAACCACCCTGTTCCTGATTCAGTCAAAATCTTTCCGAACCCGGGAAACACTGGAAAACAGCAAGGTCGCCCGCCAATGGTTCGTGGAGCAATGCGGCGACCATGACGCCGTTGCCCGGCATTTTATGGCGGTGACCGCCAACGTTGCCGCCGCCGAAGAGTTTGGGATCGACGAGAAACAGGTTTTTCCGATGTGGGATTGGGTAGGTGGCCGCTACTCGCTGTGGTCCGCCATCGGCCTGCCCATTGCGCTGACGATTGGCATGGCCAACTTCCGGGCCCTGCTTGCCGGTGCCCATGCGATGGACGAACATTTCGCTGAAGCCCCGCTGGATCAGAATCTCCCAGTGGTTATGGCCATGCTGAGCATCTGGTACAACGACTTCTGGCAGGCTGGCACCCACGCCGTTATCCCCTATGACGAATACCTGCAGAGCTTGCCGGACTACCTCCAGCAGCTCGACATGGAGAGCAATGGCAAGGGCGTGACCGCGCAGGGTCAGCCAGTGAGCACCGACACCGGACCGGTGATCTGGGGCGGGACTGGCTCCAACGGCCAGCACGCGTACCATCAGCTGATCCATCAGGGCACCCGGCTGATTCCTGTCGATTTCATCATCCCGCTCAAGACCCACAACCCGGTGGCCGGGCACCACGCCGACCTGTTTGCCAACTGCCTGAGCCAGTCCCAGGCCATGATGGCGGGCAAATCGCTGACCGAGGCCCGCTCAGAATTAGCCGATGAGGGCCTGAGCACGAGTGAGATAGACAGACTGGCACCCCATAAGGTGATTCCGGGTAACAAGCCCAGCAACACGCTGATTATGGAGAAAGTGACCCCAGAGACTCTGGGTGCGTTAATTGCGCTCTACGAACACAGGACCTTTGTGCAAGGGGCAATCTGGGGCATCAACTCGTTCGACCAGTGGGGCGTTGAACTGGGCAAGCAACTGGGCAAAAAGATTCTGCCGCAGCTGACGGGCGAACAGGACGTTCAGGCTGACAGTGACAGCTCAACCCACCACCTGATCCGGATGTTCCGTTCAGCGAACGACCTCTGACAACTGGCGTTCACGCCATGCAAAGCTGACTGGCCGAAGCTGCTGGCATGCATTGTAAGCCCGCCAGAGTTCGAGGTAGGTCTGGCCGCACGTCGGATGCAGCCGGTCCGGCGCAAGGTCGGCCAGAGGCTTTAACACAAAGGCATTTTTCAGGATCTCGGCACGGGGTAACTCCACACCATCTACGATCCCGACCTGTTCACCGTAAGTAAGGATATCCACATCCAGCGTCCTTTCTCCGGCACCTTCCTCACCGCGACGCCGGCCATGGGCATCTTCAAGTGCCTTTAAACGATCCGAAAGCTCCCCGACCGTCCAGTCCGCCTGAAAGGCCGCCACCATGTTCAGATAGGGCGCACCGACGCCCCCAACGGCGTCACTCTCATATACAGGCGAAAGGTCCAGGGCACCGAACCAGTCAGACAATGCGTCCAGGGCAACACCAAGATGGTGCTCGCGGTCGACATTACTGCCTATACCGACGAATACCCGGACGCCATCGCTCATCAGCGCTGTCCCCGTTCGATGCGCACGCCAACTGACTGTGCCGCAGGCACGGCACCGGGCTTTCTCAGAGTGAGCCGTAACCAGGAAATTCCGAACACCTCCTGAAGATCTCCAGCCAACACCTCAGCGCCACGCTCAAGCAACTGAGGTTTCAGCTCTCTCAGGCAGGCAACGACCCGCTCACTGACGGCCGCGTAATCAAGGGCATCGCTGACGTCGTCGGTCCGCCCGGGGAGTTGATTGTCCCAGGCCATCTCCAGATCCACGAGCAATCGCTGATCCACCCTCCGTTCCCAGTCATAGACCCCAACAACCGTCTCAACTTCCAGACCTTCGATCAGAACACTATCTGCCAAGAGAACTCCCGTGCTATTCCACTCTTTGCCAATTGAACCCCACATAACCAACGTTTACTGTTGAAACACTGATCAGGAATCAACCACTAGTTTCTCACACCCGAACAAGGACGTCTGTGTCCGAGAGTTTCCGATGATTGCACTCGAACCGCCCATTGTTACCGTTTTGCTGTGCGCAGCTGCCTACATCATGGGCTCGGTACTGTTTGCCCTGCCAGTGAGTCAGTGCTGGGGCCTGCCGGATCCGCGCGCCCAGGGTTCGGGCAACCCCGGTGCAACGAACATCTACCGGATTGGCGGTTGGCAGCCGGCAGTGGCAACGCTTGCTCTGGATGCTGCAAAAGGCTGGTTTCCGGTATGGCTGGCACACAACAGTGGGCTGTCAATCACGGCACAGGCCATGGTTGCCCTGTGCGCCGTGACCGGGCACATGATTCCGGTCTTCTATCGATTCAAGGGCGGAAAAGGTGTCGCCACCGCCCTTGGTGCCGGGTTGGCGCTGGCACCGGCCACCACACTGACAATGACGGCCATCTGGACAGTGGTGATGTGGCGGTGGCGCATTTCAGCACTGGCATCGCTTATCGCTGTTGTCAGCGGCCCGGCAATCAGCGCATTGGTAGAACCGGACACCCTGCCGCTGTTCGGCCTGCTGACGCTCCTGATCGTGGTGCGTCATCGCAACAACCTGATTCGGCTGGCACAGAATCGGGAGTCCGGACTCTAAAACGGACCAGCAGTCAGTCCACCAGACCGCTGGATCTCGGTTCGTCGATGGCAGGCAGAGCATTCATAGGCCAGCGGGGTACGGCAACAATCCGTTCTCCGTCCCGCTGTCCAGCGGCCAATCGCTGGGCACCGGCGTAGGCAATCATCGCCCCGTTATCTGTACAGAACTCCGGCCGGGCATAGAACACATGGGCATCATGCTTGCCGGCCATTTTTTCGAGCGAAGCTCTCAAGCGACGATTGGCACTGACGCCACCGGCGATAACCAGGCGATCGCATCCGGTCTGCTCGAGTGCCCGCCGGCATTTGATCATCAGCGTATCAACTACCGCAGACTCGAACGCCAGGGCAATATCGGCACGAGTCTGGTCCGACAACGTCCCTTCTTCTTTCTGGGCAGCATGTACCGTATTCAGGGTAAAGGTTTTGAGACCGCTGAAGCTGAAATCCAGCCCGGGGCGATCGGTCATCGGCCGGGGAAATTTGTAGCGTCCCGGCGTTCCCTGCTCGGCCAGTGCCGCAACCCGGGGCCCGCCGGGATAATCGAGCCCCAGCATCTTGGCGGCTTTGTCGAAGGCTTCTCCGGCTGCGTCATCAACTGACTCTCCGAGCATTTCGTAAGCCCCGATACCATCGACTCGCACAAGCTGGGTGTGGCCACCGGACACCAACAGCGCGACAAACGGAAACGCCGGCGGATTTTCTTCCAGCATGGGGGCCAGTAAATGCCCCTCCATATGGTGAACACCCAGAACAGGTATTCCCAAAGCAAACCCAAGAGCATGTGCAACGGAGCCGCCCACCATCAGAGCACCAATCAGGCCAGGCCCGGCGGTGTAGGCAATGCCTTCGATATCCCCCCGCGTCCGACCCGCGCGCTCAAGCACCTGGTCACACATGGGCAGGAGTTTGCGAACATGGTCCCGGGACGCCAGTTCCGGCACAACGCCGCCGTAGTCCGCGTGCATATCAATCTGACTGAATAAGGCATGTGCGAGCAGACCATGTTCTGTGTCGTATAACGCCACACCTGTTTCGTCACAGGACGTCTCAATACCAAGGATCAGCATAAATATCCGGTGCCACCATCATCGACGGAGTTATCTGAGGGCGGTAAGTCTACCAGAAACCCGAAACGTACCGTCAGTTTCATAGAACAAACATTGACCTGAGCATGAGCCAAGCGCTATGATGGCCGCCCTAAAATACGCACTGGTCGAGTTTTAACCAATCTGACCAGGGATCGAGCCGACCAGGCAATGCCAGTCGGAGCAAACAAAACCGAATCTAATCAGGTAGGTGATTTTCGAATGCCAGCTGTCAAAGTGAAAGAGAATGAACCGTTTGACGTAGCACTGCGTCGCTTCAAGCGTTCTTGCGAAAAGGCGGGTGTCCTGTCCGAAGTACGTCGTCGTGAGCACTATGAAAAGCCGACTACTGTTCGCAAGCGCAAAGCAGCTGCTGCCGTTAAGCGTCATCTCAAGAAGCTTCAGCGGGAACAGCGCAAGTTCGAGCGTCTGTATTAATTTTTGACAGACCTCGCTTGACTGCAACTTGATCGATTGCCTGTTTGGCCTCAGGCTAAACAGAGCAATTTAAAAATGCCGCCGAGGCCTGGCTTCGGCGGCATTTTTAGCTATGGCCACTTTCCCAACCCGCGGTTTTCCTGGAGTCTTCATGAGCGGACTGATCCCTCAGCGTTTTATTGAAGACCTGCTTGATCGTATTGATCTGGCAGAGCTGATCGGTTCCCGCATTCAACTGAAAAAAGCCGGCGCAAACTATAAGGCCTGCTGCCCGTTCCACGACGAAAAAACACCGTCGTTCAACGTTCGGCCAGACAAAGGCTTTTACCACTGCTTCGGTTGTGGCGCCCACGGCGACGCCATCAGTTTCATCCGGGAACTGGAAGGCCTCAGCTTCAACGAGGCGGTGGAAGACCTGGCCAGGCGAGCGGGAATGGAAGTGCCCTATGACCAGGCGGCGCGACAAGAGATGCAGCAATCACGGTCACTGACCGATGCGCTGGAATTCGCCAACCGGTTCTACCAGGCCTCCCTCGCCGGCCCCCAGGGTGGCTTCGCCCGGGACTATCTCACCCAGCGGGGGCTGGATGACAACATTATTCAGCAATACCAGCTGGGTTTTGCCCCTGGCACTGGCACTGCATTGTTTGACGCCACACCCGCGGACCTCAAAACCGGCCTGACCGAAACAGGCACGGTTTCGGACAAGTATGGCCGCCCACGGGACCTGTTCCGCAACCGGGTCATGTTTCCGATTCGCAATACCCGGGGCAAAACAGTGGCCTTTGGAGGCCGCACTCTGGGGGATGACAAGGCCAAGTACATCAACTCTCCGGAGTCTGATGTGTTCCACAAAAGCCGGGAAGTCTACGGACTTTATGAGGCTCGGCAAACGCTCAGGCAACTGGACAAACTGCTGGTCGTGGAAGGCTACATGGATGTCATCGCACTCGCGCAGCATGGCATTCACTACGCGGTGGCAACGCTTGGAACGGCGACCAACCAGGACAACCTGAGCGCGCTTTTAAAGCACGTGCGTCACATTGTGTTCTGCTTCGATGGCGACCAGGCAGGCTTCCGCGCCGCGGACCGGGCCATGGAAAACGCGCTCGAACTGATGGCTGACGGCCTGCACCTGCAGTTCCTGATGCTGCCGGAGGGCGAAGACCCCGACACACTGGTACGGAAAGAAGGTCGCGAAGCCTTTGAAGAGCGGGTGCAAGGGGCCACACCCTTCTCCCGCTTCCTGTTTGAGCGGCAGAGCGAGGGACTCGATCTTGATTTGCCGGAGAACCGGGGCGAACTGAGATCCCGTGCGGAGCCGCTGCTGAACAAAATGCCCAAAAGCACCCTCCGGGATGCCATGTGGCACGAAATGCTTCGTCTGTGCAGCAACCGAAAGCGATGGCAGGACCGCAAAGGCGACTACAAGGGCAACTGGTCGAAAGACCGGAAGAATCGGGTCACCGAGGAACGCATTGACGTTCGGCTCAGCAAGGACAGCGTGTTGTGCCTTGCCCTGCTGGAATCGCCGGACCTGGCAGCAGACGTCTCGGAGCTGGCCAGAAGCTCCAGGCAGTTCCGTCGGGCACTGGACTTCGCAGACTGGATCACCGGCCAACAGATCAGCGACAAGAAAACGCTGGTACGGAAACTGGCATTTGATCGACAGGCCAGAGAACGGTTCTACCACATGTTCGACGACATCGAACATATTCCCCCGAGGGAAAGCACACTGGATGCCGCACGGGAACTTCTGAGCCCCAATGAGGAAGCATCCAGACAACAGCGACTGGCAGCACTGTTACGCAATTTCGCCAACCTCTCCAGTGAGGAGCGAAAGGAACTGAGAGACCTGAGCAATCGCGCTCAGTAACAGCAACACTTGAAACTAGCTGAACCGATCACCATCTAAGCAGTCGGTGGCAGCGTATTTGAGCGACAGCTATAATGGCTGTTTAAGTTTTTTTCCTTCAAGAGCGAGTTCACAGGGTGTCTATGGCGGGCAATTCGCAAAAATCACGTTTGAAAGACCTCATTGCACGGGGCAAGGAACAAGGTTACCTGACCTATGCTGAGGTAAACGATCACCTCCCGGAAGACATCGCTGACCCGGATCAGGTCGAAGACATCATTCGCATGATCAACGACATGGGCATCCAGGTAACTGAAGAAACACCGGATGCCGACACCCTGCTGATGACAGAGGGTGATTCCACCGCTGACGAAGCGGCCGCGGCTGAAGCAGCAGCGGCACTGGCGGCCGTGGAAACCGACGCTGGCCGCACGACCGACCCCGTTCGTATGTACATGCGGGAAATGGGTACCGTCGAACTCCTGACCCGCGAAGGCGAGATTGTCATCGCCAAGCGTATTGAAGAAGGCATTCGAGATGTCATGGCCGCTGTCGCCCACTTCCCGGGCACAGCCAGCACCGTCATCCAGGCTTACGAGCGCATTCTTGAGAACGAAGGGCGCATCAGTGACATAGTCACAGGCTTCCTCGATCCGGACGATGCCGAGCCGTTCATGGGTGAAGAGAGCACGGCTGACTCATCCAACGACTCTGCCGATTCCAACGACGACGATGACGATTCCGACAGCGACGAAGAAACGGACAACGGCCCGGATCCGGAAGAAACCCGACTGCGTTTTGAGCTGCTGAGGGAAAAGCTGGACGCTGCCGAAAAAGCCCTGAACAAACACGGTCGCGGTCACAAGAAAACCCAGGAAGCCCTGAACGAACTGGGCCAGGTATTCGCGCCGTTCAAACTGGCCAATAAAGCGTTTGACGAACTGGTGAACGTTGTCCGCTCAACCAACGAGATGGTTCGTGAAAACGAGCGCGCCATCATGCAGATCTGTGTGCGCGACTGCAAAATGCCTCGCAAGGACTTCATCAAGACCTTCCCGGGCAACGAAGTGAATCTTGACTGGGCAGCGGACATTTCTGGCAGCAAGAAGCCCTACGCCGGCGCCATCGCCGACCGTGCCGACGAAATCACTCGCCTGCAGAAGCGTATCCAGCACCTGCAGACCGATGTCGACCTGGACGTTGCAGATATCAAGGAAATCAACCGCCGGGTTTCCATTGGTGAAGCCAAGGCTCGCCGGGCGAAAAAAGAAATGGTCGAGGCCAACCTGCGTCTGGTGATCTCCATTGCCAAGAAGTACACCAACCGCGGCCTGCAGTTCCTTGACCTGATCCAGGAAGGCAACATCGGCCTGATGAAGGCGGTAGACAAGTTCGAATACCGTCGCGGCTACAAGTTCTCCACCTATGCGACCTGGTGGATCCGTCAGGCCATCACCCGCTCCATCGCGGACCAGGCCAGGACCATTCGTATCCCGGTTCATATGATCGAGACGATTAACAAGCTGAACCGCATTTCACGGCAGATGCTGCAGGAAATGGGTCGTGAGCCCACCCCGGAAGAACTGGGTGAGCGCATGGACATGCCAGAGGACAAGATCCGCAAGGTATTGAAGATCGCCAAAGAGCCGATCTCCATGGAAACTCCGATCGGCGACGATGAAGACAGCCATCTGGGGGATTTCATCGAGGACATCCAGGCCCTGTCGCCGGTGGATTCCGCCACGGCCGAAGGCCTGCGCGAAGCCACCCGCTCTGTGCTGGCCGGCCTGACCGCCCGGGAGTCCAAGGTATTGCGGATGCGTTTCGGTATCGAAATGAACACCGACCATACCCTGGAAGAAGTCGGTAAGCAGTTCGACGTAACCCGGGAGCGTATTCGTCAGATCGAAGCCAAGGCCCTGCGCAAGCTGCGCCACCCGTCCCGCTCCGATCACCTGCGCGGCTTTATTGACGATCAGGGTAACCCGTCATAACTGCTTGAACAGTAGCGGGCGCCCAACCTCCCCGGTATAATGGCGCCCGCCTGTTTCCTCTCCGGAAACATCCCTTCAAAAGCAGACGCTTGCATGGGCCTATAGCTCAGTTGGTTAGAGCAGGGGACTCATAATCCCTTGGTCGCTGGTTCGAGTCCAGCTGGGCCCACCATTTCTTACCCCCAAAGAATTCCCCGGAACTCAATCCTCCAATAACCCTTTATAAATTAGGGCATTATCAACCCAACACATTCCTGATAAATCCAATGCGAGCCGATAGAAACCAAGGTATTTAGGGGGTATTGTTAGGGGTATGCTTTCCGAGCTGTGATTTTTCAGCCAAAAAATACCCCCAACTTGGAGCCCTTCCTATGGCCAGAGCAGCCAATAAGCTGACAGAAACAGCCATAAGACACGCAACGTTCAGCAAGTATGGCAAGCGGAAAAAGCTGGCTGATGGCGCAGGCCTCTTTCTGGACGTTCAAAAGGCTGGGCGTTATTGGCGAATGAAATACCGCTACAGCGGGAAAGAAAAGCTATTAGCTTTGGGGGTATATCCTGAAATTTCCCTCAAGGAGGCCCGAATAAAGCGCGACGAAGCGAAACGCCTTCTAGCTAACCATATTGATCCAGTAGCCCACCGCCAGCGAGAGAAAATAGTCCGAATAAAAGCCTCTGCCACAACCTTCAAAGCTGTAGCGCAAGAATGGCTGGAACAAGTGCATAAGAAAAGCGTGGGAGCCACCACCTATCCCAAGAATGAACGCCGCCTTGAAATGTACGCCTACCCCAAGCTAGGCCGATTTCCGATTTCAGAAATAGAGCCTCCCGATGTACTGGCGGTATTACGGGAGATCGAGGGCAAAGGCCACGTAGACAACGCCCACCGACTAAAAACGCTCATTGGCCAGGTGTTCAGGTACGCCGTAAGCACAGGCCGTGCACAACGGGACGTTACAGCTGACCTCAGAGGGATACTCCCCGCCCCAAACGTCAAACACCACCCTGCTGTCACCACACCCGATGAAATAGCGGCCATGCTAAGAACAATAGATACGTATTGGGGAAGCCCCACCGTGTGCTTAGCGCTCAAGGTTTCCCCTTATGTTTTCCTGCGCCCCGGAAACCTTCGACAAATGCGCTGGGATGAGATTGATTGGATGGCGAAAACATGGACTACCGATACCACCAAAAACGGCGAGCCGCTAATCGTCCCGCTGGCAGCCCAGGTAATTGAGCTACTCCATGAGTTAGAGGGAATTAACGGCAATAGAGAATGGGTTTTTCCCAGCGGTCATGGTAGAGGACGCCCGATGAGCGAGAACGCCATTACAGGGGCCCTGAACCGCCTTGAGCTACAAGGGGTCATGACAGCTCATGGCTTCAGAGCGATGGCAAAGACAGTGCTGACAGAGCGCCTTGGCTTCAGAACCGCAATCATTGAAATGCAGATGGCCCACAGAGTTAGGGACGTTCACGGCAGAGCCTATAACCGAACCACCTGGCTACCAGAGCGCAGGGAAATGATGCAGCAGTGGGCCGACTACTTGGACAGCTTAAAGACCCGTCATGGTTCGACCACCTAACCAAACCGATGCAAACGACGCTTACTTTCATGGAGCAACCTAAGCAAGCGAAGCATTGGTTGTTTTGCTGACACTCAGGGTGCTATAAAATATTGAATCTAATTCGAGCTATCCTTCATTATGGTGTTTGCAGTGTCGCCAGAACTGGACTTCTCAGAGCGGGACTTTACCATTCCCGCCATCTCTCCTTATCAGGAGATGTGTGCCTATGAGGCCCTCTGGGTCCGGAAAGGATCGACGTTCAAAAGGGTCGCGGACCTTTTTCGGGATGTGCCCTCTTGTCTGCCTTCAGAACTGGTATCAGAGTCCGAAATCTTAGAGGCGAGTACCCGCCTTAACCAACTCTTTACGAAATACCAACTTGAGGACTTGGGTGTTCGAGTCGAGGGAAGTATCGAATACCCCTCCAAGCTAAAAGACGCAAGGAATCCCCTCCGTGTTTTCTACTACCAAGGTTGGTGGGATCTAATAAGCACACCGAGCGTCGCGGTAGTGGGTGCCAGAAAAGTTTCGGAAAACGGTATCCGCAGGACACGAAAGCTTGTAAACCATCTGGTAAATGATGGTTTTACTATCGCATCGGGATTAGCCGAAGGGGTAGACACGACAGCCCATGAAACTGCCCTAGCCGCTGGCGGTAAGACTTTTGCGGTGATTGGAACGCCTCTAACCCATATCTATCCTAAAAAGAATCAGGCATTGCAGGAGAGATTAAGAAAAGAGTTCTTAATCATTAGCCAAGTACCTTTTCTGCGATATGAAACGCAAGACTATCGATCTAACAGGGCATTCTTCCCTGAAAGAAACATCACGATGTCTGCGTTGACTGACGCGACTATTATTGTCGAGGCGAGCGACACTTCGGGAACCTTGTATCAAGCGAGAGCGGCGATAGATCAAGGCAGAAAGCTATTCATACTCGATAGCTGTTTTAGGAACACCTCAATCACGTGGCCGGAAAAATATCTCAAGAAGGGCGCCATTCGGGTGAGAGACTACGAAGACATAAGGAAAAACCTGCTCAAATGACATACAGGTTTACCAAAGTTGACTCTCAAGTACTCGACCAACACTACTATTTGTCGAGCGAGGACGAATGTTTTTGTCTGGGCGAATACACCGCGAGAGGCGGTTTCGCTGCAAGCGAGATGAATCAACTTATTCTGAATCTCAAGAAAGGAGTCGATAGACGAGGAAGGCCCGAGTACCGCTATAAGACAGAAGCAATCGACACTATCGCCGGTTTTTTTTCTAAAGGAATCAAACTGGAACAACTCAGCTTCATTCCTGTACCTCCATCCAAGAGCAAACAAGACCCTCTCTATGATGACAGGATGTGTCAGATCCTTCAGAAAATGCAGGAACTCAACCCTAATTGTCACTGGGAAGAACTCATAGTCCAAACTCAGTCAACTGACGCTAACCACACCTCCGCGAACCGTAAGCGCCCCGAGGAAATAGAGGCCCTCTACGAAATCAAAGATTTTGACCCGCAAGATTTCCGTCCCACTGTAGCCATACTTGACGACATGCTCACGACAGGAGCTCACTTCAAGGCAATGCAGCGAAAGCTCCAGGCAGCACTTCCCAAACACCGCATAGTTGGATTTTTCGTGGCTCGTCGTGCTGTCGAAGAAGACGATTTCGCCGCTTTGTTCGAACAGTCCTAATTGAGCTACGCTCCAATGATCTACTCCCATTTAGCTTAACCGCTTCTCGATTTCTATGACTTATTCGTGCGGAGACATGGGCAGAAAAAACGGATAATAAGCAGCCAAGAAGAAGCAAAAGCAAACGCTCGCCCCATTGTTGATATAACCTCGAAAGCCTAAACACATGGGCTCCATTAGAAGATTTAAGGGGACTCGTGACAGAAACGACTATTCCTACATCGGATCGATTCAGAGGGTACGCCAACACTATCCGGGCATTTCTTCAGGAAATGCACGATACTTACTCAGATTACCGCAGCCTTGAATTCGATTCCCCAGAACAACAACAACGTACGAGGGAATGGCTTACTTGGATAGGATCCGACTATAAACAAAGCCATTCTACAACCCTAGAGCGCCTTAATTCTGAATATGCGGATGTAAGCAGCTACTGGGCATCAGATCCCGCCTACGCCCTAGCCAAACGCAAAGTTTTAGCAAGAAGCGAAGAACAACATCCTTTCGATGCTGTTACTGAACGAGTACTCGGGATAGCTAAAGCACGCTGCTGGCAAAGCATTCCATTCACCTTGATTCGAAAGTACACGGAAGCAAATCTAAAGTGGCAACAAGCCCTATCCCTAACAGCTGCTAATTTCCTCGACGGTACGAGCTATCGAATAGCGGTAGAAGCACGAGAATCTGTGATTAGAGCCTCCGAGCTTCTCGATAGTCTTGATAAGGAGCTAGAAAAACCAGAACTGGCTTATTTCTCTGACCTCCCCGAATGGCCAGCTGGAAATGAATTGGCCAAGCGTTACCTGAAAGGCTTAAAGCGTTATCTGCAATCCGAGCCATTTCAAAAGTCCCTAAAACGTCGAAAAGATAAAGACCTTTTAGCCAGGATAACGGCAAACGAGCTATTCGAGGCTAACTATTGGGCCTTTGGAAAAGAATACAAAAGCGTGGTCTTTATACTGCTAGGATTATCCGTTTTCGATGAAGCGCTAGGACTGGAGCCAAAAACTCTTGAGAGAATATCCTCTAAGAGAGATGACTTGCGGCTAGCAATGCAGAATGCCTGGTCCGACTCTAGGCGCCAGGCGTCAGACAGAAAAACCTCAAGATTAAACGTTTATTCTGACCCCAGAATACCAAACCTAAATCGGACGATTTAGGAGACTAAACGACGGCACGAGAAACCTCTTTTTGTCGGTTACCAGCAGAACTTAGGCTGCAAAAATTCTTCCGTATTCCATACAAGTACGGGAGAACCCAATATGAACCACGCACTACCTCGAGTACCACAACCACGAACCTCAGGCACCCCCCAGCAGATTGACCGCATGTTGCGCCGTAAGGAAGTAGAAGCTGTTACTGGGCGCAGCCGCAGCGCTATCTACGAAGGCATGGCCGCCGGAACATTCCCTAAAGCCGTTAAAATCGGAGCGCGAGCTGTAGCGTGGCCCGAATCAGCCATACGTCAATGGATCGCAGAGCGCATGGGAGATGCAGCATGAAAAAAGAAGCGCCCGCCACCACAGCAAAGCGCCTGCGCCATCTTATCACCGCGCGGCTTTACCGGTTAATAGTCGCATTGCTCGCAGGGCCACTCCCCCGTGAAACCGCAGACCGAGTAGCAGGAGCCAGCAACAGTCCTCACTACATCCAAGAACTGAGGAGAAGCTTCCTTTTAAAAATCGATACTGAGCGAGTAGAAAAAATAGACCGCGATGGTTTACTTACTCGCCCTGGCGTTTACCACCTCTTGCCAGAGTCACGTGTACTGGCGAGACACCTAATCCAGCCAGACTCACCAGCCTCATCAGAAGCTGATAAGGTGGCTTAGCGATGGCTAAGGACCGACGCGCAAGGATGACTGGGAAGGCGGGGCGATCCCCCTTCTTGGGCATCCCTCACCCCGTTATAGACAGCCAGGCATACAAAAGCCTAAATGGCTGGGCGGTAAAACTACTTGTCGATATTGCAGCTCAGTTTAAAGGCAACAACAACGGTGATCTCTGTGCCGCATGGTCAGTGATGCGAGATAGGGGCTGGAAATCGCCAGGGACGCTAGACAAGGCCCTCAAGGCGCTACTCAGTAGGGGCTTAATTGAGATAACTAGGCAGGGAGGCCGCAACCGTTGTTCGCTTTACGCCATAACCTGGCGACCGATAGATGAATGCAAAGGCAAACTTGACGTAAGACCTACCCAAGGGCCAAGTGCTCTTTATCTAAATCCACCTAAAATAGATGAACTGAAAAAGGCAGCCTAAAACGCAATCGTTGCACGCTATCAGTATCGACTTGCTCTCTATTTGTATCAGTGCCCATGAATCTGCCCCCGAGATTGGGGGCATTACCCGCCATGTGTATCGGTCAGGCCTCCAACCCGACCCTCAGTAGTCGCAATTCGTATACCTTTATAATTTACCAAGGGGCGAAGCCTTACCTTCTAATACCGTTCAATCCTGAACAGATGGGTGGGGGGGTGCAAAAGTTCCGCCCCCTTATCAGCAAGACCGCCTGCATACAGCAAATTAATTACTAACTCACTTCAGAAGAGATTTTCCAACAAGCCCCCTGCGCCCAAGTCATCCGAACTAGAGCGACACTCCAAATTTTCTGCCGCCGCACGCCTAGAGAACCCGGAAGGATTTACACAAAAACCGTCACCCCAATTTACACAATCTAAAACGGCCCAATTTATTAGCTGTGATTTCAATAACTAGCAATTGGCACCAATAGTGCTATACAGGAATAACGGACAACAAACGGAGAAAACAGACATGGATCGTTTTCCGGCCCACATTATCGCCCTACTTGCCGCTCTTCTTTTCGCCTCTACAGCTCAAGCACGATTGATTACAGCCACGAATTCAGATTCAACAACAGTGGACCCTGTCGTTAAATGGGGAACCTTATCCAACTGGTTCGATAACGGGATGTATCCACATGTGGTTGAGCGATCTGTATACATTGCGGATCACGGCAAGGTCTTTGACGTGAACATCACTGTCAATTGGTCCAAATTCGATACGCTATACGAAACAGACATTTGGCTTACCAGCCCATCGGGAGCTAGCGTCTATTTGTTCGGAGACATCCTTAAGCACTACATGCCTCAGAACGGGGCTCACAATGTATCGATGACTTTTGACGACCAAGCCCCTAATGCTCTTCCATACGGGGAGGCGCACTCGGGCACCTTTAACCTCGGCGGCGCTCTCTCTGCATTCAATGGATCTTTTGTGACTGGCGATTGGACGTTGACGATTGCTGATTACGAAATTTGGTCTGCAACATATTTTGATTCTTTCACGCTAGACATCTGGACTGACGCCAGAGCTGTCGCGGAGCCAAGCACTATAACGCTCCTTGGGATAGCTCTCATAGGGTTGGGCTTTGCACGTCGCCGAAAGTCCATCCAAAGTAATTAGCCTCAAGAACTTGAGCTAATATTTGAGGGTGAAATTAAAAAATGGTCGAGAGGATATGCCCCTAGGCACGCCAAACCTTAAAACCATTTCTCTACAGACGAATAGAGTAACCAGACCACTCCGAAGCTCGTCAGTATTGGGGGTATTTTTGGGGGTACACAAAAACAAAAAAACCAATTTAAATTTATTTTTCAGACCCTTAGAAATCCAAACCAGTGGAAGCTGGGCCCACCATTTCACACTCCCCATACCCATTTTTGGCAACATCCAGAGACGGTCCACAGTCTCAACGGCTCAGCCACCGACAGGGCAAAGCCCTTTAGAGCAGCTTTGGCTGGAACCTCGCCCCAAACCCAAAAGACTTATCTTTATCCTGACGCGAACATTAGTGAGAAATCACCGGGCAACAAAAAAGCCCCGGCGGAACCGGGGCTTTCCAGCAGCCTTTGTGCAAGTGGGATCAGCTGACTTTGCGGCGTGCAACGCCCAAACCAACCAGCCCCAACCCCAGGAGAACCAACGAGCCGGGCTCAGGCACCGACACATCTGTTCCCAGCGGGACAATGTGACTGATAACCCACTGGCTATCACCAGGGTCCGGCAGGTTCAGACCCGCAGGTAAGAGTGACGTATCAAATACCGCCCAGCCCTGATTAAATTCGTTTTCCAACAGAGCCCAGACACCAGATTTTTTCAACAGGATATATTGTGACTCGTAAGAGAGTTCAAACGCATAAATCGAGGACTCACCATCCACCAGTAATGCTTCTTGATCTGGAACCTTATTGGCCTCTACATAGGTTGTTGGGCCCACACCATCCTCGGCGAGCAGATTGTTTACCCAACACAACTCGGATGCGTGCCCACTCCCTGAAGGGCCACTGGTACAAGCGCCATCCGGGTTTTCATTCAGGTTGTCGGTATACCCGATCAGCCCGTCCAACTCACCTACATCCACGCCATCAAGCATATACGCCGAAGCTCCGCTGGCCATTATCATTGATACAGCCACTGCTGCGGACTGAATAAGCATCTTCATCACTTTTTCTCCCCCATCCTAGGGATTCTTATGTTCCTTGCCTTTTTCAAACGGGCGACGAAATCTCTCCGTACACACCACTTTCACCGCATCGATAAAGAAAAAAGCATCTAAACTCGCACTCGCCTTTCCGATTACAAATTTGATGCCAACAAAAATAAACCCTATTTAAAGCAGAACTCTATATATCTAGACACCGGACCTCATCGAATAACATGTATTATTTTGCAACACCCAGTAAAGCCGCCCGAAAGCGGGTAGCGGCATATAATAGTCCGAACGACCTTAAACACACCGGCTGCTAAATTTCCCACCCCGAAGCCATTCTTTTGTGACGCTCTCGAGCGATCCGTACGTCATAAGACTACGACAAGGAACAACGCAGCCACGAGAAGTGGCGGCCAAACTCGAGCCTGGGAGACACCCGGCCATGTAAAAAATGCTGACGTTTTATCCACAACATCCCAAGAATCCTCAACTTTTTTAGGGGGAACATCTTTAAACCTGTGATAAGCCTGGACCGCTCAGGCAGGGGCCGAAGGAAAGCAATGGCTGTCTCGCAATGGCCCGGTCTTGATAAGGTCGGGGCAAGGCAAGGTACTCATTTCAGTAGAGCAAAGAATAGGCACAGGCCGGGCCTGTGATGCAAGTTGCCAAAGATTCAGCGGTTTTTCATTGATACCTATATTTTTGGTCCGATGGGTTCGAGTCTTCTTCGACTCCCTCCCTAGACCTTCGCGAAGAACCGGAAAGTTCCGGCGCTCCGCGCTGAATTCGCTCGGCCATTACCGCTTCCAGTCACTGTCGATCATTTTTACATCCCAGAAAGTGACGGAATATTTCACAGCAATTTTAAGAAGCATTTAACAAATCGGTTATCGACATGTATTGACATAATATCCTGTTTTTTCTCGGGGTAATTTTCTCTGTGCAGGAAGAAAAATTACATCTTTGGAACCAACATGTACTGGCACGATCTCTGCTCAAGTTCATTGGTAGTACCTGCTTCTAGGACGGCACGCCATCAAGGCACCAGCCTCCAGGAGCGAAACCAGGGGCTCAGGGAAGGTCATTGTGTTGTTAGAGAGGATGCCGTTACGCCCCGATTAATTGAACGCAGGTGGTGAATGTGGAAAGGGAATTGAAAGGAGTTGGTGTCAGTGCGGTGACCACTCTGCTTTTGATCCCATACGCAGACCTGAATTCACACTTCCACAGAAGAGTGCAAACGATGTTCAAGAAAATCCTACCCATGTTGGCCTTCCTTGCTTTTGCAGGAACGGCGTACGCAGTTCCCACGACCTTCAACTTCTCGTGCGACGGCACCGTAGACCCTGCTAATTGCGCCGGGGATGAAGGCGGTTCGATTACTATCGATTACTTCGCTAATGGAGGAGGTGGCTATACATATGAAATTGAAATTGACAATGTCTCGATAGATGCACTCGTTACCGGTTTTGGCTTTGATTTCACGCCGGATTTCGTGTTTTCAAACATGTCAAATTTCTATATCGAGCGTTTAGAGGCTGACGGAACTTACACAGATGTTACCAATAACTGGAATGTCTCGGAGGGTACTCAGAGCGTCAGCAATGGCGAGTCTTTCAACGGTGTTTTTCTCGACTTCATTGACTTCGATGCTGCACAGACAGGCAACGTTAACAACTACGCTGTCGACAACTTTGGAGTTTTGGACGGTTTTGCCAGTTTCGACTATACGGAGATGCTGACAGTTGATGGAGCCCTCATGCGACTGCAGCGGACTGGACTCAATGGTGAAGGCAGTCTTAAACTCGTTGACTTGGATACAACACCGAGAGAAGTACCTGAGCCGGGCACTCTTGGACTGTTAGGATTGGCTCTCGCTGCACTTGGTTTCAGACGGCGTCTTTTTTAACCGAGCCTATGGGACACAAGGTGAATTTTGGCCCCGCAAAGCGGGGCCTTTTACTTTAAGCCTGAACTCAGGTCTCAGACCAATCAGCCCCTAACACGACCTTCAGAGCCGAAAGCCTTATCGTGTCAGTTTTATTTACAGCCTGGCACGAGGCTCTATCGTCTAATACTTTCGCCAATGCCGAGCCGAAGCCGCGTTCTGCCAACCCGAATGTCAACGTCGATATCCGGCCAACTTACCGAGCCAACAGGCTCATATTGGCATGAAAATCAATATGAGCTCACTGACGCGCTTCAAGCATCCGATCTATCTGCGCTTCATTGCGGGACTTCTTTGTTGCTGACGCCAAAGCGCTTTCATCACTACCACATTGCATTCCCCTCCAAGCCGCCGCCGCACACTGACACCCCGGGGAAAGCTGGTCGTTCCGGTAGCCTCCCATCCGGCTCACAAATCTTGTGCGATAGCCACAATAAAAAACTCCTTGCTCTTGATATCAAGCATCCCTGAGTACGACTGACCGTGCGGTAAGTTTTACTGGCACCGTGCCCGACCACGGTTCTCCTATGGGAAGTAAATCCAAGGAACATTGAAGCCATTCACATTTTCAGCATTCAACGAACCTTGAAGCCATACCACGCAAACAGAATAAACATGCCGTTACCTTCTGTTTTATCAATATTTTTTCCTGACTTCGTGCGACTCATGATCGACCGAAGCCAAATGCCCGTCAAATAGGTCAACGTCCGAAACTACAGATCCCCATAAAATCAAACCTGAACAAACGTACCAGTCAGTTTTCTCTGCACGTCGGAGAAGGACCGGACAGAAAAATAAAGAGACGATGGAGTGTATGTATGGCTTTCGCTTCCCGGTTATCAGTACGGGCGGTTTCCCTCACGCTGATGTCCCTCACTACCCCCCCTTTTGCCAACGCCAGCATGGGCAACCTCGGCACCAGTTACGGCGTCATGCCTGTCGATGTGGCCACGGCCCAGTCAATGTCCATGTTCAACAGCCAGGTCTCGGCCACCTATTACAACCCGGCTTACCTCACCAGCGATCCTCGTGGAGAGCTGACTACCGGCATCCTTCATGCGGAACAGGAACTCCGGTCCGCGAACCCCAATGCCAACGGCGACATTCTGTCCAACACGCCGAGCCAGCATGTGCTGATCGGCATGAAAACCAATCTGGGTTCGCTGACCCGCTACGACCATCCGATCTATCTCGGCTTTATTGCGGGCGTGGAAAAGTACGGCAAGGAAATGCTGGCCTTCAGTTCCGAGACCAGCGAGTCCGGGCAATACCTGCAGTACGGCAAGGAACCCCTGTTCCTGAACATTGGTGCTGCTACCCCAATCTGGCGAGGTGTTGCAGCAGGTGTGTCAGCACGAATCACGCTGGACGCCACGGCAAAACTCGATGCGGTATCAACCCTCGGCGGCGAAACCAGCCGCGAGCGCCTGTCGGTCAATGCAGAGCCCTCGCTGAAGACCATTCTGGGGGTCAGCGCGGACCTGCGCAGCACCTTCTGCCCGGACCGGGACTGTTACCTGCAGGGCTGGGAAGTCGCCACGGCCTATCGGACCAAGTCGTCGGCGTCCACCACCGTCGATTCCAACATCATCGTTACCCAGACCATTCCGGATCCGGGCCTGAGTCTGGCGGTATCCACCATCGATTCCTTCCAGCCGGAAACCCTCGTTCTGGGTGCCCAGTACGAGACAGAGAACTGGCGCATCGGTGGCTCCCTTGAACAGCAGAACTGGTCTGATCTGGAGAAGGAATTCACTTCAGACACCATCAAGGATCAGCAATCGGTTTCATCGGCCGATCGCATCCGCTTTGATGACATTGTGATTCCCCGGCTGGGCGCCGAAACCCGCCTGAACCCGAATTTTGCGCTGCGTGGCGGCATCGCCTTCGAGCCCTCCCCGCTCAAGACAACCCGCAATCCCGAAATCAACTACCTGGATACGGACAAGATTGTTCTGGGCCTGGGTTTCAGCGCCACCTACGACCGAACCCGCCTGCTGGCCTACCCGGTACGGTTTGACCTGGGCTACCAGTACCAGCAGCTGCAGGAACGGGATTTCACGCTGGTGGATACCTCAGGCGCGGAAACCGAGGTCACCGCCGACGGCGATATTCATGTGTTCAGCGGTTCAGTCACGTTGAAGTTCTGAAGGGAGGTGGAACCATGAAACTAAAACAACCGGCAGTCCTCATCCCTACCCTGCTACTGGCGGCCTGCGGCGGTGAAGAGCAAACCATGAAGGAACCCACGCCGCCCGCATCGGTGGTGTACTCCTATCCGGCAGACGGGCAGACCGGCGTCAGCCCCTCCAGCGACATTATCCTGCGCTTCTCCCATGCGCTGGCCGACAGCGAGGAAGAGCTGAAAGACAAGATTTTGATCAGCCAGGGGGAGAACCCTGTGGACTTCACCGCGACCCGCCTGGATCAGGGCCGCAGCCTGAAACTCACGCCAACCAGTGGACTGCTGACCCGCTCCCACTATTCGGTCGAGTTTACCGACTCCCTGGCTGCCTTGGGCGCCAGTGCTATTTCCACGCCCAATGCCGTGGGTGCCGAGGGCGTCCAGTTCTCCACCCGCGGTGAGTACACGGGCATCCCCTCGCTCGATCACATGGGCGAGCGCTTCGCGGTGGAGCAGATGATCCCCTCACCGGGGCATCACTTCCAGCCGATGGACTTTTCCACCTTCCGGCTGATGCTGAGCCAACCCGTCCATCCGGACTGGCGTAATCAGGGCGGCAAGATCCGGCTACAGGACGCCAATGGCGAGCCTGTCCCGACCAATGTTCTGGTGGACAACAACCGGATCGTCATCGATCCCTGTATGACGGACACCATCAGTCACTGCGGGACCAAGAACGATGAGCTGGCATCGGACCAGTCCTACACCCTGACGATCCAGAACCTGCCCAACCTGGCGGGCACGGACACCCTGAACTTCAACGAAACCTTCACGCCCAGGGAATCCGGCCCAACGGTGGTGCTGTTGCAGCACCTTGTGGACTCCGGCTTGCTGGAAGGCGCCAGCCACGCAGACGCCAGGAAATCGGTGTTGAACGGGCAGGTGATCAATGGAGTAACGCTCAATTCTGTGCTGCTGGGTAACGCTGGTCCGGCTCAACAAGCCGGCGGACTGTTTGCCGAACTGGCCTACGCACCGTCGTTTGCCGCTGACGAGGCCCTGCCACTTCGAATTCCCCGGGGTAGCCTGCTAACCGGTACCAGCCTGGATGTGCGTATCAACGGCCAGGTTCAGGTGGTGAACGCCGAGACGGGCGTGGATCAGAACACGGGTGAGCTTAGCGTCACCATGCTGACGGACGCATCCGGCTACCTGAGCCCCAATCCCTATACCAACGATCTGAACGCGCCACGCCATGTCACCCTGTTTATGGATGTGGCCATGCACAGTGCCGCAGCCCAACCCAACGCCTCGCTGTCACAGAATCTGCTCGGTGTCGAGTTGCACGGGATCGCAATTGTGCAGGACGGCGTGTTGACCATTGACGCCATCGGTACCGTCGAGCCCGAGCTGCTTGGCCAGGAATACGCCAACGCCACGATTGCGTTTCGCATCGAGGCCGCCACCGACGTCGATTCTGCTCTGGATGCGGAAGAACTGTGGAGTCCGGACAGCACCAGCCCGACACTGGTCAGCTGGATGCCAGGGGCTGAAGACTCCCTGCCGGCCGGCCGCCAATCCATGCAGCGCCCGGGCGATCCAGTCATTCTGAACTTCGACGAACCTCTGGATCCAGCGTCTCTGGACAGCGGCATCACCCTGTTCGAGAACGGGGCTCCGCTATCGGATCTGTCGATCAAACTCGATGGTACCGTGGTGGTGATCAATCCGGAGGGTGGCCTGAAGCACGGCGCGGCCTATGAACTGTCGACGGACGGGCTGACGGACATCGCCGGCAACCCGGTCACAGAAGCCCCGCTGTCCTTTACCCTGGACGATATTGGCACCGGTAACAGCGGTGTCATCCAGCGCTCGCCCCTGGCCCTGACAACCTACCCGGGCTACCCCTGCGTAACGCACAACCTGGACCTGGCCAACGGTTCCCATGGTTTCTGTAACGATGCGGTATCCCAGTCCGGCGGTTCCCTGAACTACCCGGACGGACAAAGCCCGGATGAACTGCCGGTCACCGAGCTACCGGCTGACCGCCCCATCACGGTGGTGTTCTCGCAGTCCATGGATCTGGCCTCAATTCACGCCGGAACCTTTGTTGTCGAGCAAGTGTCTGGCGACCTCATCAGCAGTTCCCCGGTGGCTGGTCGTCTGGAAAAGAGCAATCAGCGTATCCGGTTCTTCCCTGACAAACCCTGGCAGGAAGGCCACCTTTACCGTTATACGCTGATGTCCCGACAGGGGGGACAGTGCAGTTCCAATGGCGCTGAGCCGTCGTTTATCTGCGGGGAAAATGGCCTGGCGCTGCAAACCGACCTGCTGGTCAACCCGGTGGATGTGGGCGGCCCGGACCTGAGCATTTACTTCCGGGGCACTGCAGCGACCGACACCGTATTTACGGCACTTCGAAACCTGCCGGTTCGGGATACCAACTCAAACTACGAGATCGATTGCGGTGCCCTTGGCGGCAAAAACTGCCTGGAACCGTTCAGCCACACAGGGGATGGTCAGGGTGGCTACCTGCCGTCCGCCAATGCCACCAAACTGATCGTGAACCCGGATCGGGAGCCGAGCGTTTTGGGCTCCTCCAAGAGCGAGGCCCGTGTAGGCTGCAAAACCAGTGGAGCGGATTGCCCAACCAACAAATTCATCTACCAGACCTATGGCCTGAATACTGAGATTATTGGACCTGCAGTCGATCCGGAAACCGGCAAGCCGGGCGTTCGCGTGTACCTCTACCCCACGCTTCTGGCCACTACCTCGGTGGATGTATTCCTGGAAGACGGCAATGGTTTGACGGATGTATTGCTGGACCCAGACGATCCGCAGGTCACCGGCCCACAAATCCTGCGTATGCGTTATGCCAAGGATGACCCGTCGTGCACCGAAGAACCCTGCCGTCGCAGTGGTCTGATTCCCGGCATGATTATCGAAAACGATGAAGGCAAGCCGACCTTCAAGGCGTCAGCCGCTTTGACGCTGGATGCGCCTGAACTGCACCTGCCTCTGGGGGGTATCCTGCGGCATAACCTGTTCAGCTATCCGTTCACCCTGAATATCGAAGGTCCCATCACCTTCTTTGACGACGGCCGGATGCAGATTGAGCAACGCAACATTGTCGACCCTGGCCGTGGTTTTGATGCCCCCCAGATCAACGTGCTGGTGACCACAGAAAGCGACGCGCTTAATGCAACGCTGGACTTTGGTTCCTGCCTGCTCGGATTGCTCAGCTTCGACCTGGGCGGCTGTCAGGACCTGCTGGACCCGCCGGCAAGCGACGAAGATGGTGCTGTTTTCATTCCTCTGATGATTCCGGACGGGGGGCTTTACCTGAACTTTATTTCCAACCCGGTTCACGAATTACCGGCAACACCATAGGGCAGGCCGTGCTCCTTTCGGGCCAGCTTTTTGAGCTGGCCTTTTTTCTTTGCCCCTGCCCACTTTTCGCACAACGATGAATCCTGTTAATCTGGTTGCAGAATGAAACCACGATACCGATAACAACAATCCAGGAGAGCTGCCCGATGGAAAACGGCACCCATTACCGTACATGCCACCTTTGCGAAGCCATGTGTGGCGTCGTCATCGAAACCAGCGATGGGCGCATCACATCCATCAAAGGGGATGACAACGACCCCCTGAGTCGCGGTCATATTTGCCCGAAAGCTGTCGCCCTGCAGGATCTCCATGAGGATCCGGAGCGCCTTCGTCGCCCGGTACGCAAAACCGAATCCGGCTGGCAGGAAATGGACTGGGATGAGGCTCTGGACCTGGTCGCCGAAAAGCTCCACCAGACCCGCCAGGAGTTTGGCCGCAACAGTGTCGGCGTCTATCTGGGCAATCCGAACGTCCACAATCATGGCGCGCTGGTCGCCGTTACCCCGCTGATGCGAGCCATTGGCAGCCAGAACCGGTTCTCCGCCACATCCAACGACCAGCTGCC
Organism: Marinobacter sp. F4216; assembly: GCF_019931195.1. Lineage (GTDB taxonomy): Bacteria > Pseudomonadota > Gammaproteobacteria > Pseudomonadales > Oleiphilaceae > Marinobacter > Marinobacter suaedae. The sequence continues at coordinate 133,263 of NZ_JAIOUO010000009.1, read as the reverse complement.
TCACATGCTGACCAGCCTGGAGATGTTCGGGCACCAGATTCTGTTCCCGATTCCCGATATCGACCATACCGACCTGTTCATCTGCATTGGCGGCAATCCAATGGCCTCCAACGGCAGTTTGATGACGGTCCCGGATTTCCGTGGGCGGATCAAGGAACTGAAAGGCCGGGGCGGCAAAATGATCGTTATTGACCCCCGCCGAACCGAAACGGCCAAGCTGGCGGACGAGTTCCACTTTATCCGCCCCGGCAGCGACGCTTTCCTGCTCATGGCCATGGTGCACACGCTATTTGCCGAAGACCTGGTCGACCTGGGTGCCGCGGAGCACCTGGCCAAGGACGTGGATCTGCTGAGACTGGCCGCCATGCCGTTCACGCCAGAGGCCGCCAGCTCGCATACCGGCATTTCGGCCGAGGACATCCGACACCTGACCCGGGAATTCGCCAACACACCGAAAGCCGCGCTCTATACCCGCATGGGCACCAGCACCCAGGTGTTCGGTGGCCTCGCCACCTGGCTGGCATCCTGCCTGAACATACTGGCGGGCAAGCTGGACCGACCAGGAGGTATGCTGTTCACCCAGCCGGCGATTGATCTGGTCGTGCTTGGCGCACTGGCGGGACAGAATGGCCACTTCGGCAATCGGTACAGCCGGGTCAAGGGCCTGCCAGAATTCGGCGGCGAATACCCCGCCAGCACCATGGCCGATGAAATCCTCACGCCCGGTGAGGGCCAGATTCGGGCATTTGTCACCGCTGCCGGCAATCCGGTGTTGTCGAGCCCCAATGGGCGGCGGCTGGAGGAGGCCTTCGAGCAGCTGGACTTCATGGTGTCGGTGGATTACTACATCAACGAAACCACCCGCCATGCGGACGTCATCCTGCCTCCAACCGCGGCCCTGGAACGCAGTCACTACGACCTGATCTTCAGCATCTTCGCGGTCCGAAACAGCGCCAAATACAGTGAACCCCTGTTCGATCCCGGCCCGGACGCCAGGCACGACTGGCAAATCATGCTGGGACTTGCCCACCGTCTGGAACGGCTGAAAAAGGGCGGCAGCCTGCCCCTGCGCGCCGAACTGGGCTGGCGGGCCTTCCAGCAGATTGGTCCGGACCCCATTCTGGACATGCTCCTTCGTTCCGGTCCCTATGGCATGAATGCAGGCCCACTGAGGGGGGTCGCGGAGCCTGCTATTGACCTGGTTCTGGATCTATTGCCCGGCCGCCACCCCTTGCGCGGTCTTGCCAAACTTAGCCCGCTCAACCGGCACTGGAACGATCTGCCCAAGGGTCTTTCGTTGTCGGTGCTCAAGGACAACCCCAACGGCGTGGACCTTGGTCCGCTGAAGCCTTCGCTTCCGGATCGCCTGTTCACCCGGGATGGCAAGATCCACATGGCGCCCAGAAGATTCCTGCAAGATGTGGAGCGGCTGTTCGAACAACTCGGGCAAGGGGCGTCCGACGAACTCCTGCTGATTGGCCGGCGCCATGTGCGGAGCAATAACTCGTGGATGCACAACAGCCAGCGCCTGGTGAAGGGCAAGGACCGGTGTACCCTGATGATTAGCCCCAAGGATGCCAGCCGGCTGGGTCTGCAGGCCGGAGATTCCGCTGAAATCAGTTCCGAGGGCCGGACCATTGTGCTGCCCGCAGAAATTACCGAAGACCTGATGCCCGGCGTGGTGTCCATCCCCCATGGCTGGGGCCATAACCGGGACGGCATCCAGCAATCCGTTGCATCGGCCCACGCCGGTGAAAGCATCAACGATGTCCTGAGTGACGACCAGATTGATCCGCTGGTAGGCACTTCCGTATTGAATGGACAGGCAGTTTCAGTCAAAGTCTGGCGCCCTGACCGAAAGCGCAAACGCGCCTGACCATTGAATAGGGGGTAATCATGCCGCAGTGGCTACAGTGGGCTCTGATTGTTGGGGGCCTGATCGTGATCGTGATACTGCTGGCCGTGATTCGTCGACAGCTGTCCGGTGTTGCGGAACAGCGCATCCGCAAGCAAAAGGCCGAGGCCTTTCAGAAGCAGCGCCGGACGGACATGATCGAGAGCATTCGCGTGATTGCCATGGCGGTGGAAGCGGACCAGATCGAGTATTCGGAAGCGTGTCTGCGCTTGAAAGGGCTGCTGGACCATGTGCAGCCCGAGTTGCTCGATCAATCCCCGTACCAGGTATTTCAACAGGTCCACGACAAACTTCAGCACATGCCCACCCACCGGGCCAGAAAGGCGACGGACAAGAAGCTGGTGGCCAAGATGGACAAAGAACGTTTCGCAGTAGAGAAAGAATACGGTGAAGCCATTCAGCAGGCGGCGTCGGCCATCCGACAACATACCTTTCGAGACGCATGAGACCTGGAGCAGGGCTTTTTGTAAACTTTTGTATCTATCAAGTTAATCATTCTCTGTCGCCAACAAGAGAAATCAACACCTTCCACCACCGCTGAAATGTGACACAGTGCTCATTATTTGGCGTCGGTAATCCCTGACTTTCCTTTTCCCGCCCTTTGTCTAAATTAACTAATAGGGTACTGCGAAGTTAACGCGGTTTACGGACCCTTGGCGATTTTCTCCTGATTGGTTTGGATACCTCTTGTGAATACCTCTGCAACAAGCGGGTGAGCTTGCCGGCCCATGGGCCGGCTTTTTTATGCTTGACAGCAAATCACACGACTTACTGCGCCATCATTCCAGCCATAGCTAACGCGGTATCTTTTTTCGCCACCAGCTCGTCGAACCGGGCATGTACCTTTGCCTCGTCCAGGCCCAGAGACTCGAACACGGCCGCCGGAACCGGCTCACTGGCACCCGGCGACAAACCGCGCTCGACCAACAACTGACGACCGAGCCAGAGCAGTTTCGCGTACACGCTGTGCCGGCCATCGTAACCGCTGTGTTTCTGATAACGGAGCGCGCTCGCCACCTCCTCCGGCATCCCCCAGTTTTCCATCAACAGGGCGCCAATCTGTTCGCGGGTAATGCCCAGCAGATACTGTTCGATGACCGAGGAATCGATGTTGGGATTCGCCTCGAGGGAACGACACACCAGCTTGAGATGCGGGGGAAACACGTGGCCCAACACCAGGAAACCAAAGTTGTGCAGCAGGCCGGACAGATAGGCAAGACCAAACAAGGGTCGTTTGCCCGAAGGCATCAGCGTACACAAAAGACCGGCTGCCTGAGCCTGCCAGATAGCCTGCTGCCAGCTTTCCATATACCCTTCCGGGTGGTGTCCCTGAGACGGTTTGAGAACGAGCCCCAGCGCCATGTTCATCACCAGTTCGAAACCAAGTACTCTGGAGACCGCATCATGAACCGAGCGCACCTGTCCGACAGGAGCGCCTGGAGAGGATGACGCCCAGCTGAATACCTGGGCCGCAAGAGCGGGATCGCTTTCCACGACATCCACCAGATCATCCATCACAGTGTTGGGGTCCATCCGGAGATGAACAATACGCTGGGCGGTTTCCGGCAGCGGTGGAAACTCTAAAATATCCTTGATCCGTTGCTGGATGCGCAGACCGGTAAACTTGGTTATGGCCCGGCGAAACTCTTTCTGATCGCGCTCTGAATCGTTCAGGCTCCATAAACTCGGGCCCACAGAAACTGCAAATGCTATTCGTCTCGCCTCTTCTGTCAGCGATTGGAAGTCTTCCCCGGACAGATGAAGCGTTCGGCCTTGCTCCCCCAGTTCGAGCCTCACTGACGACAGCTGGTCCACCTGGGGATCAACCACTGTTTCGCTGTGGGTAAAGTTTGCCAGTGTGGGCAGCTCCACCACGCCCGTACTCCTGCCGAAACGGGGTGATTCGGGCCGACCAACCACCTGTAGCTGCCGCCCAAGGTGTGCATTGATTTGTTCGATATCTACCAGATCGTTCTTGCGGCATACCAGTTGTATCGCGCCCTGGTCGTCGCCAAGCAGCACCATTCGCAGACAGTTGAACTCACCGGCCCGACCGTCGTTAACCACAGACGAGCCTGGGGACAACTCCTCAAGGGTTCGTTCAAATGCTCCGGTTTTTTTCATAATTATGTCCCGAATCATACTGCATGACCCGCATCGGATCTGCTTGCGCCTTCTCCCGGAGGCGAAAAGTTTTTCTTTAGGGCCTGCCCCACGTCACGGCTTGGCCGATACGTCGTACAAGACCACTCAAGTAATCAGACATCTCCGTAACGAATCCGCTCACCCAGCCAGCGCCGGATGAGCGCATCAACCACGGCCGGCGTCTGCAACAAGGGTGGTGCCATCTCCCGAACAGGTTCAATCCACCCCTTGTCCCGTTCGAAATCCGCCAGCCGGAACTGCATCATGCCTGTCTGGCGAGTACCCAACACTTCCCCCGGGCCACGAATCTCCAGATCCTTTTCGGCAATCACAAAGCCGTCCTGGCTGTCACGCAGGGCCTGCAAACGGGCCTTGCCGTTGTTGGACAGAGGCGGGTGGTACATCAGCACACAGAAACTGGCCTGTTCACCACGCCCTACCCGACCACGCAGCTGGTGCAATTGAGCCAGGCCAAGACGCTCGGGGTTTTCAATAATAATCAGGGAGGCGTTCGGCACATCCACCCCCACCTCGATGACTGTGGTGGCCACCAGCAAGTCCAGCTCCCCCACTTTGAACCGGTCCATGACCTCGGCTTTTTCAGTGGCCTTGAGCCGGCCATGCACCAGGCCCACTTTGAGTTCCGGCAACCTGCGGGCCAGTTCTTCCGCCGTGGCTTCAGCGGCCTGACACTGCAGGGCTTCGGACTCTTCAATCAGGGTACAGACCCAATACGCCTGACGTCCCTGGGTACAGGCCTTACGCACCCGCTCGATGATCTCCTCCCGGCGACTGTCCGGAAGCACGATGGTCTCGATGGGTTTGCGTCCGGGGGGCAACTCGTCAATCAGAGAGGTATCCAGATCCGCATAGGCACTCATGGCCAGGGTTCGGGGAATGGGGGTGGCCGTCATGATCAGCTGGTGGGGTGCCAGTTGCGAGCCTACTCCTTTCTCTCTCAGCGCCAGTCGCTGGTGGACACCGAAGCGATGCTGTTCATCCACAATCACCAGTGCCAGTCGCTGAAATTCAACGTCGTCCTGAAACAGAGCGTGTGTGCCGATCACAACCTGGGCAGCCCCGGAACGGACTGCCTCCAGCGCGTCCAGGCGGGCCTTGCCCTTTACTTTCCCGGACAACCAGGCCAACTGAATACCCAGTGGCTCCAGCCAGGCCCGAAAATTATTCAGGTGCTGCTCCGCCAGAATTTCAGTTGGCGCCATCAACGCCACTTGGGCCCCGGCGCTCAAAACCTGCAGTGCCGCCAGGGCCGCGACCACCGTTTTACCGGAACCCACGTCCCCCTGCACCAGACGCAGCATGGGCAGAGGCTGGCTCAAGTCCTGCCGGATATCAGCAACGACGTGTCGCTGTGCCTGAGTCAGCTGGAAAGGCAGGTATTCCAGAAACCGTTCCACCAGGTCACCCGATGGCAGCAACGGCAGAGCCTCGCGCTGCTGAATCTGTTGCCGCACCTTGAGCAGACTCAACTGGTGCGCCAGCAATTCTTCCATGACCAGTCGCTGCTGGGCCGGATGCTTGCCTTCGACCAGGAGATGGACCGGCGCATGGGCCGGCGGTGAGTGAACAGTCTGAATGGCGTCGTTGATGTCGGGCAACTGATAATCCGCCAATAATGGGGCAGGCAACCAGTCCCGAACGGGAAAACGCTTCAGATAACCCAGTGCCTGTTGGCACAGGGCACGAATTCTGGGCTGCTGTATGCCTTCGGTGAGCGGATAGACCGGCGTCAGTGTGGCCTGCCCTTCAGCGGGCATGGGAGGGGGATTCACCTGGTACTCGGGATGGTAAAACTCGAAACCGGCACGGCCGGGCCTCACCTCACCGAAGCAGCGGACCCGGGAACCCTCACTCAGCTGCTTTTTCTGGGCGGCATTGAAATGAAAAAACCGCAGCGCGAGGAAACCACTGTCATCTTTGAGGGTCACCTGCAGGCTTCGACGCCGACCCATGACCAGGTCGGCCTTCATGACTTCCCCTTCCACCAGTGCCACATCCCCGATTCGCAAGCTACCGATGGGCATCAGGCGGGTTCGGTCTTCATAGCGGTGCGGCAGGTGGAACAGCAGGTCCTGCAGAGACGAGATGCCGAGCCTGGCCAGCTTGTCTGCGAGAGCGCCGCCGACCCCCTTCAACTCGGTGACCGGGATGTCTTCCAGCGACACCATGAGGCGGGTCAGGCCTGCTCAGCCACGGCGGGGGTTTCCGACTTTGCCTTCTCGATGACCCGGCACTGGCTGGCCGCCAGCGAAAGCATATCGATGGCCTTGGGCCGCGGGAAGGTCACCCGCCAGGCCAGTGCCACGGTGCGGAAAGGAACGGGCGAGGAAAACCGGCGAACGGCGATGATGTCGTCCGGATAATGCATGGCCGTCGCCGCCGACAGGGGCAGGACGGTAATCCCCAGACCCGAGGCTACCATGTGGCGGATGGTTTCCAGGGAGCTGCCCTCGGTGACCAATGCCGGTTCGGTCGCATCGGCCTTGCGGGTGACGGCTTCGACCAGAGGCGGGCAGGACTCCAGCACCTGGTCCCGGAAACAGTGACCGGGGCCTAACAGCAGCAGTTGTTCCTTGGCCAGCTCTTCGGGTGTCAGCTGTTCTTTCTTCGCCAGCGGATGGGCGGCGGGCAACAACACCACAAACGGCTCATCGTACAACGGCAGGGTCACCACTTCCGGCTCTTCGAACGGGAGGGCGATGATGATCGCGTCCAGTTCGGACCGACGCAGTTTCTGACGCAGATCGGCCGTATAATTTTCCTCGATGTAGAGGGGCATCTCCGGCGCCGCACGCCGGAGCTCCGGCAACAGGTGCGGGAACAGGTAGGGCCCGATGGTGTAGATGGCACCCACTTTGAGCGGGGAGTTAAGCTGATTCTTGCCATCCTGAGCCATATCCTTGATGACGCCGACCTGGTCCAGAACCCGCTGTGCCTGTTCGATGATTCGCTGGCCGGTTTCGGTGACCCGGATGCTGCTCTTGCTTCGCTCAAAGAGGGGCACACCCAGCTCCTCTTCAAGCTTTTTAACCGCAACGCTCAGGGTGGGCTGGCTAACATGACAGCGCTCAGCAGCGCGGCCAAAATGCTTTTCCCGGGCGAGGGTAACAACGTATCGTAGCTCTGTGAGTGTCATGACGAACTCCGGTCACAGTCTGGCAAACCAGCTTTTACTTATTTATGAGCCACAGCATAAGGATTGATAAAGCCTATGGCAACGTATGAACCCACTCAGCCTCCCCGGATCCTGGTTGCCGGCTGCGGTAAGCTTGGCGGGGCCATTGCGCAGCGCCTGTCCACGTCCGCCAAAGTCTTTGGCTTGCGGCGAAATCCGGACCGGGTTCCCGAAGGCGTCCAGGGTGTCCGGGCCGATCTGAGCAAACCGGACACCCTGGCCGGCATCCTGCCGGATAACCTCAACGTCGTTATCTATTGCCTTACGCCGGCCAGCTACGACCAACAGGGCTACCGGGACGCCTACGTGACCGGTCTGACCAACTTGCTGGCAGAAATCCCGCCACATTCGCTGACCCGACTGATTTTCATCAGCAGTACCAGCGTTTACTCACAGGACGACGACAGCTGGGTGGACGAGAGCAGCCCCACACGGCCCGCACGACCCAGTGGCGAGCAGATACTGCACGGAGAGCAGGCTGCCCTGAACAGTGGGCACCCCGCCACCGTGGTGCGCTTCAGCGGCATCTACGGGCCATCGAGACGGCGCTTTCTGGAGGAAGTGATCGAGGGGGGGATGAACCCGAGCTCTCCTGCTCCGTTCAGTAACCGGATACACGAGGCGGACGCCGCCAGGGTGGTCGAACACCTGGTGACGTTGAGCCTGGCGGGAACGCCTCTGGAGGACATTTACCTTGCAAGCGATTGCGAGCCGGCAAGGCTGGATGCCGTCGTCGGCTGGGTCAGGGAACAGGTGCCCTGCGCTGACCCTGTGGAGGGTGCCCGGAAAGGCGGGCGGGCAGGCAGCAAGCGCTGCCGAAACCAGAGGTTACTCGACACCGGCTTCCGGTTTGACTACCCGGATTTCAGGGCCGGTTACCGGGAAATGATGGGTCACTGATGTTCTTTGGGCAATTAAAAGGGCGGCACAGAGGCCGCCCTTTTAATGGCTGTCCGTCAGATGTTAGCTCAGCACCATGACGGCTTCCATTTCAATGGGCACACCCTTGGGCAGGGCGGCCACACCGACGGCCGCTCGAGCCGGGTACGGTTCCTGGAAGTAAGTCGCCATGATTTCATTGACCGTGGCAAAGTTAGCCAGGTCGGTCATGAAGATATTCAGCTTAACGATGTCTTTCAGGCCACCACCAGCTGCCTCACACACGGCTTTCAGATTTTCGAAAACCTGGCGGGTGTTGGCGGCAAAGTCGCCCTCAACCAGTTCCATAGTTTCTGGCACCAGCGGAATCTGGCCTGACAGGTATACGGTATCGCCCGCCTTCACTGCCTGAGAATAAGGACCGATCGCCTGAGGTGCCTGATCTGTCTGGATAATGGACTTATTGGTCATGATTTGAAACTTCCTCTCTTCAAAACGACCATCCTCCCCTCTGAAGCCGACCAGTGTCAACCAGACCCAAGTAGCAGATCAGTGGCGGACCCGGCTGATGTGAGTCACCGCACGAATGTTGCGTACCCGTCTCATCACGCGGGCCAGGTGCCTCCGGCCCTGAACGTGCAACACCAGGCTGACAACACTGAACTTGGCGTTCTGCTCCTCGACGTTGATGCGCTCGATGTTGCCATCGGCAATGGCGACAGCATTAGCCACTTCTGCAATAACGCCTCGCTTGCGCACAAGCTCCACTTTCAGGTCGACCGAGAACTCATCGGTAATATCTTTCGCCCAGTTCAGATGGGTCAACCGGGCTCGGCCTTCGTCATCGGCTGGCAGGCGCACGCAGGTATCGGAGTGAATCACCATTCCCCTGCCCGAATCCATGATACCGACCACCGGGTCGCCCGGGATAGGTTTGCAGCAGCTGGCACACCGCACCAGCAACCCTTCCACACCGCGAATGGTCACCGGACTCTGCTCGCCATTACTGCCACGTTCCTTGGTGACGTTGACTTCCGCAGTTTCTTCGGAGCCGGACAGAAGCTGCCGGGCAACCAGATAGGCCATACGGTTGCCCAATCCGATTTCACTCACCAGGTCGTCAAAGCTGTTCACCTGGTTGTGGCTGACCACCGCCTGAACCTGGGCATCACTGATATCCGACAGATTGGCACCAAAGCCCTTGAGCGATTTTTTCAGCAGGGTCTTGCCCAGCTCCAGGGACTCGGCACGCTTCTGACTCTTGAGCGTGTGACGAATACTGCTTCTGGCTTTGCCGGTAACCACAAAGCCCAGCCAGGCCGGATTGGGTCGGGCACCGGGCGCCGTGATGACCTCAACGGTCTGACCACTCTCCAGTGGCTGACTAAGAGAGCCAAGGTTCCGGTTAACCCGGCACGCCACGGCCGCATTGCCTATATCGGTATGAATGGCGTAGGCAAAGTCCACCGGCGTTGAGCCGCTCGGCAGTTCCATGATTTTGCCCTTGGGGGTGAACACGTAGATTTCATCGGGGAACAGATCCACCTTCACGTGCTCGATGAATTCCTGGGAGTCCTCCGCGCGCTCGCGCATTTCCATCAGACCTTTTACCCAGCGGTCCACACGGGCCTGGTTCACACTGGTAACACCGCTACCCTGATCCTTGTACATCCAGTGCGCCGCAATACCGTTGTTGGCAATGTGCTCCATTTCCTCGGTACGGATCTGGATTTCAATGTGCACATGCATGCCAAAAAGCGTTGTGTGCAAGGACTGGTAGCCATTGGCCTTGGGCATGGCAATGTAATCTTTGAAGCGGCCCGGCAACGGCTTGTAGAGGTTGTGGACGGCACCAAGTATGCGATAGCAGTCGTCTTCGGTGTCAGTGATAATCCGGAAGGCGTACACATCCATGATTTCGTGGAACGACTTCTGCTTGAACTTCATCTTGTTGTAGATGCTGTTCAGGTGTTTCTCACGCCCGATAATTCGTCCCGGCAGGCCTCGTTCATCCAGCTTTTCTTCCAATTTTCCGCGAATCTCTTCGATAATTTCCCGGTGACTGCCCCGCAGCTTCTGTACTGCCTTGGAGATGTACTTCGACCGCATGGGGTACAGGGAAGAAAACCCGAGATCTTCCAGTTCGGTACAAATGGAATGCATACCCAGACGATTGGCAATGGGCGCATAGATATCCAGGGTTTCAGTCGCGATGCGCTGGCGTTTCTCGTAGGGCATGGGCCCGAGGGTGCGCATGTTATGCAGGCGGTCCGCCAGCTTGACAAGGATGACCCGGATATCCCTGGCCATGGCGAGCGTCATTTTCTGGAAATTCTCGGCCTGGGCCTCGGCCCGGGAACGGAACTCAATCTGGGTAAGCTTGCTGACGCCATCCACCAGTTCAGCCACATCATCACCGAACTGCTCGGACAGGGCGTCCTTGGGGATGCCGGTATCTTCGATCACATCGTGTAGCATGGCAGCCATGAGCGTCTGGTGATCCAGACGAAGACCGGCCAGAATGCCGGCGACTGCCAGGGGGTGGGTAATGTAGCGATCGCCGCTTTTTCGCATCTGCCCTTCGTGGGCTTGCTCGGCGTAATAGTAGGCTCGCCGCACCTGATTGATGCGGCTGGTATCAAGATAGGTACTGAGCTCTTTCGCCAGCCCTTCTACCGTTGCTTCCGTCGACACCGCGCCTCCCCACTCTTCGATGATCAGGGACAAAAAAACCCGAATGCACGCATCCGGGTTCTTCCTGATCCTGCCTACAACGTCTTCGTTATAGATACACTATAAAAACGTGCAGCAGAAGATCAACGCCGTTTCAGCCAGGTACGTAATTCTACCTGCCCGATCTTATTCGTCGTCGGTCTCGTCGAGAATGGTCCGGCTGACCTTGCCTTCAGCAATTTCACGCAGGGCGAGCACGGTCGGCTTGTCGTTTTCTTCCTGCACCATCGGCTCAGCACCTTTGGTAGCAATCTGACGAGAACGCTTGGTAGCCAGCATCACCAACTCGAAGCGGTTATCAACGTGTTCCAGGCAATCTTCAACAGTAACTCGTGCCATATTATCCCCGAAAATTAACAGACCAAATCAGAAGACCGCGTAGTGTACTTTCCCCGGTTCACTTTGTATACAGCAAGAGGGGCACCAGATTCAATCAGACAGCCCGGCCAGCAGGGCCTGATGGCGATATTGCTGGACACCCATACGGGTCCGCTGGGACCTTGCGATAGCCAGCAGATCGGCCAGCGCCTCCTCAAACTGGTCGTTCACCACCAGATAATCAAATTCCAGGGCATGACGGCACTCTTCTGACGCTTCCGCCAGACGGCGCTCCACCACATCGGGCGCATCCGTTCCACGCCCGGTCAGGCGCTCCCGAAGTGCTTCGGGTGACGGCGGCACAATGAAAATGCTCACGCATTCCGGCATCAGGCGGCGAACCTGCTCGGCCCCCTGCCAGTCGATTTCCAGAATGACATCGCGGCCACTGGCCAGAGTTTCACGCACCCAGACCTGGGAGGTGCCGTAGTAATTACCGAACACATCCGCGTGTTCCAGAAAATCACCCCTGGCAATCATGGCCTCGAACTCATCTCGCGCCACGAAATGGTAATTCACGCCATCCTGTTCACCGGTACGCAAGGGCCGGGTGGTGTGAGATACAGAGACGCCCAGTTTGCTGTCCGCCTCCAGCATGGCGGCCACCAGGCTGGTCTTGCCCGCACCCGAGGGCGCCGAGATCACGTACAACGTGCCCTGTTCACCTGCCTCACTCATGTTTGTCTCACTCCCACTTGAATAATGTCGACCGGGCCTCACCCAAGGTGGCCGGCCCGCCGCGAATAAAAGCGCGAGATTATACGGATAACGACGCTGCCTCGCAGCTACTCCAGATTCTGCACCTGCTCACGCATCTGCTCGATCAGCACCTTGAGGTCGACCGCCGTGCGCGTTACCCGGGCGTCAATGCTTTTACTGCTGAGGGTGTTGGCTTCGCGATTGAGTTCCTGCATCAGGAAATCGAGGCGGCGCCCAATAGCGGCGTCACTGGCCAGGGTGTCGGTCACTTCACTGACGTGAGCATCCAGCCGATCCAGCTCTTCGGCCACATCGCACTTCTGGGCCAGCATTACCATTTCCTGGGCAACCCGTTCTGGCTCCAGCTCCACCCTGGCCTTTTCAAACCGATCCCGGAGCACCCGCTCCTGGGCCTTGAGCAACTCTGGCATCAGGGACCGGACTTCAGCCACCTGCCGGGTAATGGTCTCGAGTCGCTCACTGAACAGCGGCCGCAGGCGCTCCCCCTCCCGCTCGCGCACGTTGACCAGCTCCGCCAGCACCTGATCAAACAGACCAGACGCAGCTTCCCGGGCCTCACTGAAATCTTGCTCCGCTACTGACAGCACACCGGGCCACCGGAGGACATCGAGCGTGTCGATCGGGGCCGGGTTATCCAGAAGACCACTCACCCTGGCGGCCGCCTGACCGACAGCCCGAACCAGATCCTCATTTACGTCCAGACTGTCAGAGACCTGCTCCGCCGACTGCAGCCGCATGGTCACATCCACCTTGCCCCGCTTAAGGTGCTTTCGAAGCGCTTCCCGAAAGCTGTTCTCAAGCTCCCGTAATACGTCCGGCAACCGAAAGGAAGGCTCCAGGTACCGGTGGTTCACCGTCCGGATCTCGCAGGTGAGGGTTCCCCACTCACCCTGGGTATCACTTCGGGCGAAGGCGGTCATGCTTCTGATCATGGACACTCCAATTCTGATCGAGGAAATGCAAAGAGTGTAGCAGGCCCGTACTGGTGCGGGCGACCGCCCGGCCTGCGAGAGATTCGCAGCGTGTTATACTCCCGCTCCTGTTCCATTCACCTCGCCGGCCTATCAACGCCGGCCCCGACCAAACCTTCAGGAATGACTATGCGACCAAGTGGCAGAACACCCGAACAGCCCAGAGACGTTCGTATCACCCGGAATTACACCCGCCATGCCGAGGGTTCCGTTCTGGTTGAGTTCGGCGACACCAAAGTGATCTGCACTGCCTCTGTTGAAAACAAAGTCCCGCCCTTCCTGCGCGGCGAAGGCAAAGGCTGGATCACCGCCGAATACGGCATGCTTCCCCGCTCCACTGGCAGCCGCATGGGCCGGGAAGCGGCACGAGGCAAGCAGGGCGGACGCACCGTTGAGATCCAGCGTCTTATTGGCCGCTCCCTCCGCGCGGCCGTCGACCTGAGTGCCTTGGGCGAGCACACCATCACGGTTGACTGCGATGTCATTCAGGCCGATGGCGGCACGCGCACGGCAGCCATCACCGGCGGATGCGTCGCGCTGGTGGACGCCCTGAACTATCTGGTCGCGGCAAAGCGCCTCGCCAAATCCCCTCTCAAGCAGATGATCGCGGCACTGTCAGTTGGCGTTTACAAGGGAGAGCCAGTGGTGGACCTCGACTACCCGGAAGACTCCGAAGCCGAAACCGACATGAACGTGATCATGACGGACCAGGGCGGCTTTATCGAAATCCAGGGGACCGCTGAGGGTGCACCGTTTGCTCAGGAGGAGCTGGACCAGATGCTGATTCTGGCCAAACAGGGTATTGATAGGATCTTCGAAATTCAGAAAGCCGCGTTAGCCGGCTAATAAAAGACAGGACTCGGGCTGTCGCAGCGACAGCCCGGCTTCTCAGAATCCGATGTCGATATCGTAGTCCATGATCACCGGGGCGTGATCGGAAAAACGGGTCGAGTCGTCAATCCAGCCATCGAGAATGGTCTTGCGAATACCCGGCGTCAGGAGCTGGTAGTCCACCCGGATACCGGCACTGCGTCGAGAACCTTCGGTTTGCTCTGGCCACCAGGAATATTGCCCGCTCTGCTTGTTGATTTCGCGAAACGCATCCACACAGCCCAGCTCGTCAATCAAACGATCCAACCATGCACGCTCGTGGGGCAGGAATCCGGAGAAATCACGTTTGTGGTACAGCGGACTGGCGTCGGTGACGTGGTGAGCGGTCTGGAGGTTGGCACAGAAAATAAACTGGCGTCGCTTGCGCAGGGTTTTCTGCAGATGCAGCCCGAAGCCATCCAGGAACTCATCTTTGTGATCCAGCTCGGTGAGATCGTCCTCACCGACCAGCTCGTCTTCGCGGCCAAGGGCACAGGGCGCCAGGACACAGGCCACCGACACCTTGTCGAAGTCCGCCTGGATAAAGCGCCCTTCACGGTCTGCCAGTTCGTTGCCATAGCCGTACATGATGGCCTTGGGGAAATGACGGGTGTAGATACCCACACCACCGTGCTCGTTTTTCTCGCCATCGATGAAGTAGGCCTCGTACCCTTCCGGGATCAGCCCCATGTTCTCGATTTCATAGGCCCGCATGCGGTGATCCTGGACGCAGACAACATCCGCATCCTGACCGGCCAACCACTCAAAAAAACCCTGATCAACGGCCCGGGCGAGCCCGTTCACACTGATTGATACTACCCGCATACGTGTTCCCTGATTAGGTTTGTGTGTATGATACCGTTTTTACGTCTTAATTAAAGATACAACCCCGCCAGAAGCCTTGCCATGCACGACTATCAGAAGACTTTCATTGAATTCGCCATCCGTCGAAATGTTCTCCGTTTTGGAGAGTTCACACTCAAGTCCGGACGCACCAGCCCCTATTTTTTCAATGCAGGGCTGTTCAATACGGGCGACGATCTTCTTCAACTAAGCAAGGCCTATGCCGCTGCAATCGAACGCAGCCAGTTGAATTATGACATCATTTTCGGACCGGCCTATAAGGGCATCCCGTTGGCGACCGTCACCGCCATGGCCCTCGCAACAGACGGTAACAACAAACCTTTTGCCTTTAACCGCAAGGAAAAGAAAGATCATGGTGAGGGCGGAAACATCGTCGGCGCCCCATTAAACGGCAAGGTTCTCATTGTGGATGATGTCATCACCGCAGGTACTGCCATCAGAGAGTCCATTGATCTTATTCAGCAAGCCGGTGCCGAACCGGCAGGCGTGCTGATTGCCCTGGATCGGCAGGAAAAGGGCAACGGCGAATTGTCTGCGATCCAGGAAGTGGAGCAGCAGTTCGGCATCCCGGTTGTCAGCATCATCCGGCTGGAACAGATTCTGGATTACCTGAAAGCCAACCCGGAATTCGCCGGACACGCCGACAACGTCGCCAAGTATCGGGATCGTTACGGAGTCTGAGCATGCCCCACATCTCTCGTCCAGCCGGCAAATCAGCCATCGTTGCGCTGGCGTTCAGCATGGGCCTGGCCACCACCGCTGAAGCCAGAATGTACCGTTATACGGACGATAACGGCCAGGTGGTCATCAGCAATACCATTCCCCAGGCCGCCACCAAACGTGGATACGACATTCTTGGCAGCAGTGGGCGCGTCATTGATACGGTCGCACCCGCACCGACGGCTGAAGAAATTGCCGCCCGGGAAGCGGAAAAGCAGCGGCAGGAAGCGCTGAAGATTCAACAGGAACAAGACCGCCAACTCCTGCGCCGGTACAGCCATCCGGATCAGGCAGTCGAAGCCATGCACCGGAAGGTTCGACAGCTCGAAGGCCTGATCCAGATTAAACGCGGCAATATTTCCGTCCTTGCCAGCCAACTAGAAAGCGAGCAGGGTCGCGCTGCGGATCTGGAAAGAGCCGGCCGGGATATCCCGGATGCCATGCTCGAAAAAATTCGCCGCCTCGAAAGCCAGATTGATGAACTTGAGGGCGAAATCAGCAACCAGAACGCAGACATTGATCGGGTCCGCGAAGATTTCGAGGCCGATATCAGTCGGCTGGAAGAAGTAACCGGCGAACCTCGCACTCTGCCGCTCGAAATCTCATCGACGCAGTAACAACGAAACTCCGGAAATCCGGGATTAAAAAAGGGCAGCGCATCACACGCTGCCCTTTTCACTTCAATGTCATCCAAACTTTTTAGCTCGGACGACCGCAACCGGGCTTAGGCAGAAGCTGTAGACTTCTTGGCAGCAGAAGCCTTGGTCTTGCGAGCCGCCGGCTTCTTGGCTGAAACCGTCTTCTTGACGTCTTCAGCGGCCTCAGCGACGTCTTCAGCAGTTTCGGCTACAGCGTCAGCGCCTTCTGCGGCTTCTTTTTCCAGCTTGGCAACCAGCTCAGCAGCAAAGCCACCGAAGCGGGTGTTCAGGTTGCGCAGCTGCTCGAACAGAGTTTCGCTGTAGCCATCGTAGCGCTCACGCAGGCTCTTGATGGTGTATTCGCGAACTTCAGCTTCCAGCTTTTCGGCGTAGTCGAACGGCATGGCAGACAGCTCTTTCTGCTTTTCTTCAGCAGTGTTGATGCCTTTCTCGACGATTTCCTGAATCTGTTCCTGGTAAGTCTTGAGTTTACCCATGTCATTTCTCCTTGGTTTTCTGAAAGTGCTTAGAGTCAGGCGACCAAGCTAAAACTGCCGACCTTCTCTGATATCCGACCTTCATGTTACGGAGAAAAATTAGAATGTTCATACTAAAAGCAAAGCCATGGGCGATACGTAGTTTTACCCGGCTGCCATGGTCCTGATATCCGCGCCCTGGAGAGTGTTTTGTTCGAACCGTGAAAGGCAGAAATCCTCTGCGCCGAACTAAAACAAGGGGGAGGTGGGACCAGGGTCCTTACCAGCGGAACAGCACCCAGCTGGGCACCAGCATGTCGGACTCAGTTTCCCGAATCCAACCACCGCCGTCGCTCGGCACGAGGTAGTATTCAGGTCCGACTTCCGGCACCACCTTGATTTCGACAATCTGGCCGTTGACCCGGTATTCATAGAACACCGCATCATCGCCCGGCCGGATGACAATCTGGGGCGCATCACCGTCGGGCGCGTAGTCGGTAATCACCACCGGTTCGTCCGGAGTCTGAACCAGATTCTCATCCAGCACCCCGCTGTCCTGGGCCGAAACCGCCATCGAAAGCACAATCATCAGGCCGCCGAGGGAGAAAGCGATTGGCTTCATTTTCGTGGTACCCTTCTGCCATTCGAATTCCGTACAGAGTTGCACAAGCCAACCCACGCTTCAATTGAAATCCGGACCCGTTTTGACATGACTCAGCAAAAGACTCCACCGGTCGTTCTCGTGGACGGTTCGTCCTATCTTTTCCGCGCCTACCACGCATTGCCACCGCTTACCACGAGCAAGGATCAGCCCACCGGCGCAATCAAGGGCGTTATCAGCATGCTTCGACGTCTGGAGCAGGATTTCCCCGAGTCGAAAATCGTGGTGGTCTTTGACGCCAAAGGAAAAACCTTCCGCCATGACATGTACGAGGAGTACAAGGCCAATCGCCCGCCCATGCCGGAAGACCTGGCTAGCCAGATCGAACCGATCCACAACATCATCCGGGCCATGGGCCTGCCGTTGCTCATCATTTCCGGCGTCGAAGCCGACGATGTGATTGGCACCCTGGCCAACGAGGCCACGGACAAAGGCATTGATGTCGTGGTCTCAACCGGCGACAAAGACATGGCCCAGCTGGTGAGTGATCACGTCACCCTGATCAACACCATGACCGAAACCCGCATGGATCGTGACGGCGTGGTGGAGAAATTTGGTGTCCGACCGGACCAGATCATCGACTACCTGGCCCTGGTGGGCGACAAGGTGGATAACATCCCAGGCGTGAATAAATGCGGCCCTAAAACCGCCGTAAAATGGTTACAGCAGTACGACGATCTCGACAACGTCATGTCCCATGCCGACGAGGTCAAGGGCAAGATTGGCGAATACCTTCGTGACGCACTGGAATCCCTGCCCCTGAGCCGTGAACTGGCTACGATCAAAACCGATGTCGAACTGGACCTTGGCCTGGAAGAACTCAGCCCGGAGGATCAGGACGACGAGCAACTGCTGAGCCTGTTCAAGGAATACGAATTCCGCTCATGGGTTGTCGAGCTGGAAAGCAACGACAAGGCGCAAGCGTCGGATAGCTCGACCGACAAGACCGATACCCCTCTCGCTGAAAAGCGCTACAGCATCGTCACCGAGCAGAGTGAGTTCGATGCCTGGCTGAAACGCTTGAAGGAAGCAGAACGCTTTGCGTTCGACACCGAAACCACCAGCCTGCGCTACATGGATGCAGAAGTGGTCGGCGTATCCTTCGCCATCGAACCCGGGGAGGCGGCTTATGTGCCTCTGGGTCACGATTACATGGGCGCGCCCGAACAGCTGGACCGGGATTCGGTACTGGAACAGCTCAAGCCACTGCTTGAGTCGGCCGAACACCAGAAAGTTGGCCAGAACCTGAAATACGACAAGAATGTGCTGGCCAACCACGGCATCGCCCTCGAAGGCATTGCCGCCGACACCATGCTTGAGTCCTACGTACTGAACTCGGTTGCGACCCGACACGATATGGACAGCCTCGCCATGCAATACCTGGGCGAGAAAACCATCAGCTTTGAGTCAATCGCCGGCAAAGGCGCGAAACAACGCACGTTCAACCAGATTGATCTGGAAAAAGCCGGGCCGTATGCCGCGGAAGACGCCGACATTACCCTGCGTCTGCACCAGACTTTGGCACCGCAACTCAAGGCGACCGGCAAGCTGGCAGCGGTCTACCAGGACATTGATCTTCCGCTTGTTCCCGTACTCTCCCGTATGGAGCAGCGGGGCACTCTGATCAGCGCCAGCACCCTGCGGCAACACAGCCAGGAACTGGCAGAACGGATGGCGAAACTGGAAAAGGAAGCCCACGAGGTGGCGGGTGAAACCTTCAATCTCGGGTCTACCAAGCAACTGCAGGCCATCTTCTATGACAAGCTGGGCCTGCCGGTGATCAAGAAAACGCCGAAGGGCGCGCCGTCCACGGCCGAACCCGTATTGCAGGAACTGGCCCACGAGCACGAACTGCCCCGACTGATTCTGGAACACCGCAGTCTGAGCAAACTGAAGTCGACCTACACCGACACCCTGCCCGAGCTGATTCACCACCGTACCGGTCGGGTTCATACCTCCTATCATCAGGCCGTTACGGCCACCGGTCGCCTGTCATCGTCGGAACCGAATCTGCAGAACATCCCTATTCGAACGGAACAGGGGCGCCGCATCCGGCAGGCCTTCATCGCGCAGGATGGCTACAAACTGGTAGCAGCGGATTATTCCCAGATCGAACTTCGCATCATGGCTCACCTGTCCGGTGACAAAGGCTTGTTGACCGCCTTTGCGCACGGGGAAGACATTCACAAGGCGACGGCCGCCGAAGTTTTCGGGGTATCGCTGGAAGAGGTTTCAGCCGATCAGCGCCGGAGCGCCAAGGCCATTAACTTTGGTCTGATCTATGGCATGTCGGCTTTTGGCCTGTCCCGCCAACTGGGTGTGGAGCGTAAAGTCGCCCAGCAATACATCGACCGCTATTTCGAACGGTACCCGGGCGTTTTGAGCTATATGGACAACATACGGAAGCAGGCCCATGAGGATGGCTTCGTTGAAACCCTGTTTGGCCGGCGCCTCTACCTGCCGGAAATCAATGCCCGGAACAAACAGATGCAACAGGCTGCCGAGCGCACGGCCATTAACGCACCAATGCAGGGCACAGCGGCAGACATCATCAAACGGGCGATGATCGAGATCGATCACTGGCTGACCCAGGAGCATGCCGAGAAGGCCCGAATGACCATGCAGGTGCACGACGAACTGATTCTTGAAGTTCAGGAAGACTGTGTCGATGCAATCCGTGAAGGGTTGGTCGAGAGAATGTCTGCCGCCGCAGAACTCGATGTCCCGCTGCTGGTGGAGGCTGGCGTCGGCGACAACTGGGACGAGGCCCACTAGGACTGGAGCTCACCAAAACCGGGCAAAGTGATATAGGCGTGCACCGAAATTTGACAGGCATCGGTGCACCCTGCCCGCAACCTCTCTGCCCAACTGTCACGCAAAACCGCCCCACAACGGCCCTGCCGGCCTTTTTGTGAAAAGCGGCACACTTCCTGCCTTACTTACTGTGTCGGGTGACAAACGCTCAATTGGATGAGTGCATTCGCCACCCTTGTTGTGACACTAGAGACCGAGGCAGTATCCATGACATCACTGGCATCAGAACGCCACTGGTTGCTGGACCCGAGCCTGCTCAAACTGTTTCACCAATGCCGACGCCTGATCCAATCAGAGTTCGGCGTGAAACTGCACCTCACGGAAGAGCACCTCGAACAGCAACTGGCAAAGTACGCGAGCAAATCGCGCTCCTCTCACCTGACACGCGCCTTTGAGACCCTTCAGGAGAAGGTGCCGCAACTCAGCCTGCCGGAGGACGAGGAAACGTCCGAACAGCCTCCCAAGAGGATGTATCGCGGGCAAGTTCTTGGTGGTGAGGAGCCAGCTTCCTCGAGATCAAAACAGGAGGTATCAGAGTCACCTCCCCCGCAAAAATCCAAAAGAATGTATCGCGGGCAGGTCGTGGGCTGATCGGCAAACCGGTCAACCCACTTCGGCAGGTCGTTCCTAGAACGACTTGCTGACCTGTATGGACGCGCTCCATGCGCTCAGGTCATATTCAGCCTGGTAGTTGGCAGGGGTGCTCTGCACCGTCGGATTCTCATGGGAGTATTCACGGTCATCGACCTTGCCATCGTCAACAAAAATCAGGGTGCCCAGCGCCCCATCCACCGTCCAGCCGCTTTGCGCGTCCTTCCACTGGGCTCCCAGGGTTAGCCAGTGTCGGTCTTCTGAGGGGATGCGCGCAGTCACAAAGTCCTGAACCGGCGACTCATCCCATGCATAACCCGCCTTGAAGGCCCATGCCGGTGTAGCTTGCCAGATACCACCCAGATTGAACTGCCAGGTGTTTTTCCAATCTTCAGTAACATGGGAAATCGGATCGCTCTCGGTCTCTCCCGGCGTGAGTCCCAGAGCGGAAGAAACCTGCCCGGCATTACCCTCGCGACTGCGAATGTCCAATTCTTCGAACCGGCTCCACCTGGCGTAGGTCGCACCCGCTAACAGCGTCACGTCAGAGGTTAAGTCATGACGAGCGCCGAAGGTGATGCTCTCCGGGATGGCCGCCGGAACTTCAACCTCTTCCGTCAGGGTGGTGGTCGAGATTCCGGTCGGACTTACGACGGGAAAGTTCGACACGCTGATATCGCCTTCTAGCTTAAGCTCCGTCCCGGTCTGTGCGGTCAGACCAAATTGGGTGCGGTCCGAAAGTTCATAGAGGAAGCCCACTCGGAAAGTGCCCCCCACGTCGTCCCCTTCAACATCAGAGTAGGGCTCCGCCGGAAGGCTCCCCACAACGGCAGCTGCGGTTGCGGCGGCGGTTGCCGGATCAGCACCACCTGCGAGAGCCTGGCGAAATACTATCCCGCTCGGATCTGAGTATCGGGACAGCCTACCCTCTGCGTAGATGATATTCAGCCCAACCCCCATAGACAGGCCTTCACCGTTGCTGAGAGCGATCGACGGCGTAAATGCGATGGCAGTCAACTCAGTCTTATCAGCAAAAAAGCGCCCGGCGAAATCGTTCTGATAGTCCGCAGCCAAACCGTAGGGAGCATGAATACCAAATCCCACATCGATGGACTCATTCACTTCATGGGTGAGATAGAAATTCGGCAGAACGGCCAGATCAGCAATGTCCCCGCCGTTACCTGCCGGCTCAATAGGCACCTGAGGAACCTGACGCTGGGCGGAAATCGTGCCAGCCTTCGCTTCCGCATCAATATCCAGCAGCGCCGCACCAAACGAGAGATTGGTGCCCGAGAGCTGGCTCATGCCGGCGGGGTTAAACAGGACGGTGGTGGCATTTTCTGGATTGGCAGCGACACCGGCATTGGCTACCCCGATGGCACTGGCACTCTGCTCGTTCAGAGCAAAGCCGCCAGCCAGGGACGCAGTCGGGGCAACCAGGGCTGCCAGTGCGGTAAGGCGTAAGGTCTTATGCGGGCAGGAAGTTTTCATATGCGCAGTATCCTCCGGACAGTAAAGGGCGCGGAGTATACGCAGCACATGCCTTCGGCCTCAAATATGAAACCTACTGATTCAGAAACTACCGATTAGTGAGCTGAAATTAATCGTCCTGAATCGACAACCGGTCGACCGTGGATGACAACTTATCCGCACCTTGGGCATCAGCACCCAGTTTGATCATCAGACGCAGGTCGTTCGCCGAATCGGCGTGTGCCAGAGCGTCCTCGTAGGTGATCGATCCTTCAGCATACAACCTGTAAAGCGCCTGGTCGAAGGTCTGCATGCCGCCTTCATTGGATTTGGACATCAACTCTTTGAGCTTATGCACCTCGCCCTTTCGGATCAGATCCGCCGCCAACGGGGAATTAATCAGGACTTCCACCACCGCCTTACGTCCCTGGCCGTCGGGTGTCGGCACCAACTGCTGGGCCACGATGGCCTTCAGGTTGAGGGACAAATCCATCCAGATCTGGTTGTGCTGCTCGGCCGGGAAGAACTGGATAATCCGGTCCAGCGCCTGGTTCGCGTTGTTCGCGTGCAGAGTGGCCAGACACAGGTGCCCGGTCTCGGCAAACTGAACGGCGTATTCCATGGTCTGCTTGGTTCGTACCTCACCGATCAGGATGACGTCCGGCGCCTGGCGCAGAGTGTTCTTCAAGGCCACCTCAAAGCTCTCGGTGTCGATACCCACTTCCCGCTGGGTGACGATGCAGCCCTGATGCTGGTGCACGAATTCGATCGGGTCTTCGATGGAAATGATGTGCCCGCGACTGTTCCGGTTACGATGCCCCAGCATGGCCGCCAGCGAGGTGGATTTACCGGTACCGGTAGCGCCGACGAAGATGATCAGGCCACGCTTGGTCATTGCCAGATCCTTGATGACGTCCGGCAACGCCAGATCATCAATCTGCGGGATCTTCACCTCAATACGACGCAACACCATGCCGCACAGGTTGCGCTGGAAGAACGCGCTCACACGGAAACGCCCGATTCCCCGGGCACTGATCGCGAAGTTGCACTCATGGGTTTCTTCGAACTCAGCCCGCTGCCTATCGTTCATAGAGCCGTAGACCAGCTCCCGGGTCTGCTCCGGCGTCAGCGCGTTCTTGGTCACGGGAAGCACCTTGCCATTGACCTTCATGCTGGGCGGAACACCGGCCGTAATGAACAGGTCCGAGCCCCCTTTTTCCACCATCAAGCGAAGCAGCTTTTCGAATTCCATGAGAACACCTGTAGTACTTGTTTTAGTTCAATCTCAAATCAGAAATTATCCGGCATCTTGGCCTTGGCGCGCGCCGCTTCCCTGGAAATCAGTCCCTTCTGCAGCAACCGCTCGAGGCACTGGTCCAGGGTCTGCATGCCGATTGACCCGCCGGTCTGGATAGACGAATACATCTGGGCGATCTTGTCTTCCCGGATCAGGTTCCGGATGGCTGCGGTGCCGATCATGATCTCGTGGGCTGCCACCCGGCCGCCCCCCATCTTTTTCATCAGGGTCTGGGAAATAACCGCCTGCAGAGATTCCGAGAGCATGGAACGAACCATGGACTTCTCTTCGGCCGGGAATACGTCAACCACACGGTCGATGGTCTTGGCGGCGGAGGTGGTGTGCAGGGTGCCGAAAACCAGGTGACCGGTTTCCGCCGCGGTCAGTGCCAGGCGAATGGTTTCCAGGTCCCGAAGCTCACCCACCAGGATGATATCGGGGTCTTCCCGCAGCGCTGAACGCAGTGCTTCGTTGAAGCCCAGGGTGTCCCGGTGCACTTCCCGCTGGTTCACCAGACACTTCTTGGAATCGTGTACGAATTCGATCGGATCCTCGATGGTGAGGATGTGTTCGTACCGGGTATCGTTGATATAGTCCATCATCGCCGCCAGCGTGGTGGACTTACCGGAACCGGTCGGCCCAGTCACCAACACCAGACCGCGCGGTGTTGAAGCGATGTCCTTGAACACCTGTCCCATGCCCAGGTCTTCCATGGTCAGAACCTTGGACGGGATGGTCCGGAAGACTGCACCGGCGCCCCGGTTCTGGTTGAAGGCGTTAACACGGAAACGGGCAACACCCGGCACCTCGAAGGAGAAATCGGTCTCCAGGAACTCCTCGTAGTCCTTACGCTGCTTGTCGTTCATAATGTCGTAGATCAGCCCGTGCACCTCTTTGTGCTCCATGGGCGGCAGGTTGATACGACGTACATCACCGTCAACACGAATCATTGGCGGCAGGCCGGCAGACAGGTGCAAGTCAGACGCACCCTGTTTGGCCGAAAAGGCAAGCAGTTCAGTAATATCCATAGGGTTCCTCGGAAGGCATTATCTTTCTTATCTGGGAGCTATCGCCCGATGGAGTGTCCGCCTCAGATCACTTGGCAATTCAGCAACCTGCGGGTAACGTGTCACCCCCAAAAGTGACCGATCGGACCAGGCAAACTCGCACGATGAGCAGCATAGCAGACAACATCGGGAGCGTAACCCGACGCATACAAAAAGCAACATTACAGACAGGCCGCGAGCCAGGCGCCGTGCGCCTGCTGGCGGTGAGCAAGACCCGCCCTGCGGAGGACATTCGCGAGGCCGTTGCCGCCGGGCAAACCGCCTTCGGTGAGAACTACCTGCAGGAAGCACTCGACAAGATTGAAACGCTGTCAGATCTGCCGGATATCGAGTGGCATTTCATCGGTCCGATCCAGTCCAACAAGACCCGGCAAATCGCCCGGGCGTTCGACTGGGTGCACAGCGTCGATCGCCTGAAAATCGCCCGCCGGCTCAGCGAGCAGCGGGAATCTGATCAACCGCCATTGAATATTTGCATTCAGATCAATATCAATAACGAAGACACCAAGGCCGGGTGTACTCTGGACGCACTGCCTGAGCTGGCGAGGGACATCGGCGAACTCCCCAACATCGCCTTACGGGGCCTGATGGCAATCCCTGACCCGGATCAGCCGGAAGCCGATCTGCGGCTGAGCTTCCGTCAACTCGCCAATGCACTGCGGGAACTGAAGCACTCATTCCCGGAGGCCGGTCCGCTGGACACACTGTCCATGGGCATGTCCGGCGACATGGAACTGGCGGTGGCTGAGGGTTCAACCTGGGTCAGGGTGGGGACCGCTATTTTCGGAAAAAGGCCAGCCAAGGACTGAGGCCAGTCGTTCCTGCTATGATCAGCACCAACGACGCTATCGATTTACACGACCAACCTGTGGAGTAAACCTTGAGCAAATCACCAACCATCTCGTTCATTGGTGCCGGCAACATGGCCAGCGCCATCATTGGCGGCATGCTCGATCACGGCTACAAAGCCGAAAACATCTGGGTCAGCGCTCCGGACGACGGCCACCTGCAGTCCGTTCGCAAACAGTTCGGAGTGAGCGTCACCACCGATAACCGTCACTGCGCCCAGCAGGCGGATATAGTCATCCTCGCCGTCAAGCCACAGGTGATGGCCGACGTGTGCCATGACATCGCACCGGTGGTCCAGAACACTCGACCGCTGATGGTTTCCATCGCCGCCGGCCTGACCGCCGACACACTGGATCAATGGCTGGGCGGCGGACTCCCTGTCGCCAGGGTGATGCCCAACACCCCGTCCCTGGTCGGCAAAGGCGCGGCAGGCCTTTACGCCAACGACCGCGTTAGCGATGAACAAAAGACCATGGTACAGAAGGCCTTTGAGAGCATTGGCATTGCACTGTGGGTTGAAGAGGAAAACATGCTCCATGGCGTAACCGCGCTGTCTGGCTGTGGCCCGGCCTACTTTTTCCTGATGCTGGAAGCACTGGAAGAGGCGGCGAAGAATGCGGGCATGGCGGATGACACCGCTCGCTCACTCGCCATTCAGACCATGGCGGGCGCCGCCGAGATGGCCGCCCGCAGCGAGCACGACCCCGCACAACTGAAACAGAACGTCATGTCCCCGGGCGGCGTGACCGAGCGCGCCATCCACGCGTTTGAAGAGGGCGGTCTTCGTGACCTGTTCCAGACAGCCTATACCACGGCCTTCAAGCGATCAGAGGAAATGGCGGAACAACTGGCAGGCAAACAATAACCGTTAACGGAGATACGGCTACATGCTGGCAGAAATCCTGATTACCATCCTGCTGATTGCATCCACGTTCTACATGACCATCGTGCTGCTGCGCTTTCTGCTGCAGCTCGCGCGAGCGGACTTCTACAACCCCATATCCCAGTTTGTGGTGAAGGCCACCAATCCGTTACTTCGGCCCTTGCGACGGATCATACCCGGCTGGGGTGGTGTTGACGGCGCTGCGCTGGTGTTGGCGATACTCATTCAGGCCCTCACATTCTTCCTGATCCTCATCGCCATGAACGGCGGTATCCCGGCGATCAACCCCCTCACCTTGCTGGTCTGGGCCTTCCTGAACGTGCTGGACCTGATTGTGAAGATCTATTTCTGGTCAGTCATTGCCGTGGTGGTGGTGAGCTGGATCGCCCCGGGCAGTTCACACCCGGCCATCCAGCTTGTTGCCCAGATAACCGAGCCGGTGATTCGACCGATCCGGAACATCATGCCGTCCATGGGCGGTCTGGACCTGTCGCCGATCCTGGTGTTCCTGATCCTCAACGTGGTCTCGGTGGTGATCAAGCACATGAAGCTGGCCGCCGGCCTCGGCTCAATAGGGTTGGGAATGTAAACAAATTCTCAAGAAAACAATTTGTTACAACTATTCCCGCCGAGTTGAACTCTCGCAAGCTGCATCATCATGCCTATGATTTTGCAGCTTTTTTACGCTCCCACCGACAAAAAAGCCAATCATATCCGACAATTGACGACCTTCCATGCGCTGCAGAACCGGATATTATTGCCATTAATTAATCCGTCACCCGTGAGTTGTCGCCAGCACGCACTTGGAAGTCGCGCAGAAGGATAGTCCAATGAATCAACAGGGAACTCTCTCGCAGCAGGTCGAGGCGTACCATAACTGGAAGAAAGATCTGATCCGGCAAATTGGCCGGTACCGGCTCTGGCTCCAGGATAACAACCTCTTCTCCGACGATATCAGCACCCGAATCCGTCATGGTCTGGAACTGTTGATTGAGGACGAACTGACCATCGCCTTTGTGGGGGAGTACTCCCGGGGCAAGACCGAACTGATCAACGCCCTGTTTTTTTCCGAGTACGGCCAGCGCATGCTGCCTTCCCAGGCCGGCCGTACCACCATGTGCCCGACCGAGCTCTTCTTCGACCGCAACGCCAATCGGAACTACCTGCTGCTGCTGCCAATCGAAACCCGCACCGAAGAGCAATCCCTGCAACAATTGCGCAAACAGCCTGACCTGTGGATTCGCCACGAGCTGGATGAAAGCGACCCGCAGGTGATGCGCGAAGTGCTGGCCGAGGTAGCCCGCGTCAAGAGCGTGTCCCCCGAGGAAGCCCGCCAGCTCGGCTTTGAAGAAGACATGCTGGAGCACGACCGGGAGACCCCGGGCAACGTGTTGGTGCCAGCCTGGCGCAATGCCCAAATCAGCATCCGCCACCCGCTGTTCGAACGGGGCCTGCGGATTCTGGACACGCCGGGGTTAAATGCCCTGGGTTCGGAGCCGGAACTGACCATCAGCATGTTGCCACGGGCCCACGCGGTGATCTTCGTGCTGAGCGCCGACACCGGTGTTACCGCCAGCGACATGACGATCTGGAAGGATCACATTGATACCGAGCACGCCGACCACCGGGCCGGCCGGTTTGCCGTGCTCAACAAGATCGACGTGCTGTGGGATGATCTGCAGGGCGAGCAGCACACCCTTGATGCTATCGAGCACGTCCAGTCGTACACTGCCGACCATCTGGACATCAACCGCAAGGACGTCATTCCGCTGTCCGCCAAGCAGGGCCTTCTGGCCCGGGTTCGCAAGGACGAAGAACTGTTTGAGCGTGCCAACATCGGGCACCTGGAAACCCTTATTATCCAGCGCATTCTGGCCCACAAGGAGCAGTTGATCACCCAGAACCTGATTAACGATCTTCTGGGCATGCTGCAAAACAGCCAGGCGGCCATGAAGAGCCGCCTCGCCGGCTTACAAGAGGAGCTTCAAGCCTGCTCTGGCGCCACCATGGACAAGCAGGCACTGAGCCGTCTCGCCGAGCGCGCCCAGAAAGACTATGACTTTTACTACAAGAAGCTGATCACCCTCAGGTCCAGCCGCCGGCTGATGGATTCCCAGGGTGATCTGCTCAAAAAGCTGGTCAGTGAAGAACGTTTTGAGGAACACGCCAGACAAATCCGCCAGTCCATGAGCAAGAGCTTGACGACCGTCGGCATGAACCGGGCCATGGACCGGTTCTTCGAGTTGCTTGAAAGCGACCTGACCAATCTGCTGAGCGAAGGCCACCTGGCGGAGAAGATGGTGGGCGCCATTTACCGACGCTACAACGAAGACACCCGTGCCCGGCATCTGGAACCCATTCCGCTGCGCGCCGGGCGGCATGTGATCGCCATCCGGGAGCTGCGCAAGAAAGCGAGCCGATTCCGCATCAGCCCCAAGAACCTGCTGACCGAACAGTCCCTGCTGGTGCGGCGTTTCTTCAACGTCATGGTCGGCGAGGCCCGCACCCTGCACGCCCGCGTCCGGGCGGATGTGGAACGCTGGCCGAACGAAGCCCTGCTGCCCATCATGCAATACTCCATGGAGCAGAAACAGTTGCTGGAACACCAGATCCGGCGCCTGCGCGACATGGTGCGCAGCGACCGGGACAGCCGTGCCGAACGCACTCGCCTGAACCACACTATTTCTGACCTTCAGCGGCAGCTGGAACTGGCGGATGCAATGCAGCGCCAGATCCGCAAACCCGCCCCGACCCTGATCCAACAGAAAGTGGTCACCATCTCCGGCGCCGTCTGACGCTTCTCGCTACGAGACTCGCTCAGTTGCAGCGATGCCAGCCCAGCTTTAAACTGCTGGGCTGGCAATGGATCTATCATTGCTGTTCCCGCTTATCACGGACTGAACCAGGAACCTGTCGCGCCAATGACCGATTCGTTGCCCGCTGACTCTGTTGGGGTTGTCACCCCTCAGACCTACCGTTTTGATTCGCCTCTGGACCTCGCCTGTGGCCAGACCCTGGACAACTACGAGCTGGTGGTCGAGACCTACGGCACCCTGAACGAAGACGCCAGCAACGCTGTGCTCATATGCCACGCTCTCAGCGGGCATCACCACGCCGCGGGCTATCATTCGGAAGAAGACAAAAAGCCCGGCTGGTGGGACAGTTGCATCGGCCCCGGCAAACCGATCGACACCAATCGTTTCTTTGTCGTCAGCCTGAACAATCTGGGTGGATGCCACGGCAGCACCGGGCCGAACAGCGTCAATCCAAAGACCGGCAAGCCCTTTGGCCCGGAATTCCCGGTGGTTACCGTCAGGGACTGGGTAAACAGCCAGGCTTGCCTGGCTGATCGGCTGGGTATTGAGTGTTGGGCCGCCGTCGTTGGTGGCTCGCTCGGCGGCATGCAGGCCCTGCAGTGGAGCCTGGATTATCCGGACCGCCTGAAACATTCGGTGGTGATTGCCTCCACACCACGGCTGACCGCACAGAACATTGCCTTCAACGAAGTGGCCCGGCAGGCGATCACCTCCGACCAGGAGTTCCATGGCGGCCGCTACTACGATTACGGCGTGGTTCCCCGGCGCGGCCTGATGCTCGCCCGCATGGTGGGCCACATCACCTATCTGTCGGACGCCTCCATGGGCGAGAAATTCGGTCGAGAACTCCGGGATCAGGCCTACAAATTCGGATTCGACGCCGAATTTCAGGTGGAAAGCTACCTTCGGTACCAGGGCGAACGCTTCTCCGAGACGTTCGACGCCAACACCTACCTGCTGATGACTCGCGCCCTCGACTATTTCGACCCGGCCCATGAATACGGGGGTGACCTGGCCCGCGCCATGACGACCGCCCAGTGTGAATTCCTGGTGCTGTCGTTCAGCACCGACTGGCGTTTCAACCCGTCCCGTTCGGAAGAGATGGTCAACGCCATGATCGCCGCCCGCAAGCAGGTCAGCTACGCGGAAATCGACGCACCCTGGGGCCACGACGCGTTCCTGATCCCGACCCCGAGGTACACCGCCGCCTTCACAGCTTATATGGATCGGGTCGCACGGGAGGTAGGCGCATGAGACCAGACCTCGAAATCATCCAGAAGTGGATTGAGCCCGGCCACCATGTACTGGACCTGGGTTGCGGTGACGGCACCCTGCTGGATTTCCTTCAGCGGGAGCGTGGTGCCAGTGGTTTTGGCCTGGAAATCAATCCGGAACACATCACCGCCTGTATGAGCAAGGGTGTCGCGGTGATCGAGCAGAACCTGGACACCCAGGGACTGGACAATTTCGGCGACGACAGCTTCGATGTGGTGCTGATGACCCAGGCGTTGCAAGCCGTTCGCCGCCCGGACAAGGTGCTGGATGAAATGCTCAGAATGGGCCGCGAAGGCATCGTCACCTTCCCGAACTTTGCCCACTGGCGCCTTCGCTGGGGGCTGGCTCTGAGTGGCCGCATGCCCGAATCCGAGGCGCTGCCGTATAAGTGGTATAACACCCCCAACATCCGCCTGTGCACGTTTAAGGATTTTGAAGCCCTGTGCCGCCAGAAAGGCATTCGTATCAAAAGCCGGCGCGTGGTGGACGGCCAACACCAAAATAACTGGCTGGCCCGGTTATGGCCTAATCTGTTGGGAGAAATCGCCATTTATCGAATTACCCGGGAGAACGAGACATGAACACCGCCATCCCTCGACTTCTCACACGAATCGCCGTCATGGCCTTGGCCTGGCTTGCCCTCAGTTTCCAGGCCCAGGCTGCCGGCAAAAAGGACTTCGGCGACTACCGCGTGCACTGGAGCGTGCTGCCAAGCACCTTCCTGGCACCGGAGGTGGCCCGGGCCAATGACCTTAGGCGCAGCAAGGGCATTGGCATCATCAACATCTCGATCATGAAAGAGAACGAGGACGGCACCCTGTCCCCGGTGAGCGGACAGGTGGAGGGCAAGGCCACCAATGATGTGCAGCAGGTGCGCTTTCTGGCATTCCGTCGGGTGCAGGAGGGCGATGCCGTGTATTTCATCGCTGAGTATCAGTATTCACCGGGCGAGCTGATGACCTTCAACATCACCGCCCGACCGACGGGCGTACAGCAGGATATGCCAGTTCGTTTTTCTCACACCCTGTTCAGCGACTGACACGCCCATGAGCCAGAAACTTGTTATTGCCAGTAACAACCAGGGCAAAATCGCCGAGCTCACTGACCTGCTGGGTCCGCTGAACCTGCAGCCGGTGGCCCAGGGCGAACTGGGTATTTCAGAGGCCGAGGAGCCGGCCGTTACCTTTGTGGAAAACGCCATCCTCAAGGCCCGCCATGCGGCCCGTGAAAGCGGCCTGCCAGCATTGGCCGATGACAGCGGCCTGGCTGTGGACGCGCTGGGTGGCCAACCCGGCGTTCGCTCGGCGCGCTACGCCGGTGAGCAGGCCAATGATTCAAACAACATCACCGCCCTCTTACAGGCCATGGCGGACATCCCGGAAGGCCAGCGCAGCGCCCAGTTCCACTGCGTACTGGTCTACCTGCGCCACGCCGATGACCCCACACCGGTGATTTGTCATGGCCGCTGGCCCGGTGCCATCCTGACTGCCCCACGGGGAGACGGCGGCTTCGGCTATGATCCGGTGTTCTGGGTCGAAGACCATCAATGCAGCGCTGCCGAACTGACCCGGGAGCAAAAAAGCCGGATTAGTCACCGGGGGCGGGCCCTGGCCCAACTGATAGAACAGCTGAGAGCGGGAGCCTGAGCCGGTGACCGCCCCTACTCCGGTGGCGGTCAAGCCGCCGCTCAGCCTGTACATCCACGTACCCTGGTGCGTGCGCAAGTGTCCGTACTGTGACTTCAATTCCCACGCCATTCGGGGAGATATTCCCGAAGTCGAATACCTCAATGCCCTGATCGAGGACCTGGAGCAGGACCTGCTTTTCTGCAAGGACCGGGAAATCCAGACGATCTTTATCGGCGGCGGGACGCCCTCGTTGATGAGTGGTGGGTTCTATCAGAATCTTTTTCGGGCACTGAAGGCCCGGCTCGCCATTGCCAGTGACGCCGAAATCACCCTGGAGGCCAACCCGGGCACCCTGGAACAGGGCCGCTTTGAGGCGTTTCGGGAGTCAGGGATCAATCGGCTCTCCATTGGCGTCCAGAGCTTCAAATCCGAGCATCTCACGCAACTCGGGCGCATTCATACCCGGGAAGGTGCCCATACGGCCATCCACGCCGCCCGCCAGGCAGGCTTCGACAACTTCAACATCGATCTGATGCACGGCCTGCCCGGGCAAACACCCACCGATGCGCTGGCCGACCTGGAGGCTGCCCTGAGCCACCAGCCCCCTCATCTGTCCTGGTACCAGCTCACGATCGAGCCCAACACCGAGTTCTTCAGCCGACCGCCCACCCTGCCAGATGACGAACACCTGTGGGAGATTTACCGGCAGGGAGCCGAGTTTTTGCATTCACACGGGTTCAAGGACTACGAGGTGTCAGCCTGGTCCCGGCCGGGAATGGCATCACGCCACAACCTGAACTACTGGACCTTCGGTGACTATCTGGCACTGGGCGCCGGAGCCCACGGCAAAATCAGCCTGCCCGACGGTAGCATCCGGCGATACTGGAAAACCCGCCAGCCGGACGCCTACCTGAACCGAATTGGCAGCCGAACGGCGGGATCGGAAGCCATAGCTCCGGCTGACCGGCCACTGGAATTTCTGATGAATGCGCTGCGACTAACCGAGGGCGTAGACGAAAGGCTCTTTGCCGAACGCACCGGTTTCCCGCTATCCTCAGTTGAGAAAACCATCAACGAACTGCGTGATGAACAACTGCTGGCGCCCAGCCGGTTGCAAACCACCGAGCTTGGCCAGCGTTACCTGAACAGCCTGCTGGAGCGTTTTCTGTAATGGAAGAGAGTCGAGGATGGGCAGCTGTACCGCGGAACCTCAAGTCACTGCTGGTGGCAACATTGTTGTTACTGACGGCATTGTGGCTGATCAACCAGCCTCTGCAGACAGCCTCAGCACCTCAGGGCGTGGTTAGCTTCCAGGTAGCCGGCACCGCGGACCAGGCCCATGCCATCCTTCTGAGCTGGCAACGTGAAGGGGAAACTTGGGCGAAGAGCTATCTGTGGCTGAGCCTGCTGTTCGTTCCCGTTTACCTGATCACCCTGCTCCGGTTGACCGGCCACCTGATGCGAGACCGCCCCGGAGTCCGGGAGCGGACGGTCGCCCGCTGGGTGCGGGCGTTGTTTGTCGCTGCCGCCATGACTGATCTGGCGGAAAATGTTCTGCTACTGAACAACTTCAACCCGCCCAACGATACGGTCAGCCTTTGGGCGACCATCTTTGCCCTGATCAAATACACCGGCCTGATCCTGGGTCTGGCGGGGCTGATCATCATCCGGGCAGCCCGCCGTCACCCGTTGGAGCACCACTGATCGCCGTCGATCAGTTGGTCCGGTGGAACAACAGGTCCCAAACACCGTGGCCCAGCCGTTCACCGCGCTTTTCGAACTTGGTGATCGGGCGACTGTCCGGTCTGGGTGAATAGCCACCGTCTTCCTGGGTATTGGCGAAGCCCTCGGCCTCCACCATCACTTCCATCATGTGCTCGGCGTAGTTTTCCCAGTCCGTGGCCAAATGAAGGATGCCGCCAACCCTCAGCTTGTGACGGATTCTCTGAACAAATTCAGTCTGCACCAGACGGCGCTTGTGATGTTTCTTTTTCGGCCACGGGTCCGGGAAGAAGATCATCACCTGATCCAGACAGGCATCCGGCAGGCACAGATCGATCACGTCGTTGACATCGATGCTGTAGACACGAACGTTTTCAAGGCCCCGCGCTTCAACTTCCTTGAGCAGGGAGCCCACCCCCGGCAGATGAACCTCGACACCGATAAAATCCTGCTCCGGCGCCGCTTCGGCCATCTCGGCCAGGGACTTGCCCATGCCGAAACCAATCTCCAGGTTCAGCACGGCATCGCGGCCAAATACCTGACGCGGATCGATCATGCCCTGTTCACGAGTCAGACCGTATTTTGACCACAGGCGGTCAAAGGCCTTTTTCTGGCCCTCGGTCATCCGGCCCTGACGCAGGACGAAACTGCGAATCCCCCGACGCGTCGTGACCGGAGAATCCGACGCTTTGTCGTTCGGTTCCTGCGGTGTTTTCTGATCGGTCATTTGAAATCCTCAAACGCTGGCTGCGAGTTTAGTAAAGATAGACAAACGCACAGTTTACCAGAGTCCGCCGTATCAGGAGGACACCGGCGACCGGTTTGCCTGCTGCCGATCCAACTGTCGATAGCCCAGCGCCTCCGCCACATGCCGCTGGTTCACCGAGTCGGCGCTATCAAGGTCCGCCAGCGTGCGGGCAACCCGCTGGATCCGGTGCAAGGCCCTGGCTGACAACCCGAGCCGATCCATCGCGCCGGCGAGCATCTTCTGGCAGGCTGAATCCAGGCGACAGGCCTCTTGCAACTCACGCCCGGCCAGCCTCCCGTTGACGCAGCCTCGATAAACCTGCCGCTCTCTGGCCACCAGTACCCGCTCGCGCACTACAGCACTGCTCTCCGAAGCCTCTTCTATCTGCCCTGCTCCATGATTGTGCATGAGCACATCGGCACCCTGTACAGGCATTTCCACGTGCAGGTCAAAGCGATCCAGCAAAGGACCTGAAACTTTCGAGCTGTATCGCAACACCTGCTGAGCCGTGCACTGACACTCCCGGGTGGGATGGCCCAGAAAGCCACAGGGGCAGGGATTCATCGCCGCCACCAACTGGAAGCGAGCCGGAAACTCCACCTGACGCGCAGACCGGCTGATGGCAATGAAGCCGGATTCCATGGGTTCCCTCAGAACCTCCAGCACCCGTCGCTCGAATTCCGGTAACTCGTCGAGGAACAGTACGCCACCATGGGCCAGAGAGATTTCACCGGGGCGAGGATGGCTGCCCCCACCCACCATGGCGACGGCAGAGGCCGTATGGTGCGGTGCGCGGTAGGGCGGCTGTCGCCACACTTCGGGCGTGACCGGACGGCCGGACACCGAGTGAATGGCCGCCACGTCCAACGCGCTGTCCGGATCCAGCACTGGAAGAATACCCGGCAGGCGACTGGCGAGCATGCTCTTGCCTGTACCCGGGGGGCCAAAGAACAGCAGATTGTGTTGGCCGGCGGCGGCAACCTCCAGCGCACGGCGAGGCACATGCTGACCGCGCACATCCGCCAGATCCGGGATTCCACCGTGAAAGACGCTGGACTCCGCCTGGACTGTCGCAACGGGACTCAGCTGTTCCTGCCCGGTGAGGTGGGCACACACCGCGAGCAGATGGTTTGTCGCAAAGACATTACCCTGACTTACCAGAGACGCTTCAGAGGCGTTCTGCTGGGGCACCAACAGCCGCGTTCCCGTCTTGGTGACGGCAATGGCGGCCGGCAGCACCCCATTCAGTGGACGGAGCGCCCCATCAAGCGATAGTTCCCCGATGAACTCAAGCTGTGCAAGGGGCTCCAGCGGCAACTGACCAGAGGCGGCCAGAATGCCGATGGCAATGGGCAAATCGAAGCGTGCGCCCTCTTTGGGCAGATCCGCAGGCGCCAGATTAATGGTGATACGACGGGCAGGAAACTCGAAACCGGAATTCAGCAGGGCGCTTCGCACCCGTTCCCGACTTTCCCGCACCGCGGTTTCCGGCATTCCTACGATAGACAGCGCGGGCAGTCCGCCCGACAGATGGACCTCGACGGTTACGGCAGGGGCCGTAACGCCAACACTGGCCCTGGAATGAACAATAGCAAGCATGACAACCTTCCCTGGTTTCATGAATTATGAACATCTCTGGCCCGACGTCCTGTCAGGCAATGGCGACTACTTCGCCTTGAGCTGCTGCTCCAGCTCGGCCACGCGCTGCTCCAGTGCGTCGACTTTTTCACGGGTCTTCAGCAACACAGCCTGCTGGGCATCGAACTCTTCCCGGGTAACCAGCTCCAGGCGGGACAGCACCGACATGACGGTCGCCCGGGCATGAGTCTCAAAATCTTCCCTGGCAGCACGGGCCATATCCGGCACGAACTGGCCAAACTGCCCCTGCAACTGGGCGAAAATATCCTGTGGACCTTTCACAAGCGCTTACCTCTCTTATGGAACACTGACTACTGGTTCAGACGGATCCCGCCGGGCGGGCTCTGACACTGTAATGCCAAAGCCCGGAGTGTATCACACGGCGCCCGGGCAGCACTGAAATCAACGCCCCAAAGTCGACGCTCACACCCATCTTGACACCCATGGAAAATGGTGGTGCCAAATCGAGCCATTTGTGTGCACAATGCCCATTATTGGTGCGCCCTTTTGCGCCAATCTGGGACAAGCAATAATCAACATACTGATATACAATGTTTTTTTTGCGTTGGCACACCCAATGCTTTCACACCTCGTACGCAATCCGCACAGTTGATGTGCGAGGTGGCAGCATCCCGAACCCATCAGTTGGCCGTCTGGCCCCCACTGCTGGGACGGCTTTACCAAGGAGACAGCAATGAAACTTGTGACAGCGATCATTAAGCCTTTCAAGCTGGATGATGTCCGTGAGGCACTATCCGAGATTGGCGTTCAAGGTGTAACCGTCACTGAAGTCAAAGGCTTCGGTCGGCAGAAAGGACACACAGAGCTCTACCGTGGCGCGGAATACGTGGTCGATTTCCTTCCCAAGGTCAAAGTAGAAGTTGCCATCGGCGACAACCTGCTGGACCAGGTCATCGAATCCATCACCAAGGCAGCCAACACCGGCAAGATCGGTGACGGCAAAATCTTTGTAACTGAACTGGAGCAGGCCATCCGGATCCGGACTGGCGAAACCGGCGAAGAAGCGGTGTGATCCAGCTCTGAACAAAAGTAGCCAACGCAAAATTTTATAACCTGATCAAGCCTTGTGCGGAGGGCTTAAAATGGAAAGCAACCTTAATCATATCTTTGAATTGCAGTACGCAATGGATACGTTCTACTTCCTGATTTGCGGCGCGCTGGTCATGTGGATGGCCGCGGGCTTCGCAATGCTGGAAGCGGGTCTTGTCCGTGCGAAAAACACCACTGAAATCCTGACCAAAAACGTCGCCCTGTTCGCGATCGCCTGTACGATGTACCTGATCTGCGGTTACGACATCATGTACGGCGGCGGTCTCTTCCTCGACGGCATCACCACCGTTGCTGAAATGGATGACGCGGCCGTGGCCGGCGTTATCGCTGCTTCCACCGAAGCCGGCTTTGCCGACATGGGTGAGTACAGCGGTGCTTCCGACTTCTTCTTCCAGGTTGTGTTCGTAGCCACGGCCATGTCCATCGTGTCTGGTGCGGTTGCCGAGCGTATGAAGCTCTGGGCATTCCTGCTGTTCGCGGTTGTTATGACCGGCTTCATCTACCCGATGGAAGGTGCCTGGACCTGGAACGGTGACGCGGTATTCGGCATGTACGAGCTTAGCTACAGCGACTACGCCGGTTCCGGTATCGTTCACATGGCTGGTGCCGCTGCTGCCCTGGCGGGTGTTCTGGTTCTTGGTCCTCGTAAGGGCAAGTATGGTCCGAACGGCCAGATCAACGCGTTCCCCGGCGCCAACCTGCCGCTGGCTACCCTCGGTACCTTCATCCTGTGGATGGGCTGGTTCGGCTTCAATGGCGGTTCCACTCTGAAGCTGGGTGGCATCGGTGTTGCGAACGAAGTAGCTAACGTGTTCCTGAACACCAACGCTGCCGCTGCCGGTGGTCTGATCACCGCACTGGTTGTCGCTCGCATCATGTTCGGCAAGGCCGACCTGACCATGGCCCTGAACGGTGCCCTGGCTGGCCTGGTTGCGATCACTGCAGAGCCGGCTGATCCGTCTCCGCTGCTCGCTACCGTCATCGGTGCCATCGGTGGTGCGATCGTGGTCTTCTCCATCGTGTTCATGGACAAGATCCGTATCGACGACCCGGTCGGTGCCATCTCTGTACACGGTGTAGTGGGTATCTGGGGTATCTTCGCGGTGCTCCTGTCCGACGCCGACGCGACCTTCATGGGCCAGCTTGTTGGTACTCTGACCATCTTCCTGTGGGTCTTCGTCACCAGCCTGGTTGCATGGCTGGTCATCAAGGCGATCATGGGCATCCGTGTCAGCGAAGAAGAAGAGTACGAAGGTGTGGATCTGTCCGAGTGTGGTATGGAAGCCTATCCGGAGTGGGTAAACGGCCGTCAGTAATTGACGACCGGCATACGACAAGGGGCGCCCATCGGGCGCCCCTTTTTTGTCTGGTCGAACTGAGTGATTCAGAGATCCCCGGCTTCGCTCACTAAAAACGCGCCTCCTGATACAGCATGTCATCCGAATGGCGCAGGTATAGCAGCAAGACCTGCTGGGCCTCCTGATGAGAATCATACGGCCCCTCCACGGTTCCCTCGCGGGTCTGGAAGAACCACTTGCCATTCACCAGTGCATACCGGTCACTGCGAAACCAGTGACGCTCCCCTTCTCCTTTTCGCATTTCCATCGACAAATCCCCTTGCCTGACCAGCAGACTTTCCATCCGAGCGATCCCTTCCTGACCGCTCATTTTTTCAGTCTAGCCCGGCACGGGGCTTTGTCTAACGCGAGCGCTTTCAACCCTCGCCAGGCTGCACCGGATCCCCGAGAGCCTCAGCCATAAACTGAGGCATGGCCAGGGCGCCACGATGAATGCCAGCGTTGTAGTAACGGGTTACAAACGGGCGGTTGTCGGCGTCTTCCTCGCGGAAGTACTTTACCGGTTTGTCCTTGCCGGCCATGGTGCAACTCCACCATCCGGTGGGATAGACCGGCTGGGGGAACGGCAGCGTCTGAACGTGATCGAATCCGGCCTTGCGCAAATCCATGTGTATAGACTTGATGATGGAATCGGTATGCAACATCGGCGATTCGCTCTGCTGCACAATCAGCCCCCCGTCTTTCAAGGCCAGCAGGGCATCCCGGTAGAAGTCGAGGGCAAACAGGCCCTCGGCAGGCCCCACCGGGTCGGTGCTGTCGATGATGATCAGGTCCAGGCTGCCCGGCGCCACATCGCGAATCCATTGGATGCCGTCACCGAAAAAGAAGTTAGCCCGCGGGTCCTCGTTGGACTCACACAATTCCGGGAAATACTTTTCCGACATCTTGGTGACCCGCTCGTCGATCTCCACCTGCCAGGCCTCTTCCACCCCCGGATGTTTCAGGACTTCTTTCAGCGTTCCGCAGTCCCCGCCGCCGATAATCACCACTTTTTTCGGATCCTTGTGGGTGAACAGGGCCGGGTGGGTCATCATCTCGTGGTACAGGAAATTATCCCGGCTGGTCAGCATCACGCAGCCGTCCAGCACCATAAGGTTACCAAAGGTTTCGGTCTCGTAGATTTCCAGCTTCTGAAAGGGCGTCTGCTCTTCGTGCAGCTTTCGTTTTACCTGCAGGGAAAACGCTGTTCCCTCGTTCTGAAATATTTCGGTGAACCAACCTTCATTCAACGCTGACATAACAGTGCCTCCCTGAAATCCTTGGGTTTGTGAGTTGACGCTATTGTAGGAGTGCATTGCCCCCAGCTAAAGCGATAATGCCCCGCCACGGGTAGATTTTTTGTAGCCCAGGTGCTTTTAGCAACAGGGGTGAAGCCCTACAATGCGGACCATAAGCAGGCACGCCACGTACCAGCGTCCCCGGTTTCCTGACAGGATGACAAGCATGAGCGACACCAGTCGTACTCCGGCCCACAAGGTCTACAACATCGGCCACTGGAGTGATGGATACATCGATGTGAATGCCTCCGGCGAGGTACTGATCCGTCCTAATCGAAGCCAGGATGCCCCTGCCATCAATCTGCCGGAACTGGCGCATTCACTGGTTGCATCGGGCGTTGCGCTGCCTGTCCTGATTCGCTTCTCGGATATCCTGCATGACCGGGTGAATGCATTGTGCGATGCCTTCAATTCGGTGGCGGAGGCCCAGCAATACCAGGGACGCTATACCGCGGTCTACCCGATCAAAGTCAACCAGCAACGCCGCGTAGTCGAAGAACTGGTATCGGCGGAGCCAGCCGCCAGCAAAGGCCAGATCGGCCTGGAGGCCGGTAGCAAACCGGAACTCATGGCCGTGCTGGCCATGGCTCCCCAGTCCGGCTCGGTGATCGTCTGTAATGGGTACAAAGACCGTGAGTACATTCGGCTCGCTCTGATTGGCCAGACGCTGGGACACCGGGTCTTTATTGTGGTGGAAAAACGCTCCGAACTGCCGCTGATCCTGAGCGAGGCCAAAAGCCTCGGAGTGTCTCCGCTAATCGGCATCCGGGCCCGGTTATCCACCATCGGCAAGGGCAACTGGCAAAACACCGGTGGTGAAAAGTCCAAGTTTGGCCTGTCAGCACACCAGGTGCTGGACGTGGTTCGCACTCTCAGGGACGCGAATGCACTGGATACCCTGCAACTGCTGCATTTCCACCTGGGTTCCCAGATCGCCAACATCCGCGATATACAGACCGGACTGCGGGAATGTGCGCGGTTCTACAGCGAACTTCGCCAATTGGGCGTTCCCATCAACACCGTCGACATCGGCGGCGGGCTGGGCGTGGACTACGAAGGCACCCGCTCCCGCAGCAGCTGCTCGATGAACTACAGCCTGCACGAATACGCCGCCAACGTTATTCGCACACTGCAGGCGGAGTGCGAACGGCACAACCTGCCGCACCCTGACCTGATCAGCGAATCCGGACGCGCCCTGACGGCCCATCATTCGGTGCTGGTCACCAACGTGATAGACAGGGAGACCACGGAAAGCCAGTCCCTGTCAGAACCGCGAGCGGAGGCGCCCACCCCGCTGCAGGATTTGTGGCGGGACCTGCAAAGCCTTGAGGAAGCCGAGTCATCTCGCTCACTGCCGGAAATCTACCACGATGTTCTGCACGCCACTGCCGATGTAAACGCCCAGTTTGCCCACGGTGTTCTGTCGCTGCAGGACCGTGCCGATGCGGAGAAGCTCTACATCCGTTGCTGCAAGCTGTTGCGGGAGCAACTGGATAGTTCCAGCAGGGCCCACCGGGAAATCATCGACGAACTGAATGAAAAACTGGCCGAGAAGTTGTTCGTCAATTTCTCGCTGTTCCAGTCACTGCCGGATGTCTGGGGCATTGACCAGATATTCCCGGTCATGCCCATCAACGGCCTGAACCGGCCGCTCGACCGCCGGGCCGTGATTCAGGACATTACCTGTGATTCCGATGGCCGGATTGACCTGTACGTAGATGGCCAGGGTATTGAAACCACTCTGCCATTGCCGGAAGACAGCGCCGATGAACCCCTGCTGATGGGTTTTTTCATGACCGGTGCGTACCAGGAAATCCTTGGTGACATGCACAACCTCTTCGGCGACACCCACTCGGTGGATGTCCGGCTCAACGATCAGGGCGAATTCAAGGCCAGTACGCCGATGATCGGCGATACCGTCGCCAGCGTCCTGCGTTACGTGAATTTCGAACCGGACAGCCTGCTGGAAGCCTACCAGTGCAAACTGGCCAACTCGGATCTTCCCGAAGATCGCCGCGCCTCGCTCATGGCCGAGCTGGAAGCTGGTCTGGACGGCTACACCTATCTGGAAGACTGACCTTCGCCCTGGAATTTGAGGCTGGCCTGGCGCCAGACGCTGGGCGCCATCCCTTCCCATTTGCGAAACGCACGGGCGAAATTGGACGGGTCGCTGTACCCGAGCGCGTCAGCCACAGTATCGAGGGTGAGTTCCGGTCGGCGAAGCAGTACCAGCGAACGTTTGTGACGAATTCGATCCTGCAACTGCTTGAATTTGAGCCCTTCCTCAGCGAGCTGCCGGCGAAGCGTTCGGGGCGAAACCATTAATTGCTCTGCCACCTGTTCCAGTCCCGGCAACCGGCCCTCCCGCGTTGAGGCCAGCAGCCGTTCGACGCGCTCGGCCGCTGACGCCGCTGCCTCCATGGTGCGCATCTGCTCTTCGCACTGGGCTTCGGCAACCCGTCTGGTGACCGGATTCGACAGCACCAGGGGCAGATCAAGAAACTCTCGCTGGAAGCGCAGCTGGTTAGTCTCACAGCCAAACCTCACCCGCTCACCAAATAGGGCCCGATAGGGTGCCACATCCTCAGGCTCCGGAAACGCAAACTGGCAACGGCCACCCCGGGTCAGCTGGTTGCCGAACAGCAGTTGGTTCACGTCCATCAGCGATGCCATCAGGACATCCACGCTGAATCGGTGCAGATCATCCACCTCATGCATCACGTCCAGTTGCAGTACCGCCTCCTCACCGTCGGTAAAAAACGAAAGCGCCATATAGACGAACCGGATGCGACAATATTTGATGAGCACGGCAATCGCCTGCTTCAGATTCTCCGAACTGACCGCGGCCTGGGAAAGCGGGCCGTGGGTGGTGAATTTCAGTCGCAGGCCAAGTTCCAGTCCCAACGCAGGATCTCCGCTATGAGCCAGGCTTTCACGACACAAAGTGATGAACTTCGGCGCGGAAATCAGATTGTCGGGATGTTCAAGCATGGCAGGGCGAATGCCGGACCCCGTCAGTAGTGTCTGACGGGAGACACCCTTGTCCTCGGCCAGCTGGCAGAGAATGTCGGCGTAGTGGGCGTGAATGAATGGTTGACTGGCGGACGTGATCGGGGCGCTCATAACACGAAAGCCTCTCTGCTTATTGTTGTTTTTCTAGCCTAATGCCAGTAAGGAGCTTCGGCATTCTCCGGACCGACACAGGGGCTCGGGCACTTTTGTCACTCGGCTGTTACCGACATCCTATCTATCGCTCTTTTTCTGGCAATTTATGATCTGGCAACACTCGCTCACCGTAAATCCAGACACTGACAAATACGGGACGAGTGCATAGAATGACCAGAACAGTAGTTAACCATGCATCAGTCAAGGAGCGTCCAGTGAGTACACTGGAGCAATCGCCATCTGGCTCTGAGGGGCGCAAAGATCCCTGGAGCCAGTTGTTGCAAAAAGTGGGTAGCAGTCAGGATCGGGAGGCGTACCACAAGCTTTTCGAACACTTTGGCCCACAGATCAAGTATTACGCCATTGCGAACGGACTCGCCAGCCACGCGGAGGAGCTGGTGCAGGAGGTGTTCGTGTCT
Organism: Marinobacter sp. F4216; assembly: GCF_019931195.1. GTDB lineage: Bacteria > Pseudomonadota > Gammaproteobacteria > Pseudomonadales > Oleiphilaceae > Marinobacter > Marinobacter suaedae. The sequence goes on along the minus strand of NZ_JAIOUO010000009.1, from coordinate 90,009 downwards.
ATCTGGCGTCGTGCGACGCTGTACGATTGGCGGAAAGCAGCGGCTTCCACATGGATTTTCACCATTGCTCGGAACCAGCGGATCGATATGCTGCGAAAAATGCAGCGGACGAGTGCAGAAATGGCGATGGAAACTGAGGATTTGTGGCAGATCCCAGGCGAAAACGAGGATGAACCGGTGACCTCCCTGCATCGCCTGATGTCAGAGCGACGTATCCGCGAATCCCTGAGCCATCTGCCGGAAGAACAGATTACCGTTATTGCCAAGGTGTATATGGAGCACAAGTCTCACCAGGTGGTCGCGGACGAGCTCAACATTCCCCTTGGCACGGTAAAAAGCCGGGTCCGCCTGGCGTTGAACAAGTTAAAAGTAATATTGCAGGACCAGAACGTATGACACGGCATCATCCCGACAGCTTGAGTTTGATGGATTACAGCGCGGGCAACTTGAGTGAGCCTCTGGCGCTGTGCATCCGTCTGCACCTGGACGAGTGTCCTGAGTGCCGGGGCCGGGTCGACATGCTGGAAAGTCTCGGCGCCGTCATGATGGAGCAGCAGCCCAAAGTGGCCATCAAGGAGGACATGTTCAGTGCCATTCTGGCGCGCATTGACGGTGATGACACGGAAGCGGACTCGCCGGACGGAAACGTAGGTGTGGCTCCGAAAATCACGCCCAAGCAAAGCGCCCTGCAAAAATTGCTGGGTGAAGACATCAACCAGCTTCCCTGGAAGCGCCAACTAGGGGACGTCAGCGTACTCGACATCTCCGATCGGTTCCCGGGCCAGCGCCAGCAAGTCGTGTTGCAGAAGCTTGCCGCAGGTGGCAAGGCGCCCGCACACACCCATCGCGGCGAAGAGACAACCATCGTGTTGCAGGGTGCGTTCGCCGACCAGAACGGGGTGTTCAACCAGTGGGACTATGTCGTACTGAACGAAGAACACGAGCACAAACCCGTGGCTGTGGGTTGCGAAGATTGCATCACGCTGTCCGTCCTCAGTGGACCGGTGAAGCTGACGGGCACCTTTGCCCGCATGCTCAATCCATTCATCCGGTAGGCACGTGGCCATTAAAGTCAGCAATTAAAAAAGGGGCGCCACAACGGTGCCCCTTTTTTGAGCTGTATCCCTTACCAGGGAAGCTCGGTCCCATCCCAGCTCAGGAAACGACCATTATCCTCAGCGGTCACGTTGCGGATCACCCTGAGCAGGTTGCTGGCGGTTTCCCCGGGTTTGTGGACCTGTAGCTGGGCGAGCGACTGCCGGAACGGCGCACTGAGGGCAGACTCGGTGGTGCCGGGATGAAGCGCAACACAGGCCACCGGTTTACACCGACGGGGCAGTTCCACCGACAAGGTTCGAACCAGCATATTCAGCGCGGCTTTTGAGCTCCGGTAGGCATACCAGCCCCCCAGCCGATTATCGGAAATCGAACCCACTTTGGCCGATATTGCCGCAATCCGTTTGAACTCCCGATGCTGCAACCAGGGCAGAAGCGCCTGCGCGAGGACCGCAAAGCCGGTGGCGTTCACGGCAAAGGCTCGGGCCATGGCCGATGCGGACACGTCCTCCAGGCGCTTCTCGGGAAACAAGTCCTCCGAGTGAAGCAACCCCGCCGCGTAGATCAACGTATCAATACCCTCTTTCGCGGGCATGACCGCTTCCAGTTCGCTCAACACATCCGCAGGCACCTCTTCCTCTTCGGCATTCCAAGCCAGCAGCCTGACTTTTCCGGAAGCCTGCAGCCTCTCGGCTGCCCGGTCCGGATTCCGGCATAGCCCCACCACGCGACTGTCCGGACTCTGATCCAGTATGGCTTCAGCCATTGCCCCACCAATGGCCCCGGATACTCCCGCAATCACGATACGATTCATAGCCTCCCCCGCTTCTGTCGCCCGTTCTGCCACGGGGCTCAGAGAAGAACGCCCGTGGGTAAACGCCCATCGCTCCAAGGTGATACGACAACTTTCGTCCACAGACCGCCAAGCGCGGTGAACCACAGAATTAAAACGGCCGTATGAAATGGTAGTTTAAATTCCTGACAACCCCGGGAGTTGATCCCGAACGCTTTAAAAAAACAGGTATGGTAAGGAGAGCAAGGCATGCAATATCAGGCTCCGGCGAACGACCTCCGGTTTTTGTTGTTTGATGTTCTGGGCGTGGACAAACTCCACGAACTGGAGAAATACGCCGATGCAACCCCTGATCTCATTTCAGCGGTCATCGACGAGGCCGGAAAACTGGCGGCGGAAGTCATACAGCCCACCAACCAGGTAGGCGACCGTGAAGGCTGCCAATACGATCCGCAAACCCGCTCAGTGACCACGCCAGACGCGTTCAAATCGGCCTACAAAACCTTTGTCGAAGGCGGCTGGACCGCACTGGACGCGCCGCTGGAGTTTGGCGGCCAGGGCCTGCCCCACACGCTGAAGTTCGTGGTGGACGAAATGGTGTGCTCCACCAACCTTTCCCTTGGCATGTATCCGGGCCTGACCCACGGAGCGATTAGTGCTCTTTATGCCCACGGTTCGGAGGAGCTCAAGCAGACTTATCTGGAGAAGCTCATTTCCGGCCAGTGGACCGGCACCATGTGCCTGACCGAACCCCACTGCGGTACCGATCTGGGGTTGATCCGTACCCGGGCAAAACCCAACGACGACGGAAGCTACGCCATCGAAGGGACGAAAATCTGGATTACCGGTGGCGAACATGATCTGGTGGACAACATTGTGCATCTGGTTCTGGCCAAGTTGCCGGGCGCACCGGACACCACCAAGGGCATCTCCCTGTTCGTCGTCCCCAAGTTCCTGCCGGACTCCGGTGAGCGTAACCCGGCGTTCTGCGGTGGGCTTGAGCACAAGATGGGCATCAAGGGATCGGCTACCTGTGTGATGAATTTCGAAGGCGCGAAAGGCTGGCTGGTGGGCGAGCCCAACGACGGCATGCGCGCTATGTTCACCATGATGAACGAGGCCCGCCTGATGGTAGGCATGCAGGGTCTCGGCCTCGCTGAGATGGCCTATCAGGAAAGTCTCGGCTTCGCCCGTGAACGCCTGCAGAGCCGCTCCCTGAGTGGCCCGAAAAACCCCGAAGGCCCCGCCGACCCCATCATTGTCCACCCGGACGTGCGGCGGATGCTGATGCGCCAGAAGGTCCTGAACGAGGGCATGCGCGCGCTGGCCCTGTTTACTGGCCACCAGCTGGACCTGTCGGTCGCCCATCCGGACGAGGATTCCCGTGAGGCTGCCGATGATCTTGTCCAGATCCTGACTCCGGTCGTAAAAGCGTTCCTGACCGACGAAGGATTCAACAACGCCAATACAGGCCTGCAGGTGCTGGGTGGTTCCGGCTTCACGACCGACTGGCCGCTGGAGCAGCTGGTTCGTGACGGACGCATCGCGCGGATTTACGAGGGCACCAACGGTATTCAGGCGATGGATCTGGTGGGCAGAAAGCTGGGGCTGAAAGGCGGCCGGCTGGTACGCACCCTGTTTGGCACCCTCGCCGGCTACCTGAAAGATAATCCGGAGGCGCCTCACCGGGATCAGCTCAAGGAAGCCATCCGCACCCTGGAAGAAGCCACCGGCTGGCTGGCGCAGAATGCGCCATCGGACCCGGAACAAGCCGGTGCTGCCGCTACGCCCTACCTGCGACTGATGGCTCTGACGGTAATTGGCTACCTGTGGTCCCGCATGGCGTCAGAAGCCAAAGCGCAATTGGACAACCAAACCGAGGGGAACAATCCGGCCTTGCTGGAAAGCAAACTGGTCTCGGCCCGTTTCTACTTCGAAAAACTGCTGCCGGAAATTCACTGGCTGCTGACCGACATCCGCAGTGGCAAGGACAGCATGATGGCCTTTGAGGACGACCACTGGTTTGCCTGAGGATCCCTTTCCGGTCACGGCAACAAGCCGTGACCGGAAATGACCGATGAATGGCTATTTGTGACCTTCAGAGGCCGGCGCCGGCGCGAAATAATAGATCCCGTTGATTAGTGTCTCTGAACTAGTCCAGCTCAGGCCCGTATCGGACTGGGCCTCTCCTTCTCCGCCACGCCCTGTCGTGGCTTTTTTTTGCCTGTTTTACTGTCCCCCGCGGGCGTGGGTTACAATTGCCCTCTTTTCACCGACACAACCGCGCACCGGACCGATACTACCGGAGACCTGATGAACGCCGACGATTACGCTTTCCGCTTTGGCGGCATTGAGCGCCTGTATGGCCGCCGCGCCCTGAATGCCTTTCGCAACGCCCACATTGCCATTGTCGGCTTGGGCGGCGTGGGCTCCTGGGCAGCAGAATCCCTGGCCCGGAGCGGCGTGGGCAAGCTCACCTTGATCGACATGGACGACATCTGTGTGTCTAACACCAATCGCCAGCTTCATGCCCTGGAGCAGCAATACGGTCGAACCAAGACCGATGCTATGGCGGAGCGCCTGCAGGCCATCAACCCCCACGCCACCATCAACGTTCACTTTGGCTTTCTGACTACAAAAAATGTCGCTGAACTGATCACGCCCGAGATGACGGGTGTGGTGGATGCAATCGACAGCGTCAAAGCCAAGGCCGCCCTGATCGCCCACTGCCAGCGCCGGAAAATTCCCATCGTCTGCGCCGGTGGCGCCGGCGGCCAGATGGATCCGACCCAGATTCAGGTGGCGGACCTGAGCAAGACCACCCAGGACCCCCTGCTGGCCAAGGTGCGCAACATGCTGCGGCGGGAGTACGGTTTTTCCCGCAATCCGAAGCGACGCTTCGGTATCGAGGCCGTATACTCGTTGGAGCAGCTGACGTATCCTGCCGGAGACGGCGAGGTGTGCCTGCAGAAGCCGGATTCCTCAGGCCCGGTGCGACTGGATTGTGCGTCGGGGTTTGGTGCCGCCAGCCCGGTTACCGCCAGCTTTGGTTTCTTTGCCGCCTCACGGTTACTCAATCGTATTGCGCGACGAGCCAACCAATAACCCAAAGGACTTGACCTGAATATGCCCGTCAGCACCGTGATGCTCCTTGCCAGCATTGGCATTCTTTCACTCTTCTGTCAGTGGCTGGCATGGCGGGTTCGTATGCCGGCCATCCTCTTTCTACTGGCCGGCGGCGTGGCAGCAGGCCCGTTGCTTGGATTCCTAGCGCCGGAGGCGGTGTTCGGCGAGCTCCTGTTCCCGGTTATTTCCCTGGCAGTGGCCATCATCCTGTTTGAAGGCAGTCTGACACTGCGCTTCGAGGAAATCCGCGGCCACGGCAAGATGGTGCGTAACCTGGTGCCTATCGGCACGATCGTGACCTGCCTTATCGGCACCCTGTCAGCCCGTTGGTTACTGGATGTGTCCTGGGCTGTGGCGCTGCTGTTCGGCGCCATATCAGTGGTCACCGGACCTACCGTCATAGCCCCACTGCTGAGATCAGTTCGGCCGGATGCCAAACTGGCCAACATCCTGCGCTGGGAGGGCATCATCATCGACCCGGTGGGCGCCCTGCTGGCCGTCCTCGTGTTCGAGGCCATCGTATCCTGGGGTCAGGGGGATGTGTTCAGTCATTCCCTGTACATTTTCGGCAAGACCATTGCCGTTGGCCTGCTGATTGGCGCGGTGGCGGGTTACCTGAACGGCCTCGTCCTGCGCAAGCATCTGGTCCCACAGTACCTGCACAACGCCGGCACACTCACGTTCATGCTTGGGGTCTACGCGGTTTCCAACGAAATGGCCCACGAATCGGGTCTGCTGACGGTGACCATCATGGGTATCTGGATGGCGAACATGAAGCAGGTGCCCATCGAGAGCATTCTGGAATTCAAGGAATCCCTCAGTGTTCTGCTGATTTCCGGCCTGTTCATCATTCTTGCGGCCCGCGTGGAGTTCAGCGCCATCGCGGCCCTGGGCTGGGAACTGGTTCTGGTGCTGGCGATCCTGATTCTCGTGGCACGCCCACTGAGCATCCAGCTGTCCGCCATTGGCACCAAACTGAACTGGCGGGAAAAGCTCTTCCTGAGCTGGATCGCGCCGCGGGGCATAGTGGCCGCGGCTGTGTCTGCGCTGTTCGCCTTCCAGCTGGAAAACCTCGGATACGAAGGGGCCGAGGCCCTGGTGCCGCTGGTGTTCGTCCTCATCATTACCACCGTCACTTTGCAGAGCCTGACCGCCCGACCGTTAGCCAAGTTGCTCGACGTGGCTTCACCTCCGGAATACGGCTTTCTGATCCTGGGCGCCAACCCGGTGGCACGCATGATTGGCCAGGCGCTGCATAAACAGGAAGTGCCCGTCACCCTGTGCGACACCAACTGGGAAAACGTTCGTCAGGCCCGGATGGCCGGTTTGCGCACCTACTTTGGCAATCCCATATCCGAGCATGCCTCCACCCACCTCGACCTGACCGGCGTTGGCAACCTGCTGGTGGTTTCGCCCTACAAGCACATGAACTCCCTGGCCACCTACCACTTCCTGGACTGGTTCGGCAACGGGCATGTTTTCAGCCTGGCAGAAGGCGACCAGGATCAGAAAGCCCGGCACCAGACCGCTGAGAAAATCCAGATGACACGGGGTCTGTTTGGCGGCGTCAGTTACGCCAAGCTGGCCAGCCTGGCCAGCCAGGGCTACGCGGTCAAAACCACTCAACTGAGCGAAGAATTCAGTTACCAGGGTTTCCTGACCAAGTACGAAGGCCAGGCGATTGTCATGTTCGTGTTCGATCAGAAGGGCCGGGTACAGCCGGTGATCAGCATGGACTCCTTCAAGCCTGAAGAAGGCTGGATGCTGATCAGCCTGGTGCCAGCCCAGGCGCCGAAGGAACGAAAGACCAAAGAAACTTCAAACGGGGACCGCCAGACCTCCGGGCCGGACGGGGAACCCGGAAACTAAGCGGTTCAAGAGGTAATATTCAGTGCTGGACCGAGGTTAGCGACAGTCCAGCACCAGCTTGCCGCGCACATGACCACCTTCCAGCTTTTCATGGGCATCCACCACACGATCCACCGAGAATGACTCGTCGATGTGCACGCGGACGTCGCCGTCTTCGATCAGTTCGGCGATTTCATCCAGATGAAAGGCATCTGGCCGTACGGTCATGCCGTGGGCTCGCAGCCCCATGTCTTCCGCGGCACTGACGATCTCGTCAGCGGTGACCGTGGGAATGGTCACCAGTACACCCTGTTCACCCAGCGTGTGCAGTGAGCGCTTGCCGGCTTCGCCACCCACCAGGTCCAGCACCACGTCCAGCCCGTAGCACTCCTCGGCGACATCCGTGGTGTGATAGTCGATGACCTCGTGGACACCCAGTTCCGCCAGGAAATCCCGGTTACTGGCCGATGCCGTGGCAATCACGTGTGCGCCGCGCTCAAGGGCAAACTGAACGGCAAAATGACCGACACCGCCCGCCCCGGCGTGGATCAGAATCTTCTGGCCAGACTCCAGCTTGGCCACCTCGAACAGCGCCTGCCAGGCAGTCAGGGCCGCCAGCGGCAGTGCGCCGGCTGTCATCAGGTCCAGCTCCTCCGGCACGATGGCCAGTTCATCCGCCTGGGCCAGTGCATACTGAGCGTAGGCGCCACCGACACCGGGAAAGCCGATCATGCCCATAACCCGGTCACCGGGAACCAGGGTGGTCACCCCTTCTCCGATCGCGATGACTTCGCCCGCCATATCGTATCCGGGCGTCCACGGCAGCGAATTCTCGATCTGGCGTGCCGCAAAGCCCAGTCCCTTGCGGGTTTTCCAGTCGATCGGGTTCAGGCCGGCGCCATGAACGCGAACCAGAACCTGTCCGGCATCGGGCTGGGGAATCTCGGACTCTACCACCTGCAGGACATCCCGCTCGCCGAACCGGTCATAAATGACGTGGCGCATGGTGGATTCTGGGAGGGTATCAGTGGAATTCGCCATGGAGTTCTCCGGACTTCTCGGGTGACGGAAACAAAACTCTGTTCAGACTAGCAGAAGATCTTGCCAAGGAGGCGTTAATCGACGCGAAGCCCCTGGCCACCCGCCACAACCGCCGAGGCAAGAATGTCACGAAAGGCATCGGGTGCCCGGGCAGGCCGTTGGGTTTTCAGGTTCACACAGGCGTGGGTGGAGGTGGCCCGGACCAGCGTTTTGCCATCGGCCGGGCGCACCAGCTGGAACCGGCGTTCTGAACGGAAGCGACCATCAAAGCCGGTGATCCAGGTGCCCAGGATCAGGTGATCGCCGGCATTGGCGGAGGCCAGGTAGTCGATCTCGGTGCGGGTAATGGCCATGGCTCGCCCGGTACTTTCGTGTACCTCCCAGGTCATGCCAAGACTCTCGATGTGGGCCCAGCTGATTTCCTCCAGCCAGCGAACGTACACCACATTATTGGCGTGCCCCAAGCGATCTGTATCCTGATCGGTAACCGTGATATCCATAGTGAACGGATCAGCAAGATCCCAGTTGATCGGCGCGTCAGCCGTCATGCGTCGTCTCCAAGTCCAGGTATGGCGTGTAAGGGCAGCCGGCCAATCCGATCATTGTGCAACGATCCGAAGTACAGATACCCCTCGTGCGGGTTGACCGAGGTGATCTCCTGCAAGTGAGTACCCCGTGTGTCATGCAGACTGGTGATCATATTCCCATCCCGGTCGAACGCCACCACCAGTCCGTACTCCTGGGGCTTGGGCTTGAGGCTGTCCGGCAACTTGGCGACCAGATCCTTGAGCCACGGAGTGCGATGCAAGGCATCGACCTGGGAATTACGAAGCGTGGGGAACGCCACCCAGTAACGCCCTTCGGAATCGACGGCAAGGTTATCCGGAAAGCCCGGCAGATTATCGGCGAAGACCTCAGCCTGACCGGCCTTGGGCCCGGTAATCCAGTACCTCAGAATGCGGTATTTCCAGGTTTCGTTTACCAGCACGAAGTCGCCGTCCGGGGATACGGCTACGCCATTGGCGAAGTGCAGGTTGCCCAAAAGCACCTCCGTCTTGCCGGTGCGGGGGGTGTAACGGAGGAGTCGACCCCAGGGGCGCATTTCCAGCAGATCCAGCCGATAATCCGGCTGCTGGAACCGGGAACTGGCATCACTGAAGTAGATGCGACCGTCGGGAGCGATATCCACGTCATCGGTAAACCGGAAAGGGGTCCCTTCGGCTTCGCGAGTGAGCACTGTGATCTCACCCTCTGGCGTTACCGAAAGCAGTCCTTTCCAGGCATCGGCAACAATCAAATCACCATTCTGGTCGAACACCATACCTAATGGTCGGCCTTCGGTTTTCAGCCAGGTTTCAATCCGGCCATCGGGAAACAGGCGGATAATGCGCCCATCCTGAGTGCCGGCATGCAGTACGCCTTCCTCGTTGACGGCGGTATCTTCGGGCCCATAGACCTTGCCACGGGCCAGGAGGTCCGCCAGCCTGAGCCGCTCGTTGGGTGTGAGGGGGCCGGTCAGCGGTGGCGGTGACGGGGGGGCCCAGGCCCGGCTATCAATCGGAGACGGAGCCAGGAGGAAACCCCCCAGCACCGCAAACAATACCAAGCACCCGATCATCAGCCATCTCATAGACCATCCCCGCCTGAGTTGTTCATTCCCTGCTGTTTGTCCCTGTACTTTAGCAGACTGAACTCACGCCCTGAACTCGCAGGCTATGATTTATCAAGCATTTTTGGCCAGGAAACGCCGGCTCAGGGCAGCAAAGGTATCGGCTTTCTCCGCGTGCAGCCAGTGGCCGGTGTCTTTGATAATGCGGAGTTCGGCGGAAGGAAACAGGCGCTGTATCTCATTCCGGTGTTTCTCCTGGATGTAGGCGGAGTTCTCCCCTTTGATAAACAGAACCGGCCCGGTATAGGGGCCTTCGCCTTCCGGCGCCCTGGTGAGGTTATCGTAACTGGCTTGAATCACCGGCAGGTTCAGGCGCCAACGGAACATAGCCCCCCCTTCAGACTGTTCTTCACGGGGTACCCGCTCCAGGTTCTTGAGCAGGAACTGGCGGGTCGGAGCTTCCGCTACATGAGCCGACAACGTCTGATCGGCGTCCTGGCGGGAACGAACCGCTGCCGGGTCGATACTGCCCAGACCTTCCAGTACAGCATCGTGGCGGGGATGGTAATCCACCGGCGCAATATCGGCGACAACCACCTGCTCCACCCGATCCGGCGCCATCAATGCAATTTGCATTGCCACCTTGCCCCCCATGGAGTGACCGAGCAGCGAGACCTTGTCCAGTCCCTGGCTGTCCATGTACGCGAGAACATCACGGGCCATGGATGGGTAGTCCATGCTGTCCGAATGGGGAGAGGCGCCATGATTGCGCAGGTCCAGAGCGTGAATGCGCCATTCGTCCTGAAGCCGGCGGACAATCCCTCCCAGATTCTCCAACGACCCAAACAGGCCATGCATCAGGATCAGCGGCTTGCCTTCGCCAGTGATTCGGTGGTTCAGATCGACAGTCATCAGGGCTTGGCCTCCGGTTGGGATTGGGTCTGCGCGAGAGCCGATACATTACCATCCGCATTTCCATGGGCAAGCCCTACCAGGGTGGTATTTCACCCACAAAAAAGCCGGGGAAGTCCCCGGCTTTTGATCGGTGCCTGATTCGAGCGATCAGCAGTAGAAGATGCTGTTCAGGTACTCGGCCAGCGCCATGACGTTTTCACGTTCTGACTGGGTGTGCGGTACAAAAATTTCCTGTTCCATTGTGACCTCCTGCTACGGCTTGTCCATTGCTTCAACCTGATACCCATAATGCTATCGTTAGAGGCATGACAAACCGTTGACAGGCTGTCCCAACTATTTGACATTTTGTACCAATCTGCGGGGCAGACTGTTAACGTGGGGATACATGACCATGAACGCGCACCTGGCTGAAAACAATGACAAACCGCTGGTTGCCGCTTCCAGCACCCTTGCTCTGGTTCACTACCTGGAGCGCCAGGGTGTTCTGGACGCCGCAAAGGTGGAGACCATCCTTGGCCGGTCTATCCAGGACTTGTCCGCCCCTGACCTGCGCATTCCCGCCGAAGATCACTACCGGCTGTGGGAATACGCCGAGCAAGTCACCGGGGATCCCGGGGTGGGACTGCACGCCGGCCAGCTGGTTGACCCCGAGCGCATGGGGCTGGTCGGCCATGTCTTCTTCAATTGCGATACCCTGGGCGAAGCCGTTACCCAGTATGTCCGCCTGCACCGGCTGATCAACGAGTCGGTGACCCTGAGCTTCGAGCAAACCGGCAACGAGGCCATCCTGACCTGGCAACCGGACTGGCCAGACCATTACTGCCGGCAGGATATGGATCGCACCCTGGCCTCGGCCCTGTGCCGTACCCGACACTTCATCCACCAGACCATCACTGCCCAGTGGGTCGAACTGGCCCACCCCAAGCCCAGTTACGCCGACGAATACGAGGCCCTGCTGGGGGGACCGGTGAGCTTCGACTGCCCGACGACCCAACTGGCGTTCAGCAGTGAACACCTGAGCCACCCCATTCCCAGGCGCAACCCCTACGTGTATTCGGCCGTCCTCAAACAGGTCAACGGCCTGCTGGCGCGGCTGGGATCACGTCGCTCGTTCGGCCGTAAGATTCGCCGCCTGATCTCGAAGCAGATGTCCACCGACAAGATCGACGCCGACACCCTGGCGAAGAAGTGCCACATGAGTCGTCAGACCCTTTACCGTCGGCTCAAGCGGGAAGGCCTCAGCTTTCACGAATTGGTTGAGCAGGTGCGACAGGATAAGGCCATGCGTTATGTGGCTGGCGATCATTACGCCCTCGGGGAAATCGCCTTCCTGCTGGGATTTTCCGAACTGAGCGCCTTCAGCCGGGCATTCAAACGCTGGACCGGCCAGTCTCCCGCCAGCTATCGCGCCAGTCACCAGACACGAGAGGCCTCAAACACCGGGCGGCCCCGCTCCAACCGGGGCTCACGCTGACATGGTCGATTCCTGGTGGGTCATCACGACCATCGCAGCTGTCTACCTGGCAGCCCTGGCCTGCATCTACCGCATCCTGCTGACCTACCGCACCGCCCAGGGCGCCATTGCCTGGATTATCGGCCTGCTTGGCCTGCCCTACCTGACGGTCCCCCTGTTCCTGCTGATCGGACGCAACCGATTTGGCGGCTACGTCAAAGCCCGGCGCATGGGCGATGAATCGCTCACCAGCCTGCTGGACTACTTCGAGCAGCAAACCACGTCGATTACCGAAGCCACCGACAGCCACTTTACCGATGAACTCCAGGTGCTGTGCAGCCTGGGGCGGCAACCCTTCACCGAAGGCAACCAGTGCCAGCTGCTGCGCGACGGTAACGACACCTTCGACGCCCTGTTTGAAGCCATGGAAAACGCCCGCCGGTATATCCTGCTGGAGTTCTACCTGGTGCGCTCGGATAAAGTGGGCCAGCGCATCAAAAGCATACTTGAGCGGAAACTGGCCGACGGTGTGGAAGTCTGGTTTCTGTACGACGACATCGGCTCGGTGTCGCTGCCGAAAAACTACCTCAAAGAGCTAAGCAAAGCCGGCGCCCACGTGGCCTCATTCGGCGATGGTAATGTTCGCCGGCGCCGTTTTCAGATCAATTTCCGGAATCACCGGAAGCTGCTGGTTTGTGACGGGACGGTGGGCTTCGTCGGCGGCATCAACCTTGGTGATGAATACCTGGGCACTGTCATGGACCAGGAGCCCTGGCGTGATACCCACTGCCGGATTAAAGGCCCGGCGGTGACCGGCCTGCAACTGGCCTGGCTGGAAGACTGGAACTGGGCCAGCGATGAGGTGCCGACGCTGGGCTGGGATCCCCACGAAGCCACTCCCGGTAATGACAAGGTACTGATCCTCCCCACCGGCCCGGCCGATGATTGGGAAACCTGCACGTTGTTTTTCCTCAACTGCATCAACAACGCCCGGCACCGCCTGTGGATTTCCTCTCCCTATTTTGTCCCCGATGTTCAGATCATGCATGCCCTGCAACTGGCCGCCTTACGGGGTGTGGATGTACGCATCATGATTCCGGAGAAAGCCGACAGCCGGATCATTGGCCTGGCGGCCTACTCCTATCTGAGCCAGGCCTCACAAACCGGCATCAGGATCTACCGCTACCAACCGGGCTTCATGCACCAGAAGGTGGTGCTGGTGGACGATCGCTATGCCGCCGTGGGAACGGCCAACCTGGACAATCGATCCATGCGGCTCAACTTTGAAATTTCCATGGTCACCACCGCCCGACACTTTGTCGAGGAGGTGACCGCCATGCTGCAAGACGACCTGGATAATTGCCGGCAAATGACCGAGCAGGACTACAAGGAACGTTCGATTCTGTTCCGGCTCACCTGCCGGGCGGTCAGGCTGCTCGGGCCACTGTTCTGATCCTGCTCGTCACGACTGGTTTCTTTGCCTCGGAATATGCGAGTATTCCGTAACAAAACAGTGGTGCAGTAGCGATATAACAATATGAATGCGTTCAAGCCCAGAGAAACCCTGACCGAGCAGGTCGCCCGCCATATCGAGAACCTCATTGCCTTCGGACAGCTTCACTCCGGCGAGCGGATTTACGAGGCAGCCATGGCCAAGGAAATGGACGTCAGCCACGGATCCATCCGCGAGGGCCTGCTGCTGCTGGAGAAGCGTCACCTGGTCAGGAACGTGCCCCGCAAGGGCGCCTTCGTGACCCCGCTGGATGAGTTTTTTGTCCGCAGCCTGTACGAAACCCTGCAACTCTACCTGACCCACACGGGCAAGAAGCTCACCCGGAACAGGCAACCGGAAGACATGGAACGGCTGGAATCACTGCACGCTCAAATGCAGGACTGCTATGACCGCAGTGACCTGATGGCGTTTCTGAACCTGGGCATTGAATACACCAAGGCGTCGCTGGCATACGCCGATAATTACTTTATCGTGGCGGCCATCGAGGATCTCTGGCCGTCTGCCAGGCGATGTGCCTTCGTTGCCTTCCAGCAAGGCGGCAAGCATGTTTTGGAGGACAACCTGGAACACATGCGCGAGTCCATTCAGGCCATCCGGGACCGGGACGAACGACGCCTGGACGATATTCTTAGCCGCTACGCCCTGCAGCAGTGCCAGCAGGTGCTGGAAGCCCTTCGCAGTAGTGACCGCAAGGGCGCCTGATCAGGGCGAATCGTAGAACAGCTCGGTAAACGAATAGCCGATATTGAGATAGACACTCCAGGTGTCGAGGTTGCTGTATGCGGCCGCCACCTGAACCGGCCCCAGGAAGGTGTCCACGCCGGCAAACAGGCTCCAGGAACGCACCGAATTGCCCCAGCTTGCGTCGCTCAGTGATTCCCAGGCATTACCCACTTCAAAGCCTGCACCGGCAAAAACCGGCACCACCGGGCCACCAAAGTTTTTACGTCCGAACATGGCGGCCATCAAGGCGTTGTCACCCGAGATCTGGCCAGGCCCCAACGCCGACAGCCGCCGGAAGCCACCCAGCCGGGCGGCATTTTCGATGCCCGGTTCCCCCCGGGTGACGATCTCACCATAGAACAACCCGGTCAGGTTGAAGCCCTGCCAGGTATCCGTGCCCAAACCAATCCCACTGATGGCATCGAAGCTGCGCTCAGAGCCCAGACCGTCTCGGTCCATTCGCCCCCGCAGGCCGGCGAAGGCTCCGGAATACGGATAAAAGGAATCATCCAGGGAATCGTGCACCCACTGCAGGCTGATACCACCTTGCTGGATGTCATCGTCTTCGATCGCTACCTGGCCAACCACATTTTCAATGGAGGCGTCGCCGCGAAAATACTTCAACCGGACTTCGTGCTCGGAGCCAAATTCCATACCCAGAGCCACATCCACCAGCCGGTAATTCACCTCCAGCTCGGCTACCGGATCACTGCCACCGTCGTAGACGCCAAAGATGTCCCGGTCGTACTCACCGCCAACCACCAGGAAGCGCTCGTAGCCGTAGTTCAGTGGCTGATACCACTGGGACCGGATCCAGGGTTCCGTGCCCACCTGCAGACCGGTCGCCCATTCCGCCCCAAGATCGTTTAACTCGGTCAAGGTCAGGCCACCGGCCAGATTGAAACGGGTATCGCCGTCCACACTGTCCTCATACCCAAGTCCAAACGACAGGTAATTGGGGCCCCAGCTTTTCTCCTGAATCAGGATATTCAGAACATTGCCATCCGGGGACGGCGACACCGAGTAGGACACGGTTTCGTAATATCCGAGGCCGTAAATCCGCTTCAGATCCTCTTCAAGAAGCCCCACCTGCAACGGCATACCTTCCTGCTGACGGATCCGCTCCCGAATAAACTTCGACGCCAAAGCATTGCCATGAATGATATTGATACTGGCGACCCGCCCCACCCGAAAACTCCCGGAGTCACGACGCTCCTGGTACTCCGACCACTGTCTCTTTGATACCGACAGAGGCCGCAGCTCAACCGCATGCTCCCGGGCAGCGCTGGCCCCCAGCTCGAACAAAACCAGACCATCATAGAAATCGGCGGAGGTGTAACCCTCAAGGTCGGGCTGAATCAGCACATCCCTTTCGCCCAGAAAGGTTAGCTGCTCGTCGGTATTGCTGCGGGTCATCATGGTGGTGAGCTGCCCAACCACCGAGAATGCGCCGGTGAGCTCATCCCGCCCCATCAGCGCATCACTAATGTCCACCGCGATGATGATCTCGGCTCCCAGGTCCTGGGCAACGCTGATCGGGAGATTGTTCGCCACACCGCCGTCCACCAGTAAACGGCCATCCCGGCGCACGGGCGCGTAAACCCCGGGAATACTCATACTGGCCCGAACGGCTTCGGCCAGGTTGCCCTTACCCATGACAACCTGCTCTCCGGTCTCCAGATCGGTGGCAACGGCGCGGTAGGGAATAGCAAGAAGATCAAAATCTTCCACCAGAGCATCATCGCGGGTCAGTTCGTTGAGGATAAACCCGAGGTTCTGGCCAGCGACGATGCCCCCGCCAACCCGGAAACCATCAGCAGCCACCCCGATACCCGGCATCAACGGCAGGCGCACTTCTTCCATTTTTCGGCGCACAGGTTTGTAAATCCGGCCCGGGTCGTCTTTGAAACTGGAAACCCAATCCAGCTTGAGAAAGCGGGTCTCGATTTCCTTGACCGACATGCCCGACGCATACAGGGCGCCTACGGCGGCACCCGCGCTGGTGCCGACCACCACATCGACGGGGATGTTCATCTCTTCGAGCACCCTGAGCACACCGACGTGGGCCATGCCCTTGGCGCCACCGCCGCTGAGCACAAGGCCAACCTTGGGCCGCTCTGCTGCAGAAAGAACGGGCGCCAACCATGCGCCCGTGAGGAATATCCAAAAAAGAATGCGTTTTACTGGCATGAGATTCCTTTCTTCGCTCGGCCAGGGAGTGGGCGCTAAGACTTGCCGCCAGTCTCCTCATGAGCCAGGGACAGGTGGGACACATCGGGAACCATTGGCGGCGGAAGGTCTTCCTTTATTCCGATATCACTACCGGTCGGGGCCAATGACCACTCATCCAGATGCTCAAATTCAGGTGCCTCGACGTCCTGAGTCTCAACCAGTCTCACGCCTGCCGGATCCAGGCCCAACCCCGAGCCGCTCAGTATGTCATCCACTTTTTCACCCGCCACCGGCAGCCGATCCCCCGGTTCGGTGTCGGGCACCCTGCCCGCTGCGGAGCTCGTCGGCCGGGCTGCTGGCTCAGTCTCCCGCGCAGGTTGAGCGGGAGCCGCCGCTTGTGGCCTGGGAGCTGATTCGGATACCGGAGTCGTGCCCGGCATGGGCTGCACATAAGCCACCATGCCGTGTTTGCCCAGTACGGCGCGGTATTTTTCGGCTTGCGCCTCTTCCAGCTTGTTACGGATCACCACGGGTTGACCACTGAACATCCGGTCGACCTGCTCGACACTGGCCTTGAACAGGGCCCGTGCATTGTTTCGCGCAGTCTGGGTATCGGTACCCGGAACGCACTCCCCTTTGAAGACAAGCTGAAACATGCCACTACCTCTTATAACGTCTGTACTGCTGTTGTTGTTAAGAATAGTTGAAAACTTCATGAGCAGCGCCGCCGGCAGATAACCCCCGAGGTGCTGACAACCGCAAAAAATTGAAAAAATTTTCGTCCGAATTCTTTAAAATGCCAACCGGTCTGCAAAAATGGACCGCGACAAGCACTTACACTTTGTTACACATGACAAAAAAGTCACCAGGTAACCAACCATGAAAACGTCATTCATCCACAGCCTACTGGCCTCAGCCCTTCTGCTGCCTGCCCTTCCAGCGCAGGCCGAGAATCTTGACCTGCTGATGAGCCAGGTGTTTGCCCGGGACGAAGCGACCTACATCGGTTACGAAAGCGTGGAGCGGCAGGACATTCCGGTCTCGGCCGACATTGAGCGCAAATACCTGATTGTCGACTTTCGCCTGCAGGCAACGCAACCACCTATGGAGCAGCTTCAGGCCAGCGTTCACAAGGTCTGCATGACCCTGCTGAAGGATCGGGACCTGATTCGTGAGCTGTCTGATTCCGGGTACGACATGGTCTCGGTTGCCTTTGACCGCCGTTCCCAGTTTGATTGCCTGTAAGCTTCGCCTCTAGTTCTCTCGTCCCAGCAATCTCGGGAACACATCCAGCGCACCGTTGACCGCATCCAGGTTGAACGCCTCCACATCGGCCAGCAGCTTTTCCCCGTACTGGGTCACCGACGGTGACCGGAAACGCTGCCCCCAGGCCAGCACCCGCCGCGCAAAGTCTTTCATAGCCTCCGGGTCTCCGCTCTCCCTGACATCCTGCCACTCATCGCCGAAGTCCTTGGCCAACTGTTCACGCAACCAGCCACGTTCCTGAATACTCAGCTCCTGGGCGAGCAGAGTCTCCGCTTCTTTCGGCTTACCCGGATCTTCGACTATTTCACCGGTCGCGGCGACCTCTGGCAACACCACAGTAAACACAGAGCCGACGTTGGCTTCGCTCTCAACTTCCAGCTCGCCCCCCATCATACGCACCAGTTTTCGGCTGATGGCCAGCCCAAGGCCTGTACCTCCATAGCGGCGTGTGTTCTGGCCTTCGCGTTGTTCAAAGGCTTCAAAAATGCGTTCCCTCTGGTCTTCAGGCACGCCGATGCCGGTATCTTTTACGGTAATCACCAGACGATACCGCTGAATATCGGGCGTGGGGGAGTCATGGTTCTCCTCTTCCCCGGCTGGCTCCAGGGGCGTTGCTGTTGCCCGAACCGTCACACCGCCTTCGTGGGTGAACTTGATGGCATTGCCCACCAGATTAAACAGCACCTGCCTCAGCCGCGTTTCGTCCAGCATCATCGCCGCGGGCATGGCCGAGTCAACGCTCACTTCCAGGGAAATTTCCTGTTCCCGGGCACGCAGATCGAAAATGTGCCGAACGTCATCCAGCATACGGCGCAGGGACACCGCCGAATAATCGAGACGAAGTTTACCGGCCTCGATGCGGGACAAATCGAGGATGTCGTTGATCAGCATCAACAGGCTGCGGCTGCCCGCCCGGATCGCCTCCAGGTAGTTGCGCTGCTGGGGATCCTTGACGGTATTGGTCAGCAAGTCGCTGTAACCGATCACCGCATTCATGGGGGTGCGGATTTCGTGGGACATGTTGGCCAGGAATTCACTCTTGGCGCGACTCGCTGCCTCAGCTTCCCGGGCCAGGCGTTCAGCCTCGAGTTTGGCGGCCCGGAGTTCGTCTTCACTGCGGCGCAGGGCGTTCTCGGACCGGATTCGCTCATCCACCTCCCGCGACAGCTTGCGGTTCCAGTACAGGAAGATCAGTACCACCACGATGGCTATCAGAATCACCCGCCGCACGACGGTGTAGTCCGGCTCCTGCTCGATATCCAGGTTGATCCACTGGTTGTAGATGGCCTCGGTTTCACTGGCATCCAGGCTGTTGAGCGTCTGATTCAGGATTCGGTGCAGATCGGGCCGGTCGGCCTTAACCGCCAACCGCAGGTCGTAAGCATAAGGAGTGATACTGGTGATCCTGAGATTCGCCAGGCCGAGCCTCGCGACGGTGTAACTGACCGCCGGAATGTGCGTCACCATCACATCCAGGTCGCCATTGGAGAGAGCCAGAAGCCCCTCTTCCACCGTGCTGACCGGGAACAGGTTCAGTTCCGGATGGTTGATCAGCAGGTAATCGTGTGCCGCGTGGCGATTAACCACACCAACACGTTCCCCCTGAATCTCCCGTAAGTCACCAATAAACCGCCCCTCGTCCCGTATCGCGAGGGCAATGGGGACCGTCAGATAAGCCCGGGTGAACAGAAAATCCTGTTCGTTGCGAGGCGTTCGAGCCAGTCCGGGGAGAATATCCACCGTACCATCCCGCAACTGCTCCTCTGCGGTCATCCGATCCGATACCAGGGTCCGCTCAAAGCGCAGGTTGAGTTTGCTTTCCAGCCGGGTCATCAGGTCGGCCACGAGGCCTCCCGGACGACCATCCTGGGCGAATTCGAAGGGTGGCCAATCGGATCGGAATGCCACCCGAAGATCCTCATTGCGTTTTAACCAGTCCTGGTCGGCGCCAGACAGCTCAAAACCGTTCCGCTCCAGGGCGGGCACATCGGTCTGTAGCCAGGAATGCCGGATGGCGCGGTGCTCGTAATGATTGATGGCCAGAACGGCCTGTTCCAGCACCCGGAACAGCTGATCCTTGTCGGCATCCACCTGCAGCACCACATCTGCAGTGCGCTCATCCAGCAATTCCGACAAGCCGATTCCATCGATCATCGCCGACTGGAGATACTCCGACACCACCAGCACCGGTCCGAGAAACGCGTCAGCCCGGCCAGAGAGCACACTGCTGACCGCCTCGCTCAGGTTTTTCACCTCCACCGGCGTGAAGTTCTGCACCGGGTCCAGCATGGGGAACTGGTTCGGGTCCGTCTCGATGATCGCGATCCGGGTGTTCTCCAGATCCTCAAGACCACGGATGGCCAGGTCTCCGGCACCGATGAACAGGCCGTAGGTCAGTGACATCAGGGGTTCGGTGACCTTCTGGCCTGGGGGCACCGGCGTATCGGGCAGGCGGGCGGTTAACAGAGCGTCGACCGACGGGACCTCAACACCACCTGTGCCTCCGACAACGACGGCCTCTACCGGCTTATCCAGCTTTTCCGAAAGCCGGTCCAGGTAATCGACGAAGATACCGGCCATGGTGCCATCGCCGATATCAAACATCAGCGGGACCCGCGGCTCCCGGATGCCAATCCGAAAAGTTTCCTTCGTATCCAGCCAGTCCAGATCGTCGCTGCCAAGCACCGGCGCAGGGGACTGCTGCGGAGGATCCGCCCGCAACGATGCGCTGGCCAGAGACAACAGACAAAGCAACAAAAGTGGAAGCGCGGCCTTCACTGGATATCCTTAAGGGTTCCGCTACATTTCAGGGAACCATACCTGCAATCAGAGACAATTTCATTCGGGCAAACAACGTCGGGAGCGCCGTAGTCATGGATACCAGCAAGCACACTATCAATACCCTGTTTGAGCAACTGGGACTGCCTTCCGATGAGGCCAGTGTGGATCAGTTCATCAGCGAGCACTCGCCGCTCCCGGCCGGCACCGCGATCCAGGATGCGCCCTTCTGGTCCGAAAGCCAGTCCAACTTTCTGGAGGAAGGCCTGGAGCAGGACAGCGACTGGGCTGAAATAATTGATGAACTGGATGCCAGAATGCGTCATTGAGACACCGATTCAATCACAACCGAGTCTTTGCCGGTATCCGCTGAGTGGACAATCGCCCTGGACGGAAGCACGGGCATCGTAAACGCCTGAAGACCCTGAGACCGCACATCGATTGCGATCGTTCTGATCATCACCTATTTCCGATCCTCACAGCCCGGGCCAGAGTGCTGGTCCTGCCGACGTCTGCGAGCCCGCGGATGGCTCTGGTCATACACCTGGGCCAGGTGCTGGAAATCCAGATGGGTATATACCTGGGTGGTTGCGATATCCGCGTGACCGAGCAATTCCTGTACCGCCCTCAGATCGCCACTGGATTCCAGCATGTGGCTGGCGAAGGAGTGCCGTAGCATATGAGGATGCAGTCTCTGGTCGGCCCCTTTCAACACACCCCACCGACTCAGGCGCGACTGGATACTTCGATGGCTGAGGCGGTCACCGCGCTGACTGACAAACAGCGCCGGTTCCGCGTCTCCAGTCAGTCCGGCTCGCACCGGCAACCAGGCCTGGATCGCCGCGACGGCCTTGCGGCCAACAGGGAGATCCCGCTCCTTGCCCCCCTTACCCAACACGCGTAACTGGCCACCTCGAAGATCCACCGAATCCACATTCAGCCCAGCCAGCTCAGACAGACGCAGACCGGATGAATAGATCAGTTCAAACATGCACAGATCACGCACTTCGAGGGGATCGTCGGGGTTGGCATCAAGGAGGTGGTTCACCTGGTCCACGTCCGCAACCTTGGGCAGCCGACGGCCGCTCTTGGGGGCTCGTATATCCAGGGCTGGATTATCGGTGGCCAGTTTTTCCCGCACCAGGAACCGGTAAAAGCGCCGGATCGACGACAGGTGGCGGGCGATACTGCGGCCGCTCAGACCTTGCCGGGCCAGGTCGGCGGAATAGCGTCGAACGTCATGGGCGTTGAGTCGATGCCACTGGTCAAACTGGCGCTGATGGAGCCAGCCCGCCAGACGATCCAAATCCCTCCGGTAACTGTCGCAGGTGCGCTGGGAGTGACGGGTTTCCGAGGCCAGATGCTGAATGAAGTCAGTTAGAGGGGCAGCCAGGGACCCCGGCAGACTATCAGCCATCTGCTCCCCGGGCACTCAAGAGTTCTCCGCGGTCCGCCCGGTGGTCTCCACCACCGTGCTGTGGCGTTCAAGCATGGGTGGCAGCAAGCGACTGAGGGTATCGCTGATATAGCTCAGGAACATGGACCCCATGCTCTGATCGAAGTAACCCGGTTCGCAACTCCCCACCGCAAACACGCCAACCAGGCCCTGGCTGCGCAGGGGCACCAGCGCAACCGAGGCGATGGGATCGTCCCGGTCGGGGAACAGGAATTCCCGCTCGTTCTCGCGGAACTGGCCGCATACGGCACGGTCACCTTCCAGAAGACTGCCCAGGCGTTCCCGGGCGTCCTGCGGACTGACCACATGCAGCGCGCCTTGCGATACCTCAGGCAAGTCGCTGTCGGTGAAGAGCAAGACCGACGCCGCATCCAGGCCGAAATCGCCCCGGATGCTGTCATCAATCACCGCCGCCATATCATTGACGTTACGCGCCTCAATCACCTGCAGCAGCATTCGCTTGCTCTTCTCGAACAGACGGTCATTCTGGCGGGCAATGGACACCAGTTCGCCCAGCTCACCCTGGAGCATATCCCGCTGTTCGCGGAACAGGTGCACCTGTCGCTCCACCAGGGAAATAGCCCGGCCACTGTCGTGTGGCAGCGTCAATACGCGCAGCAGGTCGTCCTGACCGACGAAGAAGTCCGGATTGTCTTTCAGGTACTGGACCACCTGTTCGCGGGTAATGTCATCGACCTTCTGGTGGGCCGTCTGTTCTGTCATTCTGTGTCTCCTGACGGTCAGGACCGTTTTCGTGCGGGCTTTCCGTGTTTCGGACGACGGCCCGGTTTGTCTCCACCCGGCAGTCGCATCTGGCCTTCAAAGACCGTGGTTACAGGGCCATCCATCATAACAGGGGCCCCTTCCCCCTGCCATTCGATGACCAGCCGGCCACCGCGCAGTTCGACCTCGACCCGGCTATCCAGCAGCCCCCGGAGGCGACCGGCCACCACTGCGGCACAAGCCCCGGATCCACAGGCGAGCGTTTCCCCGGCACCCCGTTCATAGACACGCAAGCGGGCACGCTTACGATCGATGACCTGCAGGAAACCGATGTTGGCTTTGGCGGGAAAACGGGGGTGGGATTCGAGCAACGGGCCCAGGGTTTCCACCGGCGCCGTGTCGACATTATCCACTACCAGGACACCGTGGGGGTTGCCCATGGATACGGCACTCAGCTCGACGGCCTGGCCTTCCACTTCCACGGTGTATACGGTTTTCTGCTGATCCGCGGCAAATGGAATGGCCGGGGGATTCATCTCCGGCACCCCCATGTTCACGGTCACCATGCCCTGCTTGCCCAGTCGCAGCTCGATCACGCCCTTAGCGGTCTGAACCCGAATCACTTTCTTGTTGGTCAGGCGCTGGTCCCGGACGAAGCTGGCGAAACAACGGGCGCCGTTTCCGCACTGCTCCACCTCGGAACCATCGGCATTGAAAATACGGTAGCGAAAATCCACGTCCGGCAGACCCGGCGGTTCTACCACCAGCAGCTGGTCAAAGCCGATGCCGAAGTTCCGGTCGGAAAGTTTGCGAATCATCTCCGGGCGCAGGCGAAACGGCTGGCTGATGGCGTCCACCACCATGAAATCGTTGCCCAGGCCGTGCATCTTGGTGAAACGCAATGCTGGTCCCTGTCCCTGTCCGCGTCGGTGCTGACTCATGTCCCGCGACTCCCTCATTCCGGCAGACAACTCTCGGGTGCCAGCTGGTCGTCGAGGGTTTCCCGTCGCCGAACCACGTGCACCTGATTGCCATCCACCATCAGCTCGGGAGGACGGTTGCGGGAGTTGTAGTTGGAGCTCATCACGAATCCGTAGGCGCCCGCCGATCGCACCGCCAGCAAGTCACCCGGCTGCAGGCTGAGGCTGCGGTCCTTACCCAGGAAATCACCGGTTTCGCACACAGGCCCAACCAGGTCCCAGTTCTTTTCTGCGCCATCCTGACGCGGCTTCGCCGGTATAATCGCCTGCCAGGCACTGTACAAAGCCGGACGAATCAGATCGTTCATGGCCGCATCGATTACGGCAAAATTCTTGTGCTCGGTGCACTTCAAAAATTCGACCCGCGTCAGCAGGATACCCGCGTTCGCCGCAATCGACCGGCCCGGCTCCAGCACCAGCTCCAGCTCCCGGTCACCAAGGCGCTCTGCCAGAGCGCGGACGTAATCCGATGGCTGGGGCGGCTGTTCCTGATCGTAAGTGACGCCAAGGCCTCCGCCCATATCCAGATGCCGGATGACAATGCCCTGCTCCGCCAGGCTATCGATCAGTGCCATCACCCGGTCCAGCGCATCCAGGAAAGGATCCACAGAGGTCAGTTGCGATCCGATGTGACAATCAACACCGATAAGGTCCAGATTCGGCAGTTTGCTGGCCCGCGCGTAAACCCCGGGCGCCTCCGCGATATCGATGCCGAACTTGTTCTCTTTCAGGCCGGTAGAAATGTAGGGATGGGTACCGGCATCCACATCCGGATTCACCCTCAGGGACACCGGCGCACGCACGCCCAGCTCGCCGGCCACGGCATTCAGCCGGTCCAGTTCGGTGTCGGACTCCACATTAAAACAGCGCACGCCGGCTTCCAGGGCGCGTTTCATTTCCCATTCCTGCTTGCCGACGCCGGAAAACACCACCTTGGCGGCCGATCCGCCGGCCCGGAGCACCCGTTCCAGCTCGCCGGCGGAAACGATATCGAAGCCAGCACCCAGGCGAGCCAGCACGTTCAGCACCGCCAGGTTGCTGTTGGCTTTGACCGCGTAGCAGACCAGATGTGGCCGACCGCTCAAAGCCTGGTCATAGGCCCGGTAATGGCGCTCCAGGGTGGCCCTGGAGTACACGTAGGCCGGCGTTCCGAAACGCTCGGCAATCTCTGAGACAGGCTGATCCTCGGCGAACAGTTCACCGTCGCGGTAATTGAAGTAATCCATGGCTTCCCTACATCGTCCTACAGGTACAGAGGTGACGGACTAACGTTCAGTGTCTTCGTTATCGCGCGCTGGCTGGCCATACGTTCCGGTCCCGGCACGCTCATCGGACGGAACCGAATCCTGCAGATACAGGTCGCCTTTCTGGCCGCAGCCATAAAGCACCGGCGTTAGGGCCAGACTGACCAACAAAAGAATGGTGGCGCGCATTCCTGCAACCTCTGAATGTGTTTTCGCCCGAGTATACCCGACAGGCATCCTGCCCGGCGAGGCCACGATCGCAAGCTGGCGAACAGGGAGGAACGATCTCATCCTGTTCGTCCCATACCGGCAACCGATCTCGAGAGGCGCAGGAGCGCAATACGACCAAGCCCCTCGTCAAAATCGAGGATGATCGGGGCATGAGGACAGACAAAACGGTACTTAGGAAAGGTTCTTTTCAGCGACAGGATCAGTATTATGTGTGCTGAATCGTGGCATCCCCCAGAAAAATAAAAACATATTGTCACGCTCGCCAGATCACCGGCACATCCGACACCAAGATTACCGAGGCTCATCCATCGTGAAAGAGTTCGTCATCCGTCGCCATAGAGCAGACCTGTCGCAGAATTCCGACCGAAGAACCCTGTTGCGTATCGACGACGAAGGCAAGGTGATGTTCGCCGACCGATACGTCGAATCAGTATTGGGCTACGACGCCCGGGAGCTGCAGGGGCGACCTGTTCACAGCATCCTCGCATCCAGGCAGGACGACCCTTTCGTGCCGTCTAACTGGAACCGGATTGAGAGGGGCCAGAACGTTCTGGTGACCTTCCGGCACAAGGAGGGATTCTTCTTCACGGCCAGCCTGAGCATGCGTGTGAGTATGCGGGATTCGGACACCGCCGCCTCCGCCACCATTTCCCACCGGGATATTGCCTCCATCGACCCCCTCCTGCTTAAACTGGCCGAGGACACCGCCAGCGCCGGTATCTGGGAGCTGGATTCCCAGAACAACGAAATGACCTGGACCGATGGGCTGTTCAAATTGCTGGAGCTGCGAACCGACACAGAACTCACCCCGGAGCAGGCCCTTTTTTATTGTCAGACGGGCCAGCCCCGGGTTCGGGCCATGTTTCGTCGCTGCATTCAATCCGGCCGGTCGTTTTCGCTTGACCTGGACATCCTGACCTCCCGACAGAACGTCCGAGGCGTAACCATTCATGGTCGTGCTCTCAAGCAATCCGGCCGGGTCGGCGGTACGCTTGTGGATCGCACCCGGGAAATGCAAAGGGATCTGGCCCGCCGGGATGCCGAACGGATACTGGCAGCCACGACCCAGTCCACGCCGGATGTCGTCGCGGCGGTTGATCTCAAGCTCAACCTACTGCATTGCAACCACGCCTTTGTGCAGCAATTCGAAACCATCTTCGGTGTCCGACCTCGACCGGGCGACAGTCTGACAAGCCTGCTTACCGAGCATCCCAACGAACGACGGCTGATTGAGCGCCTGTGGCAACGAGCCTTTGACCGGGACAACTTCGTGGTGGAAATGCCACTGGCCCAACAAAATCGGGAATTACCGGTCTACGAATTCCATTACCAGCGCCTGACCAATGATCAGGGCGATCCCATCGGCGCAGTCCATGTCGGGCGGGAGATTGCCCCGCGAGCCAGCCACAGCGCCAGCAGCGAATACCGTATCCGGCACGACCCGGTGACCGGCCTTATGAACCGTCGAGCCTTCATTGCCCGCCTGCTCAGGACACTGGAACACAAGACCCACCGGGAATCCTGCGATAGCCTGCTCTACCTGGACCTGGACAAGTTCGAGCGTTTCAACGACCTGACCGGCAGTGGCACCTGCGACCGTTACCTGCGGGAACTGGCAGGCAATCTGGGCATTCGCGTGCGCCAGAGAGACGCGCTGTCACGCCTTTCGGGCGATACCTTTGTCCTGCTGATTGAAAACTGTCCCGAGTCCCGGGCCCGGAAAATCGCCGACAACATTCTCGATGCCATATCCGAGTTTGTATTCCAGTGGCAAGGCGAAAGCCTTCAAACAACGGCGTCCGGCGGGCTGCTTATCATGGACAACGATGCGCCGAATGATCCGGAGCTCTTGCTCAGCCAGGCCGCAGACCTGTGCCATACCGCCAAGATTTCCGGCCGCAACCGGATTCACACAGCTCGTGCCGCAGGAGAGCATGTCGACGAGAGCGAAGCCTGGAAGGAAGCGGAACAGATTCGCGAGGCACTGGACAACGAACGGCTGATTCTCGAGTTCCAGTCCTTCAAGCCGGTTGCCAGCGCTACCTGGGGCGATCATATTGAAATCCTGGCCCGGATCCCTGCCAACAATGCCACCCAGGACACCCTTGGACCGGATCAGTTCCTGCCCATTGCTGAGCGCTTTGATCTGGCCAAGCGCCTGGACCGTCAGGTTATCCGACAGACCTTCATCTGGCTGAATTCTCAGCCCCTGCTGGAACCCCGACTCAAGTACTGTGGCTTCAACCTGTCGCTTGCGAGTGTACTGGACGATACCTTCGCCGACTTCATCGAGAGCCTGCTGGACGACTCACCCTTTGACTCGGACTGTTTCTGCTTTGAAATTCGCGAAGCCCACGCCACCCAGTACCCCGATGAGGTGGCAGTCCTCTGTGATGCACTGAACAAGGCAGGGTGCCGGGTGGCCCTGGACGGTGCCGGCGCTTCGGTGGAGAGCTACAGTCTGGCCGCCAGGCTGCCGGTAGACATCATCAAACTGGACCGCCGGTTGGTGGAGGATCTGGAGAAAGATCCGGTTCAGCAGGTGATGGTTGAGGCCTTGCACCGGATCGCCGAAGTGGCGGGCAAAGTCACCGTCGCGACCTGCATCGAAAGTGAAGATACACTCCGGAAGGTTCGTGCCCTGGGTATCCATTACGGTCAGGGTTTCCGGTTTTCTCGCCCGAAACCCTTGGCTGAACTGACGCCAGCAACCGTGCAACTGACGACCGGGCGCATCGGCGGTTAACCCCGCGCCCGGAAATCCTGCCTGACTCAGCCTGCCAACCGGGCGCGAGCGCGAGCCACCGCGGCGCGAACCTGCTCCGGCGCGGTTCCCCCCAGATGGTTCCGGGCCTGAACCGAGCCTTCCAGCGTCAACACATCGAAAACATCTTCGCCGATGACATCAGAGAACTGACGCAGCTCTTCCAGGGACATCTCGGACAGATCCCGACCTTCCGCCACACCGAAAGCGACGGACTTGCCAACGATTTCGTGGGCATCCCGGAACGGTACCCCTTTCTTGACCAGGTAATCCGCCAGATCGGTCGCCGTTGAGAAGCCCTGTTTGGCGGCCACACGCATGTTGTCAGCCTTGGAGCGAATGGCCGGAATCATGTCGGCGTAGGCTTTCAGACAGCCCTTGATGGTATCCACGGTATCGAACAGGGGTTCCTTGTCTTCCTGGTTGTCCTTGTTGTAAGCCAGGGGCTGACTCTTCATCAGGGTGAGCAGACTGATGAGGTGACCATTCACACGGCCGGTTTTGCCCCGCACCAGTTCCGGCACATCCGGATTCTTTTTCTGCGGCATGATGGAGGAACCAGTGCAAAAACGATCCGGCAGATCGATGAAGTCGAACTGGGCGGAGGTCCACAAGACCAGCTCCTCGCTGAATCGGGACAGATGCGTCATCAGCAGGGACGCAAAGCTGCAGAACTCAATGGCGAAGTCCCGGTCGCCGACCGAGTCCAGCGAGTTTTCAGTGGGACGGTCAAAACCCAGCAACCGGGCGGTCATGTCGCGGTCTATGGGATAGGTCGTGCCCGCCAGGGCGGCCGCGCCCAGCGGCATCACGTTCACCCGCTTGCGGCAGTCCTGCAGGCGGTCTGCGTCACGCACCAGCATTTCGTACCAAGCCATCAGGTGATGACCAAAGGTTACCGGCTGGGCCGTTTGCAGATGGGTAAAGCCGGGCATGATGGTGTCCGCTTCCCGCTCTGCCAGATCCAGCAGTCCGGCCTTCAGGCGGGTCAGCTCCTCGGCGATCACATCGATCT
Organism: Marinobacter sp. F4216; assembly: GCF_019931195.1. GTDB lineage: Bacteria > Pseudomonadota > Gammaproteobacteria > Pseudomonadales > Oleiphilaceae > Marinobacter > Marinobacter suaedae. The sequence continues at coordinate 61,303 of NZ_JAIOUO010000009.1, read as the reverse complement.
CGTCCCGCAGGTACAGGCGGATATCGGTGGCCACCTGGTCATTCCGGCTGCGGCCGGTGTGCAGCTTTTTACCGGTGATGCCGATACGGTCGGTCAGACGTGCCTCCACGTTCATGTGCACGTCTTCCAGGCTGACCGACCACTCGAACGCTCCGGATTCAATATCCGCCTTAACCCCGTTCAGCCCCTCGATGATGGCATCCCGCTCCTGGTCGGTCAGAACACCGACCGAGGCAAGCATGGTGGCGTGGGCAATGGAGCCAGTGATGTCATGGTGGTACAGGCGCTGATCAAAACCGACAGATGCGGTGAATCGCTCAACAAAGGCATCGGTGGGTTCGCTGAAACGTCCACCCCAGGGTTTTTCGGAGGTTGTGCTCTGTTCAGATTTTTTCTGATCCGTCATGATCTATCTTTCCTGCAAACAGCCCGGCATCATCTGGCGGGGAATAATAAGGTACATTGGATGTGGCGCGAGTATAGCATTCCGACCCCTGTAAGGAGCCACCCCTGAAAGGCGACAAGGCAGTAACATCCAACGAGTTTTTCGTTCCGGACCTGTGCCGGGTGCGGGCCGTTTTCATGCTTCTGGTGACCAGCGAACTGCTGGTGCTTGTATTGGCCATTGTTCAGGCCGAGTCCGGCTGGATTGACTGGAGCTTCTTCGGGCTCCTGTCCCTGTTCGTGCAATGGACCACGCTCACCAGCGCCGCCCTTATCTGTGTGTTCCGGGCGAAACTGGCCCAGTTATCCATTCCCATGGCCACCCTGTGCATTGTCGGGATCGTCCTGCTGGACGTACTGGCCTTCAGTCTATTCGCCGATAGCCTGCTGCAACCGAATCAGGATCTGGCTGCTTGGCAAAGCATCGCCAAGAAAATGCTGATGGCACTGCTGATCGCGTTGATCGTGCTTCGGTATTTCTACCTTCAGCATCAGTGGCAGGAACAACGGGAGGCGGAAATGCAGGCGCATCTGGCGGCACTCCAGGCCCGGATTCAGCCTCACTTCCTGTTTAACAGCATGAACACCATAGCCAGCCTCATCGCCATCAATCCGGAACAGGCCGAAGAAGCCGTTCTCGATCTGTCCGAACTGTTCCGGGCCAGCCTGCGCAACACGGATCAGCTGGTGCCACTGGGGCGCGAGCTCGAGCTGTGCCGGCGCTACCTCGGCATCGAAGCGCTTCGCCTGGGGGACCGGCTGCACGTGGAATGGGACATCGCGCCGGGACTGGAGCACCAGGCCATTCCACCGCTGGCCCTGCAGCCTCTGGTGGAAAACGCCATTTACCACGGCATCCAGCCCTGCGCCGCCGGCGGCACGGTGCGGATCGAAGCACAGGCCCGGGGCCAGTTTGTCTACCTGCTGGTGCAAAATCCCAAGCCCGACCAGAGCGGTCGTCAGCATGAAGGTAACCGTATGGCACTGGGCAATATCCAGTCGCGCCTGGCCGCCCTGTTCGGGGAACCGGCCGTGTTGAAACACAGCCAGCAGAACGATACATATACGGTCACACTCCGGCTGCCGCGCCGGAAGTTGCCATCGCAATCCAGCGCCGGCTCAACTCTATGAACCGAAAAAGGTGCCACCTACTGCCATGACCAACCGCCGCATCCTGGTTGCCGACGACGAACCCCTGGCCCGCGAGCGCCTTCGGCGCCTGGTAGAAGCCCTGCCGGGCTACGAGGTTTGCGGTGAGGCGTCCGATGGTGATAGCGCACTGGCCCAGGTAGCTAAGCTGGAGCCGGACATCATGCTGCTGGACATCCGCATGCCGGGGCTGGATGGCATGGCGGCGGCCGGCCGGCTCGAAAAGCTGGCCAATCCACCCGCGCTCATTTTCTGTACCGCGTACGACCACTATGCCATCGAGGCCTTTGGGGTACAGGCCATCGCTTACCTGCTCAAACCTGTCCGAAAGGAAGCGCTGGCCGATGCCCTCAACCGTGCCGGACGGGTCAACCGGGTGCAGGCCCAGACCCTCGGTGCCCTGAACCAGGGAAGTGACGAGCAACTGGCGGTTCGGACCCATCGCGGTACCGAGCTGATTGATCTGGTCAACATCGTCTACTGTGAAGCCGACCAGAAGTACGTCACCCTGCACCACTCCGAGGGTGAAACGGTCTGTGATTACACACTGAAGGAGCTCGAGAGCACCTACCCGGGCCACCTTTTGCGCATCCACCGGCAGACCCTGGTGGGGGTTCGGTTTATCCAGGCGCTGACCCGCACGGATCAGGGCCAGGCGGTGGTCGAGCTCAAGGACGGACGAGGGGCACTTCCGGTCAGCCGCCGCCACGCCAGCAGCGTGCGCCAGTGGTTGCACGACCATCAGCCGGGCTAGGTTTTTCCCGAACAGAAGACCCACCGGCACGGGACATTTGGCCCATCAAAAGGTACCCTTGGCCCACCTATTTCGAACCGACTGAGAGAGTCATGTCCAAACGAACTCTTCGCATCGCGACCCGCAGCAGCGCCCTGGCGCTCTGGCAGGCAGAATTCATCAAGGCCGAACTCGAGCGCCTGAACAGCAACGTGACTGTCGAACTGGTGAAAATCAAAACTCAGGGCGACAAGATTCTGGACGTTCCCCTGGCCAAGATCGGCGGCAAGGGCCTGTTCGTCAAAGAGCTGGAAGAAGCCATGCTGGATGGTCGGGCGGACCTGGCCGTTCATTCCATGAAGGATGTGCCCATGCACTTCCCGGACGGTCTGGGCCTGGTCGCCATCTGTGAGCGGGAAGACCCCACCGACGCCTTCGTCAGCAATCATTATGACAATGTCGATGCCCTGCCGGAAGGCGCCGTGGTCGGCACCGCCAGCCTGCGACGGGAGGCCCAGCTTCGGGCCTATCGTCCAGACCTCAACATCCATGTGCTCCGGGGCAACGTCAACACCCGCCTCGCCAAGCTGGATGCCGGTGAGTTTGACGCCATCGTTCTGGCCAGCTCCGGCCTGAAGCGGCTGGGATTCCACGATCGCATTCGTTATTCCATGCCGGATACCGTTTCCCTGCCTGCAGTCGGTCAGGGCGCGCTGGGCATCGAATGCCGCCTGGATGACACGGAACTGCGTGCCATGCTGTCCGAGCTGAACCATGAAGACACCTGGGACCGGGTTTCCGCCGAACGTGCCCTGAACCGCCGGCTGGAAGGCGGCTGCCAGGTGCCGATCGCCGCGTACGCGCTACTGGAAGAGGATGACACCCTCTGGCTGCGTGGATTGGTCGGTGCCGTTGATGGCAGCCAGATTTTCAGAGTGGAAGGTCGCGCTCCCCGGAAAGAGGGCGAACGACTGGGCAAGGAACTGGCCGAAGACCTGCTTGCCCTGGGAGCAGACAAGGTGCTGGCAGACATTTATGGCCACACCCCACGCTGATTCAGCCCCACTAACCGGCCGGCGCATCCTGATTTGCCGGCCGGAACCGGAAGCCTCACGCCTGGCCGGATGTTTCCGGGCTGCGGGGGCCGAGACCCGCACACTCCCCCTCATTGAACGCCAGCCCCTGCCCGAAACACCCGAGAGGCGCACCCTGATCCTGAACCTGGATCAATTCACCCACATCCTAGTTGTCAGCCCTTACGCGGCCCGGCTGCTGCTCGAAGAGCTGGACAACTGGTGGCCGCAGTTACCGACGGGCATTCAGTGGTACGCGGTCGGCTCCGGCACCGCTTCGGTACTCACCAAGCACGGCATCAGCACCCGCAAACCCAGCAATGGCTGGACCAGCGAAGCGTTGTTGGCGCTGCCCTCCCTGGCCAGATTCAGTGGAGAGCAAGTGCTGCTGGTGCGGGGTGAAGACGGGCGGGAGCTGATCCGTCAGACCCTGGAGCAACGAGGCGCCAGGGTAACGGCTCTTGCGCTTTACCAGCGCCGCGTTCCGGACCACACTGAACAGGAGATCCAGAGCGCCATCAAGGACTTCGCTCCGGATGCCGTCATTGCGCTATCTGGCGAAACCTTGAACAATCTCATCGCACTATGCGGAAATAGCAGCCATAATCTACACGACAGGTTATTGATTGTTCCCGCCGCCCGAGTCGCCGAGCAGGCCCGAGCAGCAGGGTTCGTGAATCCGTGCATACCAGGAAGCCTTGCCGATACTGACATCGTGGCCAGTGTTGCAGATCAACTTCACGGCCGGGACGGTGGCTTCGGTTCAGCCAAGTAAGGACGCCCGTGACTGAGACAACTGAAGAAGCAAAAGAACAACTGCCCGCTCCCATCTCCAAAGACAAACCCGCGCGACCGCGACTGTGGCCGATATGGCTCATAGCGTTACTGGCCCTGGTCGCTGCCATCGCACTGGGGTTGTGGAACTGGCAACAGTGGAACAACAATCAGGCGCTGGTACAGGCCGTAGCAGACCTCAAAACTGATACCTCGCAGATGGCGGATCGCCTGGGCGACGGGCGCAGCGAACAGAGCCAACGCCTGCAAAGCCTGGAGAGCAAGCTGAGCGAACAGCGCGAACTGATTGCCACCCAGCAGCGACAAATCGACCACAACGCCCGCGAACTTCTGGAATCCGGCAACCGCACCCGCACTGACTGGCTCCTTGCCGAGGCCGAGTATCTGCTACGCATCGCCAATCAGCGCCTGATCATTGAAAAGGACATCAAAGGGGCCCTGTCGGCGCTGCAAGCGGCCGATGAGGTCCTTAAGGAGTCCGATGACATCGGCGTTTTTCCGGTACGCCAGCAAGTCGCCAAGGAAATGCTCAGCCTCAAGAGCATCAGTGATGTGGATCGCACAGGGCTGTACCTGACCCTGGAGGCCGCTATCGAGAGCGTCCATCAACTGACCGATCAGGCCCTGATCAACAGCCAGGCGCCGGACTTCAACATTGAGGATGGCGGAGAACCGGCAGCAGAAGGTACCGAGGAACCGGATGCCCTGGACCTGGCCTGGAACGACTTCAAGGAAACCATGATGCAGGTGGTGGTGGTGCGCCGTATGGATGAGCCGGTCAAACCGCTGCTGTCACCGGACCAGAGCGCCTATGCCCGCCTGAATCTGCAGCTGATGCTGGAAGAAGCCGAAATGGCCGTACTCAGGGGCAATCAGACCCTGTATGAGCGCGCCCTGGCCAAAGCCACGGACACCATCGATAACTGGTACGACGACAGCCATCCGCGGGTGAACGCCCTGGCAGAGACCCTGGCTGAACTGGCGGGCAAGGACGTTGATCCCGAGGTGCCGGATATCAGCAAATCACTCTCTTTGCTCAAACAGCGTCTGGCAGGCCGCCTGGCGCCGGAAGGCGACTCGGAACAGAACTCCGGAGGCAGTAACGGAGGCGGCAATTCATGATTCGCGTGTTACTTATTCTTCTGGTTGCACTGCTGATCGGTACGGGTCTGGCATTGGGTCTTCAGTACGACCTGGGCTATATCCGGGTCAGCTTTGGCAACTACCTTGTCGAAACCAATTTCTGGGTTGGGCTGGGCCTGCTGGTGGTCATCACTCTGCTCATCCAGCTGTTCATCGGCCTCGTGCGTCGGATGGGCCGCAGCGGTGGCGCAGTGAAAGGCTGGCTGTCCCGGGGCAACAAGCGCCGGGCCCAGCGGCGCACCACCAACGGACTGTTGGCGCTGGCCGAGGGCAACTGGCCCCGGGCCCGCAAACTGCTCACCACCTCCGCCAACAATGCCGACACGCCGCTGATTAATTATCTGGCGGCTGCCCAGGCCTCCTTCGAGTGCGGCGACTACGACGGTGTTGAGGAGCTTCTGCGCAGAGCCTTTGAGAGCACCCCCGGATCAGACATGGCGGTGGGCATCACCCAGGCGCAGCTGCAACTGGCGGGTAACCGTTACGAACAGGCGCTGGCGACATTGGTCAGGCTGCGCAAGCAATCGCCTAACCACCCATTCGTCCTCAAACTGCTGAAAAGCACCTACCTCAAGCTGGAGGATTGGAAGGAGCTGGCCAGACTCCTGCCAGAGCTGAAGAAACACGATGTCTTGCCGGAAAGCGAGTTCCACGAACTTCAACGGCAGGTGTGGCACAACCTTCTGGAAACCGCGGCTGAGGAGTGTCGGAAGCGTCGTCAGGATGACCCTGGCGCGTCACTGGAACCCCTGACCCGCCTGTGGGACGAACTGCCGGGCTATCTGCGCCGGGATGAACATACCATCAAGGACTACGCCCGACTGCTGGCAAACCTGGGCGACGAGGCCCAAACCGAAACTCTGCTACGCAAGGTACTTCGGAACCACTGGAGTGATGAGCTGATCAATCTGTATGGCCGGATTGAAGGTCAGAATCCGGACGAACAGCTGATTATGGCCGAACAGTGGCTGAAGGATCGACCAAACAATCCCGAGCTTTTGCTGGCCTTGGGGCGTCTGAGCCTGCGTAACGAACTCTGGGGCAAGGCCCGAGAATATTTTGAAACCAGCCTGCATCTGCGCAGGAGTAGGGAAACCCTGGCCGAACTCAGCCGATTGAATGCTCACATGGGCGAGGAAGAGGTCAGCATCAAACTGATGATGCAGGGGCTGGCAAAGGACAACAGTCTGCCGGAACTGCCGATGCCCAAGGCCTGAGGAACCGGGCCGGAACCGATCATCCGGCCCGGCTACCGATCAGTTTCTGGGCGCATACTCCAGTACATCCGAGAAAAACGCATCCGTCGGCAAACCCGCGTCCAGAAGAGCATCCATCAGGGTGTACACCATGGTAGGCGAGCCGCTGGCGTGTACCTCTACGTTTGACCAGTCACCACCGGCAGCCAGCACCGCCCGTACAAGCTGGTCGTGATGGCCGCTCCAGTCGTTATCCTCGTCGTCGCCAACCACCGGAAGGAAAGTAAAGTTGGGCAAGTCGGCTTCCCACTGCTGGGCCATCGAGCGAAGATACATGTCTTCATGGCGACGCACTCCCCAGAAAAGCTTGATGGGCTGGTCGTAGGACGTGCCATCGAGAAAATCCATCAGACTTTTCATCTGGGCAAAGCCCGTGCCCGCAGCCACCAGAAATAATGACTTGCTCGGCGCGCCCGCCAGGCAAGCCTTGCCATAGGGCACATCAAGGGAAACCTCGGCGCCGGGTTTCAAGGCGTCGATGACTTTCTGGGCTGAGCCCCAATCCGGGGATGCCTGAATGTGCAACTCCAGATTCTCGGCCGCCGGGCCACTGGCAATGGAGAAGAAACTGGGGCCCTCACCGGGAAGGTTCACCGACAGATATTGGCCGGCGTGGAAGGTCAGATCCCGCCGGCGCGGGAGCTGGAGCTCAACACGATAGACATCGTGATTGATGGATCGCACATCGACCACCTTGGCCTGAAATTTACTCGGCTGAATCGCTCCGGCTGCCATAACAGCGTCTATCTCCAAAGTTAGGTCCTCGAGCGGCAGACTTCTGCACATCATCAGACGCTCGCCAACCTGTATTGTGTGTTGATTTCGGGTATTCAGGACGGTGCCGGCCCGTACCCGAGCCTCGCAAATTTCGCATACCCCATTGCGACAGGCCTCGGGGACGGCAATGCCCGCCCGCTTGGCGGCACTGAGCAGGTTGTCCTTAGGCGCCGCCCGATAACTAAGCCCGGAAGGCTCAAGAATGACATGATACACCCGGCTGACCTTATCAGTCGGGGCTATTGGCCGAGGTTTCAAGGCCCAGCTGATCCCACAGTTCGTCCACCCGCTGACGAATCTCGTCAGTCATGGTAATGGGGGTGCCCCATTCCCGATCGGTCTCACCCGGCCATTTATTGGTAGCATCCAGCCCCATTTTCGATCCCAGTCCGGCGACCGGCGAGGCGAAGTCCAGGTAATCAATCGGTGTACTTTCAATCAGCGTGGTGTCCCTGGCCGGGTCCATCCGGGTGGTCATGGCCCAGATGACGTCCTTCCAGTCCCGGGCGTTCACATCGTCATCGGTGACGATCACGAACTTGGTGTACATGAACTGCCGCAGGAAGGACCATACCCCCATCATCACGCGCTTGGCATGGCCAGGGTATTGTTTCTTCATGGTTACTACCGCAAGGCGGTAGGAACACCCCTCGGGCGGCAAATAAAAATCCACGATTTCCGGAAACTGCTTTTGCAAGATGGGGATGAACACTTCGTTGAGCGCCACCCCAAGAATCGCTGGCTCATCGGGCGGACGCCCGGTGTAGGTGCTGTGGTAGATGGGGTCCTTGCGATGGGTAATCCGCTCCACCGTAAACACCGGGAACTGCTCGACTTCATTGTAGTAGCCGGTGTGGTCCCCGAACGGGCCTTCCGGCGCCATATCGTCCGGATAAATAAATCCTTCCAGCACGATCTCGGCGCTGGCCGGCACCTGCAGATCGCTCAGCTGGCAATCCACCAGCTCGGTCCTGCTGCCGCGCAGCAAACCCGCAAAGGCATACTCCGACAACGTATCTGGCACCGGGGTCACTGCGCCCAGTATGGTTGCCGGGTCAGCGCCCAGCGCGACAGCTACCGGGTAGGGTTCGCCCGGATGAGCCTTCTGAAACTCCTGGAAATCCAGCGCACCACCACGATGGCTCAGCCAGCGCATGATCAGGCGATTGCGCCCGATCACCTGCTGGCGATAGATCCCGAGATTCTGACGCTCTTTGTTGGGGCCACGAGTTATGACCAGCGGCCAGGTTACCAGCGGACCAGCATCTCCAGGCCAGCAGGTTTGCACCGGAATCTGGTACAAATCCACCCTGTCCTTTTCAATCACCACATCCTGACAAGGCGCCGATCGGAGCACCTTCGGGCTCATCCGCATGACCTGGCGGAACACCGGCAGCTTCTCGATGGCATCCTTGAACCCCTTGGGGGGATCGGGCTCCTTGAGAAACGCAAGCAATTTCCCAATATCCCGGAGCGCCGTGACATTGTCCTGCCCCATGCCCAGCGCTACCCGCCGGGGCGTGCCAAACAAGTTGGCCAGCACCGGCATGCCATACCCCTTCGGATTTTCGAACAGCAATGCGGGACCTTCTGCTCGCAAAACGCGGTCACAGATTTCCGTCATTTCCAGCTTGGGTTCAACCTCTGCCGAGATGCGTTTCAGTTCGCCCAGTTTTTCAAGCTGGTCAATAAAGTCTCGCAGGTCGCTGTATTTCATGAAGGGCTCCGAAAGGTTCGGGCATGTTTACGGGATAAAGGGCTAATCAGATGTTCAGACTCTCGTACCAAGTCAGAATGGGAAGGAGTACTTGCAGGAGTCTGGAAAAATAGCCGGGATGGTCTGCCCCGAACTGTGTCTTGCCAGGGATGGCAAGACCAAGCGTACAGGGACGTATCCACAGCGTGTTCGGGATAGGGCATCCCGGCGGGCCAGTCTCAGAGACCGGCGCGCCGTGGCTGACCGATATTCCGTTTTAACGACGCTTCATCGATTGGAAGAATTCGTCGTTGGTCTTGGTGTCTTTGAGCTTGTCCAACAGGAACTCGATGGCTGCTGTGTCATCCTCCATGGAGTGCAGCAGCTTGCGCAGAATCCATACGCGCTGAATGTCCGCCTCGCTCATCAACAGGTCTTCACGGCGCGTGCCGGAACTGCGGATATTCATGGCCGGGTAGGTCCGTTTCTCGGCAATCTTCCGGTCCAGGTGCACTTCCATATTGCCGGTACCCTTGAACTCTTCGTAAATCACTTCGTCCATCTTGGAGCCGGTGTTTACCAGCGCGGTTGCCAGAATGGTCAGGCTGCCGCCCTCTTCCACGTTACGGGCAGCACCAAAAAACCGCTTCGGCTTTTCCAGCGCGTGGGCATCCACACCACCGGTCAGTACCTTACCGGAGGACGGAATAACCGTGTTGTAGGCACGGGCCAGACGGGTAATGGAGTCCAGCAGGATCACTACGTCTTTTTTGTGTTCAACCAGACGTTTGGCCTTCTCGATCACCATCTCGGCGACCTGGACGTGACGGGCGGGCGGCTCATCGAAGGTGGAGGCAATCACTTCGCCGCGTACCGTACGCTGCATCTCGGTCACTTCCTCCGGACGCTCGTCGATCAGCAGAACCATCACATAGCATTCGGGGTTGTTGCGGGTAATAGACTGGGCAATACCCTGCATCAGCAATGTTTTACCTGCCTTGGGCGGCGACACGATCAGGCCACGCTGGCCTTTGCCAATCGGTGCCACCAGGTCGAGCACCCGCGACGACAAGTCTTCGGTACTGCCGTTACCGGCTTCCAGTATCAACCGTTCTTGGGGGAACAGGGGCGTCAGGTTTTCAAACAGAATCTTGTTGCGCGCGTTGTCTGGCTTGTCGAAGTTGATTTCGTTGACCTTCAACAACGCGAAGTAGCGCTCGCCATCCTTCGGAGGTCGGATTTTGCCAGCGATGGTGTCGCCTGTACGCAGGTTGAAACGACGAATCTGGCTCGGTGACACATAAATGTCGTCCGGCCCCGCCAGGTAGGATGCGTCAGCGGAGCGAAGGAAGCCAAAACCGTCCTGCAGAATTTCCAGTACCCCGTCCCCGTAGATGTCCTCGCCGCTCTTGGCATGCTTCTTCAGGATCGTAAAAATCACGTCCTGCTTGCGCGAACGAGCCAGGTTATCGAGGCCCATTTCTTGCGCGATTTCGAGCAATTCGGGCATGGATTTCTGCTTGAGTTCAGTAAGATTCATAATTTTGTTGGATTTTCAGGAATGGAAGTAAACGAATAATGGAATGACAGGGGTGCCCCTGATCAGTTTGGTCAAAGCTTATCGTCGTTGAACGTGATGCTGGCCAGATGAAGCAACCGGTTGTAAGTGGAATCCGGTGTATATGGGACTGGAGCCGGGAGTGGAAACAACCGTTTGCCGAGCAGGTTTGATATTCGGCCACTTGGGCCGCGCATGTCAAGTGCACTGTCCAAAATAACATCGATTTCATACTGCTGACACGGGCAGACTCCTCTTTCTCCAAACATTTTCCGTATCCATCCTACTTCCATTCACCGGAATTCACACCGATACTGTGTAAAAAACAACATTGATTGAATGTTCGGAGTGCCCACCATGAGTAGTGACATCACCAGCGAACTGATCCCTCTCAACGTCGCCCTTCTGACGGTGTCGGATTCCCGGGGGCCTGAGGAGGACACGTCCGGCCAGTTCCTGGAGGATCAGGTCATCGCAGCCGGGCACCGGCTGCTCGCCCGCAGGCTGCTGCCCGATGACGTGTATCTGGTACGAGCGTTGATTGCCAACTGGATTGCTGACCCGGTCATACACGCGGTAATTATCACCGGTGGCACCGGCTTCCACGAACGGGATTCCACCCCGGAAGCCGTGGCGCCGTTGCTGGACAAAACCATTGAAGGGTTTGGCGAGGAATTCCGCCGGCTGTCGGCTTCCGAAATTGCCTCATCGACGATTCAGTCCCGAGCCTTCGGTGGTCTGGCCAACCACACGGTCATCTTCTGCCTGCCCGGTTCCACCGGAGCCTGCCGGACCGGATGGGAGCACATCCTTAAATCCCAGTTGGACAGCCGACACGCCCCCTGCAACTTCTCAGGGCTGACCCTGAAAAAGCCGGAACGGGCATTTGACCGGCTCCAGGACATCATCGGGCAACAGGCTTCCCGCTAGCGCCGCTTTCAGAACAAAAACAAGGAGCTTCAACGCATGGCCGCACCCCAGTTGACACCGCTTGAAGAGGCCCTCAGTCACCTTCTGTCACAGGCAAAAGGCCTTGATACCAGGGAAACGGTAGAACTGCCCGATTCCCTGCACCGGATACTGGCGGAAGACCAGCATGTGCCGGCCGACGTTCCGCCGGCGGATAACAGTTCGGTGGATGGTTACGCGGTACGGTTCGAGGACGTTCACCCGGGTCGTGCAATACCTGTGTCCATCCGAATACCAGCCGGACACCCACCCGGAGAACTGGCACCGGGAACCGCCGCACGAATCTTTACCGGTTCTGAAATTCCTGCGGGTGCCAACGCCGTGGTGATGCAGGAACGCGTGGACGCTTCGGACGACGGCATCGTGATCCACACGGACGTCAGCGAAGGCCAGAACATCCGCCGCCGCGGCCAGGATCTCACCGAAGGCAGCATGGCCTTGCCACAAGGAACCCTGATTCGCCCCCAGGAAATGGGACTGCTGGCTTCCATGGGGTTCGCCCGGGTTCCTGTACAGCGCAGACTCAGGGTCGCCATACTCACTACCGGTGACGAACTGGTGGATCCCGGCAAACCGCTCGCTGCAGGGCAAATCTACAACACCAATCGCTACACTCTGCTGGGCCTTCTGGCCCAAGCCGGCTGCGAAGTTACCCTGTGTGAGTCTCTGGCCGACGATCGCACGGCAACCCGGGACACGCTGTTCCGCGCCGCTGACGCCTCCGATCTGGTCATCACCACGGGCGGCGTGTCGGTCGGGGAAGAGGATCACGTCAGGGTAGTTCTTGAAGAGTCGTCCACTCTGTCCCTCTGGCGCCTTGCCATCAAGCCTGGCAAACCGCTGGCCTTTGGCCACATGAATGACACACCGGTCATTGGCTTGCCCGGCAACCCGGCCTCGGTACTGGTCACGTTCCTGATGGTGGCCATGCCCTTTATCCGGAAATGCCAGGGACGCGCACGATTGACACCCTCAGGCGAAACCCTACCGGCGGACTTCTCGGTGGACGAACCCTCGATTCGGCGGGAGTTTATTCGCGCTCGCAAGGCCTGCTTGCCGGATCGATGCACACTGGAGGCCTACCCGAACCAGAACTCCGGCGTACTCAGCTCTGCCTGCTGGGCGGGCGGTCTGGCCGTGGTGCCCGAAAACACTCGGGTCAGCCCGGGAGATCTGCTAACGTATTATTCATTCGAAGAGCTTTTGGCCTGAACATGAGCAACGACAGCATTACCATCCGATTCTTTGCCCGTCTGCGAGAAGAACTCGGCACGGAACAACTGACGCTTCCGGCATCGCCAGGTCTGACGGCCGGTGACATCCTCGCGGATCTCGCCCTGCGCTCCGGCCCCTGGGCCCAGTTGGACGGGGACCAACCGATCATGATTGCGGTTAACCAGACCATGTCAAAAGCCACCACACCGGTGCAGGCTGGCGACGAAGTCGCGTTCTTCCCCCCGGTGACCGGAGGCTGAGATGATCTCGATCCAGACCAACGACTTTGACCCCGGTGCTGAATACGCCAGTCTCAGGGACAGCGGTTCGGGCACCGGCGCCATCGCCACGTTCACCGGCCTGGTTCGCGACCACGGCGACCAGCAAGGCGTGACAGGCCTCTATCTGGAACATTACCCCGGCATGACCGAACAGGTGATTGCAGGGCTGATTGACGAGGCGTCCAAACGATGGGACGTTCGCAAAACCCGGGTCATTCACCGTGTCGGACGGCTCAGCCTGAACGATCAGATTGTCTTCGTTGGGGTCTGCAGCGCACACCGAAGCGATGCGTTTGCGGCCTGCGAATACATCATGGATGCCCTGAAAACATCCGCGCCCTTCTGGAAGAAGGAACTCGCGGAATCCGGGGAGCACTGGGTGGAGCAGAAAGAAACCGATCTGGCCCGGACGAAAACCTGGAAGTAACAGAACAAAAAAACCGCCCGAGGGCATAGCCCAGGGGCGGTCTGAACCGTCTGATCCGTAATCAGAGGTTGCTGTCGAGGAAGGCCGCCAGCTGAGACTTGGACAGTGCGCCGACCTTGGTGGCGTCCACGTTGCCGTTCTTGAACAGCATCAGGGTCGGGATACCACGGATGTTGAACTTGGGCGGAGTCTGCTCGTTCTCGTCGATGTTGAGCTTGCAGATCTTCAGCTTACCCGCGTACTCGTCGGCGACCTCTTCCAGTACCGGAGCAATCATCTTGCACGGTCCGCACCACTCAGCCCAGTAGTCCACCAGAACCGGGACATCAGACTGGAGCACGTCCTGCTCAAAAGAAGCGTCGGTTACGTTTACGATATTTCCGCTCATTACAGTTTCCTGTTCAGGACACCCTGCATGCACAGCCTGCCTGCCGTGCTTCCCCGGGCATCATTGGTTTCACCGATAAAGCTGCTCTTATCTTGTACAGCTCATCACCGTATTGGATTGCCATACTTTACGCGATTGGTCTCGTGGATGTGAAGCCGTAGCTCCCCCTACCCGTTACTGACACACCTCAGGAATTTCGCTTATAGTTACCGCAACCCTCCGGACGAAAAGGACTTGGACCAACGTGACGTCGACATCCACCGCCGAAAACGTGAGACCGGCATCGTCCAACGACGTGCTGGCCGCCATCGACATGGGTTCCAACAGCTTTCACATGGTCGTTGCCCGCGTGGTTCACGGCGAAATTCGCACGCTGGAAAAAATGGGCGAAAAGGTCCAGCTTGGTGCCGGCCTGGACGACCAGAACCGCCTGACGCCAGAAGCTCAGGAGCGGGGACTCGCCTGCCTGAGCCGGTTCGCCCAACGACTCAAAGGCTTCCCTCCGGAGTCTGTCCAGGTTGTGGGTACCAACGCACTCCGGGTCGCCCGAAACACCGGCGAATTCATTGCCCGCGCCGAAGAGATTCTTGGCTACCCGGTCGAAATCATTGCAGGCCGCGAAGAGGCCCGGCTTATTTATCTCGGGGTGTCACACACCCTGGCAGACGATTCGGGTCGTCGCCTGGTCATCGACATCGGCGGGGGCAGCACAGAGTTCATTATCGGCAAACGCTTTGAACCTCAGCACCTGGAAAGCCTGCACATGGGCTGCGTGTCCTTTCGGAACAGGTACTTTCCGGATGGAAAAATTACTCGCAAGCAGATGGAAAAGGCCGTCACCCATGCCAAACAGGAATTGCTGAACATTAGCAAATCCTATCGTTCCACCGGCTGGAAAAGCGCAGTGGGGTCTTCCGGTTCCATAAAGGCCATCGCCAATGCCCTGGCGACGCTGAAGATATCCGATGGCACGATTACCCGTGCCGGTATGGAGGAGCTTCGACGCCGCCTGATCAATATGGGAAGAACCGACAGGCTAGGGGAAATCGGCATCCGGATTGATCGGCAAAGCATTTTTCCGGCCGGATTCGCGATATTGATGGGCGCGTTTGAATCCCTGGGTATAAATGACATGGCCTTTGCCGACGGTGCGCTGCGCGAGGGCCTGTTGTACGACATCCTTGGCCGGATCAAACACGAGGACGTACGCGAGCGGACCATTTCTGCGCTCCAGGAACGCTATCATGTGGACCAGGTCCACGCCGAAGCCGTCGAGGAAACCTGCATTTCAGCCTGGAATCAGGTGGCCAAAGCGTGGGGCATTCACACCAGCGCCGACGAAGATGTGCTTCGCTGGGCCTGCCGACTGCACGAGATAGGCCTGACCATTTCCCACAGTCAGTACCACAAGCACGGTGCCTACCTGTTACGCTACTCTGATTTGCCCGGTTTTACCCAACAGTTCCAACGGGATCTGTCTGTGCTTGTTCGGGGACACCGGCGCAAGTTCTCACCCGCTATCTTCGAAGACCTCGACAAGGATGATGAATACCGGCTCAGGCATCTGTGCATCCTGATCCGGCTGGCCAACATCATTCAGCACCCCCGGAACATGGAGCCACCTCCTGCCTGGACGCTGCACGCGCACCCCAACCGCCTGGTGCTGGTGTTCAAGAAAGGCTGGCTGGATGATCGGCCACTGACCCTGGCCGACCTGGAAAACGAGAAGGAATTCCTGGCCAGGCAAAACTTCACCCTGGAAATTGTGGACAGCTAGCGGCTCAGCCAGCCAGTTCCGCTTCCAGGGACTCCACGGTTTCGCTCACTGACATCCATTCGGTCTCGACGTCGTCGAGCCGCGCCTTAGCCGCCGCCTGCTGACCCAGGAGTTCTTTGAGCCGAACCTTGCCTTCTGCCAGGTAGAGCGACGGATCGGCCAGTTCGGTTTCAAGACGACTCAACTGCCCGTGCAGCTTTTCCATGTCCTTTTCCAGTGTGGACAGGCGCTTCCGGTACGGACTCAGTTTCTGCCTCAGTTCCGCCTGAGCCCGCTTCCGGGCCTTGCGGTCTTCCGCGCTCTCACCAATGGCCCCATCGCTCTGACCGCTATCGGCTGCAGCGGGTGCCCCGCCATTCCGGGAGCGAGGAGGCTCCGAATCCTCTTTCCGGCGTTCCGCCAACCACCGCTCGTAGTCTTCCAGATCGCCTTCATAGGGTTGCACCTGCCCCTCGTTCGCCAGCCAGAACTCATCCACGGTGTTGCGCAACAGGTGCCTGTCATGGGAGACCACCACAATGGCCCCATCAAAATTCTGCAACGCCAGGGTAAGCGCCTGACGCATTTCAAGATCCAGATGGTTAGTCGGCTCATCCAGCAGCAACAGATTCGGCCTCTGCCAGGCGATCACCGCCAGGGCCACCCGGGCCTTTTCGCCACCGGAGAAAGAGCGAATGGGAGCCAGCGCATCATCCCCATGAAAATCGAAACCGCCGAGAAAATTCCGGATGCTTTGCTCTGAAGCCCGGGGGCTGAGCCGCTGCAGATGCAGGAAGGGACTGGCATCCAGATCCAGAGACTCGAGCTGATGCTGGGCGAAATAACCGATTGCCAGATGTTCGCCGCAGACCCGGTCACCGGCCAGCAAGGTTCCCTCGCCCCGGAGCGCATCCATCAGAGTGGATTTACCGGCCCCGTTGGGCCCAAGCAAACCTATCCGACTGCCGGGTAACAGCGTCAGGTTGACGCCCTGGAGTATGGGTACGGATCCATGGCCGGCCTGGCCATTTCGAATGGTCAGCAAGGGGTTAGAGACCTTCTCGGCCACCGGAAATTCAAAGCTGAACGGTGAATCGATGTGGGCCGGCGCTATGCGCTCCATGCGTTCCAGGGCCTTAACCCGACTCTGCGCCTGCTTGGCCTTGGTGGCCTTGGCCTTGAACCGGTCGATAAAACGCTGAATTTCGGCAATGCGCGCCTGCTGACGCTCGTACCCCGCTTGCTGCTGGGCCAGCCGCTCGCTGCGCTGAGTCTCGAAAGCCGAATAGTTACCGGTATACAGTTCCAGCTCCTGCTGGTCGAAATGAACCACGTGGCTGGCCACCCGGTCCATGAAATCCCGGTCGTGGGAAATAAACAGCAGGGTGCCGCTGTACCGGCGCAGCCAGCTCTCCAGCCACAGACAGGCATCCAGGTCGAGGTGGTTGGTGGGCTCATCCAGCAACAGAAGGTCGGATGGTCGCATCAGGGCCTGGGCAAGGTTGAGCCGTATCCGCCAACCGCCCGAGAATGACGACACCGGGCGGTCTGCATCGGAATCGGCGAAACCAAGCCCCCTCAGCAGTGCTTCTGCGCGGCGCGGTGCCGACCAGGCCTCGTGCACGTCCAGTTCGCCATGAATGCGGGCCTGGGCATGATCATCCCCGCGCGCCTCGGCGTCCGCCAACTGGGCCTCCAGCCGCCGCAGCTCGAAATCGCCATCAAGCACATAATCCCGGGCACTGCGCTCGGAAGCCTCGACTTCCTGAGCCATGTGGGCAATGCGGCAGCCCCCGGGCAGGCTCACCTGGCCCTGCTCCGGCGCCAACTGGCCCAGAAGCAACTGAAACAGACTGGACTTACCGGCACCGTTGGCTCCGACAATAGCCACCCGCTGGCCGGGCTGAACGGTGAGGCCGGCTGACTGTAGCAACCATACGCCACCGCGTTGTAAACTGAGATCGGTTATCGTTAGCATCGGTCCATTTTATCAACGTAACGGTGTCAGGAAAGGCTCTGAGTCATGCCGATTCGGTCTGAAAATCATGACCCCGCAGAGGAAATACCTCTGACACTGCCCAATCAATTGGAACCCGATAACCCTCTCTGGCGTTTTGCTATTGGTTTCTGGAAACAACCAGGCGTTAAGGAAAGCTGCCTGGCGTTACAGGAACAAGGCTGGAGTGTTACGAGAATCCTCTGTGCCGGATGGCTGGCCCTTAATGGCCATCGCTATTCGGGCGACGAGGATGATACGCTAAAAGTGTGGCGAAAGCGTGTCACCACAGCATTACGCAGTGCCAGACAGGCTTTACCGAAACATCACGAGGCATGTCAGTCATTTAGACCAGGCGTGGCCAGTCTTGAACTGGAGGCTGAACGCATAGAACTGGCACTGGCATGGCATTCCCTGATGAAGAACAACTCTGAAACGTGCGACATGCACGGACGTGACGGACTGATTCAGAGGAATCTTGAGGCTGCGGCTCCGGTAACGGGATTGTCCCGGTGCATTACACCCTATTTGAACTCATTGGCCAGGACGCTGGCCAACTTCCCCAAGGGAGAACCCTTGCCATGATAACGAAGTGGCTGCTGCGACTCTCGTTCCCGGCGCTCGGGCTGCTGATGCTGTTGATCTTTTTCGGCCTTGAAGCCCCAGAGCAGGTCACCGAGCCCGTCGCAGAAGAAAAGCAGACCGACATTCCGGCTTTTGAGGGCCTGGTTCCCACCCCCGTGTCCATCGATGGGCCGGACATCATCTTCAAGTGGCGCGATAACAACGGCCACTGGCACTTTGCCGACCAGCCGCCAGAGAACGATCCATGGAACAGCCTGGCCATTGAACGGGTCAGTGACAGTGGCACTGCCGCTGCGCCGGAAACGGACTGGCAGGCCCCCTACCACGCTCCTTTCGCCATGAGCCCAACTCCGGGAAGTAACGGCAGCTGAGAGAAAGGGTCCACTTTCTTAACACATGTTCAGTGGCATCCACAGCCATAACCCGTTACCTTCTGCGTTCCGAATACACGATCCGGGGGCAGGAGCCCCTGCAACATGGTGAAAGGTGAAGTGATGAAAAAAACAATGCTAGCGCTGGCAGTGGCAGGTCTGGTTGCCGGTTGTTCAGCCCCCCAGGAAACACCCGAAGACCCGAAGCTGGATTCCACCAATGAAAAAGTCAGCTACGGCATGGGTCTGGTGCTCGGCGAGCGCATGAAGAACGACCTTCCCGACCTGCAGATGGATCAGTTTCTCCAAGGCATCCAGCATGGCCATGCAGGTGACGAGGAAACCCAGCGCATGACCCGCGAGGAAATCCAGGAAGCCCTGATGACCTACCAACAGGATCTTCAGGAGCAACAGGTCAAGCAGATGGAAGAGTTGGCCCAGAAGAATAAGAAAGCGGGCGAAGCTTTCCTGGCTGAGAACAGCGCCCGCGAAGAGGTGACCACGACCGAATCCGGCCTGCAGTACGAGGTGCTGGCAGAAGGTGACGGCGACAAGCCGGCCGCTACCGACACCGTTCAGGTTCATTACACCGGCGAACTGCTCTCCGGCGAGGTATTTGATAGCTCACGCGAGCGCGGCGAGCCGGTAACCTTCGCCCTGAACCAGGTGATTCCGGGCTGGACAGAAGGTCTTCAGCTGATGAGTGAAGGCGCTCGCTACAAGCTCTTCATCCCGGCTGAACTGGCGTACGGCCCTGGCGGCAACAGGGCTATCGGCCCGAACGAAACCCTGGTGTTTGACGTTGAACTGCTCGACGTTAACCCGGGCGCCGACGAAGAAAGCGAAGCTGACAGCGAATAAGCTGCCGGCATCAAAAAAGCCTCAGCCCGGTTTCCGGTGCTGAGGCTTTTTTGTGACTGTTGGAAGCCTGATCAGATCAGACCGGGGCTTCTTTGCCAGCGTGTACGTTGTGCAAGTGTTCGATCAGGAAATCCTCCACTTCGAACCGACTCTCCAGAGCCTCGCCCAGTTTGGACAGGTCGTCAAACATGGACTTCACACCTTCGTCCGTTGCCTCGCAACCGTCGAGCTTGTCATTGAAGTTCAACGCAACTTCTGTGGTTTCCTCAAGGCGGGGATAGACCTTCGCTGCCAGTTCGATGCCGCCATCATTGAACTCCTTCGCTTCTTCGATCAGCTGCTCATAGATCTCGAAATGACCGGCCGATACGTAGTCAACCAGAACCTCGCACAGGCGGACCAGCTTGTGGCGCAGGATCTCCGGCTCGACGCCTTCGCTCTCGCCTGACAGCTCGCAATACAGAACCAGTAATTCCTGACGTTCCTTGAGCCAGCGATCAATCAATTCACTGACGCCACCCCAACGTTCCCTGGCATTCCGGCAGTTTTCCAACATGACCCCTGGTCTCCATTCGCCCGGCCAGCGTTCTGAACTGACCCAATTATTCTTGGTTAATTTTCAAATTACTCCAAGGCGAGGGCCCTCGCAACCTTATTCACAGAGCCCTGCGCTCCTGTCCCGATCCGCGTAAAAGCAGCACCAAACCGACAACTATCAATACGCAGAAAAAGACAGCTGTCCAGCCGGGAATACTCAGGCCGAGAAAGCGCCAGACTACCTCAGCGCAGTCTCCCGTGCCACGTATCGCCGTTGACAACACTTCGAAGAACGGCAATACCTCCAGCATGTAATCCACGGACGGGCCACACGCCGGGACCTGATCCGCCGGCAGGCTTTGTAACCACAGCTGCCGGCCCGCCAGCGCCAGGCCCACGCCCGACATAACAGCCAGCATGAAACCGTATATACGAACGCCCAGGCCAGAAGGACCATGCAACAAGCCGAGCAAAGCAACCAGCCCGGCGCCGATGAAACCAAACCGCTGCAACCAGCACAGCGGACAGGGCTCCAAACCCATCACGTACTCCATGTAGAAGGCCACACCCAGCAGCGCGGCACACACCAGACATACCAAGCCAAACACGGTCCTGCTCGTCAAAACACATCCTCAAGCCAGTGAATTTAAACTGCATCGTCGCACCGGGCTGTTGTGCTCCGGCCATCCAAATGCGCGACATGCCGTCGCCACTAAACCCTAAACCATGACCAACATCAAGGCTATGACACAGCAACTGACCTCGTTCCTGCCCCTGATGGCGCTTACGCTCTTTCTGCTCCGGCTGCGCCACGAACGGGTGAGGTTGTTTGGTGAACAGGACCGGGACCGGGCAACCAACCTCCATCAAGGGTCAGCAGGCGTTGCGTGACAAGGCAAAAAAGCCGGATCCATCGGGTATACGAAGAGCAGCAGACCGGCGAATCCGTCACCGGGGTTCTGTTAACTTGAGTTTGTGGTGCAGAGATAGCGCAGGATGCGCTGGAGAGGGTCAGGCGATGCAGGAGAAAAAGTCGTCGTCCTGGTTCTTTTGCTGGCTAACCGCCTCGGAAGCATCGTCCCAGCCAGCTTCCCAGGCGGCAATGACCACGTCACCACGGTAGGGACAACGGCTTTTGTCCATACCCATGGACGCCGCCATATAACCCTGTCGATAGGCCTTATTCAGCGCTTCTACGTCCCAGCCGAGCTTGATATCCCTGGCCATGCCACCACTCTCCTTGTTCGGTCGTGACGTAAAAACTAACAGTCGGTTCCATCCCCCACAAACCTGCACTGTGAATTTGTGATACAGGTCCATGGGAGTTGGAATGGAGTTCTGATTAAGTCTGAACGTAGCGCTCCAGGAACTGGTCAAAGGGCTCGTTATCCTCTTCTTCCATCTGCCGCTGTTCGGCCAAAGAAGCCTCGGACATCGCCTGAAATTCCGACAGAACCTCTGCATCGAGTCCTTCCTGTCGCAGCGAGTCCTGATGCTGACGGGACATGGCCAGTGCCCACTCCCGGTGTCCCATACGCTGACTATCCATGGCAGCCAGCACTTGGGCGGAAGGCACTCCGGAGAGATCGGGCGCCTCCAGCTTGCGGCGCTGGTCTGCTAGCGCAGACCGGTAAGTCGTGCCGTCGCCCCAGCCATCAAGCAACTCTGCCAACGGCTCGAGTTGGTCCAGCAGTTCGTTGGCCGTATTCATCATCGATTCCCGCGAACCACCGCTACACAGTTTCAGTTCCGGATCGCGCCCTCGGGCAACCACATCCTTGTAGTTGTCATCCAGCCGTTCGCACTCGTCGTCGCCGATACGTGGACTGTCTTCCAGCAGGCAATCCAGCAGGAACAGGTCCATAAAATCGATCTGACTGGCATTCACGCCCACCGGTGAGAACGGATCCAGGTCGAGACAGCGAACCTCGATGTATTCCACACCCCGCGCATCCAGAGCCTGAATGGGCTTTTCGCCGCGCTCGGTGGTGCGCTTTGGCCGGACCGCACTGTAGTATTCGTTCTCAATTTGCAGCACGCTGGTATTGATCTGAATGAAGTCGTCACCACGACGGTTGCCAATGGTTTCGTACTCCGGCCAGGGCGTATGAATCGCCCGGTGCAGTGTTTTGGTGTAGGTGCCCAGTTCGTTGAAACAGATGTTCAGGGACGACTGGGCGTTGTTGTGATACCCAAGATCCCCCATCCGCAACGAAGTCGCCTGCTCACCAAACCAGGATTGATCATCAAACCGTGAAAGATTGTGACTGACATTCGCCACAAAGCTCGCATCCAGGGCCGGCGAGGCCCCGAACAGCAACATCAGCAACCAGCTGCGACGACGGAAATTCCGTACCAGCCAGAAATACTGATCCGACTTGAAGTCCTTCAGCTTCTGCTGATTCCCCAGCGCTGCCTGCCAGGTACGCCAGAACTCGTCCGGGAGGGACAGGTTGTAATGTGCACCGGCGATGCTCTGCATCATGCGGCCATAGCGAACCGCCAGCCCCTGCCGATAAACATGCTTCAGGCGACCGATGTTGGAGGTACCGTATTCCGCGATGGGGATACTGGGGTCGCCATCCAGCGCGCTGGGCATGCTCGCAGCCCAGAACACCTCGTCACCCAGATTCTGCTGCACAAACTGGTGGATCTGCCGGAGCGACGTCAGCAGGTCGCTGGTCGTGCGACAAACCGGGGTAATCAATTCCAGCAAGGCTTCCGAGTAGTCGGTGGTAATCCGGGGATGGGTCAACGCGGAACCCAGGGCTTTCGGATGAGGCGTTTGCGCAATAAAGCCGTTGCGGTCTACCCGCAGACCTTCTTTTTCCACCCCTTTCAGAAAACCATGCCAGTCACTTTCGGCAAACTGGCGCAAAACAGAAAAGCGGGATCCAGCCATCGTGAACTCCTGCTGCCGCCGGCACGCTCAATGAAGCGGTGCCAGCTGGTGAAAAGAGAATGGGGTTAGCGACCACCTTTGCGAGCAGAGGCCATGGCCTGCGCAAGAGCCCCGGCCATCGCTCCCTGCGGTTTCTGCGCGGGCGACGACTGGCGCGCTCCGCGACCGCCGGCTTTTTGTTCGCTGCGAGAGGAACGGTTGGCTGGCGCATCTTTCTTTTCGCCAGGCTGATCGTCCATCCGCATCGACAGGGCAATACGCTTGCGGGGGATGTCCACAACCATCACCTTGACCTTGACGATGTCACCCGCTTTGACGACGTCTCGCGGATCGTTGACGAAAGTATGGGACAGGGCGGAGATGTGCACCAGTCCGTCCTGATGGACGCCAATGTCTACAAACGCGCCGAAGTTAGTCACGTTGGTGACCGAGCCTTCCAGGATCATGCCTGGCTTGAGGTCGCTGAGGGTTTCCACCCCTTCCTCGAAGCTGGCAAACCGGAACTCCGGACGCGGATCCCGCCCAGGTTTCTCCAGCTCGGTGAAAATGTCCTTGATGGTCGGAAGGCCAAACTGCTCAGTCACGTAATCCTGCGGATTCAGGCCGCGCAGGAAGGCGGCGTCGCCAATGATGTCCTCAACCTTGCGGTTGTTCTTGGCGGCAATGTCCTCCACCACGACGTAAGCTTCCGGGTGCACCGAAGAACGATCCAGAGGATTCTCGCCACCGTGGATACGCAGGAAGCCGGCCGCCTGCTCAAACGTGCGATCGCCAAGGCGTGACACTTTCAGCAACTGCTTGCGGCTGTTGAACAGACCGTTCTGGTTCCGGAAATCCACAATGTTCTGGGCAATGCTCTGGTTCAGGCCAGACACCCGTGAGAGCAGAGGAACCGACGCGGTGTTCAGGTCCACACCCACACCGTTTACACAGTCCTCGACCACCGCATCCAGGCTTCGGGACAGCTGAACCTGGGATACATCATGCTGGTACTGGCCCACCCCGATGGACTTGGGTTCGATCTTCACCAGCTCCGCCAGCGGGTCCTGCAGACGACGACCAATAGACACGGCGCCACGGATGGTGACGTCGAGATCCGGCAGTTCACGGGCGGCAAATTCGGACGCGGAATAGATGGACGCACCAGACTCGTTGACCACAATGCGAGCCAGCTTGAGTTCCGGGTAACGTTTGCACAGATCGCCCACCAGTTTCTCGGTTTCGCGGGAAGCTGTGCCGTTACCGATCGCGACCAGCTCTATCTTGTGTTCACGACACAGGGCAGCCAGCTGCTCAATGGAACGATCCCACTGGTTCTTTGGCGCGTGTGGGAAGATCGCACCATGGCCGGCCACCTTGCCGGTGCCGTCGATCACCGCCACTTTGACTCCGGTACGCAGGCCAGGATCCAGACCCAGCGTCGGGCGCGGCCCCGCCGGTGCCAGCAACAGGAGGTCTTTCAGGTTGGCGGCAAACACGTTGATGGCCTCGTTTTCGGCGGTTTCCCGCACCTGCCCCATCAGATCGGTTTCGATCTGCGTGGACAGTTTTACACGCCAGGTCCAGCGCACCACTTCAGACAACCACTTGTCAGCGGCGCGGCCGGCGTCACGGATGTTCCAGTGGGCGGCAATACGCTGCTCAGCCGGGTGGGGCTGACGGCGATCATTGCTTTCCTCCTCCATCACGATGGCATAGGTCAGGATGCCCTCATTGCGACCCCGCAGGATCGCCAGCGCCCGGTGGGAAGGCACCTTCTTGAGAGGCTCAACGTGATCAAAGTAATCCCGGAATTTCGCCCCTTCGTTCTCTTTGCCTTCAACTACGGTGACCTTCAACTGGCCACCATTCCAGATAAAGTCACGGAGGCTGCCGAGCAGTTCGGCGTCTTCGGCAAACCGCTCCATCAGGATGTAACGGGCCCCATCCAGCGCGGCTTTGGTGTCGTCGATACCGGCATCGGCATTGAGATAACCCTGAGCGGTGGCTTCAGGCTCCAGGGTGGGATCGTCAAAGAGAGCGTCCGCTAACGGCTCCAGCCCAGCCTCACGGGCAATCTGCGCCTTGGTACGACGCTTTGGCTTGTACGGCAGATACAGGTCTTCCAGACGGTTCTTGGTGTCTGCCTCGTTGATGCTGGCTCGAAGCTCGTCGGTAAGCTTGCCCTGCTCGTCAATGCTGCTGAGGATGGCGGCCCGGCGATCTTCCAGTTCGCGCAGGTAACGAAGCCGCTCTTCCAGAGTCCGCAGTTGGGTGTCGTCCAGTGAACCGGTAACTTCCTTACGGTAACGGGCAATAAACGGAACCGTTGCGCCCTCGTCGAGCATCCCGATGGTGGCGTTGACCTGCTGTTCGCGTACGCCCAGTTCTTCGGCAATACGGCTGGAAATACTGTTCATGCAACCTCTGTTCACTTGGCTCGGTAAAAAACGGAAAGGGGGAAAGGTACAGCGGCCAAGGGCATCAGGCAAGCGGCCCTTGAGGAGGACGAACCAGGGACCGCAGTATCATCCACAAGGTACTGACGCCTCCGCTCGTGTAAAATCACCAGACGTTATTCATTCTTCCTTGCAAGGCCAGACCCTAACCCTGTGAACAGACTCAATCCCAGACAAAGTGAGGCGGTACGCTACGCCAACGGCCCGCTCCTGGTGCTGGCAGGTGCCGGCAGTGGCAAGACCAGCGTCATCACTCGCAAGATTGCCTACCTGATTGAGGAAGTCGGCATCCCCGGCCGCCACATCGCCGCCGTTACTTTTACCAACAAGGCCGCCCGGGAAATGAAAGAACGGGTGACCCGCATTGTCGACCGGACCATGGCCCGGGGGCTGATTGTCTCGACCTTCCACAACCTTGGCCTGAACATGATCCGGGAGGAGCACGAGCACCTGGGCTACAGCCCCGGTTTCTCCATCTTTGACGCCGAAGACGCCAAGGCCCTGCTTCAGGACCTGATGTTCAGCGAAGGCAGCGCCGAGGCCGGCGACGAAGTGGGCGACGTCCAGATGACCATTTCTTCCTGGAAGAATGCCCTTCGAACCCCCGCTGAAGCCCTGAGCAAGGCCGCCGACGAACGGGAACAGCGCATTGCCCTCGTCTACGGCAAGTACAACGAATACCTGAAAGCCTACAACGCGGTGGATTTTGACGATCTGATCCTGCTGCCGGTGCAGCTGTTCCAATCCAATTCCGAGGTGCTGACCAAGTGGCGGAAGAAAATTCGCTACATGCTGGTGGACGAGTATCAGGACACCAATGTGTGTCAGTACGAACTGGTCAAACTGCTGGTCGCCGAGCGGGCCGCCTTTACCGTTGTTGGCGATGATGACCAGTCCATCTACGCCTGGCGTGGTGCGCGTCCGGAAAACCTGGTTCAGTTGAAGGAAGACTTCCCCAGCCTGAGGATCGTCAAGCTGGAGCAGAACTACCGCTCCACCGGCCGGATCCTGCGCAGTGCCAACACGGTCATTGCCAACAACCCGCACGTGTTCGAAAAGACCCTGTGGAGTGACCACACCATTGGTGACGAACTGCGGGTGATCCGGTGCCGCAATGAAGATGCGGAAAACGAGCGTGTTGCCGCCGAGATTCTGGACAAAAAACTCAAGCAGGGCCTGGAATTCCGGGACTTCGCAGTGCTGTACCGGGGCAACCACCAGGCCCGCTTGCTGGAAATGAAACTGCAGGCCTACCAGATTCCCTACCGGCTTTCCGGCGGCCAGTCATTTTTCTCCAAAAACGAGATCAAGGACGCCATGTCCTACCTGCGCCTGCTGATCAATCCGGACGACGACGCCGCCTTCCTGCGGGTTGTCAATGTGCCACGGCGCGAGATTGGACCCAAAACCCTGGAGCAGCTGGCCACCTACGCACGCACTCGTAATGTCAGCCTGTTCCGCTCCCTGCACGACATGGGTGCCGAAGCCCACGTGGCGGAAAAGGGGCTGGACCGGTTGCGGCGTTTTGCCCACTGGGTCGATGCCACCTGCGAACGCCTGCACAACGAAGATCCGATTCCGGTCATCAAGCAGCTGTTCACTGACATTGAATACGAAGAATGGCTGCACCAGCACTCCGGCACCCCCAAGCAGGCGGAGCGCCGTATGGAAAACATCTGGTATCTGGTGGATTCCATTCAGCGCATGCTGGACGACGGCAAGGGCACCGCGGACGAAATCGGCATCGAGGACGCCATCACCAAGCTGATCCTGCGGGACATGATGGAACAGCGGGAAGAGGAAGACGACAGTGACAAGGTCCAGCTACTGACCCTGCACGCCTCAAAGGGTCTGGAATTTCCCCATGTGTTCATCATGGGACTGGAAGAAGAGATCCTGCCCCATCGAAGCAGCATTGAAGAGGGCAACATCGAGGAAGAGCGCCGCCTGATGTACGTCGGCATCACCCGCGCCCGGGAGACCCTGGCCATGACCTATGCGGCATCACGCAAGCAATACGGGGAGAAAATCGAAACCATCCCGAGCCGCTTCCTGGATGAACTGCCCGAAGAAGATGTGATCTGGGAAGGCAAAGGCGACCTGGACGCGGAGGCGAATCAGAAGAAGGGCAAAGCCACCCTCAGTGCCCTGCTCGGCGACCTGGGCGACTAGCCGCGCTCCGGCAGGCAACAAAAAACCCCGCGGTGCGGGGCTTTTTCTGCTTTTAGCCGGTGAGCTTATTTGCTCTCCGCCACAATGTGCTCGACCGCAGCAGCAATCTCTTCATCCGGGCAGTTAGCGCAGCCGCCTTTGGCCGGCATGGCGTTAAAGCCATTGATGGCGTGCTCGATCAGGGTGTCGACGCCCTTCTCAATACGGGGGGCCCAGGCACCCGCGTCGCCGATCTTGGGCGCGCCGGCAGCACCGGTGGTGTGACAGGCCATACAAACCGCATCGTAAACTTCGGAACCGGAACGCGGGCCAGAGCTGGCAGCCTGGGTCGGCGCTGCCGCTTCACCACACTCCTCGCCCTGGAGACAGACTTCTCCGACCGGCTCGATGCGTGAACGAATCTCATCTTCAACACTTGCCATCACAGCACCGGCAGTAAAACCGAAGCCAAGCAGCATGACAGCCAGGACTCTCTTCATCTTCACAATGCACCTCGCATTAGCGCGTTATAATCGTCAGTGGTCGCATTATAGCGACTGAACCCTGGCAAAAAAACCAAGTGGCTGAATCAAGGTAAAATCCTTCCATAAATTCATTGCCATTTATTCAGCCTGAAAGCACCCGAGCGCCTGTCACGCTACCATACCCCCTGACGACCAACCCCCTTTTCCGGAGCCACTATGATGCAACCCAACGCCCCCTCACCTCACCCACTTCGCAAGGCCCTGTTGATTGCTGAGTTCGGTGCGCTGGCGATACTCCTCGGCTCCATGGCCTGGTTTTCCAGCCACACGGCGGACGGAGGGACGCTGCAGGCGGGCTGGCTGCTGATCCCCGCACTGGCGAGTCTGGTGGTTTTCCTGAGCTTTATCGGGCTGATGTACCTGCGCTGGGTGGCAGCGGCGGATGCCAGCAGTCGCGTTAAACACAAGATTATTTTTGGCCTGCTGGCTGCGACCCTGATGGGGGTCTGGCTGTACGGAATCACAAACACCTGGCTGAGCATCCAGGCTGGATGAGCAAAATGATCGCGAAAGGATCTAGCGCAATGG
Organism: Marinobacter sp. F4216; assembly: GCF_019931195.1. Classification (GTDB taxonomy): domain Bacteria; phylum Pseudomonadota; class Gammaproteobacteria; order Pseudomonadales; family Oleiphilaceae; genus Marinobacter; species Marinobacter suaedae. The sequence goes on along the minus strand of NZ_JAIOUO010000009.1, from coordinate 32,729 downwards.
TACTGGCGACGCTGTTTGCGCCGACCCTATCGAGCGCACAGGAATTGAGCAATAGCAATCCATCCGGCGAACTGAGCATGCAGGACTGCGCCCTGATCGAAAACGGTGTTCAGCGGTTGGCCTGCTACGACCAACTTCAGGATCCGAAAGCAGCTCGTGAATCTGTACCTCCAGAGCGACTGGAAGACGTTCAGCAGGAGGCTGCCGAGGCCATCCCTTCACCGAAAACGGATTCAGCTGATCCGGCGACGGCCTCGGACGAAGGAGTAATGGATGACGTTCTGGATCGGTATCTGGCCGCCGAAAAAGCCATATTTTCCTTTTCCGGCAGTTTCGTCGGTTACCGCCCGACCTACATCCTGCCGATCAGTTACGTGATTGATCCCAATCCGGCTCCCGCCAGCCCGACGCTGGGAACCACTCGGTACGACTACGACCTGGAAAAGGAAGAGGCCAAGTACCAGATCAGTTTCAAGGTTCCCCTGCTGACCGGGCTGATGCATGAGCGCACGACGCTCTGGTTTGGCTACACCCAGAAGTCTTTCTGGCAAGTCTACAACCGGGATTCGTCGGCACCCTTCCGCGAAACGAATTACGAGCCGGAGGTTTTCGTCCGGTACCAGGCCGACTGGAAGCTTGGCAAAGGTAACCTGAACGCCATGACCCTTGGTTTCAATCACCAGTCCAACGGCCAGTCAGAGCCCCGGTCCCGCAGCTGGAACCGCTTGATGGGCTCTGCCGGATACAGCTACGGTCGCTGGCTGTTCCTGGTACAGCCCTGGTACCGGATTCCGGAAGACAGGGATTCCGATGACAACCCGGACATCGAGCGGTATCTGGGCCACGCCAATTACATCACCGTGTACAAGCTCACCGAAGACCGAACGTTGTCGATGCGGTTGATGAACAATCTCCGCTCGGAGAACAACAAGACCTCGGTCGAGCTTGGCTACAGCTTCCCCATGGGCGACACCGTGCGATGCTTTATCCAGTATTACAACGGTTACGGGGAAAGCCTGATCGACTACAACCAGCGAATCCAGCGATTTGGCATCGGCGTGATGCTGAACGACTGGCTGTAATCTTCAGGGAAAGACAGTAATGGATCGCCCGCTCGGCCAGCGTATATATGGACCGAACGGGCTGGCAGGAATCGCCTTAGTGGTTAAGGCGATCCATCTCGGCGAGCAGTTCTTCAGTTTTTGCTTCCATCAACGCTTTGTCGCCCCGCGCTTCCACGTTCAGCCGGACCACCGGCTCGGTGTTGGACATGCGCAGGTTAAAGCGCCAGTCATCGAATTCGATGCTCACGCCATCCACCTTGCTCACGCTACCACCCTGTTCGCTGTACTTGGCTTCAATGGCCGAAATAACCGCTTTTGGGTCAGCGATGGTGCGGTTGATTTCACCACTGGCGGGATAAGCCTCAATTCGGGCGTCGATCAGGGAAGACAGTGACTGGCCGGACTGGCACAGACGCTCGGCCACCAGCAGCCAGGGAATCATGCCGCTGTCGCAGTAGGCAAAATCCCGGAAGTAATGGTGGGCGCTCATTTCGCCACCATACACGGCGTCTTCGTCCCGCATCCGCTGTTTGATGAAGGCGTGGCCGGTTTTGCTTTCCACCGGCGTGCCACCCGCCGCTTTGACGAGGTCCAGGGTATTCCAGGTCAGGCGCGGATCGTGGATGACGGCGCCACCGCCAGTCTTGCGGAGGAACTGGTCTGCCAGCAGACCAACAATGTAATAGCCTTCGATAAAGCGACCGTTTTCGTCAAAAAAGAAACAACGGTCGTAATCACCATCCCAGGCAATACCCATGGCCGCTTTTTCCGCCACGACCGCCTCCGCGGTGGCGGACCGGTTTTCCGGGAGAATCGGGTTGGGGACCCCATTCGGGAAGTTGCCATCGGCCTCGTGGTGAACTTTCACGAACGTGAACGGCAAATGCTGTTCGAGCTGGTCAATCACCAGGCCTGCGCCACCGTTACCGGCATTACACACGATGCTCAGAGGTTTCAGGGAGCTGGTATCGATGTACCCCAGAAGATGCTGCACGTAGTCGTCCATGGCATCGATCGTGTCGTAGCGACCCTTCTGCGGCGCGTCGGTAAAGGGTTCCAGAACCCGGTCACGAATGTCGTTCAGGCCATTGTCGGAACTGATCGGGCGGGATTCCGGCCCCACCATTTTCATCCCGTTGTGGTTTTTCGGGTTGTGACTGGCGGTGACCATAATGCCGCCGTCCATACCGTAGTGGCTGGTCGCGAAGTACACCTGCTCTGTGCCGCACAGACCGATATCGAACACATCGGCACCGGCCGCCATCAGGCCGTCACTCAAGGCCTTGGCAATGTCCGGGCTGGACAGCCGGATGTCGTAACCGACGATGACTTTTTTCGCCCCGGTGACTTCCACGTAGGCGCGCCCGATACGCTCGGCCAGGTCCGGGTTCAGTTGTTCGGGTACCTGGCCACGCAGGTCATAGGCTTTAAAGCAGGACAAATCCATTATCAATCTTACTCCGCAGGTGCTGACTGTAGCTGTATGTAGTTCTGTATGCCCATCTGGGCAATCAGCTCGAGTTGGGTTTCGAGCCAATCAATGTGTTCTTCCTCGCTGTCGAGGATGCTCCGGAATAATTGCCGGCTGCCGTAATCCTGAACCTGCTCGCAATAGGCAATGGCTTCTTTCAGCTCAGCCACCGCAGCCACCTCAAGTTTCAGGTCACAGGAGATCATTTCCTCAACGTTTTCACCAATCAACAGTTTGTTCAGGTCCTGGAGATTGGGCAAGCCTTCCAGAAAGAGGATCCGCTCGATCAGTTGATCGGCATGCTTCATTTCATCAATGGATTCCTCGTATTCCTTGTCCGCCAGCTTGGTGATGCCCCAGTCCTTGTACATGCGGGAATGGAGGAAATACTGGTTGATCGCGGTCAGTTCGTTGGCGAGGACTTTATTAAGATACTGCACAACCTTCTTGTCGCCTTTCATCGTCGGGGCTCCTTCTCAGGTTTGTGTACCGTCAGCAAAGGATAGCCGGTTCCGGGTCAATAAAAAATTGCAGACGGGAAAGAAGTGCAGACAGGAATCAGTTAAAGCAAAGCCGGCAGGCCTGCCGGCTTTGTTGGCTGAGGGACATCGGTGATCAGGCGGCAGGCTGAGCCAGCATATCGGCCAGTGCGACGTAATCGGGAGTGGTGCATTCATCGAGAATGTCCCGCGCCATGCGGGCACAACGGCCACACTGGCGCGCCACGCCAAGCTCCATACCCAGCTCACGCATGGAGGTTACGCCGTTCTCGGCAGCTTCACGGATGGCCCGGTCGGTGACGCCCTGGCAGAGGCAAACGTACATACTCACTCCCACTGACAAAAATATCGTTAGTGATAATTATTGTCATTTGCATCCCGAAGTGCAAGGCCCTGGCGTTTCGAATTGTTATCAGGCCGCCAGTTCCCGGGTCAGGTTCCGATGACCGTCCTCGGTGACGACCACGTTATCCTCAATCCGAATGCCGCCACAACCCCGAAGCTCCTCAATCACCGGACGGTTGAAGTGATCAGCCAACGGGCCTTCCAGGACCGGATCCAGCAGGGACGGGATGATGTACAGGCCCGGTTCGATGGTTACCACCATGCCTGGCTCCAGGGTGCGGGTCAGGCGCAGGAACGGCGCATCGTCCGGAGACGGCGTGCGTTTGCCGGCCACATCATGAACCTGCACACCCAGGAAATGCCCGATGCCGTGGGGGAAGAAGGCACGGGTAACGCCTTCGGACACCAGGGTTTGCTCGTCCAGTCCCTGCACGATGCCCGCGGCAATCAGCAGTGCGGCAATGCCTTCGTGTGTCTTGCGGTGAATGTCCACATACGCCACGCCCGGCGCCACCATCTCGCACAAACGCTTCTGCAGTTGATCCAGCCCATGAATCAGTGCCGCAAAACGGTTTTCGCCCGGCGCGGCGGTGGTACGGGTAATGTCCGAACTGTAGCCACGGAAGCGCACGCCGGCATCGATCAGCAGGCTGCGCGAGTTTGTGGGGGCATCCACGTCGTAGTACTGGTAGTGCAGGGTTCCGGCGTGCTCATTCAGGCCAATGATGCTGTGGTACGGGGACTCCGCCTCACGCTGGCCGGTGGCCTGCTGGTACGCGAGGCTGATGCCAAACTCACTTTCGCCCGCCAGAAATGCATCCCGGGCCGCACGATGCCCTTTGACCGCCAACGCATTGGCCCGGGCCAGACAGGCAATCTCATACGGTGTTTTGCGGACGCGGGTCTCTTCAACGGCCTCCAGCAGGGCAGACGGGTTGTGTTCGCCGGCTACATCGCCCAGATAGGCGGGGTCACCGATGACTGCCATCTTGCCCGCCTCATCAATAGCCGGTATCTCTCGCTGGGGGATAAACCGGATATCCACGAGCTGGTGCCAGGGCTCTTCCGGGAATTCCGGGTTGGCGTGCCAGAAGTCCACCGGCTGGAACAACCAGAGCACCGGTTTTTGATCCGGGCGAATCAGCAACCAGCTGAATTCCTGATCCACCAGCCCTGTCCAGTGCACGAAGGGGCCATAGCCGTGGAACACCCAGCCCTGATCGTCCGCGTAACGCATTGGGGCGGCGCCGGAGCTGATCAGCAGGCTGTCGTAGCCCTGTTCGGCCAGGGCCTCTTCGTATCGGTGCTGAAGAGTCCGGATGTGGTCGACCTGGAGGGCCAGTAATTCAGAATCAGACATGGTGTTGCTCTTCCAGTGTTTTCCAAAGCGTTAATAGATCTTGTGAGCGCGGCTCTCGCAGGCGAATCAGGCAGATATCCACGGGGATGTCCCAGTGTTCCTCTCCTGCCCGGACCAGGCGGCCAAACTGCTCACTTTTTTCCGTCATACGTTGCGGCAGCCAGCCCATGCCAAACCCCTGCTTGACCAGTGCCTTGATGCTCGCTGAATGAGGACTCTCATTGAGTGGCAACAGGTTCGCCGACACCTTGCTCTGACCCAGGTGGGTTTCAATGGCCGAGTAGAGAAAGCCGCGGGGATGATGGGCGATTAATGGCACCGGCTGCTCTGGACTGCCCGGTAACGCAAAACGGGGGTTACCCTGTTCGTCGGCCACGCTGACCGGGACCAACAATTCCTCGCCGAGCGTCAGCCACTCGTAGCGTTCGGGCGACAACCGCTCCCGCCAGGGCAAATACCGGTGCCAGTAGCACAGCACCAGCTCGCACTCGCCATCGTCCAGTGCATCCAGGAACTGCTCACCCAGCCAGTTGGTAGACTTCAGGTTCAGTTGCAGGCCGTCCTCCACCCCGGACGCAGCCAGCCACTCCTGGTAGAAGTGGGAAAACAGGCTCTGGGTGGACCCCACGCTGATCCGGGATTCGGCTGCTTCTTCAAGGGCCTGGATCCGCTCGCGGGTCTCGCGAACGTCACGGGTCGCCCGCTCGCAAAACTCGAAGAACACTTCCCCTGCCGGCGTCAGCGTGAGAGGCAGGGTCTGACGGTCAATGAGCGTCGTCCCCATGGCCTCTTCCAGCAGTTTGATGCGTCGACTGAACGTCGGTTGGCTCACGTGCTGCAATTCAGCCGCACGTGAAAAATGGCGGGCCCGGGCCAGTGCCATAAAATCTTCAAGCCAACGTAAATCCATCATGCCACCAGAAGCTGTTCATTCTGATGGCATGATAGCGTATCGGGCGCACCGATTCGCTTAAAGGCGGCCCTCTTCCACCGCGTGGCAAGCCACCTGAGCACCACCGTCGGTGGCGATCAGCTGGGGAATCTCCTGCTTACAACGTTCGTTGGCGTACGGGCAGCGACCGTGGAACACACAACCGGACGGCAGGTTGACCGGGGTCGGAACCTCGCCCTGCAGACGGATGTGGTTCGGACGGTCATCTTCCAGCTTGGGAATCGCCGACAGCAGCGCCTGGGTATATGGATGGCGCGGGGTGCTGAACAGGGTCTTGGTATCCGCCAGCTCGCACACACGTCCCAGGTACATCACCGCAACACGGGTACCGAAATGCTCAACCACCGCCAGATCGTGGGTGATGAACAGGTAGGTCAGGTTGCGGCTTTCCTGGGCATCCATCAGCAGGTTCAGAACCTGGGCCTGGATGGACACATCCAGCGCGGAGATCGGCTCGTCCGCCACGATGAACTCGGGGTCTACGGCCAGAGCACGGGCGATGGCGATCCGCTGGCGCTGACCACCGGAGAACTCATGACCGAAGCGGGCGCCCCAGTCCGGATTGATACCGACGGAGTGCATCACCTCGTGCACCTTGTCGCGGACTTCCAGTTCGGACCACTCGGGATGATGGAAACGGATCGGCTCTTCCAGGGTCTTCTGGATGGTCATCCGCGGGTTCAGGGACGCGTACGGATTCTGGAAGATCATCTGCATCTTGCGTCGGTACGGCAGCACCGCGTCGCCGCTCAGGTTGTCGATCCGCTGGCCATCGTAATGAATCTCGCCAGCCGTCGGGGACAACAGGCCCATGACGGTACGGGCCACGGTGGACTTACCACAACCGGACTCGCCCACCACGCACAGGGCTTCACCCTTCTGAACCTGAAGGTCGACGCCGTTGATGGCATGCACGGCTTCCTGGCGACGCTGGAATTTGCCGTTCTTGAAGGTAATCTGCTCCAGCAGGCCACCGGTCAGATCAAACTTCTTTTCCAGACCCTGGATGTTTACCAATGTGGATGACTGGGAGGTCATGATTCGGCCTCCTGCATGCGTTTCTCCTGCTCGATGAGATTGCTGACTTCATAACAGGCCACATCGACGTTGCCGGAGCGCACGTACTGTGGCATTTCGCGCTTGCACTGTTCAGTAGCGAATTTGCAGCGCGGGTTGAACGGACAGCCCGTGGGCACGTTCTTCAGGGATGGCATGGAGCCGGGAATCTGGAACAGGCGGCCACCGGGCTCGCCCATCTGCGGCAACGCGTTGATCAGCCCCTGGGTATACGGATGCTGGGCGTCGTTGATGATTTCCTTGGTCGATCCCTGCTCGATGATGCGCCCGGAATACATGACCAGCATGCGCTGGGTCACCTGGGACACCACACCGAGATCGTGGGTAATCAGCATCAGGGCCACGTTTTCCTGCTCACACAGTTCCAGCAGCAGGTCCATGATCTCTGCCTGGATGGTGACATCCAGTGCAGTGGTCGGCTCATCGGCGATGATGATTTCCGGATCCAGCAACAGCGCAATGGCGATGATCACACGCTGGCGCATACCGCCGGACAGCTCGTGCGGATACTGGTCCAGACGCTTCTCCGGCGACGGAATGTAGACCTTGCGCAGTTTCTCCAGGGCAATCTCGCGCGCGGCCTTCTTGCTGATCTTCCGGTGCGCCAGGATGGCCTCAACCATCTGCGTGCCGATGGTCAGCACCGGGTTCAGGGTCATCATCGGGTCCTGGAAAATCATGGCAATGCGATTACCACGGATCTTGCGCAGTTCCCGCTCGCTCATGGCCGCCAGGTCCTTGCCTTCGAACAGGATCTGGCCACCGGCGATGTAGCCGGGGCGGGCGATCAGATTCAGGATGGAGAACGCAGCAACGGATTTACCGGCACCGGACTCACCCACCAGGCCCAGGCGCTCACCCTTGTCGAGAGTGAAGCTGATACCGCGCAGCGCCTTCAGGTCGCCGCCACGCACCGCAAAGCGGACATCAAGGTTTTTAACTTCCAGCAATGGCATGACGTTACCCCTTGTACAGCCGTGGATTCATGACATCCCGCAGCCAGTCACCCAACAGGTTGATGACCAGTACGAGTACCACCAGCACGAGGCCCGGGATCAGGGTGATCCACCAGGAGCCACTCTGGATGTAGTCAAAGCCGGACTTGATCAGGGAACCCAGGGAAGGCTGGGTTTCCGGCATACCAAGGCCAAGGAATGACAGCGCCGCCTCGGAAATAATCGCGTTGGCGATCTGAACCGTGGCGATAACAAAAATCGGTGACAGGGTGTTCGGCAGAATGTGGCGGAACATGATCCGCGGGGTGCCAAAGCCCATGACTTTCGCGGCATCCACGTACTCTTTCTTCTTCTCCGCCAGCACGGAGGCACGCACTGTCCGGGCAATCTGCGGCCATTCGGACACACCGATGATGAAGATCAGCATGTAGATGGCGATTTCGCCAAACATCAGGCTACCGAAGGTAGCCTTGACCACCGCACCCACAATGATGGCAACCATCAGGGTGGAGAACGACAGCTGCACGTCCGCGATGCGCATCAGGATCGCGTCCACCCGGCCACCGAGGTAACCGGCCAGCAGGCCAAACAGGATACCCAGGGCAGCCTGCAGGACAACGGCACCGAAGCCGATCATCAGGGACACCCGGGTGCCGTACAGGATGGTGGACAGCAGGTCACGCCCCTGGGCGTCGGTGCCCAGCGGGAAGGCTGCGTCAGAGCCCGAGAGGCCAACCGGTGGCAGTTCGGAGTTCATGATATCGATCTGGGTCAGATCGTACGGATCGGTCGGTGCCAGCAACGGTGCAAACACCGCCGCAAACACCATCAGCATCAGAACCAGGAAGCTGGCAATCGCCACCTTGTCGCGCTTGAAGCTGTACCAGAAAAAGGAGTCGCGAAAGCGATCCCAGCGGGAAAGAGTCGCCGTCGTCATGCTTTCTTACCTGTCAGTTTTACCGTCGGGTTTACCAGTCCGTAGATCAGGTCGACCAGGGTATTGGTAATTACGAAAATCAGACCCACCACCATCAGGTAAGCCACGATCAGAGGAATATCACTGCGGGTAATGGCCTCGAGGAACATCAGGCCCACGCCCGGCCACTGGAACACGGTCTCGGTCAGGATGGTGTAGGCCACCATGATCCCGATCTGTACGCCGCCAACAGTAATGACCGGCAGCATGGTGTTCTTCAGGGCATGCAGGAAATTAATACGCGGAGCGGCCAGGCCCTTGGCACGGGCGTAGCGGATGTAATCGCTCTGCAGCACTTCCATCATCTCCGCACGAATCAGACGGATAAACAGCGGCAGCATGATAGAGGCCAGGGAAATCGCCGGCAGCAACAGGTGGAGCAGACCATCCTGACTGAAGAAACCGGACTCCCAGGTACCGAACAGATGGGTCAGCTCGTCACCACGGCCGTAGGACGGAAGGCCACCGTTGGTGGACAAAGCACCGTTCAGCCAGCTGCCCCAGCCGGTGTCTTCCGGGAAAAGCGTTACCGTGACACCGATGGAAAACAGTTGAATCAACACAATGGCCGTCAGGAATACGGGAATGGAAATACCCACCGTACTGACACCCATAAAGAATTTGGACAGCCACGCCTGCGGTCGGATGGCGGCGTATACGCCAATGGGTACCGAGAACAGGACGATGATCAATGTTGCGCCGATGACCAGTTCCAGGGTCGCCGGCAGGTTCTCGAGAATGACATCCACGGTGGGCTTGCCGTAGAAGTAGGAGTTACCGAGGTCGCCCTGCAGGGCATTACCGGCAAAACGGAGGTACTGAACCACAAACGGGTCGTTCAGTCCCAGTTCGTCACGGAGTTTTTCCCTCTCCTCTTCGGAGACGGACATTCCTACCATCTCTTGAAGCGGGTCACCCAGGTTATCCTGAATGCTGAAGGCAATCACACTGATCACAAACATGACCAGCAGCGCCTGTGAAATCCGCTGAACCAAAAACGCTAACATGAGTTATTTCCGGAGATTACTGAAAACAAAAGGCCGGCTCCGGTCACCCAAAGCCGGCCTGCCCATAGAGACGATTACTCTATGACGAGGTCACCCAGGTACGGGAAGTTCATCACGTTGAGAACCGGCTCGATCTTCACGTTCTTCTTCGCAGCCCAGGCAAGATCCTGCCAGTGCAGCGGAATGAAGGCCGCGTCTTCGTACAGGCGCTGCTCAACGGTCTGCAGCATCTCTGCACGCTTGTCCAGATCGGTCTCGACGTTGGCCATTTCAACCAGCTTGTCGAGTTCCGGGTTGCAGTAGTTACCAGCGTTGTACTGGCCTGCACCGGTTTCGGAATCCGGACAGAAAGTCAGGAACTCGTAGAAGTTCGCTGAATCCTCGGTGTCGGCGTGCCAGCCGATCATCATCATGTCTGCCGCACGGTCATCAAACTCCGGCCAGTACTGGGCCTTCGGCAGAGTCTTCAGATCTACCTTGATGTTGATGCGGGACAGCATCGCGGCAACCGCCTGAGCGATCTTGTCGTCGTTCACGTAACGGTTGTTCGGCGCCATCATGGTGATGGTGAAGCCATCTTCATAACCGGCTTCTTTCATCAGCTCCTGGGCCTTGGCGATGTCGTAACGCGGCTTCAGGTTGGGGTTGTGACCCTGGTAGCCTTCCGGAGACATCTGGGCAGCCGGGGTTGCGAACCCCTTCATGATCTTGGCGGCAATGCCTTCCTGGTTAACCGCGTAGGCGATGGCCTCGCGAACCTTCGGGTTCTTGAACGCTTCAACACGCTCCTGATTGAGCTGGAACATGATGATTCGGGTACCGGTCATGGTGACCAGGTCCACGTTCTTGTCGTTGCGGATACGGTCCAGATCGGTGGGCGGTACCGGCGCGATGTAATCAACACCGCCGGACAGCAGCGCAGACACACGGGTGTTGTTTTCTTTGATCGGCGTCAGCACAATCTTGCCAACGTTACCCGGAGACTCGGTGTCCCAGTAGTCGTCAAAGCGCTCGAACTCAACGCGAACGCCCTGCTGGCGATCGGCAACAACGAACGGACCAGTGCCGGACATGTTACGGGATGCGAAAGAACCGCCTTTCTTGTCGATCAGGTCCTTGGCTTTGCCATCTTCGGTTTCGCCGCTGTAGAACTCGCTATCCATCGGGAAGATGTAAGTCGCCGCGTTCAGCAGCAGCGGGTACGGCTTCTCGGTGACCAGCTCGAAAGTGTGGTCGTCAACAATCCGCACTTCAGTGAACGGACGGAAGATCGCCTTGTAGTCAGGGCTGGACTTGAGACGTTCAAAGGTGAACTTCACGTCTTCAGCAGTCAGCTCGTTACCGGAATGGAACTTGACGCCCTCACGCAGCTTGAAGCGCATGGTGGTTTCATCAACACGCTCCCAGCTCTCGGCCAGACGCGCCTCGAAGCCAAGATCCTTGGTCCAGCGCAGCAAGGGATCGAACGTCATGTGGCTCAGCTGGAGCATGCCACCGGAGAGCTGTTCATGAATATCGAGGGTCACGGGGTCGGCGTCATACGCCATTTTGAGTTCCTTGGTCGCCTCGGCAGACATTGCCATTGGCGCGGCCGAAAGGGCCATGGAACCAACAAATGCTGTCAACAGTTTTTTCATCGCGTTTTCCGTCGCAGTTTTGAGAATTTTATTGGTACTTCGGCACCTGGCGGCGCCCAAAGACTGCGCAAAAACTAGTCTCGGAAAACCATTACAGCAATCGAAATTGCAAAATTACGCTATGCGCGAAGTGAATGACAAAAATTAAGTATTATTAAAACAAGGTGTTATAGAGACAAGCCGACGACGCAGACAGTGACTAATTTTTAATCCCGGACCGGTTTCGCGCACGAAAAACGAGTTCAGATGTCATCAATTCAAGGTAATTGCTCCGGCTAACTGCGATAATCTGACCTGAATTCGACCGCTCCGGAAACAGCATGGCACTCAAAGCAACCATCTTTAAGGCGTCCCTGAACATTGCGGACATGGACCGCCATTATTACCAGGACCACCACCTGACCATCGCCCGCCACCCATCGGAGACCGACGAGCGCATGATGGCACGGGTTCTGGCTTTTGCCCTGAATGCCAGCGAACACCTGGAGTTCACCAAAGGGCTGAGCACCGACGATGAACCGGAGCTGTGGCAAAAGAGCCTAAGCGACGAGATCGAACTCTGGATTGAACTCGGATTGCCGGAGGAGTCCCGGTTACGCAAAGCCTGCAACCGGGCAAAGAAGGTCCTTCTATATACCTATGGGGGACGAGCGGTGAGCCTGTGGTGGGAAAAGCACCGGCACAAACTGGAGCGATTCAGCAACCTGAGCATCGTCAACCTTCGCCCGGAAGACACCGGTGCCCTGGCGGAGCTGGCCGAGCGCACCATGAATTTCCAGGTCACGATTCAGGATGGCGAAGTGACCATCAGCAATGAAAACGCTCTGGTGAATATTACGCCTGAGCCATTGCCAGCCTGAGGAACCACCCGCCACAAGAGGGACTGGACAGCGCCCCGCTCCACACGTAAGATTGCGCACTCGAAATTGACGCACCGCGTTACATTTCACCCGCCCGTAGCTCAGCTGGATAGAGCGCTGCCCTCCGGAGGCAGAGGTCAGAGGTTCGAATCCTCTCGGGCGGGCCATTACTTTCAAAGGCTTGCGTGAAAACGCAGGCCTTTTTTGTTTGGCTGTGTCCAAATTGTGTCCATGGTGTGTCCACAGCTTTAGGTCGGTATTTCACGAGTTGAAAACTTTGACCTTTGCACCGACGGCCAAGAAAACCAAATTGGACACAAAGCAAGAAGTTGCCTGACAAACTATTAGCGTACCTACCCCCAATCATCTCAAGGTCGAGTTCCACCGGCCTTCTGTTAAGGCGACAACAGATCGTACAACCTGAAAGACCAACCAAATCATGAAGGGCAATAGCGCCCATGAGAAGGGCTCCACAAGACCATATACAATACGTTGCCTAGGATCCAGTGAAAGGGCTGCATGCCTGGATGAACTAAACCATCGAACATTAAGCGAGCCAGCACAGAAAAATAATTATAAAACAACACTTTACCTGATCAAACGCCGGGCTTTGCAACCAATATTCCAACGATTAGCACTCCTACAAAGTCATGAAGTTGATCGTGAGCTGGCAGGGGTTGACCGGTGAGGCCAGCCTCAATGAATCACCGACCGAGTCTATCGTTCTCTGATTAGCTCCCAGCGGATCAGGGAAGCCCAGTCAGAGTCGCTGGCACCCGAGGAAAAAGAAAAACCGAAGCGGCAGTTTATTCAGTCGTTTGACATGTAAAAAGGGCTCCAAATCTGGAGCCCTTTATCAAGCGGATATGTTAGTCGAAGATTATAAGTCTTCGTAGTATGTGCTGCGATGATTGCTCATCCGGTACAAAAAAACGGGTAGCCCAGTAGCGAACCACATCACCCATGCGCGCTGTAGCCAATCTTCGAATCGCCCATTTCCAAGAAATCGAAGTTTTCGAAATCCGTCAGCTATCCAGTCGAATGGAGCGCCAATCCAGTCTAAACCAAGAGAGCTGAAAAGCATGTCGGTTTTTGCGAAAAACGACACGAAGAAATCGACAATCCCCTCCAAAGCATAAGCTTCGAGAATACACCAAAAAATGACCAAAACGATGGTCTCCGCCACACCTGCGTAAACTGCATCCTCAACACGCTCGTAGTTATCTAAGGTTCTGTAAAACACGGTACTGCTCCTATCCGTTTAGACAGATCATAGTGACAAAAACACCCTATCAACAACCGCTTGACAGGGCATATTTAGTATTTGGTTTGGTTTAACGCCCCCCAATATCCAGGGTCTTGTCGCTCAGAAGCTCGGGGATGGGGCGTTGCTTCGCTGCATCTTGTGAACCAGCTTTCGATAGCCGTGGTCTACCCCGTTTCCACGGACGGTTTTAAAACGGCGGACAGCTTATGATTCTTAATGGCAACCCTACATCGCATTCTGGGATTATGGAACCGCTCAATGTAATCAAATACATCAGCTCGCGCTTCGTTCCGAGTGCGGTAACGCTGGTGGTGAACCCGCTCCCGTTTGAGCGTTCCGAAGAATCCCTCGCAGGCAGCATTATCACCACAATCACCGGCTGCACTCATGCTACTCACCAAGCGGTTACTACCGAGATATCGCTGGTAGTAACCACTGGTGAAGGGGCATACCAACTGCCCCACGGAAATTAAATTCAAAGGCAAACGATTCCCAACCAATCAAGCTCACGGCGCTGTCCGTATTGATCAATGCCGACAAAGATTCGCTGCCATCGAGCGCACACGACGCGATTCCGATGGGATAGCTGTCATCATCGAGCACATCAGCCTCAACATAGAGAAGGCACATAGATGCGTTACTCATCTTCTTTCAAAGAACACTCGGCCTGATCTGGTCGGGCGTTGTCTCTCGGTCTGCAATGCATTGCCTTGTCCGGATCCGACGTCACATAAAGCCAATGGCCCGCTTTTTTACCTCAACCTCGGGAATATGGTCCGGAGATAATCGGAAGCAAGTGTGCTCCGGAGCCTCCGCCACCGCACGAGTAATGGCGCGCTCCAGATGCATCTTCATGTCTCGAATCGAACCGCTGGTCAGGCGCTGGAGCACCTGATGCGTCAGTAGATCCGGAAACCGATCTGCCATGTTGAGCTCCCTGAGGAGTTGACTGTAGATATTCTGCGCCAGTATCCGCATCTCACCATTCGATGGGGCGTCGATTTCAAAGGACGCCAGACGAGACCGCAGAGCAGGACGGAGCCGCTCAATGTTGTTGGTTGCCGAGAAGGCGAGGACGAAGCTGGTGTTGATGGGAACATCCAGGAACAGATCCCGGAAATACTCGCGACTATCCCGGTCAAACAAGGTATACAATGGATGAATGACAGAATGGTCCGCCGTGTCCTTAGCCATGCACAACTCATCGAACAACAAAACCGGCTGGCCCTCATGCGGTTCATCCACCAACAGCATCTTGGCGATCTGTCCAACAGCGGCGTTCCTCCAACCCCGGGACATGCCCGCTAGCTCAAACCGCTCCATCATCTGCGACACCTTTATGTCATGAAACGGTTGCCCGAGGGCTGCCGCGACCGCTCGCACATAGGTTGTCTTGCCAATTCCCGGTGGTCCCTGCAGATTGATCACCGGCAGGGTAAATGGGTGGCCACCGAGCAGGGCAATCCGGTAACGGCCGATGATTTCCAGAGTTACATCCCTAAAATTCGGGAATTGGGTCAGCAGCGTATTGAGCCCATGCCATACTCGCTGCTGCGGAATATGCAGGTGACGCTCCGAACCGTTGTCAAAAATCCCCTGCAATAACGCAAACTCGTACTCAGACTCGACCTCGGATGGCTTGAGACGACGCAGGTCCTCGGGAGAGATCACATCGAAAGACGACTTGAACCGAACCTCCCGAGCATTGTGACGCTGCGTAGCATTCAACTGGTCCCTCGTAGCGGGCAAAAACAACGACTCGTTGCCGGCCGTCTCCTGAATTCCGTCCTGGACGGTGGATAGCGGTAGCGGGTTTGCACTCATTCACGATCTCCCGATGGCGTGGCACGTGTTCGGCCTTGGATCATCCCAAGGTCCTATTGATGCATTTTTCCTGGTCACGGTATCCGACCACATTTGAATCTCAGGCGCGGCTATCGCGCTTATCGACCGTCAGATCTCTCCGGCTCTCTAGTTGATCGAGAGTACTCAGAATCTTGGTGAATATCCGGACTTCATAGTTAGAGATCGAATATCGTCCCCCGGTCTCCTTCGCCAACAGGTATCGATTGACTTCCGGCAACCGATCCCGGACTTCAAACATGATCTTGGTCGTTGCAATCCCCTCGAAGAACCAATCGGGGGGGGGCTGTCAGATACTCAAGCCACTCACGCTCCCGGATCACCCGCCCGCTTTTTCTTGCGATCAAAATGAGGGCCAGCAGCACCGCCGCGAGGGTAATCAGTCCGTGCACGTAAAGGCCCAAGAACACAGCCCAGGCGAACAGGATCACCTGCAAGGCCGCATCCCACGGGGACATGATCCGCAATGAGTTCTTGCGCTCAGTCAACGCCGACCAAACCGCCGGATCATGCAGTTGTTGAGCCCAGAGCTCGGTTAGCAGCCCCTTGAGACGCGCCTGCAGCTGCGCCCATTCCAAGCTAGGTTGATCCATTCCCACACTCCGTTGCTCATTCATGGGGGCAAGCGACAGTGACTTGCGGTGCCGTCTTCGACCGAACCTAGCGGGGACTACGCCTCTGCAAGGACGCTCTCGAGCAGCTCATCGTCCGGGAAGTAATCAGAGTCCCCGTCATACTCTTGCAGAGACACCTGACCATACATCGCCTCCAGATGCCCCAGACAACGGCAGACATACGACCAGTACCCCCAGGAAAACGTCAGCGAAACGGATTCAGTGTGGATCCGGAGAACCTTATCCGAACTTACCCCTCCCCTCTCGGGCGGCTCCACCCTGATCAGCGAGGCTCGGTCGCTCACCGCCTTTGCCACCTCAGAGAGATCGAACCCGATGGCTTGGCGATGGCGATCACAGGTGGCCCGATCGGCCTTGGTCATGAGTTGCTCTACGTGGGGCATCACCTCGGCCATCGGGAGCCAACATTCCCAGCCATCAGAACCCCGTTGGGTAATGACAAGGCTCAGGTAGCGCTGCCACAAGGTAGGCATTTCGCCCTGCAAGTCCCCATACAAAGCAATTTCGAGTTCCTCGTCCTCCATGAGCCTCACGAATGGCGTCATCAGCACGTCCGGCGGACACTCCTGCGCCTGAGCCTGCGCCAACGACTCCACAACTTCCTCCTGGCGCTGCTCAAAAGACATCCGCAGCTCATTGATCCCTGCAGATTTAAGCTCTGCGCCCTTTTTATGGAAGGGGTTCGTAAGTAGCTCCGGTTGCTGACTGAATGCCGGTACCCGAAATGGCTCCGGCATGCCGGCGAAGTATCGGCTCATGTAGGGCGCGCCCGGAATTGCTGTCGCCTGGATCCGAGCCACGAGGGTCGCATCAACATGGCGGCGCAACGACCGCCCAAGGACATACGCATGTCCAGCAGGCAAATCGCTGCGAACCACCGAGCTGATCTGCTCCGCGTCCAGCGCCGACACCCGTCCCGTCAGGACTTGATCGGTCGCAGGGTCGGACGAAGAGAACACCACCACGGTACCAATATTCTGGAGCAAGCAGTCGATGCCTCGCTCCGCCGAATGAGCAGGCACTTTCGCCCTTAGTGCCGACACGCTCTGGGTGGCAATCAAGTTGATGTGGCCATAGCCCCGACACCGATCAAAGAAGGTGGTATCGTCATACAGACCGCCGGTGGACGCCCGTTCATCGACGTTTACCAAGTGCTGATATTCATCGGCCGCAAAGAAGGTGTAAAAGTGCTCACCGCAGCCAATTTGCTTGTGACGCCGGAACCCGGTAATGGCCGAAATCATCCGAATCCGCAGAAGCTTGGAGATCACGTGGGCGGTACTACCGAAGCGATCAAGCGGTACATCCATAAGCAACACCTTCCGATCTCGATAAAGCAGGTCCCGCATTGACGAAAGGCCCGTGTCCTCCGTCTCCTCGCCCGGTTCAAAAGCTGGACAGAACTTCGCCCGCAAACACGGATCCACCGAAAACGGTGCCAATGCACCGACAATGCCGTTGGTTTGCCAGCTGTATTGCTTCTGAACTTCCTCCATGCTCGGCGCCTCTAGCTCAAGCAGCTCAGATTCTCCCATGGCCAGGATGCTGAACCGATTGGCCTTGACCGCCGACAACAAGCTCAAATAGTCTTTGGGCAAGGTCTTTTTAAATCGCACAAAGGCGTCGCACCGTTGTACAAAGGCTCGAGGCTCCTTTAGTGCATCGACAATGTCGGCCAAGGTCGCTTCCTGCCCCATCAGCTCATAGGTCTTCCGAACAAATCGAGCATCCTGAACCCCCATCATCCCCCAATAGGGTTCTTTAAGGTTCGTTCGGTGTTCGTTCAAAAAGGTGGCAAACTGATCGTCTGACATCCCCTGGATCAGGTTGTACGGCGTCGCATCATCGTCGGCACCAATCACCACGACCCGGTCAGGGTACTCGTCGTACAGGTGTCGATACTCACCCTTCACGTCAATCACTACACCGGAACAACCGGTTTCAATCAGCCGTACAATGGCCGGTGCCTGTACCGAGGTGGTCTTGCGCGAACCGGTAGCCCCCAGGGTGATCAGGTGCCGATTGGCATCGTCAAAGGTGATGACCACGGATTTATCGAGTCCCTCATGAATGGCGGACGGCGAGCCGTCAGCCGAGCCCGACGAGGCGTAGCATCCATGCATTGGTGCGGACTCCACACCGTTGAAAACCAGCAGCGGTTGGGATTTGAGGCTCATAGGCATCTCCTTTTGGGCACAGTTCGCAAGGGATTGTTTTATCATTCACCAGCGACTCATCCGGAGTCATTGCTGTTATCAATCGTGGCTATGTCGTCGACGTCAGGTGTTGCCCTCCCCTCATGGCTGCCAGTTTCAGCATCAGAAACAGGTCCGGATACTGCTTTTCAAGCTCAGCTAACACCGGCGTCAACAGAATAGACGGAATGCCCCAAAACCCTTCGGATAGTCCACCAGCCATCGCGCACACCGAGTCCACATCCCCGCCCGCGGCAACGCACTCGCACATGCAGCTCTCAAAGCTGTCGGTTTGGCAAGCGATCTCAATGGCCGTCACCACCGATTCCCAGTGATACGCCTGCCCGGAACGCGGACGCCGATACAGCAAGGGACTTTGAACCCGTGCGAATTGGAGTATCGCTGCCGGGCTATGTCCTCGGTGGGCCAGATAGGTGGCCCCGCCAACGACCGTGGCCAGTTGAATGGCATGTTCGTGATAGTGAGTGGCCGAGGCCGATGTAGCTGCCAGATCAAGAGCCTCATGGAGACTGTTGGCAAACAGGACCACGGGACTCACGCGAATAGCCGCTCCATTGCCGACGTTGAAGTGTTGCTGCTCATCTTGTCCCTCGGCCCATTTCAGCAGGGCCTCCGAAAACCCCAGGCTCCAGTAATCCAGGATGCTCTCCCGGTACTTCGCTCGCACATCTTCGCCCACCGCCCATGCATAAGCAGTTGTAATCGTCAGAACGGTATCGTCAGTAAAACCACAAGAGGGGCGAAGCAGCGCTCCCCGGAATTCGAAAGGATCCCCACCTTCCCAAGGACTCCCAATGAAATCACCCACAATGGCACCAAGCATGCGCTCTCCTCTTTCCCATCGATAAGAATTCAGACCACTGACGATACAAAAGGCCTCAACACCAAGGCGTGGACCACCATCTCTTTAGCTCCTCACCCGCGATAGAGAGCGAGGCAGCTATCAGCCGCGTGACAGTCGATACATCAGTTCAGGCATTCCGGTGAAGAGCCACGCATAAAAGCCGCGCTCGAACCAGTTAGCGAAGTCGCCACTCCCAAAAAAGGACAGCTCTTTTACCTGGTCGTGCACCCACCAGAAGGGCGCCCCAATCCATTCCAGTCCCAATGAATCAAACAAATGACCCGTTTTTAGGAAATGACCAGCGAAGAGGGGAACGATCCCTTCTAGCGCGTAAGCCTCCAACACGCACCAGAAAAGAATCCAACTCAAGGCGACAACCCCGATGTTGATTGCCCAAGCCTCAACATCACCCTGAAATTGATCCAGTGCGGTATAAAACATGACGCTCTCCACTTCTTCCGTTGAACCGCAACGCCACCCAGTCAACTTCAGGTGACGCGACTCTACGCTCCGGACGAAGAGGCACACTTACCCATCACGCCAAACCGAACGCTTGGCGACAACACACAAGTATGACTTTGGACGGAACGATCCTAAGTCCCAGTACTGGGCGAATTCGTTGCTAGCTGTTTATTTCGAAAGAAAATAATTGAGGCCATGCACAGACGGAGCTCTGAGCCCGTCGGCCTGATATATCTGAGATGTGATAAAAGAGAAGTACTGCAAAAAAATAATTTACCTTCAAAAAAAGGTACGGGGTGAATTATAACAACGGGAAATGTTTTGTCAAGCAAAACATGGTGCTAGGGAGGGTCTCGAAATGAAAGATCAATCCACACATTCACCAATGCAAGAGACATGAGGCTTACCTTTCCCGGGAGAAAATAATTTATCGGCGCTACCACACCAAAGTGCAGCGGAGTCAGAGGCATAGCTTAAGCCCTATTTATGCTAGAGCTCACCCGGAAGGTCGAAGTTAAGGCGCTTTTGTTATATACGATCAACCAGACGTTTTACTGAAATAATTTGAAATCTGGCCACGTGCGTCCGCATTCCATTAGCTCGTCCGAACTCGAAATTACCGTCAGATAACTACCATCTGGGTGCCTTTTCAGGCGGGTCAAGCGTGTATAAAGCAGCGCTAACGATTTTTCCGATATCTTGTCACCGATGTAGAGAACAAGAGATCGGGATTCCCAGCCTTTAAAGCGGTCCAAAGTCGTTGCCTTAACCCGAACAAAGCTAGTCCTTGATTGTTTCTCACTTAGCATGAGAGCGGGGCCGCCTAACCACATGATTTTATGCGTCATACTGGTTCACCCCGAGCTCATGCCACCGTTTGCTCATCTTTGGCATCCGACATCAACTTTTCATATGCCTCTTTCGCCTGCTCAAATGCTTCAATGGCCTGTTCCCTCTCTAAGTTTGAATACTCATCAGAGGAAAACTTATCCGGATGATGCTTTTGAGCTTTTTTTCGGAAGCCTGCTTTGATTTCTTCCACAGAAGCATCAGACTCAACATCGAGAGCTGCACAAAGCTTCTGCCGTTCGCTCAGAGGCATTTCCGACTTTTTTTGCACGGGCATACCTGGGTCCTCGGCTACTGATAGATGCCGACGAAGCACACTGAATCCTGCTTGTTTCTCCCAAAGCTTGAGCGGACCAATCACGTATAGATGTTTTTTCGCTCGGGTGACCGCAACATTTAATATGTTTGGCGAACTACTCGCCCAATTAATCGCACCCTTTCGGTTTTCGTCGCAGCCAAGAACCATAATTACGGTGCTGTTCTCTCTTCCTTGGAAAGTATGAATGGTTCCAATATATCCATTTGCCCAACTGAAAACATCTGGCACAGGAATCTCGTCTACGTCACCAGATCTTGCGAGCAAGGCAGCATTGGTAAGCACATTCTGGTTTTTTCGGACATGGGCCTTAAGCCCATTGGATATGGCTTTAAAGGGAGTAATCACAAAAACATCATCGAGCGATGTTCCACTTGCCAAGAGATGCGATAACACATTAACCAATATGACGGCGTCTTCCGGGCGAAACTGTTTATCCCTTGCGCCCGCGAACTCGGGCCTTGAGACGTTTGTGGAATCGAACCAAGTCGCGTTGTCAAACACCGGATCAGTCGCAGGCTCATGAGACTCGTTTCCATGCACCATGCGATTGTCGTAGGCAATTTCATTGGCAACGCTGAACATTGGATCCACACAACGTCGATGAACCCACAATGGAATCCCAACCCGCGTCGGAGCCTGTCCTCCTTCCATCATGCAGTGATAGGGATTAACTCGATCAGCCAAGGTCTGCACTGATTGCTTCCCCGGATTCCAATCCGTCTCAACTCCAGGCTCTATATCATGCCCCATGATTTTCTCAAGCAGCTTTGTAGGTGCAGTCACGACAGGTTCAACTTGCAGGGGATCCCCAACGACCAAAACATTCCTCGCTCGCAACAATCCTCCAATGGCCTGCTGCGGCGGGGCTTGACCGGCCTCGTCAATCATCAACCAACCTAAACTGCTAGACGGAACGGATTGCAGCATACGCCCAAGGGAGGCGAACGTGGTGGACATGACAGGAACAATCATAAAGAGCAACTGCCAATCCTTGAGCGTTACTGCATCGCCATTGCCTAGTTTCTGGCTCAATTCAAACAACCTGTCACGTGCTTCTTTTCGTTTTAAGACTTCAATTAGCCATACCGCATGTAGTTGCAATGCCTGCTTCAAAAGATCGCTGCGAGCAGCGTTAATCTTCGCATCCTGCCAGGGGGCTTTACGCTGCACCGTTTCGCCCTCTACTTGATCCTTCACTCCCGGAAGGCGCATTTGCGGATGGTCGTCTACAAATGCCCGAACCTGCGCCCGAAGAGCTTCGCGTTCATCCTCAACCGCTCCCAACTCATCAACAAACCGTTTTTGCCACTGCAACAGCTGCCTCGCGCATGCTCTTTCCCTTTCGCATGCCTCGCGAGTTCGTTGTGACAATTCGACTAACCGGTGTTTCAGACGATCTAGGTCTATTTGGGCAGCATTAACCTGATATTCATAGGCGCGCCAGGTTCGAGTGTTAAAGAAACGTTGCAAAGGGGCCCAGAATGGATGCTCCCATTGCAGTTGATTGATGCGATCCTCAGCAAATTGCCGATCACGCTCCACGCTCCATGTTTCCGACTTCAAACTCGATAAATTTTGATTTAATGCATCTAACTCCACTTCCAATTCTTTGACTTTGACTTCAGCACTCGCTCGCTTGGCAAGCAGCTCCTTCTCTTGCTGATCAAGCTCGATAAGCCTTTTATTATTGGCACAGAAAGCATCAAGGCTATCGAGCTGTTCTTGATAATTCTTCAGTGCGTCCTTAAATTCGGCTTTTGCCTCAGTGAATGAAGGTGCAATCTTCCGATACGCCTCGCGCCACTTCCAAAAAGAACCCGCGAGTAAACGACCACTCTCTTCCTCTCGGCTCTCGTGCTTTGAAAAGAAAAAACGATCTTTGAAGGCATTTATATTGCCTTTTTTGCCCATAACCGCGGCAATGAGCCCCCAATTCCTATCTTCTTCATCGGGAAGAGCGAGCTCCTTTCCGTCCGCCAAATCCGCTTGAAGCATTGTCGCCACAGGTTTGAGGTAATCCAGGCTCCGGAATTCCTTGCCCAGCTTTTTGGCCAAGGGTATTTCTGTAGAAATGTTTTCGACCGCGGTGTTATTCGACGAAGCAACGATCATTTCAAAGCCCGTGAGGTCTCGATGAACAGAACCGTCGGAACTAATTGTGTTCTTCGCTGAGGCAAATTCAGAAATGGCCACTGCCCTTCGCACAATATTGGAAGCTACGACATCACCGAGCAGCGTGGTTTTGCCCGTTCCAGGGGGGCCGTTGACCGATATAATCCCACCCTGCTCGTCAAGAGTTTTCCCCTCCACAAGATCCCGAAAGGCAACATTAACGGCAAACTGCTGCATAAGGGCCATACCATGCTCAGGCTCGTTAAACCAACGACCTAGAGGGTTTCGCCTGTAGTGGACTAACTCGTTAATTAGTCGTAAACCTTCAGCAGAATATAAATCTGGCTCGTGCTTCGGGGGAACATTGGACAGGTATTGCTGAAGAGCTTTACTGGCCGAATTATTCTCCAGTGCCTCGATCGCCCGTTCCAAATCTTCCGCAAAGAAGCTATTCAATATAGGGAGGGACGGTTCTATGGCCTCAGCAGATGACGAGGCCGAATTAACCGCTACGCCCTCGTCCAGGCTTTCAACAACTTCTCTTTCTTTACGCAGTACGAGCTCTTTGCTCTGCTTCGATGAGTCAGGCTCATCTTTTTTGGACAGCGCGCTTTTCGATTCCTTGGCCTTCTTTGTTTTTTGGGGTTTTGCATCGATGCATACAGCGAAGACTCGATCCAGGGCAGGATCCGGTTGAAAACCTGCCCATTTAATAAGGGTTCTTAGCAGGGTCTCTAGCGACTCAACACTTACATGTTGCGAAGATTCTGCTTCAGAATCGCCTCCAGACAATTCCATTGCCAAAGTCTCGTTGTCGTCACAGAGATTCGAATAGGTCAGTTTTTGAAGCGAACCCGCTCGCAGCTTTCCTAGCGCCCACGGCAGCGTACTGATTGAAATTTGGCTAAGGTCTGATGTGCCATCGGCCTCAACTTTAATTTGAGCAAAGCATGTATATTCCGGATCAGCATTCCGCTCCTCATACACCATCTTGTCTTGCGCGTCTTCAGTTGCGGGCAAGTGCTCGGAAAGAACCCGAGTAGCCGCACTCATAGAAAAAACACCGAGGTGTACGTAATAGAAGTATTCCGTTCCCACCGTTTTTGATTCCCCAGCCATCCAGGGCAGTTTGTTGGGATCAGACTTTATGTCATTCCACTTCAGGTATTCACACCATTCCTTTTTCTTGTTCAGTTTCTGAGGTGCGGGAAGCGTAAACGGCGTAAAGAACTCAATCGCCTGCCAACGCTCTAGTATCTTTCTAGAAAACTCAATGTCTTTTTCGCTCATTTAATTTCCCTGCATTGAATCGCGACCAGCTCTTTAGACACTTTCCAACCATTCGTGGTGAAGCTGCTCACACCCTACTTGCGACAAGTGGCCATTAAAACCATTGCGGCGGCGATTGTTATAAAACAGCTCGATGTAATCGGAGATATCGGCCCAGCCCTCATCCCGAGTGTTGTAGATTTTCCATTTCACACGCTCGCGCTTTAGTAGCTGGAAAAGCTTTCGGCCACCGCATTGTCATAACATTTTCCGAGCAGGCTCATGCTCATCTCCAAACCATGGGCTTTCAGGTATGCACCCCAATCATGGCTGGTGTACTGGCTACCCTGATCAGAACGAATGATTACCTTGCCTGCCGGCTTGCGACGCCAAACCGCCATCAGCAGTGCATCCAACACCAGTTCTTTTGTAATCCGTGACTACATGGACCAACCGATGACGCGACGCGAGAACAAGTCCAATACAACGGCCAAATACCGCCAGCCTTCGTGAACACGGATGTGGGCAATATCCGTCACCCAACTCTCATTCGGCGCACCCGAGTTAAATTGGCGTTTCAACAGATTCGGTGTCACCTTATGCATTTGTCCAGCCTTATGACGAGGCCTTAGGTAACCCACTTGGGCAGGTAAACCCACGCTGCGCATTAACCGATGAACACGATTTGGGCCGCATCGCTCACCACATTCGCGCAAGTCGCTCTGAATCTTTCGGTATCCATACACCGCCCCAGATTCCAGCCAAAATTGTTTGATCAGCCCAGACAAGCACTCATCTTCCCGGCATCGCCTGGATCGTAGTGATCGTTTCCAGGCATAGAAGCGGCTGGGATGAACATCCAGCGAACTGCAAAGCCTGTGAACCGGCCACTACTCACTGTAATTTGCGATGAAGGCGTACCTCACTCGGACTGTTTGGCGAAGTACGTCGCGGTTTTTTTTAGGATGTCGCGCTCCTCGGTGACGCGCTTCAACTCTTTCTGCAGCCGTCGAATTTCAGCTTGCACATCCGCCTTAGCTTGATGCTGATTGGCTTCAGGGCCGTACTTTCTGATCCAGGCGCATAGGCTGAGGGAGGTAACTTCCAGTCGGTTGGCCACTTGGGCCTCACTGCGGCCTCGATCCCTCACCTGACTCACACCTTCAATTTTAAATTCTTCGGGAAAAAGATTGTTGCCTCATAGGCACTTCTCTGACTGCCATTTTTGATGGCTGAAAGGCGTCTAGCAAACTGGTGGCGATTCAGTATTACTACTCCTCGATGAAATAGTCGAGATCCACTTGTTTCACTTCGTAGACTTCCTTGACGTTCACTCCTAGGTTGCTCTCTATCATCAACTGCGCCAGCTCCCTTCCGTCGATCAGAACGACTTTCATGTCGAGACCGGCAGCAGCATCACGAGCCCCCGAAGAAAAGTCAGACGTAGTCAGGAAGACCCCTTTGCGCGCGCGCTGACGGGTCAACGCACCAATAAACTTGTCAATTTCAGGGCGATGGACCGTATTCGTCCAGCGTTTGGCTTGCAGATAGATGGTGTCCAGGCCCAGCTTGTCTTCCTTTATGATGCCGTCAATTCCATCATCATTGGTGGCCTGCGTTGCTTGCCCGGCTTCTTTTCTAGAACCCCCGTACCCCATGGATATCATGAGATCCACCACCAGTTTCTCGAAAAAGGTGGGAGAGGCCTTCCGAATGCTATCCAAAACCTCATCTGCGAGGTTTTCCATCAAGGACTGATGGGCCGAAGCTAGCTGCTCATCGGGCGTAACCTCTTCGATCTGCTCATCGTCAGATATCGAGGGATCAGCTGCCGCCTTGGGTTTGTGGGTATGGAACTCATGGAATTCCGGAAACTGTTTAAGCCAAGCTACGCTTATCCGTTCCGGGCCTTGCTGAAGGGCACTTTGTCCGCGTTCAGTGATCTGAACCATCCCTCTTTCCGGGATGCTCAGAAGGCCAGCTTTATTCAGATAAGTACGAGCCCAGCCCACTCTGTTGTTTATCACCGTTTGATTGCCAGAGGGCAGTCGTTCTTTCCTTTCGTCCTCAGAAAGACCAAAGAAATCTTTCACCGCCTCCTTCACGTCTGCCAGTGACCTGGGCTGGCCATCGCTTACAGCCTGGAGGACGGGTCGCATTACCGATTGGAAGTCCGGGATGGCCATGGAAAGAACAGCTCCTTCTGAATACTTATTTTTCGTTTACGTACTCGAACAACTCACCAACCTCGCAATCAAGATACCGACACAAGGCTTCAATCACGTCTAACTCAACTCGACTGGCTGTCTCGTGATAGAGGCGGGTAATCGTTCCCCGATTCACCCCGGTTTCTCTCGCCACATCAACAATTTTGAGCTTCTTCTCACCCATCAACCTGGATAGATGGCACTTAATCATTCGGCCCACCAAAGAACAAATTAACCCGCAGGAGATCAAAAAGACTTGCAAGAGGTCTTTATGAGTGCATAATGATCTTCAGGAGAACATTTTGGTTAATTAAAAACTCTTTTGTCCTCCAGTAAACGAAGATACCAAAGGAGCATTCTTATGTCACAGGAATACCTCACCACCCAAGAACTGGCAAAGCGCATCAAGTACGACACACGAACGATTCGTGAACGCCTGAAAGACTCCGTTCTCCTGGAGGGGGTGCATTACATCCGCCCGTTTGGTGGCCGAAAGATTCTCTATATCTGGGATGTTATTGAGCAGGACATGCTGAATCATTCCAGTGCCCACGCGTTCGCTGTGCCAATGGCCGCAGGAGGGGTGTGCCGTGGGTAAAATCGCCGAGCGTCCGGAGACGGGCAAACTCTTTTTCGATTTTCGGTTCGGCGGTAAACGTTGCAGGGAGCAGACCGCTCTCGACAACACCCCAGCAAACCGAAAGAAACTCGAAAACATCCTCAAGCGCATTGAGGCCGAAATCACCCTCGGAACCTTCGAGTATCACAAGTTCTTCCCGAACAGCCCTCGGGCCAAGGAGTTCACGAAACAGGCGGAGCTGATGCGGACCAGGGAAGCACATGACACGCCGCTGTTCTCGACGTTTGCTGCGGATTGGCTGGGTGAGATGAACATCCAGTGGCGCAGGTCACACGCCAGCACGGTGGAAGGAACACTGAAGAACTACCTCAATCCCCATTTCGGGGAGAAGGAAGTTGGCTGCATCACCAAGAAAGACATTCTCGATTTCCGGGCCTCACTCGCCAAAGTTACAACCCGGAGCGGAAAACATCTTTCAGCCAGTCGAATCAACCGAATCATGACGCCTTTGCGCATGATCCTTAGCGAAGCAGCCAACCGGTTCGAGTTTAGCTCACCCTACCATGGGATTAAATCGCTGAGGGTGCCGAGGACGGACGTGGAACCGTTCGGCATTGATGAGGTTAAGCAGATCATCGAGACCGTTCGCGCCGACTTCCGGAACTACTACACCGTGCGGTTCTTCACCGGTATGCGTACCGGCGAGATCGACGGGCTCCAGTGGGACCATGTGGACTTCAAGCGCCGTCAAATTCTGGTCCGCCAATCACTGGTTCAGGGGCGCCTGGAGTACACAAAGAACGATGGTTCTTTCCGCACTATCGAGATGTCTCAGCCAGTTATGGACGCACTGAACGATCAGAAGAAAGCCACCGGGAACATGGAGTTTGTGTTCTGTACCCGAACAGGCGGGCCGCTGAATCACAACAACGTGACGAAACGGGTCTGGTATCCCTTGCTCCGCCACCTTGGGCTACGCAAACGGCGGCCCTACCAAACGCGCCATACGGCAGCCACGTTGTGGCTGGCTGCAGGGGAAAACCCGGAATGGATCGCCCGACAGATGGGGCATACCACCACAGAAATGCTGTTTCGGGTCTACAGCCGGTACGTACCGAACCTCACCCGTCGAGATGGCAGTGCTTTTGAGCGGCTGCTTCTGACCGAATTTGACGCGAAAACTGATCCCAGCAAGGAGTCTGACTAATGAACCAATCTCACACCTTTTCCATTAGCCGAAAGGCTTTCGCACATCGGCTGGCCGGCGCCCTTGCCTTCTCCCTGTGCATCCCTGAAGGGAATAACCTTGTCTACCTGCTTGGCGATGGGGATGAAAGTTCCAACCTCGTTGCGCTCACTCACTGGGTGGAAAACGAGCTTTCACTGATGCATAGCGAAGCACGTCAGGATCCACTGCCCGAATTGCTCAAGCGTTTGGAGCGTTTGCTTGTCACCACACAGGAGGCCTTCGCATGAGCGTGATCGTCAATACCGACTGGCAAAGCGAACCCGAGATTTTCATTGGTACCATCACGTCTCTGACAGAAATCCCAACAGAGAACAAACTCCCCGTGTTGGAACTGACTATCGAAAACTCGTTCGAGACCTATCAGGTGGTGATGTTCCAACCGCATTCAGAACTTCAGCTCACCGAAATCCCGGATTTGGCGGTGCAACTGGTGCTCTGGAAGGGGAAACCAGGCGCGGCCGTCTCACGGTCCGACTCGGTGATTCTGTTGGACAGTCCGTACACGTTGCTGCATCTGCCGGAATCCAAGCTCCACTATCCCGACATCCCGCTCGACATTGAGCAGTTTATCGAAGACTGCCCGCAACAAGCCCTCATCGAATTTGTCCGGCGGGTGCTTGGCCGACCCTCGGTGGGCCTGCGATTTATGAACGCTCCCATGTTGGAACGAGGCTATCAGACACCTGGAAGTCTGGCCCTTCACAGCCTGGATGTAGCGATGAGGTCGTTTGATGCGTGCCACGGATTCACGGAAGAAGAACGCTGGCAGACCGCCATTGCGGGGCTTCTTCAAGGGGTGGGTCGTATCGAGCTTGAAGGCGCGGCCCAAACCGACCCGTTCAAAGTGGTTCTGAAAACTCTGGACATGCTTTCCAAAGAGCTCGATTGGTTGAAAGAAACCAACCGGGAAGCGGCCCGAATGATCCAGTTGGTCATCACGTCCATGCACCGGATCGGGAAGTATGATCAGCCCCATCCATCAGCCATGACCGTTCAGATGGCCCACATCATTACCGATCATCTCCGGTCAGAACGGGTCAACCCGGCAACCCGATACAGGACTGACTCGTCCTCAAGCCCATTCACGCTGTAGCGACGACAAGACGCTGCCCCTCATCAGGGATGAAAGATCTCAGGCCAGGGAAGGCTGATGATCGACCTCCTTACTGAATGTCTTTTCAATCGTGGAGTCCCCGGCACAGGACAGCATCAGCGTAAACACCGCAAACCTCAGCGCATTCATCGTGTTCTGCGCCCCACTCTTCCCGAGTTTTGGCTCAGGCTTAACCTCAACCTGGGCACTCCCAAACGGAAAACGATGCCCCCTCGAAACCTCGGACGCAATCACGACCCGTGCTTTGGGAACCTTGAACTGATCCGACCAATGAGCCTTCACCACTCTGTCTGGTAATTCCCTTTCTGGCGCCCTCACCCGGACTCTGGTCAAGTGTTTGAGTCCGGCCCGCTCAAGGAATTCCAGGTACGCTCGCTTATCC
The DNA here is from genome assembly GCF_019931195.1 of Marinobacter sp. F4216. GTDB lineage: Bacteria > Pseudomonadota > Gammaproteobacteria > Pseudomonadales > Oleiphilaceae > Marinobacter > Marinobacter suaedae. The sequence continues at coordinate 3,156 of NZ_JAIOUO010000009.1, read as the reverse complement.
CGATCCTTAGTAAATGAGATCTGTGTTTTGCTGCTCGAAATCGCGCCGGTTACGGTTCGCAATGCAGCATAAGCCATTTCAGGCTCTTCACGCAGCCACCGACCAACCCGCTCAAAAATGTCTTCCACAAGCCCTCGGGCCACTTCAGCCTTAGGGGGCGCAAGGCACTCCGGGAGTTCCGGCATCCGAACGCCACCAAGACCGTCCTTGAACGCAACATCTTGCGCGTCATTTAGGGGATTTCTTGAGAACCTACTGCGATGGGTTCCCTCATGAACCGGCTGCTGCATGAGATGCTTGCCCCGATTGAGCCAAGCATCAAGCGTAGCGACCGACAAGTTCAGGGTTTGAGCAACGCTGGAAACCGCAGCCTCTCGGTTCAGGCCGTCTGCAACCAGCCAGTTAAACCGAAAGAGCGCATCGTAAATCATGAATGCCGTTTGGGGTTCAGGTTCCAACCGATCAGAGATCGCCAAGTGATCAGGCATCGTGAACACGCTCAGATTCTTACCGGCCGTGAGACAAACACCTGCAGGCCACCGTCGATGGGAGACATCGGCCAACTCAAGAGCCGTTGTCGGGCCTTTGAGGCCATGTCGATTCCGAAACACCTCCACGGATCCGGGCGATACCCTCAGCAGGTTGGCCTGCGCCTTCAGGGTCAGTGTCGGCAGTTGGCGCTCACGCTGTCGCATGCCACCAATGTAATCCATCAAGTGGGCATAGCTTTGCAGAGTCTGGCTCGGGGACGCGTGGCCAGCCAATAAGGCCAAAAACCATAACTTATCTCGGGTAGGGGCCCACTCTGCTGACCGGTTGGCAATCGCAAACATATCTCGCCCCCAGTGAGGCATCGCCATATTTCCAGAGGCATCGCCATATTTCCAGAGTCATCCCTTGCCCATTTTTCTTGCATGAGTTCCCCTGGGCGTCGCTCAAACAAACGCAGCCCGGTGAGCGTGACACAGGCGTGTCGAAGGTGATGGAACCGCAGACTGGGCGTGCCCGAGGCCATGCGCATTGCTTCCTGGATGGGCGTAAACAACTCGCGCTGAGGAATAAGTTCACGGCCTCGCTGGGGGGCACAGAACAACAAATCGCTACCGGTGGTGTTGGGCTCTTTCAGTCGGTACTGATACCAGTCCGCTAGCTGGTTCAGCTCAACTTTAGTCAACAGCGCCCAAAGGGGCAGCCGTCTGGTGCCACTGCTGCTTTTCTGGCCAGCGAACTTGTTGCCTCTCGTAAACAGCTCGGGGCGCTTTGATACTGGGGCCATCAGCCCCTGAACATCTTTGATAAGAATCTTTTGAACTTCTGTACGGCGCAACCCGCAGCGGAATCCGAGCATCAGCACCAACTTCTGAATCTTTATCAGGCGGGTACTCGCATCGGAGTGTTCCAGCATACTCTGAGCCCGAACGTACTCTGCTGGCGTCAGAAGATTTGCATCTGTTTCCCCGTTGGTGGTGGCACCCTCGATTTCCACTTCCGGCATTCCAAACTGCTCAACCAGAAATTCATGGAACCATCCGGCAACAACCGCCCGATCGGCGCGCCGTTTACGGCAGGATGCACCAGAGCACAGTCGATCGTATAGCTCTTGCCATTCATCCTCCCCCAACGCATTCAAATCATCCGTTGTTGCGAGAAGGCTAACCAGCGGGTTGGCTATCGTCGTCAGGTAACGTTGGATACTGCTAATCACCAAACGCTTCTGCTGGCCACCAAATCGACGGAGATGGGCGGTCCAGCGTGCCAGCACACGAACAATAGGGGCCCACGAGTCATCCTCGGCAATAGCCGTCAAGTGCTGATAGGTTTTGTCCCGTTCACCCGCTTCACTTATGCGGGTAGCCTGCCTCAATACCGCCTGAATGGCTCCCACGCCGGCAAAAGCGTCCGAATCGCATCGACCGGTCAAGGGACGGAGAGCCGTGGCTGGATTAGCTCCTTCGTATCTCTCTATTTCGTGTGCTTGAAACGCAACCTGCCTGGTCAATAACCGTGCCCATGCCTCCTTGGGCAAAGACACGATGGCTCCGTGGGTGTGCTGGATATGATGAAAGACACCCTCCAGCCAGGTCGCGTCTCGCGTGGCGGATGCATCGATCAGTTTTCGGAACACAACCTTTGGCCTAGTTTCCGCCTCAGGAAGCCGATTGAGGAACTTTAGAAAATGGAAGATAAGCCGTGGCGCATCGGTGTTGTTTGCACGGGGCCAGTGCCCCACACCGTAGGTTTTGTACCAGCGCTGAAGCAGCAAAGTTGACACAGGATCGGGGAACCAGCGCCACAACCCTGTGCTGGTCTCAACATCCATCCAAGTGAGCTCCTCCAAATGCCAGACACCCTTTGGAATGGCGTCTACCAACAGCTCCAATTTCTTCCGGCTATGCACCCCGCCGAATACGATACAACTGAACAGGAGACGCCCGGCATCGAGTTTTTCCGTATCGAACCCGTCGCGGCTGAGCGGGTTTTCGATGTCGTCCCAAAAACCGTCCACCCAACCGTGGCTAGTCGCCAACTCCTCGAACCCTGCAGGCGTCGCGGGGGCAGACTCTCCATGCAGTACGAGCATCCGCTGCTGATTGGGCAAATCCAGATTATGCTCGCGTGCAGCCTGCTGCAGTCTGTGCACGAGGTAGTTGTGCCGGATTTTTAGCTTGTTCCCAGAAACACCCTCTTTTACAGCCGCAAATAGCTGATCAATCCTATGCTCGGAGAGCGTATTCGAACATTGTCCCGTCAGAATGTCCTGACAGCGCTCTTCGAGATACCGATCCACGGCTTGACGTTCTCGCTCCACAACTCGACCACGGTTCTCGGCGCGCACTTCATCGCCATAGGCGCGATCTTCAACCGGAACATAACGACTCATGACAGTCCTTCCTCAACCGTCCAGCCCATGTCATCCAGGATGTCACTGACCACCGGTTCAATGCTTGAGGCAAACTCGACAGGACTAAGCGTTGAATAGCGCCCCATCGGTTCCTGACCGTCCAGCCAGTGTCCCATCCAGGCGTCTACCAGCCCTGCATGGACGTTTCGACGACGCAGTTCACTGCGCAAATAGTGCTGTAAACACCCCTGTTTCAGTTGCACCGCTGATTAGAGTTTTCCGCCCGTTGGTGTTTCGCCAGGTATTCCCATGGC
>NZ_JAIOUO010000008.1 GCF_019931195.1 Marinobacter sp. F4216 | reverse complement strand
GCGCCGATGGTAGTGTGGCATTGCCCATGCGAGAGTAGGTCATCGTCAGACTCCTAATACCAAAACCCCCGACAGCGCCGCTGCCGGGGGTTTTTTATTGCCTTTAGAAAACTGGCCATGGGTACTCTTCTGGCTGTGATGGTCAAAAAATAAAACTGGCCTGGATAACCATTCTTCGAGATTCCTCACAGTGACAGACTGGACGTCGCATTAAACTGATCAAAAAAAACGGGCAAAAAATAAAACCATAGCCAGCTTTCAGAGACGCTCATCAGTCTTCATAAGGAACAGCCGCTCACAATAAAAGTGCGGCGACAGTGAGACGTGACTATGAGTAAAAATAGCGTAGCCCTCCTAGTGCTGGGGTTGATGAGTGTATCGGCTTTTGCCGATTTGCAGCCCATTTCTGATGATCAGCTATCGGAAGTGACCGGCCAGGCGTTCGTGTCTGTTGATCGCCAATATCACCCTGACGAAAACAACTCCACCTCTTATACCCGTGTAAACCTAGGAATGGATATCGATATTCAGACCGGAATTGATGTCCTTGAAATGGGCCGATATGAGCGGGATGGAGAAAAAGCCGGCACCTCGGATGTATATATCGAAGATTTTGGTCTGGGGTATATCAATAATCAGGCCTACTTCGAGGCGAACCCCAAGGCGCCCCGTCAACGAAAACCCGACGGCTCCGCCTACGCCGAAGGTGAAATAGTCCCTTTCCACATTGAAAATCCCTTCTTCGAATTTGCCTACGATGAAGCCACTGAAGAAGTAGTGGGTTTCCGCCTTGGCTTCGGTAATTCGATGGGGGTTTTCTCCGGCAAGATTGAAACCCTTACCGGCAGTATCAATGTGGGCATCGTCGATCGTGGAGAGGGGATTAGCAGGCGGACTCTGACGGTAACTTCTTTGACCAGTTGATTGTCCTTTTGACGCCTCTGCTGGAGAAGAACAGCCCGCTGGTGACGAAAGCCAAGCTGGTGTATGGCGCCGAAGGCGATCCGAATATAGGTTCCCTGGATCCAATCAGAGCCGAGTACATTGGCATTCCGGACGGTGAGAAATTTGTTCTGGAGGGTGCCAATGGGTTTACCCGGTGGTCGGTCAAAAACCTGATTGGTTGGGGGTCCAGCTCGGAAATCGAGGTCCCCGATTGCTCTTTCTTCAGTTGTGGTAGCGGTGATATCTACGTTTACGCTCAGGACTGTGTGATTCTCGGGATCGATGCCTGTTTCGATCTCGATATCTACAACAGCTTTCCGATCGGCGAAGTGGGCGAAGTCGATGGCGAACGGCGCATCACCGGTGCTACCGATGGTACCTTCATCTCCTTTCAGACCAAGGATCTTGATTGGCTGAAGGACGTCAGCAAAACCGACATCACCCCTGAAGATTTCATCCGAACGACTGCCGGTGCTTTCTTCAACATTCCTAACGGCGCAACCGAGGTTAACCTTAACGAAGCGTTGTATGGCACCCAGCGCTACCGTACCGAATACATCGACCGCGGACGCGGCCTGTTTTAGGAGTGTCTATGGTCCTTTCATTCAGAAAAACGTCGAGAACCGGGTGTCGCTCCCTTTCATTTGCCCTGTTGATGAGCCTGTTTCTGGTTGCTCCGGTTACGGTGGCGGAATTGCGTGGCCTTTCCGACGCTGAGTTATCCGAAGTCGAAGGTGCGGGCGTCGGGCTGGTGCTGGAAAACTTCAAGTTCTCCCACGGCAGTGATCAGCCGGATGCGTCCGGTAATGCTGTCCGGATCTTCCGGATTGGCGGGATCAAGAGCACCGATGGTCGGGATGTGGATATTACGGTCAATCATCTTTATGTCTCCGGCCCCGACAGCAACTATGGCGCGAACCTCAGTTCGGTGAATCTTGGTCGCCTGGTCAACCCCTATCGGATCGACGTTGTAGATGGCAATGTCATTGGGGTTCCCAATAAGGCCGTACTGGAATTGACTGCCCCTTCGATGGTGCCATCGGCCGAAGGCTACGATTGTCTCAGTACTTCGGTGGGTGCGGGCAGTGGTACCTGTTCGAGTCGGCCGGCCAACGCGGACTTCCATGGCGAGCGGCCGGATGTTGGCATGCAGATGAACATCGCCGTAGGCGATGACCGGTCCGCCAATATCAATATTTATGCAAAGAACGCGGTCATTGATGGTAGTTACATACGCCTTTGGGGCGATGATGACCGACAGCAGATGGTTGGGCAATTCAAGCTCAATTTCTTTTCACCGGAAGTGTTCATCAATGCCTGTGACCAGAATGGGGTGGCCTGCGGCTCTCGCATTCTGATGAGTGACTTTGTTCTTCAGCTGGCCATTGGTAATCGATTGCAGCCGGTCTTTTTTGATGTCGACGGCACCGGAAACTTCGTGCTGGACGTGGCCGCGATCCGGAAGCCGGGCCCCGGGGAAATTAGTCGTGATGGAAAACGGGGCAGCAGCAATACCCAGGTTTGGGATTTCTACGAAGAGTACTACACCAATCCTGAATACCGCTCAAACCTGACCATCGGTAACCTGAGTGTTGGCAGCCGCCATTTCGGGTCAGCCCGAGTTCAGGGGATGCTCACCCAATATCTTCAGATTCGAACCAAGGACCTCGCCCCATGAATCCTTTCATGGATGTGATCCGAAGTCTTCTGGTTCTTGCTGGCTGTTCGTTCAGCTCCCTCGGGCTGGCAGAGCTGGCACCCTTGGCAGACGGTGACCTCTCGCAGGTGTCAGGTCAGGGGGGGATTTACCTGTCTGGCGATGTCAGCATCAATGAGATGGGGGGACCCGTTGAAAATGGTTACTTCGGCCGCTGTGGCGATGCGGGTAAAAGTGCGGCGCGCGTCTGGCCTATCAGCTTAAAAAGGAAGGAGGCTGGATGGTGCTGGACGATATCCGAGGCAACTTTTCTTTCGAAGGGCTGACATTGCGGGTGAGAAGTATTGATTCCGGGTTTGGGGGGGACGGTGAATTGTTCAGCCGTGATGTGGTCGAGCTAGGGTTGCCCAATACGGTTCGATTCAACGATGTCCGATTCAGCATCGCGACGAGCAACACCGCGCGCCCGACGGATCCTGGCTTCCAGCAGACGGATCTGCTCTCGGTGGAAATGCGTGGCGAGGTAATCATGGAGGGGAACCTGTTGGTCTTCCCCGCCGGGACGCCCTAGGAAGGGAGGACGCGTATGACATTCATATTCAGTCACCGGGTGGCAGTGTCTGTTGCCCTTGGCCTCAGTGCGTTAATCGTCCCGGCGCTTTCTCAAGGGGAGCTCAAACGCCTGGACGATTCTGCGATGTCCTCCATCAGCGGACAAAGCGGGCTGACTATCGAACTCGATCTCGGAGTCTCGGCAAACCAGTTGTCCTATTTCGATGATGGTCAGGGCATACATCTGGAAGGCTTTCGTATCGGTTCGTCCGTGGACCCCGGTGAAGGAGCTTTTCATCTGATCAAGTTGGATATCGAAAGCGATGGGGCCTTGAATCTGGATTATCTGGTCGAGGATCGCCGTATCGAGTTCGGTGATATCCGTCTTGCCGGCGCGCCGGGCCTGAGCGCGGGGGGCTTCTTTTTCGACCATTCGATGACAGGATATCTGAATATCAGTTCAGGGGGGGGCTACCGGTTTTGGCTACACCTTTGACACAGCCTTCACAGTGACCGGTGGTCGGCTCGGGTATCGCACTAACGGAAACGAAATCTTCCTTGATGATGTCACGCTCTCCGTTGAAGCATTGGGCATCACTCTCGACACCGTTGGGGCTGGCATTGACCTGAACGCGCCTCGGGTTAATGGGGCTTGGAGCGTCGGGGCGGTTCGCTACAGTAAGAGTCCGCTGAATCATGGAGTCAGTGTGGATGCTACATCGGGGCAGTCTTTGCCCTCATATGGGGGGCTCAGTGGTGATTTTGATCTGTCCGTACGAACGCACTTAGCGGGTGGATGCCGACAGGGCGAAGGACTTCGATTGGATCAGGATGTCACCATCCACAGCGCCAACTTCCTTTATATAGAGGATGGAAATGCCCTGGCGCTTCGCGATATTACGGGAGCCTACCAGTTGATTGACCTGCGGGTGGATGTTACCGCAGACCCCCGTGGAAGGCCGGCGCTCGGGTTGACGACCACCTCGTTGACTGGCGATCTGAGCATCGGCTCCATTGAACTCGGTGGGCAGGGGAAGCGCTTCGGCGCTGTCGATCTGGATTTTCTGTTTGAAGATGCTTCCTTTAATGGCCAAGCCTACACCAATGCGCTCTATTTGCAGGGTGGTGGTCACGCCGATGCCGGCTCCCAGGGAATGCGACTGTCGACAGAGTGGAGCCTGGCTGACGCCAACATAGCCTATACGGAAGACGGTAATCGAGTCATCCTCAGCGGCTTGCAGTCCTGGGGGCGCGGTGACGTGACGCTGAGCGTAACCAGGTCTGAAGTCCGGAATGGTACACAGTTCTATGACGGACTGAGAATTGGATTCGAGGGCGTTGAGGCCGGATATCGAATCAATGGATTGCGTGTGGCCAGCGAGGATTCGGAGTTGCAGGGCGGGACAGAGCTGCTGCTGGCATTGGGATTCTACCCTGCCTATGAGTTCGAGCTGGACGGGCACCTGACCCTCGGTCCTGGGGGCACGAGCGGGGAAGGTATTACCATCAACTCGGACGTTCAAATTCGCAACGGTAAGGCCGCGGTCATTGCCGCGCCCTACGATGAGGGAAGTGGCGAGATGAGCCAGAAAGGTCTCTGGTTGACCGAGCTGGACTACGACAGTCACGTCCGGGACATGACTATCGATCTCACTGATGAAGGTCTGGCCATTATCAAGGGTGAAGCGTGGGGCACCATGAATATCGGGAACCTGCGAGTGGGTGACAAGGACACGGGGCAGAGTATTGGGCGATTCGAGCTGCAAAAATACGAAACCGGCAGCAGTATGATGATCATGCCCGGCGGCGCCGGAACGGTCTGTGCCGGAGGCATGGGGGTGACAGCCTTGGCGTGTTAGGCGACCGGTGGCCGCTGGGAAGACCGGGGTGAGGAAGGGGTTACCATTCGACTCAAGCAAATCTTTGCCAGGGCCCTCAGTGATGAAAAGAAAACGCACTGACCTGGGAAACCAATCGCCAGATTGGTGATGGCGGTAACCTGGTCAACGGCACCGGAACCCAGCTGGTCATCAATGACATCTATACCAGTGATGGCGGTGATTTTGATGGTGATGGGATGGAGGATAATACCTTCGGCATCCAGACCGACCTCGCGATAGATATTTACCAGACCAAAGTGGTGAAAAAATCCACGGGTACCGACGCAAAGGGCGTGGTTGGCGCGCGCGGAGATGAGAAAATCATGGATTCTTCGGCGCCCGGCGGTTATCGCTATGTCAGCAATCCTACGACAGATGAGAAGCAGAATCGTCCATTGGGATTTGCTGTATCGGCACGCACCCAGTTTAAAGAGTTGTCTATCAATAACGTTGACCTGGTGCATCCAGCGGGAGGAAGTCAAACCGCAATCTACGGGGTCAATCTGCAGAACGTCGATATTCGTGCCAATCTGACCGCCACGCCCATTCCCTGAAATCGGGTATCCAGCTACCCGGCGCTGGATACCAACTTTGTCTTTTGGTCTCTGCTGGTGTTTAATCCGGCGGAGTCCACTTTCCTGTCCGGATAGCATCAAATGAAGTCTAAAGCATTGATCACACACCTGAGTGATGGCGAAGTTCACTCCGGTGAATCCCTCGCCGCCAAGCTTGGTGTCAGTCGTACCGCAGTCTGGAAACAGGTCCGAAAGGCCATGGAAGAGGGTGTGGAGATTCAGACCATTCGTGGCAAAGGCTACCAGTTGCTTTCCTCCGTGGATTTGCTTGATGCCGACAGCATCTTGTCGGCCATTGCCCCTGAGTACCGGGGCGATATTGCCCTGCAAGTCTTGGATGAAGTGGGCTCGACCAACGCCGAGGTCGGTCGTCGGATGTCGTCGGGGGAGGCCAGTCTGCCAATTACCATTGCTGATTGCCAGACAGCGGGCCGTGGTCGTCGTGGGAGGGTATGGACGAGTCCCCGGGGGGAAAATCTTTATCTATCCATGGGGATTACTCTGCAGGGTGGTTTTTCGAGACTTGATGGATTGAGCCTCGTGTTGGGGGTTGCCGTGGCCAACGCTCTGGAGCGACTCGGTGCACAGGGTCTCGGGTTAAAGTGGCCCAATGATATTTTTGTTCCCGGCGGAAAGCTCGGTGGGATTCTTGTAGAGCTTCAGGGGGAATTGCAGGAGGGGGTTGTGCAGGTGATTGCCGGCTTCGGTATCAATGTACATGCGCAAACGCTGGGCGGTGTCGATCAGCCGTGGAGCAGTCTTGCCCGTTCTTACCCGGACGTTCGCTGGCGCCGCAATGATCTTGCCGGTAACTTGATTACTGCCGTTCAGGATGCGCTTGATCTGTTTTCTCGAGACGGTTTCGGTGCCTTTCTGGAACCCTGGCAGGCACGTGATATTTTCAAAGGCCAATCCGTAGAAGCTAAGGGAGGCGGTGTGGTGGGCATCGCGGCGGGCATCGACGAGCGCGGCAACTATCTGGTTCGGACCGGCGATGGGACCGTTCCAGTGCGCGCCGGTGAAATCAGTCTCAGGGTGGTGTCATGAGGCTGCTCATCGATGCCGGTAATACCCGAATCAAGTGGCGGTTGGTTAAGGGGAGCAACGAGCAACCAGTGGTCGTAGATCAGGGCGCAGTGGACCTTGTTGATCAGGAATCGCTGGCATCACTCGCCGGGCGTCTGAGCGACGTTGAGCGTGTTGCTGTCTCGGTGGTCGCGGGAGAGCCGCAGCGAAAACGCCTGTCGGAGGTGTTGGCCTTGTTAACACCGGCGCCTGTGGTCTATCACTGGGCGGAGGCGGAGCGAGCTGGTCTTCGAAATGCTTATGACGATCCTTCAAAGATGGGGGCTGACCGTTGGCATGCCATGTATGGCGCTTGGTCAACGTACCGACAGGGGGTGGCGATTGTTGATGCGGGAAGTGCCGTTACCGTCGATTACGTTGACGGAGCAGGGCAGCATCTTGGCGGTTTTATCTTACCGGGTTTGCAGATGATGTTCCGAAGCCTGAAAACCGATGCCGCTCGCATTGGTTTTGAGCCGAATCAGGTATTGGATCGGTCTCCCGGGCGGTCAACCGGGGAATGCGTTAACCACGGGCTGGCCTGGTTGTCTGCCGGAATAGTGGCGAAGATTCAGGAGGACGTAGACCGGTTTTCGATAAAGGATGTTCTGGTAACCGGCGGAGATGCGGAGCGCTTGGTTGGCTTGGGGCTGGGCGGGATGATTGTTCCGGACCTGGTACTGCAAGGGCTTGCACGTATCGACGGTGAGGAGTCAGCGGTATGAAGTGGTTGGCGTTCATCGTGCTGGCTATCAATGTTGCCGTCTGGTATTTCGCCGATGTGTTCCAGCCGCCAGTTCGGTCCCCAGTGACGGACGGGGGCACCTTGCCTCGTGTTGCCAGCCTTAAATCGCCTGAGTCCGAAACCAGCGAGTGGGCCGAGCCAGCCCCTGAGCAGGAGGTATTGCAGGAAGCCGGCGTCCAGCCGGTAACAGCCACGGAGTTGCAGGAACCAGTGCCTGAGCCTGAACCTGAACCGGAGCCTGACGCCGAACCCCGGGCGGAAGTGGCTGATGTTTCTGCCCCGGTTGCTGGGGCGCCGGTGGGGCCGATAGCTTCAGGTTCGCCGGAAGCCGAGGGCGCAGCTGAGGCGATGGGGGAAACGGGTTCAGGAAGTGTCGCTGCCCGGCAAGGTGTGGGGGAGCCCGTGGAAGAGGTGTCGGCCGAAGAGCCCGAACTGAGGGTCTGTGTCCGGATGGGCTGGTTGGAGACTCGTGAGCAAGCGCAACGCTTGATCGAGGCCCGGGCCGGTGAGGCGGTCGAGCTGGTGGTGGTCGAAGAGCGCCGTGAACTGACGCCCTATAACTGGGTCATCATCCCCCCTCAGCCAGGCGCCGAAGCGCTTCGGCAGTTTCGTGAGATCCAGCGTCGTGGCATTGATTCCTATCTCGTGACCGAGGGTGAGAACCGAAATGCGATCTCTCTGGGGCTGTTTGAGTCGCGAGAGGCAGCAATATCCGTGCTGGAAGAAAAAAAACGTCAGAATCTTAATGCGGTGCTGGCAAACTTCCCCCGAAATCAGATAAGCTACGCGCTCGCTTTTGAGGGGCAGCCCGCTCTTGTAGAAGAGCTGGTTCCGGCGGTGGAAGCGGATTATGGAAGCAATTTTGATTTCGTTGAAATCAACCCTTGTGAGGGTGTTGCAACGCCGAAAAAAAATCCGTAGTATACCGCCCTCGCTGACGAGGCGAATGTGAGCTGGCGTAGCTCAGTTGGTAGAGCAGCTGACTTGTAATCAGCAGGTCGGGGGTTCGATTCCGTCCGCCAGCTCCACTTTTAGTTTTTGACAGGTTTGCGAGAGTAAATCTGGCTCGGAGGGGTTCCCGAGTGGCCAAAGGGATCAGACTGTAAATCTGACGGCATCGCCTTCGCAGGTTCGAATCCTGCCCCCTCCACCACTTATTGCTCGCGGGCATCGTATAGTGGCTATTACCTCAGCCTTCCAAGCTGATGACGCGGGTTCGATTCCCGCTGCCCGCTCCAATTTGGTTTTGTAATGCTCATGTAGCTCAGTCGGTAGAGCACACCCTTGGTAAGGGTGAGGTCGGCGGTTCAAATCCGCCCATGAGCTCCACTTTCAATCCGGTCAACGTTACGGTCCTGTTGATTAGGGAGTTGGTCAAATGTCCAAAGAAAAGTTCGAACGCAGTAAGCCTCATGTAAACGTGGGCACCATCGGTCACGTTGACCATGGTAAAACCACTCTGACTGCCGCTCTGACTCGTGTGTGTCACGAAGTATGGGGTACAGGTACTGCCAGTGCGTTTGACCAGATCGATAACGCTCCGGAAGAGAAAGCGCGTGGTATCACCATCGCTACTTCTCACGTTGAGTACGATTCTCCGACTCGTCACTACGCGCACGTAGACTGCCCGGGCCACGCTGACTATGTGAAGAACATGATCACTGGTGCGGCGCAGATGGACGGCGCGATCCTGGTTTGCTCCGCAGCTGACGGCCCCATGCCGCAGACTCGTGAGCACATCCTGCTGTCCCGTCAGGTTGGCGTTCCTTTCATCGTTGTGTTCCTGAACAAGGCCGACATGGTTGACGATGAAGAGCTGCTTGAGCTGGTAGAGATGGAAGTTCGTGACCTGCTGAGCCAGTACGACTTCCCGGGTGACGACACTCCGATCATCACCGGTTCTGCCCTGATGGCTCTGGAAGGTAAGGATGACAACGAAATGGGTACTACCGCTGTTAAGAAGCTGGTAGAAGCCCTGGACGACTACATCCCTGAGCCGGAGCGTGCCATTGACCAGCCGTTCCTGATGCCGATCGAGGACGTATTCTCTATCTCTGGCCGTGGTACTGTTGTTACCGGTCGTGTAGAGCGTGGCATCATCAAGGTTGGCGACGAAGTTGAAATTGTTGGTATCCGTGAGACCACCAAGACCACCTGTACCGGTGTTGAAATGTTCCGTAAGCTGCTCGACGAAGGTCGTGCCGGTGAGAACGTTGGTGTTCTGCTGCGTGGTACCAAGCGTGACGACGTTGAGCGTGGCCAGGTTCTGGCGGTGCCGGGTTCCATCACTCCGCACACCAAGTTCGAGTGCGAAGTGTACGTGCTGAGCAAAGAAGAAGGTGGTCGTCATACCCCGTTCTTCAAGGGCTACCGTCCTCAGTTCTACTTCCGTACCACCGACGTAACCGGTTCTTGCGAACTGCCGGAAGGCGTAGAAATGGTTATGCCGGGTGACAACGTGAAGATGAGTGTTACCCTGATCGCTCCGATCGCCATGGAAGATGGTCTGCGCTTCGCAATCCGCGAAGGTGGCCGTACCGTTGGTGCCGGCGTGGTATCCAAGATTATCGAGTGATTGCTCGGTAAGTAGTAGTTGCACTGAGTTGTTTCGGTGCAGGCCAGTAGCTCAATTGGCAGAGCAGCGGTCTCCAAAACCGCAGGTTGGGGGTTCGATTCCCTCCTGGCCTGCCATTTTTAAAACATTTGGATACAAAAGCTGATTCCTATGGAGTCAAAAGCCGTACAGTCAACCAGTCGTTTCGATCTCCTGAAGTGGCTGGTTGTTTTCGCATTGATTGTCGTCGGTGTCGTCGGTAATCAGTATTTTAGTGCCGAGTCATTGTTGTATCGGGTTCTGGCTCTCGTGGGTCTCGCTCTTGTGGCGGCCTTCGTTGCGCTCCAGACTGATCGTGGGCGTCGGTTCGCGACCTTGTTGAAAGAGGCGCGTGTCGAGATTCGGAAAGTCGTTTGGCCCACCAGGCCTGAGCTGGTGCAGACCACCATTATTGTTGTGGTGTTTGTGCTGGTTGTGGCGTTGATTCTGTGGGGAATGGATTCGCTGATCAGTTGGTTGGTCGCCGGATTTATCGGTTAATGGGAGTGTGCAATGGCTAAGCGCTGGTACGTGGTTCATGCGTATTCTGGCTTCGAAAAGCATGTGATGCGCACTCTTAAAGAGCGTGTGGCTCTGAATGGCATGGAAGATATGTTCGGCGAAATCCTCGTGCCTACCGAGGAAGTGGTCGAAATGCGCGATGGTAAGAAGCGGAAGAGTGAGCGCAAATTCTATCCGGGGTACGTACTCGTCCAGATGGAAATGGATGATGCATCGTGGCATCTTGTAAAAGATACGCCAAAGGTTCTTGGTTTCATCGGTGGGACCAAAGATAAGCCGGCTCCTATCACCGAGCGTGAGGCTGATGCGATCCTGCGCCGAGTAGAGAGTGGTGCGGAAAAGCCGAAGCCCAAGACCCTGTTTGAGCCGGGAGAGATTGTTCGCGTTATTGAAGGTCCGTTTGCTGATTTCAATGGCGTGGTAGAGGAAGTGGATTACGACAAGAGTCGTTTGAAGGTGGCTGTTCTGATCTTTGGTCGTTCAACTCCGGTCGAGCTGGAGTTTGGGCAGGTCGAAAAAGACTGATCGGTTGCTTTACATCTGAAAGCTCGCGCGCCCAGGCGACGCGGGCTTTTTGTGTCTGAAGAGGGGAGCCGAAAGGCGTTTGAACCCATAGGAGAACTATCATGGCAAAGAAGATCGAAGCGTACATCAAGCTTCAGGTTGCTGCCGGTAAGGCCAACCCAAGCCCCCCTGTTGGTCCCGCGCTGGGTCAGCACGGCGTTAATATCATGGAATTCTGCAAGGCGTTCAACGCCAAGACTCAGGAAATGGAGCCTGGTCTGCCGATTCCGACTGTTATCACTGTTTACAGCGATCGCAGCTTCACGTTCATCACCAAGACACCGCCTGCCGCGGTTCTGCTGAAGAAGGCTGCTGGTATCAAGAGTGGTTCCGGTCGTCCGAATACCGAGAAAGTCGGTACCGTGACCCGTGCGCAGCTCGAAGAGATTGCCAAGACCAAAGAGCCTGACCTGACTGCAGCCGACATGGATGCAGCGGTTCGTACCATCGCCGGAACAGCCCGTAGCATGGGCCTGAACGTGGAGGGCCTGTAAGATGGCAAAGCTGAGTAAGCGTCAGAAGCTGATTCGTGAAAAAGTGGAAGCCGGCCGTTCATACTCTATTGACGAGGCCGTTGCTCTGCTGGTTGAGCTGGGCGAAGGCGTCAAGTTCAAGGAGTCTATCGACGTTGCTGTCAACCTGGGTGTTGACGCGCGTAAATCCGACCAGGTTGTTCGTAGCAGTACTGTTCTGCCTCACGGCACCGGCAAGTCTGTTCGCGTAGCCGTCTTTACTCAGGGTGCAAACGCTGAGAAAGCAACCGCTGCAGGCGCCGATGTTGTCGGTATGGACGATCTGGCGGAAGAAGTTAAGAAAGGCAACATGGATTTCGACGTTGTTATCGCAACGCCGGACGCCATGCGTGTCGTTGGTCAGCTGGGTCAGATCTTGGGCCCGCGTGGCCTGATGCCAAACCCGAAGGTTGGTACCGTAACTCCGGACGTTGAGACTGCGGTCAAAAACGCCAAGGCGGGTCAGGTGCGCTACCGCACCGATAAGAACGGCATCATCCACGCTCCGCTGGGCAACGTGGAATTCTCTGCTCAGACCATCAAGGAGAACCTTGAAGCTCTGGTTGCAGACCTGAAAAAGGCCAAGCCTGCGTCGGCGAAAGGTGTGTATCTGAAGAAGATCACCCTGTCCTCGACCATGGGTCCTGGCCTGGCTATCGATCAGGGAACCCTGGCACTTTAAGGTCCGGATCGGTAGTTGCTTTGTAGTCTAGGCGGAAGCCAAGGCTGTCAAAGACCGCAGGCCCCCGCGGCCTTCCGGATGCCGGAAGGCCACAAGGGTTAAAGCAACGCCTGCGCAGACGGTGTGAAGACGTTCTCTGAACCCAAACACCGTTAGGCGCCCGAAAGGGCATTGATGGGTTTGCCGGTAAGAACCGGCGAAATCGAGGAGATTACCAGTGGCAATTAGACTCGAAGACAAGAAGGCGATCGTCGCTGAAGTCAACGAGACTGCTGGTGCTGCTCTGTCTGTGGTTTTGGCTGACTACCGCGGTGTCACTTCTGGTGACATGACTGCGCTTCGTGCCAAGGCTCGTGCTGAGAAGGTGCATCTGAAGGTTGTTCGTAACAACCTGGCAAAGATCGCCATCAAAGGTACCGAGTTCGAGTGCATTGACGAAGCTCTGGTAGGCCCAACCATTCTGGCCTTCTCTATGGAAGATCCGGGTGCCGCTGCGCGCCTGCTGAAGGATTTTGCCAAAGAGAATGAGGCGTTTGAGATCAAAGGTCTGGCTGTCGGCGGTGAGCTGATGGGCGCAGAGCAGATTGATCGCCTTGCCAAGCTGCCGACGCTCCACGAAGCGTTGACCAAGCTGGCAGTCGTAACCAAGGCACCAGTTACCAAGCTCGTACGCAGCCTGAACGACGTTCCTGGACGGATTACGCGGGTAGTAGCCGCAGTCCGTGACCAGAAGCGCGAAGCTGCTTGATTCTGTTGAACACTATTTTTCTATTTTTTGGAGAAAGTCATGGCTCTGTCTAAAGACGATATTTTGAATGCAATTGCTGAAATGAGCGTAATGGAAGTTGTTGAGCTCGTTGAAGCTATGGAAGAGAAGTTCGGCGTTTCCGCTGAAGCTGCCGTTGCTGCTGCTCCGGCTGCCGCTGGTGGCGACGCGGCTGCTGCTGAAGAGCAGACCGAGTTCGACGTAGTTCTGACTGGCCCGGGCGAGAAGAAAGTAAACGTCATCAAGGCCGTTCGTGAGCTGACTGGTCTGGGTCTGAAGGAAGCTAAGGAAATGGTTGACGGTGCTCCGTCTACTGTTAAGGAAGGCGCTTCCAAGGACGACGCTGAAGAAGCCAAGAAGAAGCTTGAGGAAGCAGGCGCTTCTGTTGAGCTCAAGTAAGAGTCGGTTTTTGATCGACACCGTGCTTTAAGCATGGACAGGCTGGTGGCTTTACGCCACCGGCCTTTTTCTGTTGTATGTGCTATAGACTCTGGTCTGCTATGGCAGACAGGCGCCAGAGCTATAACAGCGACAGCCAGGGTCTTGTTCAAGACGGCGCTATATGCCGAGCAATTCGGCCCCGAAGCAGAACATTGGTTGCTTCTTGATACCAGGTATCAGGTCTAAAGCTGGGGAATGCAGATGACTTACTCCTACACTGAGAAAAAGCGGATTCGCAAAGACTTTAGCAAATTGCCTTCCGTGATGGACGTCCCCTATTTGCTGTCTATTCAGCTGGATTCGTTCCGGGACTTCCTCCAAATGGAAGCCGCTCCTGAAGACCGCCGGGAAACCGGTCTTCACGCAGCATTTAAATCCGTATTCCCAATTGTCAGTTACTCTGGCAATGCCGCGCTCGAGTACGTTAGCTATCGTATTGGCGAGCCGGTTTTTGACGTCAAGGAATGCCAGCTTAGGGGCGTAACCTACGCAGCGCCGCTGCGGGTGAAAGTCCGCCTTATCATTTACGATAAGGAGTCGTCCAACAAGGCGATCAAGGACATCAAGGAGCAAGAAGTCTACATGGGCGAAATGCCCCTGATGACCGAGAACGGTACCTTCGTTATCAATGGTACTGAGCGTGTAATCGTTTCCCAGCTCCACCGTTCACCAGGTGTGTTCTTCGATCACGACAAGGGCAAGACTCACTCCTCCGGCAAACTGCTGTACTCCGCGCGGGTGATTCCTTACCGTGGCTCCTGGCTCGACTTCGAGTTCGATCCGAAGGACTCTGTGTTCGTTCGTATCGACCGTCGTCGTAAGCTGCCCGCCACCATCCTTCTGCGTGGTCTGGGGTTCACCTCCGAGCAGATGCTGGAGATGTTCTTCGATACCAGTAAGTTCACGCTGGGTGCCGAAACCTGCAAGCTTGAGCTGGTTCCGAGCCGTCTGCGTGGCGACATTGCGACCTTTGATATCAAGGATAAGGACGGCAATGTCATTGCAGAGGAGGGTCGCCGGATCACCGCGCGCCACATTCGCCAGCTTGAAAAGGCCGGCATTAATGAGTTGGACGTGCCTACCGAGTACCTCCATGGACGTGTTCTGGCCAAAGACATGGTCGACAGCAAGTCCGGAGAGGTGCTGGCCGAATGTAACTCCGAGCTGACAGCCGAGCTGATCGAGAAGCTGCTGGACGCCGGTATTACGGAAATCGAAACCCTGTACACGAACGACCTCGACTGTGGTCCGTTCATGTCCGATACCCTGCGTATCGATCCGACCCGCACGCCGCTGGAAGCGCTGGTCGAGATCTACCGTATGATGCGCCCGGGAGAGCCGCCCACCAAAGAGTCGGCGGAAAACCTGTTTACCAACCTGTTCTTCTCCGACGAGCGTTACGATCTGTCCGGCGTTGGCCGTATGAAGCTCAATCGTCGTCTGGGTCGTGAAGACAGCACTGGTCCGGGTACCCTGACCAACGAAGACATCATTGATGTTCTCAAGACTCTGATCAACATCCGTAACGGTCAGGGCAGTGTGGACGATATTGATAACCTGGGTAACCGTCGTGTTCGCTGTGTGGGTGAGATGGCGGAGAACCAGTTCCGTGTCGGTCTGGTCCGTGTTGAGCGGGCAGTTCGTGAGCGTCTGAGTCTTGCTGAGAGCGAAGGCCTGATGCCGCAAGACCTGATCAACGCCAAGCCGGTAGCTGCGGCTGTGAAGGAGTTCTTCGGTTCCAGTCAGTTGTCCCAGTTTATGGATCAGAACAACCCGCTGTCGGAAGTGACTCACAAGCGTCGTATTTCGGCACTTGGGCCGGGCGGTCTGACCCGGGAGCGAGCCGGCTTCGAGGTTCGTGACGTACACCCGACTCATTACGGACGTGTGTGTCCGATCGAGACTCCGGAAGGTCCGAACATCGGTCTGATCAACTCACTGGCGACCTATGCCCGCTCCAACTCCTACGGTTTCCTTGAGAGTCCGTACCGGAAAGTGGTAGATGGCGTGGTGACCGACGAGGTGGTTTACCTGTCGGCCATTGAAGAGAGCAACTACGTTATCGCTCAGGCAAGTGCGGCGATGGACGAGGAATCCCGCCGTCTGACAGACGAGCTGGTTACCGTGCGTCATCAGAACGAATTCACCGTAATGCCGCCGGAGAGCGTGAACTTCATGGACGTATCGCCGCGCCAGGTTGTGTCGGTTGCGGCGTCTCTGATTCCGTTCCTTGAGCACGACGATGCGAACCGGGCTCTGATGGGTGCGAACATGCAGCGTCAGGCCGTTCCGACCCTGCGCTCCCAGGTGCCTCTGGTCGGTACCGGTGTTGAGCGTACTGTGGCTCAGGACTCCGGCGTCTGCGTGACTGCCCGTCGTGGTGGTGTGATTGAAAGCGTTGATGCGGCCCGTATTGTAGTTCGCGTCAACAACGACGAAACCGAAGCCGGTGATGCAGGTGTGGATATCTACAACCTCACCAAATACACCCGCTCCAACCAGAATACCTGTATCAACCAGCGTTCCATCGTTCGTCAGGGCGATGCCGTAGCGCGTGGTGACGTTCTGGCTGACGGCCCGTCTGTGGATCTGGGTGAGCTGGCGCTGGGCCAGAACATGCGCATCGCGTTCATGCCCTGGAACGGATACAACTTCGAGGACTCGATCCTGATCTCCGAGAAGGTGGTTCAGGAGGATCGTCTGACGACTATCCATATCCAGGAACTGACCTGTGTCGCTCGTGATACCAAACTCGGTAGCGAAGAGATCACGGCAGACATCCCGAACGTGGGTGAAAGTGCGCTGGCCAAGCTGGACGAGTCCGGCATTGTCTACATCGGTGCCGAAGTTGGCCCGGGCGACATTCTGGTCGGTAAGGTAACACCGAAGGGTGAGACTCAGCTGACTCCGGAGGAGAAGCTGCTGCGTGCGATCTTCGGTGAAAAGGCGTCTGATGTAAAAGACACCTCTGCCCGTGTCCCGACTGGTACTCGGGGAACCGTTATCGATGTTCAGGTCTTTACCCGTGACGGTATCGAGAAGGATCAGCGTGCTCAGTCCATTGAGAAAGAGCAGCTGGATCAGTACCGCAAGGATCTGAAAGACGAATACCGGATCGTTGAGGGTGCTACCTACGAGCGTTTGATGAATGCTCTGAACGGTCAGGAAGTCATCAGTGGACCCGGCCTGAAGAAGGGCGCCAAGCTGGACGAGGCTTATCTGGCTGAGCTGCCGCGTCCGGACTGGTTCAAGCTCCGGATGAAGGACGAAAGCCTGAATGAGCTGCTGGAGAAGTCCGAGCAGTCTCTGGACGATCGCAAGAAAGAACACGAAGCCCGTTTCGACGACAAGAAAGGCAAGCTGCAGCAGGGCGACGACCTGGCTCCGGGCGTGCTGAAAATTGTCAAAGTGTACCTGGCCATCAAGCGTCGCATTCAGCCTGGCGACAAAATGGCCGGTCGTCACGGGAACAAGGGTGTTATCTCTGCGGTCATGCCTATTGAGGATATGCCGTACGATGAGCACGGAACCACCGTGGATATCGTGCTGAACCCTCTGGGTGTTCCGTCGCGGATGAACGTTGGCCAGGTTCTTGAAACGCACCTGGGTGCGGCTGCCAAAGGTCTGGGTGAGCGCATCAGCCAGATGCTGGATGAGCAGCGCAAGATTGCCGAGCTGCGCAAACTGCTGGATGAGATCTACAACCATTCGGACGAAGTGTTCAAGGTGGATCTGGACTCCCTGAGCGACAAGGAAATCCTGGAGCTGTGTGGAAATCTGCGTTCCGGCGTACCGATGGCGACTCCGGTCTTCGATGGCGCGAAGGAAGCGGAAGTGAAGCGGATGCTCGAGCTTGCCGGCCTGAGCACCACTGGCCAGACTGTGTTGTACGATGGTCGTACAGGTGATGCATTCGATCGACCGGTGACGGTTGGCTACATGTATATCCTGAAGCTGAACCACCTGATCGACGACAAAATGCACGCCCGTTCTACCGGTTCGTACAGCCTGGTTACCCAGCAGCCGCTGGGTGGTAAGGCCCAGTTCGGTGGACAGCGTTTCGGTGAGATGGAAGTGTGGGCCCTTGAGGCCTACGGTGCGGCGTATACGCTGCAGGAAATGCTTACCGTCAAGTCTGATGACGTGAATGGTCGGACCAAGATGTACAAGAACATTGTTGATGGGGATCATCGTATGGAGCCGGGCATGCCCGAATCCTTCAACGTTCTTGTCAAGGAAATCCGCTCGCTGGGTATCGACATCGAGCTGGAATCCGAGTAAGCCGAATTGTTTTTGGCAGCGTGAGCGGGTACCCCGTGTACCCGCCCGAATTTAACGCCATCCGGAGCTTTTACTGATGAAAGATTTGCTGAATCTTCTCAAGAGCCAGAACCAAAGCAAGGAATTCGATGCCATTCGCATCGGCCTGGCATCCCCTGACATGATTCGCTCATGGTCTTACGGTGAGGTTAAAAAGCCTGAGACCATTAACTACCGTACGTTCAAGCCTGAGCGTGACGGTCTTTTCTGTGCCAAGATCTTCGGCCCGATCAAGGACTACGAGTGTCTGTGCGGCAAATACAAGCGCCTGAAGCACCGTGGTGTTATCTGTGAGAAGTGTGGCGTTGAAGTCGCTCTGGCCAATGTTCGTCGTGACCGTATGGGGCACATCGAACTGGCTAGCCCGGTCGCCCACATCTGGTTCCTGAAGTCCCTGCCATCCCGTATTGGCTTGATGCTGGACATGACTCTGCGTGACATCGAGCGGGTTCTGTATTTTGAGTCCTTCATCGTCATCGAGCCTGGCATGACCACGCTTGAAAAGGGCCAGCTGCTGAACGACGAGCAGTACTACGAAGCCCTGGAAGAGTTTGGTGACGAATTCGATGCCCGCATGGGTGCGGAAGCCGTCAAGGAATTGCTGGAAGGTATCGATCTGCAGGCCGAGGTTGACGCGCTGCGGGAAGAGATTCCGCAGACCAATTCCGAAACCAAGATCAAGAAGTTCAGCAAGCGCCTGAAGATTCTTGAAGCGTTCCTGCACTCCGGCAACCGCCCGGGTGACATGATCATGACCGTTCTGCCGGTTCTGCCGCCGGATCTCCGTCCGCTGGTACCGCTGGATGGTGGTCGCTTTGCCACCTCTGACCTGAACGATTTGTACCGTCGTGTGATCAACCGGAACAACCGTCTCAAACGCCTGCTCGAGCTCAACGCGCCGGACATCATTGTCCGTAACGAAAAGCGGATGCTGCAGGAAGCAGTTGACGCGCTGCTGGATAACGGCCGCCGTGGGCGTGCCATCACCGGCACCAACAAGCGCCCGCTGAAGTCCCTGGCCGACATGATCAAAGGTAAGCAGGGTCGTTTCCGTCAGAACCTGCTGGGTAAGCGGGTAGACTACTCGGGCCGTTCGGTCATCGTGGTAGGTCCATACCTGCGCCTGCACCAGTGTGGTCTTCCCAAGAAGATGGCGCTGGAGCTGTTCAAGCCGTTTATTTTCTCCAAGCTGGAGCATCGCGGCCTGGCGACGACAATCAAAGCCGCCAAGAAGATGGTTGAGCGCGAAGAAGGCGTGGTCTGGGATATCCTGGACGAAGTCATTCGTGAGCACCCGATCATGCTGAACCGTGCGCCGACCCTGCACCGTCTGGGTATCCAGGCGTTCGAGCCGGTTCTGATCGAAGGCAAGGCGATTCAGCTGCACCCGCTGGTGTGTGCCGCCTATAACGCGGACTTCGACGGTGACCAGATGGCGGTACACGTACCGCTGACTCTGGAGGCGCAGCTCGAAGCCCGTGCCCTGATGATGTCTACCAACAACGTTCTGTCTCCGGCAAACGGAGAGCCGATCATCGTTCCGTCCCAGGACGTGGTACTTGGTCTGTACTACATGACCCGTGAGCGCGAAAGTGCGCTGGGTGAGGGCATGGTGTTCTCTGATGTGAAGGAAGTTCACCGCGCGTACGGCGCCGGAATGGTGGACCTTCAGGCCAAGGTCAAGGTTCGGGTTAAGGAAGTGAGCGTCGCGGAAGACGGTTCCCGCGAGGAAACCTTCAAGGTCGTTGAGACCACCGTTGGCCGTTCGCTGCTGTTTGATATCGTGCCGGATGGCCTGTCGTTCGATCTGGTCAACAAGCCGATGGTCAAGAAGGCCATTTCCGGTCTGATCAATACCTGCTATCGCGATGCGGGCCTGAAAGACACCGTTATCTTTGCTGACCAGCTCATGTACATGGGTTACCACTACGCGACCGTGTCCGGTATCTCGATCTGTTTCAACGACTTCGAGATCCCGCCCGAGAAGTACGAGATGGTCGACGCGGCTACCGATGAAGTTAAGGACATCGAAAACCAGTACGCATCCGGTCTCCTGACCCAGGGTGAGAAGTACAATAAGGTCATCGATATCTGGTCCCGCGCCAACGACAAAGTCTCCAAGGCTATGATGGAGCGTTTGTCGAAAGAGCAGGTTATCGGGCCTGATGGCCTGCCTGTGAAGGGCGAAGACGGCGAAGACCTGATGCAGGAGTCGTTCAACTCCGTCTACATGATGGCCGACTCCGGGGCGCGGGGTTCTGCGGCCCAGATCCGTCAGTTGGCGGGTATGCGTGGTCTGATGGCCAAGCCGGATGGCTCGATCATTGAGACGCCGATCACTGCGAACTTCCGTGAAGGTCTGAACGTACTCCAGTACTTCATCTCGACCCACGGTGCTCGTAAGGGTCTGGCAGATACCGCTCTGAAGACTGCGAACTCCGGTTACCTGACCCGTCGTCTGGTCGATGTATCCCAGGATCTGGTGGTCACCGAAGAAGACTGTGGCACGGCCGAAGGCCTGCTGATGACGCCGCACATCGAGGGTGGCGACGTTGTTGTGCCGCTGGGCGATCGTGTGCTGGGTCGTGTTACCGCTCGCGATGCGTTTACCCCGACCGACAAGGACAACGCGGTTGTTCCGTCCGGCACCCTGCTGGATGAGAAGACCGTCGAGACGCTCGAGCGGGCCGGTGTAGACGAGGTCTGGGTGCGCTCTGCGATCACCTGTGAAACCCGCCACGGTATCTGCTCCAAGTGTTACGGCCGTGATCTGGCCCGTGGACACCAGGTTAACGTTGGTGAGGCCGTTGGTGTTATCGCGGCTCAGTCCATCGGTGAGCCGGGTACCCAGCTGACCATGCGTACCTTCCACATCGGTGGTGCGGCGAGCCGGGCCTCCGCGGTGGATAACATTCAGGTCAAGCATGGCGGTACTGTTCGCCTGCATAACCTGAAGTCTATTGAGAAGACCGATGGCAGCCTGGTGGTTGTATCCCGTTCCTCAGCGCTGGCCATTGCCGATGAACAGGGTCGTGAGCGTGAGTGGTATAAGCTGCCCTACGGTGCCGTGCTGTCTGTTAAGAACGGCGATGCGGTTGAGGCCGGTGTGGTTGTGGCTAAGTGGGATCCGCATACCCACCCGATTATTGCCGAAGCCCAGGGTACAGCCAAGTTTGTCAACATGGAGCAGGGCATCAGCGTCCGCACCCAGACTGACGAGCTGACAGGCCTGTCTACCATGGAAGTGATCGACCCGAAGGATCGCCCTGCTGCTGGTAAGGACGTTCGTCCGGGTATCCAGCTGCTGGATGAGTCCGGTAATGAGGTCGAGCTTCCGGGTGGCGCAACGGCTATGTACTTCCTGCCAGCCAACGCCCTGGTCACCATGGCCAATGGCGCCAAGGTTGAGCTGGGTGACGTGGTTGCGCGGATTCCGCAGGAAAGCTCGAAGACACGGGATATAACCGGTGGTCTGCCGCGGGTTGCGGATCTGTTCGAGGCGCGTCGTCCGAAAGAGTCTGCGATCCTGGCAGAAATCAGCGGCACCGTGTCCTTCGGCAAGGAAACCAAGGGCAAGAAGCGTCTGGTGATTACGCCGAAAGATGCAGACGCTTACGAGGTTCTGATTCCGAAGCATCGTCAGCTTAACGTGTTCGAGGGCGAAACTGTTGAGCGGGGCGAGGTGATTTCTGATGGCCCGTCTAACCCGCACGACATTCTGCGTCTTCTGGGTGTGGTCGAGCTGGCCAAGTACATCACTAACGAAATCCAGGACGTGTACCGTCTGCAGGGTGTTGTCATCAACGACAAGCACATCGAAGTTATCGTTCGCCAGATGCTGCGCAAGGTTGAAGTGACCGACCCGGGCGATACGACTCTGCTTTCCGGCGACCAGGTGGAAATCAACCAGGTGCTCGAAGAGAACGAGAAGGCCGATGCTGCTGACAAAGAGCCGGCGCGCTTCGAGCGTCTGCTGCTGGGTATCACCAAGGCTTCTCTGGCGACCGAGTCGTTCATTTCTGCTGCGTCGTTCCAGGAAACCACGCGGGTCCTCACCGAAGGTGCGGTTACCGGCAAGCGTGATTACCTGCGCGGCCTGAAAGAGAACGTGGTTGTTGGTCGTCTGATTCCGGCCGGCACTGGTCTGGCGTACCACAGCGAGCGCCGTCGCAAGCGCGAACTGGGTGAGCAGGGTGTGACCGCGGCGGATGTCGAAGAGGCGCTCAGCGCAGAGCTCAACCGCGAAAGCTGAGTTGGGCTGGCGAGCCACCTCCGGATAGATACCTATTCCGAAGGTGGTTAAAAAGAGATCAGTCATCTTGACTGACATGGGCCGCAGGCTTAAACTTGCGGCCCTCAAATTTTACCCCCTGTACCCAGGGGGTAAGTTTCATTGGAATGGTTTTTGGAGTTTGCTTACATGGCAACGATTAATCAGTTGGTGCGTAAGCCTCGTAAGCGCAAGGTAGCCAAGAGCGACGTTCCCGCTCTCCAGGCCTGTCCTCAGCGCCGTGGTGTGTGCACTCGTGTGTACACCACAACGCCGAAGAAGCCGAACTCAGCACTGCGTAAAGTGTGCCGTGTTCGTCTGACTAACGGCTACGAGGTTTCCTCATACATCGGTGGTGAAGGTCATAACCTTCAGGAGCACAGCGTAGTGCTTATCCGTGGCGGTCGTGTAAAGGACCTCCCGGGTGTGCGTTACCACACTGTTCGCGGAACACTGGACACCCAGGGTGTGCAGAACCGTAAGCAGGGTCGCTCCAAGTACGGTGCAAAACGACCCAAGTCCTGATGTCCCTAATGGGTGTCTTTTATCGTTGCTTGTTAGAACGGTAAGAGTAAGGCTGAGTAGCAATTGGCTATCTCAGGGGTTCCTGAAGACCTTTTAAATAGATAAGGGCTTATCGATGCCTAGAAGAAGA
Organism: Marinobacter sp. F4216; assembly: GCF_019931195.1. Taxonomy (GTDB): domain Bacteria; phylum Pseudomonadota; class Gammaproteobacteria; order Pseudomonadales; family Oleiphilaceae; genus Marinobacter; species Marinobacter suaedae. The sequence continues at coordinate 167,658 of NZ_JAIOUO010000008.1, read as the reverse complement.
GTTGCAGCTAAACGGGAAATTATCCCGGATCCTAAATTCGGCAGTGCACGCCTTGCCAAGTTCATCAACCACGTGATGGAAAGCGGCAAGAAGTCTGTTGCAGAGCGCATTGTTTACGGCGCGCTCGATATCGTCGCCGAAAAATCCAAGGAAGAGCCGATCGACATGTTCGAGAAGGCCCTGGAGAACATCCAGCCGATGGTTGAGGTTAAATCCCGTCGTGTTGGTGGTGCTACCTACCAGGTGCCTGTAGAAGTTCGGCCTTCCCGTCAGAACGCGCTGGCCATGCGCTGGCTCGTTGAATTCTCACGGAAGCGTGGTGAGAAGTCCATGGCTCAGCGTCTGGCCGGAGAAATCCTGGACGCCGTTGAGAGCAAGGGCGCCGCTGTGAAGAAGCGCGAAGACGTTCACCGCATGGCAGAAGCCAACAAGGCTTTCTCCCACTTCCGTTTCTAATAAGCCGAGGTTTATACAGTGGCACGCAAAACTCCAATCAAGCGATACAGAAACATCGGTATTTGTGCGCACGTTGATGCGGGCAAAACCACGACCACCGAGCGGGTTCTGTTCTATACCGGTCTGTCTCACAAGATCGGTGAGGTTCATGATGGCGCCGCCACCATGGACTGGATGGAACAGGAGCAGGAGCGTGGTATCACCATTACCTCTGCTGCGACCACCTGTTTCTGGCAGGGTATGGACAAGCAATATCCTGAGCACCGTATCAACATCATCGATACTCCGGGGCACGTAGACTTCACCATCGAAGTAGAGCGTTCCCTGCGTGTACTCGACGGTGCGGTGGTTGTTTTCTGTGGTTCTTCTGGTGTTGAGCCGCAGTCTGAAACTGTTTGGCGTCAGGCTAACAAGTATGAAGTTCCCCGCATGGTGTTCGTCAACAAGATGGACCGTGCTGGTGCTAACTTCCTGCGTGTTGTGGATCAGATCAAGAACCGTCTGGGTGCGACTCCTGTGCCCATTCAGCTGCCGATCGGTGCCGAGGAAGACTTCCAGGGCGTGGTAGACCTCATTCGTATGAAGGCTATCTACTGGAATGAAGCTGATTCCGGAATGACCTACGAAGAGAGGGACATTCCTGCTGAGCTGCTCGAAGAGTGTGAAATGTACCGTGAGCAGATGGTTGAGGCTGCTGCCGAAGCCAACGAAGAGTTCATGGACAAGTACCTGGAAGGCGGCGAGCTGACCAATGACGAGATCAAGGCTGGTCTGCGTCAGCGCACCCTGGCTAACGAGATCGTGCTGGCTACCTGTGGTTCTGCGTTCAAGAACAAGGGTGTTCAGGCGGTTCTGGATGCGGTTATCGAGTTCCTGCCGGCTCCGGACGAAGTTAAGGCCATCCGCGGTGAAGTTGACGACGAAGGTACCGAGGAAACTCGTCCGGTCGACGACAACGCCCCGTTCGCGGCGCTGGCGTTCAAGATCGCCACTGACCCGTTTGTTGGTACTCTGACGTTCTTCCGTGTGTACTCGGGAACCCTGGAAAGCGGCAATGCGGTCTACAACTCTGTGAAGGGTAAGAAAGAGCGTGTTGGTCGTATGGTGCAGATGCACTCGAAGGACCGTCAGGAAATCAAAGAAGTACTGGCTGGTGACATCGCTGCGGCTATCGGTCTGAAGAGCGTGACGACTGGTGACACCCTGTGTGATGAGAACAACAAAATCGTTCTCGAGCGCATGGAGTTCCCGGAGCCGGTTATCTCTGTAGCAGTTGAGCCGAAGTCCAAGGCTGATCAGGAAAAGATGGGTGTTGCCCTGGGTAAGCTGGCTCAGGAAGATCCGTCGTTCCGCGTTCGCACGGACGAAGAGTCTGGCCAGACCATCATTTCCGGTATGGGTGAGCTTCACCTGGACATCATTGTTGATCGTATGCGTCGCGAGTTCAAGGTTGAGGCCAACATTGGTAAGCCGCAGGTGGCCTACCGTGAGTGCATCCGGAAGCCGGTTGATGTCGAAGGCAAGTTCGTGCGCCAGTCTGGCGGTCGTGGTCAGTACGGTCACGTCAAGGTCAAGCTGGAGCCGCTGCCTCTGGACGACGATACCGAAAACTTCATTTTCGTGAACGAGATCGTCGGTGGTGTGGTTCCGAAGGAATACATCCCGGCGGTTCAGCAGGGCATCGAAGAGCAGATGCAAAACGGCTGTCTGGCCGGTTACCCGCTGCTGGGTATCAAGGCCACTCTGTATGATGGCTCCTACCACGATGTGGACTCCAACGAAATGGCGTTCAAGATCGCGGGTTCCATGGCCATGAAGAAGGGCGCGCTTGAGGCGAACCCGGCGCTGCTTGAGCCGATCATGAAGGTTGAAGTTGTCACTCCTGAAGACTACATGGGTGACGTCGTCGGTGACCTGAACCGTCGTCGTGGTCTGGTTCAGGGTATGGATGAAAATCCCTCCGGCAAGCTGGTTCGAGCTGAAGTTCCGCTGGCGGAGATGTTCGGTTATGCCACCGACCTGCGTTCTGCGACTCAGGGTCGGGCGTCATACTCCATGGAGTTCTCCGGTTACTCGGAAGCGCCGTCGAACATTGCCGAAGCAATCATGAAACAGGGTTGATTCCCGGACTTAAGAAACAGGAAGAGGTGTAACCGTGTCTAAAGAAAAATTTGAACGTAGTAAGCCCCACGTAAACGTGGGCACCATCGGTCACGTTGACCATGGTAAAACCACTCTGACTGCCGCTCTGACTCGTGTGTGTCACGAAGTATGGGGTACAGGTACTGCCAGTGCGTTTGACCAGATCGATAACGCTCCGGAAGAGAAAGCGCGTGGTATCACCATCGCTACTTCTCACGTTGAGTACGATTCTCCGACTCGTCACTACGCGCACGTAGACTGCCCGGGCCACGCTGACTATGTGAAGAACATGATCACTGGTGCGGCGCAGATGGACGGCGCGATCCTGGTTTGCTCCGCAGCTGACGGCCCCATGCCGCAGACTCGTGAGCACATCCTGCTGTCCCGTCAGGTTGGCGTTCCTTTCATCGTTGTGTTCCTGAACAAGGCCGACATGGTTGACGATGAAGAGCTGCTTGAGCTGGTAGAGATGGAAGTTCGTGACCTGCTGAGCCAGTACGACTTCCCGGGTGACGACACTCCGATCATCACCGGTTCTGCCCTGATGGCTCTGGAAGGTAAGGATGACAACGAAATGGGTACTACCGCTGTTAAGAAGCTGGTAGAAGCCCTGGACGACTACATCCCTGAGCCGGAGCGTGCCATTGACCAGCCGTTCCTGATGCCGATCGAGGACGTATTCTCTATCTCTGGCCGTGGTACTGTTGTTACCGGTCGTGTAGAGCGTGGCATCATCAAGGTTGGCGACGAAGTTGAAATTGTTGGTATCCGTGAGACCACCAAGACCACCTGTACCGGTGTTGAAATGTTCCGTAAGCTGCTCGACGAAGGTCGTGCCGGTGAGAACGTTGGTGTTCTGCTGCGTGGTACCAAGCGTGACGACGTTGAGCGTGGCCAGGTTCTGGCGGTGCCGGGTTCCATCACTCCGCACACCAAGTTCGAGTGCGAAGTGTACGTACTGAGCAAAGAAGAAGGTGGTCGTCATACCCCGTTCTTCAAGGGCTACCGTCCTCAGTTCTACTTCCGTACCACCGACGTAACCGGTTCTTGCGAACTGCCGGAAGGCGTAGAAATGGTTATGCCGGGTGACAACGTGAAGATGAGTGTTACCCTGATCGCTCCGATCGCCATGGAAGATGGTCTGCGCTTCGCAATCCGCGAAGGTGGCCGTACCGTTGGTGCCGGCGTGGTATCCAAGATCATCGAGTAATATTCTCGGGTGATCCTGAGAAAGGGGCTGATTTATCAGCCCCTTTTTCTATTTAAGTCGCAAAGTCCTTGCCCGCTCCCGTCGGTGGCTATAGCTGTTGACAGGGTTGGGTATTATGCATACAATGCGGCTCCTTTTTTTGAAGGTCGGCTAACTAGTAGCTGCTACGAGTGGAGTTTGGTGCATCATGCAAAGCCAAAAAATTCGAATTCGGTTGAAGGCGTTTGATTATCGTCTTATCGACCAGTCCACGCAGGAGATTGTCGATACCGCCAAGCGGACCGGCGCTCAGGTGCGTGGCCCTATCCCTCTGCCGACGCGGAAGGAAAAGTACACCGTTCTGATCTCTCCGCACGTCAATAAAGACGCGCGTGATCAGTATGAAATTCGTACTCACAAGCGTCTGCTCGACATTGTTGAGCCGACGGAAAAGACAGTAGATGCTCTGATGAAACTGGACCTGGCAGCAGGTGTAGACGTTCAGATCAGCCTCGGCTAATACCGCCCGGTATTAGTCTGTGTAACTGTCCTAAGGCCATAGAGGGTGAGAGCCCCGTACACTTAAGAGGTGAAACATGGCAATTGGTATTGTCGGTCGCAAGGCCGGTATGACCCGTATTTTTACGGATGAAGGGCACGCAGTGCCTGTAACGGTAATCGAGGTTGAGCCCAACCGGATTACTCAGTTGAAAACCCTTGAAAGCGATGGCTACCGCGCCGTTCAGGTGACCGTAGGTGCTCGTCGTGCTTCTCGTGTAACCAAGAGTGCAGCAGGTCACTTTGCCAAAGCCGGCGTAGAAGCTGGTCGTGGCGTGTGGGAATTCCGCCTGGCTGACGGTGAAGGTGAAGAGCTGGCGCTGGGTGGCGAAATTAATGCCTCCATCTTCGAAGATGGTCAGGTTGTCGATGCGATCGGTCAGTCCAAGGGTAAGGGCTTCCAGGGCGGTGTTAAGCGCTGGAACTTCTCCACGCAAGACGCTACTCACGGTAACTCCCTGTCCCATCGTGCGCCTGGTTCTATCGGTCAGAACCAGACTCCGGGTCGGGTATTTAAGGGCAAGAAGATGGCGGGGCAGATGGGTAATGCGCGTGTCACCGTGCAGAACCTGAAAGTTGTCCGTGTCGACGCCGAGCGCAACCTGCTGCTGGTAAGTGGTGCCGTACCTGGCGCAACTGGCGGCGATGTTGTCATCAAGCCTGCAGTTAAAGCCTGAGGAGCGGTGCGATGGAATTGACAATTACTGGTAGCGGAAAGGGCGTTTCTGTTTCCGACGCTACTTTCGCAAGAGATTTTAACGAGTCCCTGGTTCACCAGGTGGTAACTGCCTACATGGCGGCCGGCCGTCAGGGTACCAAGGCTCAGAAGACGCGTTCTGAAGTTAGTGGCGGTGGTAAGAAGCCGTGGCGTCAGAAGGGTACTGGTCGTGCTCGTGCGGGTACCATTCGTAGTCCGATCTGGCGTTCTGGTGGTGTGACTTTTGCTGCCAAGCCGCGCGACTTTGAGCAGAAGGTTAACCGCAAGATGTACCGTGCGGCCATGCGCTCTATTCTGTCCGAGCTGGTTCGCCAGGAGCGTCTGGTAGTGGTTGACGACATGAATGTCGAGACTCCGAAGACCAAGGCGTTTACTGCCAAGCTGAAGGATATCGGTGTATCTAATGCTCTGATCCTGTCTGACAGTGTGGAGCAGAACCTTCACCTGGCATCCCGCAACATTCCGCACGTTGATGTGCGTGATGTCGCTGGCCTGGATCCGGTTAGCCTGGTTGCCTTCGAGAAAGTCGTAGTGACTGTTCCCGCTCTGAAGAAGATCGAGGAGATGCTGGGATGAATCAGGAACGTATTTATAAGGTTCTTCTGGGACCTCACGTATCAGAAAAAGCGTCTCTGGCGGCAGAGCGTGGTCAGGTTGTCTTTCGTGTAGCGCCTGATGCAACCAAGCCGGAGATCAAGAAGGCCGTTGAGCAGTTGTTCAACGTCACTGTAGAAGGTGTTCAGGTTCTGAACCGCAAGGGTAAGCTCAAGCGTACTATCCGCGGGTTCGGCAAGCGTAATGACATTCGTAAGGCTTACGTAAAGCTGGCAGAAGGTCAGGACATCGATTTTATGGATGTGGAATAAGGTAAAGGGGTCGTAAAATGCCGATCGTCAAAACCAAGCCAACATCTGCCGGACGCCGTCACGTTGTAAAAACTTACAACCCTGATCTGTACAAAGGGCGCCCTTACGAGCCGTTGGTAGAGACTCTGAAAAAGTCGGGTGGTCGTAACAATGCTGGTCGCATTACCACTCGTCACATTGGTGGTGGTCATAAGCAGCACTACCGTGTCATTGATTTTAAGCGGACCAAAGATGGTGTTCCGGCGACTATTGAGCGTCTGGAATACGATCCGAACCGCTCTGCGCACATTGCTCTTCTGAAGTATGCCGATGGTGAGCGTCGTTACATCATTGCTCCCAAGGGCATGAAGGTAGGCGATCCTGTGCGCTCTGGCGTCGACGCGCCGATTAAGGTGGGTTCCACTCTGCCGCTCCGGAATATTCCGGTTGGTTCTGTGATCCACTGCGTCGAACTCAAGCCTGGCAAAGGTGCTCAGCTGGCTCGCTCCGCGGGCGCATCCGTACAGCTGGTGGCTCGGGAAGGTGCGTATGCAACCATCCGCCTGCGCTCAGGTGAAATGCGAAAGGTGCTTGTAGATTGCCGTGCAACGCTGGGTGAAGTATGTAACAGCGAGCACAGCCTCAAGCAGCTTGGTAAAGCGGGTGCATCACGTTGGCGCGGCAAACGCCCAACAGTACGTGGTGTTGCTATGAACCCAGTTGACCACCCGCATGGTGGTGGTGAAGGGCGTACCTCTGGCGGGCGTCACCCGGTTACTCCGTGGGGTGTTCCGACCAAAGGGCATAAGACTCGTAAGAACAAGCGTACTGACAAAATGATAGTACGTCGTCGTTCAGCCAAGTAAACGACTACATAGAGGTAATTGCTGTGCCACGTTCTTTAAAGAAAGGTCCTTTTATAGACCTGCATCTGTTGAAGAAGGTCGAGGCAGCTCTGGAAGCTAACGACAAGCGGCCGATCAAAACCTGGTCCCGCCGGTCCACAGTCTTCCCGGAGATGGTAGGCCTGACCATTGCAGTCCATAACGGCAAGCAGCACGTGCCGGTTTATGTCACCGAAGATATGGTTGGACATAAGCTGGGTGAGTTCGCGGCAACGCGTACTTATCGTGGTCATGCAGCCGACAAGAAAGCTAAACGCTGATTGTGAGGTAATAGAAATGGAAGTAGCAGCCAAGTACAAGGGCGCTCGCCTCTCAGCTCAGAAAGCACGTCTTGTCGCCGACCAGGTACGCGGCAAGGCTGTTGAGGACGCCCTGAATATTTTGACTTTTAGCCCGAAGAAGGCAGCTGTAGTTATCAAGAAAGCTCTTGAGTCTGCAATTGCCAACGCTGAGCACAACGAAGGTCTGGATGTGGATGACCTGAAGGTGTCTACCGTAATGGTGGACGAGGGGCCGACGCTCAAGCGCATTAAAGCTCGAGCCAAGGGGCGCGCTGATCGTATTTTCAAGCGCACCTGTCATATCACCGTCAAGGTCGCCGACAAGTAGGAGATGCTCAGATGGGTCATAAAGTAAATCCAACCGGCATTCGCCTGGGTGTGATCAAAGAGCACAACTCAGTCTGGTATGCCGACAAGAAGGACTACGCGAAAAACCTTTTGAATGATATCGAGGTTCGCGAGTTCCTGGACAAGCGTCTGGTCAAGGCGTCTGTCAGCAAGATTGTGATCGAGCGCCCCGCTCAGAACGCCCGTATCACGATCCATACTGCCCGTCCCGGTATTGTTATCGGTAAGAAGGGTGAAGATGTTGACCGTCTGCGTCGCGAAGTCAGCGACATGATGGGCGTGCCTGTGCACATCAACATCGAAGAAGTTCGCAAGCCGGATCTGGATGCTCGCCTGGTAGCACAAAACGTTGCTGGTCAGCTTGAGCGTCGCGTGATGTTCCGTCGTGCCATGAAGCGTGCGGTACAAAACGCCATGCGTCAGGGCGCCAAGGGCATCAAGATTCAGGTTGGCGGCCGTCTTGGGGGTGCTGAAATCGCTCGTTCCGAGTGGTATCGCGAAGGTCGTGTACCTCTGCACACACTGCGTGCAGACATTGATTACGCAACCTATGAAGCGCATACCACCTACGGCGTAATCGGCGTCAAGGTATGGATCTTCAAAGGTGAGATTCTTGGTGGTATGGAGCAGGTCCGTGCTGACAAGAAAGCCTCTGGGAAGAAAGGTTCTAAGTAAAGGGGCACTCTTATGCTGCAACCAAAACGCACCAAATTTCGCAAGGTAATGAAAGGCCGTAACACCGGTCTTGCTCAGCGAGCTAATAAGGTGAGCTTCGGTGAATACGGATTGAAGGCGACCAGCCGTGGGCGTATAACTGCGCGCCAGATTGAGGCAGCGCGTCGTACCATGACTCGTCGTATCAAGCGGGGCGGTAAGATCTGGATCCGGGTGTTCCCGGACAAGCCGATCACCGGTAAGCCGCTGGAAGTACGTATGGGTAAAGGTAAAGGTTCTGTCGAGTATTGGGTGGCTGAAATCCAGCCTGGTAGGATGCTTTACGAGATGGAAGGTGTGAGCGAGGAACTCGCGCGTGAAGCCTTCACGCTCGCGGCAGCCAAACTGCCGGTTCAGACCACCTTTGTAACGAGGACGGTGATGTGATGAAAGCAACAGAGCTGCGTGAAAAATCAGTCGAGGAGCTGAACAAAGAGCTGATCGACCTGCTGAAGGAGCAGTTCAACCTTCGCATGCGCAAAGCGACAGGTCAGCTGAATCAGTCTCACCTCCTCGCCAAGGTGAAGCGTGACATCGCTCGCGTGAAAACAGTATTGAACGAAAAGGCAGGACAGTGACATGACCGAAGCTACCCAAACTGCCAGAACTCTGAGCGGCAAGGTCGTGAGCAACAAGATGGATAAGTCCATCGTGGTTCTGGTTGAGCGTCAGGTTAAGCACCCTCTGTACGGTAAGTACATGAAGCGCTCTACCAAGATTCACGCTCATGATGAGAATAACCAGTGCAACATCGGTGACACTGTGACCATTCAGGAAACCCGTCCGGTCTCCAAGACCAAGACCTGGGCCCTGGTGGAAGTGACCGAAGCTGCATCCAAGGTGTAATTCGCCCGGAGAACAACCATGATTCAGACTCAAACAATGCTTGAAGTCGCGGATAACAGCGGTGCACGTCAGGTGATGTGCATCAAGGTCCTGGGCGGTTCACACCGGCGTTACGCTAGCGTTGGGGATATCATCAAGGTGACCGTCAAGGAAGCCATCCCCCGCGGTAAGGTGAAGAAAGGCCAGGTCCTGAAGGCTGTTGTGGTGCGTACTCGCAAGGGTGTGCGTCGCTCAGACGGTTCGCTGATCCGTTTCGACGGAAATGCTGCAGTACTTCTGAACAATCAGGACGCACCAATCGGTACCCGTATCTTCGGGCCGGTTACTCGTGAACTGCGTAATGAGAAGTTCATGAAAATTATTTCACTGGCACCCGAAGTACTTTAAAGGACCAGAGGCCGGTTATGAAAAAGATCAAACGAGATGACGAAGTAATCGTCACCACGGGGAAAGATAAAGGCAAACGTGGTAAAGTTCTGCGCGTTCAGGACGACGGCCGTGTTGTAGTTTCTGGTATCAATATGATCAAGAAGCACACCAAGCCGAACCCGATGCTGGGCACCCCGGGTGGTATCGTCGAGAAAGAAGCACCTATCCAGGCTTCGAATGTGGCTATTTTTAATCCGCAGACCGGCAAAGCCGATCGTGTAGGCTTCCAGGTTAAGGAAGACGGCACCAAGGTGCGGATTTTTAAGTCCACAAACGAAACTGTCGATAGCCAGTAATCGGGGGTGGTGACGATGCTGAACATGAAAGAGCAGTACACGAAAGAAGTGGTACCCGCCCTGCAGAAAGAGTTCGGTTACAAGAATCCGATGCAGGTTCCGCGTATCGAAAAGATCACCCTCAACATGGGTGTCGGCGAAGCGGTTGGCGACAAGAAGCTGATCGAGAACGCTGTTGCTGATCTTGAGCGTCTGGCAGGCCAAAAGGCTGTAGTAACCAAGGCGCGTAAGTCAGTGGCTGGCTTCAAGATCCGTGAAGGTTGGCCGATCGGCTGTAAAGTTACTCTGCGTGGCGAGCGTATGTGGGACTTCTTTGACCGTCTGGTGCACATTGCGGTTCCCCGCATTCGTGACTTCCGCGGTCTGAACCCCAAGTCGTTCGACGGTCGTGGTAACTACAGCATGGGAGTGCGTGAGCAGATCATTTTCCCGGAAATCGAGTACGACAAAGTCGACAAGATCCGTGGTCTGGACATCACCATTACCACCACAGCCGGCTCCGATGATGAAGGCCGCGAACTGTTGAAAGCCTTCGGCTTTCCGTTCAAGAAATAAAGGAACGAGTGTAATGGCTAAGGTTTCCATGAAAAACCGTGAGCTCAAGCGCGAAAAGACTGTGGCTAAGTACGCAGCCAAGCGCGCCGAGCTCAAGGCGATTATCAAGAACCCTAACACCAGCGATGAAGACCGCTGGGACGCGCAGATGAAGCTCCAGCAGCTTCCTCGTGACGCGAGTCCCGCACGTCTTCGGAATCGTTGCCAGGTAACTGGTCGCCCTCACGGCGTCCTGCGCAAGTTCGAGCTGTCACGGATCAAGCTCCGTGAATACGGCATGCGCGGTGACGTTCCGGGCCTGACCAAAGCAAGCTGGTAAGATAGGCAGCCTGACTTCGGTCAGGTGCCTGTTGGTAAGCGGTGCGGCAAGCCGCTGCACAACTAAAAAGATCAGGAGCCTCATACCAATGAGTATGCAAGACACGCTTGCGGATATGTTTACCCGTATTCGTAATGCTCAGATGGCGTCGAAAGCTGACGTGACGATGCCGTCTTCAAAAATGAAAGTCTCCGTAGCCCAGGTCCTGAAGGACGAAGGTTATGTTGAGGATTTCTCCGTATCAGCCGACGCGAAGCCCGAGCTGACCATCACTCTGAAGTACTTCGGCGGTAAGCCTGTGATCGAAGAGATCAAGCGGGTCAGTCGTCCGAGTCTGCGCCAATATAAAGGTGCTGAGGAGCTGCCGAAAGTTTCCGGTGGTCTTGGGGTCGCGATTGTCTCAACGTCCAAGGGCGTTATGACAGACCGCGCTGCACGTGCTGCAGGCGTGGGTGGCGAAGTCATCTGCACCGTATTCTAGGAGATACACATGTCCAGGGTTGCCAATAATCCTGTCGTGCTGCCTTCCGGTGTTGAGGTTAAGCTGAACGGACAGGAAATCAGTGTTAAGGGTTCCAAAGGGACTCTTGAAATGAACATCCACCAGGCGGTGGAAGTAAAGCAGGAAGAGAACGTACTGCGTTTCGCGGCGCGCGATGGCGCCAAGCAGTCCCGCGCTCTTGCAGGTACCACCCGTGCACTGGTCAACAACATGGTTGTCGGCGTTTCCACTGGCTTTGAGCGCAAGCTCCAGCTGGTAGGCGTTGGATACCGTGCCCAGGCGCAGGGCAAGAAGCTCAATCTGACGCTGGGTTTCTCTCACCCGGTCGAGTACGAGCTGCCTGAGGGTATTACCGCCGAAACACCTTCGAACACCGAAGTTGTGATTCGCGGTATCGACAAGCAACAGGTTGGCCAGGTCGCTGCGGACGTCCGCGCGTACCGTCCGCCCGAGCCTTATAAGGGTAAGGGTGTTCGTTATGCGGATGAGCAGGTCAGACGCAAAGAAGCCAAGAAGAAATAAGGCGGGACTATGAGCGCGAATATCGAAAGAATGCGTCGCGCACGTAAAGTGCGTATGAAGATTCGTGAGCTGGGTGTCAATCGTCTGTGTGTTCACCGCACACCGCGTCACATGTACGCCCAGGTTACTACTGCAGATGGCAGCAAGGTTCTGGCATCTGCCTCCACGTTGGATAAGGAACTGCGCCAGAGTGCAACCGGTAACGTGGACGCCGCCAAGAAGGTCGGTCAGCTGGTTGCTGAGCGTGCCAAGGCGGCAGGTGTTGAGCAGGTCGCATTTGACCGCTCCGGTTACCGTTACCACGGTCGTGTCCAGGCAGTTGCCGACGGCGCCCGTGAAGCTGGCTTGCAATTCTAAGAGGTGGAGAAAATGAGCGTTAACGAACAGAAGGCGCCTGAGCTCCAGGAAAGACTGGTTCAGGTGAACCGTGTCGCCAAGGTTGTTAAGGGTGGCCGTATTTTTGCCTTCACCGCACTGACTGTAGTGGGTGACGGCAAAGGTCGCGTTGGTTTCGGTCGTGGTAAGGCCCGGGAAGTTCCGGTTGCTATCCAGAAGGCCATGGAAGCTGCGCGCAAGAACATGGTTGACGTCCCTCTGGACGGCAACACACTGCAGTACCCGGTAAAGGCCCAGCATGGCGGCTCCAAGGTCTACATGCAGCCGGCTTCCGAGGGTACCGGTGTTATCGCCGGCGGTGCAATGCGCGCCGTACTGGAAGTGACAGGTGTTCAGAACGTACTGTCCAAGTGTTACGGGTCTACCAACCCGGTGAACGTGGTACGTTCCACCATCAAGGCTCTTCAGGCCATGCAGGCTCCTGAAGATATCGCAGCCAAGCGCGGGAAGACCGTGGAAGAAATTCTGGGTTGAAGTCATGGCGAACGCAAAAACGATCAAAGTAACTCTGACCCGCAGCCCAATTGGCTGTCAGCCCAAGCACAAACTGTGTGTAAAGGGCCTGGGTCTTCGTAAAATCGGTCACACCGTTGAAGTGGAAGATACTCCTTCCGTCCGCGGCATGATCAACCGGGTAGATTACCTGGTTCGGGTTGAGGAGAACTAAGATGCGTCTGAACGAACTTAGTCCAGAGCCCGGTTCACGCCCAACTGGTAAGCGCGTTGGTCGTGGTATCGGTAGTGGTCTCGGGAAAACTGGTGGTCGCGGTCATAAGGGTCTGAAGTCCCGTTCCGGCGGCTCCGTTGCTCCGGGCTTCGAAGGCGGTCAGCAGCCTCTGGCTCGTCGTCTGCCGAAGTTTGGTTTCACTTCTCGCCAGCAGCGTTACGTTGCTGAGATTCGTCTGAACGAATTGGCGAAAGTGGAAGGCGACGTTGTGGATCTGGCTGCTCTGAAAAAAGCAGACATCATTCGCGAGGAAATCCGTGAAGCCAAGGTTATTCTGTCTGGCGAACTGAGCCGTGCAGTAACTGTTAAGGGCCTGCGGGTAACCAAGGGTGCACGCGAGGCAATTACTGCCGCGGGTGGAAAAGTCGAAGACTAAGGCGAGTCGAGGACTAAATGGCCAAGACAGCATCATTGCCTGCGGGCGCAGGAAAAGGATTGGCAGAGCTTCGGTCGAGGCTCTGGTTTGTATTCCTGGCATTGCTGGTGTACCGGATCGGTGCCCACATCCCGGTGCCGGGGATTAATCCTGACCGGCTCGCAGCCTTGTTCGAGCAGAATCAGGGCACAATCCTGAGCATGTTCAACATGTTTTCCGGTGGTGCGCTTGAGCGCATGAGTATCTTCGCTCTCGGTATTATGCCGTACATCTCGGCTTCTATTATCATGCAGCTCATGACTGCGGTGAGTCCGCAGCTTGAGCAGCTGAAGAAGGAAGGCGAGGCTGGCCGTCGTAAGATCAGCCAGTACACGCGGTATCTGACAGTGGTTCTGGCCCTGGTTCAGGGCGCCGGCATTTCGGTAGGTCTGGCATCCCAGGGTGTGACCTTCAACGACAGCTTCAGCTTCCACTTCGTGGCGGTTGTATCTTTCGTGAGTGGCGCCGTGTTCATGATGTGGCTGGGCGAGCAGATCACCGAGCGGGGCGTTGGTAACGGTATTTCGCTGCTGATTTTTGCGGGTATCGTTGCTGGCCTGCCTGGCGCTATCGGTCAGACTCTGGAACAGGCCCGGAATGGCGAAATGAGCCTGCTGGTTGTCCTGGGTATTGGTGTTCTGGCAGTGGCTGTTATCGGTTTCGTGGTCTTCATGGAGCGTGGTCAGCGACGTCTGACGATCAACTATGCGAAGCGCCAGCAAGGGCGTCGCGTGTTTGCTCAGCAGTCGAGCCATCTGCCTCTGAAGGTCAACATGGCTGGTGTGATTCCGCCCATCTTTGCGTCTTCCATTCTGCTGTTCCCGGCATCGATCGGTCAGTGGTTTGGTCAGGGCGAAGGCATGGAGTGGTTGAGCAGCCTGTCCCAGGCGCTGGCGCCGAGTCAGCCGTTGTATATCATCCTGTTCGCAGCAGCAGTGGTTTTCTTCTGCTTCTTCTATACGGCTCTGATGTACAACCCGAAAGAAGTAGCGGATAACCTCAAGCGCTCTGGAGCGTTTATTCCGGGCATTCGTCCCGGTGATCAGACCGCCAAGTACATCGATGGCGTGCTGACCCGGCTGACCCTGTTCGGTGCTATGTATATCGCAGCAGTTTCCCTGTTCCCTCAGTTCCTGATGGTGGCCGGGAATGTACCGTTCTACCTGGGTGGGACGTCGCTGCTGATTGTTGTAGTCGTGGTGATGGATTTCATGGCGCAGGTACAGTCTCATCTGATGTCTCATCAGTATGAGTCCCTGATGAAGAAATCCAATCTCAAGGGCTATGGACGGAACGGCTGAGCCGTTCCCCTTGAAAACTGGAGTCGACAATGAAAGTACGCGCTTCGGTAAAGAAAATTTGCCGTAACTGCAAAGTAATTCGTCGCAATGGCTCAGTTCGAGTCATCTGCACGGAGCCTCGTCACAAGCAGCGTCAGGGTTAATCCTTATCCGGAAACCTGATTGCACAAAAGGCGATCGAAATGTTGGCGCTTGACTCCATAAGGGGTCAAGCGCTATTATTTCGCGCCCTTTTTGTGGCGGAAAATTCACACAGCAAAGCTTTGAACGCGGAGTAATTTGGATGGCACGTATAGCCGGTGTCAATATACCCGATAACAAACATGCTGTTATCTCGCTCACCTATATCTTTGGTGTTGGCAAGACAACAGCCCAGAAGCTTTGCGATGCAACCGGCGTTAAGCCGGACGTCAAGGTCAAAGACCTGAGCGACGAGCAGCTGGAGTCACTTCGTACCGAAGTAACCAAGCTGACTGTCGAAGGCGATCTGCGTCGTGAAGTTCAGATGAACATTAAGCGTTTGAAGGATCTCGGCTGCTTCCGTGGTCTGCGCCACCGTCATGGACTTCCGGTCCGTGGTCAGCGCACGAAGACCAACGCACGCACCCGTAAAGGTCCTCGCAAACCGATTCGCAAGTAACAGGTAGGCAATCATGGCAAAGCCAGGTACACGTACCCGTAAAAAGGTGAAAAAGACGGTTGTTGATGGCGTCGCGCACATTCACGCGTCCTTCAACAACACTATCGTGACCATTTCCGACCGTCAGGGCAACGTACTGTCCTGGGCCACTTCAGGTGGTTCTGGTTTCCGTGGGTCGCGTAAGAGTACACCTTTTGCTGCGCAGGTAGCAGCTGAAAGAGCCGGTAACGCGGCTGCTGAATACGGCCTGAAAAACCTGGATGTTGAAGTGAAGGGTCCTGGACCCGGACGTGAATCTGCAGTTCGCGCGCTGAACGCGTGTGGCTACAAGATCACCAACATCACAGATGTGACGCCGATTCCCCATAACGGTTGTCGCCCGCCGAAAAAGCGCCGCGTCTAACACAGGAGACAGTGAATTATGGCTCGTTATATAGGCCCGAAGTGCAAGCTGTCTCGTCGTGAAGGGACAGATCTTTTTCTGAAGAGCGGTGTTCGCGCACTCGACTCCAAGTGCAACATTGAGACAAAGCCAGGCATGCACGGCGCAGGCCGTGGTCGTCTGTCCGAATACGGCGTACAGCTTCGCGAAAAGCAGAAAGTTCGTCGCATCTACGGCGTTCTTGAGAAGCAGTTCCGTAATTATTACAAAGAGGCTGCCCGTCTGAAGGGTGCAACCGGTGAAAACCTGCTGCAGCTTCTGGAAGGCCGTCTCGACAACGTTGTATACCGCATGGGGTTTGGTTCTACCCGTGCTGAATCCCGTCAGCTCGTTTCTCACAAGGCGATTCTGGTAAACGACAAGGTAGTGAACATTGCTTCCTACCAGGTCAAGCCGGGTGACGTTGTGAGCGTGCGTGAAAAGGCCAAGAACCAGCTGCGTGTTAAAGGCGCACTGGAACTGTCTGCTAGCCGCGCACCGGTGAGCTGGGTAGAGGTCGACGCCAACAAGATGTCCGGCGTTTACAAGTCAGTACCTGAGCGTACTGAGCTGCCGGCTGACATCAATGAGAACCTCATCGTCGAGCTTTACTCCAAGTAAAGCCTAGTTAGCAACGATAGCAGATAGGGGCGTCTATGCAGCGTTCAGTACATGAGTTATTGACACCTCGTACGATTGACGTGAAGGAGTTGAGCGGCACGCGAGCCAAGGTGACGCTGGAACCTCTGGAAAGGGGCTTCGGTCATACCCTGGGTAGCGCTTTGCGCCGTATTCTCCTGTCTTCGATGCCGGGCTGCGCTATCACTGAAGCGCAGATCGACGGTGTCTTGCACGAGTACAGCGCCATTGAGGGTGTTCAAGAAGACGTCATCGAGATTCTCCTGAATCTCAAAGGCGTTGCCGTAAAGTTGGACGGTCGGGACGACGTTGAGCTGACGCTCAGCAAGAAGGGCCCGGGCGTTGTAACCGCTGGCGATATCAAGCTTGACCACGGTGTCGAGATTGCCAATCCGGACCATGAGATCTGTCACCTGAGTGAAAACGGTGAAGTGAACATGCGCTTGCGCATTGCCCGCGGTCGTGGCTATGAGCCGGCTGACCAGCGCGGTCTTGACGAGGACGAAACTCGCGCGATTGGACGCCTGCAGCTGGATGCGACATTCAGCCCAGTTCGTCGTGTGGCTTATGCCGTGGAAAGTGCACGGGTTGAGCAGCGCACCGACCTGGACAAGCTGGTTATTGACCTGGAGACCAATGGTACTATCGATCCGGAAGAAGCAATTCGTCGGGCCGCGACCATTCTCCAGCAGCAACTGGCAGTGTTTGTTGATTTCGATCACGAGAAAGAGCCTGAGCGTGTAGAAGAAGAGGAAGAAATCGATCCGATTCTGCTGCGCCCGGTTGATGATCTGGAATTGACAGTGCGTTCAGCTAACTGCTTGAAGGCGGAAAATATTTACTACATCGGCGATCTGATTCAGCGCACTGAAGTTGAGCTGCTGAAGACGCCTAACCTGGGTAAAAAGTCGCTGACCGAGATCAAGGACGTTCTGGCGTCCCGTGGTTTGTCTCTGGGCATGCGTCTTGATAACTGGCCGCCGGCGAGCCTTCGTGGCGACGACCGGGTTCTGGGCGGTTAATCGCCGATTAGTTTAAGGTAAGGAATCAGAGCAATGCGTCATCGTAAGAGTGGTCGTAAGTTCAGTCGGACCAGCGCGCATCGCAAAGCCATGTTTCGTAACATGACTGCGTCGCTGGTTGAACACGAGCTGATCAAAACAACGCTGCCGAAAGCCAAAGAGCTTCGTCGGGTGGCTGAGCCTTTGATCACGCTGTCCAAAAATGATTCGGTTGCAAACCGTCGTCTGGCGTTCGCGCGCCTGCGTAGCGACGAAGCGGTTGCCAAGCTGTTTGATGAGCTGGGCCCCCGTTACAGCGACCGTCCTGGCGGTTACCTTCGTATCCTGAAGTGTGGCTTCCGTGCCGGCGACAATGCCCCGATGGCATTCGTTGAGCTGGTGGGTCGTCCGCTGGATATCGAAGCGGAAGAGGTGGACGAAGACGAGGCGTAATAGCTTCGGATTTGTCCAGCGAAAAACCGGGTGCCGAAAGGTTCCCGGTTTTTTTGTGTCCGGAGTTTGGTGCCTGAGTGGGGGCGGAGGGTGGATAGGTTTTCTTATGGAAAAAGAAACTCGCTGCGCTCAGACAGCTTTTCCCAACTAAAACCTATCCACCCTCCTTGGCAAGCATCACCGGTCACCTTCTCCTGAATTTCTGACGGGAGGGGTCTGGGTGGTCTTTCTGCCGGGAAAATATGTCGGAGCGAAGCGAGTTATTTTTCCAGAAGAAAGGCTGCCCAGATCCCGTACTCCTTATTGCCGCAATTGTACCGATAGGAATTGGGCTTATTTCGACAGCATCGGCTTCAAATACCGCCCAGTATGAGATCTCTCATTCTCGGATACTTCCTCCGGAGTCCCCTCAGCAATAATCTGCCCGCCACCAGAGCCGCCCTCCGGGCCGAGGTCGACAATCCAGTCAGCGGTCTTGATGACATCCAGGTTGTGCTCGATCACCACGATCGTGTTGCCGTGATCACGCAGTCGCTCTAGAACGTTCAGCAGTTGTTGAATGTCGTAGAAGTGCAGGCCAGTCGTAGGTTCGTCGAGGATATAAAGAGTTTTGCCGGTATCCCGCTTGGACAACTCCTTGGCGAGCTTGACCCGCTGGGCCTCACCTCCGGAGAGGGTGACGGCACTCTGACCAAGACGGATGTAGGAAAGGCCTACGTCAATCAGGGTCTGGAGCTTGCGGGCAATAAATGGGACGGCATCGAAGAATTCCCGTCCCTCTTCCACGGTCATTTCCAGCACTTCGTGGATGTTCTTGCCCTTGTAGCGAACTTCCAGGGTCTCCCGGTTGTAGCGTTTGCCTTTGCAGACGTCGCAGGGAACATAGACGTCGGGAAGGAAGTGCATCTCAACCTTGATGACGCCGTCGCCTTGGCAGGCCTCACAGCGGCCGCCTTTGACGTTGAAGGAGAATCGGCCGGGTTTGTAGCCTCGGGAGCGGGCTTCCTGGGTGCCAGCGAACAGTTCACGGATCGGCGTGAAAAGGCCGGTGTAGGTGGCCGGATTTGAGCGTGGCGTTCTGCCAATCGGGCTCTGGTCAATGTCGATCACTTTATCGAGGTGATCGAGACCTTTCAGGTCGCCGTGTGGCGACGCGCTGAGACTTGTGGCTTTGTTCAGCTTGGTGGCTGCGACAGGATACAGGGTGCTGTTAATCAGTGTGGACTTGCCCGATCCTGATACGCCGGTAACGCAGGTCATCACACCAAGCGGAATCTTCAGGGTAACGTCTTGCAGGTTGTTGCCGCTGGCGCCCGTCAGCGTCAGGTATTTTCCCGTACCCTTGTTGCGCTCGGCGGGTACCGCTATCTCCTTGGTGCCATTCAGGTACTGGCCGGTGAGTGAGTCGGCATTGTCCAGAATCTGTTGGGGGGTGCCCTGGGCGATTACCTGGCCTCCATGCACGCCAGCGCCGGGCCCGATATCAACAACGTGATCGGCGGCGCGGATGGCGTCTTCATCGTGCTCCACCACGATCACCGTATTGCCCAGATCCCGCAGGTGGGTGAGGGTCGCCAGCAGGCGGTCGTTGTCCCGCTGGTGCAGGCCAATGGATGGTTCGTCGAGGATGTACATGACACCCACGAGGCCCGCGCCAATCTGGCTGGCCAGCCGGATACGCTGGGCTTCGCCTCCTGAAAGGGTGTCCGCGCTGCGCTCGAGGGTCAGGTATTCCAGGCCAACGTTGACGAGGAACTGGAGGCGTTGGCGGATTTCCTTCAGGATTTTTTCTGCGATTTCGCCTTTGCGGCCGGGCAGCGCCAGGGTTTCAAAATACCCATGGGCATCACCTACCGGGAGGCGGGTTACGTCCGCAAGGTTATGGTCCTCGATAAAGACATGGCGGGCGCTGCGGCGCAGGCGTGAGCCACCGCAGTCCTTGCACGGCTGGGTGCTGAGGTTTCTGGCCAGCTCTTCCCGCATACTCTGGGAATCGGTTTCCCGGTAGCGGCGTTCCAGGTTTGGCAGGATGCCTTCGAACGAGTGCGCCTTTTCCATGATGTGGCCACGAGAGTTCACGTAGCGGAACGAAATGGCTTCTTTGCCGGAACCATTGAGCAGCGTGTCCCGAAACCCTTCGGGCAGCTCCGACCAGGGCGTTTCCAGATCAATCCCGTAATGCTCGGCCACGGATGTGAGCATCTGAAAGTAGTACACCGCCCGGCGGTCCCAGCCCTTGATGGCACCGGCGGCGAGGGTCGCGTCCGGGTTCTGGATAATTTTGTCCGGATCGAAAAACTGTTTGACGCCCAGGCCATCGCAGGTCGGACAGGCGCCGGCCGGGTTGTTGAAAGAGAAGATGCGGGGTTCCAGTTCACTCAGGGCGTAACCGCACTGGGTACAGGCATAACGGGCGGAGAAGATATGTTCTTCACCCTCGCCGCTCATGGGGGCGACCATGGCGATGCCATCGGCCAGCTCCAGCGCGGTTTCGAAGCTCTCAGCCAGGCGTTGCTCCAGTCCGCCTTTGACCTTGAAGCGGTCCACGACAACATCGATCTGGTGTTTGCGCTTTTTATCCAGGGCGGGCACGTCGTCGATGTCATAAACCGTTCCGTCCACGCGCAGGCGAATGAAGCCCTGGCTTTTCATGGTCTCGATGATCTGGTGGTGTTCGCCCTTTCGGTCCCGAATGACGGGCGCCAGAATCATCAGTTTGCTGTCGGCCGGCATGGCGACAACCTGATCCACCATCTGGCTGATGGTCTGGGCTTCCAGAGGTTGTCCGTGATCGGGACAGCGTGGTTCGCCAGCCCGGGCGAACAACAGGCGAAGGTAGTCGTAGATTTCGGTGATGGTGCCGACGGTCGAGCGGGGGTTATGGGACGTCGATTTCTGTTCGATGGAAATGGCTGGCGATAGCCCCTCTATGTGGTCCACATCGGGCTTTTCCATCATCGACAGGAACTGACGGGCGTAGGTGGACAGGGACTCCACGTAGCGGCGCTGGCCCTCGGCGTAAAGGGTGTCGAACGCCAGGGACGACTTACCGGAACCCGACAACCCGGTCACCACGATCAGCTTGTCCCGTGGCAGATCCAGGTCGATATTCTTCAGGTTGTGGGTGCGTGCGCCCTTGATCTCAATACGGTCCATAACACCTCGCTCAGAGAAAAAACGGAAAGTATAACGTGTTCACCGGGGGACAGCGAAAGCACTGATTGCGGTGGTCCTTGGCGGTGCCGGGCAGGTTTTCGTTCTGCTACAATGCGCCGCCTGCAACGGCTGCCTGATGTTCGGGTAGCTGGTGATCAATCCCGGTTTAGGTATCGCTTTCATGAATACGTTGGAACGTCGATCAGTCACGGCCCTCGCATCTGTGTACGCCATGCGTATGCTGGGGTTGTTCATGGTCATGCCGGTATTCGTGTTGCTCGGTGGCGATCTCAAGGGCGCAACCCCGGCGTTGCTCGGTTTTGCCATTGGTGCCTACGGGTTAAGCCAGGCTCTTTTACAGATTCCGTTTGGTTTGCTGTCCGACCGGGTAGGGCGCAAACGGATGATCTACATCGGCCTGGTGATTTTCGCTGCCGGAAGTCTTCTGGCCGGATCGGCTGAGTCCATATACGTTGTCATTCTGGGGCGGATTCTTCAGGGCGCCGGTGCCATTGCCAGTGTCTTGATGGCGTTGCTGAGTGATTTGACCCGGGAGGAAGAGCGCACCAAGGCGATGGCCACGGTGGGTATTTCCATTGGTTTGTCGTTCTCGGTGTCCTTGGTTCTGGGGCCCTTGCTAGGGAGCATCTGGGGGCTTTCCGGCATCTTTTACGCCACCGCGGTGCTTGCACTGATCGCGCTGGTGATTGTTAATCGTCTGGTTCCAACGCCGCATCAGCATAAAAACAGCGCGGATACCCATCCGGCAAAGGAAATGTTGAGCACCGTCTTGTCCGATCGTCGCCTGCTGCGGCTGGATTTCGGTATCTTTGCGCTTCATTTTGTTCTGACGGCGTTGTTTCTGTTGTTTCCCTCCATCCTGCAGGATCAGCTCGGGCTGGCCAGTAAGTCTCACTGGTGGTTTTACCTGAGCGTGATGGTCACCTCGTTCTTTGCCATGGTGCCGTTCATCATCATTGGTGAGAAGAAGCGCAAGATGAAGCCGATTCTGTGCGGCGCCATTGCCCTGCTTACGCTGGCCACGGCGGCGCTGACCTCGGCGACCACCGGCCTGGTTGTGGCCTGGGGGGTGTTGTTTGCGTTCTTCATGGCGTTCAATCTGCTGGAAGCCAGTCTGCCGTCGCTGATCAGCAAGGAAGCCCCAGCTGCGAGTAAAGGAACCGCCATGGGCGTGTATTCGACGTCCCAGTTTTTCGGTGCCTTCCTTGGCGGGGCACTGGGGGGCGTCCTGCTGGAAGCCGTCGGTTTTACCGGTGTACTCTGGCTTATGGTCGGTGTTTTGGGCGTGTGGTTGCTGATCGCGATGACGATGCCAAGCCCGGGATACACGACCAGTTTCGTGGTACAGTTGCAGCAAGTAGTTGGTGACCAGTTCGACCAGATCGATGACGATCTTCGGAAATTGCCCGGCGTGAAAGACGTGGTGATTGTCGAAGAGGCGGCGACAGCCTATCTGAAAGTGGATCGCCAACAGTTTGATGAAGCTTTGCTGTCGAATGTTGCATTCGTTCGGCAGGGTGAAGGTTCTTAAATTTGAACGCCCGATTTTCCCGGGATACTCAGTCAGGAGCAAAGCATGGCACGAGGTGTAAACAAAGTTATTCTCATCGGGAACCTTGGGCAGGATCCTGAAACCCGCTATACCCCTAGTGGCAATGCGGTGGTCAATCTGAACCTGGCCACCGACGAAAGCTATAAGGATCGTCAGACCGGCCAGATGGTGCCCAAGACCGAATGGCACCGCATCGTGATGTTCGGCAAGATCGCCGAGGTCGCTGGCCAGTACCTGCGCAAGGGTTCCAAGGTCTACATCGAAGGCAAGCTGCAAACCCGTAAATGGCAGGACCAGAGCGGTCAGGACCGTTACACCACCGAAGTGGTGGTCGACATCAACGGCCAGATGCAGATGCTCGATAGCCGTGGCGAGGGCGGAGGCATGGGGCAGGGCGCTCCGGCGGGTCGTCCCCAGCAGTCCTACAACCAGCCGGCGGCTCAGCAGCAGCCACAGGGTGGCGGTTATCAGGGCGGCCAGTCTGGTGGTTATAACCAGCCGGCACCGCAGCAGCCTCAGGGCGGCATGCCTGAGCCGGTTGACGATTTTGACGACGACATTCCCTTCTAGGAAGTCCATCATGCAGTTTGTAACGTAAGTCCGTTACGAGTAGTCATAAAGCCCCGCTATGTCGGGGCTTTTTTGTGGGCGCTGATTGGGATCGGTTACAGGCCGCGTAATGTTATCGAACTGCAAAAATATGTGAAACGGTTCACAAAACGTCAATCCATTAACGCTTTTTCATTTTTTATGTAAGTCAATGTAAAAACTGCTGAAAGTTCAATCAGAATAACTAGAATCGGGGCACATAGGCAGCTTCCTTCTGTAGGAATTCATGACACAACGCTCTTTGCTTTCAAAGATAACCGGCTTGCTGAACGGGGCTGGCGGACGCCTTCAGGTTTTCCTTGAGGTGCGCCCCGACGGTATTGCATGGGCAGAAATCGCTGGCGGCAAGTCGTCCGGTGCAGGCTTTGTTGAGTGCATGCCGGCCAGGCGTCTGAAAGCGTTGCAGGATCTGGTTGACCAGCGACATTGGCGTGGGGCAAAGGCCACGCTTGTATTGCCACTGGATCAGTATCGGGTATTCCAGATGGAGCGGCCCGAAGGCATTGAAGACTCTGAACTGGGCGACGCATTGAAATGGAAGCTCAAGGACTTTCTGGATTTCCCGCCGGCCGATGCCATTTCTGATGTCTTTCCATTTCCTGAAGATGCCTCTCGTGGGCGTGGTTCCCTGGTGAATGTGGTTGCTGCCCGCAAATCGCTGGTGCAGGAACTGGTGAGCCTGGTTCGGGAATCCGGGCTGAAGCTGGTCTGTATTGATATCGCCGAACTGGCCCTGCGCAATCTGGTCAGTGCCCTGGATGAGAACGGTCGCGGTGCGGCCTTGGTTCACCTGCGTGATAGCTACGGGCAGATGGTGGTGTGCCGGGACGATACCCTCTATCTCTCCCGTCGCCTCGACGTGGCGGCCGATGATCTAAAGGATGCGGCACGCCAGGGAAGCGCCGTTCAGTCGCTGGCTCTGGAGATGCAGCGTTCGCTTGATTACTACGAGAGTCAGCTTGGGCAGGTGCCCCCGGCGACGATCCAGCTTGTGGCCCGGGACAGTTCCTTGCCCCTCGCCTCCATGGTGTCGTCCTATTTGGCCGTCGGTGTCCAGATGCTGGACTGGTCTGCGCTCGGGGGGGATCCGTCCGCGGACAGCCGCTGTTTGCCTGCCTGGAGTGCCGCCCTGGCGATGACCGGAGGAGACCGTTCATGAGCCAGAGCGTCAACCTGTATACCGAAGAGTTGCGCCCACGTCGGGAAAGCCTGCAGGCAGGGACTCTGGTGGTCCTGGTCGCGCTGGTGGTGGTTGGATTAGTGGCCGGTAGTGGCTTGGCTCACTACCGGTCCAGTGAATTGCAGGCACAGATTGAAAAACTTGAGGCGGATAATCGTGGCCTCGAGCAAAGCATTGAGCGTCAGACCGTGGCCGTGCTGGCACGTCGTCCTTCTCCGGAGATTCACGAGCAGCTGGCGGATGTGACCGAGCGGCTCGCCCGTCGTCAGCGTTTGCTCGAACGCGTGGAAAACCTGGTGCTGGGTGTTGGCGGGCAGTTCTCCCCGCAAATGGCGGCACTGGCCCGTCAGATCCCGGACGACGTTTGGCTGACCGGTGTGTGGCTGGACGCGGAGCAGTCGCAGGTTGCCCTCGAAGGCCTCGCCCGTTCCGGGGCATTGGTACCTTCCTATCTTGAAAATCTGGGTGACGAGCCCGCGTTCAGTGGCAGGACCTTTGGCGCCTTCCGTCTGTCCCGGCCGGAAAACGAACGGGGTATCCGTTTTCATGTGGCCACGGACCGTAACGGGGAGGACAGCTGATGGCTGAGTCCCTTAAAACCTCGGTCAAGCAGGCCGCAGACTGGTTTAATGCACGCCCCCTGCGTGAGCGTGGCCTGATTACGGCAACCGCCCTGATTGCCTGCCTGTTTGTAGGCTGGGAGCTGGGTGTCGCCCCGGCGCTGAAGCAGAAAGAGGCATTGGCAAGCCAGCTGAGTGTGCTGTTCTCCTCCCATGAGCGGCTGCTGATGCAACAGCAGAATCTCAATGATCAGCTGGCCACCGATCCCTCTCTGGAACTCCGTCAGGAACTGGCAGCCCGCCAGGGCCGGCTGGACCAGCTGGAACAGCAGATTGCCGACTCCACCGCCAAGCTGATTGCGCCGAAGGCCATGGTGTCTTTGCTCAGGGACATGCTCTCTGCCCAGCAGTCATTGCGTCTGGAGTCACTGGAGCTGAAATCACCAGAGCCCGTGTTTGCGCCGGCGGTAGCAAGTGCAGGCGACACAGAGACACCGGCAGATCGCGAGCCGTTGCTGTTTGCCCACGATGTGGAATTGAAAATCCGTGGCAGTTACCTGGACGTTCTCGCGTATCTCGAACGCCTGGAGTCGCTGGATGAGCGTCTGGGCTGGGTGACGTTTGAGTACGATGCCAACGCCTGGCCGGCGGGTGAAGCAATGATTCGGGTCCGGACCCTCAGTCTGGAGCCAGTATGGTTGGGAGTGTGAGATGAAGCAGTACACGCGTCTTAAATCCGTAGGCCTGATGGCCTCACTTCTGGCCGCGCTCTGGGCCTTTTCCGCGCCGGCGCTGGCGCTTAAGGATCCCACTCGCCCGCCGGGGTTCGGTGGTGCACCGTCAAAGGCCGTGCCCAAGACCAGTCTGGCTGTTCAGTCGATTCTTGTGGGTAATGGTCGCAAGGTGGCGGTGATCAATGGCGAGACCCGGGCGGAAGGACAGTCCTTCGGCAAAATCCGGGTGCGACGGATTCTCCGGGATCGGGTTGAGGTTCTGGACCATGGCCGGCTCCGCACGCTTTATCTGGAGCAGCTTCCGCAGGTGCGGAGGACTCAATGAACCAACAGCAGGCAATCATGACCAATAAGATCAAACCTCTGGCCGTTGCATTGCTGGCGGGCACGCTGGCGGCGTGCAGTAACAACCCACTGATGCGTTCGTCCAACGCGACATCCACCGATGTGGCGACCGCGATAGATGAGACGCTGGCGGCCTCCGAATCTCAGGCTGCTGCCTCAACACCGGCACCGACGACGGCAACGTCAACACTGCCGGCGGATGTCAGTGCCGCTCTGTTGCCGCCGTTATCGCCTAATCAAGAATTGGACGAACGCTTTGATGTCAACGCCCGTGCTATCGCTGCGGGTATTTTCTTCGAGTCGCTGGTGGAAGGTACCCGCTACAATGTGGTGGTTCATCCGGATGTGGATGTGGCCGTTGATCTGCGCCTGCAGGATGTCACCGTGCCAGAGGTGATGGACATTACCGCTGAACTGTACGGCCTGGATATCCAGCGCAGTGGTCGCCTGTTCAAGGTGCAGGCGGATCATATCCAGACCCGGATCTTCCCGATCGATTACCTGCACTTCAAGCGCAAGGGTGGTTCGGAAACGCGCGTGAGTTCCGGGCAGGTCACCAACACCCAGAGCAATGGCAATGGTGATTCGGTGGATAATCGCGGCCGCGCCGGTACCACGCTGGCAGGTACCACGATTTCCACCGAAACCGAGTCCAACTTCTGGGCGGATATCCGCGACGCGGTTTCCATGATCGTTGGTACCCGCGACAGCCGGCAGGTGATCGTGAACCCGGGTGCCGGCCTGGTGATGGTTCGTGCTGGCGGTGAGGAGTTGAGGCTGGTGGAGGAATACCTGCGCCGCACCGAGCTGATCATGCAGCGCCAGGTGGTACTGGAAGCCAAGATCCTGGAGATCATCCTCGACGAAGGCTACCAGCAAGGCATCAACTGGTCCGATTTGCAGAGTGGCAGCAGCATTGTGGCCTCTGACGGGCTGCCCGCAGACTTTACCGCCCAGGCGCTGGCCGGGCAGGCGATCCGGACTTCCGACATTGGCGGCCTGTTTTCTGCCAGCGTTCGCGCCGGCGATTTCTCCGCGCTGATCCAGCTGCTGGGTGAGCAGGGCAATGTCCAGATCTTGTCCAGCCCGCGAATTTCCACTGTCAACAACCAGAAGGCCGTGATCAAGGTGGGCACCGACGAGTTCTTCGTGACCGATATCGACTTCGACGACGACAACTCCACGTTAACCGGTTCCGACAGTACCTCTACCTCGGTGGAGCTCACGCCGTTTTTCTCCGGCATTTCCCTGGACGTGACCCCGCAGATTTCCGACAGCGGCAGCATTACCCTGCACGTTCACCCGTCGGTGAGTGAAGTGAACGATCAGGAAAAGGTCATCACTATCGGAGAGCGGGATGTAACCCTGCCGCTGGCCATCAGTACCGTGCGGGAGACCGACAGCGTGATCCGCGCCGAGAGCGGGCAGATTGTGGTGATCGGTGGCCTCATCCAGAACACCAGTGACGATTCGAATTCCGCCGTGCCCTTCTTCAGCGATATCCCGGTCGTGGGTGAGCTGTTCAAGCAGCGGCGTTTCCAGTCTCGCAAGAGCGAACTGGTGATCCTGCTGCGTCCGGTTGTGGCGTCGGCGGAACAGATGAACGCCGATGTTTCGGCCAGCCGTGAGCGTATGAATGTGCTGAAGGAACTGCTGCAGTCGTCCCAATCCGTGACTCCGAAGCCCGAGCGAGCCGTTCGCTGACGATGTACGAATCCCATTTCGGACTGCAGGAAGCACCGTTCGCATTGACGCCCAACACACGCTACTTCCTGCGTGCCCCCAGCCATGGGGATGCGCTAGAACTGCTGCTGGTGGCGCTGGGCGAACGGGAAGGCTTTATCAAGATTACCGGCGAAGTCGGCACCGGCAAGACACTGTTGTGCCGGCTGTTGCTGAACGAGCTGGAGTCCAAGGCGTATACCGCATACCTGCCGAACCCACACTTGGCACCGGACGCCCTTTATGAAGCGGTGGCCGAGGAGCTGGGTGTGGATGTCTCCCGGTGTGCCAATACCCATCAGGTGCTGAAGGCACTGAATGCCGCCCTGATTGAGCTGGCGATGGAACAGAAGCCTGTGGTTCTGGTGATCGATGAAGCCCAGGCCATGCCGGAAGACACCATCGAAGCGCTCCGGCTGTTGACCAACCTGGAAACCGAGAGCACGCGCCTTCTGCAGGTGGTGCTGTTCGGTCAGCCGGAGCTGGATGCGATGCTGGCAAAAGACAGCCTGCGCCAGTTGCGTCAGCGCATTACCTTCCACTACCGCCTGATGCCCCTGACCCGGGATTCCGTGGCCCAGTATCTGCGCCATCGGTTATCCCAGGCCGGTTATAACGGCCCGGAACTGTTCTCGGCGGGTGCCCTGCGTCTGCTCACCCGGGCTACCGGAGGCATTCCCCGGCTGGTGAACATACTTGCCCACAAATCCATGCTAGCGGCGTGGGGGCAGGGCGACCGGACAATCTCCCGTGGCCATGTATTTCGTGCCATTCGGGACACGGAAAGTGTCCGGCCCCCTGGATTACTGGCGAGGTGGCTATGAGCTTGCTGAATGATGCCCTGCGCGCTGCCGAGCAACGTCAGAATCGCCCCGAGGGTGTGGCCGCCTACACCGGACAGCCCGGTGTGCAGCCTGCTCGCCCGTGGCGTTTGCCCGTGGCGGTGCTGGCGATCGCCGCCGTTGCAGCTGGCGGATACATGCTGCTTGACCGTGAACAAAATGTGCCATCGGGAGTCATGGAGGCTTCACCTGTGGTTGTGCCTCCAGCGCAGGAAAGAGTCGCATCGGATGAGGCAAAAGCCAACGTGGCACCCACGCCTAGGCCGGAGCAAGAAGCGATGGTGGTTTCGGATCAGGTGGTGAGTTCAGAGTCTCCCGCGCAAGCCAGGCCATCGCCCGAGCAAGAGCCAGAGATAGAGGTCGCACGAGTCAAGCCCCCGGTTCCTGCTCGTCGTGAGGTGGCAGCGGCTGATGAGGCTTCTCTTTCAAACGTGAATAAGCCCGAAACGGATGAAACCAAAACACGGGAATCCGCTGTTGCAAGCCAGGATTCTGAGGCTGCGCAGACCACGGTCAAACAGGTTCGCGAAACACCGGAAGCCATTGATCGCAGAGTCAGTCGTGAGCTTGAGCGTCTGCTCCGCGCTGGCGACTCCCGGCAGGCCGAGCAAAAGCTGGTTGAGCTGGCTTCAGGTCAGGCCGCACCTGTGAGCAGGGAGGTGTTTGCCCGCGCCATGCTGTTGCAGCAACAACCGGACCGCGCCCTGCGCTGGTTGAGTGACTCAGAGGTTAGCGCTTACCCCGCTCTCAGGCTGCTTAGGGCAAGGGCTTTGCTGACTACGGGTGACCTTTCCGGCGCGGTAGGTAGCCTGCGCGAGCAGGTGCCGCCGGTGCCAAGCCACATTGAGTACCGCGTCACCCTGGCAACCTTGCTACAGCAAGCCGGTGACAGCGAAGAGGCCGCCCGCCACTGGACAGCGCTGATTTCGGTGGATGACAGTCGCGCCGCCTGGTGGGTTGGGTTGGCCATTGCCCTCGAATCCCGTGGTGAACTGGCCAGCGCCGCCAGAGCTTACGGCCAGGCGGCCCAATTACCGGGGCTCTCGCCCTCGCTGGCGGATTATGTTCGCGAACGGCTAGAAACACTGCAGGCAGGTTAAGTATGACGGAACCGAAAAAGAAAATTCGACTTGGTGACCTGCTGGTTCATAACGATGTCATCAGTGAACAGCAGCTGATGACCGCGTTGCGGGAACAGAAGAACACGGGGCGAAAACTGGGTCGTACCCTGATCGATCTGGGGTACGTAGATGAGGACAATCTGCTCAACATCCTTTCTCGTCAGCTTGAGGTGCCTTTTGTCCAGCTACGGCACTATCGGTTCAACAATGAACTGGTGAAGAAACTGCCCGAGGCCATGGCCCGCCGGTTCCGCAGCATTGTGCTGGACGAACAGGGTGGCGAGCTGCTTATTGGTATGGCCGATCCATTTGATATCTTTGCCTACGATGAGCTGGTACGGATTCTCAAGCAGCCGGTCCGGCAGGCCGTTGTAAGTGAGAGTGAGCTGCTCAATACTCTCGATCTGGTATATCGCCGTACCGATGAAATCGCGTCCCTGGCGGAAGAGTTGGAAGATGAGCTGGGTGACGATGCCTTTGATTTGGCGGACCTGTCGGCGGAATCCGAGAGCGCCGAGGCACCGGTAGTGAAGTTGCTACAGACCCTGTTCGAAGACGCCGTTCAGGCCCGCAGTTCTGATATCCACATCGAACCCGATGAGACTTTGGTGCGGATTCGTCAGCGTGTGGATGGCGTGCTGCAAGAACAGGTGATGAAGGAAAAGAAGGTGAACGCCGCGCTGGTTCTTCGTCTGAAACTGATGGCGGGCCTGAATATTTCCGAGAAGCGTCTGCCACAGGACGGCCGGTTCAATATCCGGGTCAAGGGCCGCAGTATCGACGTGCGGGTGTCCACCATGCCGGTGCAGTATGGTGAGTCCGTCGTTATGCGTCTGCTCGATCAGAGTAAAGGCATGCTGAATCTCGACGGTACCGGTATGCCGGAAAATCTGCTGACACGTTTCCGCCAGATGATTCGTAAGCCCCATGGCATGATTCTGGTCACCGGACCTACCGGTAGCGGCAAGACCACCACCCTGTACGGCGCGCTGAACGAACTCAACCGCCCCGAGGTGAAAATCATTACCGCGGAGGACCCGGTGGAATACCGCCTGCCTCGGATTACCCAGGTTCAGGTCAACCCGAAGATCGGCCTGGAATTCGCCAGTGTCCTGCGGGCGGCACTTCGTCAGGACCCGGACGTGATCCTGGTAGGTGAGATGCGGGACCGTGAAACCGTTGAGATCGGTTTGCGGGCGGCGATGACCGGTCACCTGGTGCTGTCCACCCTGCACACCAACGATTCCATCAGCAGCGCAATGCGCCTGATCGACATGGGTGCCGAACCGTTCCTGGTAGCAAGCTCCCTGCTGGGCGTGGTGGCCCAACGTCTGGTTCGCCGTGTGTGTGACAACTGTGCCGAAGCCTACGAACCGACAGAGCAGGAGCGAATCTGGCTGGACAGCTTCCATCTGAATCCACTGGATCTGGAGGCCGGTTTTGTTAAGGGCCGCGGCTGTTATCAGTGCAGCAACACCGGCTACAGGGGCCGGGTGGGAGTTTACGAGTTGCTGGAAATGAACGAGCCCATGCTCGACGCGCTGCGGCAGAAAGACGTGGCAGCCTTCACCCGCGCAGCACGGCTGGGTGATGTATACCGGCCTCTGGGGCAATGTGCGATGGATTACGCCTTGCGTGGCGTGACCACCCTGGAAGAGGTTGCCCGTGTGGCCGCCACTTCGGAAGCCGACTTTGGCGGTAGTAGAACCAAGACGCTGGCGGATCTGGCGGTGGAAGAAGGTATGGCCTGATGCAGTTCAGTTATCGGGGCAAAGATAATCGCGGTATGACCCAGCAGGGCGCCATCGTGGCGGCCAGCGCGGACGCGGCTGCCACCGAACTGATGCGTCGGGGCATTACGCCCTTGGAAATCGAAGAACATTACGAGAAGGCGTCTGTTGGTAGACGCCTGGGCGGCCTGTCCCTGTTCCGTGACAAGGTCACGCTGGACGAACTGATCGTCTTTTGCCGCCAGATGCATGCGTTGACCAAGGCGGGCATCCCCATCATCCGTACCATGCGGGGATTGGCCGATACGACACGCTCGGAGGCGTTGGCGAAGGTACTGCGGGATGTGACAGGCAGGCTGGAAGGCGGTACCACCATGGCTATCGCCATGCAGGCCCATCCCAGGGTTTTTTCGGAGCTGTTCATTGCCATGATCCACGTGGGTGAGAACACCGGCATGCTGGATGACGCGTTCCGGCGCCTGTCTGAAATCCTTGAGCTGGAGCGGGATACGAGGCGCCGCATGAAGCAGGCCCTGCGTTACCCCTCGTTTGTGGTGGTTGCGCTGCTGGCGGCTCTGATGGTGGTGAATTTCCTGGTGATTCCCAAGTTTTCGGCGGTTTTCGCCAAATTGGGCGCGGATCTACCGTTCCTGACCCAACTGCTGGTAGACACTTCCGGCCTCCTGCTGAACTACTGGTACATCGGCCTCTTTGCTGTGGCCGCCGGCGCGGTTTTGCTGAGGCAATGGAAGCAGACCCCGCAGGGGCGCCTGACCTGGGACCGTTACAAACTTCGGGTACCCATTATTGGCCCGTTGCTGGAGCTGATTACCCTGAGCCGCTTTGCCCGGAACTTCGCCACCATGTTGTCGGCGGGGATGCCAGTGAGCCGCGCACTGACTGTGGTTTCCGATGCCACCGACAATGCCTGGATTTCCTCGCACATCAAGGAAATCCGGGCCGGTATCGAACGGGGTGAGAGTCTCGTGCGTGCTGCACGCCAGAGCCAGATGTTTACACCACTGATCCTGCAGATGATTGCGGTCGGTGAGGAAACCGGCTCGGTGGATGAAATGCTGAATAACGTGGCGGACTTCTATGACGAGGATGTGGATTACGGGTTGAAGCGACTGGCGGAATCCATCGAGCCCATATTGATCGTAGCCATGGGTGTTCTCGTACTGATCCTGGCTCTGGGGGTATTCCTGCCCATCTGGGATCTGGGTGCAGCTGCCATAGGGCGCGGGTAACACCGGGTGAAAGCACTGCCCGCAATCGACCGGTTGGCCTTGATAAGCAAGTTTCGGCTCGGTGTGTCGATGGTGGTGTTGGGGCTTCTGTACTGGTTCTTGCTCGCTGTGCTGGAGCGGGAAGCAGGCAAGGCAGAAGAACAGGCTGCCAACCTGGTGTTTAACCAGTTGAGTGCAGCACTGATGATACGGGGAGCAGAAGCAATGCTGAGCCGGACTGAGACGCTGGAGGGGCTGGTTGGTGCCAATCCGTTCGAGTGGCTCGAGCATTCCTGGCATAACTACGCCGGAGTTTGCCGACAGTGGCCCGAGCCCAGACAGTGGTGCTTTCTGCAACGGGAACAAAAAGAAACAGTTAGCGGTGCGAAAGGATGGTTAATTTATAACCCAGAGCAGCCGATAACGTTGAAAGGACAACAGACACAACCGGGGCAGCTTGTGGTCTGGCAAGTGGCGACTGACTTTGCCGACAGGAACAGCAATGGCCGCCGGGACGCCGGGGAAAGATCCTACGGATTGAAGCTGGCAGAAACCGTGCTCACACGACATGAAACGGCAGGCCTTGAAGCCGTGAACTAAACGCAACAGAAGTAAGGAAAGAGGCTGATCTATGACGCATTACAGTACCGAACAGAGGAACCGCGGTTTCACCCTGATCGAATTGGTGGTGGTTATCGCTATTCTGGCGATTCTGGCAGCGTTCGCCCTGCCACGGTTTGCCCAGCTGTCCCAGCAGGCCCATAACTCAAGTGTCGACGCGGCCACCGGCGCACTGGCTGCGGGGGTGGCACTGGCAAAAACACAGTGGGTGTCAAACGGATTTACTGCAGCGACCACTAACGTGGTTGGCTTTGGGAACGACACCATTGATGTCAGTGGCGATGGCTGGGCAGTCAGTACCACGGGTAATACGGTTCCTGCGCTGATGACTGCGGGCGAGTGTGTCGAGGTATGGAACGGTTTGCTGCAGGCTAACGCTCCTTCGGTGGCTACAGGCGCTGCGAGTACTCCTGATTACCTGGCATCCATTACTGCTGCCGGCTGTTTGTTCACCTATCAGCTGGACGGTCAGGGCACGACCATTTCCTACAACGCTGGCAACGGCGAAGTAACCAATAGTCTTTGAGTCATAACAAACGTCCTGAGGACAAATGGAGAAGTACCATGAAAGCAATGCCAACTAAAAAAGAGCAAGGTTTCACACTCATCGAGCTGGTGATGGTGATTGTTATTCTGGGCATCCTGGCTGCGTTTGCACTGCCGCGGTTTGCGGATTTGGGTGGAAACGCTCGTGCAGCCGTATTTGAAGGTGCGGTGGGCGCTGCTCGCTCAGCCAATGGCATCGTGCACAGTGCCGCTCTGGCCTCGGGTGCAACAGGCGCAACGGGCTCAGTTTCGCTTGAGGGAACACCCATCAACTTGGTGTATGGTTATCCTGCCGTTGCAGACCTTGATGACGCAGCTCAATTCGACGGTGATATTGCCTACGATGCAAGCGCAGGCACCATCACTGTAGGTTCCTGTGTAGCTACCTACACGGAAGCGACTGCAGCTGCAGCTTCTGGTATTGCCATCACCACTGGCCCTGCGTCAGGTGAGTGCTGATAGCTAGAGTTGTTCATCGGGAGTACCAATGAAGCCTCAATTGGTCAAATCCGCAGGCTTCACTGTGATTGAACTGGTGATGGCTATAGTGCTGATTGGTGTGATTTCAGCGCTGGGGATCGGTTTATTCGCAAGTCGATCCGCCTTCTCCCCACTCCTGGCCACCCAGCAACTCGCCTCCGCCACGCTGCTTGCCCAGCAAGCAGCGCTGGCGGGCAACTCCGCCGGTACGCTCACTGTTGAGCAAGCGGCGGAATCCTTTAGGTTTACCGTCGGTGCCGGTTCCCCGGAGGCTCGTGTCTTCAGCGTCGAGCGCGCCGGAACCAGTCTGACTGGTGTCGCGCTTCCCCTGACCCTGTCCTTCAATAGCCTCGGTGAAGTTTCAAGCGGTAGCAGTACTAGTTTGACCTTTGCCGGCGACAGCACTTACCAGACCTGCATCAGTTCCCTGGGAGCAGTCTATTCCGGAGGTTGTCTGCCATGAGGCGCGAACAGGGAGCAACGCTGGTGGAGCTGGTGATCACGATTGTGATTATCAGCATCGCCATTGCCGGCGTAGTGGGCGCGTTTTCTCTCATATCCGGTCGCAGTGCCGATCCGCTGAACGAGACCCGGGCAGTGGCGCTGGCCCAGCTGTATATGGATGAAATCCTCACCCGAAAATACGATGAACAGACCCCTCAGGGGGGCGTTCCCCGCTATAACGGTGCTTGCAGCATCGGATCAGACGGTGCTGAGATCCGGGCCACGTTTGATGACGTGGACGATTACAACGGATTAGTCGATTCACCGCCCTCCAGCGCCCTCAGCAGTCTGAGTGGCTACAGCGGATTCTCCGTTCAGGTGTCGGTGAGCTGTGCCGGTGCCGATGTCGGGCTGCCGGCCTCCGAGGCCAAGCGTATTGACCTTCTGGTGTCTGCCCCCGACAACCGGGATTTCACCTTTTCTGCCTACAGGGCGAATTTCTGATGCGCAGGGCGGAGGGCTTCACGCTCATCGAGCTGATCATGGTGATCGTTCTGCTGTCGATCGTCGCCACGATTTCCTTACGCTTTGTGACGCTGTCGACGCAGGGCGCCATTGATGTGGGTTCGCGCCAGCTGCGTTCGCTGTCCGGTGTTGTTCTCAGTGAACAGGTCAGCCGGGCTCTGCGAGAAGCGTTGCCGGGCTCGGTGCGGATAAACAGTGATGGTTCCTGCATCGAATGGATGCCTTTGCTGGCCGCTTCCAATTATCTCTCCCTGCCCGGTGGTGGAAGTCTGACCTCGTTCGAAGCAGTGCCGCTTGCGGGTGGTGAAACCGCGGCAGGTCGAGTTGTGGTTTACGGCTATGGCAGTGACCTGTATTCAGTGAGCAATCCTGGCCCGGTGTCGCCGGCAGCCACCTTGCCGACGGGCACGTCACCCGTCACCGTGAGCTTTGACGGCGGTGCCAGCCACCGCTTCTCGGGCCAGTCCCCGGCTCGAAAATTCTTTGTGATTGATGAACCGAGAACCCTGTGTCAGCAGGGGCCGTTCCTGTTCCGATATTCAAACTACGGTATCCAGTCCTCCGTGGCGTCGGGGTTGCCAACCGGGGCGCCAAACCGTGAAGTGCTGGCAGCTGGGCTTGTGAGCAATTCCCTGCAATTCGAGGTGGTGCCTCCCACACTGCAGCGTAACGGTGTCGTGGCGTTCACTTTCCAGCTGCAAAGTGAGCAAACCGGCGAGGTGACCACCGTGAGTCAGGAGGTGCAGATTCGTAATGTGCCCTGAGTCTTCCCTGCAAAAGCAGTCTGGTGCCGGTCTGCCGGTGGCGATTTTTGTGATGACAGTGCTGGCCTTGTTGGTGGTGGTCATGGCCCAGCTCCAGCAGGGCAGTGCCGAGGCGGTAAGTCTGCAGATACAGTCCCAGCGGGCGTTGTTCAGTGCTGAAAGCGGTGCTCAGGTCGGCGTGCGTGAGGTACTGGAGGCGAACAGTTGCAGCGGTCTTTCATCACCCAAGGTTTTTTCTTCGACTGGGCTGTCGGGCTGCCAGGCCGAGGTTTCCTGTGAGTCAGTGCTGGCGGATGTGCAGGGCTCGGGGGGAGCTCAGCCGGTGTTCACATTGATTAGTGCCGGCCAATGTGGCGCGGGGCTGGATCAGGCCCGGCGTGTGGTGGAGGTGAAGGTCCGGTGAAAGGCACGCTTCCTGCCATTGTAAGATTCTTTCGTTCGCTGGTGGTTCTCTGCACGGGCGTACTGGCTTCTGCTAACGCCCTTGCAGAGTGTTCTGCCTATTGGGGGCAGGCAACTATTAATGAGGTGCATAAACAATCTGAAGGCCAAACGAATTGGTTTGTCGAATTAAAAATGCTGTCTTTTTCGGCAACCGACAGTTATTCCGATTGGTCGCTGTCGCTGTGCAGTAATGCAGGTTGCAGTGGTGATATACCGTTAAGTGCTGCCACGGCATTGAGCCTTCCCTGGCTGGTGGTCGAAAAAGCGCAGATTGAAAATGGGGACGTCATCAACTTCCAGGCAATGGATATCCTGCTGAAAGATGGTGAGGGCAATACCATTGATTATCTGAGCGTTAATGGATTTGTCGACCAGGAGGATATGAATTGTGAACCGGCTTACAGTTGGCAAGCTTCGGGAGCTCAGACCAGCTCCAAGACCATATCCAGGCGTCCCGATGGCACGGGGGGGTGGCCCACCGAGCCGCCCAAAGGTAATGCGGACAAGCCAACTCAAGGTGGGTCCAACAATAACTCTGGCGGTGGCAATAATCTGGGTGGCTTTGAAGTTCTGGTGCCAGCGACTGGCAGCGTCTGTGCGCCGGTCGAGGTGACCATACGCGCCCTGAATCAGGGCGGAAACTTGCTGGCGGGTTACAGCGGGCAGATTGCTGTGCAGACAAGCTCCGGAAGCGGAAACTGGGCGGCAGGCAGCGCTGACGTACCTGCAGGTGTTTTAGCTCCAAATCCAGACACAGATAACAATGGTGGGGTTACCTACCAGTTCGTACCTGCGGATGGGGGGGCGGTGTCTTTGGCCTTGTCTAACGCAACGGCTGATGAGCTCACTATACAGGTAACAGAATTATCCGGTGTGGAGTCCCAGTCTTCTGCCATCCAGTTTCTGGAGAATGCTTTTCTGGTTGAAAGCTCGGACGTTAATGGACTCGATATTGTGGCTGAGCGCGACCATCAGTTTGTGGTCCGGGCCGTACGTCGCGATCCTGTAAATGGTGAGTGTGGCTCGATTCCGGATTACGAAGGCAGCATCGGGCTCAAAGCCTGGCTGTCCCGTACCGGAGATGACCCCGGCGGAAACGCGCCAGGCCTGAATATCGGAACGAGCACTGCGGGTGTTGCGAATGCGCTGCCCTCGGCGAACAACCTTTCCCTCAACTTTACGGGTGGCGAGGCATCGTTTTCACTGGTGACTTCGGATGTTGGTCAGTACGAGCTTAATCTGCTGGATGACACGTCCGGAATTGTACAGGACGTCATGGGGAGTCCGCTGCCGGTGGCGGGCGTCAGTGATCTCTGGACCGTCCGGCCTGACCGGTTCGAACTGTTCGTATCCGGCAATCCCTCTGCGAGCGATGCTTCCGGGCCGGTATTCCGGGCTGCGGGGGAGGCCTTTGACGTGCAACTGGCGGCGGTTGGTGCAAACGGCACGCCGCTGGCGAGTTACGGGCAGGAAGGTACTCCCCAGGGCGCTGACCTTACCCATACTCTGGTTCAGCCAGTTGGCCCTGGAAGCGAGGTGGGGCTGCTGTCCGGGGCTGGGTTGCTGTCAGGGTCTCTGTTCAGCAATGGCCAGGCGCTTGTCAGTGGCGTGAGCTGGAACGAGGTGGGGATCATAGCGCTGGCCGCGCGCAATGATTCCTACCTTGGTGCTACGCCACCGTTTCAAGGTCTGTCAGCCAACGTAGGGAGATTCATTCCGGACCGGTTTGAATTGTCGGTATCACCAGGGGAACTGGCTCCGTTTTGCAGCACCGGATCGCCGTTTACCTACACCGGGCAGGCCATGAGCTGGAACCTGATGCCGGAAATCACCATTTCGGCGATGGGGCCCGGCACGTACGTCACTCGCAACTACACAGAAACGGGGTTCATGAAGCTGAATGCTTCTGGCGTTAGTCGGACTTCGCCAACGACTGACAATGTCCAGACGGGGCTCTCCGGCGCATTAATACCCGTTACCGCCTCCATTCAAACCGGCATGGTGACAGTCTCCAGTCCCGGACAGGTGTCCTACATCTTCTCCAGTATGGACTCGCTGGTTTACGATAAATCCCCCGATGGCAAAGTCGGGCCGTTTGCTCCGAGTCTGACGCTTACGGTGACGGGCGTCGTCGATAGCGATGGTGTCGTTGCACCTTTGGTGCCAGTCCAGATTACGCCCGGCGCGCCCCTGGAAGTGCGATACGGTCGCTGGCATCTGGAGAATGTCTACGGACCGGAGAATGTCGCTTCGCTGTCGATGCCGTTTCGGGCGGAAGCCTGGAATGGCAGCCGTTTTGTCGAGCACGCCGATGATGGCTGCTCTGCCTGGAGTACGGCAAGCATCAGCGATCCGGAGGTGTACCATACGTTATCCGCCGATGCCGGCACGATTGGCGCTGGCAGCGGCGGCCCACTGACACTACAGCCCAACGGAACCCAGGGTACAGATGCGCTGACCTGGGATGTGCCCGGTTGGCTGGAGGCTGACTGGGATGGCGATGGTGCTCTGGACGATCCGGTCGGTCTGGCGACTTTCGGGGTTTACCGGGGGCACGACCGGGTGATTTTCTGGCAGGAGCGTTAAGGGAAACTGAAAGGCTCCTCCCCGTGTAAAGGGAGGAGCGTGGACTTACTCTTCTTCGTGTTCCGGGTGATCCATGCCCAACTCGTTGATCTTCCGGGTCAGGGTGTTGCGCCCCCATCCCAGCAGGATGGAGGCATCCCGACGGCGGCCGCCCGTATGCTTGAGTGCGGTCTCGATCATGATCTTTTCGAACTCGGGTACCGCGGTATCCAGAATGCCTTTCTTGCCCCGCTTCAGCTCCTGCTCTGCCCAGTTTCTCAGGCCTTCCTGCCAGGTCGATCCGGCGGTAGGTGTTTCGGCCTGATGCAGAAGTTCGGGGGGCAGGTCGTCGATATGGATCTCACGACCACTGGCCATCACGGTCAGCCAGCGACAGGTATTCTCCAACTGGCGGACGTTGCCGGGCCAGGGCAGGGTGGAGAGGTACTCCTCTGCATCCGGGCGTAACAGCTTGGATTCAACCGCCAGTTCTTTCGCAGCGCGCTTCAAGAAGTGCTGCATCAGTCGGGGAATGTCTTCCCGACGTTCTGCCAGCTTGGGCAGGTGCACCCGAATCACGTTCAGGCGGTGGAACAGGTCCTCCCGGAAGGAGCCTGCTTCCACCAGTTTTTCCAGATTCTGGTGAGTGGCCGCAATGATGCGCACATCGACTTTGATGGGTGTGGTGCCACCCACCCGGTAGAACTCGCCATCGGCCAGAACCCGCAATAATCGGGTCTGGGTGTCGGCGGGCATGTCGCCGATTTCGTCGAGGAACAGAGTTCCCCCGTTGGCCTGTTCGAATCGTCCCTGGCGCGCAGCGCCGGCACCGGTAAAGGCTCCTTTCTCGTGACCGAACAGTTCCGATTCAATCAGATCCTTGGGAATCGCCGCCATGTTCAGGGCGATGAACGGATGCTTGGCTCGTGGGCTGTGGTTGTGCAGGGCTTGGGCCACCAGCTCCTTGCCGGTACCGCTTTCACCGTTGATCAGAACGGTGATGTTGGAGTGGGAGAGCCGGCCGATGGCGCGAAAAACCTCCTGCATGGCCGGCGCTTCACCAATGATTTCGGTATTGCGCTGG
Source organism: Marinobacter sp. F4216 (assembly GCF_019931195.1). Lineage (GTDB taxonomy): Bacteria > Pseudomonadota > Gammaproteobacteria > Pseudomonadales > Oleiphilaceae > Marinobacter > Marinobacter suaedae. Next base: position 127,766 of record NZ_JAIOUO010000008.1, on the reverse strand, counting down.
AGGTTTTCCGGCTGCTTTTCCGTGCTGGCCCTTTTCTCGTGACTGTGGGCGACCGCACGTTTCACCAGAGCAACGGCATCGTCCACGTCAAAGGGTTTGGGCAGGTACTCAAACGCACCGGTCTGGTAACTAGTGACGGCACTTTCCAGGTCCGAATGCGCGGTCATGATGATTACCGGTACATCGGGGTGGTCGGCGACGATATCCGACAGCAGGGTGATGCCATCGACACCCGGCATTCGGATGTCGCTAATGACAGCGTCGGGCTGTTCGTGCTGCAGGCGCGTGGTGATGCCCTCGCCACTCTCAAAGACCCGGGGGTGCATGCCGGCTTGATTGAGGGCGCGTTCCAGCACCCAGCGAATGCTCCGGTCATCGTCGATGATCCAGACGTTAGCCGGTTGGCTCATGGGGTGTCCTCCAGAGGCAGGAAGATAGTGAAATCCGTCTGGCCGGGCTCACTGTCGCACTCAACCAGACCGTGATGTTGACCAATGATGCTTTGGGTGATGGACAGGCCAAGGCCGGTACCGCTGGCACGCCCACTGATCATTGGATAGAAGATGTTTTGCCGCAGTTCCGACGGAATGCCGGGACCGTTATCGATGACATTCACCCGGCACACCAGGCGGTGGCGGCGGTTGCCAATGGTAAACTGGCGCAGGGCCCGCGTCCGGAACGTGATGGTGGGTGGTTCATCACTGTCATGGTCGTTCTGGTTTTCGAACGCGGCTTCCATGGCGTTGCGGGCAATGTTCAGGAAGGCCTGAATCAACTGCTCTTTGTCACCGGGGAATTCCGGAATGCTGGGGTCGTAATCCCGCCGGAATAGCAGGCGGCCTTTGCTCTCGGCTTCCAGCAGGGTGCCAACGCGCTCCAGTATTTCGTGAATGTTGGTCGGCGCTAGCTTGAGAGCCTTGTTGGGGCCCAGCATCCGATCCACCAGGCTGCGAAGCCGGTCTGCCTCGTCAATGATGACCCGGGTGTATTCCCGCTGGTCTTCGTCATTCAGTTCCCGGTCCAGAAGCTGTGCCGCTCCGCGAATGCCCCCCAGAGGGTTCTTGATTTCGTGGGCCATGCCCCGTACCAGAATGCGAGTTGTTTCCTGCTGGGAGATGATGTCCTCTTCGCGGGTAATACGCAGCAGCCGGTCCCTGGGCTGGATCTCGATCAGCACCTCGGTGGGATCAATGCTGATCGGCGTGACCGAGTAATCGGCCGTCAGCCGCGAGCCGCTGGCCAGCGTAAACTCCGCTTCCCGCCGGGTATAGGACTGGCCGTTTTCCAGCGCGGCGTAGAGGGTTTCAAGGGCTTCCTCTGAATCGATGAGGATGGAGCCGAAAGGCTGGCCGAAACTGCGGGTCATGCTGGTCTCGAAAAGGCTTTCCGCCGCCGGGTTGAAGTATCGAATCTTGAGATAGTCCCCCAGCACCAGGACCGCCGTGGAAAGGCTGTCGAGAATGCTCTTGTAGCTCGGTGTGATGGGCTTGGACAGTGCCATGCGCGAATCCCGTTGAACGACCCGGTTTGTTTTAATATGTCCAAAGGATTGCAAGAAGCGAACCAGTTTAGACACCGTTGGTAAAACACAGGGCGATACGCGTATAAACGAGCCAAAACTGGCGGAATTATGCCGTAAGCTGGTGCAGGAGAGGGTATTTACTCTAACCAGCGGGGCTGTAACGCCCTGATGCTGGTCAGAGTATGGCGTGTTCTTGGTGCGAATGCACTGAAATGGTGCGCGGTATTAGTTCGCGACTGACGGGCGGTGCACGGTAAAGCTGATGGCGGAGCCGGTTTTCACCTGAACGCCGTTCTCATCCACGATGTGGACGCGGGCATCGTGGGTGCCCCGGTTTACGTTACTGACTGCGACAGTGCCAGAGGTGCTCTGGCCAATCGGCTGGCCATCCAGCGTCACTTCGTATTTGTGCCCCGATTGCAGCGCAGGGGAGCTGCTGACTTCAAAGCGGACTTCGCCACCGCCGCTGTGGAATGCCTGGTTATTCTGCGGATAGATGAACGAAACACTTTCATAAACCGAGCCTTCACGTTTGACTTCTTCCCGGAGCTTGTCGGTTTCCCGCACATTCTGGGGTTTCGGGAGAGTCACGGTTGTCACCGGTTTCACATCGATGGCTTCTGCGCCTTCGGTCGGCTCGTCGGAGTAAGTGACGTTGCCATAGGCATCGACGTTTCGGTAAACCTCTGCGCTGACGGAAGAGGTGGCCAGGATAAGGGCTGCGGTGAGCAATCCGGTCCTCGGTTTCATAACTGCACCTGTTGTCGTGGTTTTTAACCGATTATCGATGGCGCCTGAGGTCTTTTCAACGGCTCCGGTGGCGGTTGTTGGTTACATATCGTTAACGGCGGCAGGCACTTGCGAGGATTTTCCGGGTGAGGCCTGAAGAGGGCGAAAAAAAGCCCCGCACGGGGCGGGGCTTTTGGTTCTGTTGAATCTGTGGTGATTAAACAGAGTAGTACATGTCGAACTCAACCGGGTGAGTGGTCATGTTCAGGCGCTCAACTTCGCCGCGCTTCAGGTCGACGTAGCCAGCGATCATGTCTTCAGTGAACACACCGCCCTTGGTCAGGAACTCGTGATCCTTCTCGAGGCAATCCAGGGCTTCCTGGAATGTCTCGGCCACGGTTGGGATGTTCAGTGCTTCTTCCTTCGGCAGATCGTACAGATCCTTGTCCATGGCATCGCCCGGGTGGATCTTATTCTGGATGCCGTCGAGGCCGGCCATCAGCATGGCAGCGAACGCCAGGTACGGGTTGGCAGACGGATCCGGGAAGCGAACTTCGATACGACGTGCCTTCGGGCTGTTCACGAACGGGATACGGATGGAAGCGGAACGGTTACGGGCAGAGTAGGCCAGCATAACCGGAGCTTCGAAGCCCGGAACCAGGCGCTTGTAGCTGTTGGTAGAGGCGTTGGTGAAGGCGTTGATGGTCTTGGCGTGCTTGATGATACCGCCGATGTAGTACAGGGCGGTTTCGCTCAGACCGGCATAGCCGTCGCCAGCGAAGATGTTCTTGCCATCTTTGTTCAGGGACATGTGAACGTGCATGCCAGAGCCGTTGTCGCCAACCACCGGCTTCGGCATGAAGGTGGCGGTCTTGCCGTAAGCGTGAGCAACGTTGTGTACGCAGTACTTCAGGATCTGAACTTCGTCTGCCTTGCGGGTCAGGGTGTTGGCGCCAACGCCGATTTCACACTGGCCAGCGGTGCCCACTTCGTGGTGGTGTACTTCGATTTCCAGGCCCATGGATTCCATGGCCGCACACATCGCACCACGCAGATCGTGCAGGCTGTCTACCGGCGGAACCGGGAAGTAGCCGCCTTTGACACCCGGACGGTGACCAATGTTGTTGCGGTCGAAGTCTTCACCAGATACCCAGGCAGCTTCTTCAGAGTGGATGCTGTAGCCAGCGCCCTTCATGTCGACGTCCCACTTCACGGAATCGAATACGAAGAACTCGGGCTCAGGGCCAAACAGTGCGCCGTCGGCGACGCCGGTGGACTTCAGGTACTCTTCTGCGCGACGTGCAACAGAGCGTGGGTCACGCTCGTAGCCTTGCATGGTGGACGGCTCGACGATGTCACAGGTGATGTTGACCGTGGTTTCTTCGGTGAACGGGTCCAGCACAGACGTGTCGTCGGCCGGCATCAGGATCATGTCGGATTCGTTGATGCCCTTCCAGCCAGCGATTGAGGAACCGTCGAACATCTTGCCGTCGGTGAAGAAATCTTCGTCAATTTCAGAGGCCGGCAGGGTAACGTGCTGCTCTTTACCGCGGCTGTCGGTGAAGCGCAGATCGACCCACTTAACTTCGTGTTCTTTGATCAAATCAATCGTTTTGGACATTGTGCATGCTCCGTTGTTTATTCAGCGTCTGGGACGCATTCGTGGTCTTTTCGCCGGTTGTCGGATTGGTGATCCGATCCACCTCAGAGGCTTAGGCAGCTTATCAAATGGAAATGCCGCTTGCCTGTGATTTAGGGCTGAAATCTTTTAAGCAAGCGTCTTGCCAATTTCTGGGGCGTGGCCCTGATTGGCTCAGTGACGCGGGTTTTAGGGCTATGGCTGTTGGTTAGAGGGGTGTTATTGGTGCATGAAACAAGGTGTGACGCACTAAAATGGGGCGAAAAAAGCTGCCGATGATCTGAGTTGGTGCGGGTCCCCGAGTTCCGATAGGCGTTAATGTCCATATTCAGGGGTAGGACTTTTCGCTATACTTCGCGCCGCCTTATTTTGTGCCCCGGTTTCGGGGTGGTGCCGCCCGGCACATTCTTAATGGGCCCACCATTTACGGATTTGAGACGACATGTGAGGTTTGGCCTCAGGACGACGGCTCAGGTCAAAGACAGCATGTCGCAGGAATAATAGTTGTGATTGAGAAGCTTCGTAATATCGCCATCATCGCCCACGTTGACCATGGCAAAACCACACTCGTAGACCAGTTGCTGCGTCAATCCGGAACGCTGGAGCGTAAAGAGCTCGATAGCGAGCGCGTGATGGATTCGAACGATCAGGAAAAAGAGCGCGGTATCACCATCCTCGCGAAGAACACGGCGCTGAAATGGAATGACTACGACATCAACATCGTCGACACTCCGGGACACGCCGACTTTGGTGGTGAGGTTGAGCGTGTAATGAGCATGGTGGATTGTGTGCTGCTGGTTGTCGATTCGATCGATGGCCCGATGCCGCAAACCCGCTTCGTGACCCAGAAAGCCTTCGCGGCGGGCCTGCGCCCGATCGTGGTGGTGAACAAGATTGACCGTCCGGGTGCTCGTCCGGACTGGGTTATTGACCAGGTTTTCGATCTGTTTGATGCCCTGGGCGCGACAGACGAACAGCTGGACTTCCCGATTGTCTACGCCAGTGCCCTGAACGGCATTGCGGGTAACGATCACGAAAACCTCGACGACAACATGGATGCCGTGTTCCAGGCGATTGTTGACCATGTGCCGGCTCCAAAGGTTGACCTGGACGGCCCGTTCCAGATGCAGATCTCCCAGCTGGACTACAACAGCTTCCTGGGTGTTATCGGCATTGGCCGCATTATGCGCGGCAAGGTTAAGACCAATTCACCGGTAACCGCGATTGGTGCTGACGGTAAAAAGCGTAATGGTCGTATTCTCAAGATCATGGGGCATTCTGGTCTGCAGCGCGTGGAAGTCGAGGAAGCGCAGGCGGGTGATATCGTCTGTGTGAGCGGCATGGATGAGCTGTACATCTCCGATACCCTGTGCGACCAGTCTAATGTTGAGGCGCTGCCGCCGTTGACTGTGGACGAGCCGACCGTGTCCATGACCTTTCAGGTGAACGATTCGCCGTTCGCGGGTAAAGAAGGCAAGTACGTCACCAGCCGGAACATCAAAGAACGTCTGGAAAAAGAGCTGCTGCACAACGTTGCTCTGCGTGTTGAAGAGGGTGACTCCGCGGACAAGTTCAAGGTTTCCGGCCGGGGCGAGCTGCACCTGTCGGTACTGATCGAGAACATGCGTCGTGAAAACTTCGAGCTGGCGGTTGGCCGTCCTGAAGTGGTCATTCGTGAAATCGATGGCGAGAAGCAAGAGCCGTACGAGAACGTAATTGTCGACATCGAGGAGCAGCATCAGGGCTCTGTCATGGAGCAGATGGGGTTGCGCAAGGGCGATCTGACCAACATGGCTCCGGATGGTAAAGGGCGTATGCGCCTTGAGTACACCATTCCGGCGCGCGGACTGATTGGTTTCCGTAACGCTTTCCTGACCATGACGTCAGGTACCGGTATCCTGACATCAACGTTCAGCCACTACGGTCCGATCAAAATGGGTGATGTCACCAGCCGCCAGAACGGTGTTCTGGTCTCCATGGCGACGGGCACTGCGCTGACTTACTCACTGGAGACCTTGCAGAGCCGCGGTAAGCTGTTCCTGGATCCGGGCCAGGAAATCTATGAAGGCCAGTTGTGTGGTATTCACAGCCGTGACAGCGATCTGGTTGTGAACCCGACCAAGGGCAAGAAGCTCGACAACATGCGCGCTTCCGGTAAGGATGAAGTGATCGGTCTGGTGCCGCCTATCAAGCACACTCTGGAGCAGGCGCTTGAGTTCATCGACGACGACGAGCTGGTTGAAGTAACGCCGAAGTCGATCCGTCTGCGCAAGAAGCTGCTGACTGAAAACGAGCGTAAGCGCGCGAACAAGAAGTAAGCCTGCCGAAGCTCTGATAAAACCGGGCCCGCCTGACAGGTGGTGCCCGGTTTTTTTATGGCGGTTCATGTCATTGCAGTGAGGTGCTTGACTACACTCAGGGAACACTCGTTGCCGGAAGTGTTGCCATGCTGACCCTCTATCCTGAAATCACCCCTAACGCCCATCATACCCTGGCGGTTGATCCACCCCATGAGCTTTATGTGGAAGAGAGCGGTAACCCGAATGGTATCCCTGTGCTTGTGGTTCATGGGGGGCCTGGGGGTGGGTGTGAGGATTACCAGCGCCGGTTTTTCGATGCGGAACGGTTCCGTATCATCCTGATGGACCAGCGTGGAGCTGGGCGGTCCACGCCATTGGCAGAGTTGGAGGGGAATAGCACTGACCGGCTGGTGGCCGACATGGAAACCGTTCGTGCCTTTCTGGGGGTGGAGCGCTGGTTACTTTTTGGTGGCAGTTGGGGTTCTACGCTGAGCCTGGTATACGCCCAGGCCCACCCGGACCGTGTGCTGGGGTTGGTGATGCGGGGTATCTTTCTGTGTCGTCCGGAGGATATTCAGTGGTTTTACCAATCCGGTGCCAGCCGGATTTTTCCCGATTACTGGGAGGAGTATGAAGCGCAGATTCCGCAGTCCGAGCGATCTGATATGGTGTCTGCCTATTATCGGCGCCTGACGAGCAGTAACGAACTGGAACAAATTCAGGCGGCCAAGGCCTGGTCCGTGTGGGAGGGGCGTTGCGCGACCCTGCATCCGAATCCCCGTATTGTTGAGCATTTTGGCCATCCCCATGTGGCGATCGCACTGGCACGTATCGAGTGCCATTACTTTATGAATGCAGCCTTCCTTGAACCGGACCAGATCCTGCGGGATGCAGGAAAGCTTGCGGATATACCTGGCGTTATTGTCCATGGGCGCTACGACATGGTGTGCACGGTAGATAACGCCTTTGCCCTGAGTAAAGCCTGGCCAGGAGCGGAGCTCCGGATTATCCGGGATGCTGGTCATTCCGCAGCGGAACCGGCGATCGTCGACGCTCTCATTCGGGGGGTGGAGGAGGTGGTGAGCAAATCACAACAAAGCGCCAGTTAGTTACCGCTTTTCCTGTTGCGGTTCCTCGCTGGTCCCGATAGACTCCCGTCCGACTAATAACAAAACCCTTGCTGTATCCAGAGTTGTGAATGAAAGGGCTTATCCAGCGAGTATCAGAAGCGAGTGTTGCTGTAGATGGTGAGCAGATCGCCATCAGTGGTGAGGGCTTGCTGCTTCTTCTGGGCGTTGAGCGTGAAGACTCCGCCGATACTGCCGCCGACCTTTGCCGGAAAATTCTGTCATACCGTGTCTTCCCGGATGACCAGGGGCGAATGAACCGAAGCCTTCTGGATACCGGCGGTGACCTTCTTGTGGTTCCTCAGTTTACCCTTGCGGCCGATACCAACTCTGGTACCCGTCCGAGTTTTTCCTCCGCTGCCCCGCCCGCAATTGCCAATGACCTGTTCGAGTACTTCGTGGCTCAGGCCCGCGACGGGCTGGGAAGGGATCGCGTGAGCGTCGGGCGTTTCGGTGCGGATATGAAAGTGGGCCTGGTGAACGACGGACCGGTTACATTTTTGCTGGAAACGCCTGTTTCTGGGCGAGGGTGAGGTGCACAGATCAGGGGCGCGTAAGGAGACGGTGTTTCCTCTTGGTGCGTAAAAGTGTAGGTTATACCCCGTGTGATTTCGGTTGTTTCGGATTGTGCGATTCAACTTATTGAAAGGAAAGAAAAGTTTTTGAGTTGGCCCTGTAATTGTTTGCGTTCTTGCGGAGGGCTGTTGAGCGCCAGAAAGCATAAACACTTGCGTTTCTGGTGCGAAACGAGCTAAAAATGCACCCGCAATGATTTGCAAAATTGGGTTCAGTATATTAAAACAGTTTCATCATTCGGGGCTTTAAAAAGGTCCCGTAAGTGATTGAGCTTTAAAGATCTGCATGATGCGGATTGCATAACTAGAAAAAAAGTTACCCAGATTGTCATGAAACTGACGTAAGGGTAATCCAGAATCGGGTCCAACCAGTTTTTCTGGTTAGGCCTAAAAAAAATCGGGATCCGAACCCGTTTTATAACGCTAAAACCTGAGTTAACTCACAAAGGAAGACGCAAAATGAAAAAAACGCTCATCGCATCAGCTGTTGCAGCCGCAACTTTCTCTGGCGCTGCGCTTGCCGACGCTCACATGCCGACCGTTTACGGTAACATCCAGTACGCTCTGGCGTACAGCGATGTTAAAGGCGGCGAAAGCGGCCTCGAGCACTTCGACAACGGCACTACTATTGGCCTGTCTCACGAGCACGAAATTGCTCCGGGCGTAACCGGTTTCTACAAGCTGGAGCTGGAGCGTATCGGCGCTGACGACAAAGCTGGCAGCAACGGTGTTGCTGGCCTGGACGAAGCCTACATCGGTGCTCAGGGCGACTTCGGTAAGGTTTGGGTTGGTTCTGACGACTCCACTTACGAGCGCGCCGCTGTTCTGATCGGTAACTTCCACGAAGTTGGTTCCAACATCTTCACTCTGGGCGACACTGGCGAAGGCGACCTGATCCAGTACGAAACTCCGTCTTTCGGTGGCCTGACTGTAGGTGCTGCTGTTCAGGTTAACGGTGAGAACGACGCCAAGGGCGGAACTGATAAGTCCTTCCCGTACCAGTTGGCCGCTACTTACTCTGTTGATGCCCTGACTGTAGCTTTCGCTATGGACAGCAACGACGGTGGTCAGAGCGACAACAACGAAAACACTTACGGTCTGACCGGTACTTTCAACGCTGGCAACCTGAGCATCATCGGTGAATACCAGACTCGTAAAGACGTCGCCGACATCTATGGCATCATGGGTGTTTACGGCCTGGGTGCCAACCAGTTCGCCCTGTCTTACCAGGTTCAGGACAACGAAGCTGGCGACGAGCTGGACACCGTTATCCTGCAGGCTCTGCACAACGTATCTGACCACATGTACGTTTACGCTGAAGGCTACCTGCTGGGCGGTGATGACGGTTCCTTCGGTGTTGCTGACGAAAGCGAAGCTTCCGTTGCAGCCGTTGGTGCGGTTTACTACTTCTGATCTGGCCTTTAGCCTGATTTAAAAGTAGTTGAAGAAGACGGCGACCCTCGGGTCGCCGTTTTTTATTGGGGTGTGTATGCTGGCGGCATTGTTATTGCTGTGAGCGAAAACCATGCCTCAGGAACTGGAAATCAAACTGACCTTGGACCCTTCCTCCGCCGAAGATGCCTATCGCTGGCTTTCTTCCCTGCCCGAAGCGTCTGCGGGCCCCACCAAAAGCCTTATTAATACTTATTTTGATACCCCGGCAGCGGAGCTGAATCGTCGCCGTGCTGCGTTGCGTATCCGCCAGGCGGGTGACCGGTATATCCAAACCCTGAAAACCCAGGGCGACTTTGTTGATGGCGCGCACCGGAGGCAGGAATGGGAGTGGCCGGTTCCGGGGCCATCTCTGGATTTCGATTTGCTGGGGGAGACGCCTTTGGCCTCCGATATCGATCTAACTGCCTTAAAGCCTATTTTTGAAACCAACTTCGAGCGCCGGATCGTGATGCTGGATGACGGTGCTGCAGTGATCGAGTGTGCCGTTGATATCGGCGAAATCACGTCTGGTTCCGACGCGTTGCCGTTATGCGAGGTGGAATTTGAACTCAAATCCGGTGACGAAAAACGTCTGCTCCACTGGGTCGGAAAGCTGGCGGAACAGGTGCCATTTTTCATCAACTTGATCAGCAAAGCAGAGCAAGGCTATTACCTGGCGGGAATCCATCGGCCTGAGCCATTGCCACGGGAATCCGATGCTGTTGCCCGGTTGTTCCATGGAATCAGTACGCTCTGGCTGACGGGCGAGAAAACCTCTGAGTTCGATGAGGCTGTGGTGGAGCTTGAGGGAGCATCAGCGCTTGTCGGATCGTCCGATGCAGCGAAGGTATTCGAGCAGTTCCAGGCTGACCCTATTCCTGAGCGAATTCCGTCACTGGGGCCTTTGCAAGTGGCTTTGTTGCGCTCGTAAGCGCTCCTGGCAATGGAGTGTGTCCCCTAGGGGGGTTACTCTTTGCTTTTGCTTGCTGTCTGCAATTCGTGCCAACGGTTTATGAAATCCCGATAGCGATCCAGCGCCTCTTTAACCACCTCCACCGAGGGCGTGTGGTTCGATTTAACTAGAACAATCAATCCCTTGCCCTCAATCTCCGTATTGATCTCCGGGTGACAGATTACCTGATCATCACGGTCAATATAGGCGAGGGCAGTACCTATGCCGTGTCGAATCAGAGCGCTGACAATATCTGCCCAATTCAGGTCGTCCAGTGTTATTTCATAGCGGTGCGGATGGTCATGCTCATAGTTGAACAGGTCTTCCAAGACCTTTTCGGAGCCGGGTGCGACCACCGATCGCACCATGATTTCCGGGTAGGTCCGAACCGGGCGGATCACCGTTCGTATTCCCAGGTTTTCGAAACGGGGCCGGTTTGCGTCGCTGACGCATTCAATGGTCGTCCGGCTGCCAAGGTTGAGTTCGCATAGCCGGTGGGCAATGTCGAAGGTAAGGCTGTCGGAGTAAGCATCGGATTCATCGGCGGCAAGCACCACAATGTGCCGGGCACTGCCGGCATGGACGGCCTTGAGGGCCTCTGGATCGAAACCGGAACCATGGTAGTGAACCAGCCCCACGTCCCTGAGTTCCGGTGGCAGGCCCTCGGGAAACTGGCGCGTCAGGAGCATGATGGGAATGGAGGTGTAGCCAGGTACCGAGCGAACCTGGGAGGCGAAGCGTAGAAAGTACTGTTCTCCGCCCGTCTGAGGGGTGTTGATGATTACGATGTGGTCGTTCATTTTGTATACCCATCTCCCGGTAAGAATGCGTTCCCGACGATAAAAACGGTATTCGATAAAGTCACTGACGATCAGTGTAAGCAGCGTGATGGCGCCAACAAACATCACCACGATGGTGCTGATTCGTCCTATCAGGGTTTGCGGTGCGAAATCGCCGTAGCCAACAGTGGATACCGTGGTCATGGTGATCCAAACTGACTCGAACAGATTCAGATCCTCGAACGTCCAGATCACCAATATCTGAAGGGCGAGCATCCCGCTCAGGATCAGGAACAGCCGTTTCATCCGTTTCTGAATCATACTGCCCATGGGCAGGTGGGTCTGTTGGTGTTCCGGATTGAGGGGGCGTCGGTTTCTCTGCATCCGTTCTGGAGCCTGTTCAGTCGGGGTGGCATTCGTTATACAGTACCGGAAATATAACAGAGAAACAGGGGTTTGCCTTATGTCCAGTCCTTGGAGCTCCCTTCCGCCCGTGTTGGCGGACGATGTTGCCCGCAGCTGGAACACGGTGTTTCCGGATGGTTGCCCGGCGTGGCTGACAGCGGTCGATGATCTGACGGCGGAGGTGGTTGCCGATGCCTTGTCTCGTAGTCCATTTCTCCGGCAGGTTCTGGAGCGCTCTCCCGATCACATCCGTGAATGTCTGAATATTCGGGGGCTTTCGCAACCTACAACGCCAGAATTCCTGAACCATCGTTGGCAAGACTATCTGACACACGTAACAGACGAGGCATCTTTGCAGGTCGCGCTCCGACGATTCCGGCGGGAAGCCCAGTTCCGGATCATCTGGAGAGACCTGATGCGGTGGGCAGATCTGTCCGAAACAGTGGCTGCGGCCAGTGCCTTTGCCGATGTGTGCATCGAGGGGGCGCTGGAGTGGTTATACGGTGACTCGTGCGAGCAATTCGGAACTCCCTGGGGTATTGACCCGGTCTCCGGAAAGGAGGCGCCCCAGAAGATGGTTGTTCTGGGTATGGGCAAGCTCGGTGGCGGCGAGTTGAATGTTTCCTCCGATATCGATCTGATCTTTGCCTTTCCCAGTGCTGGTGAAACCCGGGATGGGCGCCGTGCCCTGGATAATCAGACCTTTTTTATCCGGCTTGGTCAGCGCCTGATACAGGCGCTGGACCAGATCACCGCTGATGGCTTCGTGTTCCGGGTGGACATGCGCCTGCGCCCCTATGGCCAGAGTGGCGCGTTGGCTTTGAGCTTTGCCGCCCTGGAAGCCTACTATCAGGATCAGGGCCGGGACTGGGAGCGCTACGCCATGGTCAAGGCCCGTGTGGTGGCGGGAGACCAGCGCGCAGGGCAGGTTCTGATGCGCAGCCTGCGACCGTTCGTGTATCGGAAATACATTGATTTCAGTGCCTTTGAGTCCTTGCGCAACATGAAAGCGATGATCAGCCGGGAAGTCAGGCGCAAGGGCATGGAAAATAACATCAAGCTGGGCAGTGGCGGTATCCGGGAAATCGAGTTTGTGGTGCAGGCGTTCCAGCTGATTCGCGGCGGACGAGATCGTGAACTGCAACAGCGGTCATTGCTGGTGATCCTCGGGGAGCTGGAAGCCCTGGAATTGCTGCCGGTAACGGTGGTGGCGGAGCTCCGGGAGGCCTATGTGTTCCTGCGCAATCTGGAGCATGCTCTGCAGGGGATGGAGGACCGGCAAACCCAGCTTCTGCCTGAGGACGATCTTTCACGAGCCCGAGTGGCGCTGATTATGGGGTTCGAGGACTGGGCTGACTGCTTGTCCGAGCTCGATCTTCACCGAAAGAACGTTGCTCGCCATTTTGCCAATATCATCGCCAGTGATGACGATGACCAGGCCGGTAGCGGCATGGTTGCCGAAGAGTGGTATGCATTGTGGCTGTCGGAGTTGGATCAGGCGTCATCGGTTGGCTGGCTTCGAAGCCACGATTTCGAGGATGCGGAGGATAGCTATCGGCTGCTGAAAGAATTAAAGCAGAACCGAACCGTCCAGACCATGCAGACTCAGGCGCGGCGACGGCTGAACCAGTTCATGCCAGTACTGCTGGAAGCGCTGACGCAGGTGGAAAATCCCTCTGAGACCCTGTCACGGGTGCTCCAGCTGGTGGAGGCCGTGCTTCGGCGAACCGCTTATCTGGTTCTGCTGCTGGAGAATCCGGGGGCTAGAACCCAGCTGGTCAAGCTCTGCAGCGATAGCCCCTGGATCGCCAGGCAACTGGCCGATACCCCTTTGCTGTTGGATGAGTTGCTCAACGCCGAAAGCCTCTATTACCCGCCCGCCAAGGCGGAACTTGAGGATGATCTTCGCCAGCAGATGCTGCGGATTCCGTTTGAAGATCTCGAAGAGCAGATGGAATCCCTGCGTCATTTCAAGAAGGCGCACGTGCTGCGGGTGGCGGCCGCGGAATTGAAGGGCACGTTACCGCTCATGAAGGTCAGTGACTATCTGACCTGGATAGCGGAGGTGGTGCTGGATCATGTGGTGGATGTGGCCTTTGCCAATCTGGTGAGTCGCCACGGGTATCCGGGGCGTTCGGATGGTGCGCCACCCGAAACAGACTTCGCGGTGATCGGGTATGGCAAATTGGGGGGAATTGAGCTGGGGTATTCGTCGGACCTGGACCTGGTGTTTGTCCATACGGCCGACGCCGAACTGTCCACCGATGGCGACAAACCGATAGATAACGCGGTTTTCTATACCCGGCTGGGCCAGCGCATTGTACATATTCTCAATACCCAGACACCCTCCGGGCAGCTTTATGAGGTCGACATGCGCCTTCGCCCCTCGGGGAATTCCGGTTTGCTGGTCAGTACGTTATCGGCGTTCGAGCGCTACCAGGAGAAAGACGCCTGGACCTGGGAACATCAGGCTCTGGCAAGGGCGCGGGGGGTTGCGGGTTGCGCAAACACGCTCTCGGGTTTTGAGGATATTCGCCATCGGATACTCTGCCAGCGTCGGGATGCGGAGGGGCTCCGGCAAGAAGTAGTAGAGATGCGAGAGAAAATGCGGGCGAGTCTCGCCACTCCCGACGGAAACCGGAACCAGGTCTTTCATATCAAGCATGACCCGGGCGGTCTGGTGGATATCGAGTTCATGGTTCAGTACCTGATGCTGACCCACAGCGCGGACCACCCGGAATTGACCCGCTGGTCCGACAACATACGTCAAATGGAGGCGTTGGGGCAGGTTGGGATATTGCCTGTTGAGGATGCGGAAAAGCTGCGTGACGTGTTCATTGCGCTCCGATCAACCATACATCGGCGAGCGCTCCAGAACCTCAGTAGCAAGGTGGAAGGGGATGCGTTCGAGGCGGAGCGCGAGTATGTGATCTCGGTCTGGAAGCGGGTGATGGGTGGGTAGAATCGTGTGTATTTTTCTTGTCAAATTTCCTGCTAGAATGCCATTTCCCCACGAAAACGGACTGTTAGGAGCAACAAAGAATGTCAATGGCTGATCGCGATGGCCTGATCTGGCTGGATGGTGAAATGGTTCCCTGGCGAGAAGCCAAAACCCATGTGCTGACTCACACTCTGCATTATGGCCTGGGCTGTTTTGAGGGTGTGCGTGCCTACCATACCGCGAACGGCCCTGCCATTTTTCGTTTGAAGGAACACACCGATCGGTTGTTCCGCTCCGCTCATATCCTGAACATGGAGATTCCGTTCAGCAAGGATGAGTTGAACGAAGCGCAACGTGCCGCAGTCCGAGAAAACAACCTGGATGAAGCTTACCTGCGTCCAATGGTGTTCTACGGTTCTGAGGGCATGGGTCTGCGGGCGGACAACCTCAAGGTGCACGTGATGGTTGCGGCCTGGAGCTGGCCCTCCTACATGTCGCCGGAAGCCAAGGAGATGGGGATCAAGGTGCGGACATCTTCCTACACCCGACACCATGTCAACATCACCATGTGTAAGGCCAAGGCCAACGGAAACTACATCAATTCCATGCTTGCGCTGAACGAAGCCATCGCCAGTGGCTGTGAAGAAGCATTATTGCTGGATAATGAGGGTTACGTTGCGGAGGGTTCAGGGGAAAATATCTTTATCATCCGTGATGGCGTGATGCACACGCCGGAACTGACCTCCTGCCTGGAGGGGATTACCCGGCAGACCATTCTGGACTTTGCCCGCGAACTGAACATTCCGGTGAAAGAGCGCCGTATCACGCGTGATGAAGTCTACATCGCTGAGGAAGCCTTCTTTACCGGCACTGCGGCAGAAGTCTTGCCTATCCGTGAACTGGACGGTCGCGTCATTGGCGCTGGCAAGCGTGGTCCCGTGACTGAGAAGTTGCAGGCTATGTACTTCGATGCTGTTAAAGGCAAGCTGCCAGAGCACAGCGGCTGGCTGACCCAGGTCAGATAGATCCCCACCACCGATGGGAAAAGAGTACATCAAGCACATTGGCGCCACCGGGGGATACCTGGTGGCGCCGTCATTTGAGGCCTCGTTCGAGGAAGGGTGGTTTGACCCTGACTTTTGGGGGGATTTGGCCGATCCGGTCAGTAAGGGCGGGCGAGGCGCGGCCTGGTTTATTCATGCCGCAGCTGGTGACTTGCTCCTTCGACATTTTTGCCGCGGCGGGCTTCCGGGGCGCTTCCTTCGACGAGACTACGTTTATACCAGAGTCAGCCAGGTCAGATCCTTTGTAGAGTTTCGGCTGCTACGCAAACTCTATAGCCAGGGTTTACCTGTTCCCGAACCCATTGCGGCCGGCTACCAGCGTCATGGTTCGGTGTTCTATCATGCGTCGATTCTCATGCGGCGCATACCCAATGCCATCCCTTTGTCCGATCATGCCGGTTTTTCCGATATGGGTGTTTGGCAAGACGCCGGGGCATGCATTCGTCGCTTCCATGACGTCGGTGTGTATCACGCCGACCTGAACTGCATGAATATTCTGGTTTCGGATCAGATCTATCTTATTGATTTTGATCGGGGACGTATCATTTCGGGCGGAAAGGGTAGCGACTGGAAAAAAGCCAACATCAATCGCTTGAAGCGATCCGTTGAAAAGCTACTGGGCCATCTGGACGCCAGTCTTCGGGAGCAGCTCTGGGAGTCATTGCTTTCGGGGTACCGGAGGTGATCAGTAGACTGGCTTTTCCCCGGGGGCTGTACGACGAAAGCGCTTGTATTCCCACTGGTATTGTTCTGGTACCTCGGCAATACACTTCTCAACCGATCGGTTCAGGGCGGTAAGGGACTCTGTCAGGTCTTTGGATGACAGGCCTGGCTCGGCCTCCCTGAGCACCATTTTAAAGCCCTTGCCTCCAGGAAGCCTTTGGGCATAGGTGACAATGGCCTTGGCGCCCGTCTTCTGAATGAGCTTGGACGCAAGCGTCATCGTGATCGTTGGAATACCGAAGAAAGGCGCAAATTCCCCGCCTTCGCGTCGGGGCGTCTGATCCGGAAGGATGCCAATCACGCCGCCTTCACGCAGGATGCTGAAGAGGCGAACAATGCCTTTCCGATCGGTGGGGACGAGTTCTGACCCGGTGCGGCTCCTGGCGGTTTTTATGTAATCTTCCAGTCCGGGTTGGTTGGGCGGGCTGTAGAGAGCAGCCATTTTGTAGCGAGAGGCAAAGAAAAGTCCGGCAAGTTCCCAGTTTCCATGGTGAGGGGCCAGTAATACCAACCCTTGTTTGCCCTGTTGGTAATCCCTCAGAAGTTCTTCTCCCTCGATTTCCTTTATCAGGTCCAGGCAGCGCTCGATGGGCCACTCCCACATCAGTGGAATCTCAAGAGCGGTTGCTGCCGTTTCCTGCATGCTTTTTCGGCCCAGTTCCTCGACTTCCTGTTCACTCACGGTGGGGTAGCATGCCCGAAGGTTTTTTCGCGTTGTTTCTACCGAGCGTCCGCCGAGTCGCCATGCCATGGCTCCGAGACTGCGGCCAACACGCTGAGCACTCTTGAGGCTGAGGAGAGAAATAAGGTGGAATGCAACTTTGATGAATTTGCCGGGCACAGTGTCATCCAGTGGAGGCCGAAAGCTCGAAGGGCGAAAACTACCATTGTCACTGCTGGCGTACAAGGCGCCAGAGCTAAGACTCGGGAGGGCTCGCTGCTTTTCAGGCCTTCTCCATGCTAGAATCTGGCGCTTTGGTTTCAGTAGCGCCTGACCTAGAATGCGGCGCATCTGGGCTCTATCTGGGGATTTCGGGCGAATATTCTATGTGGGATAAAATCAGGCTGGCATTTTTCAAATTTGCGGCAGGCGGCTGGATTCCAGCTGGGTGGTTTGAGCCGGACTTGCCGCCTGAACAAGAGCGATCGGCAAAAACCGGACACCTGAAACTTGAGGTGGTCAGCCACTGCTGGAATT
This sequence comes from Marinobacter sp. F4216, assembly GCF_019931195.1. Taxonomy (GTDB): domain Bacteria; phylum Pseudomonadota; class Gammaproteobacteria; order Pseudomonadales; family Oleiphilaceae; genus Marinobacter; species Marinobacter suaedae. The sequence goes on along the minus strand of NZ_JAIOUO010000008.1, from coordinate 110,378 downwards.
ACTCGCATTTTCTTGTGTATCAACTGAGCTCCCTGGTGCTGTATCCGCCCAAGGGACTTGATGTCACCATGACCGTGTATTACAGCTCCGAAGATGCGAAAACGGCAGAGTTGCTGGCTTATTTTGGCGAGCAAAATGTTCCCGGGGTGACGTGGAACTGGCAGGCAATCCCCAAGCAGGAGCTCTTCCGAAGAGGCATCGGGCGTAATCGGGCCGCGCTTGCAACCACCGCAGACTGGGTCTGGTTTACCGACTGTGACCTGATGTTCCGGCAGGGGTGTCTTGATGCCCTGGCAGAGGTGCTTCAAGGGCGGCGTGATGCTCTACTGTTCCCGGATGAGGAGCGCACGACCGATCTTCTGGCAGAAGATAACCCCATGCTAAAGGCTGGATCTGCCGGCCCTCAGGTACTGGATATTGACACATCGTCCTTCACCAGCCGTACCATCAGCAAGGCGACAGGGCCGTTACAGATTGCCCACGGTGATGTGTGTCGGGCGGTGGGCTATTGCAGGAACATTGGTATTTACCAGCAGCCAGAGGAGACCTTCGCCAAGTGCCACGAAGATCGGGCCTTCCGATGGCTACTCCGCAGTCAGGGTGAGCCTATCGAATTGCCTGGCGTCTATCGGATTCGGCATGTTGCCAAGGGCCGTTATTCGGGCAGTGAGACCCGTAGCCGATTGAGGACATGGCTGCGGGTCTGGCAGTCCCGATGGCGCGACTGGAAAGGAAGTCGCGAGTCCTGAAACGAAGGGTTCTGACTAAAAGGGCCTGTGGTGCAGTCCGGTCGCGATTCCAGTCGGTTGCTACCGAGTAAGTCGACCATCAACATGGCGGTAAATGTTATGAGCCAGTCTTCTGAAGTGCGTGTCGAGGATAAAACCGTTCACCTCGTCGTACTCGAACTGCACTACCACGCAGAGTTGATTAAGACCCTGTATGAAATACTGCAGTGCAGTAATTTCAAAATTACACTGGTTACGCTCCCCAGTGTTTTCAAGAAGACGGCTTTGCCGACCACTTCTGACGATGGTCAGCTCAGCGTGTACTTAAAGAAGGACAAGGAGTCCATTTCCGACTTCATGGGTCGTATGGATCCCGTGTTCAGATCCGCCGATATCCTGTACTTCAATACGATCAGACATTACTGGCGTGAGCTGAATGAGTTGCCTTTTGTAGCTACGTCGATGATCCGAATACACAATGCTCACTGTGATTTTGCTCGGTTTTCTCACCTTCACCGTCCTGTTATCAATTCCCTGGGTATTCTGTCTCACTTGATCCGAAAGGTACTAATAGGCAGGGAATGGAAGCTCAAAGCGCAGGTTTTTGAAAAGATCGACTACTTCATGTTTGCCAATCAGACGATCTCTGATTATGTCGTCAACAATGGTTGGGTTGATCAGCGAAAAGTCTTGCCTCCGGTGTTGCCATTCGGGTACCTGGGTGAGAAAGAATATTCTGCAGATCAAAAGGATACGAATACGGTCACGATTGCAATAACGGGGAAGGTGACCAACAGCAAGAAGGATTTCAATCAGGTATTCCAGGCGCTTGAAGCCTGCCTTGACGCACTGGATTATCCAATTCGGCTGGTTCTTCTGGGTAATGCCGGCCAGAAGCACGCGAAATCCATCATCAGAGACTTTAAGTCCATCGAGTCAGACAAGTTCTCTCTTGATTACAGTGAGGGGTATGTTCCGTCAGAGGTCTTTGAAGAAAAGGTTGCCGCTGTCGACTTCTTTATTGCACCCATTCAGGTGGATACCCATTTTCGCAAATATCATGAGGTTTACGGCAAGAGCAAGATGTCCGGAATCGAGAACGATATCCTGATTTATCGTAAGCCGTCGCTGGTGGTATCCCAGTACAGGATGTCGGAGCCACTTGATCGTGTCGTTGGTTATTTTGATCCGACACCGGATTCGCTTGCGTCAAAAATTGTTGAATGGACTAACAATCGTACCTTTGAAAAGGTCCAAAGCGCTTTTGACAACATGGACAGTTATAAACGTGATGTGATTGCTCATAATTTTTATAAATTATGCAGAGAGATAATGTGACGAATCCAGTCATTTACGCCTGATGCGGATAATGATTTGGAGCAATGTTGAATCTTCCGGGATGATGCTCGTCGGAGAACGAAGTAGTGGTAGAGCAAAGTAGTAGTCATCAAGTCAGTGATTCGCTGGGCAAGGTCAGTCAAAGCAGCTTTGCAGACAAGGTAAAAAGCAAAACACCAGCGCTGTTTGCAGTATGGCTTCTGGTCACTGTGCTGGCCCCCCATCAAGACCTCTACAAGGCATTTTTTCACGGCATTCTCATACCAACCGTCCTGATTCTCCTGTTCGCCCGGCGGGCGGGCATCAACTGGAGAGACCCGTTCCTGTTGGTTTCTCTGGCGTTTTTCGCCTATGCATCCATTAGCACGTTCGTGGTTGGCTTTGGTCCTATGAGCGAGCATGTGCGGGCCTTTCGCTGGGGTGTGGAGATAACCTTCGGTTTGCTCGCGCTTTATATCTGGATGCCTCATGTCGTTAAGTCGCCGCGATGGTGGGCCTATCTCTTCCTTTGGTGCGCGCTTTTCGGGGCGCTGGCCGCCGTTATTATGTTTGTTTTTTATTTTGATCTTCGAGGGCGGTTAACAGGGTTGGGAGCGTTGCATAACCCGATTCAGGCCGGATCCATTCTTCTGGTTTATTTCGCTATTGGTCACTTACTGCTGGCAAGTGTGCGTTCTGGCTTTACGAAAGGGGACAAGGCGCTTCTGGGCGCTTCATTGGCGAGTGTCTGTCTGGCCGTTTTGCTGTCAGAGAGTCGTGCGCCCATCGGGGCGATGGTGGTCTACCTGATGTACCTTGGTGTACTTGTTCTGGTGAAAGCATCCGACATGCGAAGCTTTCTGGCGGTCAGTGTGGTTTCAGCGGTTGTAGCATGGATCGTGGTGGCTCTTTATGGTGGAGACGCTTATGTCCAGCAGTTGCTCAGCAGGGGGGCGTCGTACCGGCTGGAGATCTGGGCAGGCTATCTGCAGTATCCGCCGGCATCATGGTGGCTTGGCTTCGGAGCAGGGACGCCGCCCGATGTCTTAACCGCAGCGGAAGCCTATTGGATACCGAACGGAGTTCCTGTCACCCACGCCCACAATTTGTTTATTGGCACCCTGGTTGAAACCGGCATAGTTGGCCTGTGTTTTCTGGCGACAATGATTGGATTGGTCGTGAGAAGCATCGTAATCAGCCATGCTGGCATGGAAGAGAAAGTTGGGCTTTTTGCACTGCTGGGGCTGGTTTTCATGTTGACCCTGACCGGGTCTCATACGGTGATCAGTTCGATCAAGGCCGTTTGGCTGTTCCTCTGGGTGCCTGTCGTTTTTATCCTGTTTTGGTCAGATCGTGACCGGTTGACGCGTTCAGCCAGTGAAACAGGCTGAACGCGTGTGGCGGAGCGGAGAGCCGCTATTTGAACAGTCGCCGTAGCGAGACTTCCGCCTGGTTCAGGGTTTTGATCCAGCCGGTGTTGGTCAGTGGATTGTAAGCCCAGGGCTTGGGGGGCTCATGATCTGCGCAGTGAAGAAAGTCCTCCGCAATCGGGAGAGCGCTTTCATGCCGCCCCTTGAGGTCGGTTATTTGGGATTCGCTCATCAGTGCGAAGGGGTAGTAGCCGCAGTTTCGCTTTTTTTCCGCAAGCTTCAGCCCCAGGGTTTTTTTCTTGCCCCGATAGGCGGGTACCTCCGGAAGCCACATGGCGAAGGGGGAGTGCAGGTAGCCCATGGGCATAAACTGGTTTCTGGCTTGCTGATTGTTCGCTGGTTCGGATTGCGCGAAAGACCACCCTGCGTCTTTCAGCCGCTTTGGTTTCATGATGAGCAGTGCCGAAAAATAAGTTCCTGAACTTCGCTGGGAATGTTCCCTGAAATAAAGCTTGAGCTCGGGGTTGTAAGCATATTGAGCGCCCCTGGTGAAATTTATGCCCCGGATGAAACATGGGTTTATAAAGCCCAGAGAGGGGGCTTTTTCGAACGTCTGCTCGATTCCTGCAAGGTCATCCTCGTCAAGCCTGCGAACCATCTGTGTGTCGTCTTGCAGATAGCAGACGAGGTCGGCATCCAGGTGTTCCTCAAATGCCCGCTGCATATTACCGTACAATCCGCCCAGGTGGTGGCGGGACCTTTCGTCCCGCTGGGGCTGGATGATGCGGTGTTTGGCGCGGAATTTTTCGAGCACTTGAACCGTTTCCGGATCCGTACTGTTGTCATCAAAGATCACAATCGGGGAACCGGGTGCGCAGGCTTCTATAGATCCAATGCAGTTTTCCAGATAGCGGCCCCGGTTAAAGGAGAAGACGCAGAAAATCATTCGGATGCCTCAAGCTGCTTGATGCCGCACGGGGTCACCTTGGTTTTCTCTTTTTCGGAGCCCACTCGCAAGGCCTTGTTCGCTGCCACCAGCTCCGGATCCTTATACCCGCGCTTGTGATCCAGATGAATCACAATGGCGTTGTAACGCACGTGTTTGGGCTTGATGCCGGAGTTGATCAGCCGCACCCCGAATTCCCGATCAAGTCCGCCCCAGGGCATGCGCTCATCAAAACCATTCACCGCCAGAATGTCCTCGAGCCAGGCGGAACCGTTCGAGCCCTTGAAGTTGCAGGCAGTAGGGGTGAGCGTATTGAAGATTTTTGCCTTGAGTGGCGTGGCGGTCAGCTTGCTGTTTTTGTAGCTGGACTTTAGTCCGTTTTCCTTTAGCCAGTTCAGGTCGAAACAGCGCCCACTGACGATGTCGTCCCTGGTTATCGTTTGGCTCGTGCTCATGGGCAGCTTGTGGTACCCGCCAGACAAATAGCGGCCTGGCTCGGCCTCTTTTGCGTGCACTTCAAGGAAGTCTTTGCGAGGTATGCAATCGCCGTCGGTAAATACCACATACTCTGATTCAACTTCGACAATCGATTTGTTGAGGATACGGCACTTACGAAAACCCTTGTCCTCCTGCCAGACGTGTTTGATCGTCATTCCGGTTTCTTCGCGAATGCGATCAATTACCTCACGGGTCTCTTCCGTTGACCCGTCGTCACCAATCACCAGCTCAAAATCGTTATGAGTCTGAACGCTGTAGCCCCAGAGGACTTTCTCCAGCCATTCCGGTGAGTTGTAGGTGGTCATGATAACGGAAAGTTTCATGCATGCAGTCCTGTAGAAAATAGGTTGAATCGTGCTCAGTCTGCCAGATCCCGAGGCTCCTCGAATGATTGTGACTAAACGGGCAAAACTCTAACACGATTCTGACCGAACTCTTATCGTAGGATCCCGAAGGGGGCAGTGGCTCCGCTGATATGGTTGGGCACAATTTTAACGACTCAGGGAATGATTTGCCGCAGCAAAATCAGTGGAGTTTTGAGCATATCGAGTTAGCAAACGGCCCTGAGCTTGGCAAGCAACGTCGAGGCGATGGGCTTCTGGGATGGCCACCGAGCCTTATCAAAAAGGCAAGCTCTGTTAGATCTGATCTGACGAAGGTACGGCTTAAACAGGTCGGGTGCGCCGCATTGCGCACCCTTGTGTTTGCGAGTAGTTATCGTCAGGTTCTTCCGTATTTATCCTCGAAACGTACAATGTCATCCTCGCCCAGGTAAGAGCCGGACTGGACTTCAATCAGTTCCAGGTCAATGACGCCGGGGTTTTCCAGTGAGTGAGTCTGTCCGACGGGTATAAAGGTTGACTGGTTTTCAGTGACCAGATAGGTCTTCTCGCCGTTGGTCACCTTGGCGGTGCCGCTGACCACGATCCAGTGTTCGGCGCGGTGGTGGTGCATCTGTACTGACAATTTGGCACCGGGCTTCACGGTGATCCGTTTCACCTGGTAACGGGATCCGTTGTCGATAGAGTCGTAAACTCCCCAGGGGCGGTAGACCTCGCGATGGTTCATGTGTTCGTGGCGGCCATCGTCACGGATCCGTTCCACGATGTTTTTCACGTCCTGAACTCTGTCCCGGTGTGCAACCAGCAACGCGTCCTTGGTTTCGATGACCACCAGGTTGTCTACGCCAACGGTCGCGACCAGTCGGCTGTCGGCCCGGACAAGGGTGTTGCGGGTATCGTGGGTAATGACATCGCCACTCAGGCAGTTTCCTGCCTCATCTTTTTCGCTGACATCCCACAGGGCGGACCATGAGCCGATATCACTCCAGCCGGCGTCCAGGGAGACAACAGCGGCTTTTTCGGTCTTTTCCATCACCGCAAAGTCGATGGAATCCGATGGACACTGAGCAAAGGCGTCTGCGTCGACCCGGGTGAAGTGAAGGTCCTGGCTGGCGCAGGACATGGCGGTTTTGCAGGCGGCGAGAATATCCGGGCGGTGCGCTTCCAGCTCGTTCAGGTAGTCCTGGGCGCTGAACAGGAACATGCCGCTGTTCCAGAGATAATCACCGGAGGTCAGATATGCCTTGGCGGTGTCCAGGTCGGGTTTTTCCACAAAGCTGTCAACCGTGAAGCAATTCATCGCCAGCTCGTTGCCCCGATGGATGTATCCGTACCCGGTCTCCGGATGCTGGGGCACGATGCCAAAGGTTACCAGACTGCCTGCCTGAGCCAGAGGAATCGCTTTCTTGACGCCATCCTGGAAGGCTTTGGTGTCTTGAATAAGGTGGTCTGCGGCGAGTACCAGCATGAGTGGATTGGCTTCGCTGCTTCTTTCCACCAACTGAAGTGCCGCCAGGGCAATGGCCGGGGCGGTGTTTCGGCCACAGGGCTCGAGGATTATATCGGCCTGTTCCTTGCCGGCTTGGCGCATTTGTTCGGCCGCCAGGAAGCGGTGCTCTTCGTTACAGATCAGCAGGGGCTCTTTGGCGTCCATGCCATCCAGACGAGCCACGGTCGCTTGCAGCATGGACAAGGGTCCGTCCGTCAATTTCAGAAACTGTTTGGGGTTCAGCTGCCGGGACATCGGCCATAGCCTGGAACCGGTTCCACCGGCCATAATGACGGGGTGAATCATGGGTATACTCCGTGTCTGGTCTAGAGCGCGTTTTGCCCGCTGCGCATCGGTTGTTACATCCGTTATTTAGCTCGTCATCTTACCATAGGGGTAGCACATAATTGTCCCGCAGGTACACGAAAATGAAGGTTTAGCAAGGAGCTTCGAATGCCGTTGCCACTGTCGGTTTATTTTATTACCCGGAATGAGGAGCTGAGGCTGCCGGAATCCATTGCCAAAGTTCAGGGGTGGGTCGATGAGATTATCGTGGTGGACTCGGGCAGCGTGGATCGAACCTGCGAGATTGCCAGGGAGGCCGGTGCCCGGGTCGTGCATCGAGATTGGCAAGGTTTCGCCTGTCAGAAGGCGTATGCTGCCTCCCTGTGTCGGAACGATTGGGTGCTGGACCTGGATGCCGATGAGGTTCTGTCGGATACCCTGGTGAGGAACATTCAGGCACTGTTTGCCAGCCCGATGCCACAGGATGTCGCGGGCTATCGAATGCGCTGGGTGTTATCCCCGCCCATACAAGGACACCCTTTCCGTCACGACAAATCGAAGAAAATTCTCCGGCTGTATAACCGCAAGAGGGCGATGATTGTTGCTGAGCGAGACAGCAATAACGATCGCCCTCAGGTTCAGGAGGGGAGGGTGCTGGAGCTCAAGGGCGACGTGTTACACCGGACGCTGGTCTCGCTTGAGCAAATGGAACGCAAGTACTGTCAGCTGTCATCCGAACAGGCCAGGTATATGCACGGCAAAGGCCGGCGCATCAGTTCCATCCGGTTGTTCGCGGAATTTCCTGTCAAGTTTTTGAAGTATTACCTTTTGCATCGGCAGGTCCTGAATGGCTGGTTTGGTCTGAGTGTGGCTATCACCGCTGCCAATCGGAATTTCATGCGTCTGGCAAAGGCCCGAGAGCTTCAATTGATGGACGAACTTAATCGTCGTCAGTAGAGCGGTTACCCATTCTCAGGGAGTCCCAGTGTGGTGGCATTGCAAGGTTTCCAGATAAAAACTTTCGGTATTGGCGATCATGTTTTCCAGGGTCAGGTGCGTGCGCGCAAAAATGATCGCTTCTGTTTCCAGCACTCTCAGATCTGGCAGGTTTGACAGCCAGGAGCTCAGCAGCTGGGCAAGGCTTTCGACCGAATGGGCTGTGCTGACGGCCTGTTCTGGCAGCAGGGCCTGAATGGCTGGAATGGGGGTGGAAACTACGGGGCAACCAGCCAGGAGGCTCTCGATCAACACATAGGACAGCGCCTCGCGCTCTGAGCTGATGATGGTCAGGTCCGCTTCCTGGTAGACCTGCTCCATCGCAGGCTGGAAGCCTGCCAAGGTGACTGATTTTGCAAGACTGTGGCGATTGATCAACTGCGCCAGTCTGGGCCGCTCGGAGCCTTCACCATAAATGGTCAAATGGTAGTGGCGTTCGTCCGGGACGAGGTTGCTCCAGGCTTCTATCAGTTTCGAAAATCCTTTCACGGGTTCCAGGCGACCAACGGCAATCGCATTGATGGTGCCATCGGGCTGGCTGGTGACTGCTGGAGCGCTTTGGCCGCGAGTGAGTGGGGCCGGCACGCCATTCGGGACAAGTCGCTTCCGAGGATGTTCCAGTGCAACAAATATTGGTTGGCTTACAGCGATGACCGCATCCAGGTGTTGAAACGCCCGGTGGTTCGATTTAATGCCATGAACGGTACCTAATCGCAGTGTGCTCAGGGAAAGGCTGGACCGGCTGACAAGGTCAGCCGCCTTGCTCCCCTGCGCATGGACAATATCAGGCGAAATATCTCTGAGGCAGCGAGTTATCGTCCACTGCAGCCATGGGTTTTTTCGGCCCAGTTGCACCGGTTGGCGGTGAAACGTCACGGGGGGAGGGAAGTGGTCGTGGTAACTCTTATGTCCAAGAACATGCACGGTGTGCCCGCGCTCGGCCATCCCCTTGGCGAGGTCTACGGTGTGCCGTTCCATACCCCCCCAGTTGGTACCCGGAGTGGCAATCACAAACGCCAGCGTCAGGTGACGTTCCGTCATGATAAGGCCCGGCGCCCGGTCACAAGCTGCTGGTAGATCCGAAGCGTTGCCTCTGTTTGGGCCTCCAGTCGGAAGCGGTCGGGAATCTGTATGTCCGGCGTTGGCCCGTCAAGTAACCGGACAACTGTTTCGGTAAATGCTTCTGTGTCGTCCGGAGTGACCAGCCCTTCACGGAAACAGGCCTGCAGTGTTTCAGCCGCGCCACCTCGGTTGAAGGCGGCTACGGGCGTGCCTGACGCCAGAGCCTCGGTGACCGTCCTGCCAAACGGCTCAGGTTTGGTGGACAGGTGACATACCAGGTCGGAGAGAAGATACAGTTCAGCCATGTCGTTTCTCTGGCCCAGGAAGGTGACATGCTTCGACAGGCCAAGCGCTTCGCAACGCTTTTTCAGCTCCTCCATGAAATGCTCTTTGCCGGGCTCTGCACCGCCGACGATGATGCCGTGGCAGTCATTGCGCTCCCGGATCAGTTGCGCCATAACCTCAAGAAAGGTCAGTTGGCCTTTCCAGCGGGAAATACGCCCCGGCATCATCAATATTTTCTGGTCTTTGAGTTGCGGGTAGGTCGCTAAAAGGGCATGGGTCCAGGATGGATCCAAGCGATGTTCGCGGAACTGGTCCACATCGACCCCTCGTTGTATAACGGTCAGTTTTTCCCGCGCAACATTGAAGTTGTTCAGCACGTAGTCCCGGACGCAGTTTGAAACGGCGATGATGTGATTGGCCTTGGTCATGACAGCGCTGTACGGATTCACCGAATACATGCCGTGAAACGTCGATACGATCAGTGGCCGTTCGGCAGCGGGCAGGCTGAGCCAGGCAAGGTGAATGATCCAGGCTGGCATGCGGGACCGGACATGGATGATGTCTGGCCGAATCCGACGAATCAGTCTCCGCATGGGAAGGATTTGGCCGAAGGAGGCCGGCGATTTCCTGTGTATCGGCATCTGGACGTGGGTGCTGCCGTTCTCGTGCAGATGTTGGACCATTGGCCCGCCGTTGGAGACGACGAATGACTCATGTTCACGTTTGACCAGTTCAGCCGCGAACTCAACGGTGCCCCGTTCCACGCCCCCGCTGTGCAGGGCTGGCAAAGCCTGCAGGACTCTCACCCCACTCTCCCTCCGGTGAGTTCTTCCTGCGGCGGTGTTGGCAGCAGTTCCTTCTCCAGTACCCAGCGCGCCGCGCGATCCGCCTCCCAGAAAGGCTGTCCTCGAAGGGGCTTTTCTGTCATGACCGACGCGTGGTCTGACCATCGGGCGATACGGCCGTTCTTTACCAGCTGGTCGATTCCGGTTGCCACTCGACTGCCAGCCACCGGAGTAAGCTGGAATATCCCCGTGGGAGCGCCGGAGGTGGCCGCCTCGCACACCATGGACATACTGTCCGGGCTTACCCAGACCGCACGGGATGCGGATAACTGGTGATTAAGCCAGTCTTGATGGGTGCGCTCCGGATGGACGACGGAAATCTTCAGTCCGGCCAGCTCCTCCAGTTTGCCCAACAGCGGCTCCGGAGTCCGCCGCGAACCGCTGATGGTCCAGCGCCAACCTGTATAGTGGTTGATCAGATGGTGGATCTGGCCAAGCAGAACGTCCTCATCCCAGTCAAAGTGGGGAGAGGGCCCGCCCACCAGAATCAACGCCTCTGGCTTGTCAGTGATTCGGGCCAGTGGTGTCACGGTGTTGATCACGCCCTCGGTCAGCAGAACATTGGGCCCCTCGGCAACGCGATCGTGGGCCGGTGTAATGACCGCACTGACCCAGCCGAGCGGGAATCCGGGCTTCATCAATACCAGAGTGGAGACGTTTTTTTTTCGCCGTAGCGCCAGCAGCAAGCGGTGCGTGCCCGAGCCCGCGCCGACAATCAGGTCGGGTTCTGCCGGTGGATAGTCGGCAGCGGGCGGCATGCCCAGAAACGACCGCCAGAGGGGAACGGCAATCGACTCTGTATCAACCCAGTGAAGGTTGGCACCGGCCAGCGCACGCAGTCGGTTGCCCAGGCCTTTGAGTTGGTTTCGATGACCTGGCTTGTTGTCCGTCAGCAGCCAGACCACCGGCGGTTCGCTTCTTTCCCTGTCGAGTGTCGCCATAGTTTGAGGCACGGTGTGCCCGTCTCCATTGGGTCTGTCTACTTGCGTTGATAAAAGCCCGGATCGTCAGGGTCCGGTCGGGTTTTGAACCGGCGGTGCATCCAGAGGTACTGGTCCGGGGCTTTGCGGATTTCCTGCTCGATCGTCCGGTTGATCAGGGTTGCGTCCTGCAAATCGTTTCCACTGGGAAAGTTCTCCAGCGCAGGATGGAAGTAGATGTCGTAGCCGGGTTTGTCTTCCCGGCGTGTGTGGCTGAACGGGACAACGACACAGCCACTTCGTTCGGCGATCCGCGATGTCGCGGTGATGGTTCCTGCAGGTATTCCGAAAAATGGCGCAAACACAATGTCCTTGCGGCCGTAATCCTGATCTGTGGCATACCACACTGCATGGTTCTGTCGCAGGCTTCTGAACAGGCCCCTCAGGTCCCTGGCACCGAGCACAGTGCCGTAACGCCGCTCTCTCGCCCTTGTCATTACCGCGTTCATGAGTGGGTTGTTATGATCGCGCTGCATCACATCGGCTGCAATGTGTTCCGTGACCAGCGCGCCGCCCAGATCCAGTGTGCTGTAATGCCCGCCAAGCAGCAGTACACCCTTCCCCTGAGCGCGAGCCTGCTCGAAAAATTCCAGTCCATGCACCCTGGTGATGTCCAGAAAATGTTTCGGGTTGCGGAACCAGGCGAGGCCAAGCTCCATCAGGCCAATGCCATTGGCAATAAAGGATTTTCGAACCAATGCCGATTGTTGCTCTGTTGTCAGCTCCGGAAAGCATAGTCGGATATTGGTTTCGGTTATCCGTCGTCGGCGAGCTGCAAGCCGCAAGGCAAGCAGGCCGGCAAGTTTGCCAAGCCACCACTGCAGGCGCAGGGGCAGGTGCGCCAGTAACCACATGAGGCCGATCACACACCAGGTGGGCCACCAGCGTGGATGCCGGTACGCTGAAAAGTCTGTGTTTCGTGGGGGTTTACGATATGTCTTGTTCACTTGCAAACAGATCCTTGAAGGTGCCGGATTCCATGCACATCCCGTTGCGCTGTTTTCCCGGTTAGAGGAAAAAACACTGGATTTCCGCTATGATAGCGTACTGTTTGGTTGGGAGTCGTCTGTGCTTCACTTTATCTATTCCCTGTTAATTCGGCTACTGCTGCCTTTCATTTTACTTCGGTTATGGTGGCATGGACGAAAGGCACCGGACCTGCGGAATAACTGGCGCAACAGGGTTGGCTTTGTACCGCCCGTGGATGGGGCGGTTGTCTGGGTTCACGCCGTGTCGGTGGGGGAGACCATCGCTGCGGGTCCGATGGTTCGGAGGCTATTGGCACAAAAGGCGGGTATCACCATCCTGATGACCGCGATGACGGATACCGGCCTGGCGCAGGCCCGGAAAATGTTCGGGGATCAGGTCCAGTATGCTTATGCACCCTACGATACACCTGGCTCTATCAGGCGCTTCCTCGCACGGGTTCAGCCCAGAATTCTTGTCATCATGGAAACCGAGCTCTGGCCGAACATGATTCGTCAAAGTCGTGCCCTCGGTGTGCCTATTTTCCTGATTAACGCCCGGCTATCTGAGCGCTCTGCTCGTGGTTACGAGCGGGTTAAAGGACTCACCGGTCCGATTATGCAAAGTCTCAGCTGGGTGGCCGCACAGGCGGAGAAGGACGCTGAGCGTTTTTGTCGGCTGGGTGTGGAGCCTAGCCGTGTATCGGTCACCGGAAGCGTGAAATTCGATGTGGATATCCCAGCAAATGTTCACGCGTCTGCACGAACATTGAAAGCGGCATTCGGAAACCGAGTGGTCTGGGTGGCCGGCAGTACCCATGAAGGTGAAGACGAGATGCTGCTGGCGGCGCATCAGCAGGTACTGGCAGCGCACCCCAGGACCTTGCTGATACTGGTTCCCCGTCACCCCGACCGGTTTGATTCTGTGGCAGACAAGGTGACCAGAGCCGGTCTGTCCCTTGCTCGCCGGTCAGGCTCGGACGAGCCCACGACCGCGCAGGTCTATCTGGGGGATACCATGGGGGAGCTGATGATGCTGTATGGCGCCAGTGACATCGCCTTCGTCGGCGGTTCACTGATTACCCGTGGTGGCCATAATCCCCTGGAACCGGCGGTCTGGGGGATTCCGGTGTTTTCCGGCCCTCACGTTTTTAACTTTGAAACCATTTACCAGCGATTGCGGGAAGATCAGGGGGTAACCATGGTGTCTGGCGCCAGTGAGCTGGCGCAACATCTGGTTGATCTGGTGGGAGATCCAGAGGCCCGGCGAGCCTCCGGTGAGCGGGCACTGGCGGTGGTTGAAAAAAACCGGGGCGCCCTGGACAGGGTAGTCAGCGGAATCATCGAGCGTTTGTGACGGCGGGCTTGCCTTCAGGCGCCCGCCTCGCCGTTCACTGGGTCGGGTCTTCCAGTACCTCGTTCTCGTTTGCCAGTGCTTCAATGCCCGGTGCCGTTTCGCTCAGCCAGTTGTTCAGCACGATAAGGTCCTTCGGACTCAGTGTACCGGCGGCCTGTTGCAGGCGCAGGGTATTGACCACGTAATCGTAGCGGGCATTGGCGTAGTCACGGAGCGCCACGTAGTAAGCACGCTCGGCATCCAATACCTCGACAATATTCCGGGTTCCCACTTCATAACCTGCGCGGGTTGCATCCAGCGCGCTGCGTCGGGACACGATGGTCTGTTCAAGGGCTGAAGCGGTCTCGATGTTATTGTTTACTGTCAGGAACAGGCTGCGGGTGGTGACACGAACATCCCGGCGCACCGTGTTCAGGGTTTCTTCGGCGACGTCCAGCAGAGAGCGCTGTTGGCGAACTGAGGCCTGGGTGCCGCCACCGGTATAGATTGGCACGTTCAGCGTTAGCCCGATTACACCCTGGGTGGTGGTGCCGTCCCGCTGGGTAAACGTCGCGCCTGGCTCTTCCAGCCCATCAATGTCGGATTTGCCGTAGGAAGCGTTCAAATCCAGGGTGGGGTAATGCCCTGCTTTGGCTGCCCTCAGATTGGCTTCACTGGTGTTTAGATCATAAACAGCGGACTGAATTGACCAGTTCTGCTCCAGGGCCGTTTTCTCCCAGGCGGCGGGATCGGCCGGCTCCGGGCGTCCAAGGGGGAAGTTTTCGCGCAGGTTTTCCAGTTCCTCGGTGTACTCGCCGGTCAGGCGGGCCAGTTGTTCCCTGGCAACGTTGAGCTGGTTCTCTGCAACAATACGCCGGCTGCGGGTGTCATCGAACAACGCCCGGGCTTCATAGACTTCAGTGATGGCTATCAGGCCGACATCAAAGCGCTCCTGAGCCTGTTCGTATTGTCTTTGGATGGCGGCTTCCGCTGCCAGAGTGGTGGTCACCGTGTCCTGGGCGAGCAGCACATTGAAGTAAGCCGTCGCCACGTCAAGAATCAGTTGCTGCTGGGCAAGGTTGAACTGGGCGCGGGCCGATTCGGTCTGAAACTGGCTGGCATCGAAGCGATACCAGGCATCAGCGCGAAACACAGGCTGGGTCAGCTGCGCCCCAAAGCCCAGTTCGCGGTAACCGGCATCCTGGTTGGGGCCGTCGACATCAATGTAGTTTGCATCGCCGAAAGCGCCGATTTGGGGTAACAACGCACTCCGGGTAACATCGCTGGCGGCTTCCTGTGCCTCAAAGCGGGCTTGTGCGGCCGCTATGCCGGAATCGTAAGACAATGCTTTCTCGTAGGTCTCTACCAGATCCATGGAAAAAACGGACTGGGTCGCGAAAAGCCCTATCAGCCCGGAAAGCAGTTGCTTCTTCATAGTGTCTCCTGAATACCTGTGCACGAACGTGTCCCGCGATTGAAGGTTGTAACTTCCTATAAAACAGAAAAAAAATCCAATCGCAGTTGATCCTTGGGAAGCTGGACGGCCATTATGGACAATAAATGGGCATAGCTCTACACTTGCTAGGCGCACTTATTCGAGGTGCCACACAATCAAGTTTCGCGTCTTGACGGGGTGCTGACCAGTTTACTGTTTTAAACGGTGAACGGTCGGCTGAGATTGCACAGCAGAACCCGCAACCTGATCCGGATAATACCGGCGTAGGAATCAACGACCATACCGATCACTGGCAAGCGTTTTAACGACGCGCACGGGCACTGATTCAATGTCCGTTGAGCCGGGCTCTGTCATGCGCGACCACCGTTCCTTTGACAGACCCGGAGCCAGTGATGACAGACGAAATCTCCTACCTCAAAGACTCTGCCCGCGTGGATCCGGCTGCGGTTGAGCCGCTGCCCAGTTCCCGAAAAGTGTATGTGCAAGGTTCCCGCTCCGATCTCCGGGTGCCGATGCGAGCCATCAGCCAGAGTATCACTCCCACCGATATGGGCGGCGAATCCAATCCTGACGTGCTGGTGTACGACACCTCTGGCCCGTACACGGATCCGGAGGCCCGAATCGATATTCGCAAGGGTCTCGACCCCTTGCGCGGGGACTGGATTCGAGAGCGTGGGGATGTGGAGCAACTGTCCCGGTACACCTCGGCATTTACCCGTCGGCGAAACGCCGACCCGACACTGGATCCCCTGAGATTTTTTGAGGGGCGAAAGCCGTTGCGGGCGAAGGCCGGGAAGAACGTGAGCCAAATGCATTACGCCCGCCAGGGCATCATTACGCCGGAGATGGAGTTCATCGCCATCCGGGAAAATCTCAAATTGCAGGAGGCCCGCGAGCGGGGGCTGCTCGAATCCCAGCATCCCGGCCAGTCACATGGGGCTTCGTTGCCCAAGGTAATTACCCCGGAGTTCGTGCGGGATGAAGTGGCTCAAGGACGGGCAATCATCCCCGCCAACATCAATCATCCGGAACTGGAGCCGATGATCATTGGCCGCAACTTCCTGGTAAAGATTAATGGCAACATAGGGAACTCGGCGGTCAGCTCGTCCATTGAGGACGAAATCGAAAAACTGACCTGGGGCATCCGATGGGGCGCGGATACCATCATGGACCTCTCCACCGGCAAACATATCCATGAAACCCGGGAGTGGATCATTCGCAACTCCCCGGTCCCGGTCGGCACCGTACCTATCTACCAGGCGCTGGAAAAAGTGGGCGGTGTGGCGGAAGACCTCACCTGGGATATCTTCCGCGACACCCTGATCGAGCAGGCCGAGCAGGGTGTCGATTATTTCACCATCCATGCCGGGGTGCGGCTGCACCATGTACCGCTCACCGCCAATCGGGTCACCGGTATTGTCTCCCGTGGCGGTTCCATCATGGCCAAGTGGTGTCTGGCCCACCATCGGGAGAGCTTCCTGTATGAACACTTCGAAGACATCTGCCAGATCGTGAAGGCCTACGATGTGTCCTTCAGTCTTGGCGATGGCTTGCGGCCAGGATCCGTGGCGGACGCAAACGACGCGGCGCAGTTTGGTGAACTGGAAACCTTGGGCGAGCTGACCAAAATCGCATGGAAGCACGATGTGCAGGTCATGATCGAAGGACCGGGGCATGTGCCGATGCACCTGATCAAGGAAAACATGGACAAGCAGCAGACATGCTGTGATGAGGCACCTTTCTACACACTGGGTCCGCTGGTGACGGACATTGCGCCGGGATACGACCACATCACCTCCGGCATCGGTGCTGCCATGATTGGCTGGTATGGCTGTGCCATGCTCTGCTACGTGACGCCCAAGGAGCACCTCGGGCTGCCGAATAAAGAGGACGTGAAAACCGGCATCATCACCTACAAGATTGCCGCCCATGCCGCAGACCTCGCCAAAGGTCACCCTGGCGCCCAGGTCCGTGATGACGCGCTCTCCAAGGCCCGGTTTGAGTTCCGGTGGGAGGATCAGTTCAACCTGGGACTGGATCCGGACACTGCTCGCTCGTTCCACGATGAAACCCTGCCGAAGGAGTCCGCCAAGGTGGCACATTTCTGTTCCATGTGCGGCCCGAAATTCTGCTCCATGCAGATTTCCCAGGAGGTGAGGGATTACGCACGGGCCCGTGATCTGGACGAAAATTCGGCGCTGGCAACCGGGATGCAGGAAAAATCCCGGGAATTCATGGAGTCCGGAGGTAAGCTCTACGACAAGATCTGATCGTCACGTTTTTGGTGTGTTCACAGCGGCTTCGGCCTGCTTGCAATGGGTCGGAATCACCGGCTATTGTTCAGAATTGGTTTCGATTGGAGAAAAAATGTCCAGTCCCTTTCAGTTCAGTGCCAGCGATGTCCATATCGAAAGGAGGGAAACCGTGTTTCAGGGGTTTTTCCGTCTGGACAAGCTGTGGCTGACGCACGCCCGCTTCGACGGGAAGAATATGCCGGTGTTCACCCGTGAGCTTTTCATCCGGGGTGATGCGACCTGCGTATTGCCCTACGATCCGGTCCGTGACGAAGTGGTGTTGCTGGAACAGTTCCGGCTTGGGGCGCTGGGGCGAGACCAGTCGCCCTGGTTGCTGGAACTCGTTGCCGGGATGAATGAAGACGGAGAGACGCCGGAAGAAGTCGCGCGAAGGGAAGGCCAGGAAGAAGCTGGTCTGACCTTCCGCAGTCTGGAGCGTATCTGCGATTACCTGGTATCGCCGGGGGGGACGTCGGAACTGGTCCACCTGTACTGTGGGTTGGTCAGTACCGAGTCGGCGGGTGGCCTATATGGTATGGAGCACGAACACGAAGATATCCGTGCACACGTTTTCTCCTCGCACGAGGCCATTGAAATGATTCGTGACGGACGAATAAACAACGCGGCGGCCATTATCGCCCTTCAATGGTTGCAGCTGAACCGTTCGAGACTGCGTAACGAGGTGGGTCTATGACTGAGTGGACCATCAAACCCAAAGCTTATGTGCCGGATCTCCAGCGCCTGGGTGCACTGTGTGACGGCAACTACCAGCGCCTTCGCCGGTTGCGCCAGCTCGAGTTGAACGGCAGGTCGATCAATGCATTCGAGTTACGCCGTGAGAGCCTCTACCTTGGCAGGGTTCAGATCAAGGTGCTGCAGACAGCAAAATACACGGAAACCCTGCTACTTGAGCAGATCCACAACTCAGGCCGCTGGCTGAACAATCCGGAAATGACCGTGCGGGTCTATCACGATGCATCGATGGCCGAAGTGATCAGTTGCTATCGCGATCGTCAGATCGCGCCGGTTAACGACTACCCGAACCGTTTCATGCATCACCCGGATGAGAAAGTCCAGGTGAACGGTTTCCTGGCGGACTGGCTCGATTTCTGCCTCCGGTTTGGTCATCTGCCCATCGATCAGGCAGCCTGGCCTGCCGGCGAGGGTGTGGACTGAGCGGTCTTTGACCATCGTCTTATTGACCTGGTTTTTGAGAGGCCGGGCTCATGTCTGAGTTGTTAAAAATCGCAATATATCGCCAGACACTACTGAGAATGTGATGCCCGTGGCATTCAGGGGCAATAAAATCTTACCTCGACAACGTACACTCAAATCTCGACCAAGTGACGCGTAGTAAGGCGAAACTGATTACCATGACCATGCCAAACGAAACCCGACCTCTCCGGGTTCTGCATCTTACCGATCCCCATCTGATGGCAAACGCCAGCGGGCAACTGCTGGGTGTGAACACCCGGGACAGTTTCTCTGCCGTTGTCGATGAGGTTTTGAAGTCCCATGGTCAGCCTGATCTGGTCCTCGCCACCGGCGATCTCGCTCAGGACGGTTCGGAAGAAGCCTATCGGGTGTTTGGCCAGCGGTTGACTGTCTTTCAGTGCCAGACCGCCTGGTCACCAGGCAACCACGATGACGCTGGCACCCTCAAGCAGGTAGCGGAGGAGTTCGGTGCCAATCATCGTCGTATCCTGATGGGTGGCTGGCAGTTCATCCTGCTGGATTCGTCCGTTCCAGGAAAGGTTCATGGCGAGCTGTTGCAGTCCGAGCTGGCGTTTCTTGAGCAGGTGTTGTCCGAGTATCCGGAGATGCCGGCGGTGGTGTCCCTTCATCATCACCCCGTTGATATCGGGTGTGCCTGGCTGGAAAACATTGGCCTTAAAAATCGAGAGGCTTTCTGGCAGGTTATCGAACGCTTCCCTCAAGTGAAAGTCGTGCTATGGGGCCATATTCACCAGGAACAGAACATAGTTCGTGACGGTGTGCGCCTGCTTTCAACTCCGTCTACCTGTATCCAATTCACCACCGGCTCATCCGACTTCTCCGTGGAGCCGCTGGCACCGGGGTACCGCTGGTTCGAGTTTGATGCCGATGGCAGCTTTACTACCCGGGTTCACCGTGCTCTGGACTTCAGTTTCGAGCTTGACCAGTCCAGCAGCGGATATTGAATTCCAAATTCCCTCATACTGATTCTCGGTTCTTCCCCTGCGTCCGCGCTCACGTTTTGCTAGCTTCTTGAGTTACACTGCGCAAAATTTTCACCAGGGAATCCGACCATGAGCGACATACCTGCAGATCTGAAATACATCGACACTCATCAATGGGTCCGTGTAGCCGATGATGGAACGGCGACCGTAGGCATCACAAATTTCGCCCAGGAACAGCTTGGGGATGTGGTGTATGTTGGTGTGCCCGATCTGGGCGTCACCGTTAACGGTGGGGAAGAGGCGGGGGTTGCCGAATCGGTCAAGTCGGCTTCCGATGTGTTCAGTCCCGTTACCGGTGAAGTGATCGCAGTAAATGAAGCACTGGAAGATGAGCCGGAAAAAGTGAATGAAGACCCCTACGGTGAGGGTTGGATGTTCCGGGTCAGGCTGGCGGATGAAGGTGAGCTGGACGGTCTGATGGATGCGGACGCTTACGCGGATCACGTTGCCGCAGAGATGTAACTCTTTCCCCTCGGATAACCGAAATGAACTTACCTGTCTTGTATCTTCGAAAAGGTGCGGAGCGACGTCTTCGTGCCGGTCATCTTTGGGTCTACAGCAACGAGGTGGACACTCGCCGATCGCCGCTCTCCGGGTTTGAAGCCGGTGCCCAGGCGGAACTCAGGGCTGCCAATGATAAGCCTCTGGGGTCGGTATTTGTGAACCCTCATGCACTGATCTGCGGACGACTGATCAGCCGGGATCCGTCTCATGGTATGACGCCCCAGCGGCTGACGCACCGGCTTGAGACGGCACTGGCGCTTAGGGAAACGCTGTTTGAACGCCCTTTCTACCGCTGGGTCTTTGGCGACAGTGACGGACTGTCAGGCCTGGTGGTGGACCGCTTCGGAGATATCGTGGTCATTCAGATCTCCACGGCGGGCATGGAACAGATGAAAGGCTCCATCATCCGGGCCGTTCAGCGCCTCGTTCATCCAAAGTCCATCGTGCTCAAGAATGACGGCAAGATGCGCAAGGTTGAAGGGCTGGAGAATTACGTCGAGCAGGCCCATGGGCCAGAAGTGTCCGTGCTGCCGGTGGAAGAGAACGGGGTTCGGTTTGAAGTCTCGTTGGCGGAGGGACAGAAGACTGGCTGGTTCTATGATCATCGCATGAATCGCCGGCGCCTGCAGGCGTATGCGCCGGGCAAGCGAGTGCTTGATGTCTTCAGTTATGTCGGCGGCTGGGGGGTCCAGGCTGCGTCGGCGGGCGCCAGCCAGGTAACCTGTGTGGACAGCTCGGCATCGGCGATTGATAGCGTGCATCACAATGCTGCGCTCAATGGGCTGGAGAATGTGGAGACCCTTCAGGGCGATGCTTTTGAAGCACTCAAGGCGTTGTGCGACGAAAAGGAAAAATTCGATATCGTGGTGCTGGATCCGCCGGCCCTGATTCCCCGCCGCCGTGATCAGAAGGCCGGTGAACAGGCCTATGCCCGGCTGAACCAGCTTGGGCTCAGATTGCTGGAGCGCGAGGGCATTCTCGTGTCGGCCTCCTGCTCCATGCATCTGTCACAGAGCCAGCTTGTGGATATTATTCGCAGCAGTGGCCGCAAGATTGACCGGTTTGTGCAGCTGTTGGAGCAGGGGCATCAGGCGCCGGATCATCCGGTGGTTCCCGGTATTCCGGAAACCGATTACATCAAGGCCTGCTTCGTGCGGTCACTGACCAGCTTCCTTTAAGGGAGCTGGTCGGATTCCCTCACGTGCCTGTCAGTCTCTTAGCGACAGGATTTTCCAGTTTCTTTTCCGCGCCAGTGATTCCAGGGTCGGGTCCGGGTCCACAGCGACGGGATTGTCCACAGCTTCAAGCAGTGGCACATCGTTATGGGAATCGCTGAAGAACCAGGCGCCGTCCAGACTCTCTCCAGTATCCGCCAGCCAGTGGTTCAGCCGGGAAACCTTGCCATCCTGGAAGCTGGGTGTGCCGGCGACCTGGCCCGTGTACCGCCCATCCTTCAATTCCGGTTCAGTCGCAATCAGGTGCTCTATCCCCAGCTCGGCAGCAATAGGCTCTGTCACAAAGTGGTTGGTGGCGGTGATGATCATCAGGGTGTGGCCCAGGGTGCGGTGAGTATCCAGCAGCTCACCCGCTTTACGCTGCATCATCGGGCGAACTTTCTTCTCCATGAACTGATCGCGCCACGCCAGGAGCTGTGACATTTCGTGCTTTGCCAGTGGCTGAAGGGCAAAGCTCAGATAGCGAAGGATGTTCAGTTCGCCGTTCAGGTATTCCTGATAGAAGCGATCGTTGGCCTTGCGGTACTCCTCGGGATCAACGATGCCTTCTTCCACCAGAAATTCGCCCCAGGCGTGATCGCTGTCTCCCGCCAGCAGGGTGTTATCGAGATCAAAGATAGCGAGCGTCAACTTTTTACCTCCGGAACGCAAACCGTGTCTTGGAAAGCGGCTAGTCTACCATGGCCGAACGTGCGCAGCTCCGTTTGCTGTGGCCGTGCGTTTCTGCAAGAATGAAAACAACTTGGATAATTGTGGCCGTTCGAAATATGAACTGCCCGACCGACTTATAAGAGGACTGTGCCGTGATAGATTCAGACGGTTTCAGACCCAACGTCGGAATCATTTTGGCCAACCACAGGGGTGAAGTGCTGTGGGCTAGGCGTGTCGGGCAGGATGCCTGGCAGTTTCCTCAGGGCGGAATCAATGCCAACGAATCGCCGGAGGAAGCATTATACCGGGAGCTCGGAGAAGAAATCGGTCTTGCCGCCAGCGATGTGGAAATCATCAGCTGTACGCGGGGCTGGCTCAGGTATCGGCTGCCAAAGCGGATGGTGCGTCATAACTCGCATCCCGTCTGCGTCGGCCAAAAACAAAAATGGTTCCTGTTGAGGATGCTGTCGCCGGACGCGCGGGTTTGCGTGGACGGAACCGATTCGCCGGAATTCGATGGATGGCAGTGGGTTAGCTACTGGTATCCATTGGGGCAGGTTGTCTCGTTCAAACGTGAAGTCTACCGGCGGGCGCTGAGGGAGCTGGCTCCCCGCTTGTTCCATGAGATGGAACAGTGGCAGCGGCGCGAACAGACTCGACGAGCCCGGGAGCCCCAGACGGTGACGGACTAAACGCGCATGCTGAGCATATTGCGAAGTCTTGTACAAGAGGTGAACAGCGCCCGGGATCTCCAGGAGGCGCTGGATATCATCGTCTCGCGTGTGCAGAAGGCCATGGGCACCGAAGTGTGCTCCGTTTACCTGCTGGATCCGGCAACCAATCGATATATCCTGATGGCCACCGAGGGGCTCTATCCAGATGCGGTAGGGCAGGTCACCCTGGCTTATTCCGAGGGCCTGGTTGGCCTGGTTGGTTCCCGCGAAGAGCCGATCAACCTGGAAGATGCGCCGTCTCATCCCCGATACCGCTATTTCCCGGAAACCGGTGAAGAACGTTTCCGGTCCTTCCTGGGTGTTCCCATCATCCACCACCGCCGAGTACTGGGGGTTCTGGTTGTTCAGCAGCGGGAGAACACACGAACCTTCGATGAGGGTGAAGAAGCCTTCCTGGTGACTGTGTCGGCCCAGTTGGCGGGCGTGATTGCTCACAGTGAAGCCACCGGTGTGATCAGCGGTCTTTCCCTGACCGGTGAAGAGGCCCGGGACGTTAGTTTCAATGGTGTGCCAGGCGCTCCGGGAGTCGCGATCGGCCAGAGTGTCGTGGTTTACCCTTCAGCCGACCTGGACGCCGTTCCGGAAAAAGCGCCAGAGGATGTTGAACAGGAAGTTGTTCTGTTCCAGTCAGCGGTAAAGGCTGTTCGGGATGACATCGAACGGGTCGCCGAGCGCCTCGCCTCACAGCTCCGGCCGGAGGAACTGGCGTTATTTGATGTCTACTTGAGAATGCTCGGCGATGACGCTTTGCCGGGCGAGGTGACGAACAAAATCCGCGAAGGAATCTGGGCTCAGGGGGCCCTGAAGCAGGTCGTTCAGCAGTACGTGCGCCACTTCGAGATGATGGATGATCATTACCTGCAGGAGCGGGCGGTGGATATCCGGGACCTTGGTCGCCGGCTTTTGTCCCACCTTCAGGAGCGCGGGCAGGAACAACTCGAATACCCGGAACGTACGGTGCTGGTCAGCGAAGAGCTGACTCCTGCGATGCTGGGGGAGGTGCCGAAAGGCCAGTTGGTCGGACTTGTTTCGGTCAAGGGCTCCAGTAACTCTCACGTCGCCATTCTGGCCCGGGCCATGGGCGTACCTACCGTGATGGGACTGGTGGATATCCCCGTCAATCAACTGGACGGCAAGGAACTGGTTGTTGATGGTTTTGAAGGCCAGATTTTTGCCTCGCCCTCGGATGATCTGCGCGCGTTTTACCAGGCCATTTGTGAAGAAGAAGATGAGCTGATCCGCGGGCTGGAAGCACTGCGGGATCAGCCCTGCGAGACGATTGATCATCACCGGGTGTCGCTGCTGGTGAACACCGGCTTGATGACCGATGTGGTCCGTTCCCTGTCGCACGGTGCCGAAGGCATTGGGCTGTACCGGACCGAAGTGCCCTTTATGATCAAGGACCGCTTCCCGTCGGAACAGGAGCAGCGCGAGTATTACCGGGAACAGCTCGAGGCTTTTGCGCCAAATCCCGTAACCATGCGGACCTTAGACATTGGCGGTGATAAATCCCTGACCTATTTCCCCATTCAGGAAGAAAACCCTTTCCTGGGTTGGCGTGGCATTCGGGTCACGCTCGATCACCCGGAAATCTTCCTGGTTCAGGTTCGTGCCATGCTGAAAGCCAGTGAGGGCCTGAATAATCTGCAGATCATGTTACCGATGATTAGCAATGTATCGGAGGTGGAAGAGTCGCTGCACCTGATTTACCGGGTTTATCATGAGGTCCGGGAAGAGGGCTATGACATTCACATGCCGAAAGTGGGCGTGATGGTGGAAGTGCCGGCGGCGGTGTACCAGATCCGTGAACTGGCCGAACGGGTGGACTTCCTGTCGGTAGGCTCCAACGATTTGACCCAGTATCTGCTGGCGGTCGACCGTAACAACCCCCGGGTGGCCCAGCTATACCATTCCTACCATCCGGCGGTGCTTCAGGCGCTTGTTCGAATCGCGCAGGATGCCCATGTGGTGGGCAAGCCGGTTGGTATTTGTGGTGAATTGGCGGGTGACCCGGGTGGTGCCCTCCTGCTGATGGCGATGGGCTATGACTCCCTGTCGATGAACGCCGCCAGTCTGCCGAAGGTCAAGTCGGTGATTCGCAGTGTCAGTCGTGAGTGGGCCATGCAGCTGTTGGAGGATGTGTTGCTCCTGGACTCGCCCCACGTCATCAAAAGTTGTGTAGATCTGGCCCTTCGCAATGCTGGATTTGGCCGTTACCTCCGGCCAGGCAAATCGAACAGTGCGGCTTACGCAGAACGAGCGGCCTCCTGAGTCAGCGGGCTGTAATGAATGATTATAGGGTGAGAACTCTAAATCCTGCTGGTAGTTTGGACTAGGGTAGGTCTAACAAGGGCCATTCCCATGTTGCCAATCGGAATAGGATGAACCATGACAGCGCCAACCGATCTGAAAACCGCTCCTCGTGTCGGACTCGCCCTAGGTGGTGGTGGCCCGCTGGGCGGCATATACGAGATCGGCGCCTTGCGGGCGCTCGATGAAGCCCTTGATGGTCTCGACTTCAATAACATTGATGTGTATGTGGGCGTCAACGCGGGCTCTTTCGTGGCGGCCAATCTCGCCAACCAGATGACCACCGCTCAGCTGTGCCGGATTTTCGTCCGGAACGAAGCGGAAGTACATCCGTTCCACCCAGAGGTTTTCTATCGTCCGGCATTTCGTGAGATCGGTCGTCGTCTTCTGGCCGTGCCGGGCTTGGTGTCTACCGCCCTTCAGCGGTTTGCTAACAACCCTTATGACCAGAGCCTGCTGGAAGCGATGACGATTCTCGCCCAGGCCGCGCCGTCAGGACTGTTCGATAACGAAGGCTTGCACGACTACCTGAAGCGCGCTTTCACCATGCTGGGCAGGACGAATGATTTCCGGGAACTCAAGCGCAGCCTTTACATTGTCGCTGCGGACGTGGAAAGCACCGATGCGGTCTGTTTTGGCGCGCCGGGCTTTGATCACGTCCCGATTTCAAAGGCCATTCAGGCCAGCACGTCCTCACCCGGGCTGTATGTGCCGGTCGATATTGATGGTCGTTATTACGTGGACGGTACGCTGCGTAAAGGGTTGCACGCCTCGGTCGCGTTCGAAGACGGTGCGGATCTCGTGTTCGCGGTAAATCCTCAGGTGCCGATAGACGCCAGTGCCGCTGTCCGTTCCGGCTCTATGAAACCGGGCGAGTTGACCCGGGCGGGGATGCCTAACCTGCTGTCACAAATGTTCCGGACCATGGTGTATTCGCGCATGCAATCGGGCATTGCCCAATACGCCCGCGACTATCCAGACAAGGACATCTTGCTGTTTGAACCCACCCGGGACGACGCGAAGCTCTTCTTCTCCAACGTGTTCAGTTTCCAATCCCGAAGAATGGTGTGCGAACATGCTTATCAGATGACTCGTCGCGATCTGCTCAAGCGAGCGGATGAGCTAGAGCCCCGTCTGGCCAAATACGGAATTACTCTGCGCCGTGATCGGCTGGAGGATGAGCAACGCACCATCAGTACCAGTCTGTATGGCGAAATGTTGCCGCTGTATGTGGCCAAAGGCAGGAAGAAAAGGGCGGAGAAGGGCAGGCTGGCGTCCAGCTTTGAAAACGTCAGCCATCTATTCAGTAAGGCCCAGTGAATTAAGCAGCCGGGGTTCGGCAGATTCGCGAACCCCGGCAGCCTTGGTTAGAGAATATAGCGGCTCAGATCTTCGTCCTCGGCCAACTCCCCAAGCTTTTCATTTACATAGGCAGAGGTCACTTCAAATGTCTCGGTGACCTTGTCGCCCGCATCGAAGGACAAACTTTCCAGCAGACGTTCCAGCACGGTATGCAGGCGGCGAGCACCGATGTTTTCGGTGGTTTCGTTAACCTTGCAGGCCACCTCGGCAATCCGGGCGATGGCATCCTCACTGAACGTGAGCTTAACCCCTTCGGTGCCCATCAGCGCCTCGTACTGCTCAACGAGTGACGCATCCGGCTCAGTCAGTATGCGCTTGAAGTCATCCGGAGTAAGTGCCTGAAGCTCGACCCGAATCGGCAAACGGCCCTGTAGTTCGGGAATCAGGTCGGACGGTTTTGACAGGTGGAACGCGCCGGAGGCGATAAACAGAATGTGATCCGTGCGTACGGAACCGTATTTTGTGCTCACCGTGCTGCCTTCAATCAGAGGGAGCAGGTCGCGCTGAACGCCTTCACGAGATACATCCGAGGAGGTGTTTTCCGAGCGCTTGGCGACTTTGTCGATCTCATCGATGAAGACGATGCCATTCTGCTCGACCGCCTGAATGGCCTTCTGCTTGATTTCTTCCTCGTTCACCAGCTTCGCCGCTTCTTCGTCTTTCACCCGGCGTAAGGCATCTGCCACCTTCATCTTCCGGGTCTTGCGCTTGTCGGAAGACAGGTTGGAGAACATGCTCTGGAGCTGGCTGGTCATCTCCTCCATGCCGGGAGGCGCCATGATCTCGACGCCTGCGGAGCTGGCGCTCAGGTCAATTTCGATGTCCTTGTCGTCCAGGTCGCCTTCCCGCAGCTTTTTGCGGAACATCTGCCGGGTGGCAGAGTCGGCCGGCTTCTGGCTGTCTTCGTTAAAGTCCCTGGGTGGTGGCAGCAGGGCGTCGAGGATGCGCTCCTCAGCCGCATCCAGAGCGCGGTTCTCGTGGCGCTTCATCTCCTGCTCGCGCAGCATCTTTATAGCTGCATCCGCCAGGTCCCGGATGATGGACTCCACATCCCGGCCAACGTAACCAACCTCGGTAAACTTGGTGGCCTCGACTTTCAAAAACGGGGCATCGGCCAGCTTGGCCAGTCGGCGGGCGATCTCGGTTTTACCGACGCCCGTTGGGCCGATCATCAGGATATTCTTGGGGGTGATTTCGTCTCGCAGGCTGTTATCCAGCTGCATCCGGCGCCAGCGGTTGCGCAGCGCGATGGCGACGGCCCGTTTGGCTTCTTCCTGGCCTACGATGTGTTTGTTGAGTTCGTGAACAATCTCGCGGGGTGTCATTCCAGCCATGGTCGCTCCGGATCAGTCGTTAGTAGGCAGCACTTCGAGGGTGCGATTGTGGTTGGTGTAAACACAGATATCCGCCGCAATGTTCAGGCCTTTCTCGACGATCTCATGGGCTGGCAAATCGGTGTTTTCCAGAAGCGCCCGGGCGGATGCCTGGGCGTAGGGGCCGCCGGAGCCAATGGCAATCAGGCCCTGTTCGGGCTCGATGACATCTCCGTTCCCGGTAATGATGAGGGAGGCCGTCTCATCAGCGACTGCCAGCAGGGCTTCCAGGCGACGCAGTGCCCGGTCCGTTCGCCAGTCTTTGGCCAGTTCAACGGCGGCTCGGGTGAGATTGCCTTGATGCTTTTCCAGCTGGGCTTCGAAGCGTTCGAAGAGCGTAAATGCATCAGCGGTGCCACCGGCAAATCCGGCAAGCACCTTTCCGTTGTAGAGTCGACGGACCTTGCGTGCGTTTCCTTTCATGACGGTATTGCCCAGTGAGACCTGGCCATCGCCTCCCATGGCAACTTCGTCATCACGTCGGACCGAAAGTATGGTAGTCATTTGGGCTCCAATTGCCTGATTAAAATCGGTATCAAGGCACTATGGAGGCAGGCGGGAAGAATTCAAGTGGGTATCGGGCCACCGGCTCTGGCGTTCACTGCCTGTGGCCCGACAGGCTCGCAGCCATCCCTGGCGAGTGTTAGGTCAGCCCTTTTTCGGGATCTTGCGAACCAGCGGTTCTATGTTGATGGATACCAGCTTGTCGATGGCTGAGTTCATCTGGCTGCGAGAGACAAAGGGGCCCACATTGACCCGGTACCAGGTTGAGCCGTTGTCCAGATCAATACGCTGAACCTGAGCACGCAGGCCCTGGAAAGCAATCTGGGCTCGCTGGCGCTCCGCATCGGCCTTGCTGCGGAATGAGCCGGATTGCACCAGGTAGTCGAAGTCCTGCTTGGCCGGGCCGGGAGTGTATTCCTCCACCTTTGGGGGAACGACTTCCGATTCCGGCAGCATTTCATAGAAGCGAAACCCGGGCTTCTTCTCTTCTTCTACCTTGGCCGTGTTCTGGGGCGGCGTGACCACCTTGGTGGCGGGTTGCTCTGCCTGCTGGGGAACGTTGTTCGCAGATTGGCCGGACGGCAAAGAGTTCAGGTAGACGATGAATCCGATAAACCCGCCGACTGCGGCCAGGGACAGAATCCACTTCACAGACAATCCCCCTCTCTGGTTTTTGGTTGGCGCCGCGGCCCTCGGCTGCTTTTTAGTCTGGCGCGAGGGCTTGGCGGGTTTCTTTTTTGGCGTTGCTGAGGGCGATGCCGTCCGGTACTTCCGGGCATAATCTCTTGCCATGGCAAATAGTTACATCTCTTCTGGTGCGCTTACGCCAAGCAGGTCTAGGCCATTGGCAATGACCTGGCGGATGGCCAGGTACAGACTAACACGGGCGTCCCTGAGCGCCGAGTCTTCTACCAGAACTTTGTGAGCGTTGTAGTAAGTGTGGAACTGTCCCGCCAGGTCACGCAGGTAGTGCGTCAGGTGATGGGGTTCCCGCTGGGCGGCGGAATTGGCAATCAGTTCCGGTAACTTGGCCAGCTGATTGGCCAGTTCTTTCTCTTCGTCCAGAGTCAGCAGTGACAGGTCACCAACGCATTCGTTACGTCCGCGCTCAACGCCTTCGTCCGCCAGTTTACGCAGGACACTGCAGATCCGAGCGTGGGCATACTGGATGTAGTAGACCGGGTTCTCGTTGGTCTGGGACCGGGCCAGGTCAATGTCGAAGGTCAGCTGCGAATCCACACGGCGGGCCGCCAGGAAGAAACGGGTCGCATCCCGGCCTACTTCGTCAATCAGATCGCGTACGGTCACGTAGCTTCCAGCACGCTTGGAAATTTTTACTTCCTGGCCGGAGCGGGTGACCATCACCATCTGGTGCAGGACGTAATCCGGCCATCCTTGCGGGATGTCGGCTTTCAGGGCCTGAAGCCCGGCCCGCACTCGGGTCACGGTCGAATGGTGGTCGGCCCCCTGTTCGTTGATGACGGTGCTGAAACCGCGCTGCCACTTATCCAGATGGTATGCCACGTCTGGCAGGAAGTAGGTGTAGCCGCCGTCCTTCTTGCGCATGACACGGTCTTTGTCATCACCGAATTCGGTGGTTTTCAGCCAGATGGCGCCTTCGCTTTCGTAGGTGTATCCGTTCTCGTTCAGGCGCTCGACGGCTGCTTCCACTTTGCCGTCCTTATACAGGGATGACTCGAGGAAATAGACATCGAAGTGGACTCCGAAAGCCTTCAGGTCGAGATCCTGCTCACGGCGCAGGTAGGCAACGGCAAAGTCCCGAATGGCATCGAGGTCTTCCGGATCGGCCTTGCCGATCACATGACGATCGTCGGCATCGATTTTCTCACCAGCGAGGTAGGATTTGGCCACGTCGATAATGTAGTCGCCCCGGTAGCCGTCAGCGGGCCAGCTTTCGTGTTCCGGCGTCAGGCCTTTTACCCGGGCCTGAACGGACAGCGCCAGGTTATTGATCTGGGCACCGGCGTCGTTGTAATAGAACTCGCGGGTGACGTCGTAGCCATTGGCTTCCAACAGCCGGCACAGGCAGTCGCCGATGGCGGCACCGCGACCATGGCCAACGTGCAGAGGCCCCGTCGGGTTGGCAGAGACAAATTCCACCTGAACTTTCTCGCCTTTGCCGTGTTCGTTTCGGCCAAACTGTTCCGCCCGCTCCAGAATGGTGCCGACAATTTCAAACGCGCTGGCGGTACTCATGAAAAAGTTGATGAAGCCTGGTCCAGCAATCTCCACCTTTTCAACCGCTGAACTGTCAGGCAATCGTGCCACCAGTTCCTCGGCGAGTTTTCGTGGCGGACAACCTGCAGCCTTCGCGGCGACCAGTGCAATGTTGCAGGCGTAGTCACCGTGGGATTTGTCCTTGGTGTTGCCTACTTGCGGGGTAAAGGTCTGGTCGGCTGGCAGAGTGCCTTCAGACTGAAGCGCGGCCAGTGCGGACTGGAGCAGATCGGAAACGGTCTCTTTCATGCTGTCGGATGACTCGGTTGGCTGGAAACGTGAAAAAACGAGGCCGGATGGCCGATGACGAATATAAGGGGAGCATTATCCCGGAAAGGGCGGGGCGACTCAAATAGTGGAAAGCCTTAGGGGCGGATGGGCTTAGCCCGTCTCCAGCGGGTCCACGTCAATCATCCAGCGGACCTTTCCGCGGGTAGCAGCCAGGTCAAGGTGGTGGCAAATTTGTCTTAGCAGATGGTTCAAAGATTTCCGGGTGCCTGAATTGATAATCAGCTGGGCCCGATGGCGATCCGCTCGGCGTGCGATAAGGGCGGGCAATGGTCCCCAGGTTTCGATGCCGGGCCTCTGGGTCATAGGTTTGACCGAGTCCAGGAACTGCAAGCTTTGCTCCATGGTGTTGCCTTCGGCTCGAAGGATGGCCATCGCTCGAAAAGGGGGGAGCAGACCGGACTCCCGTTCGGCCAGCAGTTGATCGGTGATTTCCAGGTAGTTGCCCCGGCACAGTGCTTTCAGCAAGGGGTGGTCGCTATGGCATGTCTGGATCAGTACTTCGCCTGGTTTTGCGCCTCGGCCTGCTCGTCCGCTCACTTGTAGAAGGGTCTGGATCAGCTGCTCGGGGGCGCGAAAGTCCACACTGAAAAGCCCGCCATCGGCATTTACAACAACGACCAGTGTCACGTTCGGAAAGTCATGGCCTTTTGCCAGCATCTGGGTTCCGACAAGAATGCAGGGTTCGCCCTTGTTCACCTGTTTCAGGATCGCCTGGATACTGCCTTTTCGCTGAGTGCTGTCCCGATCCACGCGAACCACCGGGGTATCCGGAAACGCCTCACCGAGTATGTCTTCCGTCCGCTCGGTGCCTTGCCCCACGGGTTTAAAGGCCTCGCTCTGGCACTCCGGACAGGCTTCGGTTGCCGCCGTCTGGTAATCACAGTGGTGGCAGCGCATGGCGCGGTCGCGTCGATGGTAGGTCAGGCGGGTGTCGCAGCGAGGGCATTCGACGGTGTGTCCACAATCGAAGCACATCATCACTGGCGCAAACCCCCGGCGATTGACGAAAACCAGTGCCTGTTCTCCTTTGTTCAGCGCTTGCTGGATGGCTGAGATAGCCGGGCGAGAGAGGCCTCCTTCGAGAGGCCGGCTGCGTATGTCGAGCAGGCTCAGTGAGGGTGGCGCAGCGTTTTTTGCCCGTTCCTCAAGCCGCACCAGTTTGTATTTTCCCTGCTTTGCATTGTTCAGGGATTCGAGGGAGGGCGTGGCGGAGCCAAGAATAATCGGGCAATGGTTCAGGTGCGCTCGGTAGACGGCCACGTCCCGGGCCGAGTAGCGGAAGCCGTCGCCCTGTTTGTAGGAACTGTCGTGTTCCTCATCGACAATGATTGCACTGAGTTGCGTGAAAGGAAGAAGGGCGGCCGATCGGGTGCCTATCAGTATGATCGGCTCACCGTTTCTTATTTTAAGCCAGGTCTCAAGGCGCTCCCTGTCGTTCAGCGCGGAATGCCACACAGCAATGCGGGCGCCAAAGTAACGCTGGAAACGGGCGACCGTCTGGGGGGTAAGATTGATTTCCGGAACGAGAACCAGTGCTTGCTTGTCCCTTGCCAGGTTTTTCTTCAGGTAATCGAGGTAGATTTCCGTTTTACCGCTGCCGGTGATGCCGAATAGCAGGCAGGGGTTAAACCCGTTCTCGCCTTCAACTAGCTGTTCAGCTGCATTTTCCTGCGCAGGCGACAGCGTTGGTCCTGTGGTGACGTCCGAATCTGCCGTATGGGAGGCGGGTTCCGGTTTCCGTATTAGTGATTCGGCCAGTCCCTTGCCGGCGAGGCTCTTCAGTTGCTGTTGTGTGTAGCCAGATTTGGTGATGGCGCTCGTTGCCAGCCCTTCAGGGTGCTCCTGCAACAAGGTGAGAAGTGCCTTTTGTTTGTGCGCATTTGCTGGCAGTTCCGGGGAAGCGGACGTTGCGCGCCAGCAAATCTCGGGTTTTTCCTCGGCAGGTTGACCCCGTCGAAGGGCTGGCGGCAAGGCGGTAAACAGGCATTCGCCCAGTGGATGCTGGTAGTAATCGCTGGCCCAGCTTAATAGGCGGAAAGTTTCCGCTGGAAGGGCTGGCCAGTCCTCCAATGCGTACGATACGGGCTTCAAAGTTATGCCCGCAGGAGGTTTGGATCCCGTTTCCACAACAATGCCAGTGATCTTTTGGCGACCGAAAGGTACGTGAACTCTCTGTCCCGGTTGCAGTTGGAGTTCCACCGGAACGGTGTAGTCGAATAATTGGCGAATTGGGCGGTTCAGGGCAATGCGTGCGGTGGATGACACTCGATCTTCCCGTAGGTTGTGGTATTTGCGTACGCTTGAGAACTGCCGTGTGGTGCGCAAAACCACCGTTGAACGGCGCTCAGAGCCCCGGGCTGCTTGCCTGAAGGGGGGATTGCAAGTAAGATGCGCGGTCTGTTCGGACAGGGCACGATTTTGCCCTGTCTTTTACATTGGTTCAAACATGCGGTGCCTGACGCTCTGGTCTGTTATTAGTAGACGGCGATTGGGTAGCGGCATGACCTAAAGAGGTTCGCCATGAAAGAAGGTATTCACCCAAAGTATGAAGACGTTACCGCTACCTGCTCTTGCGGTAATGTAATCAAGACCCGCTCTACTGTTGGTCATGACCTGCAGCTGGACGTTTGTTCTCAGTGTCATCCGTTCTACACTGGCAAGCAGAAGGTTATGGACACCGGCGGTCGTATCGATCGGTTCCAGAAGCGTTTTGGTGGTCGTATCGGCGGCAAGAAAGCCTGATAGCACCAACGCTTACGAAAAGCGCCCCGCGGGGCGCTTTTTTTGTGCCTGACAGGAGTGTGTGCCGTGATTCTGGGTAGGTAGTAGTAACTATTGAGGCCTCACAAAACTCTACTGCGAGACTTGTTGTTTATCAGGCAGCGGGCCATAATGGCGCGCTCCGGAGGGTGGAGTCCCTGCGGTTAATGACCTAATTAAACGTGACAAACGGAACAGTGGCAATGTCTCAAGATCTGAAAGAAGCGGCCCTTGAATACCACGCCAAGCCGCGGGCAGGTAAGCTGAGTGTTGAAATCACCAAGCCAACCAAAACGTCCCGTGATCTGTCGTTGGCGTATAGCCCCGGGGTTGCCGAACCGGTCCGCGAGATCGCAAAAGACCCGGAGAATGCATACAAATATACCGCCAAGGGCAACCTGGTGGCCGTAATCTCTGATGGCTCGGCGATTCTTGGTCTGGGTAACCTGGGTCCTCTGGCGAGTAAGCCAGTCATGGAAGGCAAAGGCGTACTGTTCAAGCGCTTTGCTGGTATCGATGTATTTGATATTGAGGTGAACTCCGAAAGTCCTCAGGCATTTATCGAAACGGTTGAGCGTATCGCGGATACCTTCGGTGGTATCAACCTGGAAGATATCAAGGCACCTGAGTGCTTCGAGGTTGAGCGTGCTCTGATTGAAAAGTGCAGTGTGCCTATTTTTCACGATGATCAGCATGGTACAGCCATCGTTACGGCTGCTGGCATGATTAACGCGCTCGAGCTTCAGGGAAAGAAGATTGATGAGGCCAAGGTCGTTTGTCTGGGTGCCGGCGCGGCGGCGATTGCCTGTATGAAGCTGCTGATCAGCTGCGGTGTCCGCTCTGAAAATATCTACATGCTGGATCGGAAGGGTGTGATTCACTCAGGTCGTGATGATCTGAATCAGTATAAGGCGATGTTCGCTAACGAAACGGACAAGCGCACTCTGGATGATGCCATCGACGGCGCAGATGTATTCCTCGGCTTGTCCGGTCCGGACCTGCTGACGGCTGACCAGCTCAAGAAAATGGCGCCAAACCCCATCGTTTTCGCATGTTCCAATCCGGATCCCGAGATCAGTCCGGAAGTGGCTTTGGCCGCCCGCGACGATTTAATCATGGCGACTGGTCGGTCGGATTACCCGAACCAAGTGAATAATGTTCTTGGCTTCCCCTTCATCTTCCGTGGTGCGCTTGATGTGCGTGCTACCGCAATCAATGAAGAAATGAAGGTTGCAGCAGTGCACGCTATCCGTGAGCTGGCCAAAGAGCCCGTGCCTCAGGAAATCTGTGAAGCCTATGGTGTCGACAGCTTCGAGTTTGGCAAGGAATACATCATTCCTAAGCCAATGGATGTTCGCCTGCTGGAAGTTGTTCCTGCGGCCGTCGCTCGCGCTGCGGTAGACTCCGGTGTGGCACGTCATCCATACCCGGCTCATTACCCGCTGAAATCCATGGACGACATCATTTAAGTCGTTTCTGGGAAATAAAAAACCGGCGGAATTCCCGCCGGTTTTTTTATGGCTGCGCTTCGTGGTGTGACTGCCTAGAAGATCTGCCGGGACAGGTCTTCGCTGTCACCGTTGCCGCTCGTAGAGTTTTCTTCGGCGGTAATGGGCGCAGGCGCGTCCTCCTCGCGAAACAGTTCGAACACGCCTTCTTCACCTGGACGGGCCCGCTTGCCTGTTTCCGGGTTGATCCGGATGTTAACAATCCCGTTCGGGCGGGGCATGGTGGCCGCGGGCATGCCATCAAGTGCGACTTTCATGTAATCGATCCAGATAGGCAGTGCGGTGCTTGCGCCGAACTCGCGTCTTCCCAGTGGTGCTGGTTGGTCGAAGCCCACCCAGGCCGTGGTGGCGATCTTGTTGTTGAAACCTCCGAACCAGGTGTCCTTCTGTTCGTTAGTGGTCCCGGTTTTGCCCGCAATGTCTGAACGTCCCAGTGCCAGGGCTCGTCTACCGGTACCCATGCGAATGACGTCCTGCATCATCGAGTGCAGGATGTAGACGGATCTTTCATCGGCCAGGCGCATCATATAGCGCGTGTCCGGGCTTTCAATTTTGCCGCCCTCTTCCTTTGCCGTTGGTTCGTCTTTCGGTGCGGTGCTTTCTGTTAGATTCCCTTCTGTGTTCTCGGTGATCGCAATGAGAGGTTCCGGGTTTTCAGGCTGTTCGGTTTGTTGCTTTATGCAGGCCTCATCGCATAAGACCGTTTCAGGTGCGTTATAGAGGGTGTCTCCGTTGGCATCTTCGATCCGTTCGATGAGGTAGGGGGAGACATCAAAGCCGCCGTTGGCGATAACGGCAAAACCCCGGGCCAGTTCCATCGGTGACAGTTGACCGCTGCCGAGCGAGAGCGACAGGTTCTCCGGCATGTTATCGGCAGGGATCTTCAGTTGCCTGAGGTAGTCCAGGGTGTTTTCGATGCCAACATCTCTCAACAGGCGGATCGATACGATATTTCGGGAGCGGTAGAGGGCTTCCCTCAGGCGTGTCGGGCCATAAAACTGCCCTGAAGAGTTTTGTGGGCGCCAGGCTGTTTCCAGTTCGTCGTCTTCAAAGACAATGGGGGCGTCATTGTAAACGGTGGCGGGCGTTATTCCGTTCTCCAGGGCAGTCAAGTACAGGAACGGCTTGAACGTGGAGCCGGGCTGCCGCTTCGCCTGGGTCGCGCGATTGTACTTGCTCTGCCGGAAGCTGTAGCCGCCCGCAAGCGCCTCGATGGCTCCGGTTTGAGCGTTCAGGGAGATCAGGGCGCCCTCGACCCGGGGTACCTGTGCCAGCGATACCGAAGGAAGGGTCGGGGTCTCCCTGTTCTCTGGCTCTTCGCTGCGGTGGTGGACGTAGATTACATCGCCAGTGGCCAGCACATCCGAAGGTTTCTCCGGGCTGGGTCCGCGCAGGTCTTCGGTTTTGAAGCGCTGTGCCCAGGTCATGGTTTCAAAGGGCATGATGGCGTCGCCGATACCCCGGGCGTGTACTTTGGCTTGCAGGTTCTCGTCGTTCACCTCTGTGACCAATGCTGGAATCAGTGAAGCGACGTAGGGGTAGTTCAAGACAAGGTCGGACGCTTCCTGACTGTCGAGGGTTTCCTGGTCGATCTGCCCTATGGGGCCCCGGAAGCCGTGGCGGCGGTCATAGGCTTCAAGGCCGGCGCGCAGGGCGTTGGTGGCTGTCTGCTGGTTGTTGCTGTCCACCGTGAGTGTCACTACATAGCCGTCGGTGTAGGCGTCTTCACCGTAGCGACGAACCAGTTCGGATCTCGCCATTTCGGCCACGTAATCGGCGTCGACCTCGACATCGGTGGCGTTGTAGCTGGCGGTTAGAGGTGCAGAGGTGGCGAGCTCATGGGCGTCTTCGGTGATGTATCCGAGATCGCGCATGCGGCCAATGATCCAGTTGCGGCGAATAAGCGCCCGCTCTGGGTTCGCCAGGGGGTTAAAGGCGGAGGGGGCCTTGGGAAGGCCTGCCAGCATCGCCATCTGGGCAAGTGACAGCTCGTTGATGGGTTTGTCGTAATACACCTGGGCTGCCGCTGCAATACCGTAGGCGCGGTTGCCCAAATAGATCTTGTTCAGGTACAGCTCGAGAATCTGATTTTTAGTCAGCTCGCGTTCGATCTGAAGAGCAAGGAGTATCTCGTTGAACTTACGGATAAATGTTCGATCCCGTGACAGGAAGTAATTTTTTGCAACCTGCATGGTGATGGTGCTACCGCCGGACTGGATGGATCCGGTAGATATCAGTTCGATGGCAGCCCGCGCCAAGCCTTTGATGTCCACACCGAAGTGCTCGTAAAAACGTGCGTCCTCCGCGGCCATAAAGGCTTGTAACTGAATTGTTGGGATCTGTTCGATTGTGATAGGTGCCCTTCTCTTTTCCCCGAATTCTGCTATTAATCTGCTGTCTTTGCTGTAGATCCGAAGTGGTGTTTGCAACTTGATATCAAGAAGTTGTTCCACGGCCGGGAGTCCGGGGCGGAGATAAAGGTAGAAGCCTGAGGTTACGATGATGGCGACACTCAGTCCGGTGAAAAATAACCAGGCTAAAACACGAGATGTACGCAGCAAATGTGACATTTTTTTCTGACAACTGTTGGATATAGGGCTATTATTTGAGAAATTGCTTTAGGTTATGAAGGTTACCTTCGCTGGTGCAATGCTTCTCATTTAAGGAAGGCCATTGTAGACGGAAAACAAAAGAAATTCTCTTAAATAAAAAACACATAAATAACGACACCGGTGTTGTCTGACCAGGTATTAAGGTGAGCGCGTGTTCGGATTGTTTGGAAAGAAATCCAGTGCAGTGCTGGGCATGGACGTTAGTTCAAGTTCAGTCAAGCTTTTGGAACTGTCAAAGCAGGGCGACCGATTCAAGGTCGAAAGTTATGCGGTGGAGCCGTTACCGGCGAACGCCGTGGTCGAAAAGAATGTCACTGACGTTGAGGCCGTCGGCGAAGCGTTGAACAAGGTGGCGTCAAAGTCGCGCACCGGAGTGAAGCAGGTTGCAGTAGCGGTATCCGGTTCTGCGGTGATCACCAAGATCATCCAGATGGACGCCGGGCTTAACGAATTTGAAATGGAAGATCAGATCGCCCTCGAGGCCGATCAGTACATTCCTTATCCCCTCGATGAAGTTGCCATCGATTTCGAAGTTCAAGGGGCTTCCGAAACCAACCCCGACCAGGTCGATGTGCTTCTGGCGGCGTGCCGGAAAGAAAACGTCGATATTCGTGAGGATGCGCTGGAAATTGCAGGTCTTTCCACCAAGGTGGTGGACGTTGAGGCCTACGCACTTGAGCGCGCTTATTCGTTACTTGAACCACAACTCGATTCCCAGGGCGAAGAGCTGGTTGTTGCGATCGTTGATATAGGCGCGACGATGACAACCCTCAGTGTTCTCGCTGGCGGCAAGACCGTTTACACGCGAGAGCAGATTTTCGGTGGTAAGCAGTTGACCGAAGAGATTCAGCGTCGATACGGCCTTTCCCAGGAAGAGGCCGGCCTGGCTAAGAAGCAGGGCGGATTGCCGGATGACTATGAGTCTGAAGTGCTCAGCCCGTTCCGTGAAGCCGTTGTGCAACAGGTGGCCCGGGCGCTGCAGTTCTTCTTTGGCGCCAGTCAATACAATGCGGTCGACTATGTGATTCTGGCAGGTGGTACTGCCTCTATACAGGGGCTGACAGAAATGGTCGAAGAAAAAACAGCAACGCCTACGTTGGTCGCAAACCCCTTTGCGGATATGGCGGTGGGCTCCAAGGTTAATGCGTCCACCCTCGGTAACGATGCCCCCTCACTGATGATTGCCTGCGGTTTGGCAATGAGGAGCTTCGACTGATGGCAAGGATAAACCTCCGGCCCTGGCGTGAAGAACTCAGGGCAGAAAAGCAGAAACAGTTCGTCGTCATGATCTTCGGTGCCGCTGTTATCGCGGCAGGCCTCGCGTTTTTGTGGGTATCCGATGTGGATGGTCGAATCGCCCATCAGCAGTCACGTAACGCCTATATCGAAACTGCGATGCAACAGCTCGATAAGCAGATCAAGGAAATCGAGGACCTCAAGCGAAAGCGCGATGAATTGCTGGCTCGTATGCAGGTGATTCAGGATCTTCAGGGGAAACGCCCGGTTATCGTCCGTGTCTTTGATGAAATGGTCAGAACATTGCCGGATGGCCTTTTTTACACCGAGTTGGAGAAGACCGGCGACACGGTTGAAATCGTAGGCATGGCCGAGTCCAACGGCCGGATTTCATCTTTGATGCGCCGTTTTGAAGAGTCGGACTGGTTCGCGGATCCGAGACTTTCCAACGTCTTGGAAGCAGACAGCAAGAAAGCCGGGTACAGTCAGTTTAACCTGTCGGTGAAACAAAAGACGCCGGAGCCCGAAGGGGAGGAGAAGTAATGAGCCTCGCGGACTCAATGAAAAGTTTGAACGAGTTGGATCTGAATGATCTCGACTTCAATAACGCTGGTATTTGGCCTGCACCGGTCAAGTTTATTTTTGCTCTGATCGTGTTTGGCCTGAT
Source organism: Marinobacter sp. F4216 (assembly GCF_019931195.1). Lineage (GTDB taxonomy): Bacteria > Pseudomonadota > Gammaproteobacteria > Pseudomonadales > Oleiphilaceae > Marinobacter > Marinobacter suaedae. The sequence continues at coordinate 70,981 of NZ_JAIOUO010000008.1, read as the reverse complement.
TCTGGGAGGCGGTTACTGGTTCTTCGTGAAGGACAAGTACGCGCAGCTGGAGAGGGTGGAGCAAAAGGAGCAGGAGCTACGGCAGCAATACGAACAGAAGGCCTATCGCGTCGCCAATCTGGAGGTGTTCAAGGCCCAGATGGCGGAGATGGAAGAGACCTTTGGCGCTTTGGTTCGGCAGTTGCCGAGTGAGACGGAGGTCCCGGGTTTGCTGGAAGACATCACCAATACGGCGCTGGGCAGCGGGTTGGCTTTACGGGAAGTAGAGCTGCAACCAGAGCAGCAGCGGGATTTCTATGCTGAGTTGCCGATCGACATTCGTGTATCGGGCACTTATCACGAGCTTGCGTCTTTCGTGAGCAGTGTTGCGAGTCTGCCGCGCATCGTGACCTTGCACGACTTAACTATCAAACCAACTAGCGAAGATGCCGAGCAGCTTGATATGCAGGTTGTTGCGCGCACTTATCGCTACCGGGCTGGAGAATGAGCATGGCAGTAAAGCATGCAGGAAAAGCCTGGCTGGGTGTATGCCTGGTATCTCTGATGACGGCGTGCACGCAAGGCAGTGGTTTCTCCGATCTAGACAAATTCATGGCGGATACCCGGGCAAAGCCCCGCGGGCACGTTGAGCCGCTTCCCGAGTTCAAGGCTTATGAGGCTTTTACTTATTCCGCCGCGGATCGACGGGCACCTTTTGAGGCTCCCATTGATGTGCAGCTCACCATGGCAGAACAGCAGCCCGATAGTCAGGTCGAGCCTGATCTGGATCGGCCTAAAGAAGTGCTGGAAACCTTTGACCTGAAAGAGCTTGCTATGGTCGGTACTCTGCGAGGGACCTCTGGCTCTCTGTATGCCCTGATAAGGGACGACGCAGGAGGTATCCATCGTGTTCGGACCGGCAATTATATGGGGCAGAATTACGGGCGGATTGTTGGCTTGAATGAAACCCGGGTCGAGTTGCTCGAAATCGTTCCGAATGGTCAGGGTGGTTGGATAGAACGTCCGCGCTCCATGACATTGGACGGAGAGGAAGGCTAGGGAGCGGCATAATGATAATCGTAAGAAAAATGCATGAACAAAAAAGTTTGGGGTCGAGGCTAGCGATGTTTAAGAAACTCAATGTATACGTCGGCGTGATCACTCTGGGGCTGTTGTCCAGCCTGGCTCACGCGGTCACGCTGGAAGACGTTTCATTCTCGTCGCTGCCGGGAGAGCGCCTCGAGGTTACGTTGGCCTTTGATGGTCAGCCCCCGACGCCAACCGGATACACCATCGAGCGTCCTGCACGGATCGCGGTGGACTTGCAGGACACGACAAGTGGCCTGGATACCCGCAGTATTCCGCTGGGTTCGGGAAACGCCCAGAGTATGACGGTGGTTGAAACCAAAGATCGTACCCGGCTGATTTTCAATCTGATTGAACTAGCCCCCTACGACACCGTAAGAAGCGGCAACTCGCTGGTTCTGACCATTGGTGGTGACTCGTCCACAGCGCAACCTGCTGTCGCCGCAACCTCGTCAGCAGCTGCCTCCAGCTCGCCTCGTCGCGCAGACACCCTGGCGGGCGTCGATTTCCGCAGAGGCAAGGACGGGGAAGGCCGGGTCATTGTTGACCTGGGTAGCGAGCGCACTTCCGTCGACCTTGCCGAGCAGGCTGGTAAGATCCGGCTGACCATGTCCGGCCTGTCCGTGCCGGAAAATCTGCGCCGCCGCCTGGATGTGACGGACTTTGCAACCCCTGTACACCGCGTCGATACCTTCATGGAAGGTGGTAATGCCGTGGTTGAGATTCGTCCGGAAGGAAGCTACGACTACATCGCTTATCAGTCTGGAAGCGAGTTCACGGTGAGTGTTGAACAGCTGAGTGAAGAAGAAGCCGAAGCCCGTCGTGAAGAGAAGTTCCCATACACTGGCGACAAACTGTCCCTGAACTTCCAGGACATTGAGGTCCGCTCTGTTCTCCAGTTGATTGCTGATTTCACCGGACTGAACCTGGTGGCCAGTGACACGGTTGGCGGAAGCATCACGCTCCGTCTTCAGAATGTTCCCTGGGATCAGGCTCTGGACCTGATTCTGAAAACCAAGGGTCTGGATAAGCGTCAGATCGGTAACGTCCTTCTTGTTGCTCCGGCTGACGAAATCGCTGCCCGCGAGAAGCTTGAACTTGAAACCAACAAACAGATCGCTGAACTGGCGCCGGTTCGCCTGGAGATCATTCAGGTTAACTATGCCAAGGCTGCGGATGTGGTTGCTTTGATTGAGGCTGATGCCGAGCTGATTTCGGAGCGTGGCTTTGTTTCTTCCGATAATCGCACCAACACGATCAGTGTGAGAGAAACAGCAGAAAATCTGGAAGAAATCCGCCGTCTCGTCTCAACTTGGGATGTGCCGGTTCGTCAAGTATCTATTGAAGCGCGAATAGTCCGCGCTCAGACCAATGTTGCCGAGGATCTGGGTGTTCGCTGGGGCGGCGCAGCATACGATGTTAGAGGAGACGGTAGCATCATTTCCGGAGGCGGATCGCTTGATGCCGTGCAGGATGGCAGGGATTCCGCAGCGCCTGGAGTCGGATTCGAAACGACTTTCCCGGGAGCTTTGGCGGTAGATCTGGGTGTATCGAAAGATGGTGCTTCCTCTTTTGCCATCGGCTGGGGCAGCGATGACTTCCTGGTGGATCTGGAACTGTCTGCACTGGAAAGTGACGGTCAGGCTGAGGTGGTTTCCCAGCCGCGAGTTGTGACTGCTGACCGTCAGACTGCGTCTATCAAGTCGGGTGAAGAGATTCCATACCAGGAAGCCTCGTCCAGCGGTGCAACGTCTGTATCCTTTAAGGAAGCGGTACTGTCTCTGGAGGTCACCCCGCAGATTACGCCGGACGACAAGATCATCATGGACCTGGTGGTCAATCAGGATTCCCGTGGTGAAGTGACGGCAGGTATCCCGTCGATCAATACCAATGAAGTGACCACTCAGGTACTGGTGGGTAATGGCGAGACGGTCGTGCTCGGCGGTATCTTCCAGTCCGAGGTTGCGACTCAGATCACTAAGACGCCGTTCCTGGGTGATATCCCTTATCTCGGACGCCTGTTCAAGCGTACCGAGCACATTGATGAGCGTAGTGAGTTGCTGATTTTCATCACTCCGAAAATCGTCAAGAGTGATCTGATTCAGTAAATGCTCCGAGCAAAAAAGCCGCCGCGTAAAACCGGCGGCTTTTTTGTGTGACAGAGGTGTTCTAACGAGAAGGGTTATTTAGGGAAATTGTTGCCCTGTGCTATTCTCAGCGACCTGAAAAACCATCGAGCGGAAGTCATGTCATTGCCCAAGCGCGTTGTCCTGGTTGGCCCCATGGGGGCAGGGAAAAGTACGATCGGTCGGCTCCTCGCCAAGGAACTGGGTTATCAGTTTATGGATTCGGACCGGATTATCGAGGAGCGTTGTGGGGCGAATATTCCCTGGATCTTTGATGTGGAAGGGGAGGACGGTTTCCGTCAGCGGGAAACCGCCATGCTCCGCGAGCTTGCGGAACAAGATCAGGCTGTCCTGGCCACCGGTGGGGGCGCGATTATGCGACCGGAAAACCGGGAGGTTCTCAAACAGGACGCGATCGTCATTTATCTGAGAACGTCTATCGAGCAGCAGGTCGAGCGAACACGTAAAGACCGGAATCGTCCTCTTCTGCAAAATGAGGATCCTGAGGCGGTTTTGCGGAAACTCTTTTCAATTAGGGACCCTCTGTATACCGGGTTGGCAGACATCGTCATGCAAACCGACCGGAAGAGCCCCCGTCTTGTGGTTCGGCAGCTTGTGAACAGATTGAACCCCAAGACTCCCAGGCACAAACGCAAGGTTTATAAGGAGGGACGCCACCATGTCTGAGATTCTCCATGAGCTGAACGTGGATCTGGGAGATCGGAGTTATCCGATCGTCATTGGTCAACAGTTGCTGGGAAACTACGATCTGACACCCTGGGTCGGCGGCAGCCAGGTGATGATCGTGACCAACGAAACCGTGGCTCCGCTGTATCTTGAGCGTGCGATCCGGAGCTTCCCCGGCCTTCAGGTAGACACTGTCGTCTTGCCTGATGGTGAGCAATACAAGGATTGGGGAACGCTAAACCGAATTTTCGATGCTTTGTTGGAAAAGCGTCATAGCCGAAAGACCACACTGGTAGCCCTCGGTGGGGGGGTTGTGGGAGACATGACCGGTTTCGCAGCAGCCTGCTACCAGCGTGGAGTGCCTTTTATTCAAATCCCGACCACCCTGCTATCACAGGTTGATTCATCGGTGGGAGGAAAGACGGGCATTAACCATCCCCTTGGCAAGAATATGATCGGGGCTTTTCACCAGCCCGACGTCGTGCTCATCGATACCGCCAGCCTGACGACTCTGCCGTCCAGGGAAGTTTCTGCGGGCCTGGCTGAGGTCATCAAGTATGGCCTGATCCGCGATCTGGATTTTCTCGCTTGGCTAGAAGCTGAAATGGAGCGCCTAGTGGCACTTGATTCTGAAGCGCTTGCTGAAGCCATTTATCGCTCATGCCGTTGCAAGGCCGAAGTGGTTGCTCTGGACGAAAGAGAAGGTGGGCTGCGCGCTATTTTGAATCTCGGCCACACCTTCGGTCACGCCATCGAAACCTTCGCTGGCTACGGTAACTGGCTGCATGGTGAGGCGGTTGGTACCGGCATGATCATGGCCGCTGATCTTTCTGCCCGGGAAGGTATGATCTCTGATGTCGATGAGCGTCGTGTCAGGGATATCGTTCGTCGTGCGGAATTGCCCGCTCGACCGCCGGAGGGGATGAGCCCTGATGACTTTATGGCCTTGATGGCGGTCGACAAAAAAAATATCGACGGCAAGCTTCGGCTGGTCTTGCTGGCTCATGTCGGTCAGGCGGTGGTGACCGCAGATTCCAAACCGGAAAACCTGACCGAAACCCTGGCGAAGTTTTGTCGCTAGGTTTTCGTCGGTAGAGGCATCGAACCGTGCGTAGTGTAAATCGCTGACAGGAAAGCCTTGTGATCGAGGATCGTCTCAATGCCTGAGATACCGACGGTGTTTTCCCCTGTTGCAGGAGCGATTTGGCTTGCGCGCCAATCCCCTGGAATCGGTACGCAGTGAATCGCCCCGCCTGCATTCGCAGGCATCGATCAAACGGCAGAGCAGATTGGTCCGGATTTGGCTGCCTCGGGCGTCCATCAGATTCGCTTGTTGCACACAAGAGACCAGCTAAACGATGCTCCCTGAGTCCGCTGTGCTGCAGCTCTTTGAACCTGCTTGGCAAAAACTTTCCGATTCCCGGGTCTAAACCCCGTTCGAGAGGCGCAAATGCGCCGAACTCCGCAGAATAAAGCATGCTGCCATTTGAGTACGTATTTCTACGCGTGTAAAATGGCCAGCCCCCTTATTTTCAGTGTCAGAGGGTGGTTAGTTGGCCCTTTAGCGGCTAACCCTCTGATTGAAAAGCATATCTACGCGAGAGTACGCTTATGATGACAGGTTTGTATCATCCCGAAGAATTCAGGGACAACTGTGGCTTCGGCTTGATCGCCCATATGAAAGGCGAGGCCAGTCACAAGTTACTGCAAACTGCCATCGAGTCGCTGACGTGCATGACCCATCGTGGCGGTATTGCTGCCGATGGTAAGACTGGCGATGGTTGTGGCCTGCTGATTCAGAGTCCGGACGCCTTCTTGCGGAAGGCTGCCAAGGCCGCCTTTGGCAAAGAGCCCGGCGATGTCTTTGCCGTAGGGCAGGTGTTTCTGAATCAGGACGAGAGCAAAGCAGAGGCTGGACGGGCTGCCGTTGAAAAACGCCTGGTCGAGCAGGGGCTGGAAATCATGGGCTGGCGAGAAGTGCCGGTCGATGTGAGCTGTCTGGGGCCAATGGCCCTGGATTGCCTGCCCCGAATCGAGCAGGTGTTCGTGGTCCCGGCGGGGAAAGCGGAAAAAGAGTTCGCCATCAGCCTGTTTGTTGGCCGTCGTCACGCTGAGCGCGACATGGCCGACGATTCAGAGTTCTACATCTGCAGTCTGTCCCATCGCACACTGGCCTATAAAGGCCTGATGATGCCGGCGGACCTCGCCAACTTCTACAAGGATCTCGGCGACCCGGACTTGCAGACGGCCATCTGTGTGTTCCACCAGCGCTTTTCCACCAACACCATGCCGCGCTGGCCACTGGCCCAGCCGTTTCGCTACCTGGCCCATAACGGTGAAATCAACACCATCGACGGCAACCGTAACTGGGCCATCGCCCGCGCGGCCAAGTTCAGCTCACCGGAGCTGCCAGACCTGCAGACCCTGCAGCCGCTGGTTAACCTGACCGGTTCTGATTCTTCCAGTATGGACAACATGCTGGAGATCCTTCTGGCCGGAGGTGTAGAACTGTTCCGCGCCGTTCGCATGATGATTCCGCCTGCCTGGCAGAACGTTGATAGCATGGACCCGGAGCTGCGCGCTTTCTACGAGTACAACTCCATGCACATGGAGCCCTGGGATGGCCCCGCCGGGTTGGTTATGTCCGATGGTCGCTATGCGTTGTGTATGCTCGACCGTAACGGCCTGCGCCCGGCTCGCTGGGTCATCACCAAGGATGATTTCATCACCCTGGCGTCTGAAATCGGGACCTACGATTACCAGCCGGACGATGTGGTTGCCAAAGGCAGGGTGGGCCCGGGTCAGATGCTCGTGGTGGATACCGAAACCGGCGAGGTGCTGCACACCGATGACATCGACCAGCGCCTGAAGACAGCCCAACCCTACCGGAGCTGGTTGCGCCAGAACGGTCTGCGTGTAGAAACCACGTTGAACCAGCAGACTCCGGAATTCAAACTGATGGATTCTGATGATCTTCTGGTTCACCAGAAAATGTTCAATGTGTCTTTTGAGGAGCGGGATCAGGTCCTGCGTCCGTTGGCCGAGAGTGGTCAGGAGGCGGTTGGCTCCATGGGGGACGATACGCCCATGGCTGTGCTCTCCAGCAAGGTGCGCCATGTCGGTGATTATTTCCGGCAGAAGTTTGCCCAGGTAACCAACCCGGCGATCGATCCGCTGCGGGAATCCATCGTCATGTCGCTGGAAACCTGCCTCGGCGCTGAACAGAATGTGTTTCAGGAAACCGCGGAGCACGCGAACCGGATCATCCTGTCGACACCGGTGCTGTCTCCGGCCAAGTTCCTGAAGGTCGTCAATAACGGCCGGCCTGGCTTCGAAGTGGCCAACATTCACCTGAGCTACCGTCCTGAACTGGGCCTTGAAGGCGCTATCCGGGGCATCTGCGAACAGGCCGAGCAGGCCGTTCGTGACGGCAAGGTGATTCTGGTCCTGACGGACCGAGAGCTCAAGGACGGCGAACTTCCGATCAACTCGCTGATGGCTACCGGTGCCGTGCATCACCATCTGGTTGAGCGTGGTCTGCGTTGTGATTCCAACCTGCTGGTCGAAACCGGCTGGGCCCGGGATCCCCATCAGTTCGCGGTTTTGTTTGGCTTCGGTGCGACCGCCGTGTACCCCTACCTGGCCTACCAGGTGCTGAACGATCTGATCCGTACCGGCGAAATGCTGATGGACCCGATCGAGGCCAAGAACAATTACCGTCGAGGCGTCAACAAGGGGCTGCTGAAAATCCTGTCCAAGATGGGTATCTCAACCATTACCTCCTATCGGGGTGCCCAGCTGTTCGAAGCCATTGGTCTGGCGGATGATGTGGTGGATCTGTGCTTCAAGGGCGTGCCCAGCCGAATCCAGGGCGCTGGCTTCTTCGATTTTCAGCAGGATCAGGAGCAGTTGGCGGCTCTGGCCCGGAGTTCCCGCAAACCGATCACTCCGGGAGGTTTGCTCAAGTACGTGCACGGGCAGGAATATCACGCCTTCAATCCTGATGTGGTTGCCAAACTGCAAGAGGCTGTGACTAATGGCAATTACGGTCACTACAAGGAATACGCGGCGCTGGTTAACGAGCGCCCGGTGGCTACGTTGCGGGACCTGTTGTCCCTGCGCAAGGACGTGACGCAAATTGACCTGTCGGATGTTGAGCCGGTGGAGAAGATCTTCCCGCGTTTCGACTCGGCCGCGATGTCCCTTGGTGCTCTGTCACCCGAAGCCCACGAAGCGCTGGCTGTGGCGATGAACACCCTTGGTGGACGCTCCAACTCCGGTGAGGGTGGTGAGGATCCGGCTCGCCATGGCACTGAGAAGCGTTCCAAGATCAAACAGGTGGCTTCGGGGCGTTTCGGTGTGACCGCCGAATACCTGCGCAGTGCCGATGTCATGCAGATCAAAGTGGCTCAGGGTGCCAAGCCGGGTGAGGGTGGCCAGTTGCCGGGTGGCAAGGTGAACGACCTGATCGCTCGCCTGCGATACTCGGTACCAGGCGTTACCCTGATTTCGCCGCCCCCGCACCACGACATTTATTCGATCGAGGATCTGGCCCAGCTGATTTTTGACCTCAAGCAGGTCAATCCGGATGCGCTGGTATCGGTGAAGCTGGTGTCTGAGCCGGGCGTTGGCACCATTGCCGCGGGCGTGGCCAAGGCTTACGCGGACCTGATCACCGTTTCCGGTTACGACGGTGGTACTGCCGCCAGCCCGCTGACATCGATCCGTTACGCCGGTTCTCCCTGGGAGCTGGGGCTGACCGAGACCCATCAGGCTCTCCGTGCCAACGACCTGCGGGGCAAGATTCGCCTGCAGACGGACGGTGGCATCAAGACCGGTCTGGATGTGGTGAAGGCGGCCATTCTGGGTGCGGAAAGCTTCGGCTTCGGCACCACACCGATGGTGGCACTGGGTTGTAAGTACCTGCGTATCTGTCACCTGAACAACTGTGCAACCGGTGTGGCAACCCAGAACGAGCATCTGCGGGAAGAGCATTTCAAGGGCACGGTTGAAATGGCCATGAACTTCTTCCGTTTCGTAGCGGAAGAAACCCGTGAATGGATGTCCAAGCTGGGTGTCCGGACTCTGGAAGAGCTGGTCGGTCGTGTCGACCTGCTGGAACGCCTGCCTGGCAATACCGAGCGCCAGAAGAAACTGGATCTGTCCCGGTTGCTGTCCAATGACCATATTCCGGCGGACAAACCGCACACCTGTCAGGTCGAGCACAACCATCCGTTCGACAGGGGCGCCCTGGCCGAGCAGATGATCAAGGACACGGCGACCGCTATTGAGAACGCTTCCGGCGGTGCCTGGTCCTACAAGGTGACCAACTGTGATCGCTCAATCGGTGCCCGTCTTTCCGGTGAGATCGCCGCGCGGCATGGTAATCAGGGCATGGCGGACGCTCCGATTACCCTGGACCTGACCGGTACGGCCGGCCAGAGTTTTGGTGTGTGGAACGTAGGCGGTCTGAATCTGATTCTTGAAGGTGACGCGAACGACTACGTGGGCAAGGGCATGACCGGCGGCAAGCTGGTGGTGAAGCCGCCCCGTGGCAGCGAGTTCAAGACTCAGGAAACGTCCATTGTCGGTAACACCTGCCTATACGGTGCAACCGGAGGCAAATTGTTCGCCGCTGGCACCGCGGGCGAGCGTTTCGCCGTGCGTAACTCCGGTGCCCATGCTGTCGTTGAGGGCGCGGGCGACCACTGTTGTGAATACATGACCGGCGGGCTTGTGACTGTGCTTGGCAATACCGGCCATAACTTCGGCGCCGGTATGACTGGCGGCTTTGCTTATGTGCTGGACCGCAACAACACGTTTGTTGACAAGTACAACCACGAACTCGTGGAGATCCAGAGGATTTCAAGTGAAGACATGGAGTCCTACCGCAACCACCTGCGTGGCGTCATCCGCGAGCACATCTCGGAGACGGGCAGTGAGTGGGCCGCGCACATCCTTGAAAATTTCGAAGATTACATCGGCCGTTTCTGGCTGGTTAAACCCAAGGCTGCCAACCTACGCAGCCTGCTGGCTAGCACCCGGGCAAGACCGGAATAAGGTCTCCCGTTAAGACAGGGTTTAAGGGCGGCCTAGGGATGGCCGCCCTGGTCGAAATTGAGCTGATGAGAGTAGCAAGATGAAAGAACGACTGAGTAACGACTTCCAGTTTGTTGAGGTTGGTCGGGTAGACCCGAAAAAAGTGCCTGCCAGAAAGCGCAAACAGGAGTTTGGTGAGATTTATCATCCTTTCACGGCTGGTGCCGCCTCTTCCCAGGCCCATCGCTGTCTGGAGTGTGGCAACCCGTACTGTGAATGGAAATGCCCGGTACACAACTATATCCCCAACTGGCTGAAGCTGGTGTCCGAGGGCAATGTGATGAAGGCGGTGGAGTTGTGCCATCAGACCAACTCATTGCCCGAAGTGTGCGGTCGTGTGTGTCCACAGGACCGTCTGTGTGAAGGTGCCTGTACGCTGAATGACGGCTATGGCGCGGTGACCATCGGGTCGGTGGAGAAGTACATCACCGACACCGCTTTCGCACTTGGCTGGAAGCCGGACATGTCTTCGGTTAAGTGGACTGACAAGAAGGTCGCCGTCATAGGCGCCGGTCCTGCTGGCCTTGGCTGCGCCGATATTCTGGTCCGCAACGGCGTTAAGCCGGTGGTGTTTGATCGGTATCCGGAAATCGGTGGCCTGCTGACTTTCGGTATCCCTGAGTTCAAGCTGGAAAAATCGGTGATGAGCCGTCGTCGTCAGGTATTCGAAGAAATGGGCGTGGAATTCCGCCTGTCCACCGAGGTGGGTAAGGATGTCATGCTTCAGGACATCATCGATGAGTACGATGCGGTCTTTATGGGCATGGGCACCTACACCTACATGAAAGGCGGCTTCCCCGGTGAGAACCTGCCTGGCGTTTACGATGCCCTGCCATTCCTGGTTTCCAACGTGAACCGCCGTCTCGGTTTTGAAGAGGACCCGGCTGACTTCATTGATATGAAGGGCAAGCGAGTGGTGGTTCTTGGTGGTGGTGATACCGCGATGGACTGCAACCGAACCTCTATCCGTCAGCAGGCTGAGAGTGTGACCTGTGCCTATCGTCGGGACGAAGAGAACATGCCGGGTTCCCGTCGCGAAGTAGCCAACGCGAAGGAAGAGGGTGTGAAATTCCTGTTCAACCGTCAGCCCATCGCCATTATTGGTGAGGATCAGGTGGAAGGTGTGAAGGTGGTATCCACGCGTCTGGGCGATCCGGACGAGAATGGTCGTCGTCGCCCTGAAGTTGTGCCGGGCAGTGAGGAGGTGATTCCTGCGGACGCGGTACTGGTCGCCTTCGGTTTCCGCCCCAGCCCGGCGGACTGGTTTGACGAGATGAACGTCCGTACCGACGATTCCGGACGTGTGGAGGCACCGGAGGAAGCTGCGTACGCTTTCCAAACGAGCAATCCGAAGATCTTTGCGGGTGGCGATATGGTTCGCGGTTCCGACCTGGTGGTCACGGCCATCTGGGAAGGGCGCCAGGCGGCCGAAGGCATTCTGGACTACCTCGAAGTCTGATTCCTGTCCGAACGCAGAAAAGGGCGGCTTACTCGTGGTAAGCCGCCCTTTTTTATTGCTGCAAACGGGGTATCATTGCTCCCCATTCGGATAGAACCACTCACCGACCAGGAATGCTGGAATGTCTATGACTGAGTTGAAGAACGATCGCTTTCTGCGCGCGCTGATGCGCCAGCCTGTGGACCGTACCCCTGTGTGGATGATGCGTCAGGCCGGACGATACCTGCCGGAATACCGGGCGACCCGGGCCAAGGCCGGCGACTTCCTCAGCCTGTGCAAGAATACGGAGCTGGCCTGTGAGGTCACGCTTCAGCCGCTGGAGCGCTACCCACTGGACGCAGCGATCCTGTTCTCGGACATTCTGACCATTCCCGATGCACTGGGTCTGGGCCTGTATTTCGAAACCGGCGAAGGCCCCAAGTTCAAGAGAACCATCCGCTCCGAAGCCGATGTAGACGCCTTACCGACGCTGAATGCGACAGTCGATCTTGATTACGTGATGAATGCGGTGTCGACCATTCGTGGCGCGCTCGGTGGGCGGGTTCCGTTGATCGGTTTCTCCGGCAGTCCCTGGACCCTGGCCACCTATATGATCGAGGGAGGTTCGTCCAAGGACTTCCGTGAGGCCAAGAAATTGATGTATGGCCAGCCCGAAGTCATGCACCGGTTGCTGGATCATCTGGCGGACTCGGTCATTGATTACCTGAACGGCCAGATCGATGCGGGTGCCCAGGCGGTGCAGATTTTTGATACCTGGGGTGGGGTACTGAGCAGCTGGGCCTATGAGGAGTTTTCGCTTCGTTACATGAAGAAGATTGTGGCCGGGCTTAAGCGTGAAAACGATGGCCGGAAAGTGCCGGTGATTCTGTTCACCAAGAACGGTGGTCAGTGGCTGGAGTCCATCGCGGATGTCGGTGCGGATGCGGTTGGACTGGACTGGACTACAGACATCGGCAATGCCCGTGCCCGTATCGGCGACCGGGTTGCCCTGCAGGGCAACATGGATCCGGCCATGCTGTACGCGCCGCCGGCCCGAATCCGACAGGAGGTTGCCGACATTCTGCGCCGCTTCGGGTCCGGAACGGGACATATCTTCAACCTCGGTCACGGCATTACGCCGGACGTGGACCCGGAACACGCCGGTGCCTTTATCGAGGCGGTGGTTGAGCTGAGCCCCCAATATCACCAGTAATCTGGTGGTTCCTGCAGGGGTGTGGTCAGGCTGCACCCCATTCCTCGATTTGTGAAACAGGCACCAGAATGGTCGCTGGCAGGATAGTGATGGCGGGTTTATAGTCGGGTAAAACCACGCAGGTAACAGGAGCGCCCCTTGTCAGCCTTAGCCGCGGAAAAACGCCGTTTCCATCGAATCGAATTCGACGCTCCCTGTGAGTTGCACTGGCAGGATGAGGTGTGGGAAACGACGGTTCTGGATATCTCTCTCAAGGGTGTCCTGGTTCGGCGGCCGGAGGCGTGGGACGTGCCGCTGAAAGACCCCTGTGAAGTGATAATCCATCTGAATGATCGAGAGATCGGTATCGTGATGGCGGTGGCCCTGCGACATGTGGAAACCCACAGGCTGGGTTTCAAGTGTCAGTACATTGATCTGGAGAGTGCGAGCCACCTGAAGCGGTTGGTGGAATTAAACCTCGGGGATCAGGCGTTGCTGGAGCGGGAATTCGCTCACCTGCTCGAATAGGGGGCGTTTTTCATTTCCATGCTCTAACGAAAAAAGGCCCATCAGGGCCTTTTTTCAGAACTCTTCAAGTGCCGCCAGCGCGTCACTCAGTCGGGTAACCGCGGTTACCTTCATGCCCTCTATGGGCTTTCTCGGAGCGTTGGCTTTTGGCACCAGGGCGCGGGTGAATCCGTGCTTGGCCGCTTCGTAGATGCGTTCCTGGCCGCTGGGTACCGGTCGGATTTCGCCAGACAGGCCCACCTCACCGAAAATCACCACATCCTGTGGCAGCGCGCGATCCCGGAAGGACGACACGATCGATGCCAGCAGCGCCAGATCGGCACTGGTTTCGGCCACCTTGACGCCGCCCACCACGTTGACGAACACGTCCTGATCGGACACGTGCATGCCGCCGTGCCGATGCAGAACGGCCAGCAACATGGCCAAACGGTTCTGATCCAGGCCCACGGCCACGCGGCGGGGGTAACCCCCTTGCGCCATGTCCACGAGCGCCTGGATTTCTACCAGCATGGGCCGGGTGCCTTCCCACACCACCATCACCACACTGCCCGGTGCGGCTTCTTCACCCCGGTTGAGAAAAATAGCGCTGGGGTTTTTCACTTCTTTCAGACCCTGCTCCAGCATGGCGAACACGCCAAGCTCGTTAACTGCGCCAAAGCGGTTTTTGATGCCCCGCAGGGTTCGATAACGACTGTCACTGGAACCTTCCAGCAGGATGGAGCAGTCGATCATGTGTTCCAGTACTTTCGGGCCGGCAAGGCTGCCGTCCTTGGTAACATGGCCCACGAGGAACAGAATGGTGCCGCTTTGCTTGGCGAAGCGGGTCAGAAAGGCGGCGCTCTCCCGCACCTGAGATACCGAGCCCGGGGCTGACTCGATGTCGGACATATGCATGACCTGAATACTGTCGACCACCAGAATACGGGGGTTCTCCGTCTCGGCAATCTGAATTACCCGCTCCACGCTGGTTTCGGACAGCATCTTGAGATCTTTGGTGGGTAGTCCCAGGCGCTTGGCGCGCATGGCGACTTGCTGCAGGGATTCCTCCCCGGTGACATACAGAGCCGGCACGCTTTCCGCCAGATGGCAGACTGCCTGAAGCAGTAGAGTGCTTTTACCCGCGCCGGGATGCCCGCCCATCAGCACAGCTGAGCCTTCGACGAGGCCGCCGCCCAGTACCCGATCGAACTCCTGCATACCGGTGCTGATGCGTGGCTGCTCCGCCAGGCTCACGTCATCCAATCTCTGGATTTCGGTCAGACTGCCGGCAAACCCTTCAAAGCGGGCGCCGCGAGCGCCCTTGGGCTGACTCCCAACGCCACGAACTTCACTGATGGTGTTCCATTCGTGGCAGGCACTGCACTGGCCCTGCCACTTGGAGTAGTCTGCACCGCATTCGGTGCAGACGTATGACGTTTTGGTCTTTGCCATCAGGCCAGCTTCTTGTACTTCATGCGCTGGGGCACCATGGCGGAGTCACCCTTGCGCTTCTTGTGGTCTTCGTCGTATTCGTTGAAGTTACCTTCGAAGTACACCACTTCGCCATCGTCCTCGAACGCCAGGATGTGGGTGGCGACGCGGTCCAGGAACCAGCGGTCGTGGGAGATCACCAGGGCGGCTCCCGGGAAGTTGAGCAGGGCTTCTTCCAGCGCTCGCAGGGTTTCCACGTCCAGGTCGTTGGTCGGTTCGTCCAGCAGCAGAACGTTGCCGCCTTCTTTCAGCAGCTTGGCCAGGTGCAGGCGGTTGCGCTCCCCACCGGACAGATCACCAACCCGCTTTTGCTGGTCGGAGCCCTTGAAGTTGAAGCGGCCAACATAGGCGCGGGACGGAGTCTCGTAGTTGCCCACCTTGATGATGTCCTGGCCGTCACTGAGTTCTTCCCAGACGGTCTTGTCGCCTTCGAGGTCGCGCATCTGGTCCACGTAGGCCAGTTTGACCGTCTCGCCGACAGTGATGGAGCCACTGTCGGGCTGGTCCTTGCCGGAGATCATGCGGAACAGGGTGGACTTGCCGGCCCCGTTGCCGCCGATGATGCCGACTATGGCTCCGGGCGGTACGTTGAACGAGACGTTTTCGTACAGCAGACGGTCGTCGAAGGACTTGCTGATGCCGTCCACCTCGATGACCTTGTCGCCCAGGCGGGGGCCAGGCGGAATGTACAGCTCGTTGGTTTCGTTACGCTTCTGGAATTCCTGGGATGACATTTCCTCGAAGCGGGCCAGGCGGGCCTTGCTTTTGGACTGACGGCCCTTGGCGTTGGAGCGCACCCACTCAAGCTCGTGCTTGATGGCTTTCTGGTGGGCGGCTTCCTGCTTGGCTTCCATCTCCAGACGCTTCTCTTTGTTCTCCAGCCACTGGCTGTAGTTGCCCTCGAACGGGATGCCGTGGCCCCGGTCGAGTTCCAGAATCCAGCCGGCGACGTTGTCCAGGAAGTAACGGTCGTGGGTAATGGCTACGACAGTGCCTTCGTAGTCGTGCAGGAAACGCTCCAGCCAGGCGACGGATTCGGCGTCCAGGTGGTTGGTGGGCTCGTCCAGCAGCAGCATGTCCGGGCCCGACAGCAACAGGCGGCACAGGGCAACCCGGCGACGCTCACCACCGGACAGGTTTTTTACCATCTGGTCCCAGGCTGGCAGGCGCAGTGCGTCGGCGGCGACTTCCATCTTGCGCTCGATGTCGTGGCCGTCGGTGGCCTGGATATAGGCCTCCAGTTCGCCCTGCTTCTTGGCCAGAGCGTCAAAGTCGGCATCCGGTTCGGCATAGGCGGCGTAAACCTTGTCCAGTTCGGCCAGCGCCTCGTGGACGCCGGAAACCGCCTCGTCGACAATTTCCTTCACGGTTTTGTTGTCGTCCAGTTCCGGCTCCTGGGGCAGGTAACCAACGTTGATGCCCGGCTGGGGACGGGCTTCACCGATGTAATCCTGATCAACACCCGCCATGATGCGCAGCAGGGTGGACTTACCGGCGCCATTCAGACCCAAAACACCGATTTTGGCGCCGGGGAAGAAGCTCAGGGAGATGTCTTTGAGGATTTCGCGCTTGGGTGGTACCACCTTGCCGACGCGATTCATACTGAATACGTATTGGGCCATAACGAGCTGTGTCCTCTGTTGAATTCGGAGGTGATCAAAATATGACTTGGGGATTAGGCACGTAAGGTAGCGAAACCGCATCGCTATAGCAATTGAGGGAAAGTCGAAGCACCGTGGTGTGAGGGTTTGTCCTGAGCCGGTAATAGCGGTACAAAAGATGATTTTTTACCGGTATCTAAGCTAGAATAGCGGCCCAATTTTTCAGGGTGTACGGATGGGCACAGCGCCCCCGTACCAGCCACACATACAGGGGCAGCGCATCCATGTTTAATCGTGATATGAAAATCGCCGGCTTTGACGATGAACTCTGGAACGCCATGCAGGCGGAAGAGAAGCGTCAGGAAGCTCATATCGAGCTGATTGCATCCGAGAACTACACCAGTCCGCGGGTGATGGAAGCTCAGGGCAGCAAGCTGACCAACAAGTACGCCGAAGGCTACCCCGGCAAGCGCTACTACGGTGGCTGCGAATACGTCGATGTGGCTGAGCAGCTGGCCATCGACCGTGCCAAGGAACTGTTCGGTGCGGCCTACGCCAACGTGCAGCCGCACTCCGGCTCGCAGGCTAACTCGGCCGTGTTCATGGCTCTGCTGAAGCCAGGTGACACGGTTCTGGGCATGAGCCTGGCTCACGGTGGCCACCTGACCCACGGTGCCAGCGTGAACTTCTCAGGCAAGATCTACCAGGCCGTCCAGTACGGTCTGAACCCGGAAACCGGCCTGATCGACTACGACGAAGTGGAAGCACTGGCGGTTGAACACAAGCCGAAGATGATCATTGCCGGCTTCTCCGCTTACTCACAGGAGCTGGATTTTGCCCGTTTCCGTGAGATTGCAGACAAAGTAGGCGCCTACCTGTTTGTTGATATGGCGCACGTGGCTGGTCTGGTTGCCGCTGGTGTTTACCCGGACCCGGTGCCTCACGCCCACGTGGTTGCGACCACCACACACAAGACCCTGCGTGGTCCTCGCGGTGGCCTGATCCTGGCCTGCGACGACGCTGACCTGCAGAAGAAGCTGAACTCCGCCGTTTTCCCGGGTGGCCAGGGTGGCCCTCTGATGCACGTGATCGCCGCCAAGGCTGTGTGCTTCAAGGAAGCCATGAGCGATGAGTTCAAGGCTTACCAGCAGCAGGTTGTGAAGAATGCCGGCGCGATGGCTGAAGTGTTCGTTAATCGCGGTTACGACGTGGTTTCCGGTGGCACCAGGAATCACCTGTTCCTGCTGAGCCTGATCAAGCAGGACATCACTGGTAAAGATGCCGATGCGGCTCTGGGCCGTGCTCACATCACCGTGAACAAGAACGCCGTGCCGAACGATCCGCGTTCCCCGTTCGTGACCTCGGGCCTGCGCATCGGTACCCCGGCGATCACCACCCGCGGTTTCGGTGAAGCCGAGTGCCGCGAGCTGGCCGGCTGGATCTGTGACATCCTCGATAACATGGATGACGAGTCCATCATCGAGCGGGTACGTGGCCAGGTTGAGGCCGTGTGTGCCCGATTCCCGGTCTACGGCTAAACTTTCCGTCAAGACCTGCCGGGCCGTGTGTCTCAGGCGCACGGCCCGGCCTCCGTTCTGGAGCCTCTGAGTTATGCATTGTCCCTTCTGTGGTGAAGCAGATACGAAAGTCATCGACTCGCGCCTTGTGGCCGAGGGCGATCAGGTTCGCCGCCGCAGGGAATGTCTGTCCTGTCATGAGCGTTTCACGACCTTTGAAAGCGCCGAACTGGTGATGCCCCGGGTGGTTAAGCAGGATGGCGTCCGGCAGCCCTTCGATGAAGAGAAGCTTCGCTCCGGTTTGATGAAGGCGCTTGAGAAGCGTCCCGTGAGCATCGAGCAGATTGATGCGGCGTTGAACCGGATCAAGTACCGCCTGCGGGCGACCGGGGAACGGGAAGTCAAATCCATGCAAGTGGGTGAAGAGGTCATGACCGAGCTGCGCCAGCTGGACCAGGTGGCGTACGTTCGCTTTGCTTCGGTGTATCGAAGTTTCCAGGACATCAATGAATTCAAGGAAGAGATTGAACGCCTGGCCGAGGCCAATGGTGAGCATCCGGTGGATGTGGCCAAGGCACTTGCGGATAACCATCCTGCGAAAGGGAAAGCATGACGGACGTCCGTGACAGGGCCATGATGGCGCGGGCGATTCAGCTTGCCTGGCGTGGTCGCTACTCGACGCATCCCAACCCGAGGGTGGGGTGTGTTATCGCCCGGGGCAATGTCATCCTGGGTGAAGGCTGGCACGAGCGTGCCGGTGAAGCCCACGCTGAAATCCGCGCGCTGAGCCAGGCCGGTCCGTCCGCCCGGGGCGCAACGGCCTACGTCACGCTGGAGCCATGCAGCCATTTTGGCCGGACTCCGCCCTGCGCCCGCGCATTGATTGATGCCGGTGTGGCACGAGTGGTTGCCGCCACCAAGGACCCCAATCCGGCAGTCTCGGGCCGCGGGCTGGAGTTGCTGATTGAAGCCGGTATTCAGGTGGAAGTCGGGGTGCTGGCGGATGAGGCAGCGCGACTGAATCCGGGGTTTATGAAACGAATGAATACCGGGCGGCCGTATGTTCGCCTGAAGATGGCGGCCAGCCTGGATGGACGCACGGCGATGGCATCTGGTGAAAGTCAGTGGATTACAGGACCGGAAGCCCGCAAGGATGTTCAGCGTCTGCGGGCAATCAGCGACGCTATTCTGACAGGCGTGGGCACCGTGCTGGCGGACGATCCCTCGCTGACCGTAAGACGGACCGAGTTGGGGGATATCGGCGACGCAACCGAGCCTTCCCGCCAGCCGCTTCGGGTGATTGCTGACCGGGATGCCCGCACGCCACCAACGGCGAAGATTCTGCACGGAGGCAACGTGCAGCTGTTTTGCGCATCATCCACGTTGCCCACGGCGCCGGCGCAAGATCTGGCAGCACTGGGTGTGAGTATCAACGGGGTGGCCTGGAAGGACAACGGCATTGACCTGTCGGAGTTACTGGACGCTCTGGGTGACCTGGGTATTAACGAATTGCTGGTGGAAGCCGGTCCGACGCTGGCGGGTACGTTTATTCAGGAGCAGCTGGTTGATGAGCTCTGGCTCTATCAGGCCCCGGTATTTCTTGGCAGTACTGGCCGGCCAACGGCCCACCTGCCGCTGGAAAGTATGGCCGACAAGGTTTCCTGGATCGTCCGGGATCGTCGCCAGGTCGGCGACGATCAGCGCCTGATTCTGGTGCGTAGCTAATTCTTAAATTCACGGTGAACGGCAGTTCAACTGTCTATCAACCGCAAGGGTACAAGACCGTATGGCACTGAATACCATTGAAGAGATCATTGAAGACATCCGTCAGGGCAAGATGGTCATCCTGATGGATGACGAGGATCGTGAGAACGAAGGCGATCTGGTCATGGCGGCGGAACACTGTACCCCGGAAGCCATCAATTTCATGGCCCGCTTCGGTCGTGGCCTGATCTGCATGCCGATGACCCGTGACCGCTGTGCGCAGCTGGGCTTGCCGCTGATGGTTCAGCAGAACGCATCCGGTTTTGGCACCAAGTTCACCCTGTCCATTGAGGCAAAAGAAGGGGTGACTACCGGTATCTCTGCCGCCGACCGCGCACGCACCGTTCAGGCTGCCGTGGCTCGCGATGCCAAGGCCTCCGATCTGGTTCAGCCCGGTCACATTTTCCCGCTGATGTCCGATCCGGGCGGCGTCTTGAGCCGAGCGGGGCATACCGAGGCCTCCTGCGACCTGGCGGCGCTCGCAGGATCTGAGCCGGCAGGTGTGATTTGTGAAATTATGAACGACGACGGCTCCATGGCACGTCGTGAAGACCTCGAGCGATTTGCCGAAGAGCACGATCTCAAGATTGGCACCATCGCCGATCTGATTCACTACCGCACCATGAATGAACGCACCATCGAGTGTGTGGAAGAGAACGAGCTGGACACCGAATACGGTGTGTTCAAGCTGCACACCTATCGGGACAGCATTCAGGGCTCGACCCACCTGGCTATGGTGATGGGTGATATTCGTGAAGATGAGCCTGTCCACGTTCGCGTGCACATCACCGATACCCTTCGGGACTTACTCGGTGCCCGTCGCAAAGACTCCCGTAGCTGGCCCCTGCACCGTGCGCTGGAGAAGGTGGCGGCCGAAGGCCAGGGGGTTGTGGTTCTGCTCAACAGTGGTGAGGACAGCTACAATCTGGAAGACCGCATTCACGATTTCTTCGGCGAGGAGCGGGGTTCCGCTGGCAAAGGCAGCTCGGGTGTCTATTTCACTGTCGGGACCGGCTCACAGATCCTGCGCGATGTGGGTGTTCGCAAGATGCGACTGCTGAGTCCGCCCATCAAGTTTTCAGCCATTTCCGGATTCGATCTGGAAGTGGTGGAGTACGTTCCCTACACCCCTGACTAAGTAACCCGGTCAGGGCGTGTGCCCTGGCCTGACAAGGAGCCATGCATGGCAGATATTAAAGTAATCGAAGGTGACTTCACTCAGTGCAGTGGTCGCTATGCGCTTGTGGTTGGCCGGTTTAACGGTTTCGTGGTTGAGAGTCTGGTGGAAGGCGCGATTGATACGCTGCGTCGCCATGGTATTTCCGAGGACGACATTGCCATCATTCGCGTGCCAGGTGCCTACGAAATGCCGTTGGCGGTCAAGCGCGTTGCCGAGACTCAGGATTACGATGCAATCATCGCCCTGGGTGCCGTGATCCGCGGTGGAACTCCGCACTTTGATTATGTCGCCGGCGAAGCCTCCAGTGGCCTGGGTGCCGTGAGCCTGGAGACCGACGTGCCTGTTACCTTCGGTGTCCTGACCGTTGATTCCATTGAACAGGCCATTGAGCGTTCCGGCACCAAGGCGGGTAACAAGGGCGCGGAAGCCGCCATTACCGCGCTGGAAATGGTCAGCCTGTTCAAGAAACTGGGTGAGTGATGAACACAACCGACGATAACACCTCCGGACCAGCGCCGGGCAGCAAGCCAAAGGCTGGTGACCGCCGCCGCGCTCGTGCGCTGGCGATGCAGGGGCTGTATCAGCGTCACTTCAGCAAGAGCTCGATTTCCGATATTGAAGCGGAGTTCATGGTCGACAATGATATGACCAAGGTCGATCTGCTGTATTTCCGTGACCTCCTGAAAGGTGTTCATCGGGAGCAAGGGGATCTGGATACCCTGATTGAGCCCTTCCTTGATCGGCCGCTGGCGGAAGTGGACCCGATTGAACTGGCCATTGTGCGTCTTGGCGCCTATGAGCTCAAGCACCGGCTTGATGTGCCCTACAAGGTCGTCATCAATGAAGGCATTGAAATGGCCAAGCGCTTCGGTGGTACCGAGGGGCACAAGTTCGTCAATAGCGTGCTGGACAAGCTCAGCCGCCGACTGCGAACTGCAGAGACTCGCGCGCGCTAGACGATGGGTGAGTTCGAGCTGATCCGCCGCTTTTTTCAGCCGCTGGCGGGACGGTCCGCCTCATCCAGCCTGATTCTCGGCCCCGGTGACGACTGTGCCATACAGCGTGTGCCGGACGGTCGGGATCTGGTATTTTCCGTCGACACTCTGGTCGAGGATGTCCACTTCCCAAAAGCCTACCCCTCCGACAAACTCGCCTGGCGCGCCCTCGCTGCTGCTGCCAGTGATCTTGCCGCCATGGGGGCTGAACCTGTCTGCTTTACGCTCGCCCTGACTTTGCCTTGCGCCGATGAATCCTGGCTGTCTGCCTTCTCTCGTGGTCTCTCTCAGGCTGCAGAAGAATTTGGACTGGCGCTCGCGGGGGGCGATACCACGCGGGGTCCTCTGGTGGTGACGCTGCAAGTTCATGGCGTGGTTCCGAAAGGGCAGGGGCTTCACCGCAACGGCGCAAAAAACGGCGATCTGGTGTGTGTTTCCGGTTGCCTTGGTGATGCAGGGGCAGCTCTTGAATATCTGGCGGAGCCGGACCCGACGCAAGACATGCAGGCGGTGCTCCAGCGCTACCACCAGCCTCTACCTCGTCTGGCGCTTGGCCAGCAACTGTCTGGCGTGGCATCGGCTGCCATTGATATATCCGATGGCTTGGCGGCAGATCTGGAGCACATCCTGGAAGCCTCCGGGGTGGGAGCCAGTATTCGCGCCGAGGCCATTCCACTCTCACCGGCACTGGTGCGGCTAACGGGCGATCAGGCGGTGGATTACGCGTTGCGATCGGGCGACGATTACGAACTGTGCGTTACCCTTCCGCCGGCAGGTTGGCAGGCCTTGCCATCGGATATTCGTCAGCAGCTTTCGGTGATTGGCTCGATTGAGCCCGAGCCGGGGTTGAGGATTCAGGGTTGGCAGGGAACTGCCGACCAACACGGGTTTGATCATTTCAGGAGTATGTCATGAGCCGGGAGGATTCCGTTCAGGAACCGGACGTACCGCAGGCCCTGCTACCCCCGGGGTTTCTCAAGCACCCGGTACACCTGTTGGCCTTCGGTTTTGGCAGTGGTGCTGCCTCCCGGGCCCCGGGAACCTGGGGCAGTCTTGCGGCTATTCCCCTGTGGTATACCTTCTCGTGGCTGCCGCCGGTGGCCTATTGGGTGGTGGTGGTGATCGCCTTGCTGGTGGGGATCTGGCTGTGTGGGAAAACTGCCGACGACCTGAAGGTCCATGACCACGGAGGCATCGTGTGGGACGAATTCGTGGGTATGTGGATCGCCCTGGGATTGTTTCCGTCCAATGCGATTGGTGTGTTGACGGCGTTTGCGCTTTTCCGGCTGTTCGATATCGCCAAGCCCTGGCCGATCGGCTGGTTGGATGAACGCCTGCCCGGTGGCTTTGGCATCATGATGGACGATGTGGTCGCGGGTATCATGGCGCTGGTGAGTCTTTACGCCATAGACCGTTGGGTTGTGGCTATTCTGATGTAGGCCGCGGCCGCCCTCAATGGGTGACCGCATCTTCTGGCAGCAGATTAACCACATGTAAGAAGCGGCGAAGGCCGGTTTCTGCACGTTCGCGGCTTGCGAAAGGCCCGCTGTCGAAACCTTCCCGTGTGGCAAAGTACCACTGGCTGCCAACGCTGAAGAAACGACTGCTTCTGAATGGGGTCGGGCCGGCTTCTCCGGTCCTGCGATGGGTATCCATATCTCCTCCAGTTCCCCAAGTGTCACCAAGGAGCCGAGCGGTTGCGCCTTTTGGCAGGCCTTCCTTCCAATTTAAACCAAAAAGCCCTGTGTTCAAGAAAGCGTTTCCGTTTTTGTGGACCACGGTATCCGCATTGCTGGCGCTGAAATGACTCACTTTCAGAGTTATACGTCGGCTTGCCCTCAGAGAGTTCACTCGTCAGAATGCTTTTTTGATTTCCCTCTCCCAACCAGTTCCGCCTACTCAAGGAGAATAAATGCGTACTTTTTCGAATCCGGCCGTTGTTCGGCGACCTGTGTGGCGACCGGTGCATGGTGCCCGCGCGCTGCTTTTCGCTCTGTTGGCTTTGGCGATCACCGGCTGTGCGTCCAGCGTGTCCAGGGTAGAAACCTGGGATGGCTCCCCGGCGGGTGCCTCTGATGCCGCCACGCTCAAGGCACCGGGTGAAATTCAGGTGTCTGAAGTGAACGGTCGCCGTGTCGGCAACTTCCTGATGGATGATCTTGCCCTGGATTATGCGCTGCTGCCGGGCCAGAACGAGGTCGTGTTTACCTACAAAACCATCTGGGCCAAGACAGAAGTGGTCGGCAACGGCGAGTCCAAAGTGCACGTGGTCGAAAGTAAACCGCAGGTGGTTCGTTTCGATGCCCAGCCCAACGAGGTGTACACCTTCCTGTTCGACAAGCCGGGCACGAAGGTTGAAGCCGAACAGATGATGGCAGGCTTTTCCGCAACGGTGGTTGGGGCTGATGGGATAGCGGTCGCCAAGTCTTCTGAGCGGGCCTTGGATCAGGTTGCCGCGCGAACGCCGGTTCCTGCGGCTACCGCTGCCCCGGTCGGCGGCACTGATGCGAGCGCACTTGATACGCTGAAGGCCGTGTGGGAAACCGCCTCCGAGGACGAGAAAAAAGCCTTCCTGCGCTGGGCTTTCGAATAACTCTGCAGCAAGACTCGGGGCCGCCCTTATTGGGTAGGCCCCTTTTTCTAGGGTCTCAGCCGGTGAATGGCTTTCTTGAGGGCCCCTTCCAATGCGTTCAGCACATCATCCGCAAGGGTGGGTTGTGTGGAATCTGCCTCTGTTTGTTGCAACGCTTCATCCCCCACATAGGCTGCTGCTTCCTCGATGGCCGACAGGCTGTCCTCAATGTAGCTGGCCAGTGACTCCCCGTTAGGGACTGCGTCGGGACACAGGGTGAAGTTGATGGTCAGTTGTCCCTGATAGCTGACCGCGACGATAACCAGTCCCAGGCCGTCGAACAGTGGTGCCGTGTTGTACTGCTGGACCAGTCGAGCGCCCTGGAGGTACAGAGGGACCTGAGGTCCCGGAACATTTGTGATCGGCAGGTTGAATGCAGGCTGGTAGCGTTGCGCCACCTGCAGCTCGGAGTAGAGCCGCGCCGACAGCGCCAGCAGGGTGGATGGCAGCAACTCGGTCAGGCGGTCGGCAGCAATCGCTTCCCGGTAAGGTTCGGACACCACAGCATTGCGGTGAATGTTGTGAATCCGGAGCGCCGGGTTGGGCTCGGTGGTGGCGAGATCCAGAAGCATTGCGGACATCTGGTTGCCGGTCGCCCGGCGAAGGCTGCTGGAGCGCACGGAAATGGGCGTCATCGCTACCAGCGACCGGCTGACATCGGCGCCCTGGTCATCCATGTAACGTCGGAGACTCTCGGCGCACAGTCCCAGCACCACATCATTGAGGGTCACGCTGCCCAGATTGGCCTTGACTGTTTTCAGCCGCGACAACGCCACCTGGCAAGAAATGATCTGGCGATTGGCAGTCACTTGCCGGTTGAACGGACTCTGGGGAGCAGAAAACAATGGAAATGGCATGGGGAGCTTTCGAAGCTGTTTCTGGACGATGCCCCGGGTGGTCGCTTCCATGGCGTTGATGGCCAGGGAGGTAAACTGAAGCGGCGTTTTCAGGAGGTTTGCGCCGGCTTGCAGTATCACCCGTTCCTCCGATGGGGCCGGGCGGGGGCTCCAGGGTCGGGGCGGGTGGACGGGGCGCGGCTCTGGCGTGTATTCCAGCAGCTTGCTGATGATGTCCTCACCACTGAAGGCGTCAATGGCCGCGTGGTGCAGTTTGACAATAAGCGCGAAACCACCGTCTTCAGATGTGTCATCCAGCTTGAATCCGTCGACAAACGTGATGTGCCACAGGGGGCGATCACGTTTGAGGGGCTCTTCCATGATCTTGGCCGCGAGTGTGGTGAGGTTATCCCTTGAGCCATGCCCACCCAGGCTGACATAGGCCAGGTGACGTTCGATGCTGAAGTCCGTGTCATCAATCCAGTAGGGGCGGCCCAGTCGCATGGGGATTTCTTTCAGGCGCTGGCGAAATACCGGAACCACGTGCAGGCGGCTGCGCAGATAGGCTACGAAGTTTCCGTAGCTCAGCGGGGTTGCCTGTTCACTGGCATCAAAGAGGTAAATCCCCCCGATGTGCATCGGGGTGGTTTCCGATTCCAGATACAAAAACGAGGCATCCAGTTCCGACAACTGACGCATCTATGGGCTCCATTACGGTTGGCGTTCGCGCAGTATAAACGAGTACGGGCGCCAGTCGCTTGGCTTATCCGTCGGTTTTTCTCATTTGAGCAGCCAGTTACACGGGGCTCTGGTGTGTCAGCCAGTCTGTCACTGAGGGATCGTTACTGAGCCGCTCCCAAAACCACGTCAGGGCCTTGCCCTGGGACTCACTGTGTCTTGCCAGGTGCAGCAGGACCGGTGGCCTGGGTTCGACAACGGCTTTGCTGACCAGGGTGCCGTGTTCCAGTTGTTCCCGGATTCGTCCCTGGGGCAGCCAGCCCACTGCCAGCCCGGAAACCTGCAGGGCTATTTTCTGGTCCACGTTGGCCACCGTCAGGGTACGCTGTTGGCTGAAAATGCCGGCGTGGCCGTGGGGCAGGGAGCGCGATGTGTCGGCTGCCACGGCCGCTGGATAGCGGGCAATATCCGCTTCGGTGAGCGGCTCCTGTGCGCTGGCCAGCGGATGATTCGGGGCAACGGCAAATTCGAACGGCATTTCCCCGAGCGGGTGGATGGTGTAGTGCCCGGCAGGCTTGCTCAGGTGATCGGCGCCCACCACCAGATCGACGCGATGGTCTTTCAGGGCATCCCAGGCGCCGGCGAATACCTCCTCGACGACCTGAACATCAACCGGAACACGGAGTTCGCAAAAGGCTCTCAGGGCGGGAAACAGGCAGTGGGCGGGTAACAGCGAATTGATGCCGATGCGCAGGCGGGTTTCCCAGCCCTGGGCCACCTGTCGGGTGGTGTGCGCCAGGTTCTCTG
Organism: Marinobacter sp. F4216; assembly: GCF_019931195.1. Taxonomy (GTDB): domain Bacteria; phylum Pseudomonadota; class Gammaproteobacteria; order Pseudomonadales; family Oleiphilaceae; genus Marinobacter; species Marinobacter suaedae. The sequence continues at coordinate 44,366 of NZ_JAIOUO010000008.1, read as the reverse complement.
CGGCCTCCAGCAGCGAGCGCCCTTCCTCAAGAAGGTACCGGCCCGCTGGGGTGAGTGCTGCCCGGTGGCCACTGCGATCGAAGATGGCGACATCCAGGTCTTCTTCGAGTTTCTGAACGGTGTAACTGATGGCGGACGGCACCCGAAACAATTCATTGGCGGCGCCGGCGAAACTGCCTTTACGGTCAATAGCGTCGAGCACCTTCAGGGCGTCGATGGTGATGGCTGTATGCATGTTCGAATTATCTGAGGAAGTTGGCCAGAAATGCTTGTTTGAGAGGGTAGCAGGGTCGCCGGTATTCTGCTGGCTAATATTCCGTAAATGAACAGTAGGGAGGTGGCGCATGGGGCTGCTCGTCGATGGCAAGTGGCAGGATAAGTGGTACGACACGGATAAAACCGGCGGCAAATTTGAACGAGAGGCCGCTCGCTTTCGAAACTGGGTAACAGCAGGTGGTGAACCCGGCCCTCGGGGCGAAGGCGGATTTCCTGCAGAGAGTGGGCGCTACCATCTGTACGTGTCGATGGCGTGCCCCTGGGCGCACCGGACCCTGATTTTCCGCAAGCTGAAGGGGCTGGATGCCCATATTTCCATATCGGTTGTCAGTCCGGACATGCTGGAAAACGGCTGGGAATTCCGCCCCGGAGAGGATGCGCACGAGGATCACCTCTACGGCAGCCAGTTTATGCACCAGATCTACACCCGTGCAGCACCGGATTACACCGGGCGGGTGACGGTTCCTGTGCTCTGGGATCACCGGCGGGAAACCATTGTCAGCAATGAATCTGCTGAGATTATCCGTATGTTCAATTCGGCGTTTAACGGTATGGAAGGTGTGAAGGCCGGGCTGGACTTTTGCCCGGACACGCTTCGGGATGAAATTGATGAGATCAATGAGCGCGTCTATCACACCATCAATAACGGCGTGTACAAGGCGGGCTTCGCCACCGCGCAGGATAAATACGAAGTCGCCTACGACGAGTTGTTCGAATCGCTTGACTGGTTGGAGGACCGGCTCGGTAGTCAGCGGTATCTGGTGGGCGGCCAGTTAACCGAGGCAGACTGGCGGCTGTTCACAACGCTGGTGCGCTTCGATGCCGTGTATTTTGGGCACTTCAAGTGCAATCGGAACAGGATTTTGGATTTCCCGGCCCTGTCGGCCTATGTTCGTGACCTTTACCAGGTGCCGGGTGTCGCAGATACGGTGGATATGGGGCAGATCAAGCGCCATTACTATTTCAGTCACACCATGATCAACCCGACTCAGGTGGTACCGAAAGGGCCCGAGCAGAACTTCGACGCCCCGCACGGACGGGACAGGCTCAGTTAACTCGGGCGACTGCGAGTTCGCTCAGCAGAGCCATGGCGGTCTTGTGAGCTGATTCTTCCAGTGTGGAGAGGCAGTCTCTGGCTTTCTCCGATTCTTCGCGAGCCCGCTGCATGGTGTATTCAAGCGCTCCGGTGGTCTCCACGATGTCCCCGATGCGGGACAGGTCGTCGAGGCCGCCTTTGCGGATGGCCTGGCGAATCAGGTCAGCATCCTCTTTCTTGCCCGTCGCCATGGCTTGGATCAGGGGCAAGGTGACCTTGCCCTCGGCCAAGTCATCGCCCACGTTCTTGCCCATGGTTTCGGCATCGCCCCGGTAGTCGAGCACGTCGTCCACCAGTTGGAAGGCGAGCCCGAGGTGTTTGCCGTAGTCCCGCAGAGCCTTTTCCTGCGTTTCGTCCGCGCCGGCCAACAGTGCGCCGGTATGGGAAGCCGCTTCAAACAGCTTGGCGGTCTTGTCGTGAATGACCTTCATGTACTGATCTTCGGTCAGCTTGGGGTTCTTCACGTTCATCAGTTGCATCACCTCGCCCTCGGCGATGACCGCCGTGGCGTGGGATAGAACCTCCATGATGGCCAGGTTTTTCAGTTCCACCATCATCTCGAAAGCGCGCGCGTAGAGGAAATCCCCTACCAGCACACTCGGTGCATTGCCCCAGCGTGCGTTGGCGGTGCTGCGGCCCCGGCGCATGTCGGAGGTGTCCACCACATCATCGTGCAGAAGGGTGGCGGTATGCAGAAACTCGATGACCGCCGCAAGCTTCAGGTGGTCGTCTTTCTTGTAGCCCGCAGCCTGGCTGGAAAGCAGCACCAGCAGAGGTCTGAGGCGTTTTCCGCCACTTTCGACAAGGTATTGGGCGATCTTTTCCACCAGGGGAACCTCGGATCCAAGCCGCTCGAGAATGAGGTCGTTTACCCGGCTAAACTCCTCGGACACGGTGTCGTATATGCGCTCGGCTGTCATGCGGCTTGTGAATCCTTGATGCTGCGTTAGGTGGTTCTGAAATAAGCAAAAACAGGGCAGGTCGCGGCAATGCTAGGTATTACGGGCTTTAGTGTCAACTTGGCTTGTATTGCCCGGCGGCTTTTCGTACAATCACGCGCCCAACTCATCCCAACCTGCGCTCCCTGCTATAGGGTTGCCGAAGCGCTTCCCTTAGAACCAGGTGGATAAGAGCAGGGATGGGTCAATCGCGGAGAAGGTAAATGTACGCAGTTATTGTTAGCGGTGGTAAGCAGCACCGTGTGAAAGAAGGCGAAACTCTGAAGCTGGAAAAGCTGGAAGTTGAAACCGGTGGCAACGTTGAGTTCGATCGCGTTCTGCTGGTCGCCGACGGTGACAACGTTAAGGTCGGTGCTCCGGTCGTTGACGGTGCCAAGGTTACCGCTGAAGTGGTTAGCCACGGTCGTCACGATAAAGTGAACATCATCAAGTTCCGTCGTCGTAAGCATCACATGAAGCGTCAGGGCCACCGTCAGTGGTTTACTGAAGTTAAGATCACGGGTATCCAGGGCTAAGGCTCTCGAATTACCCCTTAGATAAGGAGGCTGGTAATGGCTCATAAGAAGGCAGCAGGTAGTACCCGTAACGGTCGCGATTCCGAGTCGAAACGACTTGGTGTCAAGCGCTTCGGCGGCGAAGCTGTATCTGCAGGCAGCATCATCGTTCGTCAGCGCGGCACCCGTTTCCACGCTGGTAGCAACGTAGGCATTGGCAAGGACCACACCCTGTTTGCAAAAGCAGACGGCCAGGTGAAGTTCGAAACCAAAGGCCCGCAGAACCGCAAGTTCGTGAGCATCGTTCCGGCTGCGTAAGCAGCGGCGATCCGGTTCTGTCGAACCTTGGGTAGCATTGATATCCTGATATAGTCAGTGATCAATGATGCCAGGAGCCCCGCAAAGCTTCCCTGAGGCTGCGGGGCTTTTTTCGTTTAAGCGCGAAGCGCAAAGGGTTAAACCATGAAATTCGTAGACGAAGCCACCATCATCGTTGAAGCCGGCAAGGGCGGGCATGGCTGTCTCAGTTTCCGGCGGGAAAAATACGTGCCCAAGGGCGGTCCCGACGGCGGGGATGGTGGTGACGGTGGCTCCGTATATCTGGAGGCGGACGAGGCGCTCAATACGCTGATCGATTATCGCTTCCAGCGTAAGCACAAAGCGCAGAACGGTGAGCCGGGCTCCGGGCGCAACTGTACCGGGACCAAGGGCGAGGATCTTGTGTTGCCGGTACCGGTGGGCACGACTGTGGTTGACATGGATACCCATGAGGTACTCGGCGATCTGACCAAAATTGGTCAGCGTCTGAAGGTGGCCCAGGGCGGTTTTCATGGGCTGGGCAATACCCGCTTCAAGTCCTCGGTAAACCGGGCGCCTCGCCAGACCACCAAAGGCTCCGAAGGCGAACTGCGCAACCTTCGTCTCGAGCTGAAGGTGCTGGCCGACGTGGGCTTGCTGGGGATGCCTAATGCGGGCAAGTCGACCTTCATTCGTTCTGTATCTGCTGCTCGTCCCAAGGTGGCGGATTACCCGTTTACCACGCTGGTGCCCAACCTGGGTGTGGTGAGCGTGCAGGCGCACCAGAGCTTTGTCATTGCCGATATTCCGGGGTTGATCGAAGGCGCGGCCGAGGGTGCGGGGCTGGGTATCCGTTTCCTCAAGCATCTGGTCAGAACCCGGCTGCTGCTGCACCTGGTGGATGTTGCCCCCTACGACGGCTCATCCCCGGTCGAGTCGGTCCGCGCTATCGAGCATGAGCTGGAAAAGTTCAGCGAAACCCTGGCGAACCGGGAGCGCTGGCTGGTGCTCAACAAGGTGGATATGGTCGCGGAAGAAGATCGCGACGCCCAGTGTCAGGCCATCATTGACGAACTTGACTGGCAGGGGCCGGTGTTCCGTATTTCCGCGCTCAGTGGCGAAGGGACCAAGCCTCTGGTTCAGGCGGTGATGCGCTGGATTGAGGAGCAGGCCGAGGAAGAGGCGCAGAATCCTGAGTTTGCCGAGCGCGAAGCGGCGCGGCGTCGCCGGATGGATGAAGAGGCCCGGGCCCGAATCCAGGCAGAGCGGGAGGCTCGCCGGGCTGCCCGCGAAGATGGCGCTGAGGATGATGACGATGACGACTTTGATGACGACGATTACGACGTTGAAGTGGTCTACGCCCCGGAATAATAAGAGAGAAGCACGCGCGTTATGAGTGAACGTACCCAGCTGCGCCAGGCCCGTCGTCTGGTGATCAAGATCGGAAGTGCCTTGCTGACCAACGATGGCAAAGGTCTCGACGTGGCATCGCTGGGTTTGTGGGTGGACCAGATTGCCGAGCTGATCAGCAGTGGTGTGGAAGTCGTAATTGTCTCCTCCGGGTCCGTGGCTGAAGGCATGAGCCGGCTGGGGTGGTCGGAGCGGCCGCAACAGTTACACCTTTTGCAGGCTGCTGCGGCAACCGGGCAGATGGGGCTGGTACAGACCTGGGAAGCCCAGTTCAAACGCCACGGGCTGCACAGTGCCCAGATTCTTCTTACCCATGATGATCTGTCGGATCGTAAGCGCTACCTCAACGGCCGCAGTACCCTTCGTGCACTACTGGATGTGGGTGTGGTGCCCATCGTGAACGAAAACGACACGGTGGTTACCGACGAGATTCGCTTCGGTGACAACGACACGCTGGGCGCTCTGGTCGCGAACCTGATCGAAGCCGATGGCCTGATTATTCTGACCGACCAGCTCGGGCTCTTTGATAAGGATCCCCGAAAGCACGACGATGCCTCCCTGGTGACCGAGTGCAAAGCAAGCGATTCGTCGCTGGATGCCATGGCTGGCGGTGGCGCCGGAGCGCTGGGACGCGGTGGCATGCTCACCAAGCTGAGGGCAGCCCGGTTGGCGGCTCGTTCCGGCGCTTTCACGGTGATTGTCGGTGGTCGAATCGAGCACGTGGTCACTCGCCTGCGTGAAGGCGAGGTGCTGGGTACCTTGCTTTTGCCCGAGCAGGGCCGAACCGCGGCACGCAAGCAGTGGCTGGCGAGTCACCTCCAAACCCGCGGAAAGCTGGTTCTGGATGATGGCGCGGTCCGCATGGTGTGCCTCAACGGGCGCAGCCTTTTGCCGGTGGGTGTGAAAGAGGTGTCGGGCACATTTCGTCGCGGGGAAATGGTGTCTTGCGTGGATCTCTCCGGCAAGGAGGTGGCCCGGGGGCTGGTTAACTACGATGCGGCGGAGGCTCGAGCGATTGCAGGCCAGTCCAGTGATCGCATTGTTGAGGTTCTCGGCTATGCGTCGGGTGAAGAGATGATTCACCGGGATAATCTGGTGGTTGTCTGATGAGTCTCTGGGGCCGTCCTTGTGGTGGTTCCAGCGGCTCGTATTGAAGCATCCTGTCAGTCTAATTCGTAGTCAGCTCATACTCTCAAGCCTTTCCCGTTACCTCCCGGCTGAGCCTCGGGGCTCAGGTTTTCCTGACCGTCAAAAGAAGCGTATTGCGCTTTCTGCATCATTGGCCCTGCAACCACAGTGTTTTATCCATTTCCTGCATGGCACGCTTGGCGCCGTCGATAAGCAGCGGATGATCAGCGGCATTGGGAAATAGTATGAACTACGTCTCATTTTATGGGCGTTGCTTCGATTTATTGCCTTTACCTGCTGACCCTGCCCGTTCTTTACACTATACCTTCTTGATGTAACAAAAATTTAACAATGGACTGCGTGCGGCCTAACCGTTAGATGTCCTCGCATTTGAGGCGGTAAGGAGCGGTTACTGGCAGGCAGCAAGATGACGTGAGGGAATATGTCGACTCTAAGGGAAGGCCTGTCGGGTGCTGAAGAATTCCGGTTTGTAAATTCCGGTTGTCAGGTGGCGCAGGGAATCAGAGTTGTATTGGTGCTGTTACTGGCTCTTGCGCTCTCTGCTTGCGGTGGGGATTCCGGCGAATCTGATTCTGGCTCGGTTGAGGTGAGTGCAGGAGAATTGCCGGCAATTTCCAAAGTTGCCTCCCTGAGTCGAAACTATGTTGAAGTTGAGTTCGCTCAACCCGCGGATACTGATGCCTCGGGTAATCCTCTGAACTACAACGTCACGTTGTCGAACGGAAACCGGGTGGTTGTGGTTGGCGCCTACCCGGGGCCAGACGGGAAAACAGTTCTGCTTCAGCTTGCTCCGGAGGAAGAGGATATCCAGTTGATTCCGAACGGAACACTTCAGCTGGATCTGGCGAATGTTAACGACGAGCCCGTTCTGTTCATCGGTGATGGCAGCGAGGAGCCGCGGCTGCTGGCACTCACGTCCCTCAGTGACACCGTTGTGTTTTTGCGGTTCAGTGAGCCGGTTTCGGATGCGGCCGGTGACATCAAGAACTATCGCCTGACCTCCTATGCCGGCAACGGTCTCAAAATTACTCAGGTTGTCTTGGGCGCTGAGGCAGATACCGTTGTCTTGACCACAGAGTCTCAGAATGACGCCTACTACGATCTCGAACTGAGCAAGGTGACCGGCCTCGTGAGCGGTCTGCCACTGTATATGCTGCCTTCCGACAAGAGCTTCCTGGGCATGTCCCTTGAGACCGCGATTGCGGAGCCGCCGTCCTTGGTCAGCGCGGCATCGCTGGATAACACCCATGTGCAGGTCACCTTCAGCAAGCCGATGAGCGAGCAGACGCCAGGCTCTGCAACTTTCTCTATTACCCAGGCCAATGTGAACCCTGAGTCCGGCGTTCTGGCGGTGCTTGAGGCTCGGTTTGCCAGTGCCGATCGTCGGGTTGTTGAGCTTGCCACCCGTTCCCAGAGTGAGCTGACTTATCAGGTTGCTGTAACCAACGCTACCGACATGTATGGCCAGCAGTTGAAGGTTAACGATGGTGTGGTCTCATTCCAGACCGCCAACACGGCGATTTTTGCCGGAACGCCGGCGCATGCGCTTGAGCTGGTGGACACCGATGGCGACGGCCTTTACGACAGTGAAGAACAAGCCGGTACCTCGGTTATTGTTGAGCTTGCAAACGGTGAGATCGTCACGCGTCAGGTGACCAGTGATCCAGACCGGGCGGACACCGATGGCGATGGCGTTGATGATTTCGTTGAGCTGCAGTTCGGTATGAACCCTCGGGCAACCGACACCGATGGGGATACTCTCGACGACAATCTGGAGCTTAACATCGTGTACAGTAATCCGTTCGCTCAGGATACTGACCTGGACGGACTGCCGGATGGCTGGGAGCACTTTGATCTCGGGACCTCGCCAGTGCTGGCGGATACCGATGGTGATCAGCTCGACGACTACCGGGAGCTGTTCGAGCTGAACCGGAATCCGCGGATTTCCGACGTACCCAAGGTGGCAATTAGCGTGGGCGACGTTCGGCTTCAGCTTGACGAGCGGTTCAGCTATACCGACGAAACCGGTGAGGTGGTCACGGAAGAATCGAATACCAGCACGACGCTGACAAAGAGTGAAAATACTTCGTTTTCCAAATCCGACAGCCAAACCGATGAGTTTGGGGGCGGAGGCGGTATTCGTACTGGTATTGGTTCCGGCAACTTCTTTGGTGGTGGAAACAACAATGTTTCTGGAGGGATTGAGGTTACAGGCTACGGTTACTATACCGGCACCAATAACTGGCAAAGCGAACGTAGTTCAGCCCGCGAATCGCAGCAAGCTTATGAACAATCCCTGGCCAAAGGTCAAGAGTTAAGCAGCACTCAAACGGTCACTCGCGAAGTGATTGGCGCCAGCATTGATGTACCCCTGAGTATCACTAATGAAGGTAATGTGCCCTTTACCCTGCGCAATCTGGAGGTGACCGTTTTGCAGCAGGTGGGGGGGCGTGACACCTTTTTGCCGGTGGCAACACTGGTATCGAGTTCCGAGCTGGCCACTGGAACTCCGCTGTCGATTAATCTGGGCGGCAACTCAAACGAGCGGGGTCCCTTTCTGTTCAGCAGTCGCGAGGTGTTCCCCAATCTGGTCGAGAGTCTGATGCGTAACCCCGCCTCCCTGGTGTTTCGCGTCGCCAATTACGATGTCGAGGATGAGTTGGGGCGTAACTATACGTTTATCAGCCAGGTAGCACGGGACCGCACCGGCAGTATCGTATTGGACTTCGGCGATGCCGGTGCGGCAGAAAACTACCTGTTGGCGACCGCCGGGGTGCTGCAAGACGATCAGTATCTGGGCGGATTCAGTCCGTCGGGGCGTGCGCTCGGTCTGCCCCTGAGTTACCTGTTGGAATCGACCATTGGCTTGCCGCGACACCAGACCAGTCAGGACTATATTTCCGCCGGCTTTGATGGCGTTCTGAATACTGCCGCCCAGGGCGACGATGTTCTGGACGTGGATGCAGGGGTGATTCGCGCGGGTGCGAACGGTTGGCTGGAGACCTCGCCGGGTGGTGACGATTACATTGCCAACCCGACCGGTGTTAGCGGTATTGTCGCTGGTTTGAATAAAGCGGCGAACAGTATCGCCCAGGGCGACGATATTCAGCTGGTCCCCGTGGGCACAGATGGCTTGAGCCTCGGCACCATTGTGATTGGCCCCGGTGAAAACGGGGTGCTGGATACTCCGGCCAGAGACGATGACATCGTTGATTTTATTGGCGGATATGAAACTAGTCGCACTTGCTCTGCATTCTCGGAGAACGCGGGTACTATTTGCCGGGTTGATGGCGAATGCGTGAGCGGTACCTGCAGCGGCCCGCAGAAGCTGGCCCGAATCAAGTCTTTGCGTAATGGCGACTTCAACAGGGGGTGGGTGATCCTGACCTCCGGTCAACTGCCGGATGCGGCCGATTTTGATCAGATTACTGTTGAGCCGGGTAACAACCTCAGCCTCGCGTTCCTGCAGGACCTGGATGGTGATGGGCTGTTTGCCCGTAATGAGTTCCTGTTTGGTTCGACAGACAGTGACCGTGACCGCTTTGACAACGAGCTTTTTGGCCCGGCTTTCTCGGGGCAGGCGGGCTCCGATGGCGTACCGGATTCGGTGGACAGCGACCAGGACGGGTTGAGCGACTTTGCGGAAGTGTTTGTTGGCTGGAAGGTCGCCGTAGACGGCGGAGCCCTGCGTCAGACCTTTTCGTCGCCCCGGTTTGGCGATACCGATGGCGATGGCCTTTGGGATGTTGAGGAGCAGGATCTGCGGGGCTTTTGCGAGCCGGGCGATAACCGTACGCAAGCGCTTTGTGCTTTCCAGGATGACGATCCGGTCAGTCAGGCGGACGCTATCGGTATTATTGCTGGTCCAAACAAGACGGCGGACACTACGGCCGTGGGCGATGATGAGCAATTGACACCACCGCAAACGGCCGGCCTGGCGTACGGTACACCGGTTATCGGGCCTGGTCCGAATGGCATTCTGGATACAGAGCTCGATGGCGATGACGTCTATGAAGCAGTCTCAAGTATTCCGCCGGCAACAGACCCTGCCGAGCCGGATACCGACCGGGACGGCATTCCAGATGCTGAGGAGCTGGGGGGAGTCGATGCGCTTCTGGCCATTATTGATGGTGGTGATGGTGTCGCGGACACCCTTGCCAGTGGCGACGATATCCAGCGAGCCTTTATCAACAACCCGGTTCCCGTCGGCAATGTGATTGTTCTGCCGGGATCCAATTCCATTATCGATAGCACCCCTGAAGGGGATGATGTATTGCGTCAAGCAGAGACGGTTCTGACAGATCCGCTTCGCCGCGACACCGATGATGACTCGGTGGCTGATGGTAGTGAAATTGTCCGCGGTTCTGACCCGACTGTGGATGATAGGGCGGATTTCTTTGACGCGGATCAGGATGGTTTGACCGATGGCGAGGAAGATTTGGGCTGGCTGGTTTCAGTCAATGGCGGTGCAGGGCGGCAGGTTACCTCCAGTAAGTCGTTGCCAGATACTGATTTCGACGGCTTACCGGATTTTGTCGAGCGCGATCTCCGTACGGATCCGCGCAGCGTAGACACCGATGGGGATACCATCAGTGATTATGACGAGGTGGCGGATTTGTCCAAGTACCTGAGCATTGCCGCGTTGTATCCGAACATGAACATCACATCGGCCAATACCGGTGGTTATGGTACGGATCCCAAAAAATCGGATAGTGACGGCGATGGCTTGCTGGATCAGGTCGAACTCATTTCGGGCTCGCGACTCCTTTTTCCTGGCGAGACAACCGCAACCACGATCTTTACGTCCCCTGTGTACCCGGATACCGATCTGGATGGTCTGAACGACGGTGATGAGATTGCTGCTCGGACGGATCCGACCAATGCGGATACCGATGGCGATGGTCGCACGGACGGGTCGGAGCTCACCGTGGGTACGGATCCGCTGGTTCCCGATGTTGCTTTCGAGGTCGTTATGCGTGACATCATCATTAACAACCAATGCAAGGACGGCTCAGAAGGGAGTGCTGATGAGCAAGCAGGCGAGGTGATGTGGTGGGTTGTGGTGGAAGACCCTCAGACCGGTCAGAAGAAATTACTCTCTGACGCGCTGGATGCCGAAGCGTTTCAGAATAGTGATGAAGACCTGGGGGCCATTTTCTACCAGCCAGCGACCTTTGATGGCGTAAATTATGACCTGAGGGACCGAGTGCCTCCTAATGTACCGGACCGTAGTGCAGATGAACGTCGTGCCTGCTACTACAAGCGTGTTTGGAGCCAAAGTACCTGGTTGCAGTTGGAGGATTCATGGGTTGGGCAATCTAACTTAGTAAATGTGCTGAGCTTGAAGCCCGGAGAATCGTTTGGCATCCAGGCGGCATTTCTTGAGGCAGATGCCTTTATCTCGGATGATTGCGGCACCGCGCCCAATTTCATTCCTTCAACGATCACTGCGAGTGAGATCCATAAAACGCTTCGCAAGCGGTACAGCTATGACGATCTGGCTGGTTCGGGAGGTATCTCCCTGACCGGGGCCGATGCAAACGATGTGGTTAACAAAAGCACCTGCAATATCGATTTCCGGATTGATATCGAGATAGTGCGTTAACCATCTGGTAGCTGGTCTGTCCTTGTGGGCAGATCGCTTCAAGGGTTTTTTATCGTGAGGTCAGGGGTGGGCTTGCTGGCTTTTATCGGAAACTGACACAAAAAAACCGGCCATTTGGCCGGTTTTTTCAGTTCTGAAGGAAAGCTCGCTTACGCGCTCTTCAGAGCCTTAATCTTGGCGCTCAGGCGGCTCTTGCTGCGAGCAACCTTGTTCTTGGCGAAGATGCCCTTGTTGACCATGCTGTCCAGGATAGGCTGGGCCTTCTGGAAAGCGGCCTGCGCTTCTTCGTAGTTACCGGCTTCGATAGTCGCCTGTACTTTCTTCACGTAGGTACGAGCCATGGAACGCAGGCTTGCGTTGTGCTTGCGGTTTTTCTCGTTCTGACGAGCGCGCTTCTTGGCTTGCGGGGAATTTGCCACCGTAAAACTCCTGAAAGTTCTGTATTCGTTGCTGAGTGATTCGTTACATCACGGGCGCGCCAAAAACAGCGCGTCGAAATAAATGACGCGGAACTATGCCGCCGAAACCCCGAAATGTCAAGACTAAAACCCAATTCATGCCGCGGCCCGCAAGGCCTGTGTTACACTCGCGGCACGCTTTGGCAGGGGGTGGACGGAAGCACGTAATTCCCGAAATGCCACTTAGTTTTTCCTTTTAGTCGATTGCTCAGGACCAGACCAGCACGCCATGTCATCGCAACCAGAGAATTCCCCGGAAAAACACCAGCCGCCCAGGGCCCCGGGACTGCTCAGATCTTCCGGCGTGGTCGGTGTCATGACCATGCTGTCCCGGGTGCTGGGGTTGGTGCGGGATATGGTTATCGCCCGCTATTTTGGCGCCGGCGCCGGGGCGGATGCTTTTTTCGTGGCCTTCAAGATTCCCAACTTTTTGCGCCGGCTGTTTGCCGAAGGGGCCTTTTCCCAGGCCTTTGTGCCGGTGCTGTCGTCCTATCGGGAAAAGCAGGATATCTCGGACGTAAAGCGTCTGGTGGATGCGGTGGCGGGATCGCTCGGGGTGGTTTTGCTGGCGGTCACTCTGGTGGCCATGTTGGGGGCACCGGTATTGACGGCGGTGTTTGCCCCCGGGTTTCTTGATGACGACCTGAAGTTTTCCCTCACCAGCGACATGCTGCGTATCACCTTTCCTTATTTACTGCTGATATCGCTGACTGCATTTGCTGGTGGAATACTTAACAGCTATGACCGGTTTGCGATACCTGCGTTTACCCCGGTGCTGCTGAATCTTGCCATGATTGGCGCTGCGATTTTTTTGACGCCTTTAATGGATGAGCCAGTGCTGGCATTGGCCTGGGGTGTGCTGATTGCCGGGGCGCTGCAGCTGTTTTTCCAGTTGCCTTTCCTTATGCGTCTTGGTCTGTTGCCTCGTCCCCGGGTGGATTATCGCCATGAAGGCGTGTCCCGGATTCTGAAGCTGATGGCACCGGCTCTGTTCGGCGTTTCCGTCAGTCAGGTGAATCTGCTGCTCGATACGGTCTTGGCGTCGTTCCTCCAGACCGGCAGCGTCTCATGGCTCTATTACTCGGACCGGTTGTCGGAGTTGCCGCTCGGGGTGTTCGGGATCGCCATTGCTACCGTCATTCTCCCGAGCCTGTCCCGCAAGCATGCGGCGGCCTCTGCGGACCAATTCGCTGCCACCCTGGACTGGGCGGTTCGCGCCGTCTTGCTGATCGGGTTGCCCGCTGCGCTGGCGCTTGCTTTATTGGCGGAGCCGCTGATCGCCACGCTGTTTCATTACGGCGCGGTTACCGATCGTGATGTGATGATGTCAGCCCAGAGTCTCAGGGCGTATTCCGCCGGTCTGCTGGCGTTCATGCTCATCAAGGTGCTGGCGCCGGGTTTCTTCGCCCGGGAGAATACCCGCACACCGGTCAAGATTGGCATCATCGCCATGGTGGCGAACATGGTGTTCAATCTGATCCTGATTTTCCCGCTGGCCCACGCGGGGCTGGCTTTGGCCACATCGTTGTCGGCCTGGCTGAACGGCTTTTTGCTCTGGCGGGGGCTGCGCAAAGAAGGTGCCTGGCAGAGTCAGTCCGGTTGGCCCAGGTTCCTTGTCCAGTTGGCGGTGGCTAATTCGGTGTTGGCTGCGGTGATTCTCTGGCTCAAGGCACCGGTGAATGTCTGGCTGGCGGCAGGTGGTTTTGATCGGGCTGCGGATATGGCGGTGCTGGTGTCGGCCGGTGTTGGCGCTTACTTCCTCTCGCTCGCCGTGGTAGGGGTGCGGGTAAGACATTTTCGCCACAGGTAGGGTATAATCGCGCGTTTTCTCACCAATGGGTCCGTCGCATGGGCTCGAAGGCAGGGAAGCGAAAACACCAAAAGCCAGCTGGCAATTGAAGGTTTGCATTGCATGCGTCTTATCCGAGGTCTCGCCAACCTGAAACAACTCGCCCAACAGGCGGATTCACCACTGGCCAGCGGCTGCGTGGCGACCATCGGTAATTTCGATGGTGTGCATATCGGTCACCAGACCATTTTGCAGCAAGTAAAAGAGAAGGCCGCCAGTCTGGGATTGCCGTCCGTGGTAATGGTGTTTGAGCCGCAGCCCCGGGAGTTTTTTCAGGGCGATCAGGCGCCGCCCCGTTTGATGTCTTTTCGCCAGAAGTTCGAAGCGTTGACCGCTGCGGGCGTGGACTACGTATTGTGCCTTAACTTCAATGGTCGTTTTCGCCGCCTGACCAGCCAGGCCTTTATTGAAGAGGTGTTGGTGGATGGCCTGGGTGTTCGTCATCTGGTGGTGGGAGACGACTTCCGTTTTGGCTGCGACCGTACGGGCGACTTCATGCTGCTGCGGGAAACCGGACGGACCAAGGGGTTTACGGTGGAAAATACCCGGACAGTCACCCTGGATGGTGAACGGGTAAGCAGCACCCGGATTCGTGAGTGCTTGAACGTGAATCGCCTGGAAGAAGCGGAAACCCTGCTTGGGCATCCTTACCGGATTCGCGGCACTGTGGTTTATGGGCGCCAGCTTGGACGGGAAATCGGTGCGCCGACTGCAAATATCCGTTTGAAGCGTATGGCACCCTTACAGGGTGTGTATGTGGTCAGCGCGACACTGGATGACGGTTCGGTATACGATGGCGTCGCCAACATCGGCCTTCGTCCTACGGTAGATGGCAAGCAGCCGGCACTCGAAGTGCACCTGTTTGACTTTACTGGCACACTTTATGGCCGCCACATTGAGGTGGTTTTCCGCCACGGGCTGCGGGAAGAAATCCGTTTTGCCTCCGTGGATGCGCTGAAGCAACAGATCGCCAAAGACTTTGAAGCTGGCCGGGCCTGGCTTGCTGAACATGGCTCCGCCCGGGCAACAAGCTGAACAACGCCGGATAACACCGGCACAATTGATGACTGACCGAAACTGACCTGAAAGAGTACGCACAGAGACCATGAGCGACTACAAAGATACCCTGAATCTGCCGGAAACCGCGTTTCCCATGCGTGGTAACCTGGCCAAGCGTGAGCCCGAGATGCTCAAGCGCTGGCAGGACCTGGATGTCTACGGCAACCTGCGCAAGCAGCGTGAAGGTCGGGACAAGTTCATTCTTCACGATGGCCCTCCTTACGCCAACGGCAGCATTCATATCGGTCACGCGGTCAATAAGATTCTCAAGGACATGATCGTCAAGTCCCGCGGTTTCATGGGCTTCGACGCGCCCTACGTGCCGGGATGGGACTGTCATGGCCTGCCGATCGAGCACAAGGTCGAGCAGGAAATTGGTAAAGCCGGCGTGAAGGTGGACTACAAGACTTTTCGCCAGGCGTGTCGCGACTATGCCGCCAAGCAGGTGGAAGGCCAGAAAACCGATTTTATCCGCCTGGGTGTGATGGGTGAGTGGGACAAGCCTTACCTGACCATGGACCCGAAGGTTGAGGCAGGCATTGTCCGCGCCCTCGGCAAGATCGTTGCCAATGGTCACCTGGTTCGTGGTTACAAGCCCGTCTACTGGAGTGTGGTTGGTCAGTCCGCACTGGCAGAGGCCGAGGTTGAATACCAGGACAAGACATCGACCCAGATTGACGTGCGTTTCACTGCGGTGGATCAGGATAAGACGTTGGCCCTGTTCGATACCCGGAAAGGTGAGGGAAGTGTTTCCGTGGTGATCTGGACCACCACGCCCTGGACTATTCCGGCCAACCAGGCGGTATCCCTGAACGCTGATCTCCAATACGCGCTGGTTCAGACCGATGTTGGCCATGGTCCCGAGCGCCTGATTCTGGCGGCGGACATGGTCGACGGCATCATGAGTCGCTGGGAAGTTGAGGCTTTCGAGGTGCTGGCCACTTGTGCCGGTTCGGATCTCGAAAACCTGGCCCTGCAACACCCGTTCTACGACAAGCAGGTACCGGTGATTCTGGGCGACCACGTCTCTACGGATGCCGGTACTGGCGCCGTTCATACCGCGCCGGATCACGGTCTGGAAGACTTTGAGGTGGGCAAGGCTTACGGTATCGATACCCTGAACCTGGTGCAGGCCGACGGTACCTACACCAGTGCTGCCGGCGAACTGGCCGGTATTCATGTCTACAAGGCGGACGAACCTGTGTGTGCCGCGCTGGAACGGGAAGGCAAACTGGTGCGTTCCGAGAAGTTCCGGCACAGCTATCCGCACTGCTGGCGAACCAAGACCCCGCTGATCTACCGCGCCACGCCGCAGTGGTTCATCAGTATGGACAAGAAGTACCTCCGTGCCGACGCGCTTGAGGCCATCCAGGGTGTTCGCTGGGTGCCGGGCTGGGGTAAAAACCGTATCGAAGCCATGTTCGAGCAATCCCCGGACTGGTGTATCTCCCGTCAGCGTACCTGGGGTGTTCCGATTACCCTGTTTGTTCACAAGGAAACCCAGGATCTGCATCCGGACACCGAGCGTCTCATCGAGCGCGTGGCCGAGCACATCGAAACCGACGGTATCGATGCCTGGTACGACCTGGACGCGAAAACCCTGCTGGGTGACGATGCCGATCAGTATGAGAAAGTCACGGATACCCTGGATGTCTGGTTTGACTCCGGCGTGACTCACGATTCTGTCCTCCGGGCACGGCCTGAACTGGGGCAGTTCCCGGCGGATATGTATCTGGAAGGTTCCGATCAGCACCGTGGCTGGTTCCAGTCTTCGTTGAAAACGTCCATCGCCATGAATGGCGTCGCACCCTACAAGCAGGTGCTGACTCATGGTTTCACCGTTGATGGCAAAGGGCACAAGATGTCCAAATCCCTTGGCAACGTCATCGCGCCCCAAGAAGTGATGAATGAGCTGGGCGCGGATAT
This sequence comes from Marinobacter sp. F4216, assembly GCF_019931195.1. Classification (GTDB taxonomy): domain Bacteria; phylum Pseudomonadota; class Gammaproteobacteria; order Pseudomonadales; family Oleiphilaceae; genus Marinobacter; species Marinobacter suaedae. Next base: position 27,788 of record NZ_JAIOUO010000008.1, on the reverse strand, counting down.
CCTTCGCCTGTGGGTGGCCGCCACCGACTACAGCGGCGAGATGACCGTGTCCAAGGATATCCTGCGCCAGACCGCGGATGGCTACCGCCGGATCCGTAACACCGCACGCTTCCTGTTAAGCAACCTGACCGGCTTCGATCCGGAACAGCACATGGTTGCCCCGAAGGAGATGATCGCACTGGATCGTTGGATGGTGGATCGGACGCTTCAGTTACAGAACGAATTGCGGGAAGACTACGAGAACTACGCGTTCCTGCGGATCTATCAGAAAGTGTACAACTTCTGTGAGGCGACCCTTGGCGGCTTCTATCTGGATATCATCAAGGATCGCCAGTACACCACTCCGGCGGACAGTCTGGCGCGCCGGTCCTGCCAGACCGCTCTGTACCATGTGGCTGAAGCCATGGTGCGCTGGATTGCGCCGATCCTGAGCTTCACGGCCGACGAGATCTGGCAGCACCTCCCGGGTGAGCGAGGCGATACCGTGTTCTACGAAACCTGGTATGAGGGCCTGAAGGCATTGCCGGATAACGCCGAGCTGGGTCGCGATTACTGGCGCGATATCTTCGGTGTGAAGGAAGCCGTCAACAAGTGCCTGGAAGATGCGCGTGCCCGGGGTGAAATCAAAGGCTCCCTGAGTGCCGAAGTCACGCTGTACTGCGAGGGTGACCTGGCCGCAAACCTGAAGCATCTGGGTTCCGAACTGCGTTTCGTGTTGATCACCTCCGAAGCGACGGTTAAGCCAGTGTCCGAGGCGGGCGATGCCGAGTTGACCGGGTATGAAGGCCTGCGTGTGGCGGTTACCCCCGCTTCTCACGACAAGTGCGAGCGCTGCTGGCACCACCGCGAGGATGTCGGTCGCAACGCCAAGTACAAGGATCTTTGCAGCCGCTGCGTGACCAACATCGAAGGGCCGGGTGAGGCCCGTTCGTTCGCCTGATGGATACGGCAATGACAGAAACGCAGACAACCGGAAGCAAGCTCAAATGGCTCTGGCTCGCGGTGCTGGTGATCATTATTGATCTAGGCACCAAGGCCATGGCCACTGCCATGCTGACCTACGCGACACCGGTGCCTGTGTTCCCCATGTTTAATCTGACGCTGTTGCACAACACTGGCGCAGCGTTCAGTTTCCTGGCCGGGGCAGATGGCTGGCAGCGCTGGTTCTTCGTGGTCCTGGCGCTTGGGGTCAGTTGCGTACTGGTGTACTGGCTGCGCAATCTGAAGCGCCATGAAACCTGGATGGCGGTGGCCATCGTACTCATTCTTGGCGGGGCCTTGGGTAATGTGTACGACCGGGTTGTCCACGGGTACGTGGTGGATTTCCTGCATTTTTACTGGCGCGACTGGCATTTTCCGGCGTTTAACATTGCCGATACGGCCATCACCATCGGCGCCGCGATGATGATTCTGGATATGTTTCGCAACTCCGACCGTGAAGGTGACGGGGATGCGGAGAGGAGCGAATAATTCCCATGAAAGAACTTCCCGTAGACAAGGGTACGCGAGTCAAGCTGCATTTTGCCCTGCGTATGGACGACGGTGAGGTCATCGATTCCACCTTTGACAAGGAGCCTGCGACCCTCGAAATCGGCGATGAAAATCTGCCTGAGAACTTCGAGGCATTGCTGATGGGCATGCAGGCGGGCGATCGCGATACCTTCCAGGTTCCGCCCGAGAAAGGCTTCGGTCAGCGTAATCCGAACAATCAACAGACGTTCAAACGCCATGAATTCAGCGCCGATATGGTGCTGGAGCCAGGGGTGGTCATTTCCTTTGCCGATGCCAGCCAGAGCGAGTTGCCCGGCGTGGTGATACGCGTTGAAGGGGACGAGGTGGAAGTGGACTTCAATCATCCTCTGGCCGGGCGTACACTGACGTTCGAGGTGGAAATTCTCGACGTCGAGCCAGCGAAACCGACGCACTGATTTCAAATTTTCCCATCGATTACCAGCGGGACACCAGCATGCAGATCCGACTCGCCAATCCCCGTGGCTTTTGCGCCGGCGTTGATCGCGCCATCGAAATCGTTAACCGCGCTCTGGACGTATTCGGCGCTCCGATCTACGTGCGTCACGAAGTGGTCCACAACAAGTTTGTGGTGGATAACCTTCGCGATCGCGGAGCCATTTTCGTGGATGAACTGCATGAAGTGCCGGACGACACGCTGGTGATCTTCAGTGCCCACGGTGTATCCCAGGCCGTGCAGAACGAAGCGGCCCGGCGTGGACTGAAAGTATTCGATGCCACCTGTCCGCTGGTCACCAAGGTGCATATGGAAGTGATGCGCTACAGCCGCGATGGACGGGAATGCATTCTGATCGGTCACCATGGCCACCCGGAAGTGGAGGGCACCATGGGACAGTACGATCACAGCAATGGCGGTGACATCTACCTGGTGGAGAACGAACAGGATGTTGAGAAGCTTGAAGTTCGTGACCCGGCTCGCCTTGCCTATGTCACCCAGACCACTTTGTCCATGGACGACACGGCCCGGGTGATCGACGCCCTGCGCGTCAAATTTCCGGACATCCAGGGGCCGCGCAAGGACGATATCTGCTACGCCACCCAGAACCGTCAGGACGCGGTAAAGCAGCTCGCGGGTGACTGTGACCTGATGCTTGTCGTCGGTTCCCCCAACAGCTCAAACTCCAACCGCCTCCGCGAGCTCGCCGAACGCATGGGCACCCCTGCTCACCTGATCGACAATGCCTCCCAGATTGATCCCTCCTGGCTTGATGGCAAGTTGTCAGTTGGTGTCACCGCTGGCGCTTCTGCCCCGGAAGTTCTGGTTAATGATGTGGTATCTCGCTTGCAGGATTTGGGTGGGGAAGCGCCTCAAGAGGTGGATGGGCGCGAGGAAAATATCGTGTTTTCCATGCCGAAAGAATTGAGGATCGATGTGGTTGAGGTTTCCTGATCTCCGGTCTCGTGCTCAGACCAGTAGCGCCTGAAGCTCTGGTCTGTGCGCTTGCAATTTCGCCCTTCTCCGGCTCAAAAATGTGAGCTTAATCCCATTTTTTTCCGCTGGTTAGCCGTTTATCCGCCATAAGCTTCCGCTTGTCGAATGCCACTGGTGAACTTGCCCCGTGTCCGAATAGCCTATAAGTCGGTCTTAATAGGAATCGACTATGTATCGGTATCAACGCGCTGCGGGTTTTACGCTCATTGAGCTGATTGTCACAATCATCATCATCGCGATTTTGGCAAGCCTTGCCATTCCGTCCTTTCGCGACACCGTCATGAACAATCGTCTGGCGGCCCAGGTCAACGAAACCACCAGCATGATCAGTTTTGCACGAAGTGAAGCCACCAAGCTACGCTCCGGCGTCGTTACGGCGTGTGGTTCGACCAATCTCGCCAGCTGTTCTGGCAATGCCGCCTGGGAAACCGGCTGGATTATTTTCCGGGATATTGACGGCGACCGGACCCTGGACGCGGGAGACGGTGATGCACTGCTGAAGGTAAGGGAGGTCCTTGATGGGGGCAACTCTCTGCGGCTGGTGGACGCCACCAGTGACAGCGGTAACTTTATTCAGTTTGCCAGTAACGGCTTTCCTATCCCCTCTGCCACGGGTAATGCCGCTGGTACATTTGTGATTTGTGATGATCGTGGTGCTGCTCAGGCCAGGGCGGTGGTTGTCGGGGTGTCCGGGCAGACCCGACTTGCCCGCGACAGCGGCGGCACTGCCGGAGTCCTCGATGACCATGATGGCAACGACGTTACCTGTCCATAAAGGGTGAGTTTCAGATGTTTAAAAAAAATCCTCAGGTATTCCGCCTTGTGAAAGGCCGTGCCGGTGGCCAGCGTGAAAAGGGTTTCACCTTGATCGAAATCCTGGTCACGCTGTTCATCCTCGCTATCGGATTGCTTGGCCTGGCCAGCCTGCTTTTTGAAGGTATGCTCAACAACCAGGGTGCCTATCTTCGCACCCAGGCCAGTATCCTCGCCTACGACATGGCTGACCGGATGCGGGCCAATAAAGATCAGGCCACCGCCTACGACAATTTCACTACCGACGGAGCATCAACAGCCCTCCCGGCCTGCGCCAGTCAAGCAGCCGGCTGTTCGGCTGCCGGCCTTGTTGATTACGACAAGGCCGCCTGGACTCGCCAGATCCAGAACGTTGGCAGCAACATGACCATGATCCCCGGCGGCATTGGCACCATCAGCCACGATGCCGCCACCAATACCTACACCATCAGCGTGCAGTGGCAGGAGGGCAGTCGGAGCAATGCTGCCGGCCAGATAGCCGGTGACAACTCCTACACCGTGAGCTTTACGCTGTGAGGGCAGAAACCATGAAATTGTTGGATGTTCGAAGGAACAGGCTTTTGAGAATGCAGGCAGGTCTCTCGCTGGTCGAGATGATGGTTGCCCTGACAGTCAGTTCGATACTTCTGCTTGGCATTTTTACCGTCTATATCGATTCCAGCCAGACATCCCGGCTTGCCAACTCCCTGGCACGGGTGCAAGAGTCCGGCCGGATTGGCACTGATATCATGGCTCGGGACATGCGGATGGTCGGTTTTCAGGGGTGTGCCGACCCGGATGATGTGACTTTGAATATCATCGCCGAAAATCCTCCGACGGGAAGTTTTTTCGACTCGACCCTTCGGGGCTGGGAAGTGGACGACGCCAGCTGGGCCGATGGCACCGAGTTTGATGGAACCAGCATCGAGACCCGCGCTGTTGTGGGTAGCGATGTCCTGGCGGTGCAGCGCGGGGAGTCGGTCGAAGTCGAGCTAACCGGTAACATGTCGGCCGACAACGCCAATATTCAGGTGCAGGGGTCTGACGTAGGGTTGTTCAGCCAGGGGCAAATTGTCCTTATTTCAGACTGTGAGGCGGCGGACCTGTTTCGGATTTCCAGTCAGCCCAGTTCTGATACCTGGGCCCATGCCAATAACGTGAATACCAGCAACCGACTGAGCCAGGCCTACACCGACTCGGCTCGAGTCATGCAGTTTTCCGCCACGGTGTACTTTGTTGCCGATACAGGCCGTGACGATGCCCGCGGCAACGACATCCGGGCCCTTTATAGGGCCACCAACAATCTGCTGAATGCTGCCACTCCCACGTTCCAGATTGATGAGATTGTGGAGGGTGTTGAGAGCATGCAGCTGGAATATGGTGAGCTCTTGCCAACCGGCAATGTTCGTTACGGAACCGCTGACCAGGTGGGCGATATGACCAATGTCATCACCGTTCGTGTCGGCCTGTTGATCAGTGACGCGGATGGATCCAGCAATTTTACCGACACCATCGATTACCCCCTGCCTGGGGAGACCATTGTCGCAGCAGGTGGCGCAGCAGCCGGTGCAGTGACGCATCCGGAAGATGACCGGGTTCGTCGTACCTTTATTTCCACCGTTATGCTTCGTAACCGCGACTAAAGGGGGAGTTATGAATCACCTGAAAACCACTGTCATGTCCAGGTACCAGGATGGGGCGGCATTGATTACCAGCCTGATCGTTCTACTGGTGCTGACTCTGATCGGTGTCGCGGGCATGAACTCGTCAATTATGCAGGAGCGTATGGCTGTTAACGCCCAGAACTCCAACCGTGCCTTCCAGGCGGCCGAGGCAACTGTCGGCGCACTCACCAATCAATTGAAGGCCAATAATCTCGATACACTCCGGGAGTCCATGCAGTCCGCCTCTGGTTACAGTAGTGAAGAGGCTCAGACCATAGATAGCTCCAATGGTGTTTCCGGCTCATATCAGGTTCGCTATCTCGGAGAAATTATCGTAACCAGCGGCACCTCGATGAATGCCGATGAGGGCTCAAACAATCTGAAAGGGTTTCGCTACGAGCTGATCGGTGAGGGTTCCATGGCCAACACCGGCGCTGAGGCCCGGGTGTTTAAAGGCGTCGAGTACTACTGAACGGCTAGTCATAGAGGGATTAGAAATGACGATGAAAAGAATGTGCAGTGTTTTTGTGGCCGGCCTGGTGCTCGGCCTGCTCTCCGTGACAGGTAACGCAGAGCAGGAGCGATCCATGCTGGATGGCGATTTGCTGGCTGCGGAAATCATGAGTGTTGAATTGGTGTTCAATTCCAGCGGCGAAGTCGTTCAGGTCCGGCTGGAAGATTGTGCGCAGTGCGAATTGCCCGGATACCTGCCGTCCCGAAAATTGCGTTTCTCTTATGGCGGGCAATCAGTCTCCTCCAGCCAGGTACGTAGCCTGAACGGAAATCCGGGGACCGTGGTTATCAACAGGGAAACCGGGATGGTTGAGCAAGTGATGTTTTGGCGTGGTCGCGGGGCGGAGGCAGAATAATGAAAACAAGCATGAGTCGTATTCTTACCACGGTGTGTTCCGCCGCTTACTTTTCCATGGCAGGGGTCGCTGCTGTGGCAGACGACACCGAAATTTTCTTCAACAACGCTCAGAACACCGTTAAACCCAATATCATGCTGATACTGGACGCGTCGGGGAGCATGGGAACGGAAGATGTCGATGGTGTGTCGCGTCTGTCGGTCATGAAAGATGCAGCCGAGGACCTGCTGGATAGTCTTTCCGGCGTAAACGTGGGTCTCATGGTGTTTGGCGGAAGTGAAGGTGCTTATTTCAAAGCGCCTGTGGCTGATATTGGTATTGAGGGTCGAGCCGACAGCTTGATCGGCCAGGTGAATGCTTTGACGGATAGTGGTGGTACTCCGTTGGCGGAGAGTCTGTTTCAGGCCATGCGGTACTATCAGGGCGAAGAAGTGTTCATTCGCGATACCGACGAGGACAATGGCGCCGTTTCGGGTGTTTCAAGCGGAGGCAGCTTCACCAGCCCGATCGAGTACTCCTGCCAGCCGAGCTATGCCGTTGTTCTGACAGACGGTGAGCCCAGTGCTCAGGACTATAACCATGAGCTCGATTTCGAGGGCGTCATCGGAGCCGATGCCTGCACCGATAACTGTCTTGATGAAATCGCGGAGTACATGTATGGCAACGACATGATTCCAGATGAGCTGCCCGGCGATCAGAAAGTGGTGACTTATACGGTCGGCTTTAAAACGGATCAAACTCTTCTGGCTGAGACCGCCAGAAAGGGCGGCGGGCAATATATTCTGGCGGACAACGCCGCAGAGCTTACCTCGGCTTTCGAGAGGATTGTTGAGGAAGTCAAGGCGCGCTCAACCACTTATGTGGCACCCGGGGTGGCGGTCAATACGTTTGACCGATTGAATCACCTGAACATGCTGTATTACGCCCTGTTCCAATCCGGTAAAGGCTCTATCTGGGATGGCAACCTGAAACGCTATGAGCTTGCGATCGCCACGGATCCGGACACGGGGGAGAAGACAGCCTATATTGAAGACGTCAACGGAAACGCGGCGATTGACCTGGCAACGGGCTTTTTCAAGGACACTGCCAAGAGCTGGTGGAGTCCGGTTGCAGATGGTGCAAGCGTAAGAAAAGGTGGCGCAGCCTCCCAGCTTCCGGCTACGGCGGCAAGCCGGGCGGTTTATTCCAACCTGAATGATCAGCGAAGCGATCTGTCCGACGCTTCCAATGCCGTTGTTGCGACTAATACCGAGTTGACCGGAGCGGACTTCGGCGATGCGTCCATGGCTGATGCGGATCTTGCGAAAATCATAAACTGGACGCGCGGCGTGGATGTCAATGACGAAGATGAAGATGCGGATACCACCGAGGGCCGGAAATTCCTCGCCGACCCCCTTCATTCGGTGCCTCAACTGGCGATCTATGATGCAACAACCGATCCCCAGGACATCACCATTTTCTACAGTGACAACCAGGGCTTTATCCACGGCGTGAACGGCGAAAGCGGGGCCAGCCATTTCTCCTTCATTCCGCGGGAACTTCTGGTAAACCAGCCTGCACTGATGAACAGCACTGATTCATCCTCCAAGCTCTATGGCATGGATGGCACTCTGGTTCAGTGGACCAAAGATGCCGATTACAATGGGAAAATCGATGGAAATGATGACTTCGTGCGCATCTTTGGTGGCATGCGCCGGGGCGGAAAGAGTTATTACGCTTTGGATGTCACCGACAGGACTTCTCCCGAACTGATGTGGTCCATCACTGGCGGCGTTGCCGGAACCGACTTTGCGGAGCTGGCACAGACCTGGTCCAAGCCGGTGAAAACCAAGGTGGAAATTGCAAATTCACTCCATGAAGTGCTTATTTTTGCCGGGGGTTACGATACCAATCAGGACTCTGTTTCGGTTCGAACTCCCGATTCGTCAGGTCGAGCCCTTTACATTGTTGATGCGGAAACGGGCGATCTGCTGTGGTGGGCGGGGCCAACTGATAGCGGTGCCACCCTGGAACTGGCCAATATGCAGTACAGCATTCCCGCCTCGCCAAGAGTTCTGGATGTCAACGGTGATGGCTTGGCAGACCAGGTTTATGTGGGTGACATGGGCGGCCAGATTTTCCGTTTTGATTTCACGAACGGCAATCGGCTGAGCGAATTCGCAACCGGAGGCCGGATTGCTGATCTGGCCGGAGAAGGCGAACAGAACAATCGCCGGTTCTATCACAGTCCGGATTTGTTCGGCATCAAGATTGGCGGTACGAGATATCTGGGATTGGTTATCGGTTCCGGTTATCAGGCAAGTCCTCTGGATGAGGCAGTAGATGATCGAATCTACATGCTGAAGATTGCAGCAGTCAGCAGCGCTCCATTGGATCCCGACGATCCGGACCAACTGGATGTTCTCTATGAAACGGCGACGGAAGCAGATCTTTATGACACTACCGACAACCTGATTCAACAGGGAACAGCGACTGAGAAAGAAGCGGCCGCTAATTCGCTCGCCGGTTCGAAAGGTTGGTTGATCAAACTGGAAAACGATGGTGAAAAAGTGCTGTCTGCGGCCACCACCATTAACAGTGAGGTGTTCATAACAACCTATGAGCCTGAGGTAAGTGAAAATCCTTGTCAGCCACCGACAGGTACTTCGCGCCTTTACCATATCTCGGCGCTGAACGGCAGTGCGGTTCGAAACTATGACGCTATCGGTGGGGACGCGAGCAACGAGCTAACAGCTACTGACCGGCCTGTCCTGGTGAATGTTCCGGGACTCCCGCCGTCGCCTCAGCGCATGCGGGTGGACGACACTGACGTTATTTGTGTGGGTACCGAGTGCCAGACGTTCGAAACTGTCAAAGGTGTTGTTGAAACCTACTGGTATGAGGACTAAATGGTGAGCAAGCTACGTCAGACCGAAAAGGGTTTTACGCTGATAGAGTTGATGATTGTGGTTGCGATCATTGGCATCATTGCCGCGATTGCGTATCCCAGCTATCAGAGCCAGGTCGATCGCACTCGCCGGGTTGATGGCCAGGGTGCGCTGATGGAGATGGCGGCTGCCATGGAACGTCATTTTGCAGGTAACAATAGCTACCAGGGGGCAGCAACCGGTGGGGGCGATACCGGTGCCCCTGCCATCTTCCCGGACGAGGCACCGGTGTCAGGTGACACCAAATACTATGACCTGACCATCCAGGCTGCGACAGCCACCACCTACACCCTCCGGGCCACGCCGAAAGGTGCCCAGGCGGGCGATGGGGTACTCGAGCTGGATTCAACAGGTGTAAAGCGTTGGAATGGGAATTTGGGCTGGTAATAGGATGGCCTTAGAGGCATTTCCTTTACCGTCATAAAAAGAGCCGGCAAAGCCGGCTCTTTTTCGTTCAGCAGCTGATGAGACCGCCCCAGGAAAGTCGTATTCTCCCATCGCGATCGTTGTCCTTCTCGACCCGGAAACGACCCGCCATATTGACGGGCATGTAACTCATGGTTCCCTCCGATGTATTGGTCGGGCAGAGCACCAGGCTGCCCATGGCCCCCGAACTCATGCCCTCGTCATTGAATCGGAAATAGCCTCGTCCGCCCGTTCGTGAGTTCAGAGAAAACGGAGCAAGTTCAATCCCGCTCTGGCTGAGGATTTCGCCATTATCAGGTCTGCGGTCCTTATCTTCGTCGACGAAGATCGAGACAGGGCGTTGCCAGTCGTCGACGCACTGACCGGTTGCGGACAGGGGGCAGACCGTTACCGTTTTTCGCAGACTGGCTGCGGACCATCGCGCGAAGGCGAAAAGTGAGTGGTAATGCTCCAGTATCGCTCTTTGCCGGGACTGGTTGACCCAGGTGCCCCAACTGTGTGTGGCGAGTCCTGACAGGATGCCGATGATCGCCAGAGTGACGACAAGCTCAAGCAGGCTAAAGCCTGCCGACCGGAAAAGTGGCATTCGCATAGTTACAGTCCTTGTAACAGTTAAACGAAAAATTGCAGCTAGCCGGCTTCCTGCCGGCTAGCTGGTCAGTATAGAGAGAGTTGATGTGGTCGGGGAGGGTTATCTGGGCCTAGTCCATATCGAGCTTCTTTAACCGATATCGCAAAGCCCGGAAGGTGATGCCCAGGCGCTTGGCCGCCGCCGTTTTGTTCCATCGCGTCGCTTCCAGCGCTTTCTCGATGGTCTTCCGTTCGATATCTTCCAGGTATCCTTCCAGATCTATATCGCCCTCGGGAATGGCGACTTCGGATGTGGGGGGCTGGTGGTCCCCGGCTGTTGCCCCGGGAACCGGCGTCTGGGTTCCGTTACCCAGTTGCAGGTCGGCAGCATCAATGGTGTCGTCATCACACAGGGTAAAGGCCCGCTCGAGGGCGTTTTCCAGCTCACGGACGTTGCCGGGAAATGCGTAGCCCTGAAGTCGATCCAAGGCCGCCGGGGTTAGGTGTGCCGGGGCGCATTCGTACTCGCGGGCGATGCGGTTCAGGATGTGGTCAGCGAGCAACGGGATATCATCGGCGCGCTCGCGCAAAGGCGGCACGGCCAGTTCGATGACGTTGATCCGATAAAACAGGTCTTGCCTGAAAAGCCCGTCCTGTACCAGTTGAGGTAGGTTCTTGTGAGTGGCGCTGAGCACGCGGATATCCACCGGCACTTCCTTGCTCTCTCCCACCGGTCGAACGGCTTTTTCCTGGATGGCTCGTAATAACTTCACCTGCATGGCCAGGGGCAGGTCCGCCACTTCGTCGAGGAAGAGGGTGCCGCCGCTGGCGGATCGGAACAGGCCCTCCTTGTTCTCCACGGCGCCGGTAAAACTACCTTTTTTATGGCCAAAGAATTCGCTTTCCATCAGTTCTGAGGGTATGGCGCCACAGTTCACTGCGATGAAGGGGCCATCCTCTCTTGGACCCTGCAGATGGATCATCCGGGCGACCAGTTCCTTACCACTTCCAGATTCCCCGCTGATAAACACCGGCGCCTGGCTACGAGCCAGTTTCTGGGTTTGCTTGCGCAGTTTGCGGATCTGGTCGGATTGGCCGAGGAGGAGGCCGGGCTCTTCGTCGTCGGGGGTCTGCTCCGCTTTCTGAGGCGCGAGTTTCAGAGCGCTGTTGATCAGCTCCCGGAGTCGGGGCAGTTCCACCGGCTTGGAAACAAAGTCAAACGCACCGGCCTTCAGTGAATCAATAGCGGCGTCCATGCTGCCGTACGCTGTAATAACGGCGACCGGTGTCGATGGAACGTGTTGCTGTATCCACTGGACCAGCTCAATGCCATTGCCGTCTGGCAGGTTCATGTCCGTCAGACAAAGATTGAAGGTCTGGTCGTTCAGCAGCCGGTAGGCGCTCGCCAGGTCAGGTGCAGTCTCGACGCTGATACCCATGCGAAAAAGCGTGATTTCTAGCAAATCACGAATATCCGGTTCGTCATCAATTATCAGAGCTGATGGGGCGTTAGTCATGGTTATCGAGTTGGTTCCTGGTCGAAATTCAGGCGCGCTTCCAGGGAAGGTGGCACCTTCAGATCAGTCGTCCCGGGTGGGCGAACGTGATGCGGAAACAGCAGCCCGGCTGGGCATCGTCCAATACGGACAAATGAGCCTGGTTAGACTCGCACAGTTCCCTGGCCAGATAAAGGCCAAGTCCTGTTCCGCTTTTGTCGGTCGTGAAGAAGGGCTCGAAGACGGAGCTTTTTTGCTCCGGATCGATGCCGGGTCCCTCGTCACGGATGTCGATATAGCTCCGCTCCCCGTCGGCCGATGTGCCGGCATGAATCTTAACCGAGTATCGGCCGGTTTTCTGGTGACTGTAGCGAAGCCCGTTATCACACAGGTTTATCATCACTTGTTCGAACTGGCTCTTGTCGAACCGGGCTGGTGGCAGGTTGTCATCAAAGGTGAGATCAATGGTCGCTGAGGCGCGATCACCGTCCTGGGTTTGCAGGTAGTCAGACACAAATTCTTGCAGCCAGTCTGAGAGGTCAATCTGATCAGCCTGCGCTACCTGTCGTCTAGACAGGTCCAGCACGTTCTCGATGATCCCATTCACGCGCCGGGAGTGACGTCGGATGATGTCCAGCATCCGATGATCCCCCTCAGAAAGCGTGGGGGATTCTTCCATTAACTGGGCTGCGTGACTTATGGCGCCCAGAGGGTTGCGGATCTCATGGGCAATCCCGGCCGTTAGTCTTCCCAAAGAGGCCAGCTTCATTTGCTGGGCCTGTTGGGTCACCTTACCTATGTCTTCTATGAATACCAGGATGTGATCCTTGCGGCTGACGTCCAGTTCCGTGAAATTGGCCTGCAGGCGCGGTGAGGTCGGAAATGGCTGAAAAGGTTCTATGCGTTGGCCGGGATTGCGAATCCAGGCCTCCAGCCCAAGTTTCAACGGTTGGGGCAGAACACGGCTTGGGGGCAGTTGCTGATTTGGGCTGGAGGGCGTCCCAAACAACAGTTCCTCGGCTGCCACATTGACCAGGCGAATCTGCCCATGGCGGTCGAGCACCAGAATACCGGTGCGCATCCGTTGGATGATCTGTTTGTTGATCTGCTCGAGTTCTTCAAGGCTCCGGGCCCTGCTACTGGCCAGGGCTTCGCTGCGCATCATTCGGCGGGAGACATACTGGAGCGTAAACGCGGCAGCAAAATACAGGATGCCCAGGGAGCCGGCGCGAACCAGATCGTCTGCGGATGCATCGAGAACCAACGTGGCCCAACCAGAGATGCCAAGGGAGCAGAGCGCGGCGAGTGCGGCATAGAAGGTACCGACCCGGGTCGGGGTCAGAATATTGCCGGCAGCAACCGAAATAATCACCAGGTTGGCGAGGCCGTTAGTAATCCCCGTGCTGGTAAAAAGCAGCCAGTGGATAATCAGGATATCGAGCAGGATGGACAGGATAATGTGTCTGCGGATTGGCTGGAAACCTGCCACAATAATCAGCGCGATGAAGGCGTTCAGGCCAAGGTATCCGGCGGAACCAGCGAGGTAATAGTCCGGCAGCCGGAACTGGGAGTCGAAGTTGACCGGATCGATCAACAGCAGCGCCAGCAGCATAATACTGACCACCAGCCGGTAATGGTTGTAGATACGAAACAGTTTCGCCTGCTGAGGCAGTGTGGGGGATTGGAGGGCTGGTCCCGCGAGGGACGGTTTGTCTACTGCCATGGGATAGAGAGTCCGCTGTTCGTATAAAGAAATCCTAGCTTCCGCCGGGTTATAATAGCCTTTTAGTGGCAATGAGTTACAGGAGCCGATTTATGTCCTCTTCCGGGAGTCGAACATCCCTCAACGCATCTCCCCAGAAACTGCGGGTCGTCATGGCTCAGCAAGACTTTTTGGTGGGCGATATTCCCGGGAATACGGACCTGGTGATCGAAACGGTCCGGCGCGCGGAACAGGAACATCAGGCTGATATCGTGGTGTTCCCGGAATTGTGTCTGACGGGGTATCCGCCGGAAGACCTGCTGTTGCGACCGAGCCTGGACCTGCGCGTCAGGGAAGCACTGGAACGAATCCAGGATGCCCAGCTGGCCCCTGCCATCGTCATTGGTGCCCCGGTTCGTGACGGGGCTTTGCTATACAACGCAGCGCTGGTGATCGAAAACGGACAGGTCACCGGGCGCTACTTCAAGCGGTATCCGCCTAATTATCAGGTCTTTGACGAAAAGCGTTATTTCGCCGAGGGGTGGGATCCGGTAGTCGTTGAGATTCGTGGTGTCCCAGTGGGGTTGACCGTCTGCGAAGACATCTGGCGGGAAGGCCCGGTTGAGGACGCGGCAGCCGCTGGCGCACGGTTAATTCTGAACATCAATGCATCGCCCTTCGATCTCGACAAGCAGGAACGACGCAAGGCGCTGATCGAGCGCAAGGCCCGGGAAAACCTGGTTAGCATTGTTTACCTGAACCTGGTGGGCGGCCAGGACGAACTGGTGTTCGACGGTGGCTCCATGGTGTATGACCATTCCGGTGAGTTGGCGGTGGAGGTGCCCCAGTTTGCGGAAGGACTCTATCCGGTTGATTTCCTGTATGAACACCATTGCCAGCCTATATCCCAGCCGCTGCCCGAGGCACAGAGCCTGGAAGCCAAGGTGTACAGTGCCCTGGTGACCGGTGTGCGGGACTACGTCAACAAAAACGGTTTCAAGTCGGTGGTGCTTGGCCTGTCGGGTGGCATTGATTCAGCCGTCACCCTGGCGGTTGCCGTTGATGCGCTGGGCAAAGAGCGGGTGCGTGCGGTCATGATGCCGTTCCGGTACACCTCCAGCATGAGCCTGGAAGATGCAGAATCAGAAGCCAACGCGCTGGACGTTCAGTACGACGTCTTCTCCATCGAGCCCATGTACGATGCCTTTATGGCCACCCTTGAGAAACCCTTCGAGGGCACCCGGCCGGATACAACTGAAGAAAATCTCCAGGCCCGCCTTCGTGGTGTGCTACTGATGTCGTTGTCCAACAAGTTCGGTTCGCTGGTGCTCACCACGGGCAACAAGAGCGAAATGGCGGTGGGGTATTCCACGCTGTATGGCGATATGGCCGGTGGTTTTGATGTGCTCAAGGATGTGCCAAAGACACTTGTGTTCCGGCTGGCCCGCTACCGAAACACTGTTTCCCCGGTCATACCGGAGCGGGTCATTACTCGCCCACCGTCCGCGGAACTGGCGCCGGATCAGAAAGATGAGGACAGCCTGCCCGGTTATGACGTGCTGGACCAGATTCTCAATCTCTACGTAGAGCGGGATCTGAGCGCCGATGCGATTGTTGCCGAAGGGTTTGATCGAGTTGATGTCGAGCGGGTCGTCCGCCTGGTGGATATCAATGAGTACAAGCGTCGCCAGGCCCCGATTGGGGTGCGGATTACCGAGCGAGGCTTTGGCAAGGACCGCCGCTATCCCATTACCAATGGTTGGAAGAGCGGCAAGTAAGCGGGCAGGCGTTCGGGGGCGACGACTCAGTCGTCGCCCATCAGGCCGAAGGTCACCACGTTAGACAGGGAGCGGCTTTCAGCGTTGAGCAGGTTTGCTTCGAACTCACCCTGCGGATTGAACGCCTTGCTCTCCGGGAAGTTTTGCTTGAGCAGTGCAATAGCATCCTGTGAGTCCTCTGGCAGCTCCAGGGCCCGGAAGGTTTCCGCCATGATCACCAATGCTTCCTCCACAGACGGCGTGGTCGGGAAGTTTTCCACCACGTAACGGGCACGGTTGTTCGCCGCTACGTAGGCGCTTCGCTTGATGTAGTATCGGGCAGTATAGATTTCCAGCTCTGCCATGCGGTTGCGGATGGCAACCATGCGCTGGCGGGCGTCAGCGACATACTGGCTCTCGGGGTACCGGTTCAGGAGTTCAGAGAAATCCCGAAAGGCTTGCTCCTGTTCACCGGGGGACCGGGCGCCCACATCGATCGGGAAATAGCGGGCCGCTAACCCAAGGTCCAGATTGTAGGACGCCAGTCCTCGCATATAGAGCGCGTAATCGGCGTGATCGCTCTGGGGATTCAGGCGCAGGAAGCGGTCAGCCGCAGCACGGGCGCCTTCCAGGTCCAGGTTCTGGTAGCGGGCGAAAATCAGGTCAAGCTGCGCCTGTTCAGCGTAACGGCCGAACGGGTAGTAGGTCTCCAGAGCGTCCAGGTTCTCCTCGGCTTCGGTAAAGTTGCCGGAGTTCATGGCCTCGCGAGCGTTCTCGTAGTAAGTCTTCTCCGGCAGCACCTCCTCCTGTTGATTGGAGGCGCAGGCACTGACCAGAACGACCATAGTGGTCAGTAGCAATGAACGAACAACTGATCTCATGCCGGAATCCCGTATAATGTTGATGAGTTCAAAAGAGACGCCATTGTAGCGGGGATGTCGCCGGATGTGCAGAGTGGTCTGGCCTTTTGATTCAATCATACGAAACCTACATCGGCCCTGGGGGCTTAATGTCATCTGAAAACCGAATTACAGCCAGTTTTGCGGTGCCACCCGAACTGAGCGATCGACGCCTGGATCAGGCCGCCGCCGAACTGATGCCCGAGCATTCACGCTCCCGCCTTCAAAGCTGGATCAAGAGCGGTGCTTTGACCGTGAATGGCGAAAAGCGCAAACCCCGTGACAAGGTCATGCTCGATGATCAGATTAATCTTGATGCGGAGCCCGAGGCACAGGTCAGTTGGGAAGCCGAGGACATCACCCTGGATATCGTCTACGAGGATGAGCACCTGCTGGTCATCAACAAACCGGCGGGATTGGTGGTGCACCCGGCAGCAGGACATGCGGCTGGCACTCTGGTGAACGCCCTGCTCAATTACGCGCCGGAAGTGGAGAATCTGCCCCGTGCGGGGATTGTCCATCGTCTGGATAAAGACACCTCAGGCATTATGGTGGCGGCGCGCAGTCTGGTTGCCCACACATCGTTAGTCGATCAGCTGCAGACCCGAACCATGGGGCGGGAATACGATGCTGTGGTGGTCGGGGAACTGACCGGCGGTGGAACCGTAGATGCGCCCATTGGTCGTCACCCTCGGGAACGCAAGAAAATGGCGGTGGTGGCCTCCGGCAAACCGGCCGTCACCCACTATCGCTTGGCGGAGCGGTTTGCTGCCCATACCCATATCCGATGCAAGCTGGAAAGCGGTCGGACCCACCAGATCCGGGTGCACATGGCGCACGTCAAGCACCCGCTGGTCGGAGATCCTCTCTACGGTGGGCGCCTGCGCCTGCCGAAGGGAACCACCGAAGAACTCCGGGAGGCTCTGGCGGCGTTCAACCGGCAGGCACTCCATGCCCGGCAACTGACGCTGGAACACCCGGAATCTGGCGAGATCCTCTCCTGGGAAGTGCCTCTGCCAGAGGATATGCAGGCCCTGCTGGCGGCCCTGCGCAAACACGTCGAAGACCTGGCGAGCGATGTCTACTGATCTCCCCCTGATCACGCCTGACTGGCCGGCACCTGCCAGGGTGCGGGCCGTCTGCACAACTCGTGCGGGCGGTGTCAGTGAGGTGCCCTGGCAGTCGTTGAATCTGGCCATGCATGTGGGGGACGATCCTTCCCGCGTGGACGTCAACCGACGGCGGCTGGCGGGCCACCTGAACCTCGAGCCAGAGGCTTTTGGATGGCTGGATCAGGTGCACGGTACCGATGTGGTGGAGCTCCCCGTCGCGCCGCGAGTTCCCAGTGCGGATGCTGCCATGACGGTCCACTCGCGACAGGTGTGTGCGATTCTGACCGCCGATTGCCTGCCGGTATTGTTATGTGATCGCGCTGGCAACCAGGTGGCTGCCGCCCACGCCGGATGGCGGGGGCTTTGTCAGGGGGTGCTGGAAAATGTGATTGGTCAGTTCCGCTCGTCCCCTGCCGAGCTGTTGGCTTGGCTTGGGCCGGCAATTGGTCCTGAGCGGTTTGAAGTTGGGCCTGAAGTTCGCGAGTCCTTTCTCGCTTCCAACCCGCTCGCCGAAAAGGCCTTTCACAAGCAGGGCGCCCGCCCCGGCCATTACATGGCAGATCTATACCAGTTGGCTCGCATCCGGCTGTCTGCGCTGGGGGTGACGTCGGTTTTCGGTGAGCCAGTGTGCACGGTTTCAGACCCTTCCCGTTTTTACTCCTACCGGCGAGATGGCCAGACCGGTCGTATGGCCAGCCTGATTTGGCTCACCCCCTGATTCGCTCTTCCTCAAGAGTATGATGCCGATCAATTTTTCAGCAGCTTGATTGTTCCCCTGCTTGAAGTCGCTCTGCGTGCCCCTACATTTACTTTCAAAGCATGATGGGTGTGGAGGCGTCGATAAGCCGACACCCGGGCAACTCAATTGGGGATACGAGTTTATGAGAATTGATAAGCTGACCAGCCGGTTACAGACGGCGTTAGCCGATGCCCAGTCCCTCGCGGTGGGTAAGGATCACAACTTTATCGAGCCTCTGCATTTGATGCAGGCACTTTTGGATCAGGACGGTAGCTCCATCAAACCCCTGCTAAAGCAGGCCGGCTGTGAGCCCGGCAGAGTTCGTCAGGCGGTGGCCCGGGAACTCGAAAAATTGCCCGAAGTTCAGGGCTCGGCAGGCGACGTGTCCATGTCCAACGACATGGGGCGTTTGTTCAATATTGCAGACAAGCTGGCGCAAAAGCGTAAGGACCAGTTCATTTCCAGTGAGCTTATGCTGCTGGCGGCCCTGGAAGACCGTGGCACCCTTGGCCGGGTGCTGAACGAACAGGGGCTGAACAAAGCGGCCTTGGAAAAAGCTATTGATGAGGTGCGTGGTGGGGAAGCAGTGAATGATCCGGGCGCCGAAGAAAGCCGTCAGGCGCTGTCCAAGTACACCATTGACCTGACCGAGCGAGCGGAGTCCGGGAAGCTGGACCCGGTGATTGGCCGGGATGATGAAATCCGCCGGACCATTCAGGTGCTCCAGCGTCGCCGGAAGAACAACCCGGTTCTGATCGGTGAGCCCGGCGTGGGCAAGACCGCCATTGTTGAGGGTTTGGCCCAGCGCATCGTCAACGGCGAAGTGCCCGAAGGCCTGAAAGACAAAAAAGTGCTCTCTCTGGACATGGGTGCCCTGATTGCCGGTGCCAAATTCAGGGGTGAGTTTGAAGAGCGCTTGAAGGCCGTGTTGAACGAACTGGCCAAGCAGGAAGGTCAGATCATCCTGTTCATCGACGAAATCCACACCATGGTTGGTGCCGGTAAAGCTGAGGGCTCCATGGATGCGGGCAATATGCTCAAGCCAGCTTTGGCCCGCGGCGAGCTTCATTGTGTGGGCGCCACCACGCTGGACGAGTACAGGGAAAACATTGAAAAAGATGCCGCCCTTGAGCGTCGTTTCCAGAAAGTATTGGTGAGCGAACCAACCGAGGAAGACACCATTGCCATCCTGCGGGGGCTGAAAGAACGCTACGAAGTTCACCACGGGGTCGAAGTGACCGACGGCGCCATCATCGCCGCGTCCAAGCTGTCCCATCGTTACATCACCGACCGTCAGTTGCCGGACAAGGCCATCGATCTTGTGGATGAGGCAGCCAGCCAGATTCGTATGGAGATGGATTCCAAGCCGGAAGCGCTGGACCGTCTGGAGCGCCGCCTGATTCAGCTCAAGATTGAGCGTGAAGCCTTGAAGAAGGAAACGGATGCGGCGTCCAAGAAGCGTCTGGATGAGCTGTCCGACGTGATCTCCGGAATTGAGCGCGAATACGCGGATCTTGAAGAGGTCTGGAACACCGAGAAGGCGGCGTTGCACGGCTCTCAGAAGATCAAAAGCAAACTTGAGCAGGCGCGTATTGATCTTGAAAATGCTCGCCGTGCTGGTGACCTGGGCCGCATGTCCGAACTCCAGTACGGACAGATCCCCGAGCTGGAGCGGCAGCACGACATGGCCAGCCAGGCGGAAATGATGGAGATGAAACTCCTGCGTAATCGCGTCACCGATGAGGAAATCGCCGAAGTGGTCTCCAAGTGGACCGGTATCCCCGTGTCCAAGATGCTGGAAGGTGAGCGCGACAAATTGATGCGTATGGAAGAGGCCCTGCACGAGCGGGTCATTGGTCAGGATGAGGCGGTTGAGGCCGTGGCTAATGCGGTTCGCCGTTCCCGGGCCGGGTTGTCTGACCCGAATCGTCCTAACGGTTCGTTCCTGTTCCTCGGGCCAACCGGTGTGGGTAAAACCGAGCTGTGTAAATCCCTGGCGTCATTCCTGTTTGATACCGAAGAGGCCATGGTGCGGATCGATATGTCCGAGTTCATGGAGAAACACTCGGTGGCAAGGTTGATCGGTGCGCCTCCCGGCTACGTCGGGTATGAAGAGGGGGGTTACCTGACGGAAGCGGTTCGTCGTCGGCCTTACTCGGTACTGCTGCTGGATGAGGTGGAGAAAGCCCACCCGGATGTCTTCAACATCCTGCTGCAGGTCCTGGAAGATGGTCGCCTGACCGATGGCCAGGGTCGGACAGTGGATTTCCGGAACACCGTCATTGTTATGACTTCCAACCTGGGCTCAGACATCATCCAGCAGAAGGCGGGTGAGGAAAACTACGAGTCCATGAAGAACGCGGTGATGGAGGTGGTTGGTACGCACTTCCGGCCGGAGTTCATCAACCGTGTGGACGAGGTTGTGGTCTTCCATCCGCTGGCGGAAAGCCAGATTCAGGGCATTGCGCGGATTCAGATCGAATCCCTGAACAAGCGCCTGAAGGAGCAGGATATCGCTCTGGAGCTGGATGATACCGCGATGGAGTTCCTGTCCGAGGTGGGGTATGACCCGGTGTATGGCGCGCGTCCGTTGAAGCGGGCTATTCAGCGGCTGATCGAGAACCCGTTAGCCCAGCGGTTGTTGCAGGGCGAGTTCGTGCCCGGAGACACAATCCATGGCACCGTCAGGGACCACAATTTGGAGTTTGTGAAGGCCTGAAACGCAAGCGGGGTATCCGGACCGGATACCCCGCTGTATTTGCCTTAATCGATAGGCGTCGCCAAAAGGATCAGTTGGCAGCCGTGGTCTTTTCCGGGCCGCAGTTTTCTTCGGCGACTTGCTGGAATTTCTGGCGCTGTTCGGCGATTTCTTCCGGTGACAGGTAGCGTTTCTCGCCATTGTCTTCAACATGAATGCGGGCGTTGCTGTCAATCACCTTCAGGTTGCTGCGGGCTGTTTCACAGTTGGCCGCGCGCTGCTTTTCTCTGGCTTCCATTTCAGCCCGCTCACGGGCGGTCAGGTTTTCCTTTTCCTTTTCTTTTTCCATGTCGGCCAGCCGCTCCTGCGGACTTGCTTTCTGGCTGGCGGCGCTGGCGGGAACGCCGGCACGCACATTCACGCGTTCCGCGGACTTGCCCGTCGGCTGCCGATCCCCGAAGTGCGTTACCCCATTTTCATCAGTCCACTTGTAAACTGATGCGCTCATTGAAATGCCCGGTACAACGGCCAGCAAGGCGGCCAGCGTCAGAATCTTCTTATTCATGGGTACATCCACTCGGTGTTTACTACTCCCGGTTCCAGGGGAGACCCTGACAGGCCGGGTACTGTTCTTGAATGACTGACCGCTATCATGCCACTCAACACAGCAGATTTCTTCCATCTGGTTCAAAACTCTGTTCTGGTTTTGTTTCCGAGTGTGGCCGGCCTATCGTTTCGCAGCCAAATCAAAGCTAACTGACCTATTGACAGGGAGTTTCCCGCTGTCAGAATTACCGTTTGCCTGAGGACTGGGGTCAATACGGCAGGCAATCCCGAGCGAGTATCCCCCATCACACACCACACCCAACGCTCTGCGCATGATGTTGCAGGGTGGTTGTTGCTGACACGCAACCCGTTGATTGGTCGTTCTCCGCAACCCTCAGGAGGGCGGCTGGCCAGGAGACAACCTCTGATCAGGGTGTGGAGGAGCAGTCGGTTCCGCTTTCACAAGAAGCAGGGAAACCGTGAATCCAGGCAACCGGGCAGGAGCCCGGAACATTCACAATTAGAAGAGGGTAGAAAACCGTGGAGTTATTGTCTGGCGCCGATATGCTGATCCGGTCCTTGCAGGACGAAGGTATCGAATACATATACGGCTATCCGGGTGGTGCAGCACTTCATATCTATGATGCGCTGTTCAGACAGGACAAGGTCAAACACATCCTGGTTCGACACGAGCAGGCAGCGGTCCATATGGCCGATGGCTATGCCCGTGCAACCGGCAAGCCGGGTACCGTTCTGGTCACCTCCGGCCCCGGAGCCACCAACACCATCACCGGCATCGCGACCGCGTTTATGGATTCCATCCCCATGGTCGTTCTGTGTGGCCAGGTGGCATCCACACTGATCGGCGAGGATGCGTTCCAGGAAACCGATATGATCGGTGTCTCCCGGCCGGTGGTGAAGCACAACCTCAGCGTGCGTCATCCGGAAGAAATCCCGGAAGTGATTCGCAAGGCGTACTACATTGCGGCAACCGGCCGTCCCGGCCCGGTCGTGGTGGATATCCCCAAGGATATGACCACCCCCAACGAGCGCTACGAATACGCCTATCCCAAGAAGGTCAAACTGCGCTCCTATAACCCGGCCATTCGCGGCCATGCCGGCCAGATCAAGAAAGCGGTGGATATGCTGCTGGCAGCCCGTCGACCGGTGATCTACGCCGGTGGTGGCGTGGTGCTGGGCAAGGCGTCCGATCAACTGACCGAGCTGGTTCGCAAGCTCGGGTACCCGATCACCAATACCCTGATGGGGATTGGCTGTTATCCGGCAAGCGACAAGCAGCATCTGGGTTGGCTCGGCATGCACGGAACCTACGAAGCTAACATGGCGATGCACCATGCCGATCTGATTCTGGCGATCGGTGCGCGCTTTGATGATCGTGTGACCAATGCCACCGAGAAGTTCTGCCCGGGCGCCCGCATCATCCATGTGGACATTGATCCGGCCTCGATTTCCAAAACCGTGGAAGCCGATGTGCCCATCGTGGGCCCGGTGGATGCAGTGCTGAAAGAAATGCTGTCGCTGGTCAAGGAGAGCAAGCAGAAGCCTGACGCGGACGCGATTGCGGCCTGGTGGAAGCAGATCGAGGAGTGGCGGGCGTTTCATGGCATGCGTTACGAGACCAGTGACGACGTCATCAAGCCGCAAGAGGTGATCGAAATCCTCCACAGGCTCACCAATGGCGAGGCGTTTGTCACCTCCGATGTTGGTCAGCACCAGATGTTTGCCGCGCAATACTACAAGTTCGACAAGCCCAACCGGTGGATCAACTCCGGTGGTCTCGGCACCATGGGCTTTGGCCTGCCGGCTGCCATGGGCGTCAAGCTGACTCATCCGGATGATGAGGTTTTGTGTATCACCGGCGAAGGCAGTATCCAGATGAACATTCAGGAACTGTCCACCTGCAAGCAGTACAACCTGCCGGTGAAAATCATCAACCTCAACAACCAGGCCCTGGGTATGGTGAAACAGTGGCAGGACATGAACTACGAGTCCCGCCATTCCCAGTCCTACATGGAATCTCTGCCGGACTTCATCAAGCTGGCGGAATCCTATGGCCATAAAGGCGTTCGGATTGAGAAGAAGGCAGAGCTGGAGTCTAAGTTGAAAGAAGTTCTGGCCATGAAGGACGAGCTGGTATTCGTGGACATCTACGTGGATCGGTTTGAACACGTCTATCCGATGCAGGTCGCTCGTGGCTCCATGAAAGATATGTGGCTCAGCAAGACGGAGAGGGTGTGATCATGCGTCGAATCATTTCTGTTTTGCTGGAAAACGAGCCTGGAGCACTGTCCCGCGTGGTGGGGCTTTTCTCCCAGCGTAACTACAACATTGAAACCCTCACGGTCGCTCCGACAGAAGATGAGACCCTGTCCCGGCTCACGGTGACCACAACCGGTTCCGACAAGGTCATCGAGCAGATCACCAAGCAGCTCAACAAGCTGATTGAAGTGGTCAAGCTTGTAGACCTGACGGAAGGCGCCCACATTGAGCGGGAGCTGATGCTGATCAAGCTCAAGGCCACCGGGTCCCAGCGTGCGGAAATCAAGCGCACCGTGGACATCTTCCGGGGGCAGATTGTCGATGTCACCAGTTCGGTGTATACCGTCCAGCTGGCTGGCGACAGCGAGAAGCTCGATGGCTTTATCCAGGCGGTGGGTACCTCCGGTGTTCTGGAGGTGGTACGGTCCGGGGTTTCAGGTATTGCACGCGGCGAGAAAGTGCTCAGCCTTTAACAACCGACAACGAACATATTTAAAACACGTGGCCCGCTGAGGCCAATACTAAGAACAGAGGTTTCACATGCAGGTTTATTACGATAAGGATTGCGATCTTTCCATCATCCAGGGCAAGAAAGTTGCCATCATCGGTTTCGGTTCCCAGGGTCACGCGCACGCGTGCAACCTGAAGGATTCCGGTGTTGACGTAACGGTGGGTCTGCGCCCGGGTTCTTCCTCCATTGCCAAGGCGGAAGCCTACGGCCTGAAGACCAGTGACGTTCCGTCTGCAGTAGCTGCAGCCGATGTGGTGATGGTTCTGACCCCAGACGAGTTCCAGGCGCAGCTGTATAAGGCGGAAATCGAGCCGAACCTGAAGCAGGGCGCTACTCTGGCGTTCGCCCACGGTTTCGCGATTCACTACAACCAGATCGTTCCCCGCAAGGATCTGGACGTGATCATGGTGGCGCCGAAGGCTCCGGGTCACACCGTGCGCACCGAGTTCACCAAGGGCGGCGGTATTCCTGACCTGATCGCCATCTTCCAGGACGCATCCGGCAGCGCCAAGAACCTGGCCCTGTCCTATGCAAGCGGCATCGGTGGCGGTCGTACCGGTATCATCGAAACCACCTTCAAGGACGAGACTGAAACCGACCTGTTCGGTGAGCAGGCGGTCCTGTGCGGTGGCGCGGTAGAGCTGGTAAAAGCAGGCTTCGAAACCCTGACCGAGGCAGGCTACGCTCCGGAGATGGCCTACTTCGAGTGTCTGCACGAGCTCAAGCTGATCGTTGACCTGATGTACGAAGGCGGTATCGCCAACATGAACTACTCCATCTCCAACAACGCGGAGTATGGTGAGTACGTGACCGGTCCTGAGGTGATCAACGAGCAGTCCCGCGAAGCCATGCGTAACGCACTCAAGCGTATCCAGAGCGGTGAATATGCCAAGATGTTCATCTCTGAAGGCGCTCTGAACTATCCGTCCATGACGGCACGTCGTCGCCAGAATGCTGCTCACGAAATCGAAGTGGTGGGCGAGAAGCTGCGTGGCATGATGCCGTGGATCTCTGCGAACAAGATCGTAGATAAAGAAAAGAACTGATCGGAAATTCGAACAGTTCAGGAAAGCGCGGCTCGGGTAGCCGCGTTTTTCGTATATACTCCGCCCAAACGCTTTCCGGAGTGATGGCAATGACTGACGAAAAGAAATCTGCTGATATGGAGCCTGAGAGTTCACCATCGGCAAACACTGAAAAGCAAACCTCGGAAGACGAGTTGCAGATTTTCGAGGTGGTCGAAGAGGAGTTGGTTGAGGGCGCCCCGGTTCGTCGCAAGGGGATTTATTTGCTGCCCAACTCACTCACCACCGCGTCACTGTTTTCGGGTTTTTACGCCATCGTGTCTGCGGCAAATGGCGTATTTGATAACGCCGCCATCGCGATCTTTGTATCGATGATTCTCGATGGGCTCGATGGGCGTGTCGCCCGTATGACCAATACCCAAAGCAAGTTTGGTGAGGAATACGACTCGCTGGCGGACATGGTTGCCTTCGGCGTGGCCCCCGGACTGGTGGCTTTCTTCTGGTCCCTCAATAATCTTGGCAAGGTCGGTTGGGCCATCACCTTTATCTATGTCGCGGGTGCGGCTTTGCGCCTGGCTCGTTTCAATACCCAGATCGGGTCGGTCGACAAAAAATACTTTGTCGGTCTCGCCAGTCCATCGGCAGCCGCCTGTGTTGCTGGCCTGGTGTGGTGCTTCCATCAGTTCGAGCCGTCGTCGTGGCTAACCCTGTTGACCATGGTGGTGGTCGGTGGCACGGGCATATTGATGGTCAGCAACATTTTGTACCGAAGCTTCAAGGATTTGAATCTCCGTGGGCGTGTACCGTTTGCTGCTATTCTGTTGGTGGTGCTGATCTTCGTGGTGATCGCACTTGATCCCGCGACCGTACTGTTCAGCATCTTCCTGATGTACGCGTTGTCCGGCCCGGTTCGTGCAATCTTTCGGAAAAAACCGCGCCGCAGTGCTGGCGGCTGATTAAAGTCCCAGAGTTCCCGGTGATAACAACGCCGGGAATTCCGCCGGCAGGCTCCGGTCAACCGCGTCAGTTGTTATGAACTGAATGGCCGGACCGGAGAATGCCGATGCCTATCCACAAGCGCCCTTCCTGGGCACTTCCGTACTCCGCAGTGACGCCCGAGCGCGTCTTTCTCAATCGCCGAACGTTCATGGCCGGTCTTGCCATCGGCACGGCGGGCCTGTGTGCGCCGATGAGTTTATCTGCGGCCTTTCGTCCGGATTCGCTCGAAGACCTGGATTTCACGCCGGCGCCGGACTTCTCCACCGATGAGGAAAAAACCCCTTTCGAAGATGTGGTTCGCTACAACAATTTTTATGAATTCGGCACAGGAAAGGACGATCCCGTCCGTTACGCCCATGAAATGAGCGTCGATCCCTGGTCGGTGGTGGTTGATGGGGAGTGTGGCAAGCCGGGGACCTATGCTTTGGAGGATCTGGTAAAACCACACACCTTGGAAGAGCGGGTATACCGACTGCGCTGCGTGGAAGCCTGGTCGATGGTGATTCCGTGGATTGGAATTCCCCTCGCAGACATGCTGAAGCGATTCGAACCTACCTCCCGGGCCAAGTTTGTGTATTTCGAAACCCTGCATGAACCGGATGAAATGCGCGGGCAGCGGTCGTTGTTCAGTACCATCGACTGGCCTTACCGGGAAGGCCTGCGTATGGACGAGGCGATGAACGAACTCAGCTTCATGGCCGTTGGCTTGTACGGAAAGACCCTGCCAAACCAGAATGGTGCGCCGATTCGACTTGTCGTGCCCTGGAAATATGGCTTCAAGAGCATCAAGTCAATCGTCCGAATCCGCTTCCAGGAAGATCAGCCCGCAACCACCTGGGAAATGATTGCCCCCCAGGAATACGGCTTCTACGCCAACGTGAATCCTGAGGTAGACCATCCTAGGTGGAGTCAGAAGCGGGAGCGTCGTCTCCCGTCGGGGTTGCTCAGCCCAAACTGGGTCGAGACGCAGAAATTCAATGGTTATGGTGAGCAGGTAGCGCATCTCTACAAGGGGATGGACCTGCGGCGATTTTACTGATGGAGCTCTCTGGCTGGCGTCAAAGTCGGGCCTTCCTGCTGTGCTTTCGGGTGGGTGTTGCCCTGTTGGCGTCAGTGCCACTGTTTGTGCTGATCGGGCGCATAGCCTCTGGAAATCTTGGTCCGGATCCTGGTCAGGAAGTGACGCAGGCCCTTGGTATAGCCGCGTTTCAGTTGTTAATAGCCACACTGTGTATAACTCCGATGCAGCGTTGGACGAGGTGGGCTGGCTGGATTCGGGTGCGCCGAATGCTGGGGCTGTTCGCCTTTTTCTACGCCTGTCTGCATGTGCTGTCGTTTTTGCAGTTTATTCTGGGGTGGCAGGACCTGTGGGCTACCTTCACCAAGCGCCCGTACATTGTTGCGGGGTCAGTTGCCTTTTTGGTCCTGGTGCCGCTGGCACTGACATCCACGAAGGGGATGATGAGGCGCCTGGCCTCTGACTGGAAACGGTTGCATCGCCTCATCTACGTGTCGGTCGTTGCGGCCTGGATTCATTTCATCTGGCAGGCGCGGAGCGACGTGGGTGAGATGGTGGTTTATGGCGTGCTCATCGGAGGATTATTGTGGCTCCGTGCTCGCTGGAACGGGTGGGGCGTTCTCGTTCCGTTTGTTCGAAATCCAAGAGTGGTCAAACGCCGATCAATATGAGCGAAATATGAGCGACCTTGAGGTGTCGCTGTAGGTGGAAACCGAAGCATCGTGAGAAATGTCAAAATCCGGCGTTGACAGTTTTCCTGAGGGCTGTAGAATGCGCCCCACTTCTGACGGACACG
>NZ_JAIOUO010000007.1 GCF_019931195.1 Marinobacter sp. F4216 | reverse complement strand
CGTGATTTCTTCATGCTGTTCTCCGTTTGCCTCATTGTAGGCCGGAGAACTCTAATTACGCATGCACCGATTTTAGGAGATGGTTACAATAACAGACGCAATTGAGCACCGCTTCCCCGAACTCCGGCGCAGCGAACAGATTAAGCTCAAACACATGGAGTTCATTAAGCATGTCTGGTTCTGACAGCAAGATTATGCCCAAACAACCGTGAGCGACTACATCCGGGCTATGAAGATCATGATATGCGCTCTCGGGCGCGACCGTCATTGGTTAGGAACTCTAAAGCTGGCAAGCAACCATAAACGCGGCGACAGGCCGACGATGGCCCAGGTTACGAAGTTTAGATCGAGGCGAACCCAAGGGTGAGCCCCCACCCAAGCAAATACACAGCTACTCGTTCGGAGCCCGCAATCCGCTCCTTAGCCCGCTGCGGACATTCGGGACGGGCGATCAATGCCTTTTAAAGGCCTCCGTTTGATACAGAGAGGTGTCATTCCCGGCGGGGGAAGTCGCACTCTTAAGGAATAAGTGGACGCGCCCATTTATCAAGTAGACTAAGATTAAGGCGCAGTTACCTTGCCTCAAGCCTAGAAAGGGATTGCATATGGGTTTTTTCTCCGACATACAGAAAAAGAAAGACCTTGGATTGGCTATGCGAGATTTGTTGGAGGTATCACGCATAGATTCGTTACTAGACTCGCCAACTATCGTTTTCGCAAACAAGTTGGTTCTCATGGGTTGGAAGTGTGATCCAGATTACTTCAACGGAAAAACATTTGGCGAATCACCCTCGGATGTTTGTGCGCTTCTTTACATCACATTGCAAACCATACCTGCCATTCAGTATCCAGACCTCAAGGAAGCCATGACTATGCTGGCTTATTCCCTCTACGAGGAATTGCTTGAGGCAGGATTTACTCTAAATGCATCAGTCGTTGACTCACATGCGTTTTACAAAGCACACGAGCTGTTTAGTCAAGTAGAGGAGTGAACAAGATTCCCAGCTTTGCCTCAGTGGCGTGCGCTTGGATTAGTGTCCCAAATACGCTCTAGCCCTATATTTACAAGAGGGATATTTGTCATGCCAACATAACGTGGACGGAGATTGTCATAGCGTTCATGCGGTGATTCACAGCGACACTTGGGAGTAGGCCCTACTTTCCCTGAGCCTTTCTGTCCCCGGGAATCAAGTCCCGGGGCATCTCCCGCCACATAACAGTCCACCCGAACTGCCCGGCAAACCTTTTTGCCACTAACCGCTCTAATTCGATTTTTCGTCAATTAGAG
Source organism: Marinobacter sp. F4216 (assembly GCF_019931195.1). Lineage (GTDB taxonomy): Bacteria > Pseudomonadota > Gammaproteobacteria > Pseudomonadales > Oleiphilaceae > Marinobacter > Marinobacter suaedae. The sequence goes on along the minus strand of NZ_JAIOUO010000007.1, from coordinate 269,418 downwards.
ACACCACCGACCCGATTTACGGAGATAAATTAGTGGCGCGGTTCAGGCAAAGACTCATCTCTTGATGGGACAAGTGACCTGCCCCCAATTTTGCCCCAAAACGAAAAAAGCCCTGACTTTCAATTAGAAAATCAGGGCTTTAAATTGGCGGAGAGGGAGGGATTCGAACCCTCGATACGCTATTAACGTATACACACTTTCCAGGCGTGCGCCTTCAGCCACTCGGCCACCTCTCCAATAAACTGTTTCAAATCAGCGGTGTCACCGCTCATTTGAGGGCGCAAACTTTAATGTTTTTGCGACGGTTTGGCAACTCCCTTTCGCAAATTCCATAAAAACTTTTTCAACTGGCCCGGATTCTGCTCACCGATTAAACAAATTGCGAAAACGGTGAACAAAAGACTGAATACGACCATCGAAGTAATGGGGACAAATACACGCTCGTTTTCCGAACGTACATTGATGTCACCGGGGAGCTTTCCGAACCAACCCAGCAAAGAAGGTACAAAATGAAGGACGGCTCCTGCCAGGATCAGTAGTATGCCAGCAACAATAAACCAGCAGGCCAAGAGACACCTTCGACGCCTGCAGTGACCAATTTTCAGGAGCATACCCATGCTGATGAAAGCCGATCAATCCACGCTCGTGCTCATTGATCTTCAGGAAAAACTGATGCCTGCCATCAGTCAGGGCGATGGCGTCATTGACCGCTGCCTCACGCTCGCGACCATTGCAGGCCTGCTTGACGTGCCAACAATCTGTACCGAACAGATGCCGGAAAAACTGGGCCCCAATGTGGAACCCATACGGGAACTTTGCCAGCAGGTCGTGAACAAGGACCACTTTGACGCCTGCCCGGATGGGCTGGTCGAATACCTGCCCGAGGGCCGCCAACACGTGGTTATCGGCGGCTGCGAAACCCACGTTTGCATGCTGCAAACAGCGCTCAGCCTGCTGGATGCCGGATTCAAGGTCTGGGTGGTTGCCGATGCCACCGGTTCCAGGAACGAATTTGATCGTGACGTTGCGCTTGATCGCCTGCATCAAAGCGGCGCGCGGATTGTAACGGTAGAGATGGCCGCCTTTGAATGGATGCGGAATTGCCGACACCCCCGTTTCAGGGACATCCAAAAACTGATCAAATAAGGGCAACAGAAACTACCGCAGTAGAATCAAAGGCTCATTATGCTCAACATGGATTTCTCCGAAAGGATCGTGATCGATACCAGCAAGCAGGATTGGGTTTCAAGTCCGGCGGGCGGTGTCGTGAGAAAGCCGCTGGCCCGGGAAGAAGCCGAGCGCGGACACGCAACCAGCATCGTTCGCTATGAACCAGGCGCTAGTTTTCAGAGACACGAGCACCCTCAAGGGGAAGAGATTCTGGTCCTGGAGGGTGTATTTTCCGATGAAAACGGTGACTATCCCGCCGGAACCTACATCAGGAATCCACCCGGAAGCGGCCACGCCCCTTTCAGCAAGGAAGGCTGCACACTACTGGTGAAACTGCATCAGTTTGATCACCGAGACACCTCAGCCGTGCGGATCGACACAAACAAGGCTTCATGGTTACCAGGCATTGGCGAACTTCAGGTGATGCCCTTGCACGAGTTCGAGCACGAACATGTGGCCTTGGTGAAATGGCCCGCCAACGAAGTGTTCCAACCCCACCGCCATTTCGGTGGCGAAGAAATTTTTGTGCTGAACGGTGAGTTCTGCGACGAGCATGGCCGGTATCCGGCTGGCACCTGGATTCGCAGCCCCCACCTGAGCCAGCACCACCCATTCGTTGATAAGGAAACGGTTATCTGGGTAAAAACCGGCCACCTTCCGGTCTAGCACCGGCTCGAGTTACTGGGGCAGCGGGCTGTGATCAACGATGATCAGGTCGTCCAGATCAAAGCCTTCCTCCCTCGCCCGATTACGGAAACGCTCAAGCTCGTTTTCAGTGACTTCAGGTGTTCTGGACAGAAACCAGAGATAGTCCCGGTTGTAGCCAGACACATAGGCGAACTGATAAGCCTCCGTATCCAGCTCGAATATCACATAGGAGCTGTAAAAGGGACCGAAAAACGACACTTCCAGATGCCCGGTGCGGTCATCATCCGCGAATCGGGCCCTGCCTTCCACCTTTGACCACTCCCCGTCTTCCGAATCGTAACCCCGGTTAACGACTTCGATCGTGCCATCGTCGTTAAGGCGATAGTCGGCTGTCACCCGGCTCAGACCCTCTTCGAAGGAATGGTCGAGGCGAGCGATTTCATACCAGGTTCCCAGGTACCGTTCCTTTTCGAGGCCGGAAACAGGATCGATTCCCTCCGGCAACCCCGTACAGGCGGAGAGCAGAAGAACGGCGGGCAGGGTCAGTACTGGTATTGATTTCACGATATCTACCTTATCCGGGCTAATGGATGGCAGGCCGGTTCCATGGCCGACACGTTCTGGAGTTGTAGATCTTTGCTGCCGAAAACACAAAGAAAAACGGGCCAAAAGGCCCGTTTGTTCAGCAACCCTGTTCAGGACAACCCGACCGTTGAGCGCCACCCTTCACCTTTGCCCAGTGAGTGCGTCACGCTGTCGTCCGTCTTCACATCGCTCCAGGGGTGCTCGGCCCGGGGCACCTCAAACACGTGGTACGCCTCCGGCCCGAAAGGGTCGAGAGCAGTGTCGACATATTGATAACTGTCCGGGACCGGTTCGCCCGAGAATGCCACTCTGAACCGCCGATCTGTCAGACGGGCGCTGGCCTTCAGCGGCTGCTCTACCCAGATGTACACCGCCTTGTCCGAGACGATGTACTCGCTGCGAACCACCCTGCTGCCTTCACAAAGAGAAAGGGTGACAGGTTCCTTGCCAGCTTCAAGACGGAATTTATGAATGGTTTTCATGACCGCTGCTCCTTGTTAAACGCCTTCACACGATTCCATCTTCGCCTCGATCAAAGGTCGACTAAATAAGGTTTATCAATCCCACGTGATCGCTTTTTTCGATGCAAACCTATTCGGAACCAAACCAGACGCTGTTTTCACAAATAGCACGAACGCCATCATGGGCCGGATGCTTACTGCGTGTGATGGCAAAGAGCGCTTCGTTCACATCATCAATAGAAGCGATTTCTTCCACCCGGTACTGGCGACAGACCTCACCCCGAATCGCCGTGGGTGCGGCAAATACCCCAAGGCCCTGGCTGCCGAATACTTTGACGAGCGCACTGTCGTCGACCCGTGCGACGATTTCTGGCTTTACACCATTGACGGAAAACCAATGCATGAGGTTTTTGAAATATGGAGCGTCAGCCGTCGTGGCCAGCATCGGTGCCCCATTCAGGGATTCCGGGAATCCATCCATCAATGGCTCAGCCAGGCCAGGCGATGCAAACAGGCTGATCGCGGAACCAGCGAGAGAATGGACGGCAAAGCCACGCTGATCTTCCTCCTGGGGCACCCAATCTGTCAGCACCACGTCCAGTTCCTTTCGCTTCAGGCGAAGAATAAGGTCCTCGGTGTTTCCCGTGAGGCAATTCAGGTGTACCGGTCTTTTCAGCTTCATCGCTGGCTGCAAAAGGTTGTAGGCAATCAGTTTGTGGATGGAGGCCGAAACTCCGGCGGAAAGTGAAAGCGGTCGTTCGGCCGGCGCAAGCCGAACCACATCATTGAGTTCACTCGTTAAAGCAAAAATCTCATCGGCGTAACCCAAGACTGTGCGACCAAGATCGGTCAGGTGTAGGCGTCGTCTCTCACGCTCAAACAGCATCCCCCCGAGCGCTGTCTCAAAGGTCGCCAGTTGACCACTCAAGGTCTGCGGCGCCAGATCCAGCACTTCACTGGCTCTCGCAATGGTGCCTTCCCGACTAATCATCCAGAAGTAATACAGATGCCTGAGATTCAGTTGGTCCATTTCACTTCCTGTTCATGTTCAGGACGGGCGAGGAATCTTAATAACCTCACCAAAGGTCACGTATTCACTTCCACCCAGGCGACCGAGCGGGTCTATCGAGGCCGCATCAAACACGGTGCGTTCCTTTTCATCGGTCTGCACAGCCTGATCTGCAACGAATACCTTCTTCACCAGGCCAAATACCAGGCTTTGCGGCCCAGCTCCGATTTCCTTGATCTCATAAAGCTCACACGCCATGGCAACCGGGCAATCCCGAAGTCTCGGCAGGCGAAAGCCTTCAAAGTCTGTCAATTCCAACTCCAGATTGCTCAGCTCCGACTCTCCATGCGGCAGGGTGCGGGACGATTCTGTGACCGCCTGAGCCAGACCGCGGTGGGCAATATGCAGCACAAACTCTTTGCGGTATTCGATATTGACGCGGGTATCTTTAAACGACTGATCGGTCGGCTTGCGACCCACCGAAATCATCACCAGCGGTGGATTGCTGGTAATCGGCGTGAAAAAGGAAAACGGCGCCAGGTTGAAATCGCCGTCCGGGTTCTCGCTCAACACCCAGGCGATGGGCCGGGGAATCGCGGTCTGGGTTAACGCGTGATAGATGTCCGCTGGCTTCATTCCTTCAAAATCAATGTACATCGATTTCTCCTCAATCGTGCGAACGTACCGCTGAACGGGTGCTGATCCACCAGGTTGCCAACAGGGCTCCATGCAGAACCAACAGCGGGATGGCCGTAACCACGAGGCCGCCCCATCCGGCCCAGCTCAGGACCGCCCCGGCGGACAAGGCCGCCGAGGCCTGGGCACTGAAAACGACCATATCATTGAGCCCCTGTACCCGGAACCGCTCTTCGTCACGGTAACCCTCTGGTAGAAGAGAAGTTCCCCCAACAAACAGAAAGTTCCAGCCAACGCCCAACATCAGCAAAGCCCCGAGATAGTGATGAAAGCTCACTCCGCCGAGGGCCAATCCGATACACGCCAGGTACAGCAAAAGGCCGGTCACCATCAGAACGGGTATTCCAATGGTGCGGATAAGCCAACCGCTGATCAGTGACGGCAGATACATGGCCATGATATGAAGCTGGATGACCTGCTTGGCATCATTCAGGTCATGATCAGCGAGCTCGGTCATGCTCAAGGGCGTTGCGGTCATGATAAAACTCATCACAGCGTAGCCAACCGCGGCCGAACTTATCGCAACCAGGATCAGTGGATTTCGAAGAATTTCAGACAGCGGGCGCCCGCCTCCCGACTGTTGGGACCTTACGCGCTCGCTCGCCGAACGGTAACCCAGCGCCAGAACCAACGCTGCAACCAGTTGAACTGCCGCCAGCCCGACCCAGCTAAACAGGAAGGGATAAGCCTCGCCCTGACCACTGCCCAACGCGGCAATCTCGGGCCCTAACCAGGCGGCAACCAATCCGCCGAGCAGCACCCTTGCGGCTGCCGTTCCTGCCAACTCCGACGGCACCGATTCCATCGCAGCAAAGCGATACTGGTGTACCACCGCCAGGGCGGAGCCGCCACCAATTGCGGCAATACACAGCAATGGAAAGCTCGAGAGCCACGAAGCCAACGCTCCGATACCGGCGAACGATGAGCCACAAAGGGTCCCCAGCAGCATGACCTGTTTGCGCCCCAATCGCTCCGCCAGCGCCGCCGAAGGCTTAACAGCAAGCACAGTTCCAACCACCACCAGCCCTACCGGCAGCGTAGCAAGTTCAGGATGTGTCGTGAGCAAACGTCCCTGGATACTGCCGATGAAGACGATGAACGGCGCCATGCACATGGCCAGCGCCTGACTGACGATGAGCACCCAGACATTCAGAGGCATAAGCCTACTTTTTCCGGTAGATGATGCCCGGCTGGCACCGGACCATTTCGTACAGGTCTGACAGGCCATTGAGCGACTCAGAGGCCCCAAGAATCAGGTAGCCTCCGGGGTTAAGTGTGGCGTGAATGCGCGTGAGAATGTCCTTTTTGAGTTCCCCGGAAAAATAGATCAGGACATTACGGCACATCACAACATCAAACTTGCCGAGTACGAAACGATCCAGCAGGTTGAGTAATTTAAACTCAACCATTTTCTTGAGCTGAGCGTTGATTTGCCAGCCGCCATTGGGTGAAGGCTGAAAAAACAGCTTTTGGCGCTCCGGGGAGAGCCCTCCCCGCCCCGTGGCAAGCATCTCGTACTCGCCCTTGCGCGCCACTTCCAGAACGCTTTGGGATATATCTGTCGCGGTGATTCTGGCATCCCGAAGCGTTCCCGGTCGCTGGCGGCGAAATTCCTCAAGCGCCATAGCCACGGAGTAAGGCTCCTGCCCGGTCGAACAAGCTGCAGACCAGAATCTGAGCGGTTGATTGCCCTTGCGATCAGCAAACTCAGGTAAAAGCTTGTCCTGAAGAATGCGAAAAGGATGATTATCCCGGAACCACAGGGTTTCATTGGTGGTCATTGCGTCGATGACCACCTCACGCAGCCCCCCTCGCCCGGGACGCTGCAACTCTTCCAGCAGTGCGCCAAGGGATTCAAACCTGTGCTCTTCAAGGATCCTGCACAGCCGGCTCTTAGCCAGGTATTGTTTGTTTTCACCCAGTAAGATACCGCAGGCATCCTGAAGGAATTTTTTGAACGCCAGGTATTCCTGAGGAGTAAGGTCTGCTTTCATTTACATTCTGTATTGGATCGGTAAGCCGAAACGGCTGTCAGCGCTGATCGACAATGTCCATGACCCGTTCAGCCGATTCGTCGACAACCAGGGCCGGCAGGTGGGTGTTAACCTCACCTGATCGTCTGCTCAAAACCTCTTGTTAGGCATCTTCTCGCAGTGCTCACACTTCTGCAAGAATCTTATCTACATCAGATACTTCCACCAAATCACCATCGAGTTTGATAACAGCGTATAACGACAGACCCTTTCTTTCACACAGGAAATCATTCACGCCATCAAGCTGGTGACCGACGCGAAGAGCAATGTGCATCAGGGGCTGCTGGATACTTTCCTACGAATATAGGCGAGCCAGAGAATTCCACTCAGCATCTGCTAACATCGTGATTCCGAAATCCGTTTTCTGGATAATGCCGTCGTTCGTATACTCAAAAACGTTGCCACCCATAGAGAGCCGTCAAGATGCTGAATTCCGTAAGACCTGTCCAGAAACTTATTGCTGCCCTGATCGTTCTGTTTGTTGCTTTTATTCCGACCACTGCAGTACAGGCGCACAGTGATAATTCATCCGGCGATGAGGTTCTGCCAAAAGTCAGAATGGTCACAAGCCTTGGCGCTATTGTGCTGCAGCTTCGGCCGGATGTAGCGCCTGAAACCGTCGAGAATTTTCTGACTTATGTAACTGACGGGTTTTACGACAGTACTATTTTCCATCGGGTTATACCGGGATTCATGATTCAGGGTGGTGGCTTCACTACCGCACTGTCCCGCAAACAAACCGGCGCCCCCATCGTCAATGAGGCGAGCCCCACCCTGAAAAATCTCCGCGGAACGATCTCGATGGCCAGGACCAGTGCTCCGGACAGTGCGACGTCCCAGTTTTTCATTAATCAAGTGGATAACAGTTTTCTAGATGCTGGTGTACGAGGTCCCGGTTACGCGGTCTTCGGGAAAGTGGTTGAGGGCATGGAAGTTGTTGACGCTATCGCAGATGTGGAAACCGGCTATTCCCGTGGTTTGGCCGACGTTCCAGTCGAGCCGGTTGTGATCGAGAACGTGACGGTATTGGAGTCAGAACAGTAAAGCCATGCAAGACGAACTTCTTCCCCCGGCAATAGAACCCGCCGAGATTGTATGGCGAGAAGGAGTGCCGGAATCCAGTCGTTTTGGTGATGTGTATTTCAGTCGCGAAAACGGCCTGGAGGAAACTCGCTACGTATTCTTGAAGCACAACGGGCTTCCGGAACGTTTCTGCAAAGTCGGGAACGGTGACAGTTTCGTGATCGCAGAATCAGGCTTTGGTACCGGCCTGAATTTTCTCGCCGCATGGCAAGAGTGGCGGGATTCAGGCCCGGCTCCCTTCGCCACCCTGCACTTCGTATCCGTAGAACGCTACCCGCTCACCGTAGCGGACCTCAAGAAGGCGCTGGCGCTCTGGCCGGAACTCAAGGAACTCGCAGAACAGTTGCTGGACAGCTACCCCCCGCTTGTTCGTGGGGTTCATCGGCTCGTCCTCGATGAGGGTCGTGTACGTCTCACCCTCTATTTCGGTGACATCCTCGACGCCTGGAACGACCTGACTTTCAACGCAGACGCCTGGTTTCTTGACGGATTCGCACCCTCACTGAACCCTGAGATGTGGCTGGAAGAAGCGATCGACCTGATTCGCATACATAGCAAGCCGGGTACCACGCTGGCGACGTTCACAGCGGTGGGTCGTATTCGGCGGGCGCTGACTGATGCCGGCTTTGCCATGAGCAAAGAGCCAGGCTTCGGTCGCAAACGGGATATGTTGGCCGGCTGTTTAGCCGCTGACTCCAACCCCGTTAATGACACAGCCCATGGCCCCATTGCGGTCATAGGTGCCGGCATTGCTGGATGTCTTCTTGCAAGAAACCTGGCAGACCGAGGCGCCGAGGTTATTCTGGTTGACGAGGCCGAGGGACCGGGAGCCGGCGCCTCAGGCAATCTGCAGGGTGCGACCTACGTCAAACTGGGTGTAGAGTTCAACGATCAAGCGGCGCTGGCTCTCAGCGCATTACTCTTTGCTCAGCGTTATTACCGGCCATTCTTCAAGAATTTCTGGTTCCCGACGGGCCTGCTCCAGCTGGCATCCTCGCCGGAAGAGCTACAACGCCAGCAACGTTTCCTGGTCAGAAATGGTTACCCGCCCGAAATCTTGCGCCCCGTAGACAAGGAAGAAGCAGCTGAACTGTGTGGTGTTAAAACTCAGTCGGGAGGGCTATGGTTCCCCGGAAGTGGCTGGCTTCGGCCCGGAGCTCTCTGCACAACCCTTGCAGAGCATCCGCGTATCAAGAGAGTGTTTAATTTCTCCGTCGAAACCCTGGCCGCTCAAGATCGCCACTGGATCATTTCCGCTAAAAACGGAAACCAGATCAAATGCACTGTACCGGTCCTGTGCGCTGGGCATCAGACAGGCTCGCTCATTCCCTCATGTCACACGTACAGATTCAAAAGCATTCGGGGTCAGGTTTCCCACATCAGGAAGGACTTAATCAGCCTACCTAAAGCGGTTATTTGCGGACAAAAATACCTGAATCCAGGGCATTCGGGCCTGGCCGTAACTGGGGCAACGTTCGATATTCACGACGAAAACCCCAATCCGACCGTCGAATCACATGAACAGAATCTGTCGGCGCTCAAAGACATGACGCCTGCGCTTTTTGAGGACCACGAAGGCCCCCTGGCAAAAGAACTTGAGGGGCGAGTGGCGTTTCGCTGTACCACGCATGATTATCAACCCGTTGCTGATAAGGTCGACGACACCGCTGAGGATGAACCCGCACCTGATTTATTCATGCTAACAGGGCTGGGAAGCAAAGGGCTGACCTATGCTCCGTTGTTAGCCGAATATCTGGCAGACCGATTACTTGGGCACCCAGAATGCTTACCGGGAAGACTTGCCTATCGTTTGCGTAGCCGGAGGTTGATCGCTCAAAAGTGAAGATTTTCCGATCTTTGCTGAAAAATAGTCAGCATTTTCCGCTTACATTACCGTCACGCCCGAAACCGACGCTAGGCTCCTCGCACGGCTAATGCTTTCTTAACATAGTGAAGCTGCACTGGTAATTACCTCACCGGCGGGGCCTTCGGGCATTGTGACCAATAAGAACTATCTACGCGTTTTTGAATTTCTGCCTTGAGCGATACGACCGCCTAGGGGTTTAGCGCATCCCCCTCGGGACCAAACAATAATATTTGCCAATCGTTCGACGACCGAACAAGAGCGGTAATCTCATCGTCACGATAGTTCGCCAGGGATGAGACTTCCGTATCACTCAAAGAGGACTGAAATCGCCAACTGCTGCTATATTCCCCGGAGGTTTCATCCCCGTTCGCCTCATCACCACTGGAGGTGTCTTCACTATCTGTGACAGCAACCTCTCCTGGTTCTGCCGTTAATGAAATCCTGGAAAGGACTCCGTGCTGACCTAGCACCTCGGCACTGGAGTTAAAACGCCCTTCAGTTAACCCGGACACGACCAAGTCACCATTGAAAAGGATGATATCGCTAAACTCATCTTTTTGGCTGTCGTCCTTATCGTTCAAAGAGAATGCTTTTCTTATGTTACCGAACCTTGAGATCCCCACGACGAAGCCAGCTTCGCTGCTCAGAGGTTCACGCTCATAGGACGGTGCGGCTCCATTTCCTCGATCAGCAAAGAGGTACTGTGTACGACCGTTTCCGAGGAACCAAATATTAGAGCTGGAAGAAGCACCGGACACAATACGATCACCCAGTTCTGTGGCAACCTGATTCACGTTAACGTTGCTCGAAGAGCTACTCACGCTGTAGGAGAAGCCTCCAGGCTCACCAATAGCGTCTGGTCCACCCTCCAGATTTGAGCTCCAGCCCATCACAAGGGGAATAGAATCGCCCGCAGTCACGCCGGCAACCTGTTCGTCACCGGTATAACCTACCTGCCGGGTAGAGCTCACTTGTGGTGTTACCTCGCTACCGTCAAGCACTCCGTCTATGGTTTGCACGAAACTATCAAAGTTTCCTGCTGAAGCCTGATCCGGCCAAGCGTCATTGGTTGCTCCAGCGATGACGATATTTCCAGCCGAGTTGACGTCAATCGCCTGCACAGCATCATCCCCTGTAGTACCGGAACTTATCTCCCAGCTTCGAGTATATTCGCCACCGTTGCTATCTGGGTCGAAGATGAACTTAGAAATTACAATATCCATTCCATCCGTTTCGACTGAACTGATGTTGTAAGCTACGCCAAACTCGTACCTGGGCCCTTCTGCCCCTGTAACCGGATCTCTAACGTCCCGTTGGGATGTAGCAATAAGTGGCCCTTTACTTATATCCGCCACGAATCCGTTTGCTGGCGCAGCCACTTCGACCTCCTGAATAAGCTCCCCCTGCCGGCTATAAATACGGGCAACGATGCGATCGCCATTCAGGGGCTCATATCCAGCCACAAAAATATTTCCATTTTGCTCAACTGAAATGTCAGTTGGCATAAATTCTTCCGCACCTAACCCGTTAACAATCAGTGGACTTGTCAGCTCATTCAGACTAATCCTAAGCGGAGCATCATTGGCACCTCGCGCATGATTAGGCCGCCCGGCCTGATAAGTCGCATCTATCTCGATCAATGCGAACTTATCGTCGGACAGGAGGTTTGAAAACGAATCTGAATCTTCGATTTGGACCCGGAAAGTAACCTCGTCGGTTCCAACCGGAAAGACGATTTCATCAGCGTCCTCCCAGATTCCACCGGGAGACTGCAGCTGGGTGTAAAAATCGGTTCCAATAATTGCTGTGGACGAACCTCTGGAGGCGAGTTTTGCACGGATTTCGTCACTGCGTTTTCCAGTCAGTACCGCAGTGAATTCTTTAGACTGGCCGATATTCAGGGTGTCTCGGCCACCTCCTTTGGCCGTTTTCAGGCTGACAACAGGTTCATTGTCTTCAATCGACATGGCCTTTGCATAGGTATCTCTTCTACCCAGGGACGCAAGCCCTGAGCGGACTTCGGTCAGCCTGACCGTGAAATTTTCTGTCCGTTCGGGAAAGCCGTCCTCGATAACCTCTAAACGAATGAAACACTCAGTGGTACCCGGGCTCAACGTTACAACGCCCGACGTGGAAGCACCTGAACTATCGGGTTCGTAGAACAGATAATCGATGTCGCCCAACAGTTGCTGACTGCCACTTCCGAGCGCAATTACATCCCGGCCGATAACCGCATCGTCTTCATTGGACTCCGATTGATCACATCGCTGGTGAGGAGGCGCAAAATCAGTGTCACAATTATTTTCGTTAAAATTAGATTCCAGAGAAAAAGCAACGCTGATTTCAGTCACAGATGGCTGGTCGAGAAGAATTCGAACGAGGACTGGACGCGTAGGAAGCGTAGCCTGTTCGACGCTCACTACACTGCCATCACTGGCGTATTCGTTATAGGTAATTGTGTGCTCGCCGTTGAGGCTAATATCAGGAATCGCACACTGATTGGTCTCGAATTCCTCTGGAGGTTCAGCCCGTTCACCCTCTACAAATGTTTCGGACGCCAAGCTCAGAGGATTAACTTTCACATTTATATCAAAGGGCTCAAGCCCCACGGCTTGGCCATCTGTGGTAACCAGGTTGATATCCTGAGTCGTTCCGAGGTCGGATTCTCCGCGATTGCCACCGGTCAGGCCCGGCACCCCCCTCATTATCACACCCTGTCGAGCCTTGTTATTGATATCTTCCAGAGCTAGCCAAGAGGGAGCGTTCGTCAACGAATAATCAAGAATGCCCTCTCCACCGTCAGCGCCAAAATTATAGGAATACTCGACACCGAGGTAGGCATTTTCTGGCGGGCTACCAAGTACTCTTACAGGGTCAGGATCCTTTTCGGTCTTACAGCCTATGAGAATCAGTACAATAGAAAGAGCGACTACGGCGCGGGTGGCGGACAGAATGCGGGGGAGATTCTCAGCGCGCATGAATAAATCCGTTTAGGCGTTTTTGTTATGGCGGTGATGGTGCTTTCTCCTGAAAGCCAATTACACACCGTTACAGACAAACGCCATGGTAGCCAATTTGTAAGCTTTTGGATCTGCGCAAGTTCTCAGATTCGCAGGCCAACCCCTCCCCCTGTGGGTTGGCCCCAATGGCCGGGCACTCCCTGTAAAATCCTAGATAGAAATACGATGCTCCTTCAGGAGTTCGAGCAGCCCCTGCTCGTCCAGGACCGGAACTCCCAACTGCTCTGCCTTCGCCAACTTGGAACCGGCAGCCTCTCCGGCAACCACCGTCGTCGTCTTCTTGGAAACGCTTCCAGCCACCTTTGCACCAAGGTTTTCCAGCCTTTCCTTGGCCTGATCACGAGTCAGTTCTGACAAGGTTCCGGTCAGAACCCAGGTTTGCCCCTGCAACGGTTTGTCGCCGACTGCAACGGATTCCTCCTGCCACTTCACGCCCGCCTCCTTGAGCGCTGCCAGAGTTTCCTGATTGTGGGCTTGGTCAAAGAAACTATGTATGTGACCCGCAACAATCGGCCCGACGTCTTGGACTTCCTGCAAAGACTCTTCTGACGCAGCTGCAATCGCTTCCAGGCTGCCAAAGTGAGACGCCAGCGCCTTGGCGGTAGCCTCACCCACTTCCCGAATCCCAAGAGCGTAAAGGAAACGCCAGAGCACCGGGTTCCTTGAACGGTCAATGGCTGCGATCAGGTTTCCTGCGGACTTCTCCCCCATCCGCTCCAGCGATACAAGGTCCGACTTCCTAAGGTGGTAAAGGTCAGCAACGGTTTTGACCCGCTCACTGCTGATGAGGATGTCGATCCATTTATCGCCCAGTCCTTCAATGTCCAGAGCCTTTCGGGATGCGTAGTGTCGAATGGCTTCTTTCCTCTGGGCTGGGCAATAGAGTCCTCCAGAGCAGCGGGCGACCGCTTCGCCTTCAATCTGAATCACGTCCGAGTCGCAGACTGGACATTGGCTTGGAAGCTCTACCATTTCAGCCCCCTCGGGCCGTTTCTCAGGAACAACCTTGACCACCTGCGGGATCACATCTCCGGCACGCCGGATGAAGACGGTATCGCCGATATGGACATCCAGCCGGCGTATTTCATCCATGTTGTGCAGCGTGGCGTTACTGACCGTCACCCCACCAACAAAAACAGGCTTGAGCCTCGCTACCGGAGTGACCGCTCCGGTTCGACCGACCTGGAATTCAACATCCTCGATAACCGTGAGCTCTTCCTGGGCCGGGAATTTGAAGGCAATGGCCCAGCGAGGGGCCCTGGAAACAAATCCCAGGGTTTCTTGCAGTGCAAGGCTGTCGACCTTGAACACGATGCCGTCTATCTCATAAGGCAGCGCGTCCCGCTTTTCGAGGAGCTGGTGATAAGCCTCCAGACAACGCTCCACACCTTTGAGCCTGCTCATTTCGGGATTAACCCTGAAACCCCAGCGCTTGACCTGCTGAAGACCATCCCAGTGTGTCTCAGGCAGATATCGCTCATCGGTTACCGCAACACTGTAGGCACAGAGTTCGAGCGGGCGTTTGGCCGTCACGGTCGATTTTTTCTGCCTGAGGCTTCCCGCTGCGGCATTTCTCGGGTTTACAAACGTTTTTTCACCGCGATCAGCCAGCCGCCGGTTCAGCGCCTCAAACCCGACCTTGGGCATATAGACTTCCCCGCGCACTTCCACCAGATCGGGGAAACTCCCGCCCCTGAGTTTGAGCGGGACGGAGGGTATGGTTCGGATATTGTCAGTGATGTCTTCGCCGGTGTAACCATCGCCGCGAGTGGCCGCCGTTATCAGCACCCCGTTTTCATAGGTCAAACTGACCGCGAGGCCATCAAGCTTGGGCTCGCAGACGTACTCAACATCATCCTCCGTTCCGAGCCTGGCCCTCACCCGGCGGTCAAAGTCCCGATACTCTTCCTCACTGAACGCGTTATCCAGCGAAAGCATGGGAATTCGGTGCACGACTTCCGCAAAACTGGTATCCGTTCGACTTCCGACCCTGCGTGTGGGGGAATCAGCGGTTGCCAGTTCCGGATAGTCTGCCTCCAGCCCCTGCAACTCCCGGAACAGGCGATCGTACTCGCTATCCGGGATGCGCGGATCATCCAGCACGTAGTATTGATGATTGTGGTCCTCGATCAGGGACCGCAGTTCCTCGACACGCGTGATAACGGCGGGCGTGACTTTGCTCATGAACTGTCACTCTCGTTGGTAAAAAAAATGCCCGGAACTATCCGGGCATCCATTCTCAGTTATCCGGCGGGCGCTCAGACCGGTTGTGAGCGCTGCTTTCGCTCAAATTCCCGAATTCTCTGGCGGCAATGCTCCACCGTTTGCGGAGTCATGACGCTGCGCCGTTCATCTTTCAGCTCACCACCCAGATTTCGAACAACACACTGAGCGGTTTCTAGCATAAAATCAAAGGCCTGAAGCGCATTATTCGGGCCGGGCATGCTCATGAAAAAGCTGATTCCGGGAGTTGAAAGAGCCGGAATATCCCCAGGTTTGAACGTTCCAGGTTCCACGGCACTGGCAACACTGAACTGAACCGGGCTCGTGGTATCTGCCGCTTCATGACGATGATAAATATCCATATCGCCGTATTCCAGGCCACAAGCCTCAAAAAGTTTCTTCAGGTCCGGCCCCTTGAATTCTGCGTTATCCCTTGCCAGTACGTTAATGACAATAACCTCCCGTGCTTCGGGCCGGTTCGCTCCGGCAAGAGGACGACCTTCTTTTGGCCCGGCGGCAGGTTCTCGGCGAGCCGTATCCTCCTCCACCTCAGTCACCGTGGGTGGTTCCTGCTCCCCGGCAGCACTCACAAGCTCTTCGTCAATTGTGGGCTCCGGCTCACGATCAACCACCCTTGGCTCACTCACAGATTCATCATCAACCGCGGAGTCGTCTATGGCGCTCCAGCCGGCCTCGGGCTCATCCACCAGGTCATCGCGGCTCGAAAACCCACTCTCCCACTCGCCATCGGACACGATATCGGGCGTCTTTTCGGCAGGATTCGCTGCGCCAACCACCGGACGGGTTGGTTTGGGTTTGGGGGTACCAAACCGGTTGGAACGTTCCCGCTTTACATAGCCCCTCTCTTCCAGCGTCTCCCGGGAGATTGTTCGGGCGCCGCCATTGGGCAACTCCGGGTTGTAATCCTCATCCAGTGGCGACTCCTGAAGCTCATCCACGCCCATTCCGGATGAAATGGCCATCGAATCCTTGCGCGCCCTACGGACACGACGAATTCCGTCAATGACAATACCGATGATCAAGAGGGCGCCGATGGCAAATAACCATTCCCTTAGTGACATAGTGGAGCTGTCCTGTTTGCGGCTCGGGTTACTTTATTACTCTAAAAAAAGCCCGTCATGAATACAACGCACACCGGGGCCAGATGGCGTTATTGTCATCCTTAACCAAATCCCCCCCCAGCCGGATCACGCCTCGGCCAGGGCTGCGGCCTCTTCCACATCGACCGACACCAATCGGGAGCATCCCGGTTCGTGCATGGTGACACCCATCAACTTGTCGGCCATCTCCATAGCGATCTTGTTATGGGTGATATAAATAAACTGAACCTGCCTGGACATCTCCTTCACCATGTTGGCATACCGGCCAACGTTGGCATCGTCCAATGGTGCATCTACCTCGTCCAGCATGCAGAATGGCGCCGGATTGAGCTGGAAAATCGAAAACACCAGGGCAATCGCGGTCAGGGCCTTTTCACCACCGGACAACAAGTGAATCGTGCTGTTCTTTTTTCCGGGTGGCCGCGCCATGATAGCAACACCGGTTTCCAGCAGGTCTTCACCCGTTAGCTCAAGATAGGCATTACCACCGCCGAACACCTTCGGAAACAGGGCCTGAAGGCCTCCGTTGATCTGATCGAAGGTTTCCTTGAATCGCTGCCGGGTCTCCCGGTCGATCTTGCGAATGGCGTTTTCCAGAGTTTCCAGGGCCTCGATCAGGTCGTCGTTCTGGCTATCCAGATAGGTCTTGCGCTCACTTTGCACCTGGTACTCTTCGATCGCTGCCAGATTAATGGCACCCAAACGCTGAATCCGATTGCCTATCCTCTCCAGTTCCTCGGACCAGTCTTTCTCGTTCGCACCTTCAGGTAATTGAGCCAGAACCTCCTGCAGCTTCACGTCCAGCTCCTGAAGCTGTTCGATATGGTTGCCCGAGCGAATTTCCAGGGCCTGGGATTCCATTTTCAGTTTTTCGAGACTGGACCGGACGTCCTGGATCACATGGTCAATTCGGCCCCGGCCTTGCTCGATATCGCGGACCTTGCGATCAATCTCTTCCAGCGCATCCCGGGCGGCGCCAAGCTTTTCTTCCTCAGCAAGACGCCGGTCCAGAAGCCCCTCAAGCTGCATCTGAAGATCCTCGATAGGCTCCTCGACGCTTTCTCGGGTCTCACGAAGAATTTCAAGGCGTTCCTGATTACGCTCTTTTTGCATCTGCATGCGCTCAAGAGTCTGGCGTAGGCCGTCCCGCTGGCTGGTCAGTGACTGGAGCTGCAACTGAAGCTGATGAGCATGGTCTCTGTCATGTCTGGCCTCCTGTCTGAGACGATCCAGATCCTCGCGGAGACGGTCCCGCTGCTCAAGCAAACGTTCTTTTTCCTCATCACTGTCTTCGGAGGAGGATAACGCCTGCTGCCACTCTTCCCGCGCCTGAAGGAGAATCTCCTGTTGCTCCTCGAGACTTACGGACACATCCGACAAATCCTCGCCGATACGCTGCAACCGGGCATCAATCTGCTCTGCCCTCGCCTTCAGGCCGCTGATTCGTGAGCCGAGATTGCTCAGGTCACGTTCTGCATCCGTCAGGCTGGCCTGCGCGTCTTCCCGGCCCGCCTCAGCCCTTTCTGCTCGCTGCTGACAGAGCTCCAACTGCTCGTTCGCGGCCTGCAAAGCTTCCTCGGCATTTTCAAGCTGTGCTGCCAGCTCGCTGACTTTCTTCTGCCGCTCAATAACACCAACATGGCCTGCATCGGAGTTCGGCATCAATACCCAATCTCGTGCCACCCATTCTCCAGCAGGAGTGATAAGGCTCTCGCCAGCCGCAAGGCCTACACGTGCCGCCAGTGCCTGGTCCATATCGACTACGACCCGGATACCCGAAAGAAGGGGTGCAAGTGCATCCACGCCGGAAACCTTGGACGCGAGTGATTCTGTGTTCACAGATACAGGTGGATTGCTTTCGTTGCTTACCAGAGCTAACCCTTTGGGTGCGGTAGCAAGTGAGCTTACGTGCCCATCGAGACCATCCAGTGTCACAGCCTGAGATAGGCGGCCAATGACCTGCTCAACGGCAAACTCCCAGCCGTCCTCAATGCGCAAGAGGCCTGCCAAACGCGGGGCATCATTCAGCCCCTGCTCCGCCAGCCAGTTCTGCAGAGCATCGTCCTGGCCACCAAGCTGCTCTTCGAGAAGGGATTCCTGGGACTCCAGGGACGCCCTCAGGCTCTGCACCTGCTGACGTTCATCCGCCGCTTTCTGAGTCGCATCCTTCTGGCTTTGACGGGCTTCGTAAAGGTCATCCTGAATCGAATTGATTCGTTCCAGGGCCTCTTCCCGCCGCAGCTCCAGGGTTTCCTGTTGTTCAAGCAGCTCTTCCAGTTCAGCCCGATCCACCTGGCCGTCCAGAAGCTCCCGCTCATCCTCAAGCCTTTGTTTTCGCGTCCGCAACTGCTCGATGGCATCCTCAACGGAGCGGATACGGGATTGCGCCAACTCAGCTTCGCGGCGCGCATCCGAGGAACGGCTGCTAAAGTCTTCCCAGGTCTGCTGCCAGTCAGCCATGGCCTCTTCCGCCATGTGCAGTTTCTCACCAGACTCCTCGGAACGGACAGACAGGGATTCCAGCTCCGGCTCCAGCATATCCAGCTCTTCCTGGATGCCTTCCAGTTTTTGTTCGTCCTGGCTCAGCTCCCGGGCCAGCTCCCGCTCGCTCGCCAGAGCCTGATCCAGCTCGGCGGCGGTCTGCCGGCTACGCTCACGCTGGTGCTCCAGGCTCTGCTCAATTCGTGCTATGTCGGCTCCGGCCTCGTAGTACCGGGCCTGCGCCTTGTTAAAGTGTTCGGTGCGATCGTGATGGTCTTCCCGGAGGTTTTCCAGCGACGTTTCCAGATTCACCCTTTCGGTCAGAAACTTTTCAAGTTCCAGTTCCGTATCGCGGATTTTCTCCCGCCAACTTTGAAGGTCGTTGTCCAGAGACTGCCAGCGGAGAACCGTCAGTTCCGCTTTCTTCTGTCGCTCTTCCTGCTTGTAGGCCTTGTACTTTTCGGCAGCTGCAGCCTGGCGTTCCAGGTGCTGAAGCTGTCTCCCCAGTTCTTCACGCAAGTCGGTCAGGCGCTCAAGGTTTTCCTGGGTACGACGAATCCGGTTTTCGGTTTCTTTACGACGTTCCTTGTATTTCGAAATTCCCGCCGCTTCTTCGATATAGACCCGCAATTCCTCCGGCTTCGCTTCGATGAGCCTGGAAATCATGCCCTGCTCGATAATCGCGTAACTTCGCGGCCCGAGACCGGTTCCCAGAAACAGGTCGGTAATGTCGCGGCGTCGACACTTGGAACCGTTCAGGAAATACTCAGACTGCCCTTCCCGGGACACCCTTCTTCGAACGGAAATCTCGTTAAACTGGGCGAATTCGCCGGGCGCAGTTCCATCGCTGTTATCGAAAACCAGTTCGATCGAAGCCTGTCCAACAGGCTTTCGGGCACTGGAGCCGTTGAAGATGACGTCCGTCATGGACTCACCACGAAGGTACTTTGCAGAGCTTTCGCCCATAACCCAACGCACGGCATCGATGATGTTGGATTTGCCACAGCCATTGGGGCCGACTACCGCCGTCATGTTGGACGGAAAAGGCACCGTGGTCGGATCAACGAAGGACTTGAATCCGGCGAGCTTGATGGACTTGAGCCGCATATCAGCTGGACGCCTCTTCCTCTAGGATACTCAGGACCTGATGGCGCTGATGCTCACCAAACGTCTTGATGGCTCGCTGCAGACGGTCCGAATCGTTTGAGAGGATGGCTTCTGCAAGCTCGGTGAAAAACCTTTCGGTCTCACCAAAGCCGTCGCGGAAGTGCTTGAGTGCCACATAGTAGGTACGACTGATCGCAGGCCTGAAATTTTCCAGGGTTTCCTCAAGAAAAGGGTTTTCAACCAGGCCATAGGCGTACCTCATCAGGTCAAACCCGGCCTCCATCACCTTTTCAGGGGCGTCGGAACTGTTCGTTGAAACACCGTCCAAGGCCGATTGTATCTGCTTGACCTGGGCAACCACCCCGGTCAGATTCTCATCGGACCAGCGCTCCATTACCTTGGTGCCCAGCATCACGAGTAGATTGATATAGATATCGTAAAGGCTGTTGACACGCTCCGGCGTCAAATCCGACACCACTGCACCACGACGGGGAAAGATTTCGACCAGGTGCCGGCGTTCGAGGATGAGCAACGCTTCGCGCACAGAGCCCCGGCTAACGTTGAGTTCCCCGGACACCTTAAGCTCCTGAATCCGCTCACCCGGCTTGAGATCCCGGGAAGTGATCCTGTGGCCAAGATGCTGGGCGATTTGTTCAGATAGACTTTCCGGGGCCTGAAACCTCATACGTTTCCCTAGTGACTTCTTAGATTAGGACACGACACACAAGTGCAGGAGTTTACCACAGCGACTGCCCCGCCCAATCCCCTCAGCGTAGATTTTACGTTTATACACCGCTTCGGCCGGCAAATCGGTGCCGAGATTTTGACGCCACACCCTGAAACTTCCAAGACGCAGCAACAAGACCATTGCAGACCTATTTTTTTTGGGGCACAACCTCTGTGAATACCGGCTGAATCTGGAGGGCGAATGCTGGGCAACCCTAATCATCAGCCAGCGCCAGAAGATGCCTGAAGACGCCTATTTGCTGTTACTTGTCGAGATCAACTACGCCGAGCAAATCAACGACACCGTTGGCCACGTTGCCGGCGACCATCTTCTGCATTGTGTTGGAGACGCGCGATGCTGCCGAACGACCTCGGCTGACCATCGGGAACATTGCGGTGGAGTTTGGTGGCGAGTGCAATTCGGTAACCGCCAGATGCAGAGTGGCAATTCATCTCAAGGTAAAGCAGCCCGAGCAGTGGATTGCCCGGGCCGACGAAGCGCTCAATCAGGCCAAACGGAACGGCCGGAACAAGACTGAAATCTTTCCGTCGATCGGCTAACCAGCCCTGCCGGGCTAGCGTGGCTTGCGGGAAGTGCGCCCTTTTCCTGAGGGCCGCTGCCGCTCGGAGCGGTCCGGCGCGGCATCACTGACGTCCCACCGTCCGGCTTTCGGCTTTTTATTCCGTAGCCCTGGACTCTTGCGACGCTGACGGTCATGCGCGGCCTTCTCATTTGGGGTTTTTGCAGGAATCGCTACCGGCGGCAAGCCCACCGCCCGACTCAAGGCATCAACCCCCTTCTGATCCAGCTCTTCCCATTTGCCCAGTGTCAGGCGGCTGGGTAAGAATATCGGCCCATAGCGGACACGTTTCAGCCGGCTCACTCTCACTCCCTGGGATTCCCACAGGCGCCGAACCTCACGATTACGCCCTTCAAGCAAGGTGACATGAAACCACCGGTTCATTCCGCTGCCGCCAGCCGGGGAAACATCGGTAAACTTGGCCATACCGTCATCGAGGAGCACGCCCTCAAGCAGGCGCTCAATCATGGCGTCGTCCACTTCACCGAAAACACGAACCGCGTACTCTCGATCGATTTCGTTGGATGGATGCATTAGGCGATTGGCCAGCTCTCCATCCGTGGTGAACAGCACCAGACCGGTTGTATTGATGTCCAGCCGACCAATGGATACCCAGCGCTGCTCCTTCAGCCGAGGCAGTCGATCAAACACCGTAGGCCGCCCTTCCGGGTCCTTTCGGCTCGTCACTTCCCCCTCCGGCTTGTTGTAAATCAGCACACGACGTACAAGCTCCGCGGCCGAGGATACTTCCAGGCGCTTGCCATCAAGCTCAAAACGATCATCCACCGTCGCCTTCTGGCCCGGGGCCACCGGCTGACCGTTGACCATCAAGCGCCCCTGCGACATCCAGCCCTCAATTTCCCGTCGGGAACCCACACCGGCACGCGCCAGGAGCTTCTGGATACGCTCCGGTCCGCCGTCACCGGATGATGTGTCGCGGCCCGCGTGTTTGCCGTGCTTCGGCTGCTCTGATGACATATATGATCCTTGAAGCCTTCCGGGGTTTGGAATGAATGGCGTTAATGAACGGTCTGCTGGTCCGTATTGTCGTCCGACTTGGCAGAACTGAAGTCGATTTCGGCCTGAATGTTCTTCTCAATCTCACGACCAATTTCTTCGAGATCCCGGACCTCCGACAACGGCGGCAACTGATCCAGTCCCGTGAGATTAAAGTAGTCCAGAAACTGCTTGGTCGTCGCGTACATCGCCGGGCGTCCCGGAACATCCCGATGGCCGACCACGCGCACCCACTCTCGCTCAAGTAACGTACGAATGATATTGCTGCTTACCGTGACACCACGAATGTCTTCAATTTCACCCCGTGTAATGGGCTGCCGATAGGCAATGAGGGCGAGCGTTTCCAGCAGAGCCCGCGAATAGCGTTGCGGCTTTTCTTCAAACAACCGGCCAACCCAGGGTGCAAACTCTTCCCTGACCTGAATGCGGTAACCACTCGCCACCTTTTTCAACTCAAACCCCCGCCCCTCACACGCGCTTTCGAGCATCATCAAAACATGCTCCATCACTTGCCGGGCCGGTCGCTCCTCCTCCGAGAACAGTTCGCGAAGCTGGTCAAGACTCAGGGGTTTCCCCGCAGCGAGAAGCGCGGCTTCGGTGATGGCCTGGATTCGGCGAAGTTGTTCATCATTCATAAGCAGTCAAACGTGATGTATGAGTGGACGGCACAGGACCAGGGCTTAACCTAACTGGCGGCACGGGCCCGAATATGGATAGGACCCAGAACTTCACCCTGGACCACTTCCACAAGTTGTTCCTTGACGAGTTCCAGCGTTGCGAGAAACGTAACAACCACGCCAAGGCGCCCCTCTTCCGGGGTAAAAAGGCTTTCAAACGTGACGAACTTGTCGCCCTGAAGCACGGACAAAATGGTCGACATGCGCTCCCGAGTGGATAGCTTTTCGCGCTCAACCTGATGACTGGTAAACAGGTCGGCCCGCCGCAGCACACCCTGCAGTGCCAGCAGCATCTCCTTCAGGTCGACGTCGGGATGAGGCTGGGTTGAAGGAAGCTTGGGCAGTGACGCGGACGCCAGATGGTTATCCCGCTCAAGCCGGGGCAGGTCATCAATATCTTCAGCGGCCTTCTTGAAACGCTCATACTGCTGCAGTCGACGGATCAGTTCGGCCCGAGGATCCACCTCGTCTTCGTCCTCACTTTCCTGCCGCGGCAGGAGCATCCGGGACTTAATCTCCGCCAGAGTTGCCGCCATCACAAGATACTCCGCGGCCAACTCAAAACGCATGGCTTCAACCGCGGTAATGTAATCCATGTATTGGCGGGTAATTTCACTGACGTCGATATCCAGAATATTCATATTCTGGCGCCGGATCAGGTACAGCAGCAGGTCCAGGGGCCCTTCAAAGGCCTCAAGAAACACCGCGAGAGCGTCTGGCGGAATGTAAAGATCCTTGGGCAGATCAATGACCGGCTTGCCCGATACCCGAGCCAACGGCTCAGCTTCATCAGAGGCTGCCGGGGCGCCCAGTACAGCAACACTGGTCGTATCTTCGGTCATGAACCCACCCTTGAGACAATCAGATCCAGCGGTTAACGGTAATTCGAATCACCGGTATTGCAGGCCCATGGCCTCGCGGACCTCTTCCAGGGTATCCCGGGCAGCATCTCTGGCATGCTCCCGCCCTTCCTGAAGGATAGAGTGCACCAGATCCGGGTTGCTTTCATACTCTCGCGCACGTTCGTGCAGAGGACGCTGTTCTTCCACAATGGCGTCCATCACGGGCTTTTTGCAGTCCAGGCACCCAATACCAGCGCTGCGACAGCCATTCTGCACCCATTCACGGGTCTCAGCGTCGGAGTAGATCTTGTGCATTTCCCAAACCGGGCACTTTTCGGGTTCGCCCGGGTCGGTTCTGCGAACGCGCTGCGGATCAGTCTGCATGGTCCGTATTTTCTGGACCACGGTATCTGGCTCTTCGCGCAATCCGATGGTGTTGTTATAGGACTTGGACATCTTCTGGCCATCCAGGCCCGGCATCTTGGACTCCGGCGTCAGCAACGGCTGAGGCTCCGGCAGGATGACCTTGCCACCACCCTCGATATAGCCATACAGACGCTCGCGATCGCCAAGGGAGATGTTCTGCTGCTCTTTCAACAGAGCCCTTGCCGTTTCGAGAGCTTCCAGATCGCCCTCCTCCTGATAACGCTTTTTCAACGTACGGTATAGTTTGGCGTTCTTCTTCCCCATCTTGACGATGGCACCCTCGGCCTGCTCCTCGAAACCGGGCTCACGACCATAGATATGGTTGAACCGGCGTGCGATTTCACGAGTGATCTCGACATGAGAAACCTGGTCCGCCCCAACGGGAACCTTTCCGGCCCGATAGATCAGAATGTCGGCCGACTGCAGCAACGGGTAGCCAAGGAAGCCGTAGGTCGCCAGGTCCTTTTCACGAAGCTTTTCCTGCTGGTCCTTGAAGGTGGGCACGCGTTCAAGCCAACCCAAGGGGGTAATCATCGACAACAGGAGATGTAATTCAGCGTGTTCGGGAACCTGAGACTGGATAAACATGGTTGAGGAGCCCGGGTTAACGCCGGCTGCAAGCCAATCAATCACCATGTCCCAGGTGCTCTGCTCAATTTTACTCGGATCTTCGTAGTCGGTGGTCAGCGCGTGCCAGTCCGCCACAAAGAAAAAGCACTCGAACTCGTGCTGGAGTTTAACCCAGTTTTTCAGCACACCGTGGTAGTGGCCTAGGTGTAGCTTGCCGGTAGGACGCATTCCGGACAAAACTCGTTGCTGGGAATCTACAGAACTCAAAGCACGAACTCCTTAATTTGTTTGGGAACGCCATAATAAATCAGGCGGTCAGGCATTATAAATAAAAAACCCCCGCCCTGCAGTGCAGAAACGGGGGCTTTTCAAAGGGTCAGGCTTACCAGCCAGTCGCCTCTTTCAACGCCTTGCCGATATCGGCCAGGCTGCGAACGGTTTTCACGCCCGCGGCTTCCAGAGCGGCAAACTTGTCGTCTGCAGTGCCCTTACCGCCAGCAATGATGGCGCCAGCATGGCCCATACGCTTGCCCGGAGGTGCAGTCACACCAGCGATGTAGGACACAACCGGCTTGGTTACGTTGTCCTTGATGAACGCTGCGGCTTCTTCCTCAGCGGTACCGCCGATTTCACCAATCATCACGATGGCTTCGGTTTCCGGATC
The DNA here is from genome assembly GCF_019931195.1 of Marinobacter sp. F4216. Classification (GTDB taxonomy): domain Bacteria; phylum Pseudomonadota; class Gammaproteobacteria; order Pseudomonadales; family Oleiphilaceae; genus Marinobacter; species Marinobacter suaedae. Next base: position 244,411 of record NZ_JAIOUO010000007.1, on the reverse strand, counting down.
TTCCTGAAGGAGCTTCAGAATGTCGATGAAGTTGGAACCCGGGATCGGGTCACCACCAATACCCACACAGGTGGACTGGCCGTAGCCAAAGTCAGTGGTCTGCTTGACCGCTTCGTAAGTCAGGGTGCCGGAGCGGGAGACGATGCCCACCTTGCCCTTCTTGTGGATGTGGCCAGGCATGATGCCGATCTTGCACTCATCCGGAGTGATGAGACCCGGGCAGTTCGGCCCGATCATGCGAACACCTTTACGATCAACGTATTCTTTGGCGTACAGCATGTCGATGGTCGGGATGCCTTCAGTGATGCACACGATCAGCTGGATACCAGCGTCCGCAGCTTCAATGATGGCGTCCTTACAGAACGGAGCCGGCACGTAGATAACGGTCGCTTCAGCGCCAGTTGCTTCGACCGCTTCGCGAACGGTATTGAAAACCGGCAGACCAAGGTGCTCGGTACCACCCTTGCCCGGGCTGACACCGCCAACCATCTTGGTGCCGTATTCAATGGCCTGTTCGGAATGGAAAGTGCCCTGAGAGCCGGTAAAGCCCTGACAGATAACCTTGGTGTCTTTATTGATCAGGATGCTCATTACTTACCCCCTGCGGCTTTAACGACTTGCTCTGCGGCATCGGACAGGCTGGTGGCGGCGATGATGTTCAGGCCGCTTTCTGCCAGCACCTTGGTACCCAACTCAGCGTTGTTACCTTCCAGACGAACCACAACAGGTACTTTTACGCCCACTTCCTTAACAGCACCGATGATGCCCTCTGCGATCATGTCGCAGCGAACGATACCACCGAAAATGTTAACCAGAACAGCCTGTACATTGTCGTCAGACAGGATAATCTTGAACGCTTCGGAAACACGCTCTTTGGTCGCGCCGCCGCCAACGTCGAGGAAGTTTGCAGGCTGGCCACCGGACAGCTTGATGATGTCCATGGTGCCCATGGCCAGACCAGCGCCATTAACCATACAACCGATGTTGCCTTCCAGCGCCACGTAGTTCAGTTCCCACTTGGCTGCTTCGGCTTCACGAGAATCTTCCTGAGACGGATCGTGCATCTCATGGATTTTCTTTTGGCGGTACAGGGCGTTACCATCGACACCTACTTTCGCGTCCAGACAGTGCAGATCGCCAGCCGGAGTGATAACCAGCGGGTTGATTTCTACCAGCGCCAGGTCGCACTCTTCGAACAGTTTGGCCAGACCCAGGAAAATCTTGGTGAACTGACCGATTTGCTTACCTTCCAGACCCAGCTTGAACGCCAGCTCTCGCCCCTGGTACGGCTGCGCGCCAACCAGCGGGTCGATCTCGGCCTTGAGGATCTTCTCCGGAGTTTCTTCAGCAACCTTTTCGATTTCAACGCCGCCCTCGGTGGACGCCATGAATACGACGCGACGGCTGCCACGGTCAACCACGGCACCCAGGTACAGTTCCTGATCAATGTCAGTAAGGGATTCAACCAGAATCTTGCTTACCGGCTGGCCGTTCTCGTCAGTCTGGTAAGTCACCAGGTTGTTACCCAGCCACTTCTCAGCAAACTCGCGGATCTCGTCTTTGCTCTTGACCAGCTTTACACCGCCGGCCTTACCGCGACCACCTGCGTGAACCTGAGCTTTTACAACCCAGCCGTCACCGCCGATTTCGTCCGCCGCTGCAACGGCTTCTTTAGGGGTATCACAGGCAATGCCCTTGGATACGGGCAGGCCGTACTCAGCGAACAGCTGCTTGCCCTGATATTCATGCAAATTCATAGTTAATGTCCCGCTTTCTGATGGAGGATAACCACATACGGAAAATGAACCCGCGCACACTCCGTCGTCCGGAGCGGCTAGTGCGAATTCGGTGTGGCGGGCCGGGGATCACCTCAGCCCACCGTACGCAACCGGAATCCAGCCGCTTAAAGGCAGCGGGGCGCCGTCGTTGGCGCCCCTAAATCCTGACTTGCGTTACTTCTTTTTGCGGCGGTTGGCGACGTGAATCGCGCCACCACCTACGGCCAGAGCTGCCTCATGCACAGACTCGGACAGAGTCGGGTGCGCAAAACAGGTCAGAGCCAGATCTTCAGCACTGGAACCGAATTCCATGGCGATAACGCCTTGAGCAACGATTTCAGACGCCTGCGGACCAACCACATGGAAGCCCAGGATACGATCGGTCTTCGCGTCGGCAACGATCTTCACCATGCCGGACGCCGCGTTCGCAGCCATGGCCCGGCCATTGGCCGCAAACGGGAAGACGCCCACGTTGTACTCTTCGCCTTCCGCCTTCAGCTGCTCTTCAGTTTTTCCGACCCAGGCGACTTCAGGCGCAGTGTAAATCACGTTTGGGATGCAATCGTAATTCACCTGCGGCTTGTGACCCGCAATACGCTCGGCAACCATGACGCCCTCTTCCGACGCCTTGTGCGCCAGCATCGGGCCACGCACAACATCACCGATCGCCCAGACACCTGGTGCTTCGGTCTTGCAGGTGTCGTCCACAAAGATGAAGCCACGCTCATCCATCTGAACACCCGAATCCTCGGCCAGCAGGTTGTCTGTGTAAGGACGACGACCAACGGCCACGATCAGCTTGTCGAATTTCTCTTCGTGATCGCCCTTGCCGTCCTCGTAGGTAACATTGACTTGCTTACGCTTGACCTCGGCACCGGTCATGCGCGCACCCATCACAATATTCAGTCCCTGCTTCTGGAACTGTTTCATCGCATCCTTGGCTACCTGTTGATCAACCGCCGGCAGGAAGGTGTCCTGCGCTTCAATCACAGTCACTTCAGCCCCCAGACGAGCCCAAACGCTGCCTAACTCAAGGCCGATAACACCGGCGCCGATCACGCCCAGGCGCTTTGGCACTTCGGTAAACTCCAGCGCGCCTTCGGAATCCACGATATGCTCACCGTCGAACGGCGCAGGTGGGATTTCGATAGGTTTGGAGCCAGACGCCAGGATCACGTTTTCTGCTTCGTAGACGGAGGTGTTGCCATCGTTGTCGGTGACTTCAACTTTCCGGTTCGCCAGCAATTTACCGTGGCCATGAATGGAGGTAACGCCATTGCTCTTGAACAGGCCAGCAATCCCGCCGGTCAACTGGTTTACGATGCCACTCTTGCGCTCCATCATCTTGCCGACATCCATCTTGATATCGTTGGCGATGATGCCCTGTTTTTCGTAGTCGTGGCTGGCTTCTTCGTACTTGTGGGAAATTTCCAGCAATGCCTTGGAAGGAATGCAACCCACGTTCAGGCAGGTACCGCCCAGCACCTGCTTCTTGCCGTCTTTGGACGTCCAGGATTCAACACAGGCCGTTTTCAGACCGAGCTGCGCAGCCTTGATAGCTGCCACGTACCCACCCGGGCCTGCACCAATAACAATGACGTCGAACTTATCAGACATAATTTATCCCGTTTTGTGATTCGTTAATGGTCCGTTCACACGTCCAGCAGAATACGCGCCGGGTCTTCCAGCATATCTTTGATGGCAACCAGGAACTGAACCGCTTCCTTGCCATCAATCATACGGTGATCGTAGGACAGAGCCAGGTACATCATGGGCAGGATTTCAACCTGACCATTCACCGCCATCGGACGCTCCTGGATCTTGTGCATGCCCAGGATTGCGGTCTGTGGCGGGTTTAGAATCGGCGTGGAAATCAGGGAGCCGAAGATGCCGCCGTTGGTGATGGTGAAAGTACCGCCGGTCATATCTTCGATACCCAGTTTTCCATCCCGGGCCTTGGTGCCATATTCGATGATTTTCTTCTCGATGTCGGCCAGACCCAGCGCGTCGACGTCGCGTACCACAGGAACAACCAGGCCACGGTCAGTAGACACAGCCACACCGATATCCTGATAGCCGTGGTAAACCATGTCGTTACCATCGATAGACGCATTCACCGCCGGGAAACGCTTAAGGGCTTCCGTGGCCGCCTTGGCAAAGAAGGACATGAAACCGAGTTTCACACCGTGGCGTTTCTCGAAACTTTCCTTGTACTGCTTGCGCAGTTCCATCACCGGCTTCATATTGACCTCGTTGAACGTGGTCAGCATGGCAGCGTTCTGCTGCGCGTCTACCAGACGCTTGGCAATGCTCGCCCGCAGGCGGGTCATGGGCACACGCTTTTCAGCGCGCTCACCCGCAGCAACGTTGACCTCTGGCATCGCAGCTGCGCCTGCTGCTGGCTTGGAGGCCGACTTGCTGCCCTCAATATGGGCCTGTACATCTTCTTTGGTCACACGGCCATCTTTGCCGGAGCCCTTGATGCTGTTGGGGTCAACATTATTTTCTTCGGCCAGCTTGCGAGCCGCCGGGCTAAGGATGGCATCAGCAGAGCTAGCGTCAGCCGTTGCAGGCGCGCTTTCGGCTGCAGGCTTTTCTTCGGTTTTGGCTTCCGCCGGCTTGGTTTCACCAGCCGCGCCTTCCTTGAACTTACCGATTACTTCACCGCTCTCACAGGTGTCACCCTCACCCTTGAGGATTTCCTCGATGACACCATCAGCCGGTGCCACCACTTCAAGTACCACCTTGTCGGTTTCGATATCGACAATCAGTTCGTCGCGTGAACAGGCTTCGCCCGGCTGCTTGTGCCAGGTCGCAACAGTACCTTCTGCGACCGACTCCGGGAAAACGGGGGCTTTAATCTCAGTTGACATTACGATTCCTTAGTTCGGTAGCTCGTCAGATTTCAAACGCATCGGTAACCAGCTTTTTCTGCTCCTCAATGTGGACAGACATGTGTCCGCAAGCTGGGGCAGCAGAAGCCTCACGACCGGCATACTGGAGATAGAGTTTCGGATTCAGGCGTTGCAGCGCGTTCCGCATATGGTGCTGGCTCGGATACCAGGCACCCTGGTTCATCGGCTCTTCCTGGCACCACACTACATGTTTAAGTTTGGTGTACTGGGCCAGCAGCGCATCCAGGTCCTCCGCCGGGAACGGGTAGAGCTGCTCGATCCGGAGAATCGCAACGTCGTCACGCTCTTCGGCCTTCTTCTTTTCCAGAAGATCGAAGTACACCTTCCCGCTACACATGATCAGGCGGGTAACCTTCTTGGGATCAGAGGGCTCTTTCTCCGGCAGTACCGTCTGGAATGTGCCGGATGTCAGATCGTCCAGCTCGGACGTTGCTTCTTTGTGGCGCAGCAGACTCTTCGGAGTGATCGCCACCAGCGGCTTACGCAACGGACGCTTCACCTGACGGCGCAGCATATGGAACACCTGGGAAGGCGTAGTCGGCACGCACACCTGAATGTTGTGTTCCGCACACAGCTGCAGGAAGCGTTCAAGACGCGCCGAACTGTGCTCAGGACCCTGCCCCTCATAGCCATGAGGCAGAAGCAGGGTCAGGCCGCACAGGCGCCCCCACTTGTGCTCACCACTGGTCAGGAACTGATCAATCACTACCTGAGCGCCATTGGCGAAATCACCAAACTGGGCTTCCCAGACCACCAGACCATCCGGCGCTGTGGTCGCGTAGCCATATTCAAATGCCATGACCGCTTCTTCCGACAAGAACGAGTCATAGATTTCGAATTTTGGCTGATCCTTGGACAGATTGGCCAAGGCGATGTGCTGGGAACCGTCTTTCTGGTTATGCAGAACCGCGTGGCGGTGTGAGAAGGTGCCCCGCCCCACATCCTGACCGGTGATACGAATTGGATGACCTTCATCCAGCAACGTGGCGTACGCCATCACTTCTGCGTATCCCCAGTTGAGCGATTGCGCCCCGGCCGTCATTTTTTCGCGGTCGGTCACAATCTTGGAAACCTGGCGCTGAACTGCGAAGCCCTCGGGCACGGAGGTCAGAATCTTGCCCAGAGCCTTGATCTTCTTGAGCGGAACGCTGCTCTTGCACTTGGCGGTCCACTCATGCCCCAGATAAGGCGTCCAGTCTACGTAGAGCTTTTTATTCGGCTCTTTGACCAGTGACTTGACCACGTGACCGCCATCGTCAAGCGCATCACGGTAATCAACCTCCATCTGCTTGGCTTCTTCGGCAGTAATCACACCTTCTTCAACCAGGCGGTCCGCGTAGAGCGCGCGCGTGGTTTTGAGCTTGCGAATCTTCTCGTACATCAGCGGCTGGGTCGCTGCCGGCTCATCCGCTTCGTTGTGCCCGCGACGACGGTAGCAAACCAGGTCAATAACCACATCGCCCTTGAACTCATTGCGGTAGTCCATGGCCATCTGGGTCGCAAACACCACAGCCTCGGGATCGTCAGCGTTCACGTGAAGGATTGGGGCCTGAACCATCTTCGCAATATCGGTGCAGTACTCCGTGGAGCGAGCATCTTCCTGCTTGCTGGTCGTGAAGCCAACCTGGTTGTTCACTATGATGTGGATGGTTCCGCCGACCCCGTAACCACGGGTCTGGGATGCCTGGAAGGTTTCCATCACCACGCCCTGCCCCGCAAAAGCGGCATCGCCGTGCATGATGATTGGCACAACCTGGCTGCCGTCTTTATCGTCCCGTCGGGTCTGGCGAGCGCGAACAGAGCCTTCCACCACCGGTGACACGATTTCCAGGTGTGACGGGTTAAAGGCCATGGCGAGGTGAACCTCACCGCCCGGCGTCATAACGTTTGAAGAGAAGCCCTGGTGGTATTTCACATCACCGGAACCGGAGTCCGCCAGCTTGCGGCCCTCAAATTCGTCAAACAGTTCCTGCGGGCTCTTACCCAGAGTATTCACCAGGACGTTGAGGCGTCCACGGTGAGCCATCCCCAGTACAATCTCTTTCGCACCGTAGGAGCCTGCGCGCTGGATCAGTTCATCCAGGCAAGGAATGAGACTTTCGCCACCTTCGAGGCCGAAGCGCTTTACGCCCGGGTAGCGGGAACCCAGATATTTCTCCAGACCCTCCGCTGCCGTCAGGCGCTCAAGAATATGCTTCCTCGTACCGGTCTCATAGCCGGGACGAGAGCGTACGGGCTCCATGCGCTGCTGGAACCACCGCTTGATACGAGTATCGACGACGTGCATATATTCTGCACCGATACTTTCGCAATAGGTTGTCCGCAGGCCGTCAACGATATCCCGCAGCCTCTGGGTCTCGGAACCAAAGTTCAGAGAGCCGGTTTGGAATTCAAGGTCGAGGTCAGAGTCACTAAGCTCATGGAATGCCGGATCGAGATCTTCAACCGCCGGACGCTGCCATACACCCAGGGGATCGAGCTTGGCTTCCTGGTGGCCCCGAAAACGGTAAGCATTGATCAGCTGCAGAACACGAATCTGCTTCCGGTCAGCGTGAGATGTGGCACTGGCGGGAACGCCCTGGCCTGAAAGAAAGCGCTGATTACGGGAAATATGCTCAAACTGCTCGCGGATGGACGAGTGGATAATATCCCGGCCGTGCTGGCCATCAACACTGGGAAGTTTATCGAAATAGTTTCGCCACTCTTCCGGAACGGCATTGGGGTCGGTCAGGTAGGTCTCAAAAAGCTGTTCAACGTAGGCAAGGTTCCCACCTTGTAGATGGGAGGTCTGCCATAGCTGCTCCATTATGCTTTCGTGCATTTTGAATAGCTCACCTTGGGCTGGTGTGGGGGTGTCCGAATGGTGGGCCAGGGGTAACTGTCAGTCAATACGGGTTTTACTGACTGTAAATTGGCCAACTTCGGGATCTGGATGCTGTCCATTCCCCAGCAGTATTAATACTCGACAAGCCGGAACGCTGCCTTTTAGGCCTCGTTACGGCTTGCGTAGTGTGCACCCCAGTTCGACCTTTGACTATAAGCCTTTGGTTGAAAGCCCCGCGCCATTGCAGGGCTGAGGGTGCATATTAATCCGAACAGTATAGCGCTCAGGCCAACTTCCGCCGCTTATGTAGCCCGCTGCAGCAGAAGATTCCGAATATGACCAATCGCCCTTGTGGGGTTCAGCCCCTTCGGACAAACGCTTACACAGTTCATGATTCCCCGGCAACGGAACACGCTGAACGGATCGTCGAGATTCGCAAGGCGCTCTGACCGGGCAGTATCGCGGCTGTCGGCCAGGAAACGGTATGCCTGGAGCAGACCGGCAGGCCCGATAAACTTATCAGGGTTCCACCAGAACGACGGACAGGACGTAGAGCAGCACGCGCAGAGAATGCACTCGTACAGGCCGTCCAGCTTCTCACGATCTTCCGGGCTTTGCAGGCGCTCAATGGCCGGCGCCGGCGTATTGTTGACCAGATACGGCATAACTTTCTCGTACTGCTGGTAGAACAGGTTCATGTCCACCACCAGGTCACGAATAACCGGCAAACCCGGCAACGGACGAAGAACCAGCTTGTCGCCCTTCACCACCTGCGATACAGGGGTGATACAGGCCAGGCCATTCTTGCCATTCATATTCATGCCATCGGAACCACAAACACCCTCACGACAGGAGCGACGGTAAGAAACGGTCGGATCCTTTTCCTTGAGCAGGTTCAGCACATCCAGAACCATGAGATCCTTCCCTTCCGGGAGCTCAAGGTTCACGTCCTGCATGTAAGGGGCGTTATCGGTTTCCGGGTTATAACGATACAGGCTTACCAACATACTTTTCGTCCCCCTTAGTAAGTCCGAACCTTCGGCTCGAATGTATCCACGGTCTTCGGCGCAAAGTTCACATCACGCTTGCCCACACGCTTTTCAAGCGGGAAGTACAGAGAGTGCTTCAGCCAGTTTTCGTCGTCACGCTCGGTGAAGTCGTTTCGAGCATGCGCACCACGACTTTCTTTACGCTCGTACGCAGATTGAGCAGTCGCAACCGCAACTTCATAAAGATTGTCGAGCTCCAACGCTTCAATCCGAGCAGTGTTGAAAGCCTTACTGGTATCAGCCAGCTTGGTCTTTTTGACGCGCTCACCGATTTCGGCCAGTTTCTTCAGGCCCTCTTCCATGCTGTCGCCGTCACGGAACACACCAAAGTAAAGCTGCATCACGTTCTGCAGGTCCTTACGAACCTCAGCGACGCTCTCGCCCTCTGAAGCTGAATCCAGACGATCAAGACGCGCCATCGCTCGCTTGATATCTTCTTCAGACGCTTCGTCCACCTCGAAACCGTTACGGAGCTGCTCTTCGATATGCAGACCGGCCGCACGACCGAAGACCACCAGGTCCAGCAGGGAGTTACCGCCCAGGCGGTTAGCACCATGAACAGAAACACACGCCGCTTCGCCGCAGGCAAACAGCCCCGGAATCGGCGTGTCGTTGCCGTTATCATCCTGAGTCAGGGCCTGACCACCCACATTGGTCGGAATGCCGCCCATCATGTAGTGACAGGTAGGCACAACCGGGATCGGCTCTTTAACCGGATCCACGTGCGCAAAGGTACGGGACAGCTCGCAAATACCCGGCAGGCGCAGGTTCAGAGTCTCTTCGCCCAGATGGTCCAGCTTCAACAGCACGTGATCCTTGTCCGGACCACATCCACGACCTTCCAGAATCTCGATAACCATGGAGCGTGCCACTACGTCACGACCAGCGAGGTCCTTGGCGTTCGGCGCATAACGCTCCATGAAACGCTCACCTTCGGAGTTGATCAGGTAGCCACCCTCACCCCGACAACCCTCTGTTACCAGAGTGCCCGCACCGTGAATACCGGTCGGGTGGAACTGCCACATTTCCATGTCCTGCATCGGGAAGCCGGCACGCAGAGCCATACCGATGCCGTCACCGGTATTGATCAGGGCATTGGTAGTGGAAGCGTAGATACGACCAGCACCCCCAGTCGCCAGAACTGTCGCCTTGGATTTGATGTAGGCCACTTCACCGGTTTCGATTTCAATGGCAACTACACCAACCACTTCGTTTTTGCTGTTCTTCACCAGATCAACGGCATACCACTCATTCAGGAAGGTCGTGCCGCCTTTCAGGTTGGCCTGATAAAGAGTGTGCAGAAGCGCATGACCGGTACGGTCGGCTGCAGCACAAGTACGGGCAGCCTGACCACCTTTTCCATAATCCTTGGACTGACCACCGAACGGACGCTGGTAGATGCGACCCTGCTCGGTACGGGAAAACGGCAGACCCATGTGCTCGAGCTCGAAAACGGCCTGAGGGCCTACGGAACACATGTATTCGATAGCGTCCTGATCACCAATGTAGTCAGACCCCTTGACGGTGTCGTACATGTGCCAGCGCCAATCGTCATTGGGGTCCGCACTCGCAATTGCACAGGTGATACCGCCTTGCGCCGACACGGTGTGCGAACGAGTCGGAAATACCTTGGTGATACACGCCGTTTTAACGCCGGATTCGGTCAACTGCAGGGCAGCCCGCATACCGGCACCGCCGCCACCGATAACAATCGCGTCGTAAGAAATGGTCTTGATATTAGCCATTAATTAAAGCCCCCAAAGAATCTGAATGCCCCAGACCACGTACACAAACATGGTCAGCCCGCACGCGGCCTGGACCAGGAAACGAACACCTGCGGCCTTGATGTAGTCAGTGGTCACGGTCCAGAGACCAACCCAAGCGTGCGCCCCGAGGGACAGCAGTGCCAGCAAAGTAAAGATCCGGAACCAGGTTTGGGAAAACAGCGCAGACCATGATTCGTAAGTAACGTCGGTGGTCAGCATGAAACCCAACAAAAAGATGGTGTAGAGCGCAAGAACATACGCCGTTACGCGCTGGATCAACCAGTCGTAGACGCCGCTACGACCCAGATTGGTAACACTGTTTACCATACCCAAACTCCTGCGATAACGATGAGAATAACGGAAACCACGATGGTGATTTTCGAGGCGAGACGACCGGTCTCCAGCTCTTCCCCGATACCCATATCCATGAGCAGGTGCTTGATACCTGCAACCAGGTGATACAACAAGGCGGACAGAATGCCCCAGATAATAAGCTTGGCAAAAAAGCCGTCCAGCAGTTCATTCATACGACTGAAGCCTTCTTCCCCTGACAGGGAAAGCTGCAATCCGTAAAGCATGAAAGCAACACCAACAAAAATAATGATGCCGCTAATGCGATGCAGGATGGACGTAATGGCTGGCAGCGGAAAATGGAACTTGCCGAGATCGAGATTTACTGGTCGTTTGTTATTCACAGCGCTCTCACACTCTCTCATTTAATGACCGCGATTCCGGCACACCGGATGCGGAGTTGGTATGAAGATCAGCACACCCGCGCAGTGGGGGCATACGATTGGCTTAGGAGGAAGGATGACCTTTGCTCTGGAGCGACGCCATTGCCGCATCTCCACCAGATGCATCCCTAATTCCGGGCTACGGATTATAAGGAGTAGCCCTCGCAATTACAAACCGAGCGACGGGATTCCTGCCCACCAATTCAGTGGGTTAAACTATGAGCAGGAACTGTTGACCCACCTGAAGGCCCGCAACCAACCGCATTGGGGCTAATACGCATTTACAAAACCGAAAAAAATGGCGAATTCCAAACCCTTCCATTGACAAAAAAAGCCAACGCCCTATATTTTGCCGCCAGTTTTGCGATAATACGCGCCTTCCTTAGCGCTTTTTTTCATGCATAAAAGCTAACACGCTGACATATCCATATAGGAGAGCCCCATGACCGACAGGAAAGCCACGCTCTCGGTGGGAGAAAAATCCATTGAGTTACCGGTGTATTCTGGCACCGTCGGCCCTGACGTAATCGACGTACGCGGCCTGGTTCAGGAAGGCGTTTTCACCTATGACCCAGGTTTCGTATCCACCGCTGCCTGTGAATCAGCCATCACTTACATCGATGGCGCCAACGGTGTTCTCCTTCATCGTGGTTATCCGATCGACCAACTGGCCGAACACTCGGATTACCTCGAAGTGTGCTACCTGCTGCTGAAAGGCCGCCTGCCGACCAAAGAAGAGAACCAGCAGTTCCACAGCACCATCAAAAACCACACCATGCTGCACGATCAAATGCGCAATTTCTTCCACGGATTTCGCCGTGATGCGCACCCGATGGCAATCATGTGCGGCGTAGTGGGTGCCCTGTCTGCGTTCTATCACGACCAGATGGATGTGACCGACGAGCACCAGCGTGACATCACAGCTCACCGCTTGATCGCGAAGATGCCGACCATCGCGGCCTGGTGTTACAAATACAGCATTGGCCAGCCGTTCATGTACCCGCGTAACGACCTGACCTACGCAGAGAACTTCCTGTACATGATGTTTGGTGTGCCCTGCGAGGAGTACAAGCCGAATCCTGTGCTGGCCAAGGCCATGGACCGCATCTTCATCCTGCATGCGGACCACGAGCAAAATGCATCAACCTCTACGGTTCGCCTTGCAGGCTCTACCGGCGCTAACCCCTATGCATGCATCGCGTCTGGCATCGCCGCCCTTTGGGGGCCGGCACACGGTGGTGCTAACGAAGCAGTACTGGACATGCTGGCTGAGATTGGTGACGAATCCAACATCGAAAAGTACATCGCCAAGGCGAAGGACAAGGACGATCCGTTCCGACTGATGGGCTTCGGCCACCGCGTCTACAAAAACTTCGACCCCCGCGCCAAGGTTATGCGCGAAACGGCACACGAAGTTCTGCAGGAGCTGGGCCTGGAAAACGACCCACTGCTGAAAATCGCCCAGCGTCTCGAGAAGATCGCTCTGGAAGACGAGTACTTCGTCCAGCGCAAGCTGTACCCGAACGTGGATTTCTACTCCGGCATCATTCTGAAAGCGATGGGCATTCCGACGTCCATGTTTACCGTTATTTTTGCGCTGTCCCGCACCATCGGCTGGTTCTCGCACTGGAACGAAATGGTCAGCGGTAACTACCGGATTGGCCGTCCGCGCCAGTTGTACACCGGTTCCGACCAGCGCGATTATCCGGCAGAATAAATACGCCGGTGAAAACACCATGATTAAAAAGGCCGCTGACCCAGCGGTCTTTTTTTGTTTAGTGCGACCAAAATCCTGTCCGGAAATAATACCTAACAGTCCCTCTCAACCCTCCCCACTCTCAACTATGCTTGGAAGTGCGCAACAGCAAAGAGGGATGACCTATGCGTTTTTTCATCACACTTGTATTTACGACCCTGTTCTCTGCCAGTGTTTTTGCCGGCCAATGCCCGGCCCTTGTCGGCGAGATTGATCAGAAACTCGAGTCAAGCCAGCTCGACGATGAAACCAAAGCGGAAATAAAAGCCATGCGGGACAAAGGCGAAGCCCTTCACCAGCAGGGCAAACACGCCGAATCGGTGAAAGTACTAAGAGAAGCAACAGAGAAGCTGGACGTCATGTCCTGATTCCGTCCATCACCCGCTCAACAAAGTTGTTTGTAGTGTTCGATGCAGCCGCTTGATTGAGCGGCTTTTTTTCGTGACTATGCTACCAACAACAAACGAAAATGGAGATCAGCATGACAGCTACTGCAGCCTTCATTGGCCTCGGAGTCATGGGCTACCCCATGGCAGGACACCTCGCCAAGGCCGGCCTTTCCGTCAGAGTGTGGAACCGTACGACCGCAAAGGCTGAGCAATGGGCCCAAGAATACGGCGGCACCGCCTGCTCTACCATCGCTGAGGCGGTCGATGGCGTGGACTTTGTCATGACCTGCGTCGGCGCCGATAAAGATCTGATCGAGGTTTTCGAGGGCGATGACGGGATAATCGCCAACGCACCCGAAGGCGCCATTCTCATCGATCACACCACCGCCTCAGCAGGCGTTGCGGAACGCCTTGCCAGAAAGTCAGCAGAGCACCGTCAGGGTTTTATTGATGGCCCGGTATCCGGCGGGCAACAAGGTGCCGAAAACGGACAGCTGACGATCATGTGCGGCGGGGACGAATCAAGCTTTGCCCGGGCAAGACCGGTAATGGATCACTACGCCAGAGCCGTCAACCTGATGGGGCCGGCAGGCAGCGGCCAGAAAACCAAAATGGTGAACCAAATTGCCATTGCCGGATTGGTACAAGGGCTGTCCGAGGCACTTCACTTCGCGGAACAGGCTGGACTGGATGCCGCGAAGGTGGTGGATGTTATCTCCAAGGGTGCCGCGCAGAGCTGGCAGATGGAAAATCGCTCCGGAACCATGATTGCGGGCGAGTTCGAACACGGTTTTGCGGTCGACTGGATGCGCAAGGATCTGGGAATCTGTCTCGATGAAGCACGCCGAATTCACGCCCGCCTTCCTGTCACCGCATTGGTAGACCAGTTTTACGGCGATGTACAAGAAATGGGGGGCAACCGGTGGGACACCTCCTCACTCATCCAGCGGCTACGCAAAAAGTAACCACACGCTCCAGGATAGCGCAGTCACTGCGCTATCTGCCCTATCCTGACTCCTCGGCGACGTAGCTCGCCTCTTTTTCCTCATGCCAACAATAATTCAAACCATTGATAGGTAATGGTTTTATTTCCCGTTGGCACGCACGCTGCTGTATACAAAATGTTCGCCAATGAAGGCGAACCAGAATTTTAACGAATGATTGAACCTGTGGCAGCTGCCACCTGAGTACCACGGACGATGAATCAGGGACAAAAGGGTCCATTCCGGAATACCGGAGTGGACCCTTTTTTTGTTTTGTTAGAACGAGAACCTAACACATGGGCACACAATTTCCTGCACAGCAGGCGCTGCACGCCCCGAATCGGTATCGGCCAGATGCGCCAGTCATCATCGTTGGTAACGGCCCGGTCGGCGTTCACCTGCTGACAGAGTTAAAGCGGCTGGGCTTCGATCGACCCATCGTCCAGTTCGGTCGGGAAGAAAGCCATCCCTATGACCGCGTCGCCCTATCGAGCCTGCTCCAGGGAAAAGTTACCCCAGACTCGTTAGTTTCCCCGCTGGGAAACCTCTCCAACGTCAGCTTCCAGTCCGGGACCGGAATCGTAGCCATTCACCCGGAACACCAGACAGTCACAGACCAGAATGGGCTGACGTATCAGTACAGCACCCTGGTACTTGCGCTGGGTTCCAGCCCCCACGTGCCCTCCATATCAGGCCGGGCATTACCGGGGGTTTACACGTTCCGAAGCATGAAGGACGTGGAGCGGCTTCGAACCAGACATTTTCGCAGTCGGCACTGCGTTGTACTTGGCGGGGGCCTACTGGGTATCGAAGCTGCCCTGGGCATGATGCGCTATGGCACACGGGTAACCCTGATCCATCACGCCCCCTTTCTGATGAACCGTCAACTGGAGTCTCGCAGCGCCGATCAGTTACACCGGGCGCTCGAAGCGAAGGGACTGAACCTTTGCCTGAACACGACCATCACTGAGATTGAGGGCGATTCTCGGGTGGAACGGATCCGCCTTCGTCTGGGCGAGGAAATGGATTGTGATACGGTCATTTTTTCAACCGGAATTCGCCCCAACATCAATCTCGCCCGAGAGGCTGGAATCGCCGTCGGCCGGGGCATCCAAGTAAACGACAGCCTGCAGACCTCATTCGACGACATCTACGCCGTCGGGGAATGTTGCGAGCACAACGGCGAGGTATATGGTCTTGTATCTCCCGGCCTGGAGCAGGCGGCCACCCTGGCCAGACGACTCACCGGAACCGATATCAGCTACCGGGGGTCAGTACTCAGCAGCTCCCTCAAGGTCTCAGACCTTCCCGTTAAAAGCATCGGATCCGTGAGTGATTACGGGCCGGCACTGATCGACTGCACCCTTCATCACACCTCCGACAAACATTCCAGGGTTATCACCTTGCACCGCGGAAAACTGGTTGGTGCCGCAGGAACGGGAGAATGGCCAGAATTTCATCAACTTCAGGATGCGGTGTCAAAACAGGCGCGAATCTACCCCTGGCAACGCAGGCGCTTTCTCAGGGAGGGTCGACTGCTAGCACAAGAGAACCAGACGTTTCCAGATAATGCCGTTCTCTGCAATTGCCGTCGCCTGAGTGCCGCAGACATTCGCTGCCACCTGCAACACGGGATGACTGCGCAGGAGCTTTGCAATGCCTCAGGTGCGGCCCAGGTATGCGGAACCTGCGAACCTCTGATTGCAAAACTGACCGCAACCCCAACCGAAGCGGGAGCGGTCAGCAAACTTCCCCTCGTCGCCGGGCTCACAGCGCTGATCTATGCCGTTCTGTATTCCTTTCTGCCAGCTTTCCCCGTTCAGCAAAGCGTACTCGACCCGGCATGGCCGAAACTCTGGACCAGCGGTATTGCACGCCAATGGACAGGTTACAGCCTCCTGAGCCTGATTGCGCTCAGTATGGTCGTAAGCCTTGCCAAACGAGGCCCCAACCGTCTTGTTCGGGGTTTCAGGCTCGCCCGAAATCTGCACCTGATCCTGACGCTCTCCATGGCCTTGCTTCTGTTAGTTCATACCGGTCTGCAACCGAGTACCAACCTGAACTTTACCCTGCTTTCCTGTGCCATTGCGCTGATCACACTGGGCGGTATCACGTCCCTGCTGGTCGCACTTGAGCCTCGCGTTCAGAGCGTTCACTTCAAGGCCTGGAAACGCCGGTTAGCTGGCCTGCATCTATACCTTGCATGGCCTCTACCTGTGTTGCTCGGATTCCACATTGTGTCGGTGTATTACTTCTAGGGCGCGATATGAGTACAAAATCACTTTGGTTCCTCTGGCTAATCTCCACCCTCGTACTGTCGGGGGTGCTGGGTTACGAGTTGTTTGCGGAAAGCCAAAAACCACACTTCCTGCCGGGTCAGACGTCTCTCGGCCACTTCCAGATTGAACTGGAGTGCTCGGCGTGCCACACCGAGTCTTTTGCCGACCAGCAAGCCATTCAGCAATCCTGTGTCGATTGTCATGGGGCCGAACTGGATGCTGTCCGGGACAGCCATCCCAGGAGCAAGTTCACCGACCCACGAAATGCCGATCGGCTTGCCCGGATTGATGCCCGCTACTGCGTGAGCTGTCACAGCGAGCACACCCCGGAAACCACCCGACTCATGGGCGTAACGCAGCCACAAGACTTTTGCGCCTACTGCCACGAAGACATCGCCGATGAACGCCCTAGCCATGAAGGTATGGGCTTCCAAACCTGTGCATCCTCTGGTTGCCATAACTACCACGATAACCAGGCCCTTTATGAGGACTTCCTGCTGGAACACGCAAGTGAACCTGCCCTCATCGTTGCCGGAAAGCTCCCGTTGACCAGCATGGAGGAACTGATACAGGTGTCGGGTGTTTCCTGGTCGCCTTATCAACCTGCGTCAGGGGAAACGTTAAAGCAACAAGGCTGGCAGGAAGCTCATGAACAATGGACGAGCAGCGCTCACGGTGCCGCGGACGTTGGCTGCGTCAACTGCCATCAACCCGATACTGACGAAGCCTGGGCGGACCAGCCAGGCACCGAGGTCTGCGCCACCTGCCACGAATCAGAGGCCAAGGGTTTTCTGGCAGGACGACACGGAATGAGGCTGGCCCAGGACCTGCCTCCCATGACACCAGCCCAGGCCCGGCTCCCCATGAAAGAAAATGCGTCACATAAGGAACTGACGTGCAACAGCTGCCATTCCCCACACGAGCAAAACACCACCACTGCCGCCGTTGAGGCGTGTCTTGGCTGCCACAACGACGATCACACACTGGCCTTTGAGCAGTCGCCCCATCACGACACGTGGGTCAGTTTCCTTGAGGGCGGGGTTTCCCGGGAAGAAGCGGTCAGCTGTGCCACCTGCCACCTGCCGCGAACCGAATACAAGCAGTTCAGTAACACCATCGTTCGGGTAGACCACAACCAGAACAATACCCTGCGCCCCAACGAAAAAATGATCCGAACCACGTGCATGCATTGCCACGGTTTGGGCTTCTCCCTCGATGCACTGGCATCCGAGGATCTTATTCAGTCCAACTTCACAGGCCTGCCGGCAACCCACATTCAGAGCATCGACATGGCCCTGGATCGGATTGAACCAAGCAACACCACCCCGTAAAAATGGAGAGAGACCATGAAGAAAGGATTAACCGCCAGCGCCCTGCTCGCAACCTCACTGCTCGGAGGTTGCGGAGGCTCGGAGGAGCCAGCCAAAACCGGCATTGCCCCGGAGGTGTTCACAGATTCCCTGTTTGCTGTGATGAACTCGGACCGGGCAAACTACACCAAACTTATCGTTCAGCGCCTCGGCCCTAATGGGGCTGACGCCATCAAGCCCAATGAGCACTGGGAGGATATGGAAGGTTCCGCACCTCTGCCCGCACAGATGTTCCGTTACGGTGCGGAAGGCGTTGCCGAGGTAACCGACACCTTCACATACTCACTGCAGTCTCTGTGGCCAGTGAACAAGCAGAACGCCCCAAAAACCGATGTAGAAAAGGAGGGCCTCCAGTTCATCGCCGATAATCCGGGCCAGAACTTCTACGGTGAGGAAACCCTGGGTGACACCACGTACTTCACCGCCGTCTATCCAGACGTCGCCGTATCGCCGGCATGCACCTCGTGCCATAACGATCACAAAGACTCGCCTCGCAGTGACTTTGAAATCGGCGAGGTCATGGGCGGCGTCGTTATCCGTCTGCCGTTACCGAAAACCTAAACGCTCGCCCAACCAAGAGGCATAGATATGAACGCACAGCAAATCACACTCGTTCAGGAGTCTTTTGCAAAGGTCGCTCCGATAGCCGATCAGGCAGCGGCGATGTTCTACAGCAAACTGTTCGAAATGGACCCGCAGCTTAAGCCACTGTTTAAAGGTGACATGACGGAACAGGGCCAGAAACTGATGAAAATGATCGGGGTGGCCGTCAACAGTCTTGGTCGACTGGACGACATTGTGCCAGCCGTACAGCAACTGGGTGTACGACATGTCGGTTATGGTGTTAAGGACGCGGACTACGACACAGTCGGCGGCGCCTTGCTCTGGACTCTGGAACAGGGCCTTGGTGACGACTTCACACCCGAGTGTAAAGAGGCCTGGACGCAAACCTATACTGTTCTGGCCAGCACGATGAAGGACTCGGCAAAAGCGCCTGTCTGAATTCCGATGTAATAAAAAAGGGGGGGCAGTCACCTGCCCCCTTTTCTATGACACATCAATTATTTGCTCTTGGGAACCCACTTACCGTCACGGTAGTGCGCTGTCCAACCGGTGGCCTTGCCATCCTTCTCGGACATGACGTACTGCTCCTTGAGCTTCCGGCTGTAGCGAATCACCGTGGGATTTCCCTCGGGATCCGCCGCAGGCGCCTCGAACAGGAACGAGTACTTGGGATCAATCTCCTTCCGGTGCGGCAGAATTTCCTTCACCAGTGGCGGTCGAGTCTCCCGATTCTTCGGAAACTTACTCGCGGCCAGGAACAGCCCGGACGCACCGTCTCGCAGCACGTAGGTATCGTCCACTTTCTGACATTGCAGCTCAGGCATGGGTACCGGATCCATTTTGGGCGGTGCAGGCTCGCCATTTTTCAGAAGCTTGCGAGTATTTTTGCAGTCTGCGTTGGTACAGCCAAAATACTTGCCGAAACGCCCGGTTTTCAGCTGCATTTCAGATCCGCACTTATCGCAATCGAGCGTGGGGCCGTCGTAGCCTTTTATGCGGAAGGTGCCTTTCTCCACCTCGTAACCCGAACAGTCCGGGTTATTACCACAGATGTGCAGCTTGCGCCCCTCATCCACCAGATAACTGTCCATGGCCGTACCGCACTTTGGACACCGCCGTTTCATGCGCAGCAAACGAGTCTCGCCCTCGCCTTCCACGTCATCATCAGCAGCCACAACATCATCGCCTGAGACAAGATTAATGGTGGTCTTGCAGCGCTCTTTGGGCGGCAACGCATAGCCGGAGCAACCCAGGAATACACCCGTGCTGGCAACCCGAATCTGCATGTTACGACCACAGGTAGGACACGGAATATCGGTTTCGGTCGGGGTATTGGCCCGCATTCCACCGTCACCAGCACCTTCAGCCGTTTCAAGTTGAGAGCGGAACTTTCCGTAGAAGTCGTTGAGCACCTTTTTCCAGTCAACATCCCCCTCGGCGATCTCGTCCAGCTCATCTTCCATTTTGGCGGTGAAATCGTAATCCATCAGATTCGGGAAGGACTCCGACAGGCGCTCATTGACGATCTCACCCATCTTCTCCGCGTAGAAACGGCGACTTTCAAGTCGAACGTAACCGCGATCCTGAATGGTTGAGATGATGGACGCGTAAGTAGACGGCCGGCCGATGCCCTGCTTTTCCAGCTCCTTGACGAGACTGGCTTCCGTGTAACGGGGCGCTGGCTTGGTAAAGTGCTGGCTTGGTTCCAGTTTTTCCAGACCAAGGACCTCATCGACCTTGATGTCAGGCAAGGCGATATCTTCGTCTTTCTTGGCTTGCGGAGCGGCCTTCAAGAAACCATCAAATTTGATGATGCGACCGCGTGTGCGCAATTCGTAATCACCATTGGCAACCATGATCGAGGTGCTTAAGAATTCCGCATCCGCCATCTGGCAGGCGACAAACTGACGCCAGATCAACTCATAGAGCTTCTCTGCGTCCTTTTCCAAACCAGTGATGTCAGCGGATCGCCGGCTCACGTCCGTTGGACGAATCGCCTCGTGGGCCTCCTGTGCGCCCTCCTTGCTGCCGTAGACGCGTGGCGTTTCCGGAAGGTACCGGTCGCCAAACTGGTCTTTAATGAAATCCCGACATCCGGTTACAGCATCCTGGCTCAGGTTGGTGGAGTCAGTACGCATGTAGGTAATGAAACCCGCTTCATACAGGCGCTGGGCCAGCATCATTGTCTTCTTGACGCTGAAACCCATCCGGTTGCTCGCTGCCTGCTGCAGGGTTGAGGTGATGAACGGCGCTGACGGACGTGAGCGGGTCGGCTTATCCTCTCGCTTTGCTACCTTGAAGTCACCGGCTTTGAGGCGCTCCAGGTGCGCGGTACTCTCGGCTTCATTAGTAGGCCGATAGGCCTTGTCACTGTATTTGGTGACCTCGAAGCGAACCGGGCGATTTCCCTGCTTCGAGGCCAGATCCGCGTGCATCTGCCAGAATTCTTCCGGAACGAATTTCCGGATCTCTTTTTCCCGCTCAACGATCAGGCGAACGGCGACAGACTGCACCCGGCCGGCCGAAAGGCCCCGAGCGATTTTGGCCCACAGCAGTGGCGATACCATGTACCCCACGACCCGATCGAGGAACCGGCGAGCCTGCTGGGCGTTCACACGGTTAACGTCCACCGAACCCGGATCATTGAACGCTTCCTTGATAGCTCGCTTGGTGATTTCGTTAAACACGACACGACGATACTTGTCGGGCTCACCACCGATGGTCTGCTGAAGGTGCCACGCAATGGCCTCCCCCTCGCGGTCCAAATCCGTTGCGAGATAGACGTGATCGGCAGACTTTGCCAGACGCTTGAGCTCGCTGACGACTTTTTCCTTGCCAGGCAGAATCTCGTATCGGGCGGACCAGTCCTGGTCCGGGTCAACCCCCATCCGGGCTACCAGCTGCTCACGGGCCTTACGCTTCTTGTGAGCTTCCTTTTCTTCGGGACTCATCTTGCGCGTCAGCGCCGCCTGGCGGGCTCGTTCCTTCGGGTCTGTCTGGGATCCACCGCCGCTGACAGGAAGATCCCGAATGTGGCCCACACTGGACTTAACAATAAAATCTGAGCCCAGGTACTTATTGATGGTCTTCGCTTTCGCTGGCGACTCGACAATTACGAGACTTTTACCCATAGCAGAGATCTGTATCCTTGGCGAAAAACAGTCGGCAAATCAGCGGACCGTAAACTCGTTGAAAAATCAATCGGCTAGAAAACAAACAGCTTGCCAACATCATATAGGCCCCCTGTTTTACAGGGTCAAGAATAGCAAGACAACCCATTCTTTCACTTACGATCGGCTTTTTTTCGCAATTCCCAAATAAAGAAGGCCCGGCTTTATGCCGGGCCTTCTTTTAACATATCACCACTACCGCCGGGAGACTTAAACCAGTTCCCAAACGGTGGCGATACCCTGCCCAAGGCCGATACACATGGTGGAAACACCAAGCTTACCGCCCTTGTCACGCATAACGTTCAGCAGGGTTGTGGAGATACGTGCACCGGAACAGCCCAGCGGATGCCCCAGGGCAATCGCACCGCCATTCAGGTTAACCTTCTCTTCCATAACGTCCAGCAGCTTCAGGTCCTTCAGAACCGGCAGGGACTGACCCGCAAACGCTTCGTTCAGTTCCCAGAAGTCGATGTCTTCAACTTTCAGGCCTGCACGCTTGAGCGCTTTTTTGGTCGCCGGAACCGGGCCATAACCCATGATCGCGGGATCGCAACCAGCCACAGCCATGGAGCGGATCTTGGCGATCGGCTTCAGGCCCAGGGCTTCAGCGCGCTCTGCGGACATCAGCAGCATGGCCGCCGCGCCGTCTGTCAACTGGGAGGATGTACCGGCAGTTACGGTACCGTTCTTCGGATCGAACGCCGGACGCAGCTGCCCCAGAGACTCAACCGTAGTCTCCGGACGAATGGTCTCGTCCTGCTCGATCAACACCTTGAAGCCATTCTCGTCGTGACCTTCGATGGGCACGATTTCATTCTTGAAACGGCCTTCCAGGGTCGCTTCGTGGGCTTTCTGGTGAGACCGTGCGCCAAACTCATCCTGCTGCTGACGGCTGATGCCGTGCATTTTGGCCAGCATTTCTGCGGTCAGGCCCATCATGTTGGACGCCTTGGCAGAGTACTTGGACGCAGCCGGGTTGTGGTCAAAGCCTTCGGTCATGGGTACATGACCCATGTGCTCAACACCACCGACCATGAACACATCACCGTTGCCGGTCATGATGGCCTGGGCGGCAGTGTGGATAGCCGTCATGGCAGAGCCACAAAGACGGTTGACGGTCTGGGCTGCAGACTCGTGAGGAATCTTGGTCAGCAATGAAATCTGCCGCGCCACGTTGAAGCCCTGCTCTTTAGTCTGGTTTACACAGCCCCAGATCACGTCTTCTACTTCTTTCGGGTTGAGCTCAGGGTTGCGCTCGAACAGTGCATCGATAAGCGCGGCGGACAGAGTCTCTGCACGCACATTACGGAAGCAACCATTCTTGGCACGACCCATCGGAGTCCGCACGCAATCGACGACGACAACGTCTCTCGGATTAAGGCTCATAGATCTTTCTCCGTTCGGAAATCTCGTTCAGGGTTAGCCAAAGAACTTTTTGCCAGTCTTGGCCATTTCACGCAGCTTCTCGGTCGGGTGGTACAGAGGACCCAGATCTGCATACTTGTCTGCCAGTTCGACGAACTTGTCGACACCCATGTCGTCGATGTAACGCAGGGCGCCACCACGGAACGGAGGGAATCCGATGCCGTAGATCAGACCCATATCCGCATCGGCCGGGTCTTCAACAATGCCGTCTTCCAGGCAGCGTACGGTTTCCAGACACAGAGGAATCATCATGCGAGCGATAATGTCTTCTTCCTCGAAGTCCTTCTTACCCTGAACCACAGGCTCAATCAGCTTGTAGGTTTCTTCGTCGACAACCTTCTTCGGCTTGCCACGCTTGTCGGTCTCGTACTTGTAGAAACCAACGTTGTTCTTCTGACCGTAACGGTTATTCTCGAACATCACATCGATAGCGGACTTGTTCTCGTCCTTCATGCGATCCGGGAAGCCTTCGGCCATCACTTCGTTGGCGTGCTTGGCGGTATCCATGCCGACAACGTCAAGCAGGTACGCAGGACCCATCGGCCAGCCAAACTTTTCCATTACCTTGTCGATCTTCTGGAAGTCCGCGCCGTCACGAACCAGGCCGGCAAAGCCGCCGAAGTAAGGGAACAGAACACGGTTAACCAGGAAGCCCGGGCAGTCGTTAACAACGATCGGAGTCTTGCCCATCGCCTTGGCGTAAGCCACGGTGGTAGCAATGGCGCGATCGGAGGTCTTCTCGCCACGAATAACCTCAACCAGCGGCATCATGTGCACCGGGTTGAAGAAGTGCATACCACAGAAGTTTTCCGGACGCTTCAGGTTCTTCGCCAGCAGATTGATGGAAATAGTAGAGGTGTTGGAGGTCAGGATAGCGTCTTCGCGAACCGCATCTTCGGTTTCACGCAGGACAGCGTCTTTAACCTTCGGGTTCTCAACAACCGCCTCAACAACCAGGTCGACACTCTTGAAGTCGCCGTAGTTGAGGGTCGGAGTAATGTTGTTGAGCACGTCCGCCATCTTGTTGGCGTCCATCTTACCCTTGGACACACGCTTGGCCAGCAGCTTCTTGGCCTCATTCAGGCCGAGCTTGATGCCGTCCTGGTTGATGTCCTTCATGACAATCGGGGTGCCTTTCAGTGCGGACTGATATGCCACACCACCACCCATGATGCCAGCACCCAGTACGGCAGCCAGATCAACCTTGGAAGCTTCTTTTTCCCACGCAGAGGCCTTCTTCTTGAGCGCCTGGTCGTTCAGGAACAGGCCAACCAGACACGCCGCAACGTTGGTCTTGGCCATCTTGGCAAAGCCCTTGGCTTCCACTTCGATCGCCTTGTCGCGAGTCATGCCGGCATGCTTCTGCATGACCTTGATGGCCTCTACCGGAGCCGGATAGTTACGACCCGCTTTGCCAGCAACAAACGCCTTTGAAATTTCGAACGCCATCATGCTTTCCATGGCATTCAGCTTGATCTTGCCCTTCTTCTCTTCACGGCGAGCTTCGTTGTCAAGCTTGCCTTCGTTGCACTGGTTAATAATGGCAACGGCGGCGTCCAACAGCTTGTCAGATTCAACAACCGCATCGACAGCGCCTACCTTCAGAGCGGCGTCAGCACGGTTTTCGGTGCCGCCACAGATCCACTCAACAGCGTTATCCACGCCAACCAGACGGGACAGGCGGACAGTACCGCCAAAACCCGGGAAGATGCCCAGCTTCACTTCCGGCAGACCAACCTTGGCCTTCTTGTCCATCACCCGGTAGTCGGTGGACAGGCACATTTCAAAGCCACCGCCCAGCGCGATGCCGTTAATAGCGGTCACGGTCGGGAACGGCAGGTCTTCAACTGCGCTGAACACCTCGTTGGCCTTGAGGTTGTTTGCAACGAGATCCTCTTCGGAACCGGCAAACAACTCGGTGAATTCAGTAATGTCAGCACCAACAATGAAGCTGTCCTTTGAGCTGGTTACCACCAGACCCTTCAGGTTCTTCTGTGCTTTAAGTGCGTCAGTCGCGGCGCCGAGCTCTTCAATAGTGAGACGGTTGAACTTGTTCACTGACTCGCCCTGCAAGTCAAAGTTCAACTGAGCGATCCCGCCTTCGATCTCTTTAACCGTGATGGCTTTACCTTCGTAAATCATCAACTGATCTCCAGTCTGTGTTTGGAACTGCTTCCAGCTTCCCCGACTACGGTTCCAGGTCGCAGCCAGGGAGGTGTCTGTGCAGCGAGAATTCTGTCACTGCCCGATTATCCGACCCAAAATTCATACAGTCGTTTGAATCGCGATGGCACACGATGAAAAAAAATCGGCCATTTGTCAATTTGTTTCTTCAGGGAAATTTGTGATTTGAGAGTATTCCGGTAACCCTCCCGCTGGCCCCAGAGGCCGGATTGGAAGCTCTGGCATCAGCACCTCTGGACAGGCAATCTACCGAGCTCGAAGGAGTGTAACAGAGTAAACCTGAATAAAATCCACTCAATGGTCCTTCTTCTTATACTTGTTGACTACTCACAAGGGTTGAGGCGGCAAAATTGCTTGATTGGCCAGCCCAGTTACTTTAACTTCGGAGAACGAGTTGTGGTTCACAATAATAAAACAGCATTACGGAGACTTATCCGATGAAAGACTCTCGCCTCCAGGTCCGCTCCCTGGTTGTTGCCTTGGTACTGCTTGTATTTGCATCCATGGGCGCCCGTGCTCAGGAAACCGCTGGTAACTTCCTTGCCAATCTTCATGAATTCCGGATTAACAACTATATGGCGATGGACGCTTACTACCGGTTCAGCGCCAGCGGAGATACCGAAACCCTGAATGAAATCGTTGCTGCCATCAATGGTGCCAACGATGCCATGAACGCCGTTATCGAAAGCACCAGCGGCATTCTGACCGAAGAGCAGATTGAGTCTTTGAATCAGGAGTTTGACAGCTTCAAGAATCTGATGCGAAGCAATGTGAATGATGTTCGGAAAACCGGCTACCCGGACCTCCGCCTGGTGTCAGACATGGCCAACCAGGCCCTGACAATGAATGACATCGCCACGGAGCTGTATTCCATTTCCCAGGAAAGCACTCAAACCGGGAACAACCCTCGCGTCGAAGCTGCACGGTCAGCGTCCGTCATGATGGCACAAATGATGGCGAAGTATTCGGCCCGCTCCAACTCCTCGGTGTACCAGACATTCCAGGGTGCCGAAACCGAGAAGCCCCTCGATGAGCAAGCCCGCGAATTCGACCAACTGTTGGCAGTGGTCACCCGCGGAGACAACGAAGACGCCGTAGAGGAAACCATCCAGAATGTTTCCTCTAAGTGGGAATTCATTCGCGGCTCCTACATCAACTTCAACGACCGTAACGTCAGCTTTATTATCGATCGCTATTCAAAAGGCATTATCGAAGGCCTCTCAACCACGATCGAACTGCTACAGAACAAAGCCTGATCCTTGCAAGCCTGACGGCCCTAACTACCCGTCAGGCTTGATTTCCATCACCCATCTTTATTGATACGCATCAGTTTCCCGCTACACTTTCTGAGATACATTGGACGTATTATCCAGAGCCTATCCACGCAGACGAAGGAGTGACGCGATGTCCACCTACAAAAACATTCTGGTTGCCATCGACCTGACCGAAGAAGCTCCACAGGTTCTCAAAAAAGCGCAGTCACTGGCACAGACCCACGGCGCCCAGCTTACCCTGGTTCATGTGGTCGAGCCGGTTGGCTATGCTTACGGCGGCGATATCCCCATGGACCTCACAGAACTCCAGGACCAGCTGGACAAGGCCGCGCACGACCAACTGGCCGCCTACGGCGAGGAATACGGCGTTGGCAAGGATCAGCAAATCGTGACGGTAGGCCGTCCGGAATCAGAAATCCACCGGCTTGCCAAGGAAATGGACGGCGACCTGGTCGTGGTTGGAAGTCATGGAAGGAAGGGGTTTCAGTTATTGCTGGGATCGACAGCGAACGGCGTATTGCATGGCAGCGAATGCGATGTACTGGCCGTGAGAATCGAGCAGGAATAAAGAAAAAGCCGGAGCGCCCATATGGGTACCCCGGCTCATCATTACCTAACGCCGGGCAAACTCTGATCACCCTTCCACGGTCATCTTCCCCTCAAGCTTCCTAAGCTGGGTTTCCAGCGAGAAACTGACGCTCGAAGCCATCGAGAAAAAGTTAAGCAGTGCCTTCAGGTTACTGTCCCCCTTGCAGACCGAGTGAATGCGCTGCCACAAAGCCTGGTTAACCAACTGTAATCGCCGGTTGCGCTCAACCAGACCTCTGAGCTCCCAATCGGGCTCACGGTGGTTCCGCTTGGCAAAATATTGCTGCAACAGGTAATGGGAAACACTGCGCGCAATAAATTCATCGGAGCTGGCGAAAGGCAGGTGATGAATGGCCATGGGTTTGAGCTCACTCAGCACCGGGCACCCACTGGTTGCCATCTTTAGCCCCATGAGGGACCGAAGAGCCTCTTCAAGCGTGGTGTCCTTGGAATAGCTGCGGCGATCATCAGTAACTTCAACATGAACCTTGTCGAACGCATTGTCGGCCTGGAAGGCCTCGACGACTGGCTGAATCTCCGCTGCGGCCGGACAGTATTCCATGGCGCCAGACTTAAGAGGGCAATTTGAGCACTTGCAATGCTCCAGCCTGGCCCACGCCGGCTGCTTGCCGGGAGGAACTTCGGGATGATCGGAAACAGCGAATTCAACGGTCCGGCCACCCTGAAACTCAAAGCGGTACTTTACATTCATTTATTCTGTTGCTCCTCGAGCTCCATCCACCTTTCGATCGCCGCCTCCAGAGATACCTGCTTTTCTGTCAGGTTTTCAAGAGTCCCAGACACCTCATCCGGTGGCCCTGAATAGAAATCAGCCTTGGCGATTGTACCTTCAAGTTCAGCGACTTCCTGTTCCAATGCCTCAATTTTGGCGGGCAGTTGCTCGAGCTCCAGTTTCAGTTTGTAACTAAGTTTTCCAGTTGCCGGCTTTGTGCGCTTTTGCTCAGAACCGGACTTGATATCGGCCTTTTTAGGCTGCGTTTTTTCAGTCTTCGCCACGTCCTGACGATCAGGACGATTGCCACTGCTCTCTGAGGGGAACCGTCCTCCCTGATGACGCCAGTCACTGTAGCCACCGACAAACGACCGGACCTCGCCGGAACCATCCAGAAAGAGCGTTTCCGTCACCACGTTATCCAGAAATTCCCGGTCGTGACTGATAACAATGACCGTGCCCTTGAATTCAGCCAACTGCTCTTCAAGCAACTCCAGGGTTTCCACGTCAAGATCGTTGGTTGGCTCGTCGAGAACCAGCACATTAGCCGGTTTACTGAACAGTTTTGCAAGCAGCAACCGGGCCCTCTCCCCGCCCGAGAACACGCGGACCGGAGAGCGCGCCCGCTCCGGTGTAAACAGGAACTCCTGCAGGTAGCCGAGGACATGCTTGTTACGCCCATTGATTTCGATGAACTCCCGGCCTTCGGACAGGTTATCCAGGGCGTTTCTGGTTAAATCCAGTTCCTCCCGGAGCTGATCGAAATAGGCAACCTCCAGATTGGTACCCAGCCGAATCCGACCTTCGGTGGGCTCCAGGCCGCCCAACAGGAGCCTCACCAGGGTCGTCTTACCAGTCCCGTTTTCACCTACCAGGCCGATCTTGTCGCCCCGACGAACTGGCAACTCCAGATTGCGGATGATGGTGGTTTGGCCGGCATAACCAAAACCTGCGCCGTGAGCTTCGACCACCAGATTGCCTGAGCGCGAGGCATCCTCAACCGCAAAGCTGGCGTTACCGGTACGTTCCCGACGCTGGCGCCGCTCCTCGCGCATGGCTCTCAATGCGCGAACACGCCCCATATTCCGGGTGCGCCGGGCCTTGATTCCCTGCCGGATCCACGCCTCCTCCTGCTTGAGACGCTTATCAAAGAGCGCGTTCTGTCGCTCTTCCTCCTCAAGCGCCTTCGCTTTGAGGTCGAGATACCGGTCATAGGTTGCGGCAAAACTGACCAACTGCCCGCGGTCCAGCTCCACTATCCGGGTCGCGATTCGACGGATAAACGCCCGGTCGTGACTCACGAACAGGATCGCTCCGCGAAACTGACTTAACGCGTCCTCGAGCCAGGCGATGGCGGGTACGTCGAGATGGTTCGTAGGCTCATCCAGCAGCAGGATGTCAGGTTCAGCAACCAGTGCACGGGCAAGTAACACCCGGCGCTGCCAGCCACCTGACAGTGTGTCAAGGGTCCGGTCCGGATCAATCCCGTACTGGCCGAGAATAGTCGTCACTTTCTGATCCAGCCGCCAGCCGTCCAGTGCCTCGAGGCGCTCCTGAACCCTCATGAGACGATCAAGACTGGCTTCGTCCGCCTTTTGTGAAAGGCCGTGGAATTCCGCGAGCAGATCGCCGGTTTCCGGAAAGGCACCCGCAACAACGTCGTAGGCGCTTCGCGTGTCGTCCGACGGAAGATTCTGTGGCAATACCGACAGCACCGCGCCATCTTCCAGCCTGACCACACCGCCGTCCGGAACCACTTCGCCGCCCACCACCTTCAGCAGAGTCGACTTTCCTTCACCATTCCTGCCGAGCAGACAGACTCGCTCCCCCTGCTCTACGGTCAGGCTGGCCTGATCCAGAAGCGGATGCATCCCGAAAGAAAGCGATATTGACTCAAGCGTTAACAAAGGCACGGACGCCTTACTCCTTATGCAATGACTGAAACCGGATCGCCAACCGACAGGCAACCCCTGCTCTGATGAATAGCGTTCATGCCGAAGATCACACCTTCCTTTTGCCGCCGATAGCCACTCAACGTTTTCAGAGGCTGACCATCACTGTCCTTTACCCCAACCTCCGGATCGACAGTCGTCATGACGCAGCGAGAACAGGGTTTCGCCAGACTAAGACGGACAGTTCCGACGCTGAGCTCCCGCCAATGCTCTTCCTGCCAAGCGGTGAAGCCGGAAACCACCACATTGGGCCGAAAACGCCGCATCTCGACCGGATCCCGGAGTCGCCCATTAAGCTCTTCCAGCGAACCCTGGTTGGCAATAAGGAGCGGATAACCATCGGCAAAGCCAACACGGCGCCGTGACGTTACGTAATCGGGATCAATCTGGCGAAACGAATCTTCGGGCATAAACACGAAACGAAGTGATCTCTGGCAAAACGCACTTACTGCAGCGCTGGCCTCCTCTGCACCCAATACCGTGTTGACCCGATCGCCCCAAACCTCCGCCTCCAATCGCCTTTCAGTCGGCTCAAGAGCAAAGCTCCCATAACCCGGTATCTCAACACCAACCTCGCCGGCAGCAAGGGATGTTTTGATTTTCGCGAGCTCGGGATGAGCGCGCTGGGTGACAAAACGCCCATTGTCGTCCACCAGCATCCAGCGACGGTCATGAGCTGGACCGAAATCATCGAGGTCCAACGCCTCAACACGGATACCGGCCAGTGACTTTACGGGGTAGACCCATAGAGACTGTACATTCATAGCGAGCTCATCCACTCCGATGGATTTCAGGGAGCATGATTATATCCGACGTCAACACACCCCGCCGATTCCTGCACGCCAAAAACGAAAAAAACCCGGCTTCATACGAAGCCGGGTTTCAAAAATCTGGAGCGGGAAACGAGATTCGAACTCGCGACCCCAACCTTGGCAAGGTTGTGCTCTACCAACTGAGCTATTCCCGCAAATCGTGTCGGTTGATGCCGACAACGGAGGCGTATTCTACGGATCACAGGCCGGTCGTCAACCACTTTTCTCAAAGTTTTTTTCGTTTTCTTCCAGGGGCCGCAAACACTTGATGAAAAAGCCAGCAAACTGATCAAACACCAATCAACCTCAGCCCGAGTTGCCGTCCTCGACGGTTGCTTCGGCAACCTCATTGCCCGAACAATTCAGCAACGATGACTCCGCCATCCACTGCTCATCCGGGTAATATTTGAACACCAGTTGCCCACCTTTGAGGTTATCGACCACCTGCTGGATAACCTGTCTGTCAACGGCCGGACAGCCATGACTTCGCCCGACTCGCCCGTACTGACCGACCCACGCGTCACTTACATAATCCGCACCGTGAATAACGATCGCCCTCTCCCGGGCACGATGGTTGAAACCCTGCTCCAGCCCATCGAGTCTCAGAGAGTATCCATGCTTACCGTAGTACGACTCGCTACCCAGAAAGAGACCAATGCTGGACTGGTGACTCCCTTCCACGTTGGAAAATGAGGTGGAATCGAACAGCCCCGAGTTTTTGCCGTGAGCCACAAGGTCACGAAGCAGGAGTCGGCCATCCGCCAGGTCAAAGATCCACAAACGCTCTTCACTGGAGGGGCGGGAGAAATCGATCACCGCCAAACGCTCGGGAACAGCAAGACCGTTGCGGATCGCGCATTGAGTGGCGGTTACCGCACGCCTTAATACAATGGGGTTCAGGTCTGGGGCGGAATCGGACAGAAGCTCAAGCAGTGATGGGGCATGAGATGTGCCAAAAGAAGCAACAGGAAAAAGCGAACCGACTATAGCCAGAAGAAATGAACGAACAACGTTGCCAGCCAGCATTCAGAATCCTCGGTCGTTTACTGCCGGCACGCGTGGTACCAGCTCAAATTTTCGACGCGGATTCTATCAATCGAATGGAAGGCCAGGACCCTCAGGTACACTTTTCATACAAAACACAATAAGCGGAAAGGTTTTCAGCGCTACTCGTAACCGACACCGAGGATCAGATTGACCATCCGGTCAACGCCCCGCTTGAGGGAAACCGCCTCTCCCCCGGGCAAGCCGAGCAACTGGTCATAACCCATACCGAACGCCAGATCGATCACGAGGGTTGCGTCTTCATGGGGGTGAGGCGATTCCAATCTCTCCAGAACACCCCTGAGACCCGCAATCCACGAATGACGATAACGGCGGGCCATTTCCGCCAGATGGGGCTCTCGCAGGGCTTCAATCAAAAAAACCTGCTCGACCAACATCCGGTCCCGCCCCCCGTTGACATGACTCTCAATAAACGCATTGGCAATGGTCCCCAGTCGACGAGCTAAAAGACCACGGCGCGGACTCTTCCTCGCCAGGTCTTCTGGCGGCTGATTGTCCAGAACCAGGCCAAGTGTGTCACAGAATGACTGAATATCGTGGCTGGCGCGTTCGGCAAACAGCAGAAAGGCATCGCTGATCAGTTCGTTGATATCACGAAAATAATAGGTGGTGGCAGCCAGGGGGACGCCGGCCTCTTGAGCGACAGAACGATGCTTTATGCCCCGAACCCCATCCCGTGCAGCAATTCGCAGAGCAGCCTCAAGAATAGCCTTTCGGCGGGCAGCGCTTTTTGCTCTCGCCACTTTTCGCCCCTGATAGGCGGGAAAGGCATCAACCAGCTCTGCCTGTGGTTTGACCTTGGTTCCTGTCGTCGGCTCCATTTGTCCCATGCTGGCGCTCCATCCTTGGTAACGGAAAACTGAAGGCCAGTATGAATAACCGGAGACCGTCAAACATTGATGAACTCGTCAAAAAGTGGGTACTCCTTTAGTCTTACTGCCCGAAACGACGGGCCTTTTTCAGGTACTCATTCTCCTCTGGTCGGGAGACGCGCCCCAAAGCAGCATTCCGATGGGGGAACCGACCAAAACGGTCAACGATATCCCGGTGATCACGCGCCGATTGGGCGAAGCTGGCCATCAACTCTTTCAGTACACCCTGAGTTGATGCAAACAGTTGTTCATAACAGTCCACCGACTCGCTCTGATCGTCGATACGTTCAGAGTGTTTCAACGGCATATAAAGGAATGCCCTCTGTACCGGCGGCAATTCCATATCATGCCCTGCGCGCATGGCCTGGTGACAGAGTTTCCTGGCCAGGGAGTCCTGTTCGAAAGCCAACGCAGAGCCACGAAAAACATTCCGGGAAAACTGATCCAGCAGGAGAATTTCTGCCAGCCTGCCCCCTGCTTCGACGCGCCAGTGCGAGAGGCCGCCCTCGGAGGCAAGCACAATCATGGACATGAACCGGCGGCGGAGCTCCTGGTCAAACTTTCGGTCGGCATGAAACCACCTGCTTCGGTGAAAGTGGTCCGGCAAGCCATGGTCATCAAGTTCACCAAACCAGAAATCCAGAATCTCTTTCCAATCGAACATTTACACACACCCTGCTATCTTAGAAGCCAGTGATTTCGGGAACTGAGCGCGCACTGGCTGTTACGACACGCCGATCGAAGTTGATTAACCTGGAGGAGCAATGAGCAACCGCATTATTCTGTTGGCACACGGCAGCAGTGACAAGCACTGGTGCCAGACCTTTGAAAAGCTCGCACAGCCAACACTGGATGCCGTCAGCGGTTCGAAAATCGCCTATATGGAACTGGCCAGCCCGTCCCTCGATGACGTGATAGCAGAGGAAGCCTCCGCGGGATTCACTTCCTTCACCATTGTGCCTCTCTTCCTGGCCGCCGGCAGACACCTGAGGAAGGACGTTCCAGCCATGGTCAGAGGCCTGGAATCCACACATAATGTAGAAATCCAACTAGCACCTCCAATCGGCGAGAGCCCCGAGATTGGCAATGCGATCCGAGATGCCGTTGTCAGCCATTTAGGTACGGATACCGGTTAAAGCGCGACTTTAAGCCAACCTCCCACAAGGAACGTCAATCGGAGGAAAACCCGATGTCTCAGCGAATACTTCTCACAGGTGGCACAGGCTTCATTGGCCAACGGCTCTGCCCTACGCTTCTCGAGCAGGGGTATGAGCTAACCGTACTGAGCCGCCAGCCAGCCAAAAGCGTTATGTCCCTGTGCGGTCCGGTAGAAACCACCCGGGACCTGAACCAACTGAGGAACCACCGCGGTTTCAACGCGATCATCAATCTGGCCGGCGAAGGCATCGCCGACAAACGATGGAGCGATGCCCGGAAGAAGGCACTCCGCGACAGCCGAATCGGCCTGACCGAAACACTGGTGGACGTTGCCCGCAGCTGGGAAACACCGCCGGCCGTCATGGTTTCCGGCTCTGCGGTGGGCTTTTACGGTAATCAGGATGACCAGGCCGTAACCGAAGACACACCACCCCGGGATGAATTTACCCACCAACTCTGCCGGGATTGGGAAAATGCCGCTCTTCAGCTTTCCGAACAAGGGGTCAGGGTTTGTTTGTCGCGCACAGGTATAGTCGCCGGACCCGGTGGCGGTTTTCTGCAACGCATGGTCCTGCCGTTCAAACTCGGCCTGGGCGGGAAACTGGGTCACGGGCAGCAGTACATGCCATGGATTCACCGGGCCGATGTGGTGGCTGCCTTAGTCTGGATGCTGGATAACCCCGATGCCAGCGGCCCCTATAACGTCGTGAGTCCTAATCCGGTCACTAACGAAGAATTTACCCGGACCCTCGGCGATGCCCTTAACAGGCCGACCGTGATTCCTGCGCCCGCCGTGGCGCTGAAACTCGGCCTTGGTGAAATGTCTAGGCTTCTGTTGACAGGCCAGAAGGCTTTACCAGAGAGATTGCTTAAGGAGGGGTTCTCATTCCAGTTCCCAGAACTGGGGGCCGCGTTAGCAGACTGCCTGAGGAAGGAGAGCTAGGATGGTGACGTCGCGCCGACGTCCTTTGTGACTTTCATCCTGGCGCCACTTCTCGTGACCCAGCCAAGTTTGGCCGGGGAAGCTTTTGCGTCACAGAGCTACGAATCCTGCAGCCTGGTTACCAGCGAGTATCTCACCGTATTGCAATTAGCAGACCGCGGCCTCGATCTCGAAACACTCAGTACCTCGCTTCTGGATCTGAGCGACCCGGGCGCCCAGCGGCTTGAGGCGATACTGGCGCTTGCCAACCGGGAAGGCATTGTGGAAGCCCACTCTGCGGTTCATTCCGAGTATGCCCGGTGCGCAAGAGGCATGTACGAATACAGGGGCATCCCCGCCGCTGGCAGCCGCGAACATCATTTCCATCAGTGTGCCGGTGAAAACAAATCGCGATATGAAGTCGGGCTCGCTGCGACCCTCCAGGCAAATCCGGCAAACGTAGCCGCACAGCTTTCACCAGAGCATAAGGATGCCGTTACCAAAATTTTCGACACCTTCGAAAGTCAGGGTGCAGGAGTGCTGTTTGACGCACTTGCGTCCGAACTAAAGCGCTGTCTGAAAAATTCGGGATAATTTTTAAAAAAGGCGTTGACAGGCCCGAGGCGCTTCCCTAATATACGCGCCACCTCGACGAGGCAAGGTTTGAAAACGTTGCGTCCCCTTCGTCTAGTGGCCTAGGACTCCGCCCTTTCACGGCGGCAACAGGGGTTCGAACCCCCTAGGGGACGCCATTTTCTTTCTTGTTCCTTCCCTGGAATTCTTTCTTCGAATACTCGTCTCGCAAGCTGCTTAAAGCCTCTGCCCTGCGTGATCTGATTTTGTCCGGGTTTCTGGACCGTGCTCTCTCTGGTCCTTGGCCACGAACAGCGCAACGCCACCAAAAAATCCAACCACCAACAGCACAACCACCAATCCCGCGATAACGACCGCATCCATATACATAAAGCACCTCCGAAAGTATCGAAATCTGATGCGTTCAGACTAAGCCTGCCCTCGAATGCCCGTATTGACCCACGTCAAACAACGAACGCCCTGCCCGTTATACAAAAACTCTGAACCTCGGCACACTTTTCCCCAGATTTCGGATATTTGCAGGACACTGGTAAAGCACTGCTGTTATATTCGGTTATCGGATAATACCTACTCCCGACACTGACCGGACCTAATAAAGCAGTTACAGGTATGCCAACACTGTCGAACCGATTCCAACGTTTCCGCCAGGCCTCCCCGCTTTCGTTCAGACTCCTTGCCTGGATTCTGCTTTTCAGTTCCGCGTTCTCGCTGATCGCCTCTGCGATCCAGATTTATTCCGACTATCGTGAGGACCTGAACCAGATTGAACGTCACCTGGAGGTCGTTGAATCCGGTTACGCATCCAGCCTTTCCAAAAGTCTCTGGTCCCTCGACAGCGCACTACTGCGAACCCAGATGGAGGGTATCCTGAGCCTGCCAGACATCGTTCACCTGCGACTTCGCCAGCCAGATTCCGAACTGGTGCTGGGCGACATGCCCCGGAACGCCAAAACCCGTTCCCATAGTTTTAAACTCACTCACGAAGGCGATCAGTCCATCAAGCTCGGAGAACTGACGGTTACCGCCGACCTCACCCGACTCCACCTGGAACTGAAGCGCAAGGTGGGTGTTATCCTGGCAACTCAGTTTCTGAAGACCTTTTTCGTATCCATTCTGATCATCTGGATATTCCGGCACTTTGTTACACGCCACCTGTCCGACATGGCCGATTACGCCCGGAAACTCTCTCTCAGTACCGCCTCGGAGCCCTTGCAGCTTCAACGGGCCGATACGCCGACCAATCGTATGGATGAACTCGGCCAGGTTACCGATGCGATCAACCAAATGCGCGAGCGCTTGCATGAAGACGTTAAGCGACAGGAACGGGATGCCGCGGAGATCCGCAAATTTTCAAAGGTCATCGAGCAGAGCCCATCTTCCGTGCTTATTTGTGATCGTCAGTGGCGGATCGAATTCGCCAACCACAAATTCATGCAGCTAACCGGCTACAAACCCGAGTCAATCCGGGGCAGGCACCCGGGCTCTCTTGATCCAAGTGCGTTCAACAGCCGTGAAAACCAGCAACTGTGGCAGTCCATCCGGCTTCAGGTGCAACGAGTGGGTGTCTGGCAGGGCGAAGTAAATAGCACGCGGAAGAATGGCGAGCGCTTCTGGGAGCAGCTCATTGTCACCCCCATCAAGGATAACGAGGGTAACACCAGCGGCTTCCTCATCCTTGGCGAGGACATCAGCATCCGGAAACGGTACGAACAGCAACTTTTACGCCAGGCAAACTACGATGTACTGACCGGCCTGCCCAACCGCATGCTGGCACTCGATCGCCTGAAACTGGCCCTGGCGCAGGCTCAGCGCGAACGTTCTATGGTCGGGGTAATGTTCCTCGACCTCGATAATTTCAAGCATATTAACGACACCCTCGGCCACGATGCCGGGGACAGCTTGCTGGTGGAAGCCGCTCGTCGCATATCGAGCTGCCTTCGGGGAACCAGTACCGTTGCCCGTCTGGGCGGGGATGAGTTCCTGGTAATCCTGCCCGGACTCCCCGAAAAAGAGTCCGCCGATCAGGTCGCTGAACGCATTCTGCAAACCTTTACACCGCCCTATGTGCTCAACGGGCAGGAAGTGTTCGTCACGACCAGCATCGGCATCGCGACCTTCCCAGACGATTCAAAGAATTGTGGCACCCTCCTCCAGCATGCCGACGCCGCGATGTACCAGGCCAAGCACAAAGGTAAGAGTGCCTTTGCCCACTTCACGCCTGAAATGACCGAGGTCTCCCAGGATCGACTGCAAATGGAATCGCGGTTGCGTCGGGCACTGGAGCTCCGGGAACTGGAGCTGAATTTCCAACCCATTGTTCACACCAAATCCGGTCACCTGTGTGCTGTCGAAGCCTTGTTGCGTTGGCGAAATCCGGCCATGGGCATGGTAATGCCTGACAGGTTCATCCCACTTGCGGAAGAAACGGGGCTGATCATTCCAATCGGCGAATGGGTGCTGGAAAACGCCTGCCGTGCCGCCGTGCGGTGGAAACAAATTAGCGGCCAGGACATTGCCATTTCCGTGAACGTGTCGCCCAGGCAGTTCCGTGATCCAAGTTTCCCGGAAGTGGTGATGCGAATTCTTGCCGAGTGCGGACTGGCTCCGGAACTGCTGGAACTGGAAATCACCGAACGGCTTCTTCTGGACAACTCCATCGAAACCGCAGAGATCCTAAGGGAGCTCGACCGTGCGGGCGTGCGGCTGTCAGTGGATGATTTTGGCACCGGCTATTCAGCCTTGAGCTACCTAAAGAGCTATCCTTTCGATACCCTGAAAATCGATAAGTCCTTCGTGCAGGATGTCATGAAGGAGCCTGAAGATGCCTCCCTCGTTAAAGCCATTATCAATATGGCTCACAGCCTCGGCCTTCGGGTGATCGCTGAAGGCGTTGAGGAGGAAGCACAGACCCATTTCCTCAGGCAGGAAGGGTGCGATTTCTCCCAAGGCTTTTTCTACAGTCATCCTTTGCCCAATCAGGACTTCGAAGAATGGCTCAGAACCAATGAGCGCGTTCAGGCCTGACCATCAGGAACCACAAGCCTATGCAAGCTAATACGCTCGTCGTTAACTGCGGCAGTTCGTCCATCAAGCTCGCACTCTTTGACCATCAGGAACAGAAGATTTCCTCCGCCCTGGTTGAGCGACTCAACACTGCGGATGCCTTCGCCCGTATTGAGGGAATCGATGCCCCCCTGCCGATTGAGCCCGAAGCTCGTTACGAGCAAGCCCTCAAAGTTGTGTTGTCCGCATTCGAGGAACTGGGTCTGCTTGATTCGGCACCGTCCGCCATCGGGCATCGGGTAGTACATGGGGGCGAGACGTTCCGGGAAGCCGTGCTGATCGACGACGATGTCATCGAAGGTATCCAGGCGTGTTCGGGACTTGCACCATTGCACAACCCGGTGAACCTTGCAGGTATTGAGGCCATGCGCAAGCTCTACCCACGGGTTCCGCAGGTTGCGGTATTCGACACTGCCTTTCACCAGACGCTACCACCCAAAGCCTACATGTACGCTGTTCCAGAGAGCTACTACCGGGATTGGGCTGTGCGTCGATACGGCTTTCATGGGACCAGCCATTATTTTATGTCCCGGGAAACCGCCCGACGACTGGACCGGACCCCCGCCACGACGTCTCTGATTTCTGCCCATCTTGGAAACGGCTGCAGCATAACCGCCATCCGCGATGGCCTGAGCGTTGACACCAGCATGGGGCTGACCCCTCTGGAAGGTTTGGTGATGGGCACCCGCAGTGGAGATGTAGATCCGGGGCTGTTTGACTACCTCGATGGCAAAGGCATCACCGCAGCGGCACTTAACGACGTACTGAACCAGCAAAGTGGTTTGCTTGGCCTGTCCGGACAAACCAATGACATGCGCACCCTGTGCGATCTGGCAGATCATGGCCACGAGCCCTCCCGATTAGCCATCGATGTATTTTGTTTCCGACTGGCCAGGTACATTGGTGCCATGATGGCCTCACTGAACCGGATCGATGCTCTGGTATTCACCGGTGGCATTGGTGAAAACAGCAGCCGTATCCGGGAGCAAACCTGTAATCACCTTGGACTGCTTGGCTTCGAACTGGAAGCGGATCTCAATTCCGCGCACGGTGGATTCAGCGACGGTATCATCAGCTCTCCCGAATCGCGCTTTCCGGTGATGGTGATCCCCACCAATGAAGAACTGGTCATTGCCAGTGAAGCCAAACGTTTGGCGGAAACCCCTACCCCCAGTGAACGCCCCTGACAGTAAGGATCGCCATTATGGCCAAAAGCCTGTTCATCGCCCCAACCTCCATGCATTCCGGCCTCACTTCCGTGTGCCTTGGCTTGCACCGGGCCCTGGAGCGGGTCGGGGTGAGCGTTGGCTTTTATAAACCCTTTCGCCAGGCAGTTCACCACGGCGAATCGGTGCACAACGATGGCAAAGACGCCTCGGTGGAGTTTGTCCGCGAGCACAGCCGGGTAGAACCACCTGAACCGATCAGCCTGAAGGAGGCCCAGCAACTCCTGAATCGGGGCAAATCCAATTACCTGATGGAACGCATAGTCGGCGAATACCAGAAAGTCGCGGAGCAGGTGGATGTCGTTGTAATTGAAGGCCTGGTACCTGACCGGAGCGAAGCCTATATCGCCAGACTGAATGTTGAGGTGGCCCGCAACCTGGCCTCCGACGTGATTCTGGTGGCCGCTCCAAGCGACGCTGAGCCTGCAATGCTGGATGACGAACTGGATTTTTCTGCGAGGCTGTATGCCGATCCTTCAGACCCTGATGTGATCGCCGTCATCCTGAATAAAGTGGGCCAGCCGGATGATTCCAATCTGTTCCTGAAAGGCATACCGGATCAGCCAACATCCGAACCGGACTACCGCCGGGCCTGCAATGTATTTCGCCAGAACCGCTTCAAATTACTGGCCGAAATCCCCTGGCTACCGGAACTTCTGGCACCCAGGGTTTCCGATATCGCCAGGGAACTGGACATACACGTCCTGTACGATGGGCAGATGAAGGTTCGCCGCATCCAGAAAGTTGCCGTGGTTGCCCAGAGCCTGAGAAACGTGGTGGAAACGTTGACCGCCGGAACGCTCATTGTGACTCCCGGAGACCGGGAAGACATCCTTGTTGCAACCGCCGTGGCCGCGCTCAACGGTGTTCCGCTGGCAGGGCTGATGCTGACCGGCGGCCTGATGCCCGATCACCAGGTTATCGACCTGTGCCGGCGAGCGGTTGAAACCGGTCTCCCGGTGCTCTCCGCGCAGAGCAACACCTACGAAACCGCCAATCGACTGGCTAACCTGTCAGCCGCCATACCGGTGGACGACAAGGAACGAATCGAACTGGCCATGGAAACCGTGGCGACGCGAATTGACACCGACTGGCTGCAGGACCATCTGAAAGTCCAACGTCAACGTCGTCTCTCGCCACCGGCTTTC
Organism: Marinobacter sp. F4216; assembly: GCF_019931195.1. Lineage (GTDB taxonomy): Bacteria > Pseudomonadota > Gammaproteobacteria > Pseudomonadales > Oleiphilaceae > Marinobacter > Marinobacter suaedae. The sequence goes on along the minus strand of NZ_JAIOUO010000007.1, from coordinate 203,818 downwards.
CGCCATCAACTGTCAGAAAGGGCGCGTGCCGCCGACAAGCGCATTGTTTTGCCTGAAGGGAATGAACCCAGAACCGTCCAGGCCGCCATCATCTGCCACCAGCGTCGCCTGGCCCGATGCGTTCTGATCGGTCATCGCAACGATATTCAGGAAGTGGCGCGTTCCCAGGGACTCGAAGTGCCCGAGGATCTTGAAGTTATTGAACCTTCAGAGGTTCGGCCCAACTACGTCCAACCAATGGTGGAGTTGCGCAAACACAAAGGGCTAGCGCCGGACATGGCAGAAGCCATGCTGGAAGACAACGTCGTACTCGGAACCATGATGGTTGCGCGAGATGAGGCAGACGGCCTCGTGTCCGGAGCGATACACACCACCGCCAACACAGTCCGCCCTGCCCTTCAGCTGATCAAGACCCACGAGCACGCGAAGGTGGTTTCGTCGGTATTCTTTATGCTGCTACCCGAGCAGGTCGTGGTCTACGGTGACTGCGCCATCAATCCAGATCCAAATGCCGAGGAACTGGCAGACATTGCCATTCAGAGCGCCGAGTCTGCGGAAGCGTTTGGCATCGAGCCATTGGTGGCGATGATCAGTTACAGCACCGGGGAATCCGGGAGTGGACAGGATGTCGACAAGGTTCGGGAAGCCACCCGGATTGCCCGCGAGCGCCGGCCGGACCTGCTGATTGACGGACCGCTGCAGTACGATGCCGCTGCCATTGAAAGCGTGGCAAAAAGCAAAGCCCCCCACAGCAAGGTGGCGGGCAAAGCCACCGTGTTTGTGTTCCCTGACCTGAACACTGGGAACACGACCTACAAGGCGGTTCAGCGTAGCGCCAACGTGGTCAGCATCGGCCCCATGCTGCAGGGCTTGCGAAAGCCGGTGAATGACTTGTCGCGGGGCGCACTGGTGGACGATATTGTGTTTACCATTGCCCTGACCGCGGTTCAGGCCAGGCAAGCAGAGGACGTCAAACGGGGTTAATCCCCGTTTGACGAAAGACAGTAATCAGCGTTTGATGCTCTTCTGTCGGGTCTTCTTGACCCGACGTCCCTTCTTCAGGTCGTTGTCCTTTTTGACCCGCTGGCGAGGTGTCATTCGTTCCACCTTGTTCGCATAGGGGTTTTCGCCGGACTTGAATTCGAAGCGAATGGGTGAACCGGTCACATCGAGCACTTTCCGGAAGGTATTTTCCAGATAGCGCTTGTAGGAACCTGGCAGTGCCTCTACCTGGTTGCCATGAACGACAATTCTCGGCGGATTCGAGCCTCCCTGGTGAGCAAAGCGCAATTTTATCCGCCTGCCCTGCACCATCGGTGGCTGATGCTGGGCAACCGCGTCCTGAAGGATTGCCGTCAAGCGATTGGTCGGCCACTTGGCCATGGCTGAGTCGTAACAGGCTTGTACCGATTCGTACATAACACCCACGCCCGAGCCGTGCAGCGCAGAAATATAATGCTTGTCCGCGTAATCCAGAAAGTCCAGGCGCCGCTGCACTTGTTCCTTCACCCTGGCGCGCTCTTCGGGATCCATACCGTCCCACTTGTTGACGGCAATCACCAGCGATCGGCCGGCATCCAGAACAAACCCAATCAGGTGGAGATCCTGATCAACCAGACCCTCACGGGCATCAATGACCAGAAGAACAACGTGAGCATCTTCTATGGCCTGAAGGGTCTTGATAATGGAAAACTTTTCGACCGCCTCACGCACATTCTTACGACGTCGCACCCCGGCGGTATCAATGAGTGTGTACTCTTTCCCCTGCCGTTCATAGGGAATATACACGCTGTCTCGGGTGGTTCCCGGCATGTCGTAGACCACGACCCGGTCTTCCCCCAGCATTCGATTGACGAGTGTCGATTTACCGACATTCGGCCGACCAACAACGCCGATCCGAATACCGGGATACTTGCTGGCGCTATCCTGCTCGGCCCCTTCCTCGGGCGTCGGGAGCAGCTCTTCCAGCAGGGAGCGGATACCCCGGTTGTGGGACGCAGCAATCAGGAAAGTAGATTCGAAGCCGAGTTGGTAAAAGTCTGCGGCGGCAATATCCGGATCCTGGCCGTCTGTTTTGTTCACCACCAGGTGGGCCTGTTTGCCAGAACGGCGGAGGTGGTTAGCGATGGTTTCGTCACCGGCAGTGAGCCCGGCACGGGCATCCACCAGAAACAGGACGATATCCGCTTCTTCCACCGCTTGCAGAGACTGGCGCGCCATTTCGGCATCCAGCCCCTCTTCATCACCGGTCAGACCGCCGGTGTCGATCACGATAAACCTTTGGCCCTCGTAATTGCCGTCGCCGTATTTCCTGTCCCGGGTCAGACCGGGAAAGTCTGCCACCAGGGCATCACGGGACCGGGTCATCTGGTTGAACAGGGTCGACTTACCAACATTGGGACGGCCGACAAGGGCAATTACTGGGGTCATAGTGCTTCGCTACTTGAGATAGAAAACAGCCCGGTGTGGAAGCCGGGCTGATGGTCAGTTATTCGACGGGCTGGATTTGCAGGACCGACATCCTGCCGCCATTACCATAGATCAACAGGTTACCATTCTCCAGCCGCTGTGCCGGTACGCGGATACCGTCATCATCGAAATCGAGCTGGCCCAACAAACTGCCATCCTCTCTTGACAAAACGTGCAGGTAACCTTCGTAATCACCGGCCACCAGGTAGTCATCGGAAACAATTGGCCGGGTCAGTTGGCGCCACGCCAGACGCTCCTGGGTCCACAACTCCCGGCGATCCGAACCTCGCAGAGCAACAACATCGCCATTGGCCTCGGCCAGGTAAATATTGCCGCCCCCGATGGACGGCGAATAAAGGCTGGACGCCTTCTTGCTCCAGATTTCCTGGCCTGTTCGAACATCCACCAGGGCCAGCTTGCCCTGGTAGCCCACCACCATGATCGCGGTATCGATCACCAGGGGCTGACCGGTAATGTCCACCAGGCGTTCAAGCTCGGTGCGCCCCTGAGGCTCACCCACCGCATACTGCCAGAGCGGCTGGCCGTTCTCTGCCGACAGTGCAATCAGTTTGCCATTGGAGAACGATGAAATAACGACATCAGCCCCGACCAGCGGCGTCGCAGCCGCTCGCATGGAGAGAACCGGAACCACGCCATCATACTGCCAACGTTGAGCGCCACTTTCCGCGTCGAAGGCCAGTACGCGCCCATCGGTTGTTTGAGCCACGACCAGTCGGCCGTTGGACTGCGGGATCGACAGCACTTCAGTCGGAAGCTCCGCACGCCACAGTTCGGAACCATCTTCACGGGACAGCGCCAGCAGGTCGGCTTCCCGGGTTGTCAGGTATAGCTGTTCGCCATCACCACCCACGCCGGAGAAAATCCTATCATCCAGGGTTTTCTTCCAAACAACCTTGCCCTGCTCTGCCTCGACCGCATACACGGTGCCATCCGCAGAGGCTGCGTAAAGAATGTCACCCGCATTCAGCGGCGTGAGATACAGGTAATCCCCGTCATGACCATCACCCACTGACATGCTCCAGACCGAATCCAGCTCGACCGTAGCCTCGATGTCGGGAACCGGACGGGGCTGTTCAAAGGTATCTGGCGTACTGCAGCCAGCCGCCCCAACTAGGACAGCCAGACTCATCAGTCCGTGCTTTAGAAGCCTGTTGCGAGTTACCCGCATCAGGCGTCCCCTCCGACACCTAGGTCAGACAGTTTCAATTCCAGAATGCCACTTCGCCCTTCGGGACTCGCTTCACGAGCCGCCAGATAGGCCTTCTTGGCACCTTCTGAATCACCTTTCGCCAGCAGGATATCGCCCCGCAACTCAGAGAAAATGGGGGCAAAAGTCCCGGCTTCGTCTACCCCATCAATAGTAGCGAGCGCCTCGTCATATTGCCCGGCGTCAAATTGTGCACGGGCAAGACGGTTTTCAATGACCAGTTTCAGAGCCTGGTGATCCCCGGCCTGATCTTTCGCCCAGGTCAGCGAATCAATCGCCGACTCCGTCTCGCCATCCAGCAGATACTGCTTGGCCAAAATCAGGTTGCCATAGACAGCATACGCGCTGTCACCGTGCTCCTCACGGAGCGACTTGGCAACGAACTCGACGGTTTCACCAGCGGTTTCATCGGCCTGATTGCCGAAGGTATTCAACAAATTGGCAAACTGGGCAGCAGCCTCAGCCCGTTGCTGTGTCTGGTGGTTTTGCCAGGCTTGCCAGCCAAAGACAATTGCCAGGGCGGCACCGACACCAATCAGCAGCGAACTGCCATTATTCTTCCACCAGTCCTTGATTGCCTGGACCTGTTCTTCTTCGGTGCGCAATTCAGCCATTGTGACTCCTGTAATTCGATTTCGCGTTGTTGTTCGATTTGATTTAAAGATTGAAGGCTCGGGCCAGTGCTGACGCCAATTCGGCCTGGGCAATGTCCTGCTGGGGTTCGTCCGCACGCAGCGGTTTCAGGGCAGCGGTACCACTTGCCACTTCGTTTTCACCGAGGATGAGCGCATACCGTGCACCACTCTTGTCGGCCTTTTTCATCTGGCTCTTGAAGCTACCGCCTCCGCAGTGGGAGACAATGGTAAGCCCTGGCAACGCGTCCCTGAGAGTTTCAGCCAGGGCCATCGCCACCGGTATTGCGCTGTCTCCCATGGCCGTGACGTAGACATCCGCATCAGTGGTGACATGCGCAGGAATCAGATCCAGGGTCTCGAGCAACAGGATGAGACGTTCCAGCCCCATCGCGAAGCCCACCGCCGGTGTTGGCTTGCCCCCCAGTTGTTCTACCAAACCGTCATATCGCCCTCCGGCACAAACGGTTCCCTGAGCGCCAAGACTGTCGGTCACCCACTCGAAGACGGTCTTACCGTAGTAGTCGAGCCCCCGAACCAGCGCCGGATTGACCGTGTACTCTACACCAGCCTCTTCCAGAAGGGACTTGAGGTGTTCAAAGTGCTCCCTGGAATCGTCATCCAGGTAGTCGTCGAAGCTTGGTGCACCTTCCAGGATTTTCCGCGTTTCCGAAACCTTGCTGTCCAGAATCCGCAGGGGGTTGGTGCCGAGACGACGCTTGCTGTCTTCATCCAGTTCTTCTTTGTACTCCTCGAGGTAGGCAACGAGGGCCTCACGGTAGACTTTGCGCGCATCGGACGTACCGAGTGAGTTGATCTCCAGGCGAGTATGCCCGGCAAGCCCAAGAGCTTTCCAGAGACGCGCGGTAAGAACCAATAACTCGGCGTCGATGTCCGGGCCGGTCATACCAAAGCATTCCACACCAATCTGGTGGAACTGGCGATATCGGCCTTTCTGCGGACGTTCGTGACGGAACATGGGGCCGGTGTACCAGAGCCGGCGTGTCTGGTTGAACAGCAGTCCGTGCTCTTCCGCCGCCCGCACGCATCCGGCGGTGCCTTCCGGCCGAAGCGTCAGACTGTCGCCGTTGCGGTCTTCAAAGGTGTACATTTCCTTTTCAACGATGTCGGTCACTTCACCGATAGAGCGCTTGAAAAGATCGGTCTGTTCAACGATGGGCATACGGATTTCTTGATAACCGTACTGCCCGAGCACCTTGCGAACGGTGTCTTCAACAAACTGCCAGACCGGCGACTGGTCCGGCAGGATATCGTTCATTCCACGAATTGCCTGAATCTTAGCCAAGTGAAACCCTTAAACGTAACTCTATGAACTTAATCGGATAGCGGCCGGCGATCAGCCTTCGGATCGGGCAATAACTGCCTCGTCCTGCTCCTGTCTGCGAGCAACCTCGTCTCGAATCAGGCGCTCGAGATCGTCGGTCAACGTGGCGTTATCAAGCTTCTGGTTGGGCTTGCCGGACAGGTAAAACAGGTTTTTGGGGCTGCCGCCGGTCAGACCGATATCGGCCTCCTTCGCTTCACCAGGTCCATTCACCACGCAACCTATGATTGCCACGTCCATTGCGGTGTTAACGTCTTCCAGACGAGCCTCAAGATCATTCATGGTCTGAATCACATCGAAGTTCTGACGCGAACAGCTTGGACAGGCGATGAAGTTGATACCCCGACTGCGCAGACGCAGGCTCTTGAGGATATCGTAGCCAACTTTAATTTCCTGAACGGGATCTGCAGCCAGAGAGACCCGGATGGTGTCACCAATTCCGTCCATAAGCAGCATGCCGAGTCCAATGGAGGACTTGACGGTACCAGAGCGGAAGCCGCCCGCTTCGGTAATACCCAGGTGCAGCGGTTGTTCGATCTGGCTGGCGATCTTGCGATAGGCAGCCACCGTCATGAACACTTCCGATGCCTTCAGACTTACCTTGAAGTCCTGAAAATCATGGCGATCCAAAATATCGATGTGGCGCATGGCGGATTCAACCAACGCGTCTGGCGTTGGTTCGCCGTACTTACGCTGAAGTTCTTTCTCCAACGAACCTGCGTTCACTCCAATCCGGATCGGGATGTTGCGATCTCGGGCAGCACTGATCACCGCACTGACCCGATCTTCACGACCGATATTGCCCGGATTGATGCGCAGGCAATCCACACCGAGTTCTGCGACACGCAAAGCTATCTTGTAATCAAAATGGATGTCCGCCACCAGCGGAAGCCCCACTTTCTGCCGAATCTGCCCGAAGGCTTCCGCAGCGTCCATCGTCGGTACGGATACCCGAACAATATCCGCTCCGGCTTCTTCCAGTGCCTTGATCTGACCCACCGTTGCGTCAACATCGCAGGTATTGGTGTTGGTCATACTCTGCACGGCAATCGGCGCATCGCCACCGACGGGCACATTGCCGACCATGATTTGACGGGACTTGCGTCTTACGATCGGAGATTCCTGTTTCATAGGGTATTGACCAATAACTCTGAGTTAATGAAGTTCACTGGGGCAACGTAAATTCGGAACGGTTGTTAACAATACGGAAACCGTCAAGATCGACAGGCCGGCCCTCGAACTGGATGGCACTGACGGCATCCACAGCACCAATCACTACGCGCAACGGGGCTTCCCCCGCGACCTGTAACCGGTCTCCGCTGCGTTGGAGCGAGCTCGCCAGACGATTTCCCGACGCGTCAGTAACCTGAACCCAGCAATCGCCAACAAAACTGATATCAAGGTTTGCCGTCGACGCTTCAGGTGCTTCTTGAGTTGCCGTAGGGCCAGCCTCGACCGCGTCGCCGGAATTGTCAGTAGTCGGCGCCTCCGAAATACTGTCCCCGGCCACCGGCTCATCTTGAACGCCAGCCTCATCAGCAAAAACCGGAGCCTGATCAGCGGATTGCACGTCCGACTCCGGCTGTTCATCGGCGGTCAACTGCACTTGGGACTGACCACTGGCCAACGGTTCCTGCGCACCGGAGACATCAGAAGACGATTCGGCGTCAGCACGGCCCTCTTCAATGCCCTGCTCTTCCAGGGCCTCATCATCGGCGCTCTCTGCCACATCTGGTGACGGCGATTCACCGAGGGTCGGAACATCCTCTTCAACAACCGCGGTTGAATCTTCTTCGGCAAGGCTCGATGTGTCAGGCGCAAAAACAGTGGCGCCATCGACGGCGGGTTCTTCAAGACCTGCGGCGGTATCCGGTTGCTGCCGTTCTGCATCCGGACTCGGTGCACTGCTTGCTGGCTCTTCCGTTTCGACAGTGGCACCGGAGTCGGACACGCCGGTTGGCTCACTCTCCTCAATCGAGGACGTAGTGAAGAGATTCCCGGGCAATTCAAAATCAGTCTTTGGCAGGACGAACGTAAACGCGAGATACCCGGCAAGACCGACCAGGGCGGTATAGAACACGCCTCGAGCTACCCGGCGCTTTTGCTCCCGTCGCCGCTCAATGCTCACCAGGGGATTGGCTTCCACAGCCTGCTTTTCGGCGACCCTCATGGGCTCCAGTTCTTCATCGAGGCCGGCGATGATCTCATCCGCATTCAAGCCAACCATCCGGGCGTAGGCCCGAACGTACCCCTTCAGGAAGATTTCACTGTCAACCTTGCTGTATTCACCGGCCTCAATGGCCTGGATAACGCCGGTCCGCAGGTGTTGTGCGTTGGCAACATCGGTCTCTGTCAGGCCTCGCTGTTCGCGAGCCCGCTTAAGAGTTTGACCGATTGGCTCTTTGGTCTCTGGCTGAACTACTTCATCACTGGCCATTAGAAATCAGCACCTTATATTGTTCGTATTCGACTGACTCTGGATAATTATTCTTAAGCTGCAAGGCCAGGCTGGCCTCTTTGTCACGGTCGTTCAGATTATGGGCAATGCGGATGCCGGTAAGAAGGCTTTCCGGGGAATGGCGAAGACGCTGATTTCTCTGCATGACCGACATAAGACGCGAGTAGTACCGCGATGCCGCGCTGTAGTCTCCCTGATCCGCCAGAACACGGGAAAGCGCCAGCAACGAACGGGCATCTCCGCGAGAAAGCTCTACCGCCCGACGATAAGCGCTTTCAGCCTGGACCGGATCATTGAGTCGTTCTTCGGTCATGCCAAGGTTATAGAAAACCGAGCCCCGGTCTTTGTAGTCCGTGTCGCGGGAAGCCGACTTGAACTGATCCCGGGCGTCTTCATAGCGATCCTGGCCAAACAGGAAGGCGCCATAGTAAACCCGGCCCCGTGTGTATCCGCCATCGGAGTCGATCGCATCCTGAAAGCTCTCTTCGGCGAGTTCAGGTTCGCCTTCCGAGTTGTAGACCAGCCCCATGGCCGCCAGTGCTGAGGCGCTGTCTTCATCCAGCTCTAGAGCCCGGTCCAGATGGTGACGCGCACGCTCCATGTTGCCCTGCCCTATGTAGGCGGTAGCAAGTTGAACGTAGTCTTCAATAGCTTCCTGACGATCTGCTTCCCGGGAGAACCGGCTGTCTACCGTGGTCACACAACCTGTGACAAAAAAAGCAGCCAGCAACATGGCTACAGCCCCAATACGCCAATTTGCCTTTCCGGATGTCACAGTGTCACCTACCTCTTACAGGCTTTCTCGCTTGTTCAGATCAGGGGTTTACCTGCTGAACTTGAATGTATCGTTGACTTCGACGGGTACGGTCTTCGACCCGGCCAACGAGCTGACCGCAGGCCGCATCGATGTCGTCACCCCGCGTGGTCCGAATCGTGGTCACGTACCCTGCCTCATTCAGAACCGTCTGGAAACGTCGCGTGGCGTTCATGCTTGGGCGCTTGAAATCGCTCTCCGGGAACGGGTTAAAGGGTATCAGATTTATCTTGCACGGCAGGCCTCGCAACAGACCAACCAGCTGCCTGGCGTGTTCGGGCTGGTCGTTCACACCCTCAATCACGGTGTACTCGATGGTTGCCTTGCGCTTGTCAGGAAGGCCTGAGAGGTAACGGCGAGTAGCCGCCAACAACTCTGAGATCGGATACTTCTTGTTAAGCGGCACCAACTGGTTACGCAGTTCGTCGTTCGGCGCATGCAGGGATATGGCGATCGACACGTCAGTGACTTCGCCCAGTCGATCGAGAGCGGGAACCACGCCTGAGGTGCTCAATGTAACCCGGCGCTTGGAGATTCCGTAGGCCAGGTCTTCCATCATCAGGTTCATGGCGTCAACAACGTTGTCGAAGTTAAGGAGCGGCTCGCCCATTCCCATCATCACGACATTGGTGATCGGGCGATCGGAGCCATTATCAAACGGCATAAACGCCTTACGGGCTACCCAGACCTGACCAATAATTTCCGCTGCCGTCAGGTTACGGTTAAAGCCCCGCTTGCCCGTCGAGCAGAACGTGCAGTCCAGGCTGCACCCTATCTGTGACGACACGCACAGTGTGCCGCGCTCTCCGTCTGGAATCAGGACGGTTTCTACACTGTTGCCGTTATCCATGCGCATGACCCACTTCCGGGTACCGTCCTTGGAGGTTTCATCGTACACAACCTCCGGACCACGAATTTCGGCAACAACTTTAAGCTTTTCACGCAAGGCCTTGCTGACATTACTCATTTGATCGAAGTCATCGATACCCCGCTGATGAATCCACTGCAGGATCTGAGTGGCACGAAAACGTTTTTCCCCCAGGGATTCAAAAAAAGCCTCCAGCTTTGACTTGGGCATCCCTAGCAGATTCGTTTTTTCAGCAGCCGCTGTCATTACATAACCTCGAACAAATAACCAATGCGGAGGCGGCTGAACGCCGCCTCCTGACAACCGAATTAGCCGCGCGGGCAGATTTCGTTGTCATTGAAGAAGTACGCCACTTCACGCTCAGCAGAAGCTGCGGAGTCGGAACCGTGAACAGCGTTCGCGTCGATGGAAGAAGCGAAATCCGCACGGATCGTGCCGGCATCGGCTTCTTTCGGGTTGGTGGCGCCCATCAGGTCGCGGTTTTTCAGGATCGCGCCCTCGCCTTCCAGAACCTGAACCACAACCGGACCAGAAGTCATGAAAGCAACCAGGTCGTTGAAGAACGGACGCTCTTTGTGCTCAGCGTAGAAGCCTTCCGCCTGCTCCTGGGTCAGGTGCATCATCTTGGCAGCAACAATTTTCAGGCCCGCTTTCTCGAAGCGGCTGTAGATTTCGCCGATCACGTTCTTTGCTACTGCGTCGGGCTTGATGATCGAGAGCGTACGCTCAGTTGCCATGGTATTTCTCCATTAAGTTCAGGGTTAAAATTCAGGCCTGCGATTATACGCAGTCCAAGGCCGGCTGCCTACCGCACTGAGCGCAGGCGGGATACAACATCAATGATGTGCTTCCCGGCAAATTCCACGTCATCGGCGGAGGTAAAACGGCCAAATGAAAAACGAAGTGCGCGGTGGGCCTGCTCGTCATTCAGGCCGATACCACGAAGAACAAACGACGGCTCCATCGTGGCAGATGCACAGGCGGAGCCGGAAGAAACAGCCAGCTCGCGCAGGCCAAGCATCAGGGATTCGGCTTCAACACCGTCAAACGAGAGGTTTACGATGCCCGGCACACGGTGGTCTTGACTTCCGTTGAGGCGAACGCCCTCCAGCGCAGACAACCCCGTCAGAAAACCGGAGCGCAACTGTTCGAGCCTCTCGATTTCCTCACCAAGGCGCTCCCGGGCAATCGCAAATGCCCTGCCCATACCCGCAATCTGATGAGTGGGCAGAGTACCCGAACGCATTCCGCGCTCGTGCCCACCACCATGAATCTGTGCCTCAATACGAACCTCGGGCGAGCGGCGAACGTACAAGGCCCCCACCCCTTTCGGGCCGTATACCTTATGACCGGACACTGACATCAGATCCACAGACATCTCACTGACATCCACCGGTAGCTTGCCGGCGGCCTGGGCAGCATCCACGTGAAACAGAATCCCCCGCTCCCTCAGCATGGCCCCAATGGTAGCCACGTCGGTCACACAACCAAGCTCGTTGTTCACCATCATCAGGCTGACCAGGACGGTATTGTCCCGCAAGGCTTCCGCCACCTGCCCCGGCAGCACCCGACCATCTCCCTGCGGCACCAGCCAGGTGACGTCGACACCCTGCTGCTCAAGCCACTTGCAGGTATCGAGAACCGCTTTATGCTCAATAATCGAGGTGATGATATGAGGATTATCGTGCCCGGCAACCGCGCCCTTGATTGCCAGGTTATCCGATTCGGTGGCACCCGATGTCCAGACAATTTCCCGCGGGTCCGCTCCAATCAGCTGTGCAACCTGGCGGCGGGCATTTTCCACTGCCGCCTCCGCCTGCCAACCGTACATATGGGAGCGCGATGCCGGGTTGCCAAATACGCCATCCATCGTCAGGTACTTCGACATTTCTTCAGCAACAGCAGGATCAACGGGCGTCGTGGCCGCGTAGTCAAGGTAGACGGGCTTCTTCATGGTATGTTTGGGCTTGAATTTCAGGCCGGCGCCTGGCTCGACAGGCGGTCGGTATTGATCGTATCAGAGTCGCTGTCTGACTGACGGCGATTCTGGCGGTCCGCAACCTGGCGGATTTCATGTTTTTTCATCAGATCCTTCAGACTGATTTCGCTCAGGAACTGATGAATCTGGTCGCTCAGATCAGACCAGAGGTGATGCGTGAGGCACTTCTCGCCCTTCTGGCAGTCACCCTTGTTGCCACAGCGCGTGGTATCGAGGGACTCACTCACCGCATCGACCACCTCGGCAATGTACACATCACCGGCGTCCCGACTGAGACGATATCCACCTCCGGGACCACGGATGCTGATCACGAGATTTTCTCGACGAAGGCGCGCGAACAACTGCTCCAGATAGGACAGGGAAATTTCCTGGCGGGCTGAAATATCTGCGAGACTCACCGGCCCCTGGTCTGCGTGCAGAGCCAGATCCAGCATTGCCGTTACGGCATAGCGGCCTTTGGTCGTGAGTTTCATTACGTCAGCCCGAGCTTGGATATGAGTCCCGTAAAACAGCTGCGAGTATGAATTGACCCACTAAAACAGTCAAGTATTACCCCTGCCGTTGACTGGGCTCATCCCTCACGCAATCGAAGTCCTCTTCTGCCAGCGGAGGCAGCTCGCCGTTGGGATAATCGGCATTTAGCTTCTTCAGAGCCTGACACATGTTTTCAATACGGTCGTCCACCGCATGCATGTGATCCAGGAGCGCGCGAACGGAACGCGCCACCGGGTCCGGCATTTCCTCAGTTACACCGTAGGCATCGAATCCCATTCGCTCTTCCATTTCCTTCCGGCGCTGATTATCACCCTCCTCTTCCGGTCGCTTGACAATGACGCGACCCGGAATACCGACCACGGTCGCACCTGCCGGAACCTCTTTGGTAACCACGGAATTGGAACCTACCTTGGCCCCCTCGCCTACTTCAAACGGCCCCAGGATCTTGGCGCCAGCACCCACAACCACCCCGTTGCCTATGGTTGGATGCCGCTTACCTTTGTTCCAGCTGGTGCCACCCAGCGTGACACCCTGATAAAGGGTTACGTCATCACCGATAATGGTGGTTTCGCCGATCACCACCCCCATGCCGTGATCGATAAAAAACCGGCGACCGATCTTGGCGCCCGGGTGAATCTCAACCCCGGTAAACCACCTTGCAAGAGTGGAAATGGTCCGCGCAATCCACTTTAGGCCGAGCCCCCAGAGCCAATGGGACATCCGATGGAACAGCAGTGCATGCAAGCCTGGATAGTTGGTCAGAACCTCGAACGTGTTCCGGGCCGCCGGATCACGATGAAAAACGCTGTTAATGTCTTCCCTTAAACGCTCGAAAATGGCCATCTTTATTCCTTTTTCTGGGCCCCGGAATCCGCCGAAGCTGATTTTACAGATCCCTTGGTACCGACTGCTTTCTGGATGGATGACAAGATGCCCCGGAGGATATTCACTTCCATCTGATCCAGTTTTGCCCGCTGGAACAGACGTCGCAAGCGAGTCATCAACTGCCTCGGGTTCTCCCTTCGATGAAAAGAGACATCCACCAGAACCTGCTCGAGATGGCTGAAAAAGCCCTCGACATCGTTAACCGATGCGAGCTCAACATCCCAGCCTTCATCTCCGGGCATCGTCATAGGCTTAAGATTGGGGTTCTCCTCACCCCCTTCAAGACCTCGCAGGTAATGCATTCTTAATTCATAGCATATCACCTGCACCGCCATCGCCAGATTCAGCGAGCTGTAGTCCGGATTCGAAGGGATATGAATATGGAAATGACAACGTTGCAACTCTTCATTGTTCAGACCGGAGCTCTCACGGCCGAACACCAGCGCAACCGTCCCTTTCGCGGCATGTGCTCCGGCGGTCGCTGCCGCTTCGGGCGGTGCAATGACCGGCCAGGGCACCTTTCGACCCCGGGCACTGGTCCCCATGACCAGGACGCAATCGGAAATCGCTTCATCCAGGGACCCGACAACCTGCGCATTATCGAGAACATCCGATGCGCCCGACGAACGGGCATAGGAGGCTTCATCGGGGAAGGAACCGGGGTTAACCAACCAGAGATTTCCCAACCCCATATTTTTCATCGCACGGGCAACCGCGCCAATGTTGCCGGAGTGGGAGGTTTCGACCAGGACAATCCGAACCTGATCCTGAAACGTGTCAGTGCTTTCCTGAGGAAGCGCCGGTTTATGCATCGCTACGACATCCAGACCTGATGAGAAAGCGGCAATGGTACCAGAAAAGCAACCGGTGCCGGTTATTGTAAGTTGCCGTAATCCATTGCTATCCGTGCTATTGCTGAGTCAAAAAACATACAAGCCACAGTAAGTTTTGCTATGATAGCCGGCCTTCACACACTCGGACATTGAACACTCAGATGCAACCAGCGATCAAAATGGCCCTGCGCGTTGCGCGCCAGGGTTCAGACTATCTGAAAGCCCACTTCGAGCGTCAGGAACCCAACACCAAGAATGATGGCGAACTCCGCCGTCAGCTGGACCGGGTTGAACAGTCTATTTACGACAATTTCAGCGAGCAGTTGGAAAAGGCCTACAAGGACCACGCCATCGCGCCGCTGAACGAGGCTGATGCAGGTTCCAACGAGCGTAGCTGGCACATCTTTCCGCTGCTCGGAAGCGAGAACTTCCTGCGGGGCATCCCTGACTTTGTCATCGCCCTGGCGCAGAAAAAGAACAACCGCACCGAAAACCTGCTGATCATTAACCCGGTTACCGGCGAGGAGTACTCTGCCAGCCGGGGGCACGGCGCAGCGCTAAACAGCCGCCGCGTTCGGGCATCCCAGGTCAAGACACTCGATCAGGCCGCGATTGCTTCCAACCTTCTGGCACAAGCGAAGAAAAGTGACGACGCCCAGCTCTGGGGTGAGATGTCTGCAGCTCTGGCCAGTGAGGCCGCCATGATGCGTACCTCCGGTTGCCCGGTACTGGATATCGCTCGCGTGTCCGCCGGCCATCTCGACTCCGCCGTACTCTTCCGCCCGCAAGCGGTGGATCTGGATCTTGGTGGCACCCTGGCGATGGAGTCCGGCGCATTGGTTGGGGACTTCTCCGGAAACCCGTCTACCAGCAATGCCCGGCAGCTGGTCGTTGCCAATCCGAAGCTGTTCCGTGAAGTCCTGAAAGCGCTTCACCCGTTCCGGGGTCGCCTGCCCCGCTGATAAAACAGCAGCCATAAAAAAACCGCCAGTCCCGAGGGATGGCGGTTTTTTTGTGCCGGAACGGCTGAATCACATCCGATTCAGCCACTCGGGTGGCTCTTCTTCCTCCACCTCTTCACCAACAGCCCCCTCTTTCTGCGGCAACTGCAGGTCCTCACGGGAAATGTGCAGCGCAAGCAGCATATTGGCCGCTACGTAGATAGAGGAATAGGTACCCACGACAACACCAATGATCAGCGCCAGTGAGAAGTTGTTGATGGCCTCACCCCCGAACAGGTAAAGGGCCAGCAACACCACCAACGTGGTACCGGAGGTGTTGATCGTCCGACGGATCGTCTGGTGGATCGAGGCATTAATGATGTGCCAGGAGTCGCCCTCACGCATCTTGCGGAAATTCTCCCGGATGCGGTCAGCCACAACGATGGTGTCATTCAGCGAGTAACCGATAACCGCGAGCAAGGCCGCGAGTACGGACAGGTCAAACGTCCACTGGAACAGTGCGAACACCCCGAGAACAATGATGACATCGTGGGCCAGCGGAACCACCGAAGCGATACCAAACTTGAACTGGAAGCGCATACCAACGTAAATCAGCACCACCGCCAGCGCCAGGAGCATGCCCAGGCCACCGTCCTCGCGTAACTCTTCCCCCACCTGGGAGCCGATAAACTCGGAACTGATGAGCTCAAGCTCGGCACCACTGGCTTTCAATGCCTCAGCGACTTCAAGACCTACCTTGTCGTTATCCGCTTCGGCAAGGCGCACCAGGACCGTGGTGTCTGAACCGAAATTCTGAACCACAAACTGTTCATAACCCGCCTCTGTCAGAGTGGTCCGAACGTCCTCCAGCGCAGGAGCCTCCGTGTACTCGAACTCCACCGATGTACCGCCGGTGAAATCGAGCCCCAGATTCAGGCCGCGAACCGCCAGCAACAGGATCGAGGCGACGACCAGCGCGATCGAAAGCACGGAAGCAGCCTTCCGAAGCCCC
This sequence comes from Marinobacter sp. F4216, assembly GCF_019931195.1. Classification (GTDB taxonomy): domain Bacteria; phylum Pseudomonadota; class Gammaproteobacteria; order Pseudomonadales; family Oleiphilaceae; genus Marinobacter; species Marinobacter suaedae. The sequence goes on along the minus strand of NZ_JAIOUO010000007.1, from coordinate 187,839 downwards.
ATAAAATCAAATGGCTTTTTCTCTTGATCAGACATTTGCCAGCTTTCCTCCGATCGACAGCTTTTCGACCTTTCGACCACCGTATACCAGATTCACAATCGCCCGGCTGACCATCAGGCCAGAGAACATGGACGTCAGGATACCGAGGCACAGAGTGACGGCGAAGCCCTTCACCGGGCCGGAGCCCATGGCAAACAGAATCACGGCCACCAGCAAGGTGGTGATGTTCGCATCAAAGATTGAGACGAAGGCGCGGGAATAACCAGCGTTAATGGCCGACTGAGGGGGGGCCCCGCCCTGCAATTCTTCACGGATCCGCTCGAATATAAGAACGTTGGCGTCAACCGCCATACCCACGGTAAGAACAATGCCGGCAATACCGGGCAGCGTGAGCGTGGCCGACAGAATCGACATGCAAGCTACCAGCAACATCAGATTGAGGGTCAACGCCACATTGGCGATCAGGCCAAAACCGCGATAATTCACCAGCATGTAGGCCAGAACCAGAGCAAAGCCAAGTGCAACCGACATGACGCCCGCATCGATGTTTTTCTGACCCAGGCTCGGGCCGATGGTCCGTTCCTGCACAAAGTACATCGGTGCCGCCAGCGCACCTGCCCGCAGCAAGAGCGCCAGCTCTGCTGCTTCCGGAATGGAATCCAGACCGGTGATCCGGAAACTGCTTCCAAGCGCCGACTGAATGGTCGCCAGGCTGATAATGCTCTTCTCGACCACCCGCTTATCAACTTCCGTCATTTCTCCGTCAACCATGCGGTTTTCGGTCTCGGTACGGAACTCAATAAACAGCACGGCCATCCGGCGGCCAACGGCGCTGCGTGTTGCCCGGTGCATCTGATCACCACCAATGGAATCCATGGTGATATTGACCTGAGGCTGACCATTTTCGTCGAACGCCTGCTGGGCATTGGACACGTTGTTACCGGTGGTGATCACCTCTTTCTCAAGGCGAGCGGTTCGACGGAGATTGTCCCGGAAACCGAACTCTTCCACTTCGCTGGCGTTGGCATCAGAGCGTGCTTCCAGACGGAATTCCAGGTTGGCAGTCGCGCCAAGAACACGCTTGGCCTGAGCGGTATCCTGCACACCCGGCAGCTCAACGATAATTCGATCGGCACCCTGGCGCTGGACCAGCGGCTCAGCGACACCCAGTTCGTTAACCCGGTTGCGGATGGTGGTGAGGTTTTGCTCCAGGGCGTATTCCTGGATGGATTTCACTTCGATCTCAGACAGGGACAGAACAATCTGCCGTTCGTCATCAACGGTACGCTCGTTCATCAGGAACTGATTGTAGCGATCGCGAATCAGATCAAACGCTTCCGAGCGCTGGGCTTCATCGCGAAAGCTGAGAACAATCTGTCGGCGACCTTCGACGTCACCGCCCCGGTAACGAATGCGTTCTTCACGAAGCTCTCGCTTGATCTGGCTCGACATCGCCTCAAGGCGCTGATTGACGGCCGTATCCATATCCACTTCAAGTAGGAAGTGAACACCACCGCGCAGGTCCAGACCCAGTTTCATGGGGCCGGCACCCAGACTCTTCAGCCAGTCGGGAGTGGAAGGCGCCATATTCAGGGCGACCAGGTAATCTCCGCCCAGTGCTGACTGAACCACAGGCCGGGCCTGCAGCTGGTCTTCCGCACCGGTCAGACGAATCAGGGCATCCCGATCCTGGAGAGAACTGTCTTTAACCTCAATTCCTTCAGATTCCAGCGCCTTCACGGCTCGCTCGAGAACCGAGGCATCCACCTCGGTGCTGCTGCGGGAACCGGTAATCTGGATGGCGTAGTCGTCCGGAAAGAGATTGGGGAGTGCATAAATAAACCCGACCACCAGGGCGATCAGGATTATCAGATTTTTCCAAAGCGGGTACTTGTTCAGCATGGGATCCTTCAAGCCGGCCGGCTGGCCGGCCGTGGTGTTTCAGCCAGTTAGACTTGTTATCGGCAAGGACCTGGCTCAGATGTCCTTCAGGGTGCCTTTCGGCAGAGCGGCGGCAACGGCGACCTTCTGAACCTTGATTTCGACGTTGTCAGCAACTTCAACAACAATGAAGTCATCGGTGACCTTGGTGATCTTGCCGGCTACGCCACCGGAGGTAACCACTTCGTCACCCTTGTTCAGGCCAGACATCAGAGCCTTGTGCTCCTTCGCACGCTTGGACTGGGGACGCCAGATCAGGAAGTAGAAAATCAGGATAAAGCCGGCAAAGAAGATGATCTGTCCCATGGCGCCCATACCCTGAGGAGCCGCCGGATCCTGAGCCATAGCGAGTGCAGGCACCAGGGCCATCAGGCCAGCGATGAGCGTTTTCATTGCTTTCATTGATATTCTCCGTTGGTTTTTTTCTGGATTTTTCAGGCGGCCCCCAGCGGTGGAACGGATTCCCCGCGCAGGGCATAGAAGTCGGCTACAAAGTCGGACAATGTACCTGCTTCAATGGCTCCACGCAATCCGGCCATCAGGTTCTGATAGAACCTCAGGTTGTGGATCGTATTAAGCTGGGAACCAAGCATTTCTCCACATTTATCCAGATGATGCAGGTAACTTCTCGAAAAGTTCTTGCAGGTATAACAGTCGCAACGTTGGTCCACCGGGCCCGTATCGTGGCGATGCTTGGCGTTGCGGATTTTGACGATACCCTCGGAATTAAACAGATACCCGTTACGGGCGTTCCGCGTGGGCATGACGCAGTCAAACATGTCGACACCGCGCCGGACCGCCTCGACGATGTCTTCCGGCCGCCCTACCCCCATCAGATAACGGGGCTTGTCCTCGGGCATCTTCGGCGGAAGATGGTCCAGGATCCGAATCATGTCTTCCTTGGGCTCTCCCACGGACAGCCCGCCGATCGCGAAACCATCGAAGCCAATGTCGGTCAGACCTGCCAGGGACTCATCGCGCAGTTGCTCGTACATGCCGCCCTGGACGATGCCAAAGAGCGCTGCAGGGTTACCCTCGTGAGCCTTTTTGCTCCGCGCTGCCCAACGCAGCGATAACTCCATGGACTGCCTGGCTTCTTTCTCCGTTGCCGGGTACGGCGTGCACTCGTCAAAGATCATCACGATGTCCGAACCCAGGTCACGCTGAACCTGTATAGCGATTTCCGGATTCAACTTGACCGGAGAACCATCCACCGGCGATCGGAAGGTTACCCCTTCTTCTGTGATCTTGCGCATTTCCCCGAGACTGAACACCTGAAAGCCACCGGAGTCGGTGAGAATCGGACCCTTCCACTGGGTGAAGTCGTGGAGATCGCCGTGGGCCTTAATGACCTCCGTCCCCGGCCGAAGCATCAGGTGAAAGGTGTTGCCCAGGATAATCTGGGCCCCAATTTCGTGAATGTCCCGCGGCAGCATGCCTTTTACGGTGCCGTAGGTGCCCACCGGCATGAACGCTGGAGTTTCGACGGTGCCACGGGGAAAGGTCAGCCGACCACGACGGGCCCGGCCGTCTTCCCCGAGCTTTTCAAAGGACATGAAGCAGGATTCGCTCAAAATAGTTCCCCGACTCAATCTCTGTTGACGTTGTCAGCGGCATTCGCCGGGCCGATCAGCATTCCGCGACTGGGCTCCTGACAAGTGATAAACATGGCATCGCCATAACTGAAGAAGCGGTACTGCTCGGCAACGGCCTCACGATACGCCCCCATGACGTTTTCATAACCGGCAAAGGCACTGACCAGCATGATCAGCGTGGATTCCGGAAGGTGGAAATTGGTGATCAGGGCATCCACCGTTTCGAACCGGTAGCCCGGACTAATGAAAATGTCGGTCTCGCCCTGGAACTCCCGCAGCCGCCCTCCCCGGCTGGCAGACTCCAGGGAACGAACCGATGTCGTGCCGACGGCGATGACACGGCCACCGCGGTGCCGGGCATGCTCGACAGCCTCAACGGTCGCTTGCGGGACATTGACCACCTCACTGTGCATGACGTGATCCTCCACCCGATCCACCCGAACCGGCTGGAAGGTGCCCGCTCCCACGTGCAGGGTTACGAACGCCGTTTCCACGCCCATGGCACCGATTTTTTCCAGCAAGGCATCATCGAAATGCAAGCCAGCTGTGGGCGCTGCCACTGCGCCAGGCTCCCGGGCGTAAACGGTCTGATAGCGTTCCCGGTCGGTGGACTCATCCGGACGGTCGACGTAAGGCGGCAATGGCATGTGCCCGATTCGCTCAAGAACGTCCAGCACGGGCTCGGTTGCCATACAGGTCAGATGGAACAGCGCATCGTTCCGGCTAGTCATCCGCATCTGGGTGCCATCCTCGAGGGTAATCATCTGACCCTCTTTAGGGGACTTCGAGGCCCGGACATGAGCCAGAATCTCATGTTCACCCAGTACACGCTCCACCAGAATTTCGACCTTGCCGCCGGTCTCCTTGGTGCCAAACAAACGGGCTGGAATAACCCGCGTGTCGTTGAACACCAGCAGGTCGCCCGGCTGAAGCAGGTCAGTGATATCGGAAAACTGCCGGTGCGCTGTCTCGCCCGACATGCCGTCGAGGCACAATAACCTTGATGCGGACCGTTCAGTCAGCGGGTAGCGGGCAATGAGTTCGTCGGGTAATTCAAAATGGAAGTCAGAAACGTTCATAGACAAGGCGAGGTCTGGGCACCGCGTTGATTAAAAAGTGGTGCGGAATTTACCACGGAATGCCCCGTGCCTAAAGCGCAAGAGCGTTTAATCGGGTGCCGGCGTTTTCTGTGCGGAGCCGATGTAGAGGTAGTTGCTGCGCAAAGAACGGTATGACCCTGGCGGCACGATGTTCTGTACCGAAATCGCGAGTCCGGGGTGAGCATCAGAGGAAAAGCCCGTGGCCACACCAAGATAACGCCCGTCCCGCTCCCGGGTAACAGAATCTTCCTGCCAGGAATCCCCCAGGCATTGCTGCACGGTCTTCAGGCTGTTGCGATACCGCTGGGCTGCAATCTCACCATCCGGTGTATTGGCAGAGCAAACGTAGGCACTGTCGCCGTCGTTCCACACCCAGATTTCACAATGACCTTTCACCAATTCCTCTTTGGCAGCGTAAACCGTGAGCGACGCAAAGTCATTGCGCTTGCCCCGAAAGCTCTCAAACCCGCTGCCGAAATCCGCAATGATGCCTTTCATAGTGGTACACGGATCATCCGTGCCTGCTTTCAGGTTGGCATCAGTGGCACAACCGGTACCCAGGGCCATCGCAACACCTGCAACCCAGAGCCCCCTCCTGTTCATGCTGATCATTCTTCAGCTGGCCTCGGCAGGGTTTTCCGTAAGGCACTTACAACCGCTTCACCAAATTCTTTAGCGGCTTTGTCCAGCGACTCCGGATCCACTGTTGTGGAATACATCTGCCAGACAGGGTTCGTGGATTCGGTGTCGAACAGGGTCGATTTCAGCACGTAACTGGTGGATTCCTGATAGGTCTGGGGAACGACGGTCGTATCCATGTAGGTTGTGGACGCGAGGGGACCGACCGAAGTAGTGATGGGCTGATACACCACCTGTTCAGGGACATAACGAGCTTCGCGGTCTTTGCTCACCAGGGAAACCACCAGAACGCCATCGTACTGGCCCGCAACGGCACTCTCTGCAACCAGAGTTTGCAGCTGTTCAGCATCTTCCCAGGGAACATCCGCATTGGCCATACCGAAGCGCCCGGACTCGAATTCGCTCTCGTTCATCTCGGCGACAATCTGGCGTTCCACCACGTCCCGGACGGTTTGCTTGGCACTCACCACGAACACCAGCACCTTTTCATAACTCTTGCTGACCGTAGGCGCGGCCTCGATCCGGTCAACCCTTGTGCCGGACGATCCCCCACACCCGATCATAAGCAGTGGAAGTAAAAGGCAGGCCAATCTCAAACTGGTCCCCATGGTGTTCCCTCTGGCACGTTTGCTGACAAATCCCTTGGCTAACACCAATTTAAGATAGATCAATTCAAACAACGCGCAACGCAAGCAAAAGCGTCACATCGCGCCAAGAGAGGTATCAATGGGAAACAGACAAAGGTTCCGAAGGCATGTCAGACGCTACGCCGTAACGGATGCAGAAACCAAAATAAGGGAAAGGATGGTAGCGGCGGGCGGACTCGAACCGCCACGGGTTTTACCCCAACGGATTTTGAATCCGTCGTGTCTACCAATTTCACCACGCCGCCATGGGAAAGTGTGGGCGATTATACTGAGCCTGCGGATGAAAGCAACTGGCCGGCGGACGATTTGTCCAGCCGGTTTAGGCGATTAAAGCGGGCTGGATAAGAGCAGTCCGACCACCAGGGAGATGATGACCGGAAATAGGCCAACCTACCTAAGATGCGAACTACTCTGGCCAGCAACTCCATTACCAGCCGTCAGCAGATGGTAGCCTGGGCATAATCCACAGTACAAAAATGCTTTATTGCGGCCAACGGCGGACGAACTCAGCCACCTCCGGACGTGGCACCCGCGGTTTCTCAGACACAATTGAGCCGGTATACAGAAAACCGATGATAGATTCTCCCTCTGCCAAACCAAGACCCTGAGCAACAGATTGGTTGTACGCAACATCCCCTGTCCGCCACATCACACCGAACCCGGCGTCCTGCAGTGCCAGAGCCAGAAAACTCATGCTCGCCGCCGCCGACATCACCTGCTCTATTTCAGGAACCTTAGGATGAACTTTCGGAGATGCAATCCCTACGATCACCATTGGCGCACGCATGGGCGCTTTACGCAGCTTTTCCCATTTCTGGTTATCGGCCTCGTCGGCACAGGAACGGGCAAACAACTCCCCGAGAGCATCAAGCCCCTCGCCCTCGACGATCAGGTAACGCCAGGGGCGCAACAAAGCGTGGTCCGGCGCCCTGGCCGCGCACGCCAGGGCGGTGTCCAGCACATGCTGGTCAGGTGCCGGTGCCTGCAAACGCGGTTCCGACGATCGGTTGAGGAGAAAATCGGTCACTGAATTCATATGACTCCACCGTTTACTTTTCGATCAAAATCAGCAACACGACAACACATGAATGCCGATTCCCTTAATTGTCGCTTACCCTTAATGCTGTTAATCTTTAAGTAATACAATGGTCAAACCAAAAAACTATAAGAGCATCCTGAAAGCACCATGAGTGATCTCCAGAGTTTTCGCAATTTTGCTGAATTCTACCCGTACTACCTGGAAGAACACAGTGACGTTACCTGCCGTCGACTGCACTTCGTCGGTAGCCTCCTGGTTCTGATTGTCGGTGCCTGGGCCCTGCTATCGGGCAAGTTCGTCTGGCTGCTCAGCTTGCCGGTGATCGGTTACGGCTTTGCCTGGATTGGCCACTTCAAGTTTGAGAAAAACCGACCAGCGACCTTTAAATATCCCTTTTACAGCCTGATGGGCGACTGGGTGATGTTCAAAGATATGCTGGTCGGCAGGATCCGCTTCTAACATGCTCAGTGTACCGGCAGAATTACGCGCCACAACCGGCTCATCCGGCAAGGCTCCAGCTTCCGATAACCACCCGGTTGTTATTCCCCCTATGCCGGATTTTAACGGCAGGGCTCTAGCCTACACGGCCGTGGCCGCCATGCTCATCACGGGCGTTCTGCAGGGTGTTTTCCAACAATGGCAGCTGTGGCTGGTGGTTGCGGCGTTCATCTGGCCCTACACCGCCTATGTATTGACCCGCCGCACCTTTTTACGAAAATCCCCTCGCATCCGGCAAAAAATGCTGATCTTCGATTGCGTGGTCGGTGGAGCCTTCATCGGCTGCATTGGTCTCGTGGCTATCCCCTCGGCGTCCGTTGTCCTGATGCTAATGTTCAGCTGCCTCATCGTTGGCGGCATACGCCAGTGGATGCTGGGTACCGGTTTTCTCGCAGCCACCACCTCAGCAGCACTGGCAGTTGCAGGTGGTCCGGCGGAAAGTTTCCACGCCCCCCTGATCACCAGCATCATCTCTATCCTCGCCACGGGCATTTATATCTGTGTTACAGCCTATTACTCCCACCAGCAGGCCCAGGCCCTGATGCTGGCAAAAACCCAGATACAGAATCAGCGCGAACAATCCATTGCTCTCTCGCACAAACTGTCCAAGTACCTGTCACCACAGGTCTGGCAATCCATTTTTACCGGCGAGCGGGACGTTCGACTTGAAACCCAGCGTAAAAAACTGGTGGTATTTTTCTCGGACATCAAAGGTTTCACCGAACTGTCGGAAGAAATGGAGCCAGAAGCGCTGACCGAGCTTCTGAACCACTACTTTAACGAAATGTCCGAGGTGGCCCTGAAATACGGCGGCACGATCGACAAGTTCGTGGGCGACTCCATCATGGTATTTTTCGGGGATCCTACGAGTCGGGGGCAACGAGAAGACGCCATGGCGTGTGTCTCAATGGCCATCGAGATGCGCAAGCATATGAAGATCATGCGCCAGAAATGGCGTAGCCAGGGCATCAAAACGCCGCTGGAAATCCGCATGGGCATCAGCACCGGCTACACTACCGTCGGCAACTTTGGCGCGGAAAACCGGATGGACTACACCATCATTGGCAAGGAGGTTAACCTCGCCAGCCGACTGGAATCCCTGGCGGAACCCGGCGAAATCCTGGTTTCCTATGAAACTTTCTCCCTGATCAAGGACCGCATTATGTGTCGGGACAAGGGAGAAATTACGGTCAAGGGGTTTGGCAAGCCCGTTCCCATCTACGAAGTTGTAGATTTCCGGCGTGACATGGGACCGAACCGCAGTTTCCTCGAACATGAACACAGCGGCTTTGCCATGTACCTGGACTCTGACAAAATCACCGAGAAAGAACGAAAGGCCATTCTGTCAGCCCTGGAAGATGCCGCCGACCGGCTCCGCCAGGAAGAAGACGCAACCTGACGTTGCCCCCTCCCACCAGCGCCAGCCCTTTACCCTATTGCCGTACCAGGCGAGGACCAGCCCCCCCGTCGGGCTCGGTACTGCGCCAGGGGTTAATATCCAGCCCGCCACGACGAGTGTAACGGGCACAAACCGTCAGCCGGCTTGGCTGACAGGCTTCCATCAAATCAGTAAACAGCGTCTCTACGCAATGCTCATGGAAGTCCTGCTTCTGGCGGAAACCGACGATGTACTTCAGCAGCCCGGACCTATCTATCTTCGGCCCCGTATAGCTGACCAGGACCGTCGCCCAATCAGGCTGCCCCGTCACCGGACAGTTACTTTTCAGCAGATGAGAACATAGCTGCTCCGTTACCAGGTCGCCGCCCGCCTGCAGCGAGTCGGAGGAATATTCGTACACCACATCCGATACAGGCTCGTCATCTATTAACTCAAACCCTTCCGGGCGCCCCTCTGCCTCACCGGCAACGTCCACGCTGTGCATCACCACCTGAACCGCCGCGCCGCAGGCACTGGAAAGATCCCGCGCAATGGTTTCCTTCACCTGCTCAGAGGAGGAAAAAACCGTCTGATTAAATGAATTCAGGTAAAGCTTGAGAGACTTGGACTCAACGATGGCCGGCGATGCAGCGGGAAACCGCAGCTCCGCCCAGGCTACCGCCGGCACACCGCTGTGCCGGAGCCACGACACCTCCCAGGCCTGCCAGAGGTCTTCCCCGAACCAGGGCCAGCGCCCATCAGCCAAGCCCAGCCTACGCCGGTTTTCGTCCCGGGCCACTGGGAACAGCAATCCGGCATCGTACCGTTCGGGGTATTCGCTGGCCTTGCCCAGCGGAGCATCGTGTAGTGCCATATTGGTTCCTGTAATCAGTGTCGAATGCCCTTGCCACGGGCAAGCATTGTCAAAGCAACGAACACAAGACCCGCGATAAACACGAGAATCATACCCAATGAAACGTAGGGGTTGACGTCCGAAACCCCCAGTATTCCAAATCGAAATCCATTGACCATGTATAGAATCGGGTTCAACAAAGACACGCCCTGCCAGAAATTCGGAAGCAAATCGATGCTGTAAAAGACGCCTCCCAGGTAGGTCAACGGTGTCAGAACGAAGGTAGGCACGATCGAGATATCGTCGAACTTGGTGGCCAGCATGGCATTAATGAAACCTCCCAGAGAGAACAGTGCGGAGGTCAACACCACTGTCACGATCATCATCGGCAGACTGTGTATCGACAGGTTCGTAAAGGCCAGGGAAAGCAGAGTCACGAGCAAGCCAATACTCAGGCCCCGGGCCATACCGCCACTCACATACCCGGCGAGAATGACCCAATTGGGAACCGGTGATACCAGCAACTCCTCAATGCTTCTCTGAAACTTCATGGAGAAAAACGATGACACCACATTGGCATAGGAGTTGGTAATCACCGCCATCATGATCAGCCCGGGGACGATAAACGCCATGTAATCAAAACCACCCATTTCACCGATTCGGGAACCAATCAGATTGCCGAAAATAATGAAATAGAGAGTCATGGTAACGACCGGCGGGAGCAGGGTCTGGGCCCAAATTCGGGTGAACCGGCGGATCTCGCGAATAACGATCGTATAGTAGGCGGTTAGTATGGCTCGGCTCGTCATTCCGCTACCCCCTCTGCCGGTTTGGCGGACGACGCATTTTCTTCCACCATCCGGATGAACAGCTCTTCAAGCCGGTTCGCTTTGGTTCTCATACTGACGACCTTAATGCCCATGTCTTCCAGCTGGACAAACACCTGATTCAATCCCTGCCCTTTTTCGACATCCACCTCCAGGGCACCTTCACCATCAAGACGGCAAACGAAACCAGGGAGTTCAGGCGGAGAGTTGAGGGCTACCTCTGTATCGAGCACAAAGGTTTCAAGGCTCAGTTCCTGGAGCAAGTCCCGTTTGCTGGTATTTTTCAGGATTCGGCCATGATCGATAATGGCGATGTTACGGCAAAGAGCCTCTGCCTCTTCGAGGTAGTGAGTGGTCAGAATGATCGTGGTCCCCTGACGATTCATTTCCTCCAGAAAAGACCACATAGACCGACGGAGCTCAATGTCTACTCCTGCCGTTGGTTCGTCAAGAATCAGCAAACGGGGTTCGTGGACCAGAGCCCGGGCAATCATCAACCGGCGCTTCATGCCCCCGGAAAGCATTCGTGCAGGGGAATTACGCTTATCCCACAAGCCAAGCTTTTTCAGGTATTTTTCCGCGGATTCAGAGGCCCTCCTGAGGGGAATCCCGTAATAGCCAGCCTGGGTGGTAACGATATCGAATACTTTTTCAAACTGGTTAAAGTTGAACTCCTGGGGCACAACACCCAGATTCATTTTGGCTTCCGAAAGATTCGTATCGATATCAAAGCCAAACACTTTGACCTCACCGTCGCTTTTGTTGACCAGCGACGAGACGATCCCCAACGTGGTTGACTTGCCGGCACCATTTGGCCCGAGGAGCGCGAAAAAATCCCCTTCGGCAACCGACAGATCGATCCCTTTCAGCGCCTGAAAGCCGTCACCATAGGTTTTGGTCAGGCCCCGAATATCTAATGCTTGGGTCATAGAAAGTCCTGAACTCGTCATACGGGAACACCAGGGCTACCCCGCCAGATTGGATTCAAACCTTCAACAATGGTGGCAAGCTAACGAATTTCAAGGTTCAGCATGACTGAGAGCGAAGCCGACGAACATCAGAACTGCGACAGGTTTCCCGATATACCGGCCACCCTGCCTTTATAATCCCGTTACAACAACTTACAAAGCAACGAGCCAACTGGCTTGGTTCATTGGCTCACTCGAAGGAAGCGTGCGACCCACCATGAGAATTGTTCAGTCGAACCGTTTTTCTCTAACACTGGTTTCCACTCTGCTCCTGGCGGGCTGCCTGGATATAAGCGGCTCGGACGACGCCACCGACGACAGAAGTGTCGGACGACTTAATTTTAACGGCATCAGCGGACTTACCTACCAAACCCAGAGCCAGCGGGGCCAGGTCACCGAGAACGGTGAGTTCAAATATTATCCCGGCGAAACACTGACCTTTTGGGTTGGCGATCTGAAACTTGCGGACGTTGTCCCTGCACAGGAATTTGTGACACTCCTGGAGTTTCTTCCGGAAGTCCGATCGCAACTAACCAATATCGCACCAGACTCAGACGGGCTGTCGACACACAAAATCGCGGAACAGCAACTGCTGGAAAATAACGCCCAAATGAATCTGAATAGATTCATTCTGGCGTTGAACTGGAACACGAGTGCAGCCGAGGATGAGGGCCTCGACATCCGTGACCGAGTCATTGAGCAGCTTAACGAAGCCCTGCCACAGGTCGGAGGCACAATCGATTTTAATGTAAGCCAAGGCGAGTTTGCGCTGGACGAAGATGGAGAACTATCACCGGCAAACCAACTCCTTGGCGAGATCTGTTTTCATCCAGAAGACGATGAGCGTTGCGAGACGCCTCCAACGCAATCAGAAATTGACGCTGCAGAATCGCGCCCAATTGACGAAGAGGAGATCGAAGACGATGTGCTTTATAAGGAAGACCTTCAGGCAAAACGGGACAGAATTTTAGGAGCGATACGGTCAATTGACGATATAGCCCCCAGATCAGCGGCAGACTTCATGACGCGGGAGCTGAATGACATCACAACATTGATTGGGAATCGCTATTATCTCGACGCTTACGTCGCCAATCATCCCGCCACAGACACCGCCATCAAGAGCCTTGAGATAAAACGCATTAATGGGAGCGCAAGGATAAGCGACCTGGATGCGATAAGTACTCGCACCCAAGACATCGTCCTTCACTCCACCAGTTGGCAGGACGCCGAGGTCGAATACTTCGTGGCTGGCGAGCCGGGAGGGGAATCCGAGCTGATCCTCAGCTTCCGTCCGGAGGACACCTACCGGTGGATCAGGAAGCAGCTCAGAGTTGTGATCGAATAATCAGCCGCTGAGGAGCCGAGAAAGGCTCCATCGGGATTCACCACCCGTTACATCGTAGCGGGACGGATCGAGATCTTTGGTGCCATTGGGCAGGCACTCTCGAACCGTCAGTGATTCATCCGCCATGCGCTGCTCATTGAATTTGGCCAGATCAATGACCTTGGCGGTTTTGAGCGCCTTGTGTTTTTCGTCAGTCATCACCATGACGCGCGGCCAGAGTCGACGCTCCGGCGAATGCGACATAACGATACCCCGACGCCCATCGCTCAGCTCAACCAGACTCCCGGTCGGATAAATGCCAATGGCGCGGATAAAGCCCTCGACCAGATCTTCCTGAAATTCGATATTGCGCATTTCATAAAGCATGGCCACCGCCTTGGCAGGGGTCATGGGTTCAGCAACACCACGAGGAGCGATCAGTGACTCGAAGAACTCGCCGATGCCAGCCACCTTGGCCAACAAAGGAATCCGATCGCCTCTTACCCCCTCGGGAAAGCCAGAGCCATTGTGGCGCTCGCGATGACTCTGAACCACACTCAGAACAGCACGGGACAAACCACAATCGGCAAGCGCGGCGACGCCGCGAGATACATACTGCCGATACTCAGCATACTCTTCGGCGCTCATCCGACCTTCCTGCTCGAGCAGTGCCTTCGGCAGATAACATTTACCAACCTGGGAAAGCAGGCAACCAAGCCCGAGATGGTTCAGCAACGTTTCGTTGAGACCAAGATGCCGCCCGCACACCAGCGCCCAGACGGCCGTATTCAGCGAGTGCCGATAAATGTAGTCGTCGTGTTCACGAATCCGGCTCAGCCACAGCAAAGCATCCGGTTGACGGACGACACTGGCAACCATTCTGCGTGTTATTTCGGCCACAGGCCGAACATCCGCCACACCCTCATGGCGAATCGTGTCGAACAGGCGCTGCAGAGCCATCTCGGCATCATCAAGCAATTTACGGGAGGTCTTGATCTCTTTGTTGAGAGGAGTTTCCCTGGAGTAGCTCACCGGCTCGCGAATGTTCAGCGGCGGCAACTGAATTTCATTCCGCCCTTTTTGCTTGGCACGGCGCCCAAAGATAGGTTGCTTGCTATCCGGTAGCGCCTTTGGCTGCCGGGCTTCAGAAACGTCGACCATCACCCATTTGCAATGGGACGACAGAGCCCGTATATCATCCTGAGAGCGGATATAGAAGCCCTGGATGGGAAATGGGGTCTGGTGCCATGGCCGATCCAGATCCGACACGAACATGCCCGCTTCCAGATCCTGGACCATGATTTTTCGCTGCTGGACGCCCACAAGTCACCTCATTAAGAAATTTTCCTCATTTAACATTGTGAGCGATCCACAGGAAGAATCCATAACAGTTCAGTAGCGCAAGGTAACGGCCGAGCTACAAAGCGTACTCCTATTGTTTCCCGGGAAACAAATTGTAGCAATGTGATCTCGGTCACACGCGAGAGCCAACGTCATTCATCGTCGCAAACCGATTCATCGAACTCGGGCAATCGAGCCCTGAGAGAGCCCCGGGGCGCCGTTCGAACATAGACCCTATAGGGAACAGGCGATGCGCGGAGATAGTCAATGCCTTGCTCTTCTTCACCATCTGGCAGGCTCACTACGACCGGCAAGCATGAAACGAGAAGATCCATTTCATTCTTCAACTGGGGGATGACGATATCGCCATTACCGGGCTCAATTGCCATACACCGCACCCCATGACCAGCCACCGGCTCACCTGTGGGCGCATAGGCGTCGAGGCCGGGCTCTCCACAAGCTCGGATACCAGCACCACAGGCGCCCACATCCGGATCTCTATCATCCCTTAACCGCCAGACACGATCGCTGCACTGAGTTTCAAGCTTGATAGGCGTTGCCCTGTCATCGACAAACCACCAGTCCGGATAGTCGGCTGTTTGCCAGGACAGGCGGATTTGACGGTTCTCACCCGCTGAAACCTCAGCAGGGAACATAGCGTAGTGGGAGTAGTAGGAAGCACACCCCTGCAATACCAGGGGCACCATTAACAACACACCGCGATTCATCATGTCATCCATCACTCAACGTCAAGCCGTACCCATCGTTGGTCCGACGAACTAACTCCATAGACACGACCGGCACAGGTATTGGCAACCCCTGCACCTGGACAGTCACGCTGTACCGGATCCAGGATTCGACGTCCTGCTCTTCAACGACGATAAACACTCCACCATCAGAGATAGCCCGGGTCGTGGAAGCGAACTCATCAAACTCCGGATGCACGACCTTCACTCTTGCATTCATTCCGGCACGAATGTGCTGCCTTAGCTCTTGGCACGACCCAGAAAAGTCCTCTCTTTTCCTGATAGTTATAAAAACGTCCGAAGCATACAACCATTTCAATCAAAAATTGCGAACGAACGCTTGACTTAACAATGAACCTAAATGAGAATTGTTGGCGTTTCCAATTAACCACTCATACGACGGCTAGACAACGTCATGAAGTCAAGGAACCCGTTATGAAAAAGACCCTAGCGGCAACTGCCCTCGCGGCCTTTACAGCCCTTCCAATGGCCGCCTCTGCGGATGGCGAAGTCAACATCTACTCTTACCGCCAGGCTTATCTACTGGAACCACTGCTCGACGCTTTTAATAAAGAAACCGGTATCGAAGCCAATGTCGTATTCGCCAAGAAGGGGCTGGCAGAGCGCCTCGAGCGCGAAGGCAGGAACAGCCCGGCAGACGTGGTTATGACGGTGGACATTTCGCGGATCAACGAACTGGTCGAGCGGGATCTGGTTCAGGGTGTCGAAAGCGAAATCCTCAACCAGAACATTCCGGAGAACCTGAGACATCCGGAAGGCAAGTGGTATGCCCTCACCACCCGCGGTCGCCTGATCTTTGCGTCGAAGGGCCGTGTTGAAGAAGGCGAGATTACCACCTACGAGCAGCTGGCCGATGACAAGTGGGAAGGCCGGATCTGTACTCGCAGTGGGAAGCATCCCTACAACATTGCCCTGTTCTCCTCAATGATTGCCCACCACGGTGAGGCTGAGACTGAAAAATGGCTCCAGGGCGTAAAGGAAAATCTGGCGCGCAAACCCCAGGGTGGCGACCGGGACCAAATCAAGGCGATTGCCGAAGGTGTTTGCGACCTATCCATCGGTAACAGCTACTACTATGGCAACATGCTGCAGGACGAAAACCAGCGAGAGATTGCCGAGCAGGTTCGACTGGTGTTCCCCAACGCAGAGGGCCGCGGCACCCATGTAAACATCAGCGGTATTTCACTGACCAAGAGCGCTCCTAACAGGGAGAACGCCATCAAGCTGATGGAATTCCTCTCTTCCGAGAAGGCTCAGCAGGTATATGCAGAAGCAAATACCGAATACCCCGCCAACCCTGACGTCGCGCCATCCGGCATCGTCACCGAGTGGGGTTCCATCAACCCAGACGCTCTGTCCCTGCAGGAGATTGCCAACCACAGGGAAGCAGCTGTGAAGATGGTTGACCGGGTTGATTACGACGGAGAGTAATCGGCGTTACCCCTGCCGGGCAACCTACGGGCGGCCCGGCAGCTCAGTCATTGCAGCCCTGCAACGACCTGTCTACAATCCCCTCTCCGCTCACCCAGACCAGCCAGGATCACTATGACAGAGGCCGTTTCCAGCACAGACACTGGGCTACACCAGCCCCTGCTGGCCAAACGCACCTCCCGCCGATGGCTGTTCTCCGCTCTGCTAACCACCGCCATTGTGGCGCTGCCAGTATTATCAGTTATTTTCCTGGCCTTCTTCCCCGAGGAAAATATATGGCCTCACCTGCTGGAAACCACGCTACCGCGCTACCTGATCACCACTATTGAGTTGATGCTTGGTGTCGGGGTCCTAACCCTCGTTATCGGACTAGCGACGGCCTGGACAGTAACCATGTGCGAATTCCCGGGGCGAAAGTTCTTTGAATGGGCGCTACTTCTTCCATTTGCCGTCCCCGCCTATGTGATTGCCTACGTCTACACCAGCCTGCTTGACTACGCTGGCCCTGTACAAACCACCCTGCGGGAATGGTATGGCTGGAATAATGCCAGCGACTATTGGTTCCCAGAGATTCGGAGTCTCGAAGGCGCCATATTGATGATCGGGTTGGTGCTGTATCCCTATGTATACCTGCTGGCCAGAGCGGCATTCCTGGAGCAGTCGCCCTCTTTATTTGCCGTCAGCCGCAGCCTCGGACACTCAGCCGTCAGTACTTTTTTCAAAGTAGTGCTCCCCATCGCACGACCGGCGGTCGCCGTTGGTTTATCACTGGTACTGATGGAAACCCTGAACGACTTTGGCACCGTCGACTTCTTCGCCGTACAAACCCTCACCGCAGGATTGTTCGACACCTGGATGAACCTGGGTAATCTGGGTGGTGCCGCGCAGATTGCCACCACCATGCTCGCCTTCGTCGTCATACTGGTGACTCTGGAGCGCTACTCGCGCCGGCGCCAGCAGCAATTTGCCGCACGCGATAACCGCGACCCCATCCAACGATTCACCTTGTCTGCCCCGAGGCAATGGATTTGCGTTCTGGTATGCCTTGTACCAGTCCTCTTTGGCTTCCTGATCCCCGGAGGTACACTCGCGTTTTATGCCTGGGACTACTTCGAGGAGAGCTGGAATCCGGACTTCATACAGAACACCCTTAACAGCCTCTTCCTGTCTGGAACTGCGGCCATCACCACCCTGTTAATTGGTATCACACTGGCGTACAGCCGACGCCTTCACAATACCCGAAGCATGAAAATCCTGATGCGGCTTTCCAGCCTTGGCTACGCGATGCCCGGCGCCGTGCTCGCCGTCGGCGTTATTGTTCCACTGGCAGGGTTCGATAACTGGCTCGATAGCTGGTTCCGGGAAGCGTTCGGGATCAGCACCGGCTTATTACTGAGCGGGTCTGCCTTTGCCGTTGTATTTGCCTACACCGTACGGTTCTTAGCAGTATCGGCCGGAAGTGTGGAAAGCGCCTTGCAGAAGATCACCCCAAGCATGGATATGGCATCCCGCTCCCTGGGCCATTCGCCTGGAAAGACCCTGATAAGGGTACACCTTCCAATGTTGCGAGGAACACTGCTAACAGCTGCGCTCGTGGTGTTTGTGGACTGCATGAAGGAATTGCCTGCCACGCTGATCCTCAGACCATTCAATTTTGAGACTCTGGCAACCTACGTTTACCAGTTTGCCTCTGACGAGCGCCTCTACCATAGCGCGCTGCCGGCGCTGATCATTGTCCTGGCAGGCATCATTCCGATTATTCTGATGAGCCGGTCCATTTCCAATACCCGCTCCATCGGGTAGCACAGGTTTTCACTCCGCAGCTAGCCGAACAACTTAGAGCGGGCGTCCTGCACGACCAGCCTGGCCTCAAGTACGGCAACGGCATCGCTGGCTGGCCGCCTGTGAGGGTGG
Source organism: Marinobacter sp. F4216 (assembly GCF_019931195.1). Lineage (GTDB taxonomy): Bacteria > Pseudomonadota > Gammaproteobacteria > Pseudomonadales > Oleiphilaceae > Marinobacter > Marinobacter suaedae. The sequence goes on along the minus strand of NZ_JAIOUO010000007.1, from coordinate 169,577 downwards.
CCGCAATGCACTTCGGCAACGAGATCCAGGCGACCCTTCCCATAGCGCGCAAGGCTTTTCCGGAAACGATCGGACACCTCACCCCCTGGCAGACGACAGATAACGTAGAAGTCTGTATCTACCGGCAATAGGTAGTCGATACTCCCCTTCTGTATAACGACAACACCATCGAGCCCCAAATCCGACAATACCAGTTCCGTCAGCCCCCACGCGCCGGTCACAGCGACCGAATAAACGCTACCTCCGAAACCTGTTCCCTGATGGTTTCGATTTGGCAACAGCGGTGCGGAAACAATAAGGGTTTGTCCGTCCCAGAACTCCAAACGAACGCCGAGGGTCCGGGAAATTGGAATCTGATCATTTATCCGTCGTTGAAGAAGATCCAGCTGACTCATACAACCTCCCTGAACAAGCATTCAGCTTATGTCGCCTCCCGCAAACGACCAATGAGACTTATGTCGCCCTCCACAAAAAAGGCCCGACAATGCCGGGCCTTTTATCTTCCAATATCGATTATCTCATCACTGCCAGATAACCGGCTGACGTTTGGCGTACCAGGCGTCCACCTTCTCCTGATAGGCATCTTCCACCACGTTGCGCTTGAGCTTCATGGTCGGCGTCAGGAAGCTGTTCTCCACGGACCACTCATCACTCACTACCGTGATAAACGCCAGCTGCTCGTGAGGATCAACGCTCTTGTTTACTTCTTGAATCAGGTTCTTGAAGCTGGCTTCCAGATCCTTTCGGAAGCTCTCATCAGCGGCCCTCGGACGAACCTCCTCACCCAGAACCACCAGCGCATGAGGTTGAGTCTGGTTGGCACCCGATACACACACCATCTCAATCGCATCGTGAGACATCAGGCGGTTTTCAATCGGGGCCGGCGCAATGTACTTGCCCTTGCTGGTTTTGAAGATTTCCTTGATGCGGCCTGTCAGCTTCAGACGCCCCAGTTCATCCAGCTCACCTTTGTCACCGGTTTTCAGATACCCATCGTCGGTAAAGGTTTCCCGGGTTTTCTCTTCATCCTTGTAGTAGCCCATCATGGTGGCCGGGCTCTTGACCAGAACCTCACCGTCTTCGCTGATTTTCACATCAACGCCGGGCAAAGCCTCGCCAACGTAACCGGTCCGTGAGCGCCCCGGACGGTTCATGTGGGAATAGGCGAAGTTCTCAGACATACCGTAGCCTTCAAGCAACTCCAGCCCCAGCGCTCGATACCAGTCCAGAACATCGTTGGACAAAGGCGCAGAACCACTGCCGGCCAGCTTGACCTTATTCAGGCCAAGACCCTTGAGAATCTTCTTCTTGATCAGCCTGCTCACGACCGGCATGCGCATCAGACGCTCAAGCTTCTGCTTGGGAACCTTCTGCAGGACACCGTGCTGGAATTTCACCCACAGGCGCGGCACAGAGAGGAACAGCGTTGGGCGGGCGCGCTGGAGATCCTGAACAAAGGTATCGAGAGATTCGGCAAAATAAAGCTCGAAGCCCGCATAGAGGGAGCCCAGTTCAACGAAGGTCCGCTCGAACACGTGGGCCAGGGGCAGGTAGGAAAGCATGCGCTCTTTTGGCCCCAGGCTGAGAACCTGAGTCCCGCCGGCAGCGGCAAAGGCCATATTACGGAAACTCAGCATCACCCCCTTGGGTCGACCAGTACTGCCTGAGGTGTAAACGATCGTGGCCAGCTCATCCGGATCTCGCTGAGTTTTGCCCTCAAGCGGAGGGTAGGACGCAACGATATCATCCCAGCTCAGGAAATCATTGGGCGGACTGAGAGGATAGGAAATACAACGGACAGACTCCGGAACGCCCGGCTTCATCATGTCCCAGTCGTCCAACTTGCCGACAAACAGAACGTCACACTCGGCGTGGTCCAGAATATAGTTGACCGTATCGGCGTTCAGCGTGGGGTAAAGCGGCACAGAAATATGGCCCGCCATCCAGATCGCCCAATCCGTCATGATCCACTGGGCACAATTCTTCGAGATCAGACCAATCCTGCTTTTTTCCGGCAGATTGAGAGACTTCAGATACGTTGCAACCCGGCGGGCTTCATCAACCGCACGACCCCAAGTGTACTCTACGACCTTTCCATCGCCGATTGGCTGAGTCATGTAGAGGGAATCGCCAAGTGTGGCCTCCCTTTGGTAGACCAAATCCAGTGGGAGTCTGTTAGTGGTGTCCATGAATCTTCCTTGTATTCGTCCGCTAAAAATAAGTTCTGTAAGGGTTTGTTATAAGACGTTCGTAGGGTATTTGATCACAGCCTGAAAGCGCAAAATGTGATGAAGCCAGAAACTATTCAATTTAACCACCCCATTACAAAGCCGCTACCAATCCCTGCCCCCAAGCCTCAGAGGCTGTGGTAAACTTGCGCCCCGTCGTCGTTCTGAAGTTTTGTAAACCCAACCAACCAGACAAGAATTCGGAGACAGGCACATGGCCAAAAAAAACCTGCGCACCCTGATCGGTGCCTCACTGCTTGCAGCTGCAAGCCTGGTGCAAGCCCAGGAAGCTCGTACCGTTGCCATCACCCAGATCGTTGAACACCCTGCCCTGGACGCTGTTTATCAAGGCGTAAAGGATGAACTGGCGGAGCGTGGCTATAAGGAAGGCGAGAATCTGACCGTGATGCACGAGAGCGCACAGGGTAATTCAGCCATCGCAGCCCAGATCGCCCGAAAATTCGTTGGTGAAAGCCCCGACGTCATTGTGGCCATTGCCACCCCGTCCGCTCAGACGGTCGCAGCAGCAGCGCGTAACATCCCGGTGGTGTTTTCTGCAGTGACCGACCCGGTAGCGGCCAAACTTGTAGCCAGCCTGGAAGCTCCCGGCGCTAACATTACCGGCGTGTCCGATATGCTACCCATCGAAAAACACATCGACCTGCTGAAGCGCGCCGTACCAGATGCCACTCGAATTGGCACCGTCTACAACCCGGGCGAGGCAAATGCCGTTTCCCTGGTAAACCTGTTGGAAGAACGCCTCAAAGCCCGCGGACTGACGCTGGAGAAGGCCGCCGCCACCAAAACCTCCGAAGTGCTTGGGGCGACCCGCTCCCTGGTTGGTAAGGTTGATGCCATTTACCTGACCACTGACAACACCGTGATCAGTGCGGTGGAAGCTGTCATCTCCGTGGGTGAGCGCACCGACCTGCCGGTATTCGCTGCGGACACGGCAACCGTCGATCGTGGTGCGGTCGCGGCCCTTGGCTTCAACTACTACAATCATGGGCGCCAGACCGGTGCCATGGTCGCGCGCGTGCTTGAAGGTGGCGACACCGCCAGCATGCCCGTTGAAACCATGGAAACCCTCGACCTGTTCGTAAACCTGGATGCCGCTAAAGGCATGGGCATGACCTTGCCGGAAGATCTGGTCAAGGAAGCCCAGAAAGTTATCCAGAACGACGAGTAAAATCCGAACAAAAACGGGCGGAGTCCCATTACTGGGGCCCGCCCGTTTTTTTATTTACAGATAGTGATACAGACCCATGCTCAGTGAAATCGCACTCTACGGCGCCATTGAAACGGGCCTCATATACGGCCTGGTAGCGTTCGGCATCTACATCTCCTTCCGCGTGCTCGACTTCCCGGACCTGACCGTGGACGGAAGCTTCCCGTTGGGCGCAGCGGTTGCCGCCATGCTCATTATCAACGGCTGGAACCCCTGGCTGGCAACGGGCGCCGCCGTCCTGGCCGGCATGGCTGCGGGAGCCGTTACAGCCTTGCTGAACGTAAAACTGAAGATTCTGAACCTGTTGGCCTCCATCCTTACCATGATTGCGCTTTATTCCATCAACCTGCGCATCATGGGCCGCCCCAATGTGGCGTTGCTGAGCGAGGAAACGGTACTGACGCCATGGTACGACCTGGATCTAGCATTCCATCAGGTGCCGGTGCTTCTGTTCATTATCGTTGTGATGATCTGCCTGGTCCTGATGTGGCGCTTCATGAAATCCGAAACCGGCCTCGCAATGCGCGCCACCGGCGCCAATGCACGCATGGCCCGGGCCCAGGGCATTGCAACCGGCGCAATGATCGTACTGGGGATTGCGATTTCCAATGGCCTCGTCGGCCTGGCCGGCGCGCTGTTCGCCCAGAGCCAGGGCGCTGCTGACGTCACCATGGGCGTGGGCGTTATCATCATTGGTCTCGCATCCCTGATTGGCGGTGAAGCGGTAATCACCCCCTCCTCCGTGCTTCGCGCCCTGTTCGCCTGTGTCATTGGCGCCATCGTTTACCGACTGGCCATTGCCTTCGCTTTGAATGCAGACGTTCTCGGCCTGCAGGCGCAGGATCTCAACCTGATCACTGCCATTCTGGTTACCCTGGCGATCGTTCTGCCGGGCGTTCGCAGCTCCGTAGCCAGCAAATTCACCCGCAATAAGGCCTGAGGAGGCATCATGATTAGTGCAAGCGATCTCCGACTGACCTTTGGTAAAGGCACCCCACTGGAAAACCCGGCGCTGCGGGGCATGAGCCTGACCGTCAACCAGGGTGAATTCGTAACGGTTATTGGCAGCAATGGCGCTGGCAAGTCGACCTTCCTGAACGCGCTGTCCGGCGAGGTAATGGTGGACAGCGGTGAAATCATCGTCGATAACGTTGATGTCACCCGACTGCCAACCCATAAGCGCGCGGGCATGGTGGCGCGAGTGTTTCAGGATCCCCTGGCGGGAACCTGTGAAGCACTCAGTATTGAGGAGAACCTCTCCCTCGCCATCAAGCGCGGCCAGCGGCGGGGCCTGACGGCTGCGGTAAAGAAGCAGTACATGGAGCAATTCCGGGACAGCCTGTCCTCGCTCAAGCTTGGCCTGGAAAGCCGGCTCGGTGACAAAATGGGCCTGTTGTCCGGCGGTCAACGTCAGGCCGTGAGCCTGCTGATGGCCAGCCTGACTCCATCGAGCATTCTTCTCCTGGATGAGCATACTGCCGCGCTGGATCCGAAAACCGCCGCTTTCGTTCTGGAGCTGACCACCAAAATCATCGATGAGCAGAAACTGACCGCTTTGATGGTGACCCACAGCATGAAGCAGGCGCTGGAAGTGGGCACGCGTACCGTGATGCTTCACCAGGGACAGGTTGTTTTCGACATTCAAGGCAAAGAACGTGAAGGACTGGAAGTGAAAGACCTGCTCGGTCTGTTCGAAAAACAGCGCGGCCTCGAAGTGGATGATGACAGCCTGCTTCTTGGCTGACCAGAGCCTGAAGAGCGCTGAGGCGGGAGATTCTCCCGCCTTTTTTATAGGTGTGGCGGGCCCCCCGGTGTACAGCTCAATGTAACGATAACCCCTCCCTTTGTTGGATATTTTTTAACCACAACATGTAGTGGTTTTTACGATCAGGCCGGGAAGCCAGATGCCATCTGGTGTTTCAGACTTGCAAGCTCTCTTCGATTTATTTTTTTTGTTTCCAGCCGGAGTTCAATAGGTCTGACCTTCTTCACAGACCACTATATCCTGTTATACTTTCTCCCATCATGACCCATATATAGGGCCAGCAGCATTTCCGGACACAATCCTCAAACTCGCTGCAGAGACGGCACAGAGCCGACCGGCCCACACGATCCGGACCAGGATCATCGCCCGAGACGAGCCTTCCAAACCCAATATGTTGTGGTTTCGATTGCTGTCGGGCAACGAAAGATCGAACTTACTTGAAGTTAAAAGGGGTGCAGTACGGTCCAAGGTCGTACTGCCAATAAGAAACGCGTTACAGACTGGCATTATCAAAGGGGTGGCAATGAACGCTAAGGCACAAGCTGTGGTTACGACAATTCCGATGCAGGAAGCTTCGCTGGACATCTGGGGCAGCAAATACCAACTGAAAACCAAAACCGGCGAACCGGTCGACAAGGACATCAACGCAACCTACGAGCGTGTTGCCAAGGCTCTGGCCGAGGTCGAAAAGAAAGCGGACCGCACCAAGCACATGAAGGACTTCATCTGGGCCCTTCAGAACGGTGCCATCCCGGCTGGCCGCATTACCTCCAACGCAGGCGCGGAAGCCCACAAGCCGGCGACCTCCACCATTAACTGCACCGTTTCGGGTTCTATCAACGACTCCATGAACGACATTCTGGAGAAGAACCACGAAGCCGGCCTGACTTTGAAAGCCGGCTGCGGCATTGGTTACGAGTTCTCTACCCTGCGCCCGAAAGGCGCGTACGTCGCGGGTGCTGGCGCCACCACCTCTGGCCCGCTGTCCTTCATGGATATCTTTGACCGCATGTGTTTCACCGTGTCTTCTGCCGGTGGCCGCCGCGGCGCGCAGATGGCAACCTTTGACGTTCACCACCCGGACGTGATCGATTTCATCCAGGCCAAGCGTGAAGATGGTCGCCTGCGCCAGTTCAACCTGTCGCTGCTGATCACCGAAGACTTCATCGAAGCCGTTCGTAACGGCGACGACTGGCACCTGTCTTTCCCGGTGACCCAGAAGGAAGTGGACGACGAGCAGCTGGACCTGACGGACACCACCCAGTTCGTTTACCGTGACTTCCCGGTGCTAGATGGCTACGTCACAAACGACGAGGGCAAGGTAGCATGCCGTATCTACCGCACCCTGAAAGCCCAGTTCATCTGGGACACCATCATGACCTCTACCTATGACTACGCCGAGCCAGGCTTCATCCTGATCGACAAGGTCAACCAGATGAACAACAACTGGTTCTGCGAGGACATCCGCGCCACCAACCCGTGCGGAGAGCAACCCCTGCCTCCTTATGGCAGCTGCCTGCTGGGCTCTGTGAACCTGACCAAGTTCGTGGACTACCCGTTCACCGACAAGGCCAGCTTCAACTACGAGAAGTACCGCAAGGTGGTGGGCATCTTCACCCGCATGCTGGACAACGTGGTAGAGATCAACGGCCTGCCGCTGGAAGAGCAGCGCCACGAGATCACCCACAAGCGTCGTCACGGCATGGGCATTCTTGGCCTGGGCTCCACGCTGGCAATGCTGCGTATGCCGTACGGCTCCAAAGAGTCCGTGCAGTTCACTGAAGAAGTTGTTCGTGAAATGGCGGTAGAGGGCTGGCGCCAGTCCCTGACTCTGGCCGAAGAAAAAGGCGTTGCGCCGATCATGGACGAAGAGTTCGAAATCACGCCGAAGATGCTGCGCAAAGCTCCGGAACTGGCCAAAGACGGCTACAAGCTGGGCGACAAGGTGAAAGGCCGCGTTCTGCACGCCAAGTACAGCAAGTACATGCAACAGATCGCGAGCGTTGAGCCGAAGCTGATTGAAGAACTGGCGGAGAAAGGTGGTCGATTCACTCACCACACGTCTATCGCGCCGACCGGCACCATCAGCCTGTCACTGGCCAACAACGCCAGCAACGGTATCGAACCGAGCTTCTCGCACCACTATGCGCGGAATATCATCCGTGAAGGCCGCAAGACCAAAGAGAAGGTAGACGTATTCTCCTTCGAACTGCTGGCCTACCGTCAGCTGGTGAATCCGGGCGCCATGCCGTTTTCTGACGAAGCCGACAAGAAACTGCCCGAGTACTTCACCACCTCTGACGACGTGACGCCCCAGCAGCACGTGGACATCCAGGCGGCGGCTCAGAAGTGGGTAGATTCCTCGATTTCCAAGACGGCCAATGTTCCGACAGACTTCGCCTATCAGGATTTCAAGGACATTTACCTGTATGCCTATGACAAGGGCCTGAAGGGCTGCACCACCTTCCGCTTCAACCCGGAAGCGTTCCAGGGCGTACTGGTGAAAGAGAAAGACCTCGAGAACACGATGTACGAGTTCACCCTTGATGACGGCAGCAAAGTCACCCTGAAGGGCAACGAGCAGGTAGAATATGACGGTGAGATGCACACCGCTGCTAACCTGTTTGACGCGCTGAAAGAAGGCACTTACGGCAAGTACTGATCTGGGAACCCGACATAGGAACACGAACATGACAGTGAAAATCAGCAACAAAATCGTCGGCTACCGAGTCAAGAAAGCCGACGCTGAGAGCAACGCAGCAGCGGCACCGGATCAAACCGAACAGGCTCCGGTGAAGATGAACGAAAACATCGAGCGTCCTGATTTCTTGTTGGGCACCACCTACAAGATCAAGCCGCCGGTGGCAGAGCATGCGATGTACATCACCATCAATGACATCCTGCTTAACGAAGGCACGGACCACGAAAGCCGTCAGCCCTACGAAGTGTTCATCAACTCCAAGTCCATGGAGCACTTCCAGTGGGTTATCGCCCTCACCCGCGTTATCTCTGCGGTATTCCGCAAGGGTGGCGACGTAACCTTCCTGGTGGAAGAGCTGCGCTCTGTGTATGACCCCAACGGCGGCTACTTCAAGAAAGGCGGCGTATTCATGCCGTCACTGGTTGCCGAAATCGGCGCCGTGATCGAGAAGCACCTGAAGGCGATCGGCCTGTTGGAAAGCGAAGAGATGAGCGAAACCACCAAGCGCATCCTCGCCGAAAAGCGCGCCGAGTTCGAAGCCAGCCAGAGCTCCGCCACCAACGACGAGAAGAGCAGCGACTACCCTGCCAACGCCACCATGTGTGGCAAGTGCAGCACCAAAGCGGTCATCGTCATGGACGGCTGCGCCACTTGCCTGTCCTGCGGAGACAGCAAGTGCGGCTAAGCTGAACGCCTTGCGCTGAAAAAGGCCCGGAGCTTAATACTTCCGGGCCTTTTTTATTGGCTAACCGGAACGCTCAGGGCCTTTGATACCAGGTCAACTGGGTTAGTCCCCGTCCCGTACCCATCGATCACCTTCCTTGTGATATTCATTCTTAACGGCCGCCCAGGCAACCTTATGCGCGGTTTCCTCACGACCTGCCCCGCCCCTCCGGTCGGACGGGTCCTTGTATTCCTCCCACGCCGAGTTAAACGCTTTTCGGTAAATCTCCTGGGCGTGCTCGGGCAGGTTGTCTTTCACCCCTTTGGGCAGTTCGGAGTTCCGATCATAGGGCATTGTTCCGGCTCCTCTTTGTCTCCCATTCGGGAAGGGTTCTTGAAATCAATTTGACGGATTGACAGCAGCGACAGTAAGCCACACAAGGCCAGCCCTGACTGAGGACGAGCTCATCCTGTACTGAAGCACTTGCCCCTGCCAAGTTCAAAGTGTTCATAGATGTGGTTTTCCACGTCTGCTAGGGTGAATGGCACACTTTCCAGTACTTGAGTCCGATATGCAGAACTTCCTTCAGCTATGGAGTGAAGCGGCAACGACCAGTCTTGGGTTCTTCTGGATGGCCCTCTGGGCATTCATTCTGGGGTATCTGATCAGCAGCCTGATACAAGTTCTGATTACACGAAAGCGCATGCAGCAGGCGATGGGCAAGGACGGTCCACGCAGCATGCTTCTCGGAACGTTTTTCGGATTCATCTCCAGCTCCTGCAGCTTCTCGGCTTTATCCACCACCCGCGCAATTTTCGATAAAGGCGCCGGCCTCGCGCCCTCAATGGCTTTCATGCTGGCATCAACCAACCTGGTCATCGAGCTGGGAATGGTTATCGCCATATTTCTTGGCTGGCAGTTTGTGGTGGGGGAATACGTCGGTGGGATCATCCTGATTCTGGTCACCTGGTTTCTTATCCGGATCACTCGTCCCCGCCGCCTGGAGGCCCAGGCCCGCAGGAAACAGGATTCGGAACAAGAAAACGGAGATAACCAGGATCTCACCTGGAAAGAAAAACTGAAGAGCAAGCAAAGCTGGCAGAACATCGGTCAGACGTATGTCATGGAATGGCAGATGGTCTGGAAGGATGTACTTATTGGGTTTACGGTCTCTGGGATCATTTCCGCCATGGTACCGGAGAGTTTTTTCCAGGCTCTGTTCCTCGGTTCTGGCAACGAAGATGCCGCCAATCCGGGCTTTCTTTCGGTGCTCGCCCAGACCCTCATCGGTCCGGTGGCCGCCTTTTTCACCTTTATTGGCTCCATGGGGAACATTCCTCTGGCGGCGGTGCTGTTCGGGCAAGGTGTCACCTTTGCCGGCGTAATGGCATTCATTTTTTCAGATCTGGTGGTTCTGCCCGTCCTGCGTATCAACGCAAATTACTATGGCTGGAAAATGGCCCTGTACATCCTTGCGCTCATGCTGGCCGCCATTGTTTTCGCCGCTCTGACGATGCATTACGCGCTGGCATTTCTCGGTTTGCTACCGGACTTCAGCTCAGTCACCGCCCCGGGAGAGCGCGAGTTCTTCCAGCTGAACTATCAGTTTGTACTGAACCTTATTTTTCTTGCGATCAATGTGGGATTGATTTGGTTGTGGCACCGGGCCAAACATGCCCGCAACAAACATGACCACGGACACGAGCACCATCATCATGATCATGGCTCGCCGTCACTGACCGACAAGGTTCTGTCGGTGCTCGTGGTAATGGCGATCATCTGGCTCACGGCTGGTGTGACACTGACAGCACTCTGAGGGATTTCCTTTCCCTGTGACGAGTCGCAATAGGCTCAAAATTTCTCGACTTTACGCGCCCACATCGCATTCACGGGATAACAACTTCTGAAATGGAGCGTAATTTGCGCCCCACACCATCGCTACCTATAGTTTGGGTCCGATATCAGCCTCCACGGAGGTCATCGAAATGCGCTTTCTAATTGTCTCCGCAGTGCTTCTGGCACTGTTCAAGATTCCCCTGGCCATCGCGGACGATGGCGTCGGTCCCTGCAACGAAAATTACTATTTCAACTGTGACGAGGATGGCAATTGTACGTGCCTTCCCCTGCAGCCCATTGACGGAACTTTCGCCGTTGATTCAATAGACATGCTGCCGGGTGGGCAGGTCGCCAGCGAGGGGGGCAATCTCTTTGCCGTGTCGCCCGGCGATCAGGTAGAGGTGATTGCGGACTTTGTTCCCGTAGAAAATTCGGTGTGCACAGTTGAGATTGCCAGTTCAATCAACGCCCCCAATGGCACCGCAATCGGTGGGCGAACGTCCCGACTGGATTTCATCGCGCCATCGAGAATTCATAATTTCGCCGCACTCAACCAGAGATGGGTGAAAGTCAAGTTCTCGGCCGAATTCCAGGCAGGCTGCAAGTCCCGGGAGATTCACAGTTTCTCAGCCAAGGCGGCTGTCATTGCCGGCGGAAGTGGCATAGTGCGCACCCAGAGTGGTTTGCGCTTGCAGGGCGGGAACTTCGCTGAGCTGTTCGACTAGAGCCGTAAAACTTTCCACACCGATGATAGAACACCACTCACTGCGGATGCCTGATCCAAGTTCAGGCATCCGCAGTGAGATCGGTAATCAACCGTTGGCCGCTGCCACCACCGACATTTCAACAAGGATTTCGGGCCGGGCCATCCGCGCTTCCACGCAGGCGCGCGCTGGTTTTGGGTGATCCTTGATCCAGGCATCCCAGACCGCGTTCATGGCGGCAAAATCCTTCATATCGCGGACATAAATGGTGACGGACAAAATTCGGTCCACAGCACTGTCGGCGTCTGCCAGAAGGTTTTCAATCTTTTTGAGACACTCCTTGGTTTGCCGCTGAATATCCCAGTCTGCCTCACCGGCGGTCTGGCCGCACAGATACACGGTCCCGTTGTGTTTAACAATACGGCTCATTCTGTCTGTGGAGTGAATGCGCTCAATATCTGACATGGGTGCTCCCCCGTTGGCTGAGTGTGAAATGGAAGCGCAAGTTTACACCGGTGCCGTCCATGTAACCATTTCACCAGGAGGCAGACGCAAAGAAGGCAACAGGTACATCACGAACCTGCTGCCACTACGTAAGAATGATTGATACGTCGGGTCCACTACACCTTCGCTTTCTTCCGCAACGGCGCCTTGGCTGGCTTATCCTTTTCCGCTGCCAGCGTACGTACCCGATCGAAATCTTCTGCACTGAACACGCCATTCACGCCGGAGATGGCTGCCAGCTTCATGCCGTGCTTCAGGCCCATCTTGTAGATTTCCCGCACCTTCTCCCATTCGATGTTTCGGCCCAGAGTGAAGTTCTCGAACCGCCCTTCCAGGGCCAGCACGATGGTTTCCGCCAGGCAGGCATAGGCAATACCCTCTGGCAGGCCGATGTCTTTCATTCTGACATGGCCCGGCAGCTGAATTTCACCGGATTCAATCACCAGAACATCCGGGCGTTTGGCCACGTCTTCAGCGGGGATATCCAGCGGGCGAGCTACGTCAGTGATTACGCAACCGGGCTTGACCTTCATGATATCCAGAATCCGCTTACCCGCTCCGGACGTGGCAGTCACGATCATATCCATGTCAGCCAGGTGCCGATTGGCTGAGCCGGCAATATGGACGATGGCGCCGGGCGTTTCAGACTCGATGCTTTCTTTCAGCGCCAGCAGCTTGGCGGGCTCGGGCGCCGCCAGATAGATCTCGTCCGCAGCCTTGGCCAGCAGGCGCGCACATACGGAGCCGATGGCACCGGTGGCTCCGACCACCATGGCCTTGCCCGCCATTTTTCCGTTCTTGCCAACACTCACACGGCCGATTTTCTTCACGGCCTCGTGAGCTGCCCACAAGGCACCGGAGGCGCTGTAACTGTTACCCGTAGTGATTGGCAGCGGAGCGCGTTTGGCCACGGTGATGCCAGCATCCCCCACCACCTTGGTGAAGGCGCCGAGACCCATGACCTGAGCCCCAAGCTTTCTAGCCAGCCTGGCCGCCTGCAACAGACGTTTGTAGGTAAACTCCGGATCGTGGGCCATGATTTCTTTTGGCGTTCCACCCACGGTAATCAGCCAGCCCTCCACTTCGTCCCCCGTGGGAGAGGCAATACCCGTTACCTTGGAATAGATAAAAGGCGGCGTGTAGGCGATCGCCTTTTCAACCAGGTTCATCACCCCTTTTGGCGAAACTTCGGCAATCCAGTCCAGCGGTGGGGTCTTGGTCAGGTACTGCTGGGACAGGGGATGAATAACGAAGGCAAACCGGTTCACCCGGCGGTACTCATTCGGGTAGATGATTCGTGGCTCGATGCCGAGTTTCTGGATGACACTCAGATAATCATCGGCCCCCAGCTGCTCGGGGGTGCGTGCCAGCGAGGCGCTGATCAAGGCCTCCATCACGTTGGTTCCTACTGGCCGCCCTTCCAGCCAGGGACTGTAGTCCACCACCATGGCCACATTGCGGGCCTTCAGCCAATCAAGGGCAGAATCGGTTACGCGGGAAGTAATGATCGTCTTGCCATCCAGCTGCTTCTGCCCCATGCCCTCGAGGTCAGCGATGGACGCGACAATGACATGGGCAGACTCCACTGCCTCACTGAGCGACGTCTTCACCATGCCTTCTGCAAGGCGATAAAGCGGGTTATGAAGCGCAATTTCCACCGCACGGGCGGCCGCCGGCCGATACATAAACGGCGAAGTAATGCGGGTATAGGTTTCCAGATGGCTGAGGGACGTCAGCAGGTACGGAACACCGAAATCGGTGTAGGGATCGGCGAAAAACAGATTGTCCGTATGTTCCGCCAGCGCGCGGGCAATGCGGTAACTGGCCTGGCCGTTAAAACACAGAATCCGCGCGTTATCAAAGAAATGGCCCAGTTCTGACTGGGTGTGGCGAACCGCCCACTCCTGTAGAATCCCACGTAGGCCAGCACCGGTGGTAACCGGCTTGTCCGGTATGCAGTCTTCCAGGCGCGCTGTGTCCGGATGAAGGATCTGCTCTTTACCGACCTGGTAATGGTCGTGAATCATGCTCAGCCCTATCGCGTCAGCCTGTTCACGCACTGAGTCCAGAATGGATTCCGCGCGTTCCAGGTCGCCGTCCGACCCCAGACGAATCACCCGGAAAGGCTGGCCCAAAAATTCCGTTTCAAGCTGATAGTCGAACTCCGATGATCCCTGGCTGACGCTGACAACCGTTTTCATAGTGCTTACCTGTCCCTGAATTGTTTGTTGTGCTGACCGAAGGGTAATCCACTGCGCTGCTTCTTTCCTTTGCTCAGATCAAATTTCACCCCTTTCAGATAGGTCTACAATGAAAGCGAAAATTCGATTACCCATTTGCCTCACAAGCAAGGAGCTGGCATGACCATCCAGGAAGAGCTTGCATCAACCATCGAGGATCTCGTGGGCCCGGATCGAGGGATTCTGGCCGCCGACGAAAGCGCACCGACCATCGAAAAACGTTTCCGCGCCATTGACGTGGAATCCACCGAAGACAGCCGCCGGGAATACCGCAGCCTGATTCTGTCTGCCCCGGGGCTCGGAGAGTTCATCAGTGGCGTTATTCTGTTCGAGGAAACCCTCGGTCAGTCGAGCCTGGAGGGCCAGCCCATACCCGAGCTACTGAAGAGCCAGCACATTGTACCGGGCATCAAGGTGGATAAGGGCAAAAAGCCAATGGTCAATGCGCCCGGTGATGAAATTACCTTTGGGCTGGATGGGCTGAACGATCGGTTGGAAAGCTATAAGGCTCAGGGTGCCCGCTTCGCCAAATGGCGTGACGTGTTCCATATCTCCGACACCCTGCCCTCGCGATGCGCCATTGAAGCGAACGCCGAAGTGTTGGCCCGCTACGCTGCCGTGTGCCAGTCCTGCGGAATCGTCCCCATTGTCGAGCCCGAAGTACTGATGGATGGCCACCACAGCATCGAGCGCTGCGCCGACGTGAGCGAAGAGGTGCTTCGTGCAGTATTCAACGCACTTGCACGGCACAGAATCCAGCTCGAACACATGATTCTGAAACCGAGTATGGTGACGCCTGGAAAGGCCAACCCTCACGCTGCACCCAGCGAGGTGGCTGACGCCACGCTCACCATATTCAAGCGGGTGGTGCCAGCGGCGGTTCCCGGAATTTTCTTCCTGTCCGGTGGGCAAACGCCAGAAGAAGCCACGGCCAATCTGAATGCCCTTAATAGTCATGGCCCGCAACCCTGGGCGCTCAGTTTTTCCTACGGCCGGGCACTACAGGAACCCGCCCAGAAAGCCTGGGCAGGCAAATTGGAAAATGGCGAAGCGGCTCAGGAAGCCTTGCTGAAGCGAGCCCGCCTGAATAGCGGCGCCCGCTCTGGCAAATATCAGGCCGCGCTTGAGGGCTAGCCCCTAGTCGCACCCTTCCGTGCAACGACCATTGCCGTCAAAGGCCATGTTCCTGCCACTCAGAGGCACGTGTACGGGCACTTGGACCATCTCGCGGAACCGGGCGGTTCGGGTGCCCTCGATGACGGCACCGCCTGAGGTCGCCGCTTCATTGGCATGGGAGGCAATCACCGCTTTCGGTTTGATCAGGTCATTGATCACGTAAGCGGCTTCTTTAGGCCCGGTGGTATAGGTATCGCCGATGTTCATCACCACCAGCTCAGCCCCGTAATGATCCCTGACCACCAGCTCCTGCTCGGCGGTAATCCCGGTATCCCCGGACAGGTAGACGACCAACCCATTGGTGAACGTCAGAACATAGCCGGTGGGCGGCCCCACACTGGCACCCACGCCGGCCGCTTTCAGATGTTCTGCCAGCGGACCAGTCAGGAAGGAAGGCGCTACACCGTTACTGTGAACGGCAGGTACGGTGGTCATGGCGACCTCGCCAACTTGAACCTCGGCCCCAAATCGAACCAGCATCGAATTCGCAGGATCGCCCCCGGCGCTCTTCAGCTTGGCAGCAAAAAAGGCGGGCATTTCGCTACCAGTGACAATTTTCGCCCCTTTGCCGACGGCGATATCCACGGTATTGGATTGGGGCAAGGTTGCTACAGAAGTATCCGGCGCGCCGCAACTTCCCTGATTGGCCTTGGCAATACGACGATCACCCACGTGGTCCCCGTGCATGTGGGAAACGAGCAGCACATCGATATTGCCGAGCCGTGGGTCATCAGGTCCCGCTACCGTCCGGCCGGCGTCGTATAGAATCCGGGTACCATTTGGGTCCTCAAAGATCAGGGCGCGGTCGCGCCCGCAAAACTCCCCTTCGTGGCTTCCCAAGGGGGTAACAGTGACCACCCCGTCATCGGCAAGTACACTGGCACTGAATATGCTGATCAGGCATGCGGCAGCAGCGACGAACCCATTGCTTCTTCGGGTCGATCGTGTAGACATCGGTTTCTCCTTCCAGTCCTCGAAATGTGCCCATCGTCGGGTCACGACGCACAGTCGTTTACTTCCAATGTAGTTGGCAAATAGGGGCTGGAGGGAAAATAACGAAGCTCAGGCGGCTTCGATGGAAGGATCAGATCTCTGCACGCCTTGCTCCAGGCAAGCCAACATCGGGGTCACCTCACGGATCTTCCGGGCCTGAGGCCACAGGCTTTCGGCTTCATTAAAGCCCTGACGAAGGAAGTTCATCCATTGCTTTATGCGGCCTGTCACGTAGCGATCTTCCAGCCAGCCCTGAAGCACCTCGGCGTATTCACGCACCAGCGCCACCGCTTCGGCCCAGGTCATATCCGGGATGTCTTCACCAGCCTGACTGGCTTTGATTTTGCGAGCCAGATCCGGCCGTGCAATCAGGCCCCGACCGATCATCACATCGTCACAACCGGAAACTTCTCGACAACGCCAGTAGTCGTCCACAGTCCAGATGTCACCATTGGCAATGACGTGGCTCTTAACCGCCTCACGGACCTTGGCGATTTCTTCCCAGTAAGCAGGCGGCTTGTAGCCATCCACCTTGCTTCGGGCATGAATGACAATCTCCGCCGCGCCGGCCGCTTCCAGCGCCTGGCCGCAGGCTACGCCCATGGAGCGGTCATCGTATCCCAGCCGCATTTTGGCGGTCACCGGAATATCAGCGGGTACGTGCCTGCGCACGGCTGCGGTGATGTCATGCATGAGTTCAGGCTCACGCATCAAAACACAGCCACCCTTGTGGCGGTTCACGGTCTTGGCCGGACAACCGAAATTGATGTCCACCTGGGATGCGCCCAATTCCGCTGCCCGAGCGCCGTGAAGCCCCATCTGTTGCGGATCGGAGCCCAGTAACTGAAGCGCCACCGGCGTACCGACCTGCGTCAGAGACCGGTTATGAAGTTCCGGAGCGTACTTGTAGAAAACCCGGGGCGGAAGCATGCCATGGGTGACCCGGACAAATTCGGTCACGCAGCGGTCGATGCCACCGACGGTCGTAAGTACTTCTCGGATAGGTGCATCAACAAGCCCTTCCATCGGGGCAAGGATGATTCGCATGTCGGCTCCGGACTGATCAATCTTTAAGCGGGGCCGGCATTGTAGTCAGTTTGAGGAGTGGATAGAAGAGTACGCGGGTAGCGACTTTTACGTGGAAAGCTGCCCCGCACACCATCGTGCAAGGCAAACGTTGACAGGATTCGGGCCGGGAAGCGGACGGAACGCCCGTCCCGGGCCCTGGGTGATCAGCCTGAGCAGCGCCCTGATAGAGTTTTTCCCACTCATCAGGGCAATCCTCAGGTCCACCGCGATTTGCTGCCTACCACTTAGTTAGCCAGTTCCAGCAGCAGACGGTTCAGGCGAGTAACGTAGGCACCCGGATCTTTCAGCTGCTCGCCGCTCGCCAGTGTGGCCTGATCCAGCAGTACGGCTGCCAGTTCACCGAAGCGCTCGTCGCCCTTTTCACTTTCCAGGCGCTGAACCAGCGGATGCTCTACGTTGATTTCGAAGATCGGTTTGCTGTCCGGCACCTTCTGGCCAGCCGCTTCCATGATCTTCTTCATCTGGGCACCCATGTCGAACTCGCCAACCACCAGACAAGCCGGTGAATCGGTCAGACGATTGGTCGCACGAACGTCCTGGACCTGATCTTCCAGCACCTTCTTGATGCGCTCCAGCAGATCCTTGTGCTCTTCAGCCGCAGCTTCCTTCTGTTTCTTGTCCTCTTCGGTTTCCACCTCACCGAGGTCAAGATCGCCACGGGCAACGTCCTGGAACTGCTTGCCGTCGTATTCGCTCAGGTAGCCCATCATCCACTCGTCGATTCGATCGGACAGGATCAGGACCTCAATGCCCTTCTTGCGGAAGACTTCCAGATGCGGGCTGCTCTTGGCGGCCGTAAAGTTGTCAGCAGTGATGTAGAAGATCTTCTTCTGGCCATCTTTCATGCGGCCAATGTAGTCGTCCAGAGACACGCTCTGGGTTGCTTCACCGGTGTGGGTGGATGCAAAGCGCAGCAGGCCAGCGATTTTCTCGCGGTTGCTGAAATCTTCCGCCGGGCCTTCTTTGATAACGGTGCCAAACTCGCCCCAGAACTTCTGGTATTCCTCAGGATCCTTCTTGGCCAGCTTGGACAACATATCCAGCACACGCTTGGTCAGCGCGGTGCGGATGCTCTCCACGGTGCTGTCGTTCTGCAGGATTTCACGGGAGACGTTCAGGGACAGGTCGTTGGAATCCACCACACCCTTGGCAAAGCGCAGGTACAGCGGCAAAAACTGCTCGGCGTCGTCCATGATGAACACGCGCTGAACATACAGCTTCAAGCCACGGGGCGCCTCACGGTTGTACAGATCAAACGGTGCACGGGCCGGGATGTACAGCAGGCTGGTGTAGTCCAGCTTGCCCTCAACCTTGTTGTGGGACCAGGTAAGCGGGTCCTCGAAGTCGTGAGCAATGTGCTTGTAGAACTCTTTGTACTCTTCGTCCTTGATCTCGGTACGCGGCAGTGTCCACAGAGCGGTCGCGTCGTTGACGGTTTCGTCTTCGTCCTTCCTGTCTTCTTCCTCGGATTCGGACTTCATCACCACCGGGAAGGAGATGTGGTCGGAGTACTTTTTCACAAGGCCGCGCAGGCGGTAGCCATCGGCAAACTCGTTTGCCTCACTCTTCAGGTGCAGAACGATTTCGGTACCGCGCTGCTCACGGTTAACCTGCTCGATGGTGAACTCGCCATCGCCCGCAGATTCCCAATGGACACCTTCGCTGGCGTCTGCACCGGCGCGCCGAGTGAACACCTCTACCCGATCCGCGACGATGAACGCGGAGTAGAAGCCCACACCAAACTGACCGATCAGCTTGCTGTCTTTCTTTTCGTCGCCGGAAAGCTGCTTGAGAAACTCCGCTGTACCGGATTTGGCGATGGTACCCAGGTTCTGAACCACGTCTTCTCGACTCATGCCAATACCGTTGTCCGCAATGGTTACGGTGTTGGCGTCTTTGTCATAGGAGAGACGGATTTTCAGTTCGGAATCGCCTTCGTACAGGCTGTCATCCTTGAGCGCTGCAAAACGCAGCTTGTCTTCGGCGTCGGACGCGTTGGAAATCAACTCCCGAAGGAAGATTTCCTTGTTGGAATACAGGGAGTGAATCATCAGGTGAAGCAGTTGCTTCACTTCCGTCTGAAAACCAAGCGTCTCTTTTTTGGACTCAACCGTCATGGCGTCTTTATCTCCTGACTTAATGCACAGTTCAGAAAAAGCGGTTACAGGAAGGCTGCTTGAAGGGAGCCACCGCGGGGGCACAAAGCGCCTTGCGACAGGATTTCCAGACAATTCGCAGCAACCTTTCCGTACCCGCTTCAGTACGGATTCATTACCTTGCTGCAAAAAGTGGGGTCATGCCGGCGCATTTCAAGCCCCTGCAAGAAGGGGATTTGATAGAGATTCAACCTTCAATGAGGAAATGAGCCCGGGCGGTGGCTATCGGTTGGGAACGGGATTTCTGCCAGGCGGTAATCATCACGTTGGCGACCCGATTGCCCTGGCGGGTCAGTCTACATTCGGCGTAGGTTTCACGGTCCAGCCCGGCGCGCAGGTAATCCAGAGAAAAATCCACGATTCGGGGCATCCGGGGCGTTTCCTGGGACATCATCAGATAAAAGGCTGCCGACAATTCCATGAAGCCACCAATCACACCACCATGAATGGCCGGCAAGATGGGGTTGCCCAGGTTCTGCTGCTTCCTGGGCAGACGGAAAATCAGGTCATCCCCGAAGCGATCACATTCCAGGCCGATGAACCGGGCGTAGGGAATGCTGCTCAGCATGCGTGAGAAATCGCCAGTATCCCGGGTGTACTGCAGAAGTTCCGCGTCGGTCATACTTCACCTCCGGTAATCAGGTCCCGGTAACCCTTGGGAGTGGCTTCCTTACCGATGCGCATAAAGGTACCGACGCAGTTGGCAATCGTTTCACCACCTTCCTGATAGGCCTGACAACGGGTGAAGATGATGTTGCGGGTCACTTTGTAGGTTTCAGCCCGGGCATAGACCGGCTTTCGCGGTTCAGCCGGGCGCATGTAATCCACCCGAAGATCCAGAGTTGGGCAAAGCTCAAATTCGTCCAGCGCACAAATGATGACGGAGCCGGAGGCGGTATCCATCAGGGTAGTAATAGCACCACCGTGGATGACGCCGGTTTCCGGGTTGCCGATGATACGGTCACTATAAGGAAGGCAAAGCACCAGCTCCCCTTCCTTTGCGTCTTCCACACTCAGCCCCAGTTCACGGGCCTGATTCAGTGTTTCAATAAACCGGGTTACCCGGTCTCTGCGAGTATCATCGTTCATTCAGGGCCAGCCTGTTGGTACTTGAAGTTTGGAATTACTGATTCGAGTCTGTTGCCGCGGGCGATGGTTCTTCGAACACCTTTCCGGACCGCAATGCCGTCAATGCATCCGAACAGAATTCCCGCCGATACAGCACCACAACCACCAGGGTTGAGGACGCCATAAACACCACCGGGTGAATAAACCAGCCAACCACCGCCAGCGCGTAGTAATAGGAACGCAATCCCAGGTTGAAGGCATCACCGGCGAGGTTACAGATGTTACCGGCGCTGCGGGCAAACGCTTCACGGGCCGCGGGGCTGGTTTTGGTATCGTCCGGAGGCGGCGCACTGCCCACCATCACCGACACGAAATTGTACATCCGCATAGACCAGGTGAACTTGAAGAAGGCGTAGATGAATACCACCAGCAGGATGACCATCCGCAGCTCCCAGACCTCCCGGGTTGGCAGTGTGCCGAACGGCAAGGTGCTGAATACCTCCATCACCTCCTGGGTATAACCCAGCGCGGTAATGATACCGGCCAGGATCAGCAAGCAGCTGGAGGCGAAAAAGGCACCGTTCCGTTCCAGATTTCCCACCACCGAGGCGTCCGCGATTCGGTTCTCACGGCGCAGCATCACCCGCATCCAGTCCTCGCGATACAGGTCCAGGGTGTTGGACAGGCACGGACGATCACCGGCCCGGCGCTTGGAATACTGGGTATAGCCCACCCAGCAGGTCAGAAACCAGAGCAATGCTATGAGTTCAAGGACAATGCCCATGATGGCCCCACGAATAATTGAGCGGAACGAAAGTGCGCAAGAACAGTCAGTTATGATACGCGAAGGGGAATATTGTCACCACATTCTATGGCCTGACACACAGTCGTCCCTGCCCCTTCCTGTGGTATAACATCATGGCACACCACGAAAGGGACAACGTACCCGCTGACGGATCAAAGGGGAGTTTTACGTGATTCACTCCATGTTTTTTCGCTGCCTTGGCCTCGCCATTCTCGCACTGACACTGACTGGCTGTGCCAAAAATCCGGTTACCGGCGAAAGCCAGCTATCTCTGATCGCCGAAGACCAGGAACTGGCGATGGGCGCGGAGCAATACACACCCACGCAGCAGACCCAGGGCGGCCAGTTCTATCTGGATCCGGAACTAACCCTTTATGTTCGCGACGTTGGCCAAAAACTCGCCCGCGTCAGCGATCGACCGGATCTGCCCTATGAGTTTGTTGTGTTGAACAGCAGTGTACCCAACGCCTGGGCCCTGCCCGGCGGGAAAATCGCCATCAACCGGGGCCTGCTCGCCAAACTACAGGACGAAGCCCAACTCGCCTCGGTCCTCGGCCACGAAATCGTACATGCAGCGGCACGCCACAGCGTCCAGCGTATGCAGCAAGGAATGCTGATCAGCGCGGGAGTCGCTGGTCTGGGGATTGCCTTGTCGGACAACGAGTGGGCTGGCTTGCTCATGGGTGGCGCCGCGGTCGGAGCGCAGCTGGCCCTGGCCCAGTACAGCCAGGGCGATGAACTGGAATCCGACTATTACGGCATTCTTTACATGCGCCGTGCCGGCTACGATCCAACCGCCGCTGTGGAACTGCAGCAGATTTTCTTTGAGCTGTCCAAGGGACAGAATCCGGACTTTATTCAGGGCCTGTTTGCCACCCACCCGCCATCGGCTGCCCGGGTAAAGGCCAATCAGGTACTGGTGAACAAAGTGGGTGCCGGCGGCTACCGTGGCAAGGATGTGTATGACCGAAAACTGGCGACGCTGAGAAAACTCCAGCCCGCCTACGATGCCCATGACAAGGCTCGTAAACTGGCTTCGGAAGGCAAAACCTACGAAGCCCTGGAGGAAATCACCAAGGCCATCAAACTGGCACCGGACGAAGCCCTGTTTTACTCCCTGCGCGGGCAGATTTATAAACAGCAGAAAAAGCCGGACCAGGCTTCCAAGGATTTCGACAAGGCGGTCTCCCTTTACCCGGAAATGTTCCTGTATCGCCTCTACAACGGCATGAACGCCCTGGAATTGAACAATCTGGACGAGGCCCGTGAAAACCTGACCCAGGCGAACCGGGTGGTTCCGACATCCATCGGATTCTTGCGAATGGGAGACGTTGCTGCCAAACAGGGCAAAAAGGATGAAGCCGCCGGTTACTACCGCAAAGCGGCCGAAGCCGGCGGTGACGTAGGCAATGAAGCCAGGCAGAAACTGGAAAACCTGAGTCGACAAGGATGACCGACCGACAAAAAACCGAGGCCCGAAAGCCTCGGTTTTTTTGTGCCTTGCTCATCAGTTTGCTGAGGTGACTCACATTCACTGTTATGCTCTGCATTGACATTTAGAGCAATAACTCTAAAAATCAGAAAAGACCAACAACCAACGGAAAACGGCAATGCTCACAAAACGGATTCAGCCGATGATCTTCCAGGCTCGCCGACTCTACGTAGAGGTTATGTTCCAGGTGATGGGACGCGCCCTGCAGGCGGTCAGCGAAGTGGATAAAACGGTTAACAAGGAAGCCGCAGCCCTGCCCGACGGGTTTCTGTTCGAAATGATGGTGATGCCCGATGGCGCACGCCTGATCGTCGAACACACCGGGCTTGGGCGCTTCAAATACCACGGGGATTCAGCGCCCCGGCCAGTGGATCTTTCCATCCAGTTCAAGCACATCGCCCATGCGTTTCTGGTGCTCTCCTTCCAGGAAAAAACCTCAGTGGCCTTTGCCAATGACCGGATGCTGGTGGATGGTGATATCAGTTACGCCGTGCGCATGACGCGGGTTCTGAACCGACTCGAGTCGTTCATTTTGCCGAAGCTGATTGCTGAACGTGCTGTGAAGGAATACCCCGCAGACCTCGGCCTGCCCGAAAAACTGATCAGCGCCGCCCGAATCTACCTGAAAGTTGCAACTAACTTCGTCGAGACCGTGAGAGCATCATGACCAACAAATATTACGAATTCTTCTGCCCGGTCAAAGTCATTGCCGGAAAGTCCGCCCTTGAGCACATCCCTTACGAACTGACCGGCCTGGCGGCCAAGCGCCCGATGATTGTCACCGATAAAGGTGTTCGTGCGGCAGGCCTGCTGGACCCGGTGATTGCAGCCTGTGAAGAGAGCGGTCTGGAGATCGTCAGCATTTACGATGACGTTCCACCCGATTCATCCACGTCTGTGGTCCGCGATATCGCCGGCGTTTACCGTCAGGAAAAGTGCGATTCCATCATTGCCGTCGGGGGTGGTTCCGCCATTGATACCGGCAAGGCCGTCAATATTCTGGTCTCCGAAGGTGGAAACGACCTCTCCAAATACACTGGTGCAGGCGTTCTGAAGCATCCGCTCAAGCCCTTCTTTGTGGTGCCCACCACCGCTGGAACCGGCTCGGAAGTCACCGCTGTGGCAGTCATCACGGACGAATCCAAGGGCGTGAAGCTGCCCTTCTCTTCCTCGTTCCTGCTGCCCAACGCCGCGATCATCGATCCGCGCATGACCTTGACGCTGCCAGCGCACATTACCGCTGCAACCGCCATGGACGCCATGACCCACGCCACCGAGGCGTTCACCTGCATGGCCAAGAACCCGCTAAGTGACGCCTACGCGACCGCTGCGATCAAGAAGATCAGCCAGTCCCTGCTGCAGGTAATGGACAATCCGAAAGACGCCGAGGGCCGCCTTGAACTGGCTCAGGCATCGACCATGGCTGGTATTGCGTTCTCCAACTCCATGGTTGGCCTGGTGCACGCCCTTGGCCACGCCACGGGCGCGATCTGCCACCTGCCCCACGGCCTGTGCATGAGCCTGTACCTGCCTTACGTGTTGGAGTTCAATCTGGAAGATATTCGCGAGCCACTGGGCGAGTTGTTGCTGTACCTGGAAGGCCCGGAAGTCTACGCCAACACCCCGGCCAGCCGCCGTGCAGAAGCCAGCATCTCAGCGATTCGCAAGTTGCGCGACCAGCTTTACCGCCATTGCAAACTGCCACGCACACTCAAAGAGACTGGCAAAGTTGATGAGGCCCAGCTGGACCAGATTGCCGAAATGGCACTGGATGACGGCTCCATTATGTTCAATCCGAAAGAAGTCACCCTGGACGATGCCAAAGCGGTCCTCCGACGCGCCTGGGCATAATCACCAACGGGTCCGCTTTACGGAGTAGCCCGCTGAAAAGAAAAACCAGCGACTAAAATCGCTGGTTTTTTTGTCTTACTGAACAATTTCTTTCCCGCAAACATTACTGCCTTTAACAACTATTGCCCAAAACCAGTCCTTGGCAATTCGTCCATGCGGTCCCGATCTTTAACCCTCTGGCGTGTACCAGATGGGCGATGAGTAAGCCCGGTCAATCACTTCCATCGCGGTTCCTTCAGGCATTTCCACATCAAAAAACTTGGCGTCGTAGGCGGTCCATCGGGGCGTGGGGATTTCAAGAACCCGAATGTAGTAAACAGCCCGCTGATCAGGATCAAAGTCAGGATCCATCCAGTGGCCAGCCAGGAAGGCATCGCCAATATTGTTGGTGTAGGTCGCCTCGGCCACGTTGACGGTGTTGCCCACATCGCCATCACAACGATCGTCACTCACCTCTCGACCGTCTGCACAGGCGACATCCCAGATTTTCTCCATGGTCTCGCCATCCGTGCCTATCCAGCCTTTGACCATCTGAATCCGATCCAGATTGGCGCCGTCCGGATCACGCAATGCCCGAACCAGGAAGGTGGGCGCTTTAGCACCGTCTGGGGCGGTTCTCAGGTCACTGCCCATGGGAACGCCTCTGGAGTATCCCTGAGTGGCAAAGTCCGCCAGTTGAGCCTCCTCTGGTTCGAAGTCCCATCCTGCAAACATACGCAGGCGAATCCGCGACCCGGTCGTTGCAAAAACTTCCTTACGCAGCATGGCGTCAAAAATGGCTTCTCGGGTGTTTTCTGTCGCCCAGACGCCCATCAAACCAGCTGCAGACAAATCCGTCGCATAGATATTGAGCTCTGGATTTTCTGCCTCGATCAACACATCTTCAAAACGATGCTTCGAAGGCTCCACAATGTGGGCCTTACCGAACCAGTTGTCCTCACGGGTGGTTGGCAGTGCGGTATGGTTGTCGGTCGCTCCAATCATGCCAAACTTGAAAGGGTTAACGCCGAGTTCTTCCTCGTAGGCCAGGCCCCGAATCAGCGCCGGGCGTGCATACTCTCGCGGTAGCATGTCAGGTTCCTTCGGTTCCGAACCCGTAATGTTCCCGGCATCAAGAAGCTCCTGACCGGCAAACTCATCGTCGGGCGAAACCAAGGGATGCGCTTCTCCTGTTCCCTTGGCCTGGGTCATCTCGTAGAGGGGCTCCCAGCGCATACGACGCTTGGCGTAGTCCGCATCCAGCTCATCACCGGACAGGGTGACATCGTCGAACATAAATCCATTGGACAGGTTGCCGTTGTGGGGAATCGCGAGCATGGATCCGCCGGTTTCATCCTCATAGGCCTGCATGTATTTCCAGAGCGCTTCCGGGTCGTCGCTATCGTAGGCAGAGAACGGAACCACATTCATGGCACGCTCTTTACCGTCCCGGAAAACCACGACGCGGTGCAAATTGTTGCCTTTGGGCTGCGAAGTCCATTCAAACCCGACAAAGGTGGTGAACACACCGGGTTGGTAGAAGTGATCTGCCCGTGTTGTAGCTGAATCCCACGCAATCCGCTGCATCTTGATGCTATC
This sequence comes from Marinobacter sp. F4216, assembly GCF_019931195.1. Lineage (GTDB taxonomy): Bacteria > Pseudomonadota > Gammaproteobacteria > Pseudomonadales > Oleiphilaceae > Marinobacter > Marinobacter suaedae. The sequence continues at coordinate 143,499 of NZ_JAIOUO010000007.1, read as the reverse complement.
GATGCCATCGGTCCCCTCTGCAGTCAGGCGCAACCAGTCGATAAACGCGTCATAGCCCTTTCCGGACTTAACCAGCTTATACCACTCCCGACCCTTCTCAGTGTCCTGAACAACGGGCGCATCCTGCCGGATAAACTCGGCGAGGCCAAAATTCTCTGCGTGGTCGGCAAGGACAATAAAATCGAGGGGGCGATTCAGCTTTACCGGGTACCCAAGATGGCTGATAACCTCCTCGCCTCGCGAAAAGCGATAGGCCTCTTCAGGTCCCAGGGTGGCCCCTGCCATTCCGGCATCGGTAGACCAGGAAGAATGAAGATGGGTATCACCGAAATACACGTTCTGGGGAAAGTCCTGCCCCACAAACGGGGAATAGGACTTCTGGATGGCGGTGTTTTCCCCTTCGGGTGGGCGTAAATCCTGTGCCAGTAAAGCCGTTGCGGGCAGGCAGGTTAATGCGATGGCTGAGAACAATCGAAAGCAGGGTGAGCGCTCCATGGCTGCTGTCTCCAATCTGGTATCAGATTAAGACTAGCAGCACCTGAAGAGAGCGCATGATTGAAGCGAAGTTGGCCTGGATTTACACCCCGCCCGAGCGGGGTGCGACCGTTCGGGAGCCAGGCCGAGAACAAATGAAGTCCCGTATTATTCCAGCCGGCGCAGTAACAGCATCGGCGATACATTCAGCACAGGCCCCAGTTGCCAGCGACCAAACAGCGCCAGGACCATCGCACTGACCAGCGGTACTGAAATCACAATTGGCCAATGCCACTGGAAGCTGCCCTCGAACATGCCATATTGCAGTGCCCAGACCGCAGCCTCGGCTGCAGCAACCCCGATTAATCCCGCGAAGCCACCCAGCAGCGCAAATTCCATCATGGTACTGCGTACCAACAGGGACTGACGGCCACCCAGGGTTCGCAACAAGGCGCCTTCGCGCTGTCGATCTTTCAGCGTGGCACTGACCACCGCAGCCATTACCACCAGCGCCGCCGCCAGTATGAGAGCGAGTATGGCCTCAATCGCCCGGGTCACCTGACCGACAATCAGCTGTATACGCTCGATGATGTGGTCAATCTCCAGCACTGAAATCGTTGGGAACCGACGGGAAAACTCGTTCAGCGCCTGCTTACCCTGGTCCGGCAGGTAAAAGCTGGTTATCCAGGTGGCCGGCATATCCGTCAACCCGCCGTTGGGAGGAAACGCCATATAGAAATTGGGTTTCATGCTGTCCCACTGGACGGTACGGATACTGGTCACCGGCTCGGTCACTTTGGCCGAGCCAATAGTAAAGGTCAGCCGATCACCAATCTGAAGTCCGAGCCGTCCGGCGAGCTGGGATTCAACGGATACGCCCTCCGTCTGTCCCTCCTTGAACCAGGCACCCTCGATGATTTCGTTATCCGCTGGCAACGAGGCCATCCAGGTCAGATTCAGCTCCCGATTCAGCGCATTGATGCGCTCGTCCTTACTGACCGCCTCCTTAACCGGTCGGCCATTCAGCTCCGTCAACCGGCCCCGCACCATAGGATAGAGTTGGCTCAGAGGCTGGCCGTTTTCCTGCCAGTATTCGCTTACCTCTTCCACAGAGCCCGGTGATATGTTGATCAGGAAATGGTTCGGGGTATCCTCTGGTAACTGCGCCTGCCAGTCATCCAGCAGCGAGGAGCGAACCAGAACCAGTGTCGCCGCGAGCATCAGCGTCATGGAAAAAACCGCCATCTGGGAGAGGCTCGCACGACGGTGACGATACAAACCTACGAGCGCCAGACGCCATGCGCTGCCGCCGCCTTTCACATGACGAAGCAACGCCATTAACGCCCATCCAACCAGGCCAAGCACCGCCAGCAACAACACCAGGCCACCTAGCAGGGATACCACAAGAACCAGTTCGCCAGCATAGAGCCAGACCAGCCCGAACACCGCGAGAATGGCCACTACAATGTCCGGAATCGCCTCTCGACCACTCTCCCCAGGCTGACTCCGCAATACCCGCATGGCGGGTACTTGCCTAAGCCGCCGAATGGGCGGATACGCAAAAGCAAACAGAGACACCAGCGCAGTCAGTAAGGCAGGCGCTAACGCAGCGGGATCAAGGTAGAAATCCACTGGCCGCTCCAGCACATCACTGAGTATTCGGGTCAGCAACCAGAACAACGGAAGAGCGACCAAAAGCCCACCGACGACACCAGCCAAGCCCCACAAACCGAGACGGCGAAGGTAAAGCCTGCCAATGCCGGCGCCATTGAGCCCGAGAGTCTTTAGCAGTGCGACGGTATCTCTCTGGGACAGCGAATATTGTCGACTGGCGACCGCCACGGCCACCGATGCCAAGAGAACCGCCAGGCTTCCACCCAAGAGAAGGAATCGCTCGGCTCGCTGGAGTGAGCGGGAAAAGGTTTCTCCGTCCCGAACCCCTTCCCATTCGTGACTGGGGTGAAGCTGGGGTTTCAGCCACTCGTGGTACTCGTCCAGAACCGGTTCCTCGCCAGCAAACAGGTAAACATATTCGACCCGGCTACCTTCCTGAATCACACCAGTCGAGGGCACGTCGTCTACGTGCATCATCACCCTGGGCGCCAGCGCCGAAAGCCGAAAACCGCCGTCCGGTTCGCGGATCAGTAGTCCAGACACCGTCAGGCTGCGACTACCCACATCCAGTGAATCGCCAATCTCCAGCTCGAGCAAACGAAGCAGTCGGGGATTGATCCACACTTCACCGGGAGCTGGCCCGCCACTGGCCAGTGTTCGGGTACCGTCTGGTGAGGCCTGGAATTCAATTTCACCCCGCAGCGGGTATTCGTCACTGACGGCTTTGACCGACACAAGCTGGAAGCCCCCGGTGCCAAACACCATCGTGGAGAATTCGATCATGCGTCCTGTTTCCAGGCCGCGGCGGGTTGCCTCATGCATCCATTCCGGGGGGATTTCCCGGCCGTTTTCTGCCTCCAGTTGGCGATCCGCCGCAAGGAAGGAACTGGCGGACGTCACCAACGTGCGCTGAAGCTGGCTGGCAAAGAGGGCAATGGTGGCCACAGTGGCTACGGCAATGATCAGTGCCACCAGAACCACCCGTACATCCCGCTCGCGCCAATCCCGGCGCACGGACATCAGTTTCTCAGCGGCAACCATCAGTCAGCGGCCTCCCGGGCCGATCCCGGCTCTGTCAATTCGCCCGCCTCGATGTGAAATTGACGGCCACAGCGTGCCGCCAACTGTTCATCGTGGGTCACCATGACCAGGGTCGTGCCCTGTTCCCGGTTCAGGGCCATGAGCAGGTCCGAAACAGACTGGCCGGTTCGGTTATCCAGATTGCCCGTCGGTTCGTCGGCAAACAGGACGACTGGATCCGACGCAAAGGCCCGGGCGATGGCCACCCGTTGCTGCTCGCCGCCGGACAGCTGGCGGGGCGTATGGCCCAAGCGCTCCCCCAGGCCAACACGCTCAAGCAACTCCCTGGCGCGGGCTTCGGGTTGTTCGATACCCGCCAGTTCCAACGGGAGCATGACGTTTTCCAGAGCCGTCAGGGCCGGCAGCAACTGGAAAGACTGGAAAACAAACCCGACTCGTCGTGCCCGAAGTTGTGCCCGCGCATCCTCACTCAGATCACTGATGACCGAACCATCGAGTTCGACCTTTCCTTCACTGGGCGTATCGAGGCCCGCCAGTAATCCCAGCAACGTGGTCTTCCCGGAACCGGAGCGGCCAACAATCGCCACCGACTCGCCACGATTGATTTCCAGATTGACCCCCTGCAAGATCGTTAACGTATCGGTTTCAAGGCTGACCCGATGGGTCAGGTGGGACACCTTGAGCATGGGCTGCCTCTGGTCGGAATTGGGATGGGCCATCTGATTCACGAAAACTCCCGGTTTTGAAAACGAATGTATTGAACGCCACACAGAGTAAATAATATTTCTATGAATACGGCACAAGTGACCGCCAGATCAATAGTTTTTCTCCTGTTCATGTGTTTCGTTGCTCCGCTCTCCGCCAGCGCGAACACCATACTCATCCTTGGCGACAGCCTGAGCGCCGCCCACGGTGTGCCCACGGAGCGGGCCTGGGTACAGTTGCTGAAGAAACGGCTGGACGACGATGGCCTGCCCCAGTGGCAGGTGGTGAATGCCAGCATCGGAGGCGAGACAACTGACGGCGGTGCCCGTCGTCTACCCGGGCTGCTGGAGGAGCACGATCCGGACGTGGTGGTCATTGAACTCGGCGGAAATGATGGGCTCCGGGGGTTTCCGCCTAACGTCATCGAGTCGAACCTGGCGGATATGATCAGTCGGGTACAAGCATCAGGGGCTGAAACTGTGCTGGTCGGCATGCAAATTCCGCCAAATTATGGCCAGCGGTACACGCAGATGTTCGCCGACATTTTCCCGAAGCTTTCTGAGCGTTTTGACACCGCACTGGTGCCCTTTTTCCTGGATGGCATCTACGACCAGGAAGGCTTTATGCAGGACGACGGCATCCACCCAACCGCCGAGGCCCAACCCCGCCTACTGGACAATATTTGGCCCGCCCTGCGCCCCAGACTGGACTGAGGTCCGACGGACCTCAGACTTCATTTTTAAGGAAGGATATGGCTCGGCGCTCTGACCAGTAGTAGCCGTCCCGGGCGTGTTCGACGAAACCGACATGCCCTCCCCAGCGGGGATACTCTGCCCTTACATAGCTGCCCAGCACGCTTCGCGCTTCCGGGAAACAATGCCTGGACAGGAACGGATCGTCAGCGGCGTTGACCATCAGCGCCGGCACACGAATGTCCTTGAGACGTGGCAAGGCGGATGCCTGAGCCCAGTAGTCGTCGGCGTCCCGGAAGCCGTGCAAGGGCGCCGTGTAGAGATCATCAAACTGGCGGAAATTCTGAATCTTCTCAAAGCCGGAAATATCGATGATTTCCGGGTATCTTTCGGCCTTTACCTGCATTTTGGTCTGAAGATCCTTCAGGAATCGCCGCATGTAGATCTTCCGGCTTGGCCGGGCGAGTACTTCCGCGCTGCCAGCGAGATCACAGGGCACAGAGTAGGTCACTGCGCCACAGATACGACTATCAACCCGTTCGCCCTTCTGAGCCAGGTACAGCAGCGTCAGATTGCCGCCCATACTGAAGCCAGCCAGAGAGATTTTCCGATAGGACTTGAGAAGGACATGCCCCAGCACTCGCTCCAGATCTTCCGTGGCGCCGCTGTGGTAGAAACGGGGCTGCCGATTCATCACGCCGCCACATGAGCGATAATTCCAGGCCAGCACATCCCAGCCCGCACTCATCAGAGCCCGAGCCAGGCCAAGCACGTAAGGCCGACGGCTATGTCCCTCCAGGCCGTGGGAAATGACAGCGAGGCGGTCGCTGCCCTGCCGGTACCAGTCGAGCTGGAGTTCGTCGTCGTCATCCGTGGCCAACGCTTCCCGGTGGGGCTCGGTCAGGCTTACCGTTCGGAACAACGTAGGCCAGACCGATTGCACGTGACCACTGCGTAGCCAATGAGGTGGTCGATACGCCATGCCATCAAACCAGAAGTTTTCGGGTAAAGGGTGTGGAGCCGATTCCATAGCTGTCATATCAACATCTCCCTGTCGCTTTTTTCCTGCCACTACAAGCGCCTGAACAGCAAAAGAAGTACAATTTTTAACCTGCCAATTCAGGGGGTTGACCCGGCCTCTTAAAGCCCTTAATATGCGCGCCACTTCGACGATGTTCCCCGATAGCTCAGTTGGTAGAGCAACGGACTGTTAATCCGTTTGTCGCTGGTTCGAGCCCAGCTCGGGGAGCCACTTATTCCTAAATGCCGCTCTTCCATACGGAACAGCGGCATTTTTCGTTCAGGCCCTACAGAACCTGTTCCCGCTGCATGAATTCGGTCAGCACCCGATAAAGAGTATAGCCATCTTCTGAGCCGACAAGCTCACGAATGGAGTGCATGCCGAACTGGGGAACACCAATATCGAGGGTGGTTACTCCCAGAGTACCCGCCGTCAGGGGACCAATCGTGCTCCCACAGGCCATGTCACTACGCACCACAAAGCTCTGATGGGGCAACCCCAACTCATCACTGATGTGGCGGTAGACGCCTGCAGAACGACTATTGGTGGCATAGCGCTGGTTGTGATTGATCTTGATAACCGGTCCCTGGTTCAGGATCGGGCCATGGTTCTGATCGTGCTTGTCCAGGTAGTTCGGATGGATGCCATGGGCATTGTCCGCGGAGATCATCATCGAATGAGCAACCGCCCTCGCCTTCGCAGCTCCGCACCAGCGGTCCAGCACCGCTGACAGAAACGGCCCCTGAGCACCCTCGGCGGAGACACTGCCCACCTCCTCGTGATCATTGCACACCAGCAGCGCGGCCTCGTCCCCGGAGGTATTCAGCAGCGATTGCAGGCCGATGTAGCAGCTCAACAGGTTGTCCATACGGGCGGAGGCAATGAACTCATCCCGAAGACCCACAAAGGCGGCGTCTGCCGTGTCGTAAAAGCTCAGCTCATACCCCAATACCTTACTGACGCTCAGGCCGGATTCATCGGCAATTTGCTGCTTGAGCAGGTCCACAAAACTGACCTTATCACCTTCAGCCACCTGCATAACCACGGGCGGCAGCTCCGTCTGCGGATTCACCGTTTTGCTGATGTTCGCCTCTCGATCCAGATGGATGGCCAGGCTTGGAATAAACGCAACGGGCTTTTTGAAATCGATCAGGGTGTCACGAACCTTGCCGCTGTCATCCAGCACAGTTACCCTGCCGGCAAGCGAGAGATCGCGGTCAAACCAGGGGTTCAGCAGAACGCCACCATAGACTTCAACACCGAGCTGGAAATACCCTTTGCTGCGCAAATCCGGATTGGGCTTCACTTTCAGGCACGGACTGTCGGTGTGGGCGCCGACCATACGGATGCCGGATGTGGTGACATCCTTCGACCCGGTCCGGAACGCAACGATGGAGGTGCCATTGCGGGTCACGAAATACCCCTGACCACTGTCCAGCGACCATTCCTCCCGCTCGTCCAGCTCCCTGAAGCCAGCCTCCATGAGCTTCTTCTTCATGGTTTCCACGGCATGCCACGGCGTCGGTGAGGCATTCAGAAACGACAGAAGTTCTTTGTTAAATTCAGCGTGTTCCATGATGTTCCTGATTGATTGATAATGACGGACACAGTATCGCATGAAGCCGTTTCGCCTTAATACCGGTTCAACGGACATCCACTACCCTTAGCGGTATTAAGCCTCAGGAGCCAACTGTGTCCACACCCAGATTTCTCGATATCGAATACTGCCAAACCGACGATGCCCTGTTTCCTACGGCAATTGCCTGGTCCCTGGGCGATGGGCGCATGAAGACCGTCATCATCGCGCCCGACGACGATTGGCTGCCCGCCGATGGCGATCTTGGGGATGTCGACCTGAACTACCTGGAAGAACAGGGTGTCCCGCTGCTGGAATTGGTTCGCGAACTCCACCAGGACCTTCCTGACCAGACGGTTTACGTCGACGGTTTTGATCCGGACGAAATCCTCATCGATAAGCTGTTCAGTGCCGTAGGCCAGGAACCACCGTTTGAAATTGCCCCGATTGCTGAACTCATTACCGGACTGGACATCGACACGCTGGAAGACCAGCGCCGGCAGCTGATGATCGATGAAGGGCTTGAACCTCAGCTGCCGGAAAACGGGGTATATGCCCTGCTGCTACTGGCGCGTGAAGAAGGCCTTCTGGACGGATAACCCCAACCAAACCCGCCTGGCACAGGGAAGTGTGACACGGGTCGACGTAACAGTTGGTTACACAAGGCAAAATCGGGCCCGTATCCGCTGAAGTCAGGAAGCCCGACAACAATGAACAAGGTCCTGCGAACATCCCTGCTCGCTGCATTGATCACACCCACATTGACTGCCGCTCCGCTTGCATCCGCACAGGAAAAATTCCGTGAGGATCTGTACTACGTGGGTGTTTTGGGATCACTGTTCAATTATCGGTCCGTACTGGAGCGAGTCCCTTTAGAGGGGGGCGGGCGCACGCAGCAATACAACGATGGCTGGGGCAGCGGCGTGACGCTGGTCGCTGGGGACCATATCAGCGAACTGTTCCATGTAGAGCTTCGACTGGGCGGCGGCTTCAAGGAAGCCGACATAGGTAATACCGGAGCATCCCTGAACGTTGATTTCTTCGCCAGCTGGTATATTGGCCTTCACTACCACCTTGGCGAAGGCGCCAATATCTACGGGCAATTTGGCTTTTCGTACATTGGCGGTGACGCCGATTTGCCCAACGAAGAAGCCCGGTACGCTTTCCCACAACTCCAGGAGGAATTCCCCGAAAGTGCCTTCAGCAAGAGCTGGATTGCCGGCCTCGATTACGAAGTTTTGGACAACGTTTACTTTGTACTGGAAGGCGGCAACCTGTTCGAGGACACCCTCACCGAAGTCAACACCTTCCAGTTCAACAGCGGCGTTCGCTACGAATTCTGAGCTCAGCCCTTGTGACGAATATGCCAGCACCGATGGATTTTCTGGTTTCGCTGGAAATCCCGATCGATGGTACTGGCACTTACCTCCTGGACTTCAAACTCGCTCTCAATCGACTCATCCAGCTTAAAGCGCCGGAAATTGTTCGAGAAGATCAGCAGCCCGTCCGCAGAAAGCCGCGCCATCGCCTGCCGCACCATGGCCCCGTGGTCCTTCTGAATATCCAGCACACCCTCCATGCGTGCAGAGTTTGAGAAAGTGGGCGGATCCATGAAGATCAGATCGAAGATCTCCCCCTGAGCCGGTTTCGCCGCAAGCCAGGCCATACAATCAGCAGGCTCAACCCTATGCTTCCTAGTGTCCGCGCCATTCAGGGCCAGATTATCCCGCGCCCAGTTCACATAGGTTTTGGACATATCCAGACTCAGTGACCGGCTGGCCCCACCAACCACTGCGTGGACGGTAGCCGCGCCGGTATAGCAAAACAGATTGAGAAACCGTTTGCCATGGGCATGCTGCTGGATCCAGTGCCGAACGGGTCGGTGATCCAGGAAAAGCCCCGTATCCAGATAATCCTTCAGGTTTACCTTGAATCGACAGCCGTGCTCATGAACCTCGAAATATTCATCACTGGCCGCCTGTTTTTCATACTGCTGGGTACCGGCTTGACGCTGGCGCTGCTTCAGGACCACGAGCTCCGGATCAGCGTCGAGAACCTCGGGAATAACCGCCATCGCTTCAGCCAGACGCTCCCGAGCCGAGCGCTCATCGATGGATTTGGGAGCGGCGTATTCCTGAACGTGCACATGCCCCTCATAGAGATCAATAGCCAGCGCGTATTCCGGCATATCGGCATCGTACAGACGGTAACAGCCGATACCCTGTTTGCGCGCCCATTGCCCGATCGCTTTCAGATTCTTCCTGAGCCGGTTACGAAACATCGAGGCCCGCTCTTCGTTGGCAATTCTTGGTGTCAGCTTGCCGGGTTCATGTGGTTCCCGCGGTGTCACCTCACTGGCCTCATCCACCGAGAACAGCAGAAGCTGCGCAGGCAGCTTGCCGTTGAACAGCTTGTACTGCTTGTAACTGCGCAGACCAATAGAACGGCCAAACTCCGGGGCGCCAGTAAAGACCCCCAGCCGCCAGCCCTGGGCCACACGCTTCACGGCATCGCCCAGTGACCGGTACAACGCCCCCAACTCACGGCGTTCGCTCAAACGCTCCCCATACGGCGGGTTAGCCAGAACGAGTCCTGTCTCAGACCAGTCACCATCCAGAGAAAGGGACTCGACAGCCCGACATTCAACATGAACGATGCCTTCGAGGCCGGCTCGCTGGATGTTTTTCCAGGCGGTGGAAATCACCCGGCTATCCATATCGAACCCCGCAATGCGGGGTATCCGCCCTTGTTTACCCTCATGGGCTCGGCGCTCGGCTTCCTGCCTCAACTCCAGCCAGATCTCGGGCTGATGGCCAGGCCAACGCTCGAAGCCAAACCGGTCGCGCTTCCGGCCGGGCGCCATGTCCAACGCCATCATTGCTGCCTCTATAGCGAGCGTTCCAGAACCACACATGGGATCAACGAAATCGCCGCCCTGCCCGACAATATCAGGCCATCCCGAACGCAGCAGCAGCGCTGCCGCCAGGTTCTCCTTCAAAGGCGCCAATCCCTTGTCAGTCCGATAGCCCCGCATGTGAAGGCTCTGGCCACTCAGGTCAATACCAAGGGCCAATCGCCCCCGGTTTAACCGGGCAGAAACGGTCACATCCGGCGTTTTGGGGCTGACTTCGGGCCGCTTGATGCCCGCAGCCCGGAAGGCATCCACGATGCCGTCTTTGACTCGCTGGGCGCCGAACTGGGTGTTGCGAATCGCGCTGTTCTGACCGAGAAAGGTCACCTTGAAGCTGCCATTAACCGGGATGTGCTGGCTCCAGTCGACCCCAAGGACACCCTCGTACAGCTGGTCTCCACTGCCAGCGGAAATTTCCTGAACATGCAGGATGACCCGGTTCGCGAGCCGGGACCACAGGCATGCCCTGTAGCCGGACGCCAGCGAGCCCTCGGCCCACACTCCGGCAGGTGCATTACGGGTGGGGGTCATACCAAAAGTACGGAGTTCGTCCTCCAGAAGGTATTCAACACCCTTCGGGCAGGTTACGAAAAAGACACACGTGGACAAGGCTGGCTCCCGGTCAGAAGAGGGTTCTCGTAAGTTTCTGGAATAAAGACTTTTTTGCTTAGAAGGCTGAAAAGTTTATTGCATGAAACTATAAGAATTACGTCACATAGATTAAATAATTAGTGTACATCGGCACGACGTTGGACTTACCTTTTAGGTGACGCGTCGTTCAGGAGGAAGGTATTTTCCTCCGTTAACAGGATCCTGACTGCTCTGGCTTGTAATGACAATAAGGACTTATCCCGCAACGGGTAGCCATTGTCGCAGCCACTGCAGATGTGTACACGCTTGTTCTGTTAATCCATTAGTGAGGAACGGCATGAAAAGACAGAAAAGAGATATGTACGCACGTGCATACAAGCGGGGTTATCTCGCTGGCGTGTCAGGTAAGCCGAAAGACAGCTGCCCAAATGAACAAGCCGAAGTTCGCCAGGAATGGCTGAACGGCTGGCGAGAAGGTCGCACCGATAATTGGGAGGGTATGACCGGCGTTTCCGGCATTCACAAACTCTCCAACGTCACGTCGGCATGACGCACAGACTCTAAGCCCCGGATCTTAATCTGGTTTTTCAGTACACAAGACAAGCTAAGGCAAACGACAATCTAGTGAAGTTCTACGAATAACCGAAACGGGGCCTCCCGCCCCGTACCATGCGACGAAGCGCAACGGGGTTTATTCCCCGCACGGGCCCGCTAAGCGGGCCCATTCTATTTCTGCGCAAGCACGCCCGGATCACCTCAGGACCGGCTACCCACCACCTGCTCCTTCCGGATCGCCTCAACCGCCTCACGAATCAGTTCTGGTCCGCGGTATATAAAGCCTGTATAGATCTGAACCAGCTTCGCTCCTGCCCTGATTTTCTCCGCGGCGCTCTCGCCATCGGTAATGCCGCCAACCCCGATGATGGGCAGGCTCTCTCCAAGTTCGGCGTGCAGCGCTTGTATCACCCTCACCGACGCCTCGCGGACTGGAGCACCGCTGAGCCCGCCCGCCTCTCCGGCAAAGGGATGGCCAGTCACAGCATCCCGGGAAATGGTCGTGTTGGTGGCAATCACACCGTCCAAACCGGAGTCCCTGAGGGCGTGGGCGACAAAACGAATACCTTCATCGTCCATATCCGGAGCGATCTTCACCGCCACCGGCACGTAACGTTCGTGCTTCTTTTCCTGCACTCCCTGCTCGTCCTTGATGGCGTCCAGCAGATTCTTTAACGAATCGCCGAACTGGAGGTCACGCAAGCCCGGCGTGTTCGGCGAAGACACATTGACGGTGATGTAGTCGGCCCGATCATAAACCGCTGCCATCCCCTTTCGGTAATCCGATTCGGATTGGTCGTTGGGGGTATCCTTGTTCTTCCCCACATTGATACCGAGGATGCCGGCGTAGCGTCGCTGGTCGACCTGCTCTACCAGATGTTCCAGACCATCATTATTGAAACCCATGCGATTGATAATGGCCTGATGCTCTGGCAACCGGAACATTCTTGGCTTCGGGTTTCCCGGCTGGGCCAGCGGAGTGACTGTGCCTACTTCGATGAAGCCAAAGCCGAGTGCCCCCAGAGCATCCAGGTGATCTGCATTTTTATCCAGACCGGCAGCCAGCCCGACAGGATTGGGGAAATCCAGCCCCATGACGCGCACGGGCAGTGGCTCAACCTTCGCGGAAAACGGGCCGAGCAATCCCAGGCGATATAACGCATCCAGGCCGCCAAGTGCGAGATTATGAGCCTGCTCTGGAGGCAGACGAAACAGCAGGCTGCGAATCAGTCCGTACATCGAAGAAACTCCTTGCAAAATGGTGGGCGGAGTATACCGAAACTTTTCCACAGCATCGCACGGAAAAGGCGAAACGCATCTAACTTGTTATACCACGGGGGTCTCAGATGCTTTTCCACGAAATCTGTGGATAACTCTGTTGAAAAACTTGTAGCAACCTCGCCCATCCCTTGATAACTGCGCCAATCTACAAATTGATCATTTTTTGACCAGTTATTTTTATCTTTAATTTCAATGGGTTATAATTTTTTTGGCAGACCATTGCCGTTAGATGAACAAAATGTTAGCCAGGCATCTTTTGGTCATATTGTGCATAAATGGTGCAGCGCCACCCTGGTTTTTGGTACAGATGCCCAAGTTTCAGCAATAAGGTTATACTGAAATTCCCGCCCCGGTTCGGAGCATTTTAAATGAACGATTTGCCTCAAGCAGATTCTGCTCGGCGAGATAACTATTCCGCCGAGGCCAGGGCTGCTTCCAAGGTCACAATCATCGGCATGATTCTTGACGCTGTGCTGGGCGTCATCAAAGTCATCGCAGGTGCCGTTTTTCACTCCCAGGCGCTGCTTGTCGACGGCATACACTCCTTTAGTGATGTTGCCTCCGACCTCGTTGTGCTGGGTGTCATGCGGGTTTCCCGACAGGAACCCGACGAGGACCACCCTTATGGTCACCAGCGAATAGAAACTCTGGGGACTCTCGTACTCGGCAGCATTCTGATCGCCGTGGGTGCAGCCCTGGCCTGGGAAAACATCCTTCGCTTGTGGCAAGGCCAGGCCGATATAATTCCCGGTTGGCCAGTACTTGCTGCGGCAGGACTCTCTGTGGTCGGAAAAGAGTGGATCTACCACTACACCCGGCGAGTGGGTATCCAGATTCGTTCAGACCTGATCATCGCTAATGCCTGGCACAGCCGGACCGATGCGTTTTCCTCCGTCATCGTTGTGGTCTCAACGCTGGGAGCAATGTTCGGTCTTGCCTGGCTGGATGTTGTAGCGGCTGTCGTTATCGCCGTCATCATTATTCACATTGGCTGGAAATTTACCTGGGACAGCGTAAAGGAACTGGTTGATACCAGCATTTCCCCGGAAGACACCGAAATGCTGAAGTCCATCGCCCGCAATACCGACGGGGTGCGCAACATCCACGAATTGCGCAGCCGCAAAATGGGTCAGGATATCCTGCTTGACGTCCATCTGGTGGTGCGACCGGATATCAGCGTATCGGAAGGCCATCAGATCGGCGTTCAGGTCGCCAGTGGCATGAGAGAGGCCCTGGAGAACATTCGGGACATCAACTTCCACATTGATGCCGAAAATGATGAAGAGCTATCCCCCACGTCGGAAGAACTTCCATCACGTGGGGATATCCAACGCACGCTGGAAAAACACATCAGCGATTATCCGACCAAGACTCGCCTTCGGCTTCACTATCTCAAGAACAAGGTTCATCTGGAGCTCTTCCTGGATTCCGATGCGGACACCCTGAATGAGGCAGAAGTTCACAAAGCAATGACGGGCTATCCCTGGTTCGGGAGTGTGCGGGTATGGGTCAAAAACTCCTGATCACCTCTATTTTTCCCTCTTTTGTTCCATTCGCTGGAGGAACTCCTGCATTACCAGCGTATAAAGCTCCCCACCAAGGAACCGATCTTCGATCCCGGCATCAATGCTGGGATTATCATTTACCTCAATCACCGCCACCCGCTTTCCTGACTGTTTGATGTCCACTCCGTACAAGCCGTTACCGATGAGTCTGGTGGCCTTGAGCGCAGCCTGAATTACCTTTCTCGGAACCTCATAAGTAGGCAGGGTTTGAAAGTCGCCACTCTCGCTGCTTGATTCGCCGTGCTGGTAAATCTGCCAGTGCCCTTTCACCATCATGTACTTGCAGGCATAAATCGCTCGTCCGCCCAGCACCCCGATGCGCCAGTCATAGTCGGTATAGAGGTACTCCTGAGCCAACACCAGAGCCGACTGTTTGAAAAGCGCTTTCAGGCCGGCTCTCAGCGAAGCTTCGTCTTCGGCCTTGGTAACGCCTCTCGAAAACGCACCATCCGGAATCTTGATGACCACCGGAAAGCCAATCTCCTCGATCACCTGCTCCACCGCCCGCTTCTGATCCTTTGAGAGAATCAGTGTCTTAGGTGTCGGCACCTTGTTGGTTTTCAGCAAATCCGCCAGAAAAACCTTATTCGTGCACCTTAAAATGGAAACTGGATCGTCGATCACCACCAGGCCCTCCGCTTCGGCCTTTCGGGCAAAACGATAAGTGTGGTGATCAATTGCCGTGGTCTCGCGAATGAACAGACCATCGTATTCAGGCAGGCGGAGAAAATCCTTGCGGGTAATCTGTTCCACATTTATACCGAGTTTTCGGCCCGCGCGTTCAAAGCGCCTCAACGCCTCCTGATCACTAGGAGGCATTTCTTCCTCCGGATTGACCAGCACGGCCAGATCAAAGCGATACCGCTGCCGGCTTCTGGGTTTACGCCAGACCATACTGCTGAACCGGTCCAGTGCGGTGGCGAACAGATCCTGCTCTTTCTCGGTCAGGTCCGCGGGCGAGGCCGGTTTCATGGAATCAATCTGCCACCCCTTTCTGTAACGGAACACCACCTCCAGAATCGGACAAGGAAATCGCTCGAACACCAGCCGGGCCACAGGCTTCAATGCCGGCTGGTCTACCTGACCGAAGAAGGTGCGAATGCGCAGTTCGCGGGTAGCCTGCCGTTCATCGGACGCCGGGTCTATTGTACAGCCGGCACGATCCAGCCAGTTGACCACGCTCTCATCGAGCTCATCCAATTGCAGGGAAAACAACCCCTTTCGACTGAGATCGTTCAGTGTCATGACCGACGGCACCACGTTGTGCCCGCGGGCTTCTGCCAGCAAAGAGCAGTAATACCCGCGACTCAGGTACTTTGCGCTCTGGCACAGGTTGATGACACGAACCCTGCGGGACGCGGGCTCGGACAATTCAAGATACTGATCAAAGGTAAGCACATCCTCGCTGGGGTAGTAAGGAGCCCAGTCTTTGGATTGGTCAACCACAATAAGTAAGCGGGACATGCAAGAGTCTCCTCCGTGAAGACACCAACGTTATTTTGCGAAACGATATTCCACACTGAGAACAACCACAACCAACTGATAATCAGTGCTTT
This sequence comes from Marinobacter sp. F4216, assembly GCF_019931195.1. Classification (GTDB taxonomy): domain Bacteria; phylum Pseudomonadota; class Gammaproteobacteria; order Pseudomonadales; family Oleiphilaceae; genus Marinobacter; species Marinobacter suaedae. The sequence continues at coordinate 127,917 of NZ_JAIOUO010000007.1, read as the reverse complement.
TACGCATAACACAATGCCTTGTCTGAAAACGGATTTCACCGATAATGAGCTCAATGGAGCCCCTCAAACTGGCCTCTTACCCTACTGATTGAGCCCCGATGCCATGTCAGAACTGATGCTTCGCCCTGCCGCACTTGCCGACCTTGATTCTCTGGTTCAGCTAGAGCAACTGTGCTTTCAGGAAGACCGATTATCCCGGCGCAGTTTTCGCCGGTTTCTGGAACAGCCGCAGGACCGGCTGATCGTTGCCTTACAAGGGACGGAGCTTTTGGGCTACGGCCTGGTGTTGATGCATGCGGCCACCCGACTTGCACGCATCTATTCGATTGCTGTATCGCCCCGAGCCAGGGGTCAGGGTGCAGGCGAAGAACTGATTCGCCGAGCCGAGCAGGAAGCGGTTCGCGCAGGCCGGATCATCATGCGTTTAGAAGTGCGGGAGGATAATGTTCATGCCATCAGGTTGTACAAGCGGCTGGGATACCGGCAGTTTGGAACCTACCGGGACTATTACGAAGACCACGGCAACGCCCTGCGTTTTGAGCGCAGGATCCTGTTCTACGCGCCAGCGCCCGATGTACCAAAGGTGCCCTATTACCCCCAGACCACCGAATTTTCCTGCGGGCCGGCAGCATTGATGATGGCGATGGCAACCCTCGACGAGCACCAGCCTCTGACAACCCTCGAAGAGCTTAGGATTTGGCGTGAGGCCACGACCATATTCATGCTGTCAGGCCATGGCGGATGCGGACCCCATGGTCTGGCACTTGCTGCCTGGCACCGGGGCTTCCATGCAAGAGCATGGATCAGCAAGGAAGGGCCGCTGTTCAAGCACACGGTCAGGAGCATAGAAAAGAAGAAGGTTCTGGAACTGGTCCACGAGGGCTTTCTGCACGACATTGGACAGACAAACATTGAGCTTCATCACGACCCACTCACCCTGACGGGTATGGAGGCTGCCCTGCAGGAAGGCTGCATTCCCATCATCCTCATCAGCACGTGGCAACTGAACCGGAGTCGAATTCCTCATTGGGTGACGGTTTGCGCCATGGATAAGCAGTTCATCTATCTGCACGATCCGGAAATCGACACCGAAAACGGAGAAACGGTAGCCGACAAACAATACCTGCCCATCGACCGCCGGGTATTCGAGAAAATGTCACGCTACGGGAGCCAGCACCCATTGCAGGCAGCGGTGATCGTCGGCCCGAAACGGGCCGACTGACTCAAGCCGTTCTGATGGCCGCCTCTTTAAGTTCGGCGATCTCGTCACGCAAGCGCGCAGCCGTCTCAAAGTCCAGATCCGAAGCCGCTTTATACATCTCATCCTCCAGCCTGGATACTTCCTTGAGCACCTCTTCCGGCGACCGGTTGCCGGCCTTGACCCGGTACTCTTCCGCTTCCTCGGCAGCCTTCTGACCCGGCCGTTCTCCCTTACGGCGGCCACGACCACCCCCTCCGGCTGCACCTTCCATGATGTCCGCGATTTTCTTATTCAGCCCCCGGGGCGTAATACCATGTTCCTTATTAAACGCCATCTGCTTGGCGCGGCGGCGCTCCGTCTCATCGATCGCCTTCTGCATGGACTTGGTGATCTTATCACCGTACAGAATCGCTTTACCGTTCACGTTCCGGGCGGCACGACCGATGGTCTGAATCAACGACCGCTCGGAACGGAGGAAACCTTCCTTGTCCGCGTCGAGAATCGCCACCAGGGACACTTCCGGCATATCCAGACCTTCCCTGAGCAAGTTGATACCGACCAACACATCGAACTCGCCCCGCCGAAGGTCGCGAATAATTTCGACCCGCTCCACGGTATCGATGTCCGAATGCAGGTACCGAACCCGAATATCGTGCTCCATCAGAAAGTCCGTCAGGTCCTCGGCCATCCGTTTGGTGAGCGTGGTCACCAGAACCCGCTCCTTTACCTCCAGGCGAGCATGGATTTCTGACAGCAAATCATCCACCTGTGTGGACGCAGGCCGAACCTCAATCTCGGGGTCCAGCAACCCGGTGGGGCGAACCACCTGTTCAACCACCTGCCCCGCGTGGTTAGCCTCATAATCCGCAGGGGTTGCTGAGACAAAGATCATTTGCGGGGCAATGCGTTCCCATTCTTCGAATCGCATCGGGCGGTTATCCAGCGCCGATGGCAATCGAAAACCATATTCGACCAGGGTTTCCTTGCGGGATCGGTCACCCTTGTACATGGCACCGATCTGGGGAATGGTGACGTGGGATTCGTCCACCACCAGCAAGGCATTAGGTGGCAAATAGTCGAACAATGTTGGCGGGGCCTCTCCCGGACGCCGACCGGACAGGTAGCGGGAGTAGTTCTCAATGCCATTGCAGTACCCCAGTTCCAGCATCATCTCCATGTCGTATCGGGTCCGCTCTTCAAGACGCTGAGCCTCTACCAGGCGGTTGTTATCCCGTAACTGTTTCAGGCGCTCTTCCAACTCAACCTTGATATGCTCAACCGCATCCAGCACGGTCTGCCGGGGTGTTACATAGTGGGACTTCGGATAAATCGTGACCCTTGGAACGCGACGAAGCACTTCCCCGGTGAGCGGATCGAAATAACTGAGGTTTTCCACCTCATCGTCGAACAGCTCTATACGGATCGCTTCTTTCTCGGATTCTGCCGGAAACACATCAATCACATCACCGCGCACCCGGTAATTGGCTCGGTGAAACTCAATGTCGTTACGGGTGTACTGCAGCTCGGCGAGACGGCGCAGGATGTAGCGCTGGTCAATCTGGTCACCCCGATCCAGGTGCAACATCATCTTCAGGTAAGACTGGGGATCCCCCAGGCCGTAGATCGAGGACACCGTCGCTACAATGATGGCGTCCGGCCGCTCCAACAAAGCCTTAGTGGCAGAGAGACGCATCTGCTCAATGTGCTCATTGATGGAGGCGTCCTTCTCGATGAACGTATCCGATGACGGCACATAGGCTTCCGGCTGGTAGTAGTCGTAGTAAGACACGAAGTACTCAACCGCATTGTTCGGGAAGAACTCCTTGAACTCGCCGTAAAGCTGCGCTGCCAGCGTCTTGTTGTGGGCCATAATGATGGTTGGACGCTGCACCTGCTCCACCACATTGGCAACCGTGAAGGTCTTGCCAGACCCAGTCACCCCCAAGAGGGTCTGATGAGCCAGGCCTGAATCAATACCATCCACCAGGCCTTCGATCGCTTTGGGCTGATCGCCGGCCGGCTGGTAGGAAGAATGGACCTTGAATACGCCTTCGCGCGTGCCGGAGGAGTCTTTTTTCGCCATCGTAATCCAACTACCTTGAGGAGAATGTGAGAGCCAGCCATTGCGCAGCTCCCTTATAGACATTTAGCGATGATAACGCTTCATGATAACATCACCGGGTTCGCTAGGCGGTCCGAGACAACCCACAACCCGAGAACAGTGGCGCACAGGCCCGTCGATCGCAACCCATCAAATGCAGCTTTAAGGAGCGCAAGTTTGGACCTTCAACTTTCCAGCCGAGTACAGGCTATCAAGCCCTCCCCCACACTCGCCGTCACCAACAAAGCAGCCGAGCTTCGCGCTGCTGGCCAGGACATTATCGGCCTTGGCGCTGGCGAGCCCGACTTCGACACCCCGGATCACATCAAGCAGGCCGCCATTGAGGCCATCCAGAATGGCCAGACCAAATACACCGCCGTTGATGGTACGCCAGCCCTGAAAAAAGCGATTATTGCGAAGTACAAACGGGACAACGGCCTGGAATACGAAGCCAACCAGATTCTGGTATCCAGTGGTGGCAAACAGAGCTTTTTCAACCTCGCCCTGGCCACCCTGAACCCGGGGGATGAAGCCATCATCCCGGCCCCCTATTGGGTATCCTACCCGGACATGGTGCTGGTTGCCGAAGGCAAGCCGGTCATCATTGAAACGACTGCGAAAACCCGCTTCAAGATCACGCCAGAGCAACTGGAAAATGCGATCACCGAGCGCACCCGCCTGTTCGTGATCAACAGTCCGTCCAACCCCAGCGGCATGGCTTATACCCTTGAAGAACTCAAGGCTCTGGGTGAAGTGCTGAAAAAGCATCCGCGCGTCATGGTCGCTACTGACGACATGTACGAGCCCATCCTCTGGACCGGCAAGCCATTTTGCAACATCCTGAACGCCACCCCGGAGCTGTATGACCGTACCTTTGTGCTCAACGGCGTGTCCAAGGCTTACTCGATGACTGGTTGGCGCATTGGCTATGCCGCGGGCCCTGCCAAGATCATTGGCGCCATGAAGAAAATCCAGTCCCAGAGCACCTCCAATCCGTCATCCGTGTCCCAGGCGGCTGCCGCGGCTGCTCTGGATGGATCTCAGGATTGCGTCTCCGAGATGGTCAGCGCCTTCAAGGAACGGCACGACTGGCTCGTCGAAGCACTCAACGGGCTGCCCGGTGTTGAATGCCTGTACGGTGACGGAACCTTCTACGTTTTCCCGAGCTTCCAGGGTGCCATTGATGCCGACAGCAGCGTTTCCACCGACGTTGAATTCGCCGAAAAGCTGCTGACCGATGCGGGTGTGGCGATCGTTCCCGGCTCCGCATTCGGCGTTCCCGGACACATGCGCCTGAGCTTCGCCACCAGCATGGAAAACCTCCAGAAGGCGGTCGAGCGGCTGCAAAAAGCACTAGGATAAAAATTTAAGAAGAGGGGTTGACGAGGCGCTATCACCCACTTAATATACGCGCCTCGTCACACGACGACGTTCCCCGATAGCTCAGTTGGTAGAGCAACGGACTGTTAATCCGTTTGTCGCTGGTTCGAGCCCAGCTCGGGGAGCCACTATTCTGAAAGGCCGAACATTCACAGAATGCTCGGCCTTTTTCTTTTCCAACTCCCATGAAAAGAAAAGGCGACTCAGAGAGCCGCCAGTTCGCTGTAAATCGCATTCATCGCCGCCAAAGGGTCCGGCGCCTGGGTAATCGGTCGACCAATCACCAGATAGTCACTACCCGACTGAACCGCTTCCACCGGGGTCATAACCCGTTGCTGATCACCCCGCTCCGCGGACGCCGGACGGATACCAGGAGTAACCAGCTTGAAATCCTGGCCCTGCTCAGCCTTGAGCTTCGGCGCCTCCTGGGCAGAACACACCACCCCATCAAGGCCACAGCGTCGAGTCAGGGTCGCAAGCCGAGCGACATGCGCCTCGGGCGAACCTGAAATACCAATGCCCACCAGATCATCCACCCCCATACTGGTCAAAACCGTTACTGCGATCAGGAGTGGACGTTCGCTGCCAAAGCGCTCAAGCCGCTCCCGACAGGCGGTCATCATCCGCTCACCGCCGGACGCGTGAACGTTGACCATCCACACCCCAAGATCCGCTGCGGCCTCCACAGCGGCCGACGTGGTATTGGGGATATCGTGGAACTTGAGATCAAGAAACACCTCAAAGCCCTTGTCATGCAGATTGCGAACCAACTGTGGACCCGACCTGGTAAACAACTCCTTGCCTACCTTGAGCCGACACTTGGCCGGATCCAGCTTATCAGCGAGCATCAAGGCCGGATTCTCGGACGGAAAATCCAACGCCACTACGATCTTGGGATCGGATGATTTAATCACGTTAACTACCCTGGAAACTTGAAAATTTATTCTGCTTCAACACCCTGAATGGGCCGAACCGTCTCCCACTCTTTGCAACTGGGGCAAAGCCAGTGCAACTGCTGACCGGAAAAACCACAGCTCACACATTGATAAACCGGGCGGTTCTGCAGGATAAGATGCCCTATTCGACTGACCAGACGCCCCTCATCCGTGGTCATGCCTTTTTCATACCCAGCCAGCGCAACCAGACGAAGCAGCCCCCGAACACTGGGCCGAACCTCCAACTCCTGCCGCAGCAATTCGATTGCTGCCGGACGTCCGGAAGATCGCTCAACGGAATCGGCCAACGCCAACAAAAGACTGGTACTGGGGTAGCGCTCATAGAGCTTACGCAACTTCCTGCCAAGGCGCCCCACATCACCATGCTCATTTTCCAGACGCATCAGGCGATCCACAGCCTCCGGTCCGAACTCGGGATTCTGGTCGAATACTTTCAGGCTCTGGTTGCTGGCATCGCGAAAATTGCCCTGACGTATCTGCAACTTCATCAGGATCAACGTTGCCCTCACGCAAGAGGGGTCGTACTCCAGCGCTTCTTTGCAAAGCTTCTGAACCGACCAGCGATCATCCTCTCTAAAAGCCTCATCCGCAAGCTCACAAGTGATGTAGGCCAGCGACTTGGATACCGAAGGGTCAGCCCCGGCCTTTGCGAGCGTCCGCGCGACATCCGCTGCCTTATGCCACTCTTTTTCCTGTTGATACACCTCGATCAGCTGCAATGCCGACCTCTGACCGTATTCGCGATCCCCCATCAACTCCTGCAGCAAGGCTTCGGCCCGATCAAGAAGTCCGGCGTTCAGATAATCCTTGGCCAGCTCCAGCGTCACTTGCGGGGAAAACCGGGAAGGCAGATCTGGCCGAGCCAACAGATTCTGGTGAATAAGAATGGCCCGCTCAGTCTCCCCCTTCAGGCGAAAGTGGCTTCCAATGGAAAGGTGAAGGCTGACAGTGTCCTTGTTGACCGCCAGAGATTGAACGAAGTTATCAACGGCCTGATCGGAATAATTGGTAAAAAGAAACTGAAGCCTTTCTCGTACAGAACTTTCGTCGGAAATACTCTTTCGAGACCGGGAGGCAGGGTTACTGAGCCGCGCTAACGCCCACCCTGCGGCAACGGCTGCAGTCAAGAGCAGCCACTGAAGAACTATATCCATTAAATCGTCCGGTCGTTCTGAACCTGGGATTTCTCCAGCGCCTGTTCGGCACGAGTGAGTTTTTTCTTGAGGCTACGCCGCGAAACAGACGTGCCAAGAGTGGCGAGAGACGTGAGAAGCACACCAACCAGCGCACCAATCACGAACGACATGATGATCCAGACCGCGACTCCATGTGGTGCTGTTTCAAACAGCAAGAAGTTGAGCGATACCGCCATCTGATTATTCAACGAGAACACAAGCGCCAACAGCACGAGGGCCAGAACCAACAGAATGATTAAAATTTTCCGTAATCCCGCCATAAAAAGGCACTCCTCGAAGGGCGTTCAGATCGCCCGTTTTCCCTGATTCAACAATCTAGAAACCTTTCTTCAGACTGTCGTTCACCTGTTCCCGAAGCTCTTTTCCGGGCTTGAAATGAGGCACAAACTTGGCAGGCAGCTGAACCGCCTCACCCGTCTTCGGATTACGGCCGGTACGGGCTGCCCTGTGGTGAAGGGAAAAACTACCGAACCCCCGAATTTCAATTCGCTGACCATCGGCGAGCGACTGGGACATATGCTCGATGATGGTTTTTACTGCCAACTCCACATCTTTAACGGACAACTGCGTTTGTTTCGATGCAATCAGCTCGACCAGTTCCGACTTCGTCATGAGGCGCTTCCCTCTATCTTTATTTTTCGACCGTCTTCTTACCGGGCTATTCTGACCACTAGTTTAGCCAAACCTAAAAAAAACACAAAAAAAACGGGCTCTTAGAGCCCGTTTTTTTAGCTTGCCAGACGAGGAACTCAGTCCTTGTTGGCGTTTTGCTGCTGCATCTGTTCCTTGATGAGATCACCGATGGTGGTCGCACCAGAAGCTTCCGCAGACTTACTCCGCACATTTTCAAGCGCCTGTTTGTCTTCTTCAACGTCCTTAGACTTGACAGACAGGTTGATGATGCGGTTCTTGCGATCGATGCTGATGATCTTCGCTTCAACTTCCTCGCCTTCCTTCAGCGCGTTGCGTGCGTCTTCCACACGGTCACGGCTGATTTCGGAAGCCTTCAGAACAGCTTCAACTTCGTCGTTCAGAGCGATAGTTGCCGCCTTCGCGTCAACAGCAGATACAGTACCCTTCACGATGGAGCCCTTGTCGTTCAGCTGAACGAACTCAGCAAACGGATCGCTCTCGAGCTGCTTGATACCCAGGGAAATGCGCTCACGCTCTGGATCAACAGACAGGATAACGGTCTCAACTTCGTCACCCTTCTTGTACTGGCGAACGGCTTCTTCACCGGTTTCGTTCCAGCTGATGTCGGACAGGTGCACCAGACCGTCGATGCCACCGTCCAGGCCGATAAAGATACCGAAGTCAGTGATGGACTTGATCTTACCGGAGATGCGGTCGCCCTTGTTGAAGTTGCTGGAGAAATCTTCCCACGGGTTAGAAACACACTGCTTGATACCCAGGGAGATACGACGACGCTCTTCGTCGATGTCCAGAATCATCACGCCCACTTCGTCGCCAACCTGGACAACCTTGGACGGATGGATGTTCTTGTTGGTCCAATCCATTTCGGATACGTGAACCAGACCCTCAACACCTTCTTCCAGCTCAGCAAAGCAGCCGTAGTCGGTCAGGTTGGTAACGCGAGCCGTGACCTTGCTACCTTCTGGGTAGCGGCCCTTGATATCAACCCAAGGATCTTCGCCCAGTTGCTTCAGCCCCAGGGATACACGGTTACGCTCACGGTCGAACTTCAGAACCTTAACGTTGATTTCATCACCAACGTTAACGATTTCGCTCGGATGCTTGATGCGCTTCCAGGCCATGTCAGTGATGTGCAGCAGGCCGTCAACACCGCCCAAATCTACGAATGCACCGTAGTCGGTCAGGTTCTTGACGATACCCTTGATTTCCAGACCTTCGGTCAGGGTTTCGAGCAGAGCTTCGCGTTCAGCACTGTTCTCAGCTTCCAGAACGGCACGGCGGGAAACAACGACGTTGTTACGCTTCTGGTCGAGCTTGATAACCTTGAATTCGAGCTCTTTGTTTTCCAGGTGCGCAGTGTCGCGAACCGGACGAACGTCAACCAGAGAGCCCGGCAGGAAGGCACGGATACCGGACAGATCGACGGTGAAACCACCCTTGACCTTGCCGTTGATGATACCCTTAACCACTTCCTCTGCTTCGAAGGACTTCTCAAGCACCTTCCAGGCTTCGGCACGCTTCGCCTTTTCACGGGACAGACGGGTTTCACCGAAACCGTCTTCTACCGCGTCCAGAGCTACGTCAACCAGGTCGCCGATAGCAACTTCCAACTCGCCTTTTTCGTTACGGAACTGGGAGGCGGGGATAACGCCTTCGGACTTCAGTCCGGCGTTAACGGTGACCCAGTCGTTATCAACATCAACTACGGTTCCCTGGACGATGGAACCTGGTTGCATATCGATTTCTTTCAGGCTTTCTTCAAAAAGATCCGCAAAGCTCTCGCTCATTATCTGTCCTATGCAATCAACGCAAGTGTATCCGTGATACCAGCAACACGGTCTGTTAATACTGTCCGGATGCAGCCAGTGGCTGGCCGTTAACGCCGCATCCGGCATTTCAACAACAAAAAGGTGCGGTCAGGCCTGGCCTGCAGCGACCATGCACCTCCCTAACACCTCCTCAATACTCAAACCTGTAGAGTCAATGACTTGCGCATCATCTGCCGGTTTGAGAGGGGCCGCGGAACGGTTCATATCCCGGTCGTCGCGCGCCTTTATCTCCTTTAAAAGGGCGTCAATGGTAACACCGGTGGTAGTGTCCTTCAACTGAAGATAACGCCGTCGGGCGCGTTCCTCGGCACTGGCGGTCAGAAAAATTTTGACCGGAGCATCCGGGAACACAACAGTGCCCATGTCCCGACCGTCAGCGACCAGTCCGGGGGCCTCCCGAAAGTCTCGCTGCCGTTGCAATAGCGCATCCCGCACTGGCTGCATGACCGCCACCTTTGAGGCATTATTGCCGCAGGTTTCGGTCCGGATTTCAGAGGTGACGTCCTCACCGGCGAGCATCACCCTTGCCGGCTCACCAGAGGGCGTGGGCTCGAACGCAACATCCAGTGACGCCGCCACTTGAACCAACGCTGCCTCGTCATCAAGGGAAACGCCCTGCCGCGCTGCCGCCAGAGCAGTCAGACGATAGAGTGCGCCGCTATCAAGCAAGTGATAGCCCAGCCGCTTGGCAAGCATCTGAGTCACTGTACCCTTACCGGCCCCACCCGGGCCGTCCACAGTGATAACCGGCACTGGATTGTCGCTCATGATCAAGCTCCTTCGGCAGCGATCTGGATACCACAATTTTGGGCCAGTTCAACAAAGCCCGGGAACGACGTGGCAACATTGGCACAATCCCTTACTTCGATCTCTCCCTCCGCGCGCAAGGACGCAACCGCAAAGGACATGGCAATACGGTGGTCTCCATGGCTATTCACCACACCGCCAGCAATTGTCTGCCCGCCATCAATGACAATACCATCGGCGGTAACGGTGGTTTTCACGCCCACCGCCTCGAGTCCATCAGCCATGACCTGAATGCGATCACTTTCTTTTACCCTCAGCTCCTCAGCGCCACGGAGTACCGTCCGCCCTTTTGCACACGCAGCTGCGATAAACAGCACCGGGAACTCATCAATGGCCAGAGGCACCTGATCCTCCGGAATATCAATACCTTTGAGCTCCGCCGAGCGAACCCGGATATCGGCTACCGGCTCACCGCCAATCTCCCGCTCATTAAAGATATCGATGTCCGCACCCATGAGCTTCAGGATGTTGATCACCCCGGTGCGCGTGGGGTTAATCCCTACATGGCGAAGAACAAGCTCCGATTCAGGAGCGATACTGGCAGCGACGAGGAAGAAGGCGGCCGAGGATATATCGGCGGGCACATCGATATTGGTCGCAGACAATTCGCCGCCACCGCTCACACTCGCCGTCGGGCCATCCCGGTATACGTGATAACCAAAACCGGACAACATCCGCTCGGTATGATCCCGGGTTGGGGCGGGTTCGGTGACTGACGTGCTGCCGTCGGCATAGAGACCAGCCAGCAGCAGGCAGGATTTTACCTGGGCGCTGGCCATGGGCATTTCATAGTGAATCCCGGTGAGCTTTTGACCGCCTTTGATCCGCATAGGCGGACGACCGCCCTCTTCGGTATCGATCACGGCCCCCATGGCCCGCAGTGGATCGGCTACACGCCCCATTGGGCGCTTGGACAGACTTGCGTCACCGGTGAGCTCGGAATTGAAAGACTGAGCAGCCATCAGCCCCGCAAACAGGCGCATAGCAGTGCCGGAATTACCAAGATACAGCGGGCCGCGAGGAGCCTGCAGCCCCTTCATGCCAACACCATGGATGCGCACAAAGCCATTATCCGGCCCTTCAATGGTGACGCCCATATCCCGGAACGCCTGAAGAGTGGCCAGACTGTCTTCGCCCTCGAGAAACCCGGTCACTTCAGTCACGCCCTCGGCGAGAGCACCCAGCATTATGGAGCGATGGGACATGGATTTATCGCCCGGAACCCGAAATTCTCCGGATACAGCGCCTCCTGGCTGGAGACGGAAGGTTACCTGTTTGTCGCTGTGGTTTGTCACGAAAGCCTGTCCTGAAAGTATCTTGGAAAAATGTTCCCGCGCCGCCTTGGCGCGACTAAAAACTCGCAACAGCTTGGCGCTATCCTGATCCGCAATGGCCGATCTGAGCTGATCAAGGTCGTGGGTGAAATGATCAATCACCCGCAGTACCGCCTCTCGATTGGATAGAAAGATATCGTGCCACATCACCGGGTCGCTTGCGGCGATACGGGTAAAATCCCGAAACCCTCCGGCAGCATAACGAAAGATATCCATATTTTCGTCTTCACCCGCCAGGGTATCGACCAGTGAAAACGCAATAAGATGGGGCAAGTGACTGGTCGCCGCCAGAACTTCATCGTGGTATCTGGGCGACATGGTCAGCACATTCGCGCCACAGCCCTCCCAAAGCGACCTCAAACTTGACAACGCCTGAGGATCCGCATCGTCTCCCGGCGTCAGAATAACCTTGTGATGGTTGAAGAGATCGGGGTTAGCCGCACGGATGCCACTCTTTTCGGAACCGGCAATGGGGTGCCCCGGAATGACAGATGGCGACACCGAACCAAAAACCGATTTTACGTCTTCCACAAAGCTGGTTTTGGTGCTCCCTACATCCGAAAGCACGGCCGCATCATCCAGCCAGGGCTTGATCTCCTGAAGAACCGCCCGCGTCGCTCGAACGGGTACCGCCAACACTACAAGGTCACTGCCTTTTACCGCTTGTTCAAGCGAGTCAGCGGCTTCATCGATCACCCCCAGGGATTCGCCCAGAGACAGTTCATCAGGCCGTTTGTCGTAGCCGACCACTGAACCGGCCAGCCCGCGACGTCGAACCGCACAGGCCAGTGAACCGCCAATCAGGCCGAGACCAATCACGGCGACACGATTGAATACAGGCGGCTGGGCAGACATGTCAGCCTCCTTGCCGGATCTTGTTCAGGGAATGTTCAAGCGCCTCGACGAAGCGATCGTTCGCTTCAGACAAACCGACTGACACCCGCAGATGGCAAGGCATCCCATAACCAGCGACCGGCCGAACAATTACACCTTGCGCAAGCAGCGACTGAAACACTTCCTGAGCCTGCTCTCCCACGTCCACGGCAATGAAGTTTCCAACGGAGGGAATGTACTCAAGGCCAAGACGTTCGAATGCCGCCTCCAGTTGCCTCAGGCCTGCTTCATTTACCTTACGGGAACGCTGCAGGTAGGCTTCGTCCTCCAGAACCGCAGTAGCCGCCGCCAATGCAATCGAATCCACATTGAAAGGCTGACGGACCCGATTGAGGACATCCGTTATTTCCGGAGAGCAAATGCTGTAGCCCACGCGCAGGGCTGCCAATCCCCAGGCCTTTGAGAAAGTCCGGCAGACAATCAGGTTCGGATAACCCGGCAGCAACCGGATTCCATCAGGGTACTCATTGCCCTGGAGGTATTCGCAGTAGGCCTCATCCAGCACCACAATCACGTTGGCTGGCACCCGATCCAGAAACGCCTCGATCGCCGCCGTGCCCTGTACCGTTCCGGTCGGGTTGTTCGGGTTGGCGACAAAAATCAAACGGGTGCGGTCGGTGATCGCATTGGCCATGGCATCAAGGTCATGCCCCCACTCCAGAGCCGGGACGCACACACCTTTTGCGCCAACAGCCTGGGTGACCAGCGGATAAACCGCAAAAGCATACTGTGAGAAAATAACTTCATCATCGGCATCTGCAAAACAACGTGCGATGATTTCCAGTACATCGTTCGAGCCATTACCCAGGGTAATCTGATCGGCACTGACCCCGAGCCGGACGGAAAGGGCTTGTTTTAGATCAAAACCATTACCATCCGGGTAGAGACACAGATCAGACAACGCTTTCTGCGCCGCTGCCAGAGCCCTGTCACTGGGACCCAGAGGATTTTCGTTACTGGCGAGTTTTACGATGTTTGCCGGATCAAGCCCGAACTCTCGAGCCAGCTCGTCAATGGGCTTGCCCGGCTGATAGGGCGATAACGATTGCACACCCTCGACGGCCAGACGCTGGTAATCAATGGCCATAGCCTTTCATCCTTTTCGGCTCAAAGCACGCCGACCGGGTACGACCCCAGCCGCTTGAGTTCAACAGCTTCCTCGTCCACTTCAGCAAGCACCTTCTTAACCTGCTCGTCGTCCATGTGCCCCTCGAAATCGATGTAGAACACATAGGCCCAGGTGCCACTGGGCGAAGGCCGTGTCTCGATCCGGGTCAGGCTGATACCGTGACGATGGAAGGGCTCCAGCAGCTGATAAAGGGCGCCCGGCTTGTTGCGCATGGATACCAGAATCGAGGATTTATCATGCCCGCTGGCCGGGACTTCCTCGCGCCCGACGATCAGGAATCGGGTGGTGTTATCTGGCCGGTCTTCAATGCTGTTTGCCAGCAACTCAAGGCCGTAAAGTTCGGCCGCCATGTCGCCGGCAATCGCCGCGGTGCCCGGCTCTTCGGCTGCCCGACGTGCTGCTTCGGCGTTACTGGAAACGGTCACCCGCTCGATACCGTATCGATGGGTATCCAGCCACTGGCGACACTGGGCGAAAGACTGCTGATGGGAGTAGATCCGGGTGATTTCCTGATCCTTATGCTTCGGCGACACCAGCAAATGATGGTGAATACGAAGCTGAACCTCGCCACAGATTTTCAGAGGCGACGACATAAACATATCGAGGGTGTGATTGATCATGCCTTCGGTGGAGTTCTCCACAGGTACCACACCATAGTGCGCAGATCCCGATTCGACTTCCCGGAAAACTGCATCGATGGCCGGCAGCGGCACACTGACCACCGAGTGGCCGAAATGCTTGAGCGCGGCAGCCTGGGTGAAAGTTCCAACTGGCCCCAGGAAAGCAATGTGCATGGGTTTTTCAAGCGCCAGACACGCCGACATAATCTCCCTGAAGAGTCGCGCCATTTCTTCGGACGACAAAGGCCCCGGATTCTCCTCCTTGATGCGCCTCAGCACCTGGGCTTCACGCTCCGGACGGTAAAAGAACACATCCTGCTCGGGATTCGAGTCCATTTTCACATGGGCGACTTCCTGGGCGCAGCGTGCACGGGCACTGATAAGATCCATGATCTGCCGATCCAGACTGTCGATTTCTTCCCGCAACTGCCCCAAACGGGTTTGTTCGTCCGTCATGATCACCCACGCTCCTTCGCAAATTCAGTCATGTAATCGATCAATGCGTCAACACCAGCCTCCGGCATGGCGTTATAGATACTGGCACGCATACCACCGACAGAGCGATGCCCCTTGAGATTAAGCAGACCACGGGCGTCCGCCCCTTTAAGGAATTCACCATTAAGGGACTCATCCGCGAGTGTAAACGGCACATTCATCCAGGAACGGAAACGCGGCTTGATAGGGTTCGCATAAAAGTCATTGCCATCAATGAAGCCGTAGAGCTTCTTTGCCTTGCGCTCATTGACTGCCGCCATGGCGGTGACGCCACCCTGTGCCTTCAACCACTGGAACACCAGTCCGGCCAGATACCAGGAGTAGGTGGCCGGGGTGTTGTACATGGAACCGTTATCCGCGATGACCTGATAATTCATCATGGTCGGGGTATTGCTGCGGGCCTTGCCCAGCAGGTCCTTCCGAATCGCCACGACTACGAGGCCAGACGGTCCGATGTTCTTCTGAGCACCGGCATAGACCAGACCAAACTTCGAAAAATCCATTGGCCGGGAAAGAATGGTGGACGACATATCCGCCACCAGCGGTACCGAACCGCTATCCGGAATGAAGTCATACTCCAACCCACCAATGGTTTCGTTCGGCGTGTAATGCAGGTAGGCGGCATCGGCGCGGGTCTGCCACGAGGCCTGGTCGGGAATATCGCTGAAACCAGAGGCTTCTGCGCTGGCAGCCACGTTCACGTCGCCGTAACGTTTCGCTTCAGCAATCGCTTTCTTCGACCAGATCCCGGTATTCACGTAATCAGCACTACCGCCTTCCGGCAGCAGATTGAGGGGGATGGTGGCGAACTGACTGGACGCCCCACCCTGCATAAAAAGGACTGCGTAATCATCGCTGACACCGGCGAGCTCGCGAAAATCCCGCTCGGCAGTTTCTGCAATCTGCACAAACTCGTCGCTGCGGTGGCTCATCTCCATCACGGACATGCCCGTACCGCGCCAGTCCAGCATTTCCTCACGCGCCTGGTTCAGCACCGCTTCCGGCAGTGTGGCCGGACCAGCACAAAAGTTATACGCCCTGCTCATAGTCCTTTTATCTCTCACTACTCACTGATGTTGTATCAGTGCCGGCTTATTCCTCGCCGGCAGTTTCTTCCGAGTCATTGTCACCGGCACCATCCAGCGCCAGATCTTCCGGGTCTTCATCGTCCGATTCAGCGATGCGCTCAACCCCAACCAGGCGCTCATCTTCCTGGCTTAGCTTGATCAGGCGAACGCCCTGGGTGTTCCGGCTCAGTACCGAGATTTCGTCCGAACGGGTCCGTACCAGGGTGCCCTTATCAGAGATGAGCATCATCTGGTCACCGTCGAACAGCTGCAGGGCGCGAACCAGGTTACCGTTCCGCTCAGAGCACTGCATGGCAATAACACCCTGGCTGCCACGGCTGTAGGTCGGGAACTCATCAATGGATGTGCGCTTGCCATAGCCGTTTTCACTGGCCGTCAGAATCACGCCGCCGTCTTCCGGAATAATCAGGGACACCACTTCGTGCCCTTCCGGCATACGGATGCCGCGAACGCCACGTGCAGTCCGGCTCATCGGACGAACCGCGTCCTCGTTAAAGCGCACAGCCTTACCAGCACTGGAGAACAGCATGACTTCCGCATCGCCGTTGGTGATGGCGGTGCCGATCAGGGTGTCGCCATCGTCCAGAGAAAGCGCAATCAGGCCACTGCTGCGGGGACGGGAGAAATTAGGCAGCGGTGTCTTTTTGACCACACCTTTGGACGTCGCCATCAGCACAAACTGGTCTTCCGGGTAATCCCGTACCGGCAGGAAGGTGGTAATACGCTCACCCTCGTCCAACGGCAGGATATTCACCATGGGACGACCACGGGATGCCCGGCTGGCCCGGGGAATCTCAAACACCCGCAACCAGTAAACCTTGCCGCGGTTGGAGAAGCACAAAATGGTATCGTGGGAGTTGGCGACCAGCAGTTTTTCAATGAAGTCTTCGTCCTTCATGGACGTTGCCGCCTTGCCTCGACCACCACGACGCTGGGCCTGGTAATCCTCAACAGCCTGAGTTTTGGCGTAACCACCGTGAGAAATGGTTACCACCAGATCTTCTTCATCAATCAGATCGGCAATGGTCAGGTCACGACGGGAGCTGGTGATTTCGGTACGACGCTCGTCGCCGTAGTCATTCACCACTTCATTCAGTTCGTCGCGAATCACCTGGAGCAGACGCTCCGGGTTGCTCAGGATATCCAGCAGATCGGCGATTTTCTCCAGGATGTCCTTGTACTCGTTCTGCAGCTTCTCGGTCTCAAGACCGGTAAGGCGATGCAGACGCAGGTCCAGAATGGCCTGAGCCTGTTCTGGAGAAAGATGGTAAAGGTTGTTGTGCAGGCCGTAGATTTCCGGCAGATCGTCCGGACGACAGGCATCTTCGCCCGCACGTTCCAGCATGGCCATCACATCACCCGGGGCCCAGCCCTTGGCCATCAGCTTTTCCTTGGCTTCCGCGGCAGACGGTGAGGCCTTGATCAGCTCGATGATCTCGTCGATGTTAGCCAGCGCGACAGTCAGACCTTCCAGGATGTGGCCGCGTTCGCGGGCCTTGCGCAGCTCAAAGATGGTCCGGCGGGTCACCACTTCGCGGCGGTGGCGCAGGAAGGCTTCCAGCAGCTCTTTCAGGTTGAGGGTCTTGGGTTCGCCGTTAATCAGCGCAACCGTGTTGATACCAAAAACGGTTTCAAGCTGGGTCTGGGCGAACAGGTTGTTGACCACAACCTCCGGGTTTTCGCCTCGACGCAGCTCGATAACCACGCGGATACCTTCTTTGTTCGACTCATCCCGAAGCTCGGAGATGCCCTCAATCTTCTTGTCCTTCACCAGCTCGGCGATCTTTTCGATCAGGCGAGCCTTGTTCAGCTGGTACGGCAGCTCGGTGATGATGATGGATTCGCGGCCAGTCTTCTTGTCCTGCTCGATTTCGTGGCGGGCACGGATGTAAATGCGCCCACGACCGGTGCGGTAAGCCTCGACGATGCCTGCACGACCATTGATGATGCCCTGAGTCGGGAAATCCGGCCCCGGAATATATTCCATCAGGTCATCGACGCCCAGGTCCGGATCATCAATCAGTGCCAGACAGCCGTTCACTACTTCGGTGAGGTTATGCGGCGGAATATTGGTCGCCATACCAACCGCGATACCGGAGGAACCGTTTACCAGAAGGTTGGGAATGCGAGTTGGAAGAACCTCGGGAATC
Organism: Marinobacter sp. F4216; assembly: GCF_019931195.1. Classification (GTDB taxonomy): domain Bacteria; phylum Pseudomonadota; class Gammaproteobacteria; order Pseudomonadales; family Oleiphilaceae; genus Marinobacter; species Marinobacter suaedae. The sequence continues at coordinate 110,083 of NZ_JAIOUO010000007.1, read as the reverse complement.
TGCTCGGTGCCGTCGTAGTTGTCTACGAAGTCGACCGTTTCCTTTTCCAGATCGGCCAGCAGCGAATGGGCCATCTTTTCCATCCGCACCTCGGTGTAACGCATCGCTGCCGCGTTATCACCGTCGATGGAACCAAAGTTACCCTGGCCGTCGACCAGCGGATAGCGCAGGGAAAACGGTTGCGCCATACGGACGATGGTGTCGTAGACCGCAGAGTCACCATGCGGGTGGTATTTACCGATAACGTCCCCCACCACACGGGCGGACTTCTTGTAGGGCTTGTTCCAGTCATTGTTCAGCTCGGACATGGCGAACAGCACCCGCCGGTGGACCGGCTTCAGCCCGTCTCGCACGTCGGGCAGTGCCCGGCCCACGATGACGCTCATGGCGTAATCGAGGTAGGACTGTTTAAGCTCGTCTTCAATATTTACCGGCAGGATCTCTTTGGCTAATTCACCCATCGAGAAAGGTTCCTCTGCATTATCTGAAATGTCGTGTCAGGGCCGTTGGGTCGGCCCCCTAGTTATTCTTTGATCAAGCGCCCGAGTCTACCACAAACGCCCTCCAGCGGGGCGATTGTCGGCAACTCTCAGTCAAACACCACGGTCTTGTTTTCGTAGGTGATGACGCGATCCTCGATATGGGACCGAAGACCACGGGCCAGCACGTTCTTTTCGACATCCTTGCCCAGGCGAACCATGTCCTCAATGGAGTCACTGTGAGTGACACGTATGACGTCCTGCTCAATGATCGGACCTTCATCCAGGTCCTGAGTCACGTAGTGGCAGGTCGCACCAATCAGCTTTACCCCGCGGCTGTATGCCTGATGATAGGGACGGGCCCCAGCAAACGATGGCAGGAAGCTATGGTGAATGTTGATCACCTTACCGGCGTATTTCTCACACAACTCGGCCGGCAGGATTTGCATGTAGCGGGCCAGAACAACCACATCCACGTCGTACTGTTGGAACAGCCCCTCAATGTGGGCAAATGCCTCATCCTTGTTTTCTGCGCTCACCGGGACATGGTGATAGGGTATCTCGTGCCACTCCACCATTCGGCGCAAATCATCATGATTGGAAACCACCGCCACGATCTGGGCATTGATTTCCTTGCTGTGCCAGCGGTGCAGGAGATCCGCCACACAGTGGGATTCCTTGCTGCACATCAGAATGACTTTCTTCGGCTGAGCCGAATCCGCAATGTGCCACTCCATATCGAATTCGCGGGCAATCGGCTCGAAAGCTGCCCGAAACTGATCAAGCCCGAACGGAATGGAACTGGCCTTGATCTCATGCCGCATGAAGAACCGGCCGGCCTGGGTATCGGAGTGATGACTGGCTTCGGTAATCCAGCCGTTGTAGGTCGACAGGAAGTTACTCACCTTGGCAACAATGCCGACCCGATCCGGGCAGGAAATCACAAGACGGTAGGTATGCTCCATGAACCCCTTTCCTTAACTAAACTTCAGGCAAGCAGGTGCGCCGATCAAATCTTGACCGGACCACGCCAAATGGCCGGACGCACCTATGAAAATGACCGGCTATCATAGCCTATCTAAACGCCAGAAACGAGGAAGAGAATCATGGACGAACGGCGACACCGGACTGCCACGAAAACGCCAGAAACTGGCCCTTACCTCAGGCAACTTTTGATTGGACTGGTGCTGACGCTTAGTGCCTCTCCGGCGGTCCACGCCGAAGCCATTTTCACCGGGGATCGCTTCATCCCCGCAGTAGGCACTCAAGGCATGGTAGCCACCAGTCACACCGTCGCCACCGAAGTCGCGCTCAAGGTGCTTCAGGATGGCGGCAATGCCGTTGACGCCGCCGTGACCGCAGGATTTGCCCTCGCCGTGACGCAACCCCGCTCCGGCAATATTGGCGGGGGCGGCTTCATGCTGATCGCCAAGGGCGATGGCAGCCCACCGGAAGCCATTGATTACCGGGAAACAGCCCCTGCTGCAGCCACCGAAACCATGTTCCAGGATAAACATGGGGAGGCGGTACCCGAACTCAGTCGTTTCTCCCATCTGGCGGTGGGCGTTCCCGGCACTGTCGCAGGGCTCGCGCTGGCCCTCGAGCGCCATGGCACCATCTCGCTCAAGCAAGCACTGGCACCGGCCCTCGACCTGGCCCGCAATGGTTTCGTGGTGCCACGGCGATTCACCACCGGGCTGGACGAGGCACGGCCCCGGCTGGAGAAATGGCCCGCCAGCATGAAGGCTTTCTATAAACGGAATGGTGACACCTATCAGCCCGGCGAGATATTCCGCCAGCCTGACCTGGTGCAAACCCTGCAGCGAATCGCCGGAGAGGGTGTAGCCGGCTTCTATGAGGGCAAAACCGCCCAGTTAATTGCCAATGAAATGAAACGCCATGGCGGCCTGATCACCAAAGAGGACCTGAAAGCCTACAAACCCGTCGTTCGCACCCCCGTTCATGGCACCTATCGGGGCTACGACATTTACTCCATGTCGCCCCCGTCCTCTGGCGGAACCCACATCGTCCAGATCCTGAACATCCTTGAAGGGCTGCCGGTCAAGGAGGCTGGTCACAATTCCGCTGACACCATCCACTGGATGGCCGAAGCCATGAAACTGGCCTACGCAGACCGCTCCCAGTTCCTCGGCGACACCGACTTCGTTGAGGTTCCCCTCGGTGGACTGACCAGCAAGGCCTATGCAGAGTCCCTGCGTGCCGGCATTTCAAAAGATAAGGCCCGCCCCGCCAGCGAGATAAAGTCCGGGGAGCCGGCAAGCTATGAAAGCCCGGAGACCACCCATTTTTCGGTGGTCGACCGATGGGGCAATGCGGTCTCAAACACCTACACCATCAACTTCAGTTATGGCTCAGGCATCACTGTTCAGGGCGCAGGTTTCCTGCTGAATAACGAGATGGACGATTTCAGCGCCAAACCCGGGGTGCCCAATGCCTACGGTTTGATTGGTGGTGAGGCAAACAAGGTCGAACCGGGCAAGCGCATGCTCAGCTCCATGTCCCCCACCATTGTCCAGAAGGATGGCAAGACCTTTCTGGTCACCGGCAGCCCCGGAGGTTCCAGGATCATCACCACCACCCTGCAGGTGATCATGAATGTGATTGACCACGGCATGAACATCCAGACTGCGGTTAATTCACCCCGCATCCATCACCAGTGGTTGCCTGACCAGATCCGCATTGAACAGGGCATCAGCCCGGACACCGTCCGGCTGCTGGAATCCCGGGGCCACAAGGTGGTCGAAGATTCGGCGATGGGGGCAATCCAGAGTATCATGATCGGAGAGGATGGCACCCTGTATGGCGCGGGGGATCCGCGGCGCAGCACCTCCTCGGCCATGGGCTACTGACAGGGTGTCGGACATTTTGCAGACGTTTTAAGGAAGCACGCCTATGTACCTGTCTGTGCAGCTGAGCTGCTACCCACTTAAGGGCGATTACAAACAACCGATCTGGGACCTGATTGCCCGACTGGAGCAAACCGGGCTGGAAGTGTATCCGGGACGCATGAGCACAGAAATCTTCGGCGAGTATGATGAAGTCATGGCGGTTCTCTCCGACACCATGAAGTGGTCGTTCGAGACCTATGGCAAATCAGTGTTCGTGGCCAAAATCATGGAGGGAGACCGGAGGCCCCGATGACCCAACCCAGCCAGCCAGACCCGCGCAAGCCAGAGGATTCCCCCTCCGAACCTACGCTGCCCAAGCAGTACTCCTTCCTTTGGCTCAGCGCCCTGCTCTTCCTGCTGGTTATGTGGATGCAGGAAGACCGGCAACCCCGGGACGCAGAGCTCGCCTACTCGGACTTCAAAACCGCAGTAGCCGACGGCCAGGTCGCCGAAGTCACTCTTCATGAAGAGCAGATTCGTGGACAATTCACCGATCTGGGCGCCAGCCGCTTTGATTCAGGCAACGCGTCCGGTGAATCCACCAGGGGCTTTCAGACCATACGTCCCCCCATGGAAGATCCCGAGCTGCTGGAGTTGCTGGAACAACAAGAGGTCACCATACGCGCTACGCCGTCCGGCCTGCCCTGGTGGCAACAGCTGCTCCAGGCCTTCCTGCCCTGGTTGCTGTTCCTGGCGTTGATGTTCTGGCTTTGGGGCAACGCCCAGAAACGGATCGGGCAAGGAACCGGAGTCTTTGATTTCAGCAAATCCCGGGCACGCCTGGCGCGCAAGGAAACCTCCACCACCACGCTCGATGACGTGGCCGGCATTGAATCCGCCAAGCGGGACATCACCGAGATCATCGACTTCCTCAGGGCACCGGAAAAATACCGGGCCGTAGGCGCCGACATGCCCAAAGGCGTGTTGCTGGTAGGACCTCCTGGTACCGGCAAGACACTCCTTGCAAGGGCTATTGCGGGCGAAGCAGAGGTACCTTTTTTCAGCATCAGCGCCTCGGAATTCATTGAAATGTTTGTAGGTGTTGGCGCCGCCCGTGTCCGGGATATGTTTCAGGAAGCACGCAAAGAAGCCCCCTCATTGATTTTTATCGATGAACTGGACGCAGTGGGTCGCTCACGGGGAACCGGGCTGGGTGGTGGACACGACGAACGGGAACAGACCCTGAACCAGATCCTGACCGAAATGGATGGTTTTGAGCCCCATGAAAACATACTGGTTCTGGCTGCCACCAACCGACCCGACGTGCTGGACTCTGCTCTGCTTCGTCCGGGCCGGTTCGATCGGACGATCACCCTGGACCGACCACATAAGGATGCCCGCGAAGCCATTCTGAAAGTCCACGTCCGCAAGGTACCCCTGGCCGACGATGTAAACCTCGAAGCCCTGGCCGCGCGAACCATCGGGCTGTCCGGTGCCGACCTTAAAAATCTGGTGAACGAAGCCGCGTTGACTGCCGCCCGTGAAAACCGCCAGCAGGTGGATGCCCATTGTTTTGAGGTAGCCCGGGACCGCATCGTGCTGGGGCAGGAACGGGACTCACAGCTGTCCCCCGAAGAACGCAAAGCCGTCGCCTACCATGAATGCGGCCACGCGCTGATTGCCTACTACGCACCCAAGGCCGACCCGCTGACACGCATTACCATTATTCCCCACGGCATGGCCATGGGGGTGACCGAACAAACCCCCAAAGAAGACCGCTACACCTACACCGAGAGTTATCTGAGGGACCGAATCAAAGTCATGCTTGGAGGTCGGGCCGCCGAAAAGCTGGTCTACGGGGAAGTCAGCACCGGCGCTCAAAACGACCTGAAGGAAGCCACCCACCTGTTGCGCAAGATGATCGGTCAATGGGGCATGAGCGAAAAGCTTGGGCCCCTTGGCCTTAGCATCGGTGAGGAGCACGTATTCCTGGGGCGGGAAATGGGCTTACCACGGGAATACAGTGAGAAGATGGCCGAACAAATCGATACGGAGATCCAGTCACAGCTTCAGGCTTTGGAAAAAGAAGCGATTGACTGTCTGACCAGCCACCAAGACCAGCTGGACGCTCTCGCAAAAGCGGTACTAGAAAAAGAAACCCTCGACGGCGAAGCGATCGACGCGATTCTGGGCGGGCAAGCCACGACCAGCGTTCGCGCCCATCCCGCCCGGAGTTCTGGTTAGGCAGACATCTCACGTTTGATGACTGCGCACACTCGCCTCAGGAGTGCCCAAGAACAGCGGCCAGCTTGTCCTGGGTTTTGGTTTCGAAGTCACTGGCGTCATGGCGCTCGTGTAGTTGCTCTTCCGGGTCTCCCCAGGTTCGGTTCACCATTCGTCCCCGCTGGACGGCTGGCCTGAGAGCAATCTGATCCGCCCATCGGCAGACGTTCTCGTAGGTGTGCACCTGCAAAAACTCCGCTGCGCCATACAACGCCCCGCGGACCAGAATCCCATACCAGGGCCAGATCGCCATGTCTGCAATGGTATATTCATCACCAGCCACAAACGGCTGCTCAGCCAGTTGCTTGTCCAGAACGTCCAACTGACGCTTCACTTCCATGGTGAACCGGTCAATCGGGTACTCCAGTTTTTCAGGCGCGTAGTTGTAAAAGTGCCCGAAACCACCCCCCAGCATGGGACCACTGCCCATCTGCCAGAACAACCAGTTCATGGCTTCTGTCCGGCGGGCCCGATCGGCTGGCAGGAAGGCGTCAAACTTTTCGGCCAGGTACAGCAGGATGGAGCCCGACTCAAAGACACGAACCGGCGGATTCTCACTGCGGTCCACCAAGGCGGGAATCTTCGAGTTGGGATTCACGCCTACGAAGCCACTGCAAAACTGATCGCCTTCCGTAATCCTTATTGGATAGGCGTCGTACTCTGCGCCCTTGATGCCCAGCGCCAGTAACTCCTCCAGCATGACGGTAACTTTCACGCCATTCGGGGTCGCCAGTGAATACAATTGCAGCGGATGCTCGCCAACAGGCAATTCCTTTTCATGAGTGGCCCCGGCAACCGGCCGGTTGATCTTCGCAAACTCACCCCCGCTTTCTTTCTCCCAGGTCCAGACTCTGGGCGGGGTATAGCTGGGTTGCTCGCTCATTAATTCGCTCCCTTCTTCTGGCGATACGTTGGTCAGAAGGTATTGGCAATTCTCGCCAATGGTACGCGGCCACACGCGGTTAAGACCAATCACCCACGCTTCAATCTCGTGTTTGAAATCCACTGCTATAGTTAGTCCGAGCGCTTTAACAAAACGTAACAAACTTGCTCGCTCCGTCCCGCCCAAGGGACCCACTGTAGACAAGGGAGTTCACTATGAAGCAGCACTACCGATCAGGGCGGATCCTGTTTGTTGTTTCCCTCTCCGCCACCCTTCTGGCCTGTGCAGGACCAGGGCCGAAACCCGACAGCGAACTGAAAATTGCAGAGTCATCCGTTCAACAGGCAGAAGCAGCCGATGCCCGGCAGTACGACCCCGTCCTACTCAATCAAGCGCAGAACAAAGTGGCCGATGCCCGTAACCTGATTGAACGAGAGGAATACGAGCAGGCCCGACTGCTGTTAGAGGAAGCTACCGTGGACGCCCAGCTAGCTGCCGCTCGCTCAGAGGCGGAAAAAGCCCAGTCGGCCATGGATGAAATCAACAAGAACATCGAGTCCCTGCAAAACCAGCTCGAAACGGAATCCCAATAGAGGCGAAGCAAGGAGATCAAAAGAATGAATCGACTACTTTCCATTGTGATCGCGCTTGGGCTGGCAACCTTGTTCGCAGGCTGTTCGAGCACCCCCCCGTATAACCAGACACTCGATGAAGCTAGGTCCGCCTATCTTGCCATTGAGCAGGATCCCGACGTTGCTCGAAGTGGCGCAGCCCAGTTACGCAGCTCCAAAACACAGCTGGAAAAAGCTGAGATGTTGCTTGAAGAAGATGCGGACATAGAAGAGATTGAACATGCTTCCTATCTCGCTCTGAGGCACGCCGAAATCGCCCAACAACAAGGATTACGCGCCGCCTTGGAGGAAGATGTCAGCGAGGCCGAAGAACGGCGCAATCAGATCATGCTAAACATGAAGACTCAGGAAGCAGCCGATCTACGCGCCCAGATGGCCGCCATGCAAGCGGAGCAGACAGAGCGCGGCATGGTGCTGACCTTGGGCGATGTGCTGTTTGACGTGGGCAAGGCAGACCTCAAACCCTCTGCCCAGAGAACCATCGACCAGCTTGCCGGCTTCATGAAGCAGTATGAGGAACGCAGGGTGCGCATTGAGGGTTATACCGACAGTACCGGCGACGAGGCCTTCAACCAGCGCCTTTCTGAACGCAGGGCCATGTCGGTCTACGAGGCACTGCTGAGTGAAGGCATCTCCAGCAGCCGAATCGAAGTCGAGGGCTACGGTGAGGCCTACCCGAAGGCCAGTAACGACACCAGTTCAGGCCGTCAACAGAATCGGCGGGTAGAGGTGGTTATCTCTGACCAGAACGGGGTGATCAAGGGCCGCTGACGGAGACAGGAAACATCGGTGCCTTCGCTCAATGAAGGCACCGATGAATCTGCTCCCCAAAGGCCAAACAGGGCTACTGCGTCCCCTCGCCCCCCAGGTTCCCGATGAAACCGACAGGCGCTACCCGAAGCTTTCCCCTTCTGCTACTCACGCTGTTGCTCGTCAGTTTTTCAGAAGCAAACCATGCGGCACTGAGATGCGGCACCTCTCTGGTCAGCGAGGACGCCTGGCCCTACGAGGTGGAAAAGCTGTGCGGCAAACCGGATTACGTGGCCATCTACCCGACAGCCGCCGTACCTGGTCTTGGCGTGGTTCAGACCGAAGAGCACTGGTATTACAATCCCGGCCCCCAACGGTTCATCCGCAAACTGACGTTTCGAAATGGCAAACTGACCCGCATCGACAACCTTGGTTATGGGTTCCACACTCCCTCGAAGGCCCGCTGCAGTCCAAGCACCCTGAGACACACCACCAACGAATACGAACTGGTCGCCCGATGCGGTGAACCGGCCTCCAAACGGGTTGAGTGGGCCCTGCCCACCCAGCGCAAACGCACCGAAACATGGCAGGTTCTGCAACCGGTCTATGTGCAGCACTGGCTCTACGATTTCTCGAGCAACCAGTTCCCACAGGTCGTCACGCTTGAGAATGGCCTCGTCGTCGACGTTGAGTCCCGGCCCGAGTAATGGCTTGGGCAGTGAAGCAAGTGCTCTATCTGATCAAGAGGAAAACCAGGTAAGAACCAACCGCTCCGATCTACAAAGCAGTCTGTGCTTTTTATCGACGGTTTCACCAGTGAGCCCTGTCAGCTTCCTATACATCGATCTCCGACCCCAAAAAGATAAATCGCTAAATTTAAAGTGTGATCTACATCACGGCATAAAGAGTGCAGTAGCCAAAGAACAATTCCTATAACCTAAAGGGATCTTAGTTATGCGCGTTGCTACCTTGATTGCCGCCTCGGTTTTCAGCAGTTTTTGCTGGAGTGCGCCCATCACCTATCTGTTCTCGGGAGTCACCACCAACATCGTCATCAACACGGGAGATTATGATCCCTCTGCCCCTTTGGTTGGGGATGACAGTTCCCTGATCACGAGTGGTGACGTCACTATGAACGGACAGATTGTCTTTGACCCAGAACTTTTCCGAAGCGGTGCTGGCGGGGAAGGATTGGGGGAAGTCCTGTCCTGGGAATTCAACACCCAGGGCCTTAGCTACGCCGGCGCTGGTGGTGCTTTCCATTACCTGGACTTCAGTGACAATGCCCTTTCCTATCTGGACGAGGTTCCAACGGGCGGTTTCGGGCCAGATGTAGTCACTCTGGATTTCGAATTTTCCGGCACACCGTTCTCCCTCGGTCCCGCTGATTTTCCGATCGCCGACTTCCTGGGGGGCACTTTTTCCACCGCCATTGACCTGGCGTCAGTAAGCGATGAAGTCGTTCTTTACGGTCTCGAAGGTGAAATTACCGACATTCAGGTCGCTCCGGGGCCAACTCGAGACCTCGTCTCTGTCTCAGGCCCATCCAGCCTTTACCTGATGCTGATCGGGCTGCTTGCACTCAGCGGTTGGTGTGCCCGGCAATCACGCCGGGCGAATTGAGACGACGAAACCGGGTAGGTCGGGAAGGCGGCATTCCTGACCTGCCGTACCCGGTTCGCTCTATTCAGGGAGCGGGCCGGAACCAGACCTAGCGCTGCTTGTCGGGCAGGGAATGCACAAAGTCCAGGCAACGGTCGAGCCAGACAGACAAGTCTACATCTTCGGCGACACCCTCTGCCCGCACATACAGCAGCCCCTTCATGGGCCGGCCGGTGAAGTCCATTTCGCTGGCGTAAGGTTTACGGAGGCACGCTTTGTACTGTTCCGGCCCCACGCGGGCCATCAGGGTGTCTCCAAGAATGCCGCAGCACATGTGGCCAGACACCATGAAACAGAGCCCGCCGAACATCTTCTTCTCAGCCAACTCTGCCTTGCCGTTCAGCATGTCCCTGACTCGTTCCGCCAGGCCTTCGTCGTACGCCATGGGTTGGGTCTCGCAATTGCATCCAGTTGGAAAAGGCCACCCCGGGCGGGGCGACCTGCAGATTAGTCTAGCTCTCCACGGCGGTTCGCACACCGGAACCCTTAACAGCTTTTGATTTCGAGCGAACAGTGGGCAGTAGTTTGGGCACACTTGCCTGGTACTCTTTGTAAGTGCCCCCGAACTCCTCGACCAGGTCTTTTTCTTCAAGCCGGGTTCCGAACAGGATGTACAACGTCATCAGCAGCGCGAAGTACGCATGGCCGAGGGTCATGGTCGGACTCGCCCACACCAGAATCAATACACCAGTCATCATGGGATGGCGAACCAGTTTATAGAGGAATGGTGTGACAAACCGGGGCACGAGCGCGTGTTGCCCGTCTTCCTTAAGGTTGGCAAAGGCTTGCTTGAGACCGAACAGTGACCAGTGGTCAATCAGGAAGGTGGAGAGAAACAGAATGCCCCAACCCAGGCCATACAGGGCGTACAGGCCCACTTTTGCGGCCGGTGTTTCGACCTGCCACAGCATTCCACCCATGGGTTGCCAGGCCAGCATGATCACGATCAACGTGATACCGGATGCAAGCACATAAACACTCCGTTCAACATGGGCCGGGACGGAACGGGTCAGCCAGGTCTTGAACCCTTTTCGGGCCATAACGCTGTGTTGCAGTGCAAACAGACCGATCAGCAACGCATTGCTTAGCCAGGGCAGAAAGAACTGGGTTCCCGTGTCGATGGAGAACAGCGGGCAGGCATTCACCAGGAACGCCATAAGCCCCAGTATCGCGGCCATGCCGACGCTATAACTGAACACTGAGAACACGATTGCGATGATTTTTTTCATGGTTGTATCCCCCGAATTAGATCTTGTTGTCCACTGGGTTATGCCGCGTCGACACAGACAGGGTCTGGCACTGAGTGGGTTGAGATGAAATCAGAAACTGCCTGGAACGTTGGAGCACGATGAGTCAGGGGCAGAAGATGCCCCGCTCCGGGAACGATGGTTTGCCGGGTGACGGCAACGCGGCTGACCAGATCATCGATCACGTCATGGACAATTGGTTTGGTACGCTCACCCTTGATCAGATGAACCGGCATAGTCAGTGACGCCATGTCCCGGGCACTGTAATCGGGCAGCATCAATTCGCTGAACTCATGAAAGATCTTCTTCATGCAGGCGATTTGCTCTGGCTGAACGGGAACTGCCGACTCAAACTGATCATCCAGCCCCTGCCAGAATCCAAAGAACTGCTTGGCGGCCGAGGAGCAGGCGCCAGAACGCATATACTGGGTAATAGCATCACCGATCGAACAAAACTCCCGAAAGGATGCCGAGTGGCCATCTGGTTTGTTCAGAACACGGATGGCAGCCGGATCGATCAGGGTCAGGGTCTTTACCTGCCAGGGAACCCGGATCGCGGCCTGAAGGGCCTTGCCGCCCCCATAGGAGTGGCCAACCAGGTGGCAGGGTTGATCAAGCCCTTCCAGAATCTGCGTGACCATCCGCAAATCAGGGTTGTCATCGCCACGCCATGGAGTGAAAGGCACGGAACGTCCATAGCCGGCAAAGTCAGGTGTGATGAACCGATGCTGAGTGAGATAGTGCTCCATGCCCTTCCATTGGCGATGGTCACCGCCGCTGCAGTGCAGCATGACCACGGGCTCGCCCTCTGCGGTTTCGTGGTAATGGAACAGCTGTTGGTTAATAGTAAGGGTATGTTCAGAAGACATGATGGGCTCCTCCGGAGGCTGGTTTCTGGTGAACTGCACGATCAGTATCTTCAGGGGCGTGGCAGAAACGTGGCAGCCAGGAAGGGCTCAGAAAAAAATCAATAAGGACGATGATGGGTCAGAAAAACAGCATCTGGCAGCTCAACGTATTGGGCGCACCATCCCTGCAACAGGGCTCGGAGGTCGTGCGCCTCAAGCGCAAGAAATCACTGGCTTTACTCTGTTATCTCACGCTGTCCAACCGGATGTGTTCCCGCGATACCCTCGCCTGCCTGTTCTGGCCGGATCAGGATGACCAGAATTCACGGATGAACCTGCGCAGTGTGGTGTCCGACCTCAATAGAGTACTCGGGCACAATTGGGCCCAACTGAATGGAGACAGTCTGGGCATCCACGAGCAGTTTCCCCTGATCACCGATTTATCTGCGATGGAAATGGCGTTGGCCGAACCGGTACTGCCGGATCTGGACAAAAAGACTCTTGACCACTGGCAGGCCCAATTCATGGAAGGTTTCTATCTGGCCGGGTGCGACACCTTTGACGAATGGCTTTACATTCAGCGGGAAAGCACATCCCGAACCTTTCACGCCCTGCTGGAACGGATGATTCGCCGTGCCGAATCTCACCAACAGTCTGAGCATCTCCAGCGGCTTTGCGAGCGGATGTTTGCGGTTGATCCTCTGTACGAGCACGCGTATGCCGCGCTGATTCGGCAAGCCTGGCTTGAAGACAAGGCGGAGCACGCGCTGTCGCTCTACCAGCGACTCGCCGACGTACTGGACGAAGAGCTCGGCATCCAGCCAGGTAAAGAACTGAGATCACTGGCCCAGAGCATTCGTAACGGGGAGCCTGCCCCGGCGCGGCAAACTTTCGAGGTTTCTGAACACGATGTGCAGATGTCTGACGTGGCCTACGCCAGAAATCAGAGCGTACACATCGCCTACAAGTCCATCAGCTCCGGCAAGCCTGCCCTGGTGGTGGTCTGGGGCTTTGTTTCCCATCTGGACCAGTTGACGGATCTGCCATCACTTGAAAGTCTGTTCTTGGCACTGAGCGAAGACTTCACCGTGATTCTGTTCGACAAGCGGGGCATGGGGTTGTCGGATCGCGTGGCCGAGCCGGCGTCGCTGGAGGATATGGCCGACGACATCATCCATGTCCTTGACCATGCCGGCGTGGCAACCGCTACGTTATTCGGATTCTCCGAAGGTGGCCCCACTGCGATTACCTGCGCCCACAGACACCCGGACAGGATCTCCCGCCTCATCCTTTACGGAACCTCACCAAAGTGGGTGAAATCTGAGGACTATCCTTACGCGATTCCCGATGAAGCCTATGATCGCTGGATCGAATTCCTCGAGAACAACTGGGGCAAAGCCAACAATCTGGAGCACTTTGCACCGACGGTGGGTGCCGATGAGCAGATGGTCCGGTGGTGGTCCAAGTGTATTCGTATGTCGGCAAGCCCGGGTTCCGTGCGCAGCGTCCTCGAGGCGGACCGGCATATCGATGTGAGGGACCTCCTGCCAGAGATCAAACAACCTACGCTGATCATTCAGAAGAACAAGGACCGGATGATGCGGATCGAGAACGGTCGGTATCTGGCCCGGCACCTTGAACAAGCCGTCTACATGGAAATCGAAGGGCGGGATCACTGGTTCTGGGCGGATAATCGGCAGGCAGTGATTGAAGCCGTCAAAGAGTTTGGCCGGCGATACCCTGAATCCTAGCCGGCACATCGAGCCGGGTTACAGCCTGATCAGACTGCTCCCTCGAGAACACAAAAGAGCCCATCACGTTTTCGGCTCCCGGATGAATTGATTGAACGAAAGGTCGTGGGGATGGGTTCAGTCCTCATGGGAGGCCCGCTTTTCTGGCGTATTGAATGGAGTAGCCGCGGTAGCAAGCAGCCAAGGCGAGGCAAATAATGCCAGGCACGAGCAGCGCCTGGAAATAGAACTGGCCGAACAGGTACGCGCCAAAAAAACCGCCAATAACAAAGCCCGCGATAATCAGCGTGAACAGAATGGCCTTTCGTTTGTCGAACGCTTCGCCCCTCAGAACAGAGCCAAACATGACCCCCAAATCGGTGAAGATACCCGTGAGGTGGGTCGTGCGAACCACCGCCCCGCTGTACGTGGTGGCCAGGGCATTCTGGATACCGCAGGCCGCCGAAGCCGCATAGTGGCCATAAAACGACCCTTTCGATAACAGGTACAAAGCGACGAATATGAGCAGGGACTCCACCACCAGTGCCGTATCGTAATGCCGCCCCAGTTTTAACGTGGCACCGGGCAACAGGAATCCCGAAATGGCCGATCCTACGAAGAATGCGAACAACACACCGGCGAAATTAAGCGAGCTCTGAATGGGCCCATCCAGGAAGCTTGTTCCAAGCAGCGTTGCAGTACCGGAAAGATGGGACACCGACTGGTGATCAAACCCCAGAAGCCCGATGGCATTGATGCACCCAGCGACAAAAGCCAGAATAAACGCACCGTATTCAATCCATTTTGGGAGTTTTGATATCAACAGCCTGGCCCTGGTAATAAGTGTCGCTCTATTGGCGTAGTAGAACACACTTGGAAAACGAAGCGCATCAGCGACGTACTGCCCGGTACGATCCGCTAATCATCGGGTGAATTCCCGCATGTCGCTACCCCCATACTGATTCAAATGATAAAGAGTGAGCCCGGAGAACCAAACGACCCAAGGCGCCACGCCCCTCCCGCCAACTCATGCTCGCCAGACAGACTTTGACATGCTATCTTCCCCACCCCGTTTCATATTCTGAACACCCGTTAAGTATCTTATGGACAAAACAGCGCATTTCTGGGCATGGATGTTACTGTTCGTCAGTTTCGTCTGGGGCATTGAGTTTTCATTGGTGCACCAGGCGCTCGACAGCCTGACACCGCACCTGTTCAACGCAGTTCGCTTTTTTATCGCGGTCATCACCCTACAGCTGTGGTGTGCATGGCGAGGAACTCGCCTGACTTTGCTGGCCAATTCTGACACGCTGAAACATGGCGTTGTGTTAGGCGCCCTGCTCTATGCGGGCTTCGCAACTCAAAGCATCGGTCTGCAGTACACTACCGCCAGCAATGCCGGCTTTATCACTGGTTTGAACTGCGTGATGGTGCCGATTATTGCCGCCCTTTGGTTACGTCAGAAAATGCGCTACTGGGTTTGGCTCGGTGTTGGCTCCGCAACGCTGGGTACTTTTTTTCTGACCGGTGGCGTCTCGGGGTTCGGAATCGGTGAGTTATGGGTCCTGGTTTGCGCCCTGTCTTTTGCGTTGCATATTGTCTACACCGGTATCTATACAAGGGAAAGCGATGCGCTGTCCCTGGCACAAATTCAACTTATTACCGTTACCGTACTCAGTGCCGGATCAGCCGTCGCCGTTGAGAGCCCAGCTCTGAGTGATGCAGCCAACACCCTCATTTTTGATCCGCACTGGCAGCCCTGGGTTGCCATCCTGATTGGAGGGGTTCTAGGAACCGGCTTGGCGTATGTGGCTCAAACCATCGGTCAAAAATTTCTTGAATCCTGGCGGGTCGCGCTCATCTTTACCACAGAGCCCCTCTTTGCTGCGGTCGGTGGCGTTCTGTTGTTAGGCGAATCCCTCAGTGCCCTGGCCTGGATAGGTGGGCTCTTTATCCTGGCAGGTATGCTGGTTGCCGAACTGATAGACAGCGGAGAATCAGACAAGGGTGATGGTAGTGGATCCTGTGAAGCCGTCGCTGGTCGGTGAAGGCCACGCCTTTCGTGGCCATAACGCATTTTAGCTGCGTGTTAATCGCCCAGATATTCCCCCGGTTCCAATACCCAGCACCGCTCATTATGTTTATAGCCAAGGCTCCCATAATAAGCACTCGCTGCCGGGGCCGAGATCAGAATCAACTTGCATAACCGACCTAGCTGATCCTGTGTCAGTGACTGCAGACGCTTACCAATTCCCGACGCCTGGTAGTTCTTGTCGACGGCCAGATCCGATAGATAGCAGGCGTAGTGAAAATCCGTAACGCTTCGGGCGATGCCAACCAGTAAAGACCCATCCCACGCCGTCACGACCAGGTTGGAATTGCGAATCATCCCCTCCATGCAGGCTCGGTCATGGATTGGTCGCCGCTCTCCAAGAGTCGAGTTTTCCAGGAGCTCAATAAACTGGTCTGCAGTGATCGGTTCATTCACTTTGAATTGGATCGCCATAGTATCCTTGACTAATTAACGCTTGGGCCAAGCTGTCGATACCTCGTGCAACGTAGTACCGATCAGCTTAAGTGCCTGGTTATTTTTTTTCATACTGCCCACGAGCTCGAGGGAATATCCTTTATGTTTTTTCAGCAAAATCCACCGGCAAACGGACTTTCTCAGAACCACTAATCTGACGCTTAATACAGACCATTAGCTGTATCGAGTCACCTCATTTAGCGGAGTTTTTCGACAATTGTCTTTGGGCTCCCCATTTGATTCCGCGAAGGCCGTATTAACCGTCAAACGCCTCATCCGTCCGTGCCGCCATGACGAAGTCATTCTGATGCAGGCCACCAATGGAGTGCGTCCACCAGCTGACGGTAGCCTTGCCCCAACCCAGTTGAATATCCGGATGATGGTTTTCTTCTTCTGCCACCGCCCCTACCCGGTTGATGAACGCCAGTGCCTGGGCGAAATTCTTGAAATCGAACTCCTTGTAGAGTTTTTCATGCCCCTTCGCCTCGAGGATCTGCCATCCGGGCAGTTTTTCGTGCAACCGATGCTTTTCGCCTTCCGTGACTCTGGAAGCCGTCTTGCCACAGGCCACACAGGGTTGCCGGGCCAGGTCAGTCATAGCGTTATCCTCTTGGGTTAGCTGAATCCGCGCGTGTCTCGGGAACCCCCGCCAGCCGCAGCCCTTCCAGGTAGTGGGCAATCTGATTGCGCTCTTTCAGGTAGAAGAGTTTCTCTTTCGCAAACGCCACCGAAAATCCGGGGTGCTCAAGCAAAAGCTGGTCCCGGGCTCTGGCGGCATCGTCCAATCGCCCCATATGAGCCTGGGCCACGGCACGGTGGGCGGTGGTCCAGTACTGGCAGTTGGGGATGGTTGCAGCCCGTTCGGTCCATTCCACCGCAGTTTGGTAATCCCCTTTGAAAATCATGGCCAGGGCACCGTAGGTCAGGAAGGCCCACATCTGGGGGTCATTGGGACTCAAAGCAATGGACTTGCGGAAGTTGTCCAGCGCTTCGTCGTATCGGGCTTCGTAGGCCAGCGAATCGCCAAGGCCGCAAAAGGCTGCGGCAAACGTGGGGTTGAGGTCAATGGCGATGCGGTTCTCGGCGATGGCGCCGTCGTATTCCCGGCGCGCCAGCAGAATCCGGGCCTTCAGGGCATGAAAGGTGGCGTTGTTTGGAACCAGGGAAACGGCCTGGTCGCAGGCCTTCAGGGCATCGTCCAGCAGTGGCTGGGTAGGCGAGGTGTCCCAGTACACCATTCCCAGGATGACCGCATAAGCCCACCAGGCAAAGGCTTCGCCAAAGTATGGGTCCAGCTCCTGACTCCTTTTGAGCAGTCGCTGCGCTTCTTTGTTGTCGTCGCCAGTAAACCGGAAGAAGTGATACACCCCCAGATGGTAACAATCCCACGCCTGAAGATTAGCCGGCCGGTTATGCACCAGCCGGTTGCGTTCGGCGTAGCCAATTTCAGGCTCCAGCCGTGCAGCGATGGTTTCGGTGATGTCGTCCTGAAGTTCGAAGATATCAGCAATCTGGCGGTTGTACCGGTCAGACCACAGGGTGTGGCCGCTGTGGCAGTCGGTCAGGTGAACGTTTACCCGAACCCGGTCTCCTGCCTTTTGCACGCTGCCCTCGACCGCGTAATCCACGTGCAGTTGCCTGCCCAATTCCTGCAGGTTGACAGCCTTGCCCTTATAGCCGAAGGATGTGTTCCGGGCGACAACATCCAGCCAGCGATGCTTGGACAGGTTGGAGATAATGTCGGTAGTGATCCCATCCGAGAAGTATTCCTGGTCCGGGCTGCTGGAGAGATTGCTGAATGGCAGCACCGCGACAGCGGGCTTGGCACTGTGGGACGCCGGCACAGACACCGTCGATGGGCCGGCGGGGTCGGACATGAGCGGCTCGGGAGGCACTTCATCGGGTCCGGCCTCTGGCCCGGGCGTTTCTTCCGCGTCGTCTACTTCCTCAACCGGCGCAACGAAGCGAAACCCCTTCTTATGGATGGTTTTAATGTAGCGCTGGGTGCGCCCGTCATCCTGTAGCAGCTTACGGGCGATCTTGATGCGGCTGCTGAGTGCGGCGTCGGAGACAATCCGTCCCCGCCATACCGTTTCGTTGATTTCTTCCTTGCTCACCATGCGATGCCGGTTCTGGACCAGCATCACCAGCAGTTCAATCACTTGCGGTTCGGTCGCGAGCGCTAGCCCACCCTGACTCAGTTCAAAGCGGTCGGTGTCGAGTTCGTAGTCGTCAAACCTGTAGCGCATAAGCCAGGCCCAAGCATTCCCGTCTCTGCCAATGAGGTTATGGCAATCTCCACGTTTTCTCCAGATTTAAATCCGGTTACCGCCAAGCTTGGTGCGTAGCGCAGGCATAAGATGGTCAACGTCGCAAACACAACAGCGCACTTAGCCAACAACGGAGAACGATCATGACCACCCAACAAACTCAAATCGCCCCCAAGTACCTTGTGAACTGCCAGGACGGAGCCAACAATCTGGAGCGGGCCACCATTGCCTTCATTCTGGCCACCACGGCCTCCAAGACCCACGAAACCGCGATGTTCATCACCGCCGATGCCGCCGATCTGTTCGTCAGGGGCGCGATGGATGGTCTGGCTGCCGAAGGCCACGAGCCCATCGCCAACCTGGTGACCCAGTATCAGGGCAACAACGGTCAGATCTGGATCTGCCCCGTATGCCTGAAAACAAAAGGTATTGCCGAGCAGGATCTGATTGAGGGGGTCGAAGTGGCCGGTGCCCCCCGTACCATGGAGTACCTGGCCACGGGCGGAATGATGCTGGCTTGACTATTCTTGAGGGCAGCCGGCCTGGCCGCCCTCCGGAAACCTTGCCGATATCCCTATGTCCAATCCACGGGAGAGCCATCGTCATGAACATAGACCAGGCCGAGTGTGGCAACCTTTCTGAACTGTCCGCCTTATTGGGACAGCAGCTCGATGCCTACCTCAAGTTCGAGTCACCGGATGCCATGCGCCACCCGGAAACATGGCGCGGCGCTCTTGACCGGCCCTTACCGGAACAGGGTGTGGGTGCCGCCGGTGTGCTGTCGGAATTGAGCGAATGGGTCATCCCCAATGGTTCCCAGATTCCCCGCCCCGGCTGTACGTCATTCATCACCACCGGTGCCACCACCATGGGCGCACTAGCGACCCTGGCTGGCGCCATCGCATCACCCCAGCGCATGGGACTCACCGCCTTCAATCTGTTGGAAGAAGTGTCGCTGGACTGGATGGCCCGAATGTTTGACCTGCCGGCTGATATGAAGGGGGTCTACAGCAGCGGCGGCTCGGTGGCTAACCTGGTCGCATTGGGCGGGGCCCGCCAGGCGGCCTTTGAGGCCATTGGTATCGATCCTGCCCGGGATGGCGTGTCCCGCCCCTGCCGGATCTATGCCTCCGCCGAATGTCATCATTCGGTTCAGCGGGCAGCAGCTGTGCTGGGGATGGGAAGGCAATCTGTCTGCAAGGTCGCGACAGACGATCAGGGCCGCATGCGACCGGACGCCCTGAAGCAACGGCTCCGGGAAGACCAGCAAAGCGACCGCCTCCCGGTGGCCGTGGTCGCCAATGCCGGCAGTACCAATCGTGGTGCCATCGACCCGCTACGGGTCATTGGTGACATCGCGAAGGCCCATGGGCTCTGGTTCCATGTGGACGGTGCCTACGGCCTGCCCGGCATTCTGGACCCCAGGGTCGCCCCGCTGTACGACGGTCTGGAACTGGCCGATTCAACGATTGTGGACCCTCACAAATGGTTAGGTGCCCCCGTTGGCATCGGCGCAACCTATGTGCGGGACCGGGAACTGCTGAACCGGGCCTTCACACAGGAGGCGGCCACGTATCTGGAGGGCTCCCTGATCGGAGAAGGCATCACCCACTCCATGGACAACCTGGGCATCCCCTATGCGGATATGGGGGTGGAGCTGTCGGCCCCGGCCCGTGGCACGGTGGTGTGGGCACTGATCCGGGAAATCGGTTTGGAAGGCATGCGCGAACGCATTTGCCGGCATAACGACATGGCCCGGCATGTGGCCGAACGCGTCCAGGCCCACCCGAATCTGGAGCTGGTATCAGCGCCCACGCTCTCGATTATTGGATTTCGCTACATCGATGAAAACGAACCTGACCTTAACGAACTGAACCGAAAGATTCACCGCAGGATGGTGCAGCGGGGTAACGCCATTCCAAGCACCACCGTGGTCAACGGCATCCTGGCCATTCGCCCCTGCTTTGTGGGCGCTCGAACCACGATGAAAGAAGCTGACGAACTGGTGGACGAAGCACTATCAGCCGGTCAATATTTAACCACAACGACGAATAAAATCGCTGAACAACGATAAACGTCCGGGCACGCATCCAGACGAAGCAGCGAAGGAGAAACATCATGGGTACACGCTACAACAGCATTTTGGACACCATCGGGCACACTCCGGTGGTCAGGATCAACAACCTTGCGCCGGAAGGCGTCAACCTCTATGTGAAAGTTGAAGCCTTCAATCCTATGGGCTCGGTGAAGGATCGTTTGGCACTGGGTGTCATCGAAGACGCCGAGCGCCGGGGCGAACTCAAGCCCGGACAAACCATTGTGGAAGCCACCAGTGGCAACACCGGCATTGGCCTGGCTATGGTCTGCGCCCAGAAGGGCTACCCCCTGGTAGTCACCATGGCGGAAAATTTCAGTGTGGAACGGCGCAAGCTGATGCGTTTTCTGGGCGCAAAAGTCGTGCTCACACCTGCGTCCCTGAAAGGATCCGGTATGGTATCCAAGGCCCAGGAACTGGCCAAAGAGCATGGCTGGTGGCAGCCCCGCCAGTTCGAAAACCCGGCCAATGCCGACACCCACGAACGCACCACAGCAGTGGAAATTCTGGAGGATTTCGCGGATGTCGGGCTGGATTACTGGGTCACTGGCTTCGGGACCGCTGGCACCCTGAACGGTGTATCCCGGGTTCTGAAACGCGAAAGCCCGAATACTCGAGTGGTGGTCTGCGAGCCAGACAACTCCGCCATCCTGGCCAGCGGCATTGCACAGCCCAGAGCCGCTGACGGCAATCACTCGGAAAGCCACCCCCTATTTCGCCCGCACCTGATGCAAGGATGGTCACCAGACTTTGTGCCCAAACTGGCCGAAGAAGTCATGCAGGCCCATAACATTGACGAATTCCTGCCCATCGCCGGTAGCGACTCCCTTCAATGCGCCCGGGATCTTGCCTGCAAGGAAGGCATTTTCGTCGGTATTTCCTCTGGCGCCACCTTTGCCGGTGCGCTGCAGGTAGCCCGCAATGCACCGAAAGGCTCGAATATCTTGTGCATGCTGCCGGATACCGGCGAACGCTACCTGACCACACCATTGTTTGAGGATGTGGCCGTTGAGATGACCGATGAAGAAATGGCGTTGTCTCAGTCCACCCCAGGCTTCCGGTTCGACGTCAACACACCCCAGGCTCCGGAGCCCAAGGAAAAGCCGGTTGAGCTGGACCCGGAAGCGGTGGAGGAAGTGGAAGCCCTGATCAATGACCCCAGCAGCCCCATCGTGATGTTCGCGCTGGAATGGTGTGAGTTCTGCTGGTCGGTGCGTAAAGTCTTCCAGAAATACGGGATTGAATATAAATCCGTGGACCTAGATTCCGTGGTGTATCAGGAGGGTAACCGGGGCGGCAAGATCCGGGCGGTACTCAAAGAGAAAACCGGCTGGGCCACACTGCCCCTGATCTTCATCAACGGAGAGTTTATTGGCGGCTGTACCGATATCTTCGACCAGCTCAAGGACGGATCCCTTCAACCCAAGCTGGAAACCCAGCACATCCCCTTCAACCCGGAGATCCAGGTGGACCCGTACACCATGCTGCCGGGCTGGCTGCACCCTCGTTAATGATCAGACAGGTAAAAAAGGGGCTCATTCGAGCCCCTTTTTTTATGCACCCCCTTCGGACCAGGATTTCATAAGCCCTAACAACACTCCGCCCGAAATCTCCCAATCATCACCCGATTTAAACCAGAGAACCGCCAAGTTCTCAAAGGCTCATCGTTTTAACCTGAAACTGTTCCAACTGATCGGACACAACAACGGAGAACAACGCCATGTATACCCAAAAATCACAACTCTATTACCCACCACTGGAGCACGTCGCTGGCCACTTTTCCTGGATTCAGGAACGGCCGGACGATTACATGCCCCGTCGCACCGAAGACACCACCATGCGTTTTGCCGCCACCACTGCCGTGATGGCCATGGCATCTACCCTGGTGACCGCGGCCGCCTGCCTGATTCCCTGGATTGCCCTGAGTGTGGGCATCGGCGGGCTAGGTTTCCTGACCCGCTACACCTACCTGCAGGTGCCCGCCACCATCATGACGGTTGCCCTTCTGGCCATCAGCTACCGGGCCCTTCGCCGCAGCCGTTGCCAGGGCACGACTTCTCGCCTGACCCAGGGGCTGTTCTGGTTTGCTGTGGCCCTGGCGGTTGCCATCAACCTGATCGAATACATGGTTCTGCCTGCACTGGCCTGAGCCCATAACAAACGAAGGAGACCCGCCATGAAAACCACCCTTCTGATTCTGACCCTGATGGGCGCTCTGGTTCATATCGCCGCCATGCCGCCTAAGGCCCATGCTGATGAAACACAGAGTACAGCGCAATCCACCACCCTGCGAATTGATGACATGTCCACCCCCGCCTGCCCGGCACTGGTGGAAGCTGCCGTCGCCAATGTTCCGGGAGTGGAAAGCGTCAAAGCTTCTCTGGACACAAAAACCGCCATTGTTTACTACGATGCCTCACAAAGCGGCCCCAAAGATTTCATGCAGGCCATTCGCAAAGACGTTGGTTTCCACTCTGAAATCCAGCAATAAACGCTCCCGCCTGATGCCTTCGCCGGTGGTTTCCCAATCACCGGCGATTTAACCAAACGCTCTCCGAAACACCCCGCCGTTTAACTTGAAATCATGCCCCTTTCAGAATACTGTATATTTAAACAGTATTTTGAGAGACTCCCATGAGCGAACTGCTAAACACCCTGATGCGGGATGCCCGTGTCTGGCAGGGGCACCGTCACACCGCCACACACCAACCCGCCGAGTCAACCGGCTACCAGCGCCTGGACAACCAACTGGGCGGACTCGGCTGGCCCACCGGTGCACTCAGCGAATGCCTGCTGGATGCCCCCGGTATTGGTGAACTGCACCTGTTGCTGCCACTGATGCAGCGGCTGTCCCATCGCGGAAAAACCGTGTTCTGGATCAACCCACCGCACACCCCCTATGCCCCGGCTCTGGCACGGGAAGGCGTGAACCTGGATCAGGTTGTGATGGTGCACACCGACAACCAGGGCGATTTCCTGTGGACACTGGAAAACTGCCTGCGCTCACCGGTCACCGGTCTGGTCATGGCCTGGCCCGATAAGCTGGCCGCCCGGGATATCCGGCGCCTGCAACTGGCTGCCGAAGCTGGCAGCAATGTGTGTGTACTGTTTCGGGAACGCCACCACGCAGAGCAGAACTCTCCCGCCGCCCTGCGCCTTGAGCTGACCCCCGGCGATCATCAGGCACTGAAAGTGAATATTGTGAAGCGCCGTGGTAGCTGGCCCGGCCAGCGCTGTTCGCTCAGCATGGGGCACCGGGCAGACCTGGCCAGCCAGGAAACACCTCGCATCATCCGGGGGCCCTGGCGACAGGGGCCAGGAACCGCCGCCAACCGGTAACCTCGTCATGATCTGGCTGTACCTGCACTTTCCGCACCTGTTGCTGGATCACATCCGGCGTGCCCGGGAGGACTCTGGCGCACTGGTGATTGTCGACGGCTCCGGACAAACCGTCCTCCAGGCCTGCCCGGAAGCCCGGGAACTGGGTGTACAGGTCGGCATGCGCCTGAAAACCGCCATCACGCTGGCGCCGGAATTGGCCATCGTACAGGCCGATGATCAACAGCAGGCCCGGATTCTGGAAGGGCAGGCTCGCTGGCTGTACCGGTACGCTGCCCATGTGGTGCCCAGACCACCGAATGGATTACTGGCCGAAGTCGGCAGCCTGCAACGGCTTTACGGCGGTCTGCCAGCTGTGTGGCAAACCGTGGAGCAGGCTCTGGATGAACATCAACTCACCGCCTGGAGCGGGCTCGGGCATACCCCCCTGGCGGCCAGACTGATTGCCCGCACCGGCAAGGGCGAATGCAACGCCGACCGGGACCACATTCTGCGCACCCTTGGTCAGCTGCCCCTGCAAGTGGCGGAGTTCGATGAGCGCACCTGCACCCGCCTGCAGCGTCTGGGACTGGATCGCCTTCAGCAAGTGTTTGACCTGCCACCGGCGGAACTGGCCCGGCGGCTGTCGCCGGAAACTCTGGCGCGTGTGCAGAAGATCCTCGGCTCCCGGCCCGACCCCCAACCGGACTGGCAGCCACCCCACCAGTTCCGGCAACAGGCGGACTTCGCACGGGAAATCGAACAGACTCAGGGGCTGCTTTTCCCGCTTCAGCGTATCCTGTCCGATCTGGAAGACGACCTGTGCTGGCGCCAGCAGGAAACCGATACCCTGTT
The DNA here is from genome assembly GCF_019931195.1 of Marinobacter sp. F4216. Classification (GTDB taxonomy): domain Bacteria; phylum Pseudomonadota; class Gammaproteobacteria; order Pseudomonadales; family Oleiphilaceae; genus Marinobacter; species Marinobacter suaedae. The sequence continues at coordinate 85,655 of NZ_JAIOUO010000007.1, read as the reverse complement.
CCTGACGCTTCAGCACCGGCATGAGGAACCCACCCGCCTGCGAATCCGAACCTCCGGGCCGGAACACCGGGCCGAAGCCTTCCTGAATCTGATTCGCCTGAGGCTGGAACGGCACCCTCTCCGGGCTCCGGTGCTGTCCCTACAGCTGTCAGTGAAACGGTTTCTCGGTCGCGAAGCCCCCACCGAACGGGACCTGCTGGGCGAAACCCAGGATCTGAACGAAGCCTGGCACACCCTGATGAGTCGGCTTCAGGCCCGGCTCGGCGAATCTGCCCTGAGCCAGCTGGCTCCACAGGCTGACCACCGCCCGGAGCGGGCCTGGAGTGCCGCAAGCCTGGCGCGCAAGCACCAGCCCACCGAAACAACCGGTTTGCCCCGCCGCCCGCTGTGGCTGCTGCAAGGACCACAACCGCTGACCTCACCCCCACAGGCGTGGTTTGCAGGCCCGGAACGCATCAGTGGCGGCTGGTGGGATGGCCAGCGAGTACTTCGGGACTACTACATTGCCCAGCTCGATAGCGGCCAGTTGGCCTGGGTATTCCGGGATACTCAAGGCGGCTGGTACATACACGGGTGGTTTGGCTGATGGAGCGACCGGGCTACGCCGAACTCACCTGTGTCAGCAATTTCAGCTTTTTAACCGGTGCGTCTCATCCTCATGAACTGGCTGAGCGTGCCGCTGGGCTGGGCTACCGGGCACTGGCAATCACCGATGCCTGCTCCGTGGCCGGCATCCCCCGGGCCTGGGCCGCCCTGAAGGACAGTCCGGTACAGCTCATCACCGGCAGCCACTTTGAACTGGACGATGCCCCGCCGGAGGCCTGCATACCCCGGTTCGTGCTGCTGGCCCGCACCCGCAGGGGCTATGGTCAATTATGCCAGCTGATCACCACCGGTCGACGCCGGGCTGAAAAGGGTCAGTACCAGCTGTTTTTTCGGGACATCGAAACCCACACCCTGGACGACTGCCTGTGCCTGTGGAACCCACCGGCACCGGCGGAAGCCAGTGCCGATCAGGCGCTGGCCTGCGGTGAATGGTTATTGCGCCTGTTCGAGCACCGGTTATGGCTGGCGGCCACCCGCACGCTGGAATCCGGCGAAGAACAGAAGCTGTCCCGTATCCGCTGGCTCGCCGATCAACTGCGCTGCCCGATTACCGCCACCGGCGATGTCCACATGCACAGCCGGGAACGCCAGCCCCTGCAGGATGTGCTCACTGCCCTGCACCATCACACCACCGTCGAGCACGCGGGCCATTGCCTGTTCCAGAATGCCGAACGCTACCTTCGGCCGCTGCCTGTCATTCAGCGATTATTTCCGGATGCCTGGCTGGAACAGAGCCTGAAAATCGCCGATCAGTGCACCTTCGAGCCCGGCAGCCTGCGCTACGAATACCCGCCCGATCTGGTACCGGAAGGCGAAACCCCCGCCGGCTACCTGAAACGCCTGACTCGCGAAGGCGAACGCCGGCGCTACCCAGGCGGCACGCCCCTCACTGTACAGGCCCTGATTCGCAAGGAGCTGGAACTGATTTCGGAGATGGAGTACGAACACTACTTCCTCACCATCCACGACATTGTCGCCTTTGCCCGCAACCGGGGCATCCTGTGCCAGGGCCGCGGCTCCGCTGCCAATTCCGCCGTGTGCTACTGCCTGGGCATTACCGAAGTAAACCCGGCCCGCGTGGAACTGCTGTTCGAACGTTTCATCTCCAAGGATCGCAACGAACCGCCCGATATCGACGTGGACTTCGAGCACGAACGCCGGGAAGAAGTCATCCAGTACATCTACCAGCGCTACTCCCGCGAGCGGGCCGCTCTCGCCGCCACCGTGATCCGCTACCGCCCGCGCAGCGCCATTCGCGATGTGGGCAAGGCACTGGGCTTTGATCCGGCACAGGTGGAGCAATTGCTGGAAGGCATCGACTGGCGGGACAAATCCACCAACTGGCGCCAGCAGATCCTCGACAAACGCCTGACCCGCAACCCCAGAGTGGCGGACCAGTTCTTTACCCTGGTGAACACCTTGCTGGGTTTCCCGCGCCACCTGTCCCAGCACGTGGGCGGCTTTGTCATCAGCGCCGGGCCACTGGCGGAACTGGTGCCGGTGGAAAACGCCGCCATGGCCGACCGGACCGTCATCCAGTGGGATAAGGACGACCTGGAAAGCCTTGGTTTAATGAAAGTGGATGTGCTGGCGCTGGGTATGCTGTCCGCCATTCGCAAAGCACTGGCTCTGATCAGCGAACGCAAGGGCGAGCCGTTCCGGATGCAGGACATCCCGGAGGAAGACCCGGCCACCTACGCCATGCTGCAAACCGGCGATAGCATCGGCGTATTCCAGGTGGAATCCCGCGCCCAGATCAACATGCTGCCCCGGCTGAAACCGGAAACCTATTACGACCTGGTGATCGAAGTGGCCATTGTCCGGCCCGGCCCCATCCAGGGCGACATGGTGCACCCGTACCTGCGCCGCAAGCACGGCCTGGAGCCAGTCAGCTACCCCAACGACGCCATCCGCAAAGTGCTGGAACGCACCCTTGGTGTGCCGATCTTTCAGGAACAGGTGATAAAACTGGCCATGGTGGCCGCCGGATTCTCTGCCGGGGAAGCCGACCAGCTCCGCCGGGCCATGGCCGCCTGGAAATCCCACGGCGACCTGACCCCGTTCCGGGAAAAACTGATTAGCGGCATGCTCGAACGAGGCCACGACGCCGACTTCGCCGAGCGTTTATACCAACAAATCTGCGGTTTCGGCGGGTACGGCTTCCCGGAATCCCACGCCGCTAGCTTCGCGCTGCTAGTGTATGTGTCTGCCTGGATCAAACGCCACCACCCCGCTGCCTTCTACTGCGCACTCCTGAACAGCCAGCCCATGGGCTTCTACTCCCCATCCCAACTGGTTCAGGATGCCAAGCGACATCAGGTCAGTGTTCTGCCGATGGATGTAAATCACAGCCAGTGGGACCACACCCTGGAAGGCCCGGACCAACACCTACGGCTGGGGCTTCGACTGGTACAGGGGCTCTCCTCTGCCGGTGCCCAACGGCTGTGCGAGCAACGGCCTGCAGGAGGTTACCGATCCGCCGGTGAACTACGAAAACTCGCTGGCCTCAACCAGCGAGATATGGAAATGCTGGCTGGCGCCAATGCCATGCCGGCATTCGCCACCAACCGACATCAGGCCTACTGGCAACTGCTCGATCACGAACAACCCACGGAACTGTTCGCGGCGGAAGCCCCCGAAGACTATCAGCCCGATCATTGCGAGCAGCTGCCAGAACCCAGCGAAGGCCAGAACGTTCTGGCCGACTACGCCAGCCTGGGCCTCAGCCTCCAGCGCCACCCCCTCGCCCTGCTCCGGGAACAGGGCCATCTGAAGTTCTGCCACACCGCCGAAGAGCTCAAATCCACCCGGGCCGGCGTACCCGTTCAGATCGCCGGGCTGGTCACCGGCCGCCAACGCCCCGGCTCCGCCTCCGGCGTTACCTTCGTGACCCTGGAAGACGAAACCGGCAACGTGAACGTCGTGGTCTGGCTGGAAACCGCCCGTCGCCAACGCAAGCCATTGTTAACCGCGCGGCTTCTGCATGTGAAAGGCGTGCTGGAACGTGAGGGAGACATCGTTCATGTCATGGCCGGAAAGCTCTCTGACCTGAGCCACCTGATTCAAAAACTTCCGGTTAGTTCGAGGGATTTTCACTAATCTCTGGAGAAGCCCGTTAGGGGTGTCTGTTCAGGAAACGCTACAAGCACATCCATGTGCGCTTGCCTTCGGCCATCCTTGGCCTCAGACATTCCTGAACAGACACCCCTAACGCGCCCGAACATTTACGTTCGCTGCCCCAAAACAAGAAAACCCCGCACAAAGGCGGGGTTCTCCGTACTGCGATGTAAAGATCAGCCCAACAGCTTGATCATCACACCCGCAGCAACTGCAGAGCCGATAACACCTGCCACGTTCGGGCCCATGGCGTGCATCAGCAGGAAGTTCTGCGGGTTGGCTTCCAGACCAACCTTGTTGGATACCCGCGCTGCCATCGGCACCGCAGATACACCGGCAGAACCGATCAGCGGGTTGATCTGCTCTTTACTGAGCTTGTTCATCAACTTGGCCATCAGAACACCCGATGCGGTACCTACGCCAAAGGCTACGATACCCAGGCCCAGGATACCCAGAGTCTGGCCATCCAGGAACTTGTCCGCCATCAGCTTGGAGCCTACGGACAGGCCCAGGAAGATGGTCACGATGTTGATCAGCGCATTCTGGGCAGTATCGCTCAGACGCTCAACCACACCACACTCACGCATCAGGTTACCGAAGCAGAACATACCCAGCAGCGGCGCCGCATCCGGCAGGAACAGCACAACCGCAATCAGAACCACCAGCGGGAACGCAATCTTCTCGCGCTTGCTGACCGGGCGCAGCTGGGACATCTTGATCTTCCGCTCTTCCGCAGAAGTCAGCGCCTTCATGATCGGCGGCTGAATCATCGGAACCAGCGCCATGTAGGCATAGGCCGAAACCGCGATCGCACCCAGCAGATGCGGAGCCAGTACGCTGGACACGTAGATGGAGGTCGGGCCATCAGCACCACCGATGATACCAATAGCCGCCGCTTCCAGAATGGTGAACTCCAGAACGCCGGTCCAGTCCAGCAGCGCAGCGCCGATAACCGTGCCGAAGATACCGAACTGAGCAGCAGCGCCCAGCAGCAGGGTCTTCGGATTGGCCAGCAGCGGACCGAAGTCGGTCATCGCGCCTACACCCATGAAGATCAGCAGCGGCCCGATGGTGCTGCCGATAACCACGGTGTAGAAGTTATACAGCATGCCGTTGCCGTAGCCGAGGTCCTGGGCCGCAGCATTCGCCAGGGCCATCTGGGTGTGACTGGCTTCTTTAATAGCCACCTTGAAGGCTTCTTTCAGTTCGGGCGTTACCGCCTGCCCGGCCTGATAAGCCACATCCAGAGGCGCCGCCAGCGCGACCAGCGCTTCGGCCGTACCGTTTTTCAGCGCGAAGTGGATGGCATTTTCCGCCGCAGACAGGGCTAGTCCTGCCTCCGGGATGTTCGCCAGAATACCGCCGAAACCAATAGGCACCAGCAGCAACGGCTCAAAGCCCTTGCGGATCGCGAGGAACAGCAGGAGAAGGCCGATGGCGATCATCACCACCTGGCCCGGCTCTATATTGAACAGGCCACTACCTGTCCAGAGTGTCATCATTTTTTCCATGGAATGCTGGCCCTTATCCGATTGTCAGCATTTCATCATCAGGGGAGACGGCATCACCGACCTTGATGAAGACTTCGCCGATGGTACCGGCTTTGGGTGCGCGAACCTCGGTTTCCATTTTCATGGCCTCAAGGATGATCAGCACATCGCCTTCCTCAACGGTGTCGCCCGGAGAGACAAGTACCTTGAAGATGTTGCCGCCCAGAGGAGCAACCACAGGTTCACCTTCGCCAGCGGCCGGAGCCGGTGCAGACGCAGCAGCCGGTGCGGAAGCGGCACCACCATCGCCCTGGATCTGGGTGATTTCACCACCTTCGGAAACAGCAACCACAAACTTCTTGCCGTTCACGTCTACGGTGTAGGTTTCGGGGCCGCTTGCCTTCTTGGCAGGCGCAACGTCGTCAGCAGACGGTACCGGCTCGAAAGCGTCCGGGTTGCCGCGGTTTTCCAGGAACTTCAGACCAATCTGCGGGAACAGTGCGTAGGTCAGTACGTCGTCCACTTCCTGCTCGGCCAGCTTGATACCTTTATCGCTGGCAATTTCCTTCAGCTCAGCAGTCAGCTTGTCCATTTCCGGCTCGATCAGGTCTGCCGGACGGCAGGTAACGGGTTCTTTACCATCCAGAACGCGATCCTGCAGTTCCTTGTTGAACGGTGCCGGTGCTGAACCGTACTCACCCTTCAGGATGGCGGACGTTTCCTTGGAGATGGACTTGTACCGCTCACCGGTCAGAACATTCAGTACCGCCTGAGTACCAACGATCTGGGACGTCGGGGTGACCAGCGGGATGAAGCCCAGGTCTTCACGAACCTTGGGAATCTCGGCCAGAACCTGATCAAACTTGTCAGCGGCATTCTGCTCTTTGAGCTGGCTTTCCATGTTGGTCAGCATGCCACCCGGAACCTGAGCGGTCAGGATGCGGGAATCTACGCCGCGCAGGCTGCCCTCAAACTTCGCGTACTTTTTACGCACTTCACGGAAGTAGCCGGCGATTTCCTCAAGCAGGTTCAGATCCAGACCGGTGTCACGATCGGTACCTTCCAGAATCGCGACCACAGCCTCGGTGGGTGAATGGCCGTAGGTCATGGACATGGAGGAAATAGCCGTGTCCACGTTATCGATACCAGCCTCAGCGGCCTTAATGGCAGTTGCGGTAGACATACCAGTGGTCGCGTGACACTGCATGTGAATCGGGATATCGAGTTCTTTCTTGAGACGGCTGACCAGGTCAAACGCCACATACGGCTTCAGCAGGCCTGCCATATCCTTGATGGCAATGGAGTCGGCACCCATGCTGGCCACTTCCTTCGCCATATCCACCCACATTTCGATGGTGTGCACCGGGCTGGTGGTGTAGGCGATGGTGCCCTGGGCGTGCTTGCCGGTTTTCTTTACGGCCTTGATCGCGGTATCGAGGTTCCGCGGGTCATTCATCGCATCGAAGATACGGAATACGTCCACGCCATTCTCAGCGGCACGATCACAAAAACGCTCTACGACATCATCCGCGTAGTGACGGTACCCCAGCAAGTTCTGCCCCCGCAGAAGCATTTGCTGTTGGGTGTTGGGCATGGCTTTTTTCAGCTCACGGATCCGCTCCCACGGATCTTCGCCCAGGTAACGGATACAGGCATCAAAGGTAGCGCCGCCCCAGGATTCCAGGGACCAGAAACCGACCTTGTCGAGTTTCTCGGCAATCGGCAGCATGTCATCCAGCCGCATGCGGGTGGCAAGCAGGGATTGGTGGGCGTCGCGCAGGATAACGTCCGTAATCCCAAGCGGTTTCTTTGAATCAGTCATCGTGTCAGCCTTCTGTTACAAGGTTCTAATCCGTTTACCGTGTCACTTCTTGTGGCGTGAACGGTATTGTGCAATTGCCTTCTTGATGGCCTCGGCGGTGTCCGGGTCGACCGCTGCGGGCGTTTTGGGCTTGGCACGTGGCGTTTTCGCCGGGGTTGCCGGCTCGGGTGCAAACCGGGCAATGATTTTGGACATGAGCAGAGTTGCGAAAACCAAGATCACCAGGAACGCAAACACGAAGCCCATGCCGGCAATCATCAGATCCGCGGCTTGTGACATCAGGGTATCCATATCCGATAGCTACCTGTCTAAAGTGAGTGATTTTCCCGCCTTGTGTGGCCAGACCACTTAGACCAATGTCTAATGCGATGCCGGAACAAATCGGGAGGCAAAATCCTGCGTAATTTACCGTTTTAACAGTCGATGAGCAAGCTAAGCTCAACTGACTATAAGGAGTTTCCGAAGCTAACACACAAAACGGAATAGCCGCTACAGCAGGGCTCTCGTGTGCAATCAGGCAAAACGGACACGGAATTTCCGCCCCTTGATCCGCCCCTTCTCCAAACGCTTGAGCGCCGACGATGCCTGCCCGCGTTCAATGGCCACAAAGCATTGAAAATCGAACAAATCAATCTTGCCGACAGAAGTACTCGGAATGCCGGCCTCCCCGGTGAGCGCTCCCAATACATCCCCGGGGCGAACTTTGTTTTTGCGCCCGCCGGCAATACAGATGGTTTTCATTGGCGGAACGCGAGGCTGCGAAGGCGTAGCCAGGAGCTCACCTGAATCGCCCCACTCCAGAGGCTTCCCACGGGCTTTTTCCAGTTGCGATAACTTGTGCCCGCGCGCCGGGGTACAGAGGGTGACCGCCATGCCTTTTTCGCCGGCACGCCCCGTTCGCCCTACCCTGTGGGTGTGCACTTCCGGATCACGGGCCGGCTCCGCATTGATCACCAAGGGAAGGGATTTGATATCCAACCCCCGGGCAGCCACGTCCGTTGCCACCAACACTGAGGCGCTCCTGTTGGCAAAGCGAACCAACACGCTGTCCCGGTCTCGCTGGTCGAGATCCCCGTGCAGCGCTACCGCCGCGAAGCCCCCCGCGCGAAGGCCCTCTGCCAGATCATCGCATTGTTGCTTCGTGGTGCAGAAAACAATGCAGGATTCCGGCTGATGGCGGGACAACAATGCCTCGACAGCCTTTTCTGTGGTGCTTGGCTCCACCTCATAGAACCACTCGCTGATATCCGGGTTCGCCTCTCCCGCTTCAACCCGCACATCCTCTGGCTCATTCTGAAAGCGTTTGCTCAAGCCACGCACCGACTCAGGCCAGGTCGCCGAAAACATCAAGGTCTGCCGCCTGGCGGGCACCTCCTGGAGAATGGCATCAACACTATCCTGAAACCCCATATCCAGCATGCGATCAGCCTCATCCAGAACCACCGTGCTGACCCGATCCAGTGTCAGGGTGCCTTTACGCAAATGGTCCTGGATACGACCAGGCGTCCCGACCACGATATGGGCGCCATGGCTCAGAGAACCAATCTGCGGACCGATAGGCACGCCCCCGCATAGTGTAAGCACCTTGATATTCTCTTTCGCCCGAGCCAGCTCCCGCAGGGCCTTGGACACCTGGTCTGCCAGCTCCCTTGTGGGACACAACACCAGACCCTGAACCGCAAACATACGCGGCCGCAGGCCTTCAATCAGCCCGATACCAAAGGCCGCCGTCTTACCACTACCCGTCTGGGCCTGAGCGATGACATCACGACCACCCAGGGCATGGGGCAGCGTTTTCGCCTGCACCTCTGTCGGCTGCCGAAAGCCAAGGCGCTCCAGATTGCGAAGCATGGAAGGGGAAAGTTCAAATTTCTCAAAAGAGCTCATACGGGGACACCAGACGGTCAGCAAGGCGGGTTAGGAAGCACAAAAGCGAGCGCGTATACTACCGCATTCGGAAAAGCGAGTTTGCACCAAATTACGGAGTTACCCATGCCCTCCCTTCAGGACCAGCTACTGAAAGCCGGCCTGGCCGATGAAAAAAAGGCCAAGGCCATCCGCCAGGAAAAGCGAAAGAAACGTAAAACCCAGCCCAAGGGCGCCTTTCAGGAGTCCGAAGCGGAAATACGCGCACGCAAGGCCCGGGAAGAAAAAGCTGAACGTGACCGGGAACTGAACCGCCAGCGACAGCAAGAAGCCGAGAAAAAGGCCATTCAGGCCCAGATTCGGCAGATCATAGAAACCAATCGTCTTGACCGGAGCAAGGGCGAGACCTCATATCAGTTTGTGCACGACAAGAAGATCAAGAAAATCCTGGTCGACGATGGCATGTTCGACGCACTTTCCAGCGGCAGACTCGCGATTGCCAGCTTGAACGACAGCTTTGAGATCATTCCTGAAGCCGTTGCCCGAAAAATCATGGAGCGGGACGAGCATGCAATTGTCGTACTGCACGACCGCACCACCCAGCAGGAAAACGACGAAGACGATCCTTACGCTGGCTACGAAATTCCTGATGATTTGATGTGGTAACGAAAAATACCACCAACTTATGAATGCCAGTGGTACCGGCCCTCGCCCCGGTACTCACTGGCCGATATGGTGGCCCGTGAACAAATATTCCCTGCGTAAATCCCACCAGTACCAGCGCTCTTTAGTCCAGACCACACTGGCCTCAATCCGGTTTCCATTGCGAATCCCCTTCCAGACCATGGTGCCATGCTTGGGGCTGACCGCCGTCGCCTCAAAATGCACCAGACCATCCTCCCTGAACGCCCTGTATTCGGCTCCTTCAAACCCGTAATCCTGACAGGCCTGGGAGACAAGCCGACCGTCAGAAAACACCAGCCAGTCCGCATCCCCCTCATAGCTTGCCGTTAACTCCCAAAGGACACCGGCGAAACTGGCCCCATCCAGCAATGCTTCCTGCCCAGCACTGGACGAGCCCCAAAAACAAGCAATACAGACAACCAGGAGCCGGACAGGTGCAACGAATGCCTCCATGCTCATTTCCACCCCTCCCTTATTTGCTCCCGGGCAACTGCATCAACACTTGGACAAAGAGATTGGTCGTTAGTGCGCAAATCCGCCAGTAAAACGGGGAGTTTTTCTGGCCCTGCATGAAAGTTTGGGGAATACAGAAACAAAAAACCCCGCACTCGGCGGGGTTCTTTGTTCAATATGGCGCGGCTGGGAGGATTCGAACCTCCGACCGCCTGGTTCGTAGCCAGGTACTCTATCCAGCTGAGCTACAGCCGCTTAAAACTGAAGATTTGTGAGGAGTGGCGCGGCTGGGAGGATTCGAACCTCCGACCGCCTGGTTCGTAGCCAGGTACTCTATCCAGCTGAGCTACAGCCGCGCATCTTAAACTCACTGGTTGCTTGCTAGTTCAACCTGTTCTCGCCCCGAAAGGGAAATGGCGGAGAGGGAGGGATTCGAACCCTCGATACGCGCAATGCGTATGGTTCCTTAGCAGGGAACTGGTTTCAGCCACTCACCCACCTCTCCGTGAGGACGGGGCGTATACTACACATAAAAATTCCGTTTTCAAAGGGTTGACACATGTTTTTTACCACCGGATTTTCAACCCAATCAAAAAAGCCGCTCAGGTGCTTCCTGAACGGCTTTTTTCTGATCAACGATTGCCCGACTCTGGCTCATCCGAGCCCTTTTCAGACTGGATACGCTGATAGATTTCTTCCCGGTGCACCGCCACTTCCTTCGGTGCGTTAACGCCGATGCGAACCTGGTTCCCCTTCACTCCGAGAACGGTAACGGTGATTTCATCACCGACCATCAGAGTTTCGCCAACACGGCGAGTTAGAATCAACATATGCTCACTCCCTTTTCAGAGCTTCCTGTTCCGACAAATGGTCCCGATATAGCCTGCGCGTTTTTACCAGAATCCGAAATCAATCAGCAGACGCACATTCCCGTACTTGGTTCCAAATTGTCATAGATTTAGTCAATGAATCCCCATTTGGCAAGACATCCCAACCATATGCCATGGATTCAGCTTAGCTCTCTTCCTTGAGTGCGGGCTTATCTAATTCAAATTCGCTGTGCAGGGCGCGCACGGCCAATTCGAGGTACTTCTCGTCAATCACGACCGAGATCTTGATTTCAGAGGTGGAAATCATCTGAATGTTGATGCCCTCGTTGGACAGTGCCTCGAACATCCGCGTGGCCACGCCTGCGTGGGAACGCATACCAACACCAACAATGCTGACCTTGGCAATCTTGCTGTCGCCAGTCACCTCACGGGCACCCAGTTCTCCGGCTACCGAGCTGAGAACGTCGTGAGCACGACGGAAATCGTTGCGATGCACCGTGAACGTAAACGCGGTTTTGTTATCCTCGCCCACGTTCTGAACGATCATATCCACTTCGATGTTGGCATCACTGACCGGCTTAAGGATACGCAGCGCACTCCCGGGCGTATCAGGCACTCCGGAAATTGTCAGCTTGGCTTCATCGCGGTTGAACGCGATGCCAGATACTACCGGTTGCTCCATGGCGTCTTCATCCTCAAAAGTAATCAGGGTGCCCTCACCTTCCTGAAAACTGGAAAGCACCCGCAGGGGAACGTTGTATTTACCCGCAAATTCCACGGAACGAATCTGGAGCACTTTGGAGCCCAGACTCGCCATCTCGATCATTTCCTCGAAGGTAATCCGGTCGAGGCGACGCGCACTGTCAACCACGCGCGGGTCTGTGGTGTAAACGCCATCGACATCGGTGTAAATCTGGCACTCATCGGCCCGAAGCGCCGCCGCCAGTGCCACCGCTGTGGTATCGGAACCACCTCGTCCCAGCGTGGTTATGTTGCCCCGCTCATCAATGCCCTGAAAGCCCGCTACCACTACGACCCGGCCAGCATTGAGATCTTCACGCATATGCTGCTCGTCAATCTGCTTGATGCGCGCCTTGGTGTGCGTACTGTCTGTAACGATCCGCACCTGGGACCCTGTATAGGAGCGCGCGTCGCAGCCTCGCTTTTGCAGAGCCATGGACAGAAGCGCAATGGTCACTTGCTCACCCGTCGACACCAGCACGTCCATTTCGCGCGGTGTCGGCTCCTCCATGATGCTACTGGCCAGGCCGATCAAACGGTTGGTTTCGCCACTCATGGCAGAAACCACGACGACAACGTCATGACCTTCTTCCCGAAAACGGGCTACCTTGTCGGCAACCGCTTCAATGCGCTCGGTCGTTCCAACCGAGGTGCCACCAAACTTCTGAACCAACAGTGCCATTATTTTTTCACTAATCTGAAACGAGGCCACAGCAAAGCATGGCTTTGCCAGTCACAACCAAAAACGGACAGGATTATAACCTCCTGTCCGTTCCTGAAAACAATGATTTAACCGATATTTTTTTCGACCCAGGCCGGCACGTCCGCAAGGGCATCTGCCAGCTTGGAGGGATCGTTTCCTCCGCCCTGAGCCATGTCGGGCCGGCCACCTCCCTTGCCATCCACCTGGGCGGCAAGATACTTCATCAGGTCGCCGGCCTTGATCCGGGCGGTCGCGGATTTAGTGACACCTGCCACCAGAGTGACCTTCCCATCGACCGTGCTGGCCAGAACCACCACACCTTCACCCAACTTGTTCTTGAGCTGGTCGGCAGTTTCCATCAGAGCCTTACGGTCAGCACCTTCGAGTTCGGCAGCCACCACTTTCAGGCCACCCACCTCAACGGCGGAACTGGCCAGGTCACTACCTGCGGAACTGGCCAGCCTGGCCTTCAGCGCATCCACTTCCTTTTCAAGCTGTCGGCTGCGATCCAGTGCCTGCTGCACTTTTTCAACCACCGACTCCCGGGTGGCGCGCACCAGGCCTGCTGTTTCCCGTAGAGTCCGGTCGGTTTCGTCTACCCATTCCAGGGCACCAAAACCAGTGACTGCTTCAATTCGGCGAACACCGGAGGAAATACCACCTTCGGAGGTGATGCGGAACAACCCGATATCACCCGTGCGATTCACATGGGTGCCTCCGCACAGTTCCACGGAGTAGTTTTCTGTTCCCATACTCAATACCCGAACGGTATCACCGTACTTCTCGCCGAACAGAGCCATGGCGCCCTTCTCCTGGGCCGACTCCATATCAGTGACTTCGGTCTGAACGGGCGTATTCTCAAGAATCTGCTCGTTGACCTGACGCTCAATTTCACGCAACTGCTCGGCGGTCACCGCCTCGAAGTGGGAGAAGTCAAAACGCAGCTTGTCCGGGTCTACCAGCGAGCCCTTCTGGTTTACATGCTCGCCCAGCACCTTGCGCAGCGCTGCGTGCAGCAGGTGGGTGGCCGAGTGATTGCGGCGAATGCGTTCACGACGGGCGTGGTCGATACGTGCATCCACTTCCAACCCCGGGAACAACTCTCCCTCAATCAGGGTACCCACGTGCAAGTGGTTACCCCCTTCCTTACGGGTATCAGTGACTTTGAAACGACCACCGCTCCAGGTCAGGATGCCGGTATCACCCACCTGGCCACCGGATTCGGCGTAAAATGGTGTGCGCTCCAGCACGACTACCGCTTCATCACCCGCTTCCGCGTTCTTCTCTTCACCGCTGACAATCACCGCGCGGATCTTCTCGTGACCGTCTACATGTTCGTAACCGGTGAACTCGGTAGAACCCTCAATACTCAGGCCGGCAGCGTTGTAATCGATACCAAACTTACTGGCGGCACGGGCCCGCTCACGCTGGTTTTCCATGGCCTGCTCGTAACCTTCGTAGTCCAGGGTCAGACCGCGCTCTCGGGCGATGTCATTGGTCAGGTCCACCGGGAACCCGTAAGTATCGTAGAGGGTAAAGACGGTCTCACCGGGAATCACATCGCCTTTCAATTCAGCGATGTCCTGCTCGAGCAGACGCAGGCCTTTATCCAAAGTCTTGGCAAACTGCTCTTCCTCCTGCAGAAGCACCTTTTCAATCTGCTTCTGACTGCTGACAAGCTGGGGATAGGCTTCGCCCATCAGGTCGACCAGCGCACCAGTCAGCTTGAAGAAGAACGGATCACTGGCGCCCAGCTTGTTACCGTGACGCGCCGCCCGACGAATGATCCGCCGCAGTACAAATCCACGCCCCTCGTTCGACGGCATCACGCCGTCGGAAATCAGGAACGCACAGGAACGGATATGATCCGCCACCACGCGCAGACTCGCTTCAGTGGTGGCAACACCACCCAGCACATCCGACGCGGCCTTGAGCAGGTTCTGGAACAGGTCGATTTCGTAGTTGCTGTGAACACCCTGCAGCACTGCCGCAATTCGCTCCAGCCCCATACCGGTATCCACGGACGGCTTCGGCAGATTCATCATCTCGCCGTCGGCGGTACGGTTGTACTGCATGAAGACCACGTTCCAGATCTCGATGTAGCGGTCACCGTCTTCGTCCGGGGAACCGGGAGGACCACCTGCTACGTCCGGGCCATGATCGTAGAAGATTTCTGTGCAGGGACCACAGGGGCCGGTATCGCCCATCTGCCAGAAGTTGTCAGACGCGTAGCGAGCTCCCTTGTTGTCACCAATGCGAACAATACGGTCGGCCGGAACACCAATTTCTTTGTTCCAGATTTCATAGGCTTCGTCGTCATCCGCGTACACGGTGACCCACAGTTTTTCGGTCGGCAGCTTGAGCCACTGCTCGCCGGTCAGAAAGGTCCAGGCAAAATTGATGGCTTCGCGCTTGAAGTAGTCACCGAAGCTGAAGTTACCCAGCATCTCGAAAAAGGTGTGGTGACGAGCGGTGTAACCCACATTTTCCAGGTCATTGTGCTTGCCGCCGGCGCGCACGCACTTCTGGGAGGTGGTCGCCCGTGTATAGTCACGCTCTTCCCGACCCAGGAACAGATCCTTGAACTGGTTCATTCCCGCGTTGGTGAACAGCAGCGTGGGGTCGTCCGCCGGTACCAGTGAACTGCTTGAAACTACGGCATGACCCTGCTGCCGAAAATAATCGAGGAATGCTTGTCGCAACTCTGCGGTTTTCATAGCCCTTTGATACCTTTACACCTTGCCAAAACCTGCCGGGGAGTCGGCCGGTCCGCGATTGAATACGAGTACTTACATGCGTCTGCAAATCCGCTACTCTAGCACACGCCGAGTACAGGAAAAACGTGCAACATCACAGGAGTATTCATGCCCCGACGCTTTCACGACGCTGAGGAACTGCTTCCTCCCGCCACCCTTTTAAAGCGGGCGCTGGCCGTCATTTACGATGGACTGATCAGTATCGCCGTATTGCTGGTCACAACCTGGCTTTACACCCTGGTGGCCGGCTGGTTTACAGGTTGGGATAAGTACGGGGAAATGGCGGAAGCCGGTCAAATCTCGGGAGACCCGGGGCTGACGTTCGTGCTCTTTCTGACGCTTTATCTCTTCTTCGCCTACTTCTGGACCCGTCTGGGCCAGACACTCGGCATGCAGGTTTGGCGGATCCGAATCGAGAACCTGGACGGGACGTCAGTTACCTGGACCCAGGCATTGCTGCGTTACGTTACCGCAGCCGGGGTATTCCTGGTGGCCCTGCTTGGCAGCTATTACCTGAGCCCGGCCACTCTGTTTATCACCATCCCGGCAATGATCGCCCTGTTCATGCCCATCAATGGCCTGTCCCTGACCGACCGGGCGTCCAACAGTGTGGTCGTTGAGGTCCCGAAACCGGTCAAGACAGCCTGACACCTTCCCCGCTAGCCGGCCCGCCGCATCAGAATGGCACCGGCTAGCGCGTTCACCCCAATGGGAACCAGCACTGCCAGCATAGGATTGAAACCGTAGACCAGGCTCATCGGCCCCAGCAGATCCTGCATGTACTTGAACAGCAGCCCAACCAGCAACCCGGTAAACACCCGGAACCCCATGGTGACCGACCGCAGCGGACCAAAGATAAAGGAAATCGCCACCAGAACCATCACCGCCGTACCCAGAGGCATCAGCACTTTTTTCCAGAACGCTAGCCAGTAAGGCGACGCATTGAGATCCTGGTCCTCCAGGTACCTGGCGTAGGTAAAGAGGCCGGACATGGACAGGTTCTCCGGCTTGACGATAAGGACGCTGAGCACGCCCGGCGTTAAACCGGTTTCCCAACGCAGCGTCTGGTTCCTGACCAGTTGAGTGCCATCGTCCTGTATTTCCGTGGTTCGCACCCGCTCCAGTAGCCAGTGATCACCCTGATAGATCGCCCTGGGCGCAAAGCTGGATGAGAGCAGTTCACGCTCTTCATCAAACTCAAACAGCGAAACCCCGTGCAGAACACCGTTCGGCTGGACGGCATTCAGGTGGATAAACACGTTTCCTTCCCGGTGCCATACCCCGGACGCCGCAGCGACGTTTTTCCCGGCCCCAAGGGCCACGGCCTTTTCGCTCTGAGCCAGACGCTCTGCCGGTGGCGCAATATATTCACCCAGCACCACACCGAACAGCACAACGACCAACGCGGGCTTCATCGCCGACCAGACAATACGTTTGAGGGACACCCCTGCCGCCCGGATTACGGTCAATTCGGATGAACTCGCCATGGAGCCCAGGCCGATCAGACACCCCATGAACGCACCCAGTGGCAGGTAGTCGTAAATTCGACGCGGCAGGGTCAGCGCCACATATTTCAGAGCTTCCAGCGTCTGGTACTCGGACCGGGTATCCTCAAGCTCGGCAATAAAACCGAAGATGAGATCCAGAGAAAGCACGACCACCATGACCAGGAACATGGCGCCGCCCACCGTGCGCATGACATAGCCGTCTATCTTATACATCGGCCCGCGCCTCCTTCAGTGCCCTGCGCTTGTGCAGCCAGGCCGGGCCAAACTGCAGCCACAACCCCAACAACAAAAACAGCGCGTGCACCCACAGCATGCCAATCCACTCTGGCACCTTTCCGTCAGCCAGCGCATCCCGGGCAACAATCAGAAGGCCCAGATACGTGATGTAGACCAGCATGGCCGGCAGCAGATGGAAAAACCGTCCCTGCCGGGGATTCACCCGGCTCAGGCGAACCGCCAGCAAGGTAACAATGGGGACGATCAAAGGCAGTGAAAACCGCCAGTGCAAAAGCGCCCGGTCCTCGGGATCGTCCGACTTCATCAAGTCCGGCGTGCTGATCCCCTCTTCCAGTTGCCGCGTGCCTTTCTCTCCACTTTCTATCTTGAGACCGTAGGCTTCAAACCCCGTGATGTTGTAATCCAGCTCTCCCGGAGAGCCATCGAACCGACCACCATTTTCCAGAATCAGAAACCGGCTTCCGGTGTCCTGATCGATAATTTGAGAACCCGCCGTAGCGGTAAAGATGGTGACACCCTCGCCACCCCGGCCGTACTCGGCAATGAATACGCCCTGAAGTTCCCGCTTGTCATCGCTGAGGGATTCGGTATAGGTGACCCGGCCACCCGAACTGAAACTCTGGAATCGTCCCGGAGCCAGCATTTCGAACTCTGTTGCCTGGCGCTGCTCGTTGAAGATCCGTTCAACCTGCTTCATCCCCCAGGGCGAAACTACCAGACTCATCGCTCCGACAATCAGCATCACCGGCAAACTGCCGAGGAGCGTCTTCACCAGCAACTGACGGTCGCTCAGACCACAGGCAAACAGCACCGTCATCTCGCTTTCCATATACATGCGGCCATAGGCCAACAGGATACCGATGAACAGGCCAAGAGGCAGGATCAGCTCCAGAAAACCGGGGAACCGATAGGCCATGATGGAAAACAGAACATCCGCAGCAATCTGGCCTTCGGCAGCGCTACTCAGGTACTTCAGGAAGCGACCACTCATGAACACCAGGAGCAGGATGCCGGACACCGCCACCATACTGATCATGACCTGCCGGATTAAATAGCGAAAAATAATGCTCAAGAAGATCTCTCTGCCAATGTCCGTTTAACCGTGGAGGAAAGCGCTAACTGCGCGTATTCTATGTAACCTTCGTGCCGAATGACAGTACGGTGGCAGCCTGCCACCCAAGAAAGCAAAGGGCCGTACCCGCTTGATAAATGATCGCCCCATCCCAATGCTAGACTAATCGGACGCTCCCTCAATCAGAAGGAGCGACAGCCGTCGCGCATCCATACCAGGAACATCAACAGGAGTTGCCATGAATTTCAGCCTGAGTGCCAAACCCATCGCCACCACCAAAGCTGACTGCCTCGTTATCGGCTTGCCGGAAAAAGGCACCTGGCCGGAATCCACCACTCAGGCAGACGAAGCCCTTGGCGGGCTGATCAAGACCCTGGAAACCAACGGCGACGTTACCGGCAAGAACGCAACGGCTCGCGCCATTCCTGTCCAGGATGCACCCTGGGACCGCATCGTTGTGGTCGGCACCGGTAAAGATTCGGACCGCACCCTGCAGAACTACCGCAAGGCACTGATTGCCGCCGTAAATGCCGTGAAGGACACCCCGGCCAAGAGTGCCCTGATTGCCCTGGCCGACACTGGCGTCAGCGGCACCGAAGCCGCCAGCAGTGAGGCCGCGCGACTCAAACTGATCGGTCGCTCCCTTGAGGAACACCTCTACGCCTTTACCGGATACAAGAGCAAGCAACCGGAGGCCCCGAAACTCAACAAGGTGACGGTCGGCGCCTCCGGCACCGGCAAGGCACTGAAGGACGCCTTCCACCTGGGCCTGGCCACCGGCCGCGGCATGAACTACACCCGAGACCTGGGCAACACCCCACCGAACATTTGCCATCCGGAGTGGCTGGCCGAGCAGGCCCGCACCCTGGCCAAAGAAAACGACTGCATCCAGACCGAAATCCTGGATGAAAAGCAGATGAAGGAACTGGGCATGAACACCATCCTGGCGGTTGGCCAGGGCAGCGCCCAGCCTCCCCGTCTGATCGTGATGGAGTACCGCGGTGGCAAGCCAGACGACAAGCCCTACGTTCTGGTGGGCAAAGGCATCACCTTCGACACGGGTGGCATCAGCCTGAAGCCGGGCGCCGGCATGGACGAGATGAAGTACGACATGGGCGGCTCCGCCAGTGTGTTCGGTACCATGAAAGTGCTCACCGAAGTTCAGCCCAAGATCAATGTGGTGGCGGTGGTCGCTGCTGCCGAAAACATGCCGGATGGCGGCGCTTCCCGTCCGGGCGACATCGTCACCACCCTGTCCGGCCAGACGGTGGAAATCCTTAACACCGACGCCGAAGGCCGCCTGGTGCTGTGTGACGCCCTGACCTACGTGAAGAAGTACGACCCGGAAGCGGTCATCGACCTGGCGACCCTGACCGGCGCCTGCATCATTGCCCTCGGCCACCATGCAACCGGTCTGATGGCCAATAACGACGGTCTGGCCAACGATTTGCTGGCGGCCGGTGAGCGAGCGGACGATCGTGCGTGGCGCTTACCCCTTTGGGACGACTACCAGAACCAGCTGGACAGCAACTTTGCCGACATGGCCAACATCGGCGACCGCTCTGCCGGCACCATCACCGCAGCCTGCTTCCTGGCACGATTCACCAAGGAATATCGCTGGGCCCACCTGGACATCGCCGGCACCGCCTGGCATTCCGGCAAGGCCAAAGGCGCCTCCGGCCGTCCGGTGCCCATGCTGGTCGACTACCTGATGTCCAATGCAGACAGCTGATTCCAGCCAGCAGCCAGAGTCCGGCGGCCCTGCCGCCGGAGACCCGGCAGAGTCTGGTCGCAACCAGCGTTACTGGTTCCACATCCTCGCCCAGAGCACACCCGCCGCCCGCAATCTGCACGCGGCCAGGCTGGTGGAGAAAGCCTGGCAGCAGGGTGATCGGGCCTGCATTGTCTGTGACACCCAGCAACAGGCTCAGGAACTCGACGACCTGCTCTGGAGCTTTAACCCGGAGTCTTTCATTCCCCACCGTCAGGTTACTGACTCAGGCATTACCTGCAGCGAGCCCGTTGGCATTCTACTCTGCCCTCCGCAGCCGGAGGACTGGGACACCGTCATCATCCTGTCCCAGACCCTGCCGGCCAACGCCGATCGCTTCCGAAGACTGGCCCTGGTGGCGCAAAACGACCCGGTAATACTGAACCAGGCCCGGGACCACTATCGCCAGTTACGGACCCTTGGAATCGAGGCCCGGGTGCACGATCAAAGGCGGCGCTGAAGTTCGCCGCCAACGAGGTGAGCATGTATAATCTTGCGCCTTGAAAACCACTCCCGAATCAACCGAACGGTCACCAGCAGAACCCATGGAAAAAACCTACCAGCCAGAAAACATTGAGCGCCAGTGGTACGAAAACTGGGAATCCAAGGGCTATTTCCGCCCCAGCGGTGAAGGCCAGTCCTACAGCATCGCGATCCCGCCGCCCAACGTCACCGGCAGTCTTCATATGGGGCATGCATTCCAGCACACCATTATGGACACCCTCACCCGCTACAAGCGGATGCAGGGTCGCAATGCGCTCTGGACCGTCGGTACCGACCACGCCGGCATCGCCACCCAGATGGTGGTGGAACGCAAGCTGGCTGGCGAAGAAGGCAAGACCCGGCATGACCTGGGTCGCGAAGAATTCATCAAACGCATCTGGGACTGGAAAGAACACTCCGGCGGCACCATCACCCGCCAGATGCGCCGTCTCGGCAATTCCGTCGACTGGGAACACGAACGCTTCACCATGGACGACGGCTTCTACAAGGCTGTCCAGGAAGTCTTCGTTCAACTGTACGAGCAGGACCTGG
Organism: Marinobacter sp. F4216; assembly: GCF_019931195.1. Classification (GTDB taxonomy): domain Bacteria; phylum Pseudomonadota; class Gammaproteobacteria; order Pseudomonadales; family Oleiphilaceae; genus Marinobacter; species Marinobacter suaedae. The sequence continues at coordinate 64,964 of NZ_JAIOUO010000007.1, read as the reverse complement.
TTTACCGTGGCAAGCGCCTGGTGAACTGGGATCCGAAACTGCACACCGCCATTTCCGATCTGGAAGTGGAGAACAAGGAAGAGAAAGGCTTTTTCTGGCACCTGCGTTATCCGCTGGCGGATGGCGCCACTACCCAGGACGGTAAAAACTACCTGGTTGTCGCCACCACCCGCCCGGAGACCATGCTGGGTGACACTGCCGTGGCCGTGCATCCGGATGACGAGCGTTACCAGCACTTGATTGGCAAGCACGTTATGCTGCCGCTGGTGAACCGCCGCATCCCGATTGTCGCCGACCACCACGCCGATCCGGAAAAAGGCTCCGGCTGCGTGAAGATTACCCCTGCGCACGATTTCAACGACTATGCCGTAGGCAAGCGCAACGAACTGCCCATGATCAACGTCATGACCCAGGACGCCAACATCCGGGACGTGGCCGAAGTCTTCAATTCAGACGGCACCGCCAACACCGACATCGACGGTACGATGCCATCTTCGTATGCCGGCCTGACGCGCGAAGACGCACGCAAGCAGATGGTTGCCGACCTCGAAGAACTGGGCCTTCTGGAACGGGTGGAAGATCATGTTCTGAGCGTCCCCCGCGGTGACCGTTCCGGCCTGATCATCGAGCCCATGCTCACGGACCAGTGGTTCGTGGACGCCAGGACCCTGGCCAAGCCGGCTATTGAAGCCGTCGAAGACGGCCGTATCCAGTTCGTTCCCAAACAGTACGAAAACATGTACTTCGCCTGGATGCGGGACATTCAGGACTGGTGTATCTCCCGCCAACTCTGGTGGGGCCATAGGATTCCCGCCTGGTACGACGCCGATGGCAACATCTATGTGGGCCGCGACGAAGCCGATGTGCGCCAGAAGCACAACCTGAGCGACGACGTCACCCTGAGCCAGGACGAGGACGTTCTGGACACCTGGTTCAGTTCTGCCCTGTGGACTTTCGGCACCCTGGGCTGGCCGGAAGCGACCGACCGCCTGAAGGCGTTCCACCCAACCGACGTGCTGGTTACCGGTTTCGACATCATTTTCTTCTGGGTTGCCCGGATGATCATGATGACCATGCACTTCATGAAAAATGAAGATGGCAGTCAGCAGGTGCCGTTCCACACGGTCTATGTGACCGGCCTGATCCGGGACGAGCATGGCGACAAGATGTCCAAGTCCAAGGGTAACGTGATTGACCCGCTGGACATGATTGACGGCATCAGCCTCGACGACCTGCTGGAGAAGCGCACCGGCAACCTGATGCAGCCGAAGCTGGCTGAAAAAATCGGCAAGCGCACCAAGAAAGAGTTCCCGGAAGGCATTGCAGCACACGGCACCGACGCCCTGCGCTTCACCCTGGCGGCTATGGCCACCACCGGACGCGACATTAACTGGGACATGAAACGCCTGGAAGGCTACCGGAACTTCTGCAACAAGCTGTGGAACGCCGCCCGCTATGTTCTGATGAACACCGAAGGCGAGGACTGCGGCGTGAACGACGAGCCGGTGGAACTGTCACTGGCCGACCGCTGGATCATCAGCGAACTGCAGAACTGCGAGCAGGAGGTGATTCGTCATCTGGAGCAGTACCGCTTCGACCTGGCGGCGCACGCGCTTTACGAGTTCATTTGGAACGAGTACTGCGACTGGTACCTGGAACTGTCCAAGCCGGTTCTCAACGACGACAACGCCAGCGCCGAAGGCAAGCGGGGCACTCGTCGTACCCTGGTTCGCGTGCTGGAAGCGGTTCTTCGGGTAGCCCACCCAATCATGCCGTTCATCACCGAAGAAATCTGGCAGCGCATTGCGCCGCTGGCCGGCAAGTCGGGCGACAGCATCATGCTGCAGCCCTTCCCGCAGCCAGATGCCAGCAAGATGGACACTGCCGTTGCAGCCGACATCGAGTGGCTGAAGGGTGTCATCATTGGCGTCCGAAACGTTCGCGGTGAGATGAACATTTCCCCGGGCAAAAAGGTTCCGGTACTGCTGCGCAGCAAAAACGCCGACGACAAACGCCGTATGGACGACTACCGCCAGTTCCTCTCCTCCCTGGCCAAACTGGAAAGTCTGGACTGGTTCGACGGCGACAAGGCCCCCATGTCCGCCACCCAGCTGGTGGGCGAGATGGAAGTGCTGGTGCCGATGGCGGGCCTGATTGACAAGGAAGCCGAGCTGAAGCGCCTGGACAAGGAGCTTGACCGTCTGAAGAAAGAAATCGGACGCCTGGAAGGCAAACTGGGCAACGAAAAGTTCACGGCCAAGGCGCCGGCTGAGGTGGTTGAAAAGGAACAGGAAAAGCTTCGGGATGCCCAGAGCAGCCTGTCCCGCCTGAGCCAGCAGCGGGCCGAGATCGAGGCCATGTAAGCCATGATCGCCATTCTTGGTGCGGGCGCCATGGGGCGGCTCTGGGCCGCCTCCCTGCCCGCCCACGAAACGGCCTTTGTGCCTCGTCCGGGGCAAACGAATACGGCGCCCGTCCACTTCCATTTTCAGGAAGTCGACGGGCAGTCCCGGCAGGTCACCGCATCCTGGCTGAACGCCGCCGACACCCCCGCCCTCGCACTGGTCACCACCAAAGCCGGCGACACGCTGGATGCGATGGAGCACCTTACCAACTGGCTTCCTGCCAGCACACCCATTGTGCTTTTTCAGAACGGACTCGGCAGCCAACAGGCTGTGGCTGAACGATGGGCTGACCGGCCTGTGCTTGCCGCCACAACAACCGAAGGTGCCAATCGTCCAACGCCCGATCAAGTGGTTCATGCCGGGGCCGGCGAAACCTGGATTGGCCCCCTGACCGACTCGGCGGACCAGAAACTCTATGCCGTGGTAGCACGCTTGTCGGTGAGCGGCCTGAGTATCCGGCCCGAACAGGATATCCTTGGCCGACTCTGGAAAAAGCTGGTCATTAACGCGGGCATCAATCCGTTTACCGCCCTGCTGGACTGCCCGAATGGAGACATGCTGTCGACCGACCTCTACCTCAGCCACATAGAAAGTCTGTGCACAGAAATCGCCAACCTGATGAACGCCGTCGGGCGCGGCCCCGCAGATCCGGAAAAGCTTCGGGAAAACATTGAAGCTGTGGCCCGAAGCACAGCGAGAAACACCTCCTCCATGCGCAGCGACGTGCTCAGCGGTAAGCAAACCGAGATCGACTACATTAATGGATACCTTGTCCGATTGGGCCAGTCACTGGGCATCGCGACTCCGGTGAACCAAATGCTGACCGAACAGGTACAACAACTGTCTTCAGGCGAACAGGAGTAAAGAATGGGCAACCGCCTTTCCAAGATTTACACACGAACGGGCGATGACGGATCGACAGGCCTGGCCGACGGTAACCGCATAGCTAAGAATGCCCAGCGAGTCGAAGCGATGGGTACCGCCGATGAACTGAACTGCCACATCGGTCTGTTGATCGAAACCCTGGAAGCCAGCGACCCGCTGGGCGATGTGTTTCGCCGCATCCAGCATCACCTGTTTGACCTCGGTGGCGAATTCGCGATTCCGGGCAGCAAAGTCATCGGCGACGAGCACATCCAGTGGCTGGAGCAGACTCTGGATGCCCACAATGAACACCTCCCGCCATTGAAAAACTTCGTCCTTCCCGGCGGAAATGCTCAAGCCGCCCAATGTCATCTGGCCAGGGCCGTGTGCCGACGGGCGGAACGCATTGTGGTCGCACTGGGCCACGAGGATTCCATCAATTCCGCCTCCCGGCATTATCTGAACCGGTTGTCGGATCTTCTGTTCGTCATCGCACGGGTTCTGGCCCGGCGTGGGGGACGGCAGGAAATTTTGTGGGACCAAAAAAAATCCGGCCTTTAAGCCGGATTTTTATCTGGTCGAATGCCCACCGGGACGCTTCCAGTTATGATGCACTTCAGATCAGCCCGGAGATCACTAGCAGGGCCAGGCCACAAATCCAGACCAGCATGCTTCGATTCAGAAGCTCTCGGATGGCATTCAGGCTACGATGACCAAAATCCGGCCACTCTTTCGGGTGAATTTCGAAAAATCGATCCGGATCCAGGGCATACCCGGTTAACGCGCCGTTGGCCGATATCATGAGAATGTGATCCAGCTTATTGGAAAACTGACTTGGCCCCACCGGCAACTCCCTGAGCCATCCGGCAAGATCACCGGCAATGCCAAAGGTTACAGACAGTACCCGGACCGGCAGCCAGGCCACCACCTCACACAGGAACGTAAAACGGCTCCGGGCTGCAGCCTGGGGCCACTGTTCCTTGAGTGCAACAAGCCCACGGGCCAGCACCGCCAGACCTATCCCGCCAACCACATACCAGAACCCGATCAAAAAGAAGCGCTGAAAAATGGACTGAAGAAAGACTCGCGAGAGAGCCTGGTGCATGGCACCGGGTGCAAACCCCGCCTGGCGTTCTTGCGGGGGAAGCTGATCCTGTATCGACTCCCACGCCTCTCGCATATTGCCACGGCGCCAGGCATCCCCGTACGCCTGGAGCACAGGGGCCCAACCGGGTGCGCCCATAAGCAGAACAAGAACCACGCATTCCATGGGATAAGCAGCAAAACCAAGCCCGATGGAATCCAGTGCCGCCACGAGCAGTCCGGCCGCCAACGCCGGCAGTACCGCTAACGCAAGACCGGCACCAATGCCAGCCTCATGCCCCGCCTCAACCTTGCTGCCAAAGTGAAACCACTGGCGCCAAAGCTGATCGCTCGAAAGACGGTCCTGATAATCCAGCTGCCGCCGGATCAGATACGCCAGCAGAAAAACAACCAGAACCATTAAACGCTACTCCTTGTCGCCAGTCCGGGCCAGAATGGCCCGGAATTCCGCCCAGTCGAATGCCGGGCCAGGATCGGTTTTTCTTCCCGGTGCAATATCACAATGCCCGGTCACCCGTTCTTCCGTCACCGAAGGCCAGGCAGCCATCACCATCCTGGCGACCTGTGCCAGCGCGCGGTACTGCTCCGGGGTGTAAGGGATATCGTCAGTGCCTTCCAGCTCAATGCCGACAGAAAAGTCATTGCACTCCTCCTTCCCCTCAAAGCAGGAACGCCCTGCATGCCAGGCTCGCTCCAGCAGACTGACAAACTGGACAACGCTGCCATCCCGCCGGATCAGTGCGTGGGCCGACACCTCCACCCCTCGAATGGTCTCAAAATATGGGTGGGCAGAATGATCCAGCCGGTTGCAGAAAAACTCTTCGATTTCCGGGCCACCAAACTGGCCCGGTGGCAGGCTGATATTGTGGACGACCAGCAGGCTGATGGCCGCGCCCTCGGGACGAGGACCAAAGTTAGGGGACGGGCTCCAGCGCGCTTTCGGCAGGCGCCCGGTCTCTCTCAGGGATTGAATGCTTCTGGCAAACTCGTTATCTGACTGAGACACAATAAATCCAAATGCTTTTGTGGCTTTCGGGAGCAGCAGATTGAAGCACAAAGGGTTCGGACTGTGCCATTAGTCCTTACGATTACTCCGCAGATTATCAATGATGGATTCCAGTGCGCGGTCAAAAATCAGGCCGTCGTCAAGCATGCCGACCTCTCCGTCAGCCATTGCCCTCGCGAGGTCCTCCCGGTAGAACTCGGCAACTTTGGTACCGTTCCGGTTCACGAAGATGTACTTGCCAGTCACCTTGATGAAAGCTGCCAGCTTGCACCGCACCCTGTTGCCATCCACGGGCAGTTCAATCCAGGACCCGACCCGAAGTGAGTCGGCTTTTGCCAGCCACTGATTGTCGACGGCATCCGGATCGATGGCAGGCTCGGCAGAAGTCGCCTGCTCGGCCTTTTGCGGCGGCTTGGCGACAGCTTCCCACTCCGTTCCAGCCACCTGTTCAGACGAAACCACGCTTTCCTGTGCTGATTCCTCCGACGCCGGCTCTGGTTTTTTCGAAGGCGCCAGCAACCGGTGAAACACATCCACATGGGCCAGTTCCAGGTCACGAATCAATGCGTCTGTCGCAAACGGGTCCCAGGAAATTTCCTGAAGCGCTTTTCGCAGGCCATCCACAATTGCCGGAATCGCCCGGAGCAACTGGCTGCGAGTGTCCTCGGACAACGGCCGGGGGTCCACACTCCAGATCAGCTTTTCAGTCATGCGGCAGGCCCCTGCCCAGCGCTCACTGCCGTCTGGTTCCCGGAGCAGCAGGGCCTCCAGGTACTTGGTCCAGGGGCCGTTCAATAAGGCCTTGACCGGCTCAGGCACTTCGCGGTCTGCGATCTGATCCCGGATCATCGCCTGCACATCGTTACCGGCGGTGTCCCGACGGGCGCGCCATTCTTCCTCATCCCGCAGTCGTTGTTCCACTAACTCACGGCGACGACGGTCCAGATCAAGGAAGTGACTAAAGTCCGCCAGTAAATCATCAAACAGGCCGACGTCGTCCGTATATTCGCTGAGTACACGACGGACGATCGCTTCCATCTTTTCCCGCAGCGGATCACTCTGCCCCCGGGGCTTTTCAACCCAGCTAGCCCCGGCCATTGCCAGCTCATTCAGCAGCTTCCGGGTTGGATGACCACCCCGGTTGAAGAAGTTCTTATCCAGCAGCGCCACTTTCAGCACCGGGATTTGCAGGTGGCTGATCAGCGCCTTCATCGCCAGGTTCAGTTGCCGGTCTTCGAGAATGAAGTTGAACAGCATGGATACCAGGTTAATCACATCGTGATCCACCTGCCCCACACTGGCGGCCCGGCCGTTTTCTGGCTGCAGAATTGGCTTCAGGAGTTCGTTGAGCGTGACGATCTGATCACTTTCAAACGCAAGTTCCTGGGCCTGCACCTCGTTCAACCGACGCATCAGGCCGGCAGTATCCAGAGCCTCGGGCGCAGCTGCCGATCCGCAGCCTTCCTCGTTCTGGTGCAGCAACTCGCTGAGCTGGGAAAATGTGGAGGCGGGCCCACCCTCAGAGCCGCTCGCCGATGAGGGGCGACCAGTCGACCCTTTACCGGCTGGCGGGCGCTTCAGGTCAGGTAACACACCCTGCTCGGCCAGGGTTTGGTTGGCCTCCTGATAGAACTCACCCAGTGTATCGGCCAATAAACGGTCAAACAGCTTCAAGACGACCAGCTTGGCCCGGATATCGATATCCAGATCAGAACAGGCCTCGGAAACACCGCTACAGATAACCTGCGGACTCAGAGGCATCTGGCTGTCTGACAGGGTAATGGAAGGCGCCAGGTGATTAACCCGGGAGCACAGCAGGCGGATCGGCTCTTCGTAGCGGCTATGTAGCTTGGTGATCAGATTCTCGATGGCCACCTGCTGCTCAAGTTCCGACTGGTCCATAGGATCAAGAAGGTCGCTATCGATTTCTTCCAGCGAGCCGGCATTATGCAACGGGTTGAATCTCCCGAGTTCATTGAAGGCCTGGCTGACGTACTGCAGCATCGACACCATCATCGACTTGCGCCGCAGACGGAGTTCCCGCATGGCATCGAAATAGGCACTCTGATCTCGATTGGAGTCCGCCCGGTCCGCCAGCTCAAACAGCACATCGTCAGAGCGGTCAAAAAAATTGGCCAGCACTTTTTGCAGTGAACGGCCAGACGAATCCCGGAGGCGCACCAGTGCCGGAGGAAGCGAAAACTTCTGGACGGGCTTGCGGTCGGCAAATTGTACGATATTGTTGTTTTGAGCCATGAACCTGCTCCGGAGCTGCCTGAGGCATAATGGTAGAAGATAATGATAAGGCCACTGAACGTCAGCTTGTGTCAGGAAATGTCACCTTTTGTGTCAACCCGAATCCGCAAACAGTCGAGCAGTGATGCCCACAGCGTTTGGCGAATGGACGCCAGCCCATTAAAATCCCCCGTTTCAACGCATTCACCCTGACCGGACCGATACCATGATCCCTGCAGAACTGCTCCGCCAATCCCGCATCGAGTCTGTCGCCCAGAGCCTGAGAGAGGATATCGGTGACGGGGACATCACCGCGCAACTGATTCCCGCCGACAAACACGCGTCCGGCCGGGTAATTACCCGCGAGGATGCCACCATCGCCGGACGGGACTGGGTGAACGAGGTCTTCCGTCAGGTAGACCCGGCCGTCGAGCTGGAATGGCAGGTGAAAGACGGTGATTCCGTCGCCCCAAACCAAGTGCTGTTCCGCATGAAGGGACCAGCGCGCAGCCTGCTGACTGCAGAGCGCTCTGCCCTGAACTGGCTTCAGGCACTGTCCGGTGTCGCCACCACCTGCGCACGATACGCAGACCAGGTTGCCCACACCGGCGTTCACCTGCTGGATACCCGAAAAACCCTGCCAGGACTCCGGCTGGCTTCGAAATACGCAGTCACCTGCGGCGGCTGCTACAACCACCGTATCGGTCTGTGGGACGCTTTTCTGATCAAGGAGAACCACATACTGGCATGCGGTTCCATTGCCGAAGCCATTGAAGAAGCCCGACGAATTGCCCCGGGACGCCCGATCGAGGTAGAGACCGAAACACTGGACGAACTGACCCAGGCTCTGGATGCCGGGGCGGACATCATCATGCTGGATGAATTCAGCCTGGCGGATATGCGCACCGCGGTTACCCTTACCGCCGGCCGTGCCAAGCTGGAAGCATCCGGCGGCATAAATGACCAAACCCTGGTGCCCGTGGCGGAAACCGGTGTGGATTATATTTCGATTGGTGCGCTGACCAAGGACATCAAGGCCGTGGACCTGTCCATGCGGCTGGACTGATCAGCCGTCGCTGAGCAAACGGTCAATCGTTTCCAGTTCACGGATCAACGATTGCCCGGATTCTGCCCGCCCGCGAAAATGCTCTTCTGCCATAGGGGCCATGCCTGAGACGCTTGGCAGTGGGTTTTCGTTTTCGACGATGACCTTCATTCGCTCTATGAACACAAACTGCAGCCACTGGGTGAACTCCAGCGTATCGATACAAAACGGTTGTGTGCTCTGAAACGCTTCGACGGGAGGCCGCTCGGCCTCCCAGGCGCCTAACTGGCGCAGTTCCATCTCAAGGCGAAGCAGGCTGTCAGCAACCTGACCCACCACATCAATGCTTTCGGTCATAACATCCGTCCTAGTCGGCCAGAGGCTCCAGCTCGACCGCTTCACCATGCAACACCCCGAACAGATCCACGTACTGCCGGGTCAGCGCGTGCTTGGGCGCCATATGGATGAGCGGTTGCCGGCTCTGGTGAGATTCTTTCATTTTTACGGAGCTGGACAGGCGCACCGGCAATACCGGCAGGCCTTCCTCCATCAGTTCAAGGACCAACCGCTTGGGCAGACTTGCCCTCGGCTGAAACTGGTTTGCGACAATTCCTTCAACCACCAGATCTTCATTATGGTCTTCCTGCAGATCCCGAATCTCATTCAGGATGTTGTACAGGGCCTGACGAGAGAAGTCATCACAGTCAAAGGGTATCAGGCAGCGCTGCGCGGCGATCAGGGCGGAACGGGTATAGAAGTTCAGCGCCGGAGCGGTATCAATGTAAATGGCATCGAAACTTTCCCCCAATTTTTTCAGGGCTTCCCGAAGCTTGTAGATCTTATGCTTGGCTTCCAGCTTGCGCTCCAGGAAATCCAGCTCCGGGCTCGATGGCATGACAAACAGATTGTCGAAGGGCGTGGCATGGACAAACTCATCCGGGCGGCGATTGAACACCGTAAAGGCCACGGTCTGCTCCAGCATATCAGCCACGGTATCTTTCAGTTCACCAGCGGCCTTTCCCAGCAGGTAATGAGTGGAGTTGCCCTGTGGATCCAGATCCACCACCAGCGTCCGTTTGCCCCGCGCTGCACTGATCGCGGCCAGGTTACAGGTAATGCTGGATTTGCCCACACCGCCTTTCTGATTGAATACCACGCGTCTCATGTCACCTTCCCCTTGATGTTTTATCGTTGTTTGGCCGAACGCGCTTCCTACCAACCCATGACCGATTTAACGAATGGAATGGTCAGCCTGCGCTGCGCCTGAAGCGAATTCTCATCCAGCGTGTCCAGTATGGCCAGCAAATCCCCCAGACGCCGGGGCGCACGCCGCATGATAAAGGTGGCAACATCGTCAGCTATCACCAATCCCCGTTGTTCTGCACGCGCCATGAGAATTCGCAACCGGTCGTCGTCACGGTAAATTCCAAGCTGGATAGTCAGACCATGTCCGAGCCGGGACCTCAGGTCCGGCAGGCAAAAACCCAGCGCTGACGGCACCTCCGACACGCTCACGATCAGCAAGCCCCCTTGATCTTGAACCCGATTGTACAGGTGGAATATCGCTTCTTCCCAAGCCGGCTGTCCCACGACCCGATCGAGGTCGTCGAGGCAGATAATGTCGGCGCCTTCCAAGCCCACTAACGCCTCGGGGCCAAAAGGTTCCAATTCGACAATGCTGATGCAGACGGCCGTACGCCCCTGCCCGTCAGCGTGGTGACATACCGCCTGCAGAAGATGGCTCTTACCCGTATCCGAGTCCCCGCAAATAACCACAACGGGAACCGCTTCGGGTTTTTCGCAGATCAGTTTCAGCCGCAACGCGGCATCGGCATTGCGGTCACCGTGAAAGTTGCCGAATCTCGCATCATCACGGAGCTTGATTCCCAAAGACAGCTGCGACGCATTCACGACCGGGTCGCCCTCCAAGCACGCATTCCCCAGACCAAGGTGTAATGAAGCCCGCTGAATATGGCTGAAATGGCCACCAGCAGGATACCCACCTCAAGAACCCAGGGCTGCATGGGCAGGTCGGCAAGCAAAACGATAATCGCCAGAGCCACCAGAATCTGTATGAATGTATTGATCTTGCCGGGAATACTGGGCTGCATATCAAAGCGTCCAATACCGTAATGATAGGCAAGCGCGCCGCTGACAATCAGCAAGTCGCGCCCTAGCACAAGTCCGAAGAGCCACACAGGGAAAACGCCGGTCAGGGTGAGCACCAGGTAGGCCGTCAGCAAAAGCGCCTTGTCCGCCAGCGGATCAGCGATAGCGCCGAACCGGGAACGCCAGTTGAAGTGACGCGCCAGGAAGCCATCGAACCCGTCGGTTGCTGCCGCCACCATGAAAATCACCAGCGCATACCGATAGTCCTGGGACAGCAACGCGCCCGCAAAAGGCACGATCAGCAACATGCGCAAAAACGTCAGGGCATTGGGAATCCAGCGCCAGCGTTGCAAACTCACAAATACCCCTCCGGAACCGCCTTACTCTCCGTCACCCGTTCCGATGACCGAACCAGGTTGCCATCGATAATACAGTACCTGATAGAGGGATTCGAACGCTTGCTCAGCCTCCTGCTCATCGACTTCCGCCGATTCGTAGGCTACAGGTGATGTAGCTGACTCCGTCGCCGGTGCTCCGACTTCCCCGTCGCCTCCGGTAACCGCTCCATCGGCCACTTCACTCCCTTCATTTGCCTCACTTTCCTGGGACTGGGCAGGAACACTTTCCTGCGCCGGCTCCGAAGTTGCCGCGGGCTGGCTAAGCAGGGATGCCACTTCCTGCTGTTCAAGCGGCACGAAACGGGTATCGAGGGCAATGTATTCCTTGAGCTGGTCCAGTTCACCGGAGAACGCCACCCGCAGGGTCAACTGATTCTCCTTCAAACGGTTGACACCGACCCTGGTAACCGGGGTGAGACCCTGCAGGGCTTTCGTTGCCGAACCATAGTCCGCCAGCGAGCCTACACCACGGAGCACAATGTCCACCTGCGGCGATTCGCCCACATCCGCGGCAGAAACGGCATAGCGATTGGCGTACTGATCCGCCCAGCGATTCACCACTTCCCGGGCCAGCGCTTCCGGTGTTGCTGCAGTCACCGATTGCTCGGCGGAATCCATAGACATGCCTTCAAAGACCCAGCCCGCGCGCCACGCACCACCACTTCGACTCACACGCACCAACGCAAGCGCATCATGATCCAGGCTGTCCGACGCGTCCCGGATGCGACCAATAAACTGACCCCAGAGATCCGACAGCAATTCCCGGTTGCCCCGATAGACCTCTGGCGGCAGTGCCACCGGCAGCCCCCGATCGCTGGAGGCCTGTTCAAAAGCCTGCCGCCAGGCAATAGCCGGCATCGCGGGATCCGCATCGGGTGGCACCGGGCTGCTCGTGAGCAAGGTCCGGGCGCCGCGGTCCTCGACAGCTACCCAGGCCAGCGTCAGCGGGCGATTCGCCCCCCAGACTGGGGCATTGATGGAGGCCAGGGCCTGATTGACACCCACCGCACCAAAAGACATCTGCAGTCGGTTTCCACCCGCCTCGTTGCTGAAAAACTGATAGGACAACAACAGGGACTCAGCATCATCCAACAACGCCTCAATGCCCTCGAGTTCCAGAACATCCCGCGAGCCGGACACACGCACAAATACTCTTGCCAGACCGTCGGCATACCCTACCGCCAGCTGCTGGGGCGAGGAACCACTGACGGGAACCTCAACCGAATAAAGGCCGGGCACGGTGACCGCCGAGGCCGGGAAAGCATATGCCGCGAACAAAATACCCATAGCGGCAACCTGCATGACCAGCCTGCGAAAACAGGCTGGAAGTGGTCCTGATCGTGATACAGACATGAAATACCCTGGTGTTCGGATGAATGGCGCATAGGATACACCATGGCCCAAAGCGTGAGTAGCAACCAACAATTGCATAAGAGCAATATTGCCAGCCACTTGGCAACTCGCAAAGCCCCACTCAACAAAGCTCAATTACATTTGGCCCCCCATCCCGCAACTGGTAAAATTCGCCGCCTACTTTTCCACTGCCAACGGTTAATGACTCCCCATGAGCGAACAGAAGCCCTCCCTTACCTACCGTGATGCTGGCGTTGACATTGATGCCGGTAACGAACTCGTCCACCGGATCAAGGATACGGCAGCACGTACACGACGCCCGGAAGTGCTTGGCGGTCTCGGCGGATTCGGCGCCATGGTGTCCATTCCCACCGGGTATAAAGAACCGGTACTGGTCTCCGGAACCGATGGCGTGGGCACCAAGCTGCGCCTGGCCATGCAACTCCAGAAGCACGACAGCATCGGTATCGACCTGGTGGCCATGTGTGTGAACGACCTCGTGGTGGGCGGCGCAGAGCCTCTGTTCTTCCTCGACTACTACGCCACCGGTAAGCTCAACGTGGACGTGGCTGCCCAGGTAGTTGCCGGAATCGGCACCGGGTGCGAGCAAGCTGGCTGTGCGCTGGTTGGTGGCGAAACTGCCGAGATGCCCGGCATGTACGAAGGCGACGACTACGACCTCGCAGGCTTCTGCGTGGGCGTGGCCGAGCGCAGCGAAATCATCGACGGCAGCCGGGTGCAGGCAGGTGATGCGCTGATCGCCCTGGGTTCCTCCGGCCCTCACTCCAATGGCTACTCACTGATTCGCAAGATTCTGGAAGTAAGCAACGCTGACCTGAACCAGCCGATGGGCGATACCACCCTGGCCGATGCATTGATGGCGCCGACCCGCATCTACGTGAAGAACCTGCTGGAGCTGATTCGCAGGGTCGATGTGCGCGCGCTGTCTCACATCACCGGTGGCGGTCTGCCCGAGAACATTCCCCGGGTCCTGCCCGAAGGTGCCATTGCCGCTATCGATACCGACAGCTGGACCCTGCCTCCCGTATTCCAGTGGCTGAAAGATGCGGGCGGCGTGGCAAGCGAGGAGATGTACCGCACCTTCAACTGCGGCGTGGGCATGATTGTCTGCGTACCGGCCGACCAGAAAGACCAGGCGCTAAATACCCTTACCGAACTCGGTGAACATGCCTGGCAGGTAGGCGTTATTGAACAATCCGAAGACACCGACACCGACGCCGTCGTTCGCTATGCTCCGGGGCTGTTGAATAAATGAAGGCAGATCCAGCACCTCAGCCAAGCATTCTGATCCTGGCATCCGGCAGTGGATCAAACCTTCAGGCGCTGATTGATGCATCCCGGGAGCGTGATTTCCCGGGCAAAATTGTCGCCGTTGGCTGCAACCGGCCCCAGGCATTTGCGCTGGAACGGGCAGCACAGGCCAACATCGAAACCTTCGTGGTTGACCACACCAAGTACCAGTCACGGGAAGAGTTCGATGGTGCCCTGATGGCAGAGATCCTCCGCCACAACCCGGATCTCATCGTGCTCGCCGGCTTCATGCGAATCCTGACCACCGATTTCGTACGAGCCTTCCGGGGTAAGCTGCTGAACGTGCACCCGTCACTGCTGCCCAAGTACACCGGCTTGAACACCCACCAGCGAGCGCTGGATGCCGGGGAAGCCGTACACGGGACATCGATTCACTTCGTGACCGAAGAACTCGACGGCGGCCCAGTCATCGCTCAGGCCGAGGTCCAGGTTCTGCCGAAAGACACCGCCGAGTCCCTGGAAGAGCGGGTTCAGGCCCGGGAGCACGTGCTGTATCCGATCGTGATTCGCTGGTTCTGCGAGGGCCGCATCCAGCTGGGCAGCGATTTCGCCATGTTTGATGGCGAACTCCTGAAAAGCCCGATGCGACTGCCTGATAACTGATCCCCACCCTGAACGTATTGTCATCCCTTCCTGCGTGGTAACCCGCTAAACTGTCGCTAACTGTGACAGCTTTGGGTTACCACACATGGATTCGTATCGCACACCCGCTAAAACGCTGCCCCGCTTCACCGCCTGGCTCCTGGTCGTCAGTGCCGGCGCTCTACCTACGGCAGCCCACGCCGAGCAACAAACCGAACTGCTCCCCTATGAGGTGACCTACACCGCCTCCATGAACAAGGGCGTCGCCATCGATGGCACCGCCACCCGCACACTCTCACCCCGTGAAGATGGGACCTGGCTCTACCGCACCAAAGTTGATTCGTTCATCGCAGACATTGATGAATCCCTGGTGCTCCGCTGGCAAAACAACCGGGTGATTCCGATCCGCTATCGCTACCGGCTTTCGGGCTTTCTGATCAGGGACCGGAAAGAGTCCATCAATTTTGACTGGGAGTCCGGCAAGGCAACCGGCGAATATAAAAACAAGGACTTTACTCTGGATCTGGAAGACGGCGCGCTCGATCCGCTGGGCCTTCAATTGCAACTCAGCCAGGACATAAAGCGCGGCCAGAAAGACATGACCTACCGAGTGATTGATGGAAACCGGTACGACACAGACCGCTTTGCCATCATTGATCAGGAACCTCTGGACACCTCAAACGGCTCCACCCCTACCCTGAAGGCGGAAAAGATTCGGGAGGAAGACTCCAAGCGGGAAACCCTGATGTGGTTTGCGCCGGAACGGGACTACCTGCTTATTCAGCTCCGGCAGGTGGAGCCGGACGGCAGCACCTACCAGTTGCGACTCACCCAATCCGAGGTGGGGGGTTAAGCCCCGCCCCGGTGCTCGGCCCAGACCCGCTTCACTTCATCGGCGATAATCCGAAGACCTTCGGCCACCCGGTCATCGTCCTGGGAATAGGTGACCCTCAGGCATTCGTGGCGATGACGCCAGTCGTCATCCGGCAATCCGGGGAAGAAGTAGTGACCAGACACCACCAGTACGCCCCTGGCCTTTAGCCGCTGATACAACGCCAGACTGGTCACAGGCAGATCCGGGAACCAGAGCCACAGGAACATGGCGCCTTCGGGCTTATGGATATACCAGCGGCAGTCCGCCTCGCCCATGGCGTTATGGAACACCCCCACCGCCTTTTCCATTTTCTCGCGATAAAACGGACACACTACATCACGGCTGAGACTGAGGATTTCACCGGAACGTACCAGTGGCTCCGCCAGCATCGCCCCGAAGCTTCCTGTGGCCAGATTCATAATGGCATTGATACCGGACAACGCCTTGATAACTGGTTTTGCAGCAATCACGATGCCCGTGCGCGCCGCCGGCAACCCGAGCTTGGACAAACTCAGGCACAGAATAATCTGGTCATTCCAGGTGGGTTTCGCATCCACGAACAGCAGGCTCGGGAACGGGGTGCCGTAGGCACCATCGACAATCAGCGGCACGTCGTGCTCCCGCGCCAAGGCCTCCAGGCGCGCCAGCTCGTCATCCGTCACCACATTCCCGGTCGGGTTGGTCGGTCGGGACACACAAATAGCGCCCGTCTCACCGGTTACCTCAACGGCGTCGAAATCGACGCGATACTTGAACTCATGCCCGTCGGTGAAGGAAATATCCGGCTGGACCGCCCGGAACAGCCCGGGTTCGATACCTGCGTCGGCATAACCAATATACTCCGGGGCGAGTGGCAGCAGGATGTGCTTGCGCTGGCCGTTGCCGTAGTCACCGCCGAACATGTTAAACAACATGAAAAAGGCGGCCTGGCTGCCATTGGTCAAGGCAATGTTCTCAGGCTCCAGCCCCCAGCCATACTCCCGGTTAAGCAGATCCGCCAGCGACGAAATAAACTGTTTCTCTCCCTGGGGCGGATCGTACACACCCACCAGGCGGCGGACATGCTGGTCGCTGGCGCTCAGTTCCGCCAGTATGGACTGGACCCGCTCCTGTATTTCAGGGATGTGTCCGGGGTTACCTCCCCCCATCATGATCATGTCATCACCGGACGCCATGGCATTGCCCAGATCGTCCATCAGGGAGGTAATGCCGGCATCGGCGGTAAATTTGCGTCCAAAGGTGGAGAGTTTCATTGAGAACAGCCTGTCAAACACACCAGATGGATTAACGGCGCACGCCGCAGGAAAAGTGTAGCCCGG
Source organism: Marinobacter sp. F4216 (assembly GCF_019931195.1). Taxonomy (GTDB): domain Bacteria; phylum Pseudomonadota; class Gammaproteobacteria; order Pseudomonadales; family Oleiphilaceae; genus Marinobacter; species Marinobacter suaedae. The sequence goes on along the minus strand of NZ_JAIOUO010000007.1, from coordinate 48,338 downwards.
GGTCAGTCGCCCAGGGCAATCCCCAGATTACTGACACCGCCATTGGCCGCATCATCCCTGAGTTTCTCTACGAAAGATTCGGTTGGCGTTCGCTGACGCTTCAGCGACAACACGAGATCACGCTGAAAAGCCTTGTCTTCTTTCATCAACGGGTGATGATCCAGCACGCGCACCAGATCATCCTCGCTGAGCTCATCCCCCTCCGAGACCTCGATAAAGCTGACGACTGTCGAGGTTGCCAGCTGTGAAGCCTCGGAGGCACGATGACGGGCCGGATTCAGGCGATTCAGCAGCGCCTGCTCCATCAACTGGCAGAAATCAAACGCGGGATAGACACCGTAGGCGTCGTAAGCATCAACGTCTGGAGACAGGCCTTCGAGCCTGGCCAGCAGCTGCGGAATTGCCGCCTCGCTTGAGCTGTCTTGCAGCAGATCCCAGCCAAGATCCAGCAACTGCCGCATCTTGGCTCCGGTTTTCAGACCGACGGCGTCAGCAAACAGTGCGTAATTGGGAAACGAACGCTCGGCAAGGGCCAGCAGGAAGGCGCATTCGCGCCATCCCTGCAACTGGGAAACGGCTTTCAGAAACTGGTTGGCGTTCATGTCCTGGGCAGGGTTACGCCGGTCTGGCCGAGGTATTTACCACCGCGATCCTTGTAGCTGGTGTCACACACCTCATCGGATTCGAAGAACAGCATCTGGGCTACGCCTTCGTTGGCGTAGATTTTTGCCGGCAGGTTGGTGGTGTTGGAGAATTCCAGAGTCACCTGACCTTCCCACTCGGGCTCCAGCGGCGTGACGTTCACAATGATACCGCACCGGGCATAGGTGGATTTGCCCAGGCAGATGGTGAGCACGTTGCGTGGGATACGGAAATATTCCACGGTGCGTGCCAGTGCGAACGAGTTCGGCGGAATGATGCACACATCACCGGTGTAGTTCACGAAGCTGTTTTCGTCGAAGTTTTTCGGGTCCACGGTCGCCGAATGAACGTTAGTGAAGATCTTGAACTCGTTGCTGCAACGCACGTCGTAGCCGTAGCTCGACGTACCGTAGGAAATAACCCGGCCTTTCTCGGACTCACGGACCTGACCGAATTCAAACGGCTCGATCATGCCCTGCTGCTCGGACATACGGCGAATCCACTTATCGGACTTGATGCTCATTGGTAGAAGTCTCATTCCACTTGAAAAATTGAGGCGTAGTTTACCCGTTACTCGGCAACCTGTCGAAGGTGCGAATGGCGCCCCAATGGGCGTCTGCGCACTCGTTCCGAGGCTCAGTGCTCAGTCACCGACACACTGGAAATCGACCCACCTAGATTGCGCTCCCGGGAGGAAAGCTGAGCACCAACCCGGCGGGCAATGTCCCGGTAGCGGAGCGCCACCTCGGAATCCGGCTCGGCAATTACTGAGGGATTACCGCCATCCGTCTGCTCACGGATGGTCATGTGCAGCGGCAACTGGCCCAGCAGCTCGGTGTCGTACTCCTCGGCGATCCGCTCACCACCACCGTGACCGAACAACGGCTCCTCGTGTCCGCAGTTGCTGCAGATGTGCACACTCATGTTTTCGACCACACCCAGCACCGGAATGTCGACCTTACGGAACATCTCGATGCCCTTCTTACCGTCCAGCAGGGCAATGTCCTGCGGCGTGGTCACAATCACCGCTCCGGTCACGGGGACCTTCTGGGCCAGAGTCAGTTGAATGTCGCCGGTGCCCGGTGGCATATCCACGATCAGATAGTCGAGCTCATCCCAGAGCGTCTGCTGCAGCAACTGCAACACGGCGCCACTCACCATCGGCCCGCGCCAGACCATGGGTGTCTTCTCGGTCACCACAAAGGCCATGGAGTTGGCTTGCAGGCCATGCACCGGCATAGGCACAAAGTACTTGTTCTCCCGGGTATCCGGGCGTTTGCCCTCGGGCACACCGAGCATCATGCCAATGCTGGGTCCATAGATGTCGGCGTCCAGGATGCCTACCCGCGCCCCTTCGGCCTGCAGCGCGAGCGCCAGATTCACAGCTGTCGTGGATTTACCCACTCCACCCTTGCCGGATGCCACAGCAATGATGTTCTTCACACCCGGAACAGAAGGAAGATCTTTCTGCACCTTGTACGAATGGATTTTCTGGCCTACCTGAACGTCGGCACTTTCCACACCGTCAACGTTTTCCAGCGCCACGGCCACCAGCTGCTTCAGGGCGCCGGCAATGCCCGCTGACGGATATGGCAGCTCAACCACCAACTTAACCTCACCGGATTCACTGGATTCAAGGGCTTTAACAGCGCCAAGTTCGTACAAATCCTTACCAAGGTACGGGTCACGATATTCTTTGATGGCCGCCTGCAGAGCCTGCTCTGAAATCTGTGTCATCGGGGTCTCCGAAAGTGTCTCAAGCGATGTTCCGACGCCGTGAAAAGAACGGCGTATAAACAATTACCTGCCGTTCAGGGCTTCCAATGGCATGGAAACAGGTGATCTGGGTGAAAATTATCTGGGCGGAAGGTATCATTTGTGCCCGTTTCTGACCACACAACCCCTTATTTTCTGATGAAAGGTTCGGACACACCATGACGCAAGCGAGTGCAAAGCAACAGCGCGACATTCTGGTTACCAGCGCACTGCCCTACGCCAACGGCCCGATTCACCTGGGTCACCTGCTGGAATACATTCAGACCGACATCTGGGTACGCTACCAGAACATGCGGGGCCAGAACTGTTACTACGTTTGCGCCGACGACGCCCACGGTACGGCGATCATGCTGCGAGCCGAGCGTGAGGGCATTACCTCCGAGCAGCTGATTGACCGGATTCGCGAGGAACACCAGCAGGACTTCGCCGGTTTCCACATTCGGTTCGACAACTATTACACCACGCACTCGGAAGAGAACCGTCAGTTTTCCGAGTACATCTACCGCCAGCTTCAGGAAAACGGCCACATTGCCACGCGCAAGATCACCCAGTCGTACGATCCTGAAAAGAACATGTTCCTGGCAGACCGGTTTATTAAAGGCACCTGCCCCAAGTGCAAAACCGAAGACCAGTACGGCGACAACTGCGAAGCCTGTGGCGCCACCTACACCCCGGCAGAACTGATCAACCCGGTTTCTGCCGTGTCCGGCGCCACGCCGATCGAGAAGGAGTCCGAACACTACTTCTTCAAACTGCCGGACTTCGCTGACTTCCTGGCAAACTGGACCCGCAGCGGCACCCTGCAGCCGCAGGTAGCCAACAAGCTGGCCGAATGGCTGGATGCCGGACTGCAGGAATGGGACATCTCCCGGGATGCCCCCTACTTCGGTTTCGAAATCCCGGATGCCCCGGGCAAGTATTTCTACGTGTGGCTGGACGCGCCCATCGGCTACCTGGCCAGCTTCAAGAACCTGTGTAACCGTGAAAATATCGACTTCGAGCACTTCTGGAAGACCGATTCCACCGCCGAGGTGTACCACTTCATCGGTAAGGACATCATCAACTTCCACGCCCTGTTCTGGCCGTCGATGCTGCACGATGCGGGCTTCCGCACACCAACCGCGGTCTGGGCCCACGGTTTTGTGACCGTGAACGGCAAGAAGATGTCCAAGTCCCGTGGCACCTTCATCATGGCGCGCACCTATCTGGATCACCTGAATCCGGAATACCTGCGTTACTACTTCGCCGCCAAGCTGACCAGCGGTGTCGATGACATGGACCTGAACCTGGAAGATTTCGCCGCCCGGGTGAACTCCGACCTGGTTGGCAAAGTGGTCAACATTGCCAGCCGCAGTGCCGGATTCATCACCAAGCGGTTCAACGGACAGCTCGGTCAGGTGACAGAAGTCGAACGCCTGAGGGAATTCATCGATGCCGGCAAGGAAATTGAAGAATTCTACGAAGCCCGAGAGTTTGGCCGCGCCATGCGCCGCATCATGGAACTGGCGGACACCGCCAACCAGTATGTGAACGACGAGCAGCCGTGGGTGATCGCCAAGCAGGAAGCTCAGGACGAGAAGCTGCAGGCCATCTGCACCAACGCCATCAATATGTTCCGCCTGCTGATGACATACCTGGCTCCGGTACTGCCAAAAACAGCGGAAGCCTCTGAGCATTTCCTCAGCGCCAAGCTGGACTGGAACAACCGCGCGCAGTTGCTGGAAAATCACCACATCAACAAGTTCAAGCCACTGATGAACCGCGTGGATATGAGCCAGATTGAAAAGATGCTGGACGATTCCAGGGAAGAGTTGCCCGCTCCAGCCGACAAGCAAGACCCCATGCAGGAAGAGAAAAGCAAGCTGGAACCGGTCGCCGACGAAATCGAATTCGGTGACTTCGCCAAGGTCGACCTGCGCGTAGCCAAAATTGTCAAAGCCGAGCACGTCGAGGGCGCTGACAAACTGCTGCGCCTGACCCTCGATATCGGCCACGGTGACAAAAACGTGTTCGCTGGCATCAAGTCCGCCTACCGGCCGGAAGACCTGGAAGGCCGCCTGACGGTCATGGTGGCGAACCTGAAGCCGCGTAAGATGAAGTTCGGCCTGTCCGAAGGCATGGTTCTGGCAGCCGGCCCCGGGGGCAAGGATATCTTCATCCTGTCACCGGACTCCGGCGCGACGCCCGGCATGCGCATCATGTAATTCACTGGCGAGGCTGAGCAGTACCGATGACGGAATATCTACTGATCCTGGTGAGCACCATCCTGGTGAACAACTTTGTACTGGTGCAGTTTCTGGGGCTTTGCCCGTTCATGGGGGTTTCCGGCAAGCTGGAAACCGCCATGGGCATGTCCCTGGCCACCACCTTTGTTCTGACGCTGTCATCAGTGTGCAGCTATCTGGCCTATACCTACCTGCTGGCGCCACTGGATCTGGCCTTTCTGAAAACCATCACCTTTATCCTGGTGATTGCGGTGGTGGTTCAGTTCACCGAGATGGTGGTACGCAAGACCAGCCCCCTGCTCTATCGGGTACTGGGTATCTTCCTGCCCCTGATTACCACCAACTGCGCGGTACTGGGGGTGGCGCTGCTTAACCTCAACAAGAACAACAACTTTGTCGAATCGGTACTGTATGGCTTCGGGGCAGCAGCTGGCTTCTCGCTGGTACTGGTGCTGTTTGCCGCCATGCGCGAACGAATTGCGGTGTCTGATGTGCCAGTTGCGTTCCGGGGCGCGGCCATTGGCATGGTGACTGCGGGTTTGATGTCGCTGGCGTTCTTGGGCTTTACCGGCCTGGTCAGCGTGTAACGGAGGCAGGTTGTATGTGGACGGGCATTGTCATCGCAGTTCTGGTGTTGCTCACCCTCGCCCTCGTGTTTGGCGGGTTGCTGGGCTTTGCCTCCGAACGCTTCCGGGTTGAAGGCAACCCGCTGGTCGACCAGATCGATTCGTTACTGCCCCAGACCCAGTGTGGCCAGTGCGGTTTCCCCGGCTGCCGCCCCTACGCCGAGTCCATTGCCGACGGCGACGCCATCAACAAGTGCCCACCCGGTGGTGAATCAACGATCAAGGCCCTGGCGGACCTGCTCGATGTGGAGCCCCAACCGCTGGATGCCGAGCACGGCGTCGAGCAGGAAAAGCGGGTCGCGTTCATCCGCGAGGACGAATGTATCGGCTGCACCAAGTGCATCCAGGCCTGCCCGGTTGATGCCATTCTGGGCGCTGCCAAGCACCTGCATACGGTCATCGAGAGCGAGTGCACCGGCTGTGACCTGTGCGTAGAGCCCTGCCCGGTAGACTGCATCGACATGGTTACCGTCGAACCGGATATCCGTACCTGGACCTGGTCCGCGCCAGCCAAAAACCTGATCGCCACCGACCGCCAGGGAGCCAGAGCCTGATGACACAGTTTTGGGAGTTTCCCGGCGGTATCCACCCGGCCGAGAACAAACATCAGTCGACCCAGCGCCCCATTCGTCAGGCGGGACTGCCCGACCAGCTGGTTGTCCCGCTGCAACAGCATATTGGCGAACCCGCGCAGGTTCTGGTCAAGGTTGGCGACCGGGTTCAGAAAGGCGACAAACTGGCCGAAGTGACCAGCGGCCTGGGTGTCCCCGTCCATGCACCCACCTCAGGCATTATTGAAGCCATCAGCCTTCAGCCCGTCCCCCACCCCTCGGGCATGCAAGACTGGTGTGTGACGCTGCGGCCCGATGGCGAGGATGAGTGGAGAAAACGCCACCCCATCAAGGATTACCGGGCCCTCGAGCGGGATCAGGTACTGGGCCTGATTCGCGAGGCCGGCATCTCCGGACTTGGCGGCGCTGGATTTCCCACCAACGTCAAACTGCGACCGCCCCGGGACCGAAAAGTCAGCACCCTGATCCTCAACGGTGCCGAGTGCGAGCCGTACATCACCGCCGACGACATGACCATGCGCGAAAAAGCCGCCGACATCGTGGCTGGCATGAAGGTCATGGCCTGGATTCTGCGCCCTGAGCGCTGTGTCATTGCCATTGAGGACAACAAACCCGAGGCCATAGAGTCGATCAACAGGGCCATTCAGGGCACCCAGATAGAACTGGCGGTAATCCCGACCAAATACCCGTCCGGTGGAGAGAAACAGCTGATTCACATCCTGACCGGGATGGAAGTGCCCAGCGGTGGCATTCCGGCGGACATAGGCGTGATGTGTCAGAACATCGGAACGGCCGTAGCGGTGGCTGACGCAATATTTGAGGACAGGCCACTGGTTTCCCGGATTGTCACCATCACCGGAGAAGGCGTTGCGGAACCGGGCAACTTCGAAGCTCTGATCGGTACGCCGATATCGTACCTCCTGGAACAGGCCGGCCTCGATGCAGAACGTACCAACCGACTGGTGCTCGGTGGCCCCATGATGGGGTACACGCTCAGCAGCGCGGCTGTTCCGGTGGTCAAGACCAGCAACTGTGTGATCGCCGCCACCAGCGCCGAATTACCTGTACCACCGCCAGAACAGCCATGCATCCGGTGCGGCGAATGTGCGCTGGCCTGCCCCATGGAACTGCTTCCGCAGCAACTGTTCTGGCACGCCAAGGCGGGCGAGTTTGAAAAGGCCGAGCACCTTAACCTGTTCGACTGCATTGAATGCGGGGCCTGCTCCTACGTCTGCCCGAGCTCCATTCCGCTGGTACAGTATTACCGGCACGCCAAGGGCGAAATCCGTGTACAGCGGTCAGAGCAGGAAAAAGCCGATCGAGCGCGGGAGCGTTTCGAGGCCCGTCAGGAACGGCTGGAGCGGGAAAAACGCGAGAAAGAACAGCGCCGGAAAGAACGAGCCAAAGCTGCGGCCGAGGCACAGGCAAAGAAGAAAGCCCAGGCCGAACAGTCCGCGCCCTCGGCAGATGGCGACACCGACGAACGAGCTGCCAAGGCTGCGCTGGTTCAACAGGCATTGGCTCGCAAGAAGGCCAAGGCAGAAGCCAATACCAGCGAAGCGGCACACGATAAGCCGGCACCGGACGCACCAGACATTGAAACCCTCGAAAAACAACTGGCACAGGCCCAGGCCAAGCTCCGTAATATGGAGGACATGCTGAAAGAAGCCCGGAGCAAAGAGGCCGACAACGTGGACAAACTCCAGCGCGCCGTCAGCAAAAATCAGGATCGTGTAAAGCGCGCTGAAGAGGCTCTCGCTGAGGCCCGCCAGCAACAGGGTGGCCAAACTCAATCCCAATCAAACGAATAACCGATTTCAGGCACAACATTCATGTCGTTCGTTCAACAGTCTTCACCTCACGCCCGCCAGGCCCGCCCGACGTCCCAGGTGATGCTGTGGGTCATTATTGCTGCGTTGCCGGGACTGCTCGCGCAGACCCTGTTCTTTGGCTGGGGAAATCTGATCAATGTGGTCTGGTGTGTCGGGGTTGCCATGGCAAGCGAGGCCGCCGTAATCAAACTGCGCGGCAAGCCCGTGGCCTTCTTCCTGAAAGACAACACCGCCGCCGTTACCGGGCTTCTGCTTGGCTTATCGCTACCGCAGTTTACGCCCTGGTGGGTATCCGCCACAGCGGCCATTTCCGCCATTGTGGTGGCCAAGCAGCTGTACGGCGGGCTTGGTTCCAACCCGTTTAACCCGGCGATGGTGGGCTACGCCCTCGTGCTCATTTCCTTTCCGGTGGCCATGACTACCAACTGGGCTCAGCCAGTCATGCTGTGGGGCGATACTCCAGGATTTGGCGAAACCCTGTCTGCCATCGCCTCAGGCCAGCAGACGGTGATCGACGGCTGGACCATGGCCACGCCCCTGGATGAGTACAAGCACAAGATTGCCTCCTTCACCTCCTCTGAAGTGCTCGAACACCCCACCTTCGGAGAGGGCGTTGCACTGGGATGGGAATGGGTGAACGGCGCATTCCTTGCGGGTGGACTGCTGCTGATCGGTTTACGCGTGATCACCTGGCACATTCCCGTGAGCTTCCTGGCCGCTCTCGCCTTTATGAGCCTGGCCTTTGGCAGCAACGCGGACGAATACGCGCCCCTATCCCTGCACCTGCTGGCAGGTGCGACCATGTTCGGAGCGTTTTTTATTGCCACCGATCCAGTGTCGGCGGCCACAAGTCGTCAGGGGAAACTGATTTACGGTGCTGGCATTGGTGTTCTGATCTACATCATCCGGACCTGGGGCAACTACCCGGATGCCGTAGCCTTCGCCGTTCTGCTGATGAATTTCGCCGTACCCTTTATCGACCACTACACGCCACCGCGAACTTACGGACACCACAAGCCTCGCCGTGGTGTGCCAGGCCGGAGCCGGGGATAAGCCATGTCAGCCATTGCACAATCTGTCCGCCGAAGCGCCATTGGTCTGGGCCTGTTCGCCCTGATTACCGGGGGCACCATCGCGGTAACCCAGGCCATCACCAAGGATCGAATCCAGGAACAGGCCGCCCGGGCCGAAGCCAGCGCCTTGTTCGAGATCATCCCGGAAAGCGAACACGACAACGACCTTCTGAACGACAGAGTCCAGTTGCCCGGTGACGAGAATCTGACCACCGCTGCTCCCCCCGTCGCCTGGGTGGCCCGGCAGAATGGTGAGCCGACGGGGATGATTCTGCCCGTGGTGGCACCGGACGGTTACTCCGGGAATATCCGCCTGCTGGTTGGCCTGGATATGGACGGGACCTTGCTGGGGGTGCGCGTCACCAGCCACAAGGAAACACCGGGGCTGGGTGACCGGATCGAGGTGAAGAAATCCGACTGGATTACGGACTTCGCCGGTGAGAACCTGGGCGAGCCGCCCTACCGGAAATGGAACGTGCGCAAAAACGGGGGCGAGTTTGACCAGTTCACCGGCGCCACCATAACACCGCAAGCCGTGGTCAAAGCCGTTCAGCGCACACTGGTCTATTTCCGGAAACATCGTCAGGACATCCGTTCACGTTCACAGTTGGCTGCAGACGGCCAGGCACCTGAGGGAGACGATGGCGGTCAATCCCTGTCAGACCATTCCACCACTGGAGAGCGTTCATCATCATGACCACCAAGACCTCCAGAGAAATCATTAACGACGGACTGTGGAACAACAACCCGGCACTGGTGCAGGTCCTCGGGTTGTGCCCGCTTCTGGCCGTCACCAGCACCGTGGTCAATGCCATCGGCCTTGGGCTGGCCACCCTGATCGTACTGATGGGATCCAACCTGGCGGTATCCCTGATTCGCAACTTTGTCGGCGAGTCGGTTCGCTTGCCCGCGTTCGTCATGATCATTGCGTCCTTCGTCACCTGTACCGAACTGCTCATGCAGGCGTTCACTTACGAGCTTTATCAGATCCTTGGCATTTTCATTCCCCTGATCGTCACCAACTGCGCCATCCTCGGCCGGGCCGATGCCTTTGCTTCCAAGACCACACCCGGACCAGCCTTACTGGATGGCCTGATGATGGGGCTGGGTTTCCTGTTCGTCCTGATCGTGCTGGGTGGTCTGCGGGAGCTGATTGGCCAGGGTACGCTGTTCGCTGACATGAACCTGCTTCTGGGGCCGGGCGCCGCAGATTGGGTAATCCGCCCCTTCGAGAACTACCCGGATGTACTCTTTATGGTGCTGCCACCCGGCGCTTTCGTCGGCCTTGGTCTGTTGATCGCCCTCAAAAATGGCATCGACAACCGACTGGAAGAGCGGCGCAAGGCGGCAGCTCCGTCAGTGGCCCCGGGCAGCAAGCGCGTTCGAGTCACCGGTGATGTGTCCTGAGCCCTGCCAAGTTGAGACCTGAACGCTATGAACAAGCAAAAACGCACCGAAATTTTTACCCGGCTCCGTGACGCGAATCCGAACCCAACCACTGAGCTGAATTACTCAACCCCGTTCGAGCTGTTGATCGCGGTTATCCTGTCGGCTCAGGCGACGGATGTTGGGGTAAACAAAGCGACGGACAAGTTGTTCCCCGCAGCCAACACTCCGGAAGCTATTCTGGCGCTCGGCGTCGATGGGCTGAAGGAATACATCAAGACCATCGGGCTGTTCAACAGCAAGGCCGAAAACGTCATCAAGACCTGTCGCATCCTGATTGAAAAACACGGAAGCCAGGTACCAGAAAAACGCGAAGAGCTTGAGGCATTGCCAGGGGTGGGGCGTAAAACCGCTAATGTGGTACTCAATACGGCATTCGGGCATATGGCCATGGCCGTGGACACCCACATCTTCCGGGTATCGAACCGGACCGGCATTGCACCCGGCAAAAACGTTCTCGAGGTGGAAAAGCGCCTGCTTCGACTGGTGCCGAAAGAGTTCCTTCTAGACGCCCATCACTGGCTGATTCTGCACGGACGCTACACCTGCACGGCGCGCAAGCCGAAATGCGGCGCCTGCATGATCGAAGACCTGTGCGAGTTCAAGGAGAAGCGGGATTACCTCTAGCTACAGGAGGTCTCGTAAGGGCTGTGGCCCCATAACCAGAAAAGCCGGCATCAGTGCCGGCTTTTCGTTGCAGAAGCCTTCGATTAACGCTGGCCCAGCATCGCTTTTTTCAGATCTTTCTGAGCCGGCTTGTCAGACAGCCAGATACCAAACAGGGCTTTCTTGAACTCAAGGCCACCCACGGTGTCCCTCTTCTGGCCATTCTTAAGCACCTTCACGCCCTCCCCCGGCAGATAAACCAGGTCGAATACGTCGCCTTCCTTGATCTCTTCCTTGAACACGTTCATGAAGCGATCAATCTCAGTCTTAACGGGAGCCGTGTTACCGCCGGTAGACGCTTCGAAGCCTTCGAGGGTGGCTTCCGTCATGCGCTCACTGGTGATCATGTCAGAGATAATATGCAGGGTAATGGCCTGGGGCTCATCAGCGTTGATCACCGCGGCACCGTCATTAGCCGCCTGTGGTACATACAGACCACCAACGTAAAGATCCATGAACCACTTGGAACGGGTACCAGCGCCGTTCAGCTTCAGCTCGGTATCCATAGCGGTATAGGTATCAGGCACGTCGACACCATCGACAGTCAGTGCAGAAACCGGCGCAGACAGCGCCGCGGCCATAAAAAGAGATGCGAAACCAGTTGAGATAGCCTTCTTCATAGTCCTTTCCTTTTAGATCATTATTATCTACGCGTTTCAAACGTGCGTGCCCAGGCTTCGACAGCCTTATCCCCACCTGGAATCCGCATTCTACCAACGCTAAAGGGCCACGATTCGGCACCTGGTTCTCATTTGCAATGATATTAAAAAAAAGAAAGGCCGACCGGCTCTCACCGATCGACCTTTGTTTTTTCTCAACTTTTACTTGAACAGAAGATTCCCGGACAGACCTTCCTTCTCAAGGATTTCACGCAGTCGGCGCAATGCTTCTACCTGAATCTGGCGAACCCTCTCACGAGTCAGGCCAATCTCGTGACCAACCTCTTCCAGGGTGCTGACGGGGTAACCCCGAAGGCCAAAGCGCCTGGCCAGTACTTCCTGCTGCTTATCGCTGAGCTGGTCGATCCACTTCTCCAGACAGCTACACATGTCGTCGTCCTGGAGGACTTCCGCGGGGTCTGTGGCGCCTTCATCCGCCACCGTATCCAACAGAGATTTATCGCCACCGGTCCCGATTGGCGTGTCCATGGACGCAACGCGCTCATTGAGCCCCAGCATTCGCTTGACGTCCGCCACGGGCTTATCGACCAGCTGTGCAATCTCTTCGGCTGAAGGCTCGTGATCCAGTTTCTGGGTCAGCTCACGGGCCGCACGAAGGTATAGATTCAACTCCTTCACAACGTGTATCGGGAGGCGAATCGTCCGGGTCTGATTCATGATCGCCCGCTCAATGGTCTGGCGAATCCACCACGTAGCGTAAGTAGAAAACCGAAAGCCACGCTCCGGATCAAACTTTTCGACGGCCCGGATCAGGCCAAGATTGCCTTCCTCGATCAGGTCGAGGAGTGTTAAGCCGCGATTCACGTAGCGCCGGGCAATTTTGACCACCAGACGGAGGTTGCTTTCAATCATCCGCTTGCGGCCAGACTCCTCTCCCTTGCGCGCGAGACGGGCGAAATAAACCTCTTCTTCGGGAGTCAGGAGTGGGGAAAATCCGATTTCATTCAGGTAAAGCTGGGTGGCGTCCAGTTGCTTTTGACTCGAACCGTAACGACCTTGGCTGGAAATTTCTTCTGTCTCGGCTGCGTCATCGTTGCTTGATTGGCTTTCCGCCTTTTCTTCGTGCAGCTCTTCTTCGGATTCTTCTACATCTGCGACCCGATCGACAATAGTCTCTTCACGCTCTGCTGACATGTGTATTGCCCCGTCTTTCAGAAATCCTGTTTAGTCGCCCGATACTCCGTCTTACATGCGGACGTTCGTGGTCTTCCTTCGTTATCAGGAATTACCTGGGCTAGCCGGCCATCACCGTTGCCCTTGTTATTCTTGTTAACAACACGGTTTTTGGTTAGTGCCGGCAGTCGGTGGCAGTAGAGTACTGTCTGGATCTTTACTGTCGTGGAGGCAGGTAGTGGGCGGGGTCGACCGGATTGCCATTCTTTCGAATCTCAAAATGCAACATGGGTCGTTCTGCGCCGCTGCTGCCAAGCTCAGCTATCACCTGACCGGCTTTCACATCCTCCCCTTCTCGCACCAGAATCTTGCGGTTGTGTGCGTAGGCGCTTAAAAAATGCTCATTGTGGTTCACAATAATCAGATTGCCGTAACCAAGCAACCCATTTCCTGCATACACCACATTTCCATTAGCGGCGGCCTTTACGGCATCACCAGGTTTTCCGGCAATATCAAGGCCTTTGTTCACCTTGCCAGATGAAGAATAACCAGCAAGTACGGTGCCAACGTGAGGCCATCGCCAGTCGATCCGGCCCACGGTCTGGCTCTGACTCACCAGCGGTGCGGTCTTTTTCGGTGGCTTGGTAACCTTGGGTTTTGGGGCAGTCTTCGGAGCTGCTTGGGGAGGAGCTACCCGTGGCCTGGTGGGCGCCTGTGCCGGGCGGGATGCAGTCGAAGCCGCTGGGCGAGAAGCTGTAATGGTGCCCGTTCGATCGAGCCGAAGCACCTGCCCCGCCTTGAGGGTCCAGGGCTCGCGGATGCCGTTGGCACTACCTAGTTCCCGGTAATCACGCCCATAGCGCCATGCAATGCTGTAGAGGGTTTCACCAGGGCGAACCACATGCTGTCCCCAGTAGACCGGCGGGTTGTACAGATCATCCTTATACAGAGCCGGGGTATTACATCCGCTCAGCATCAATACACAGAACAAACCGGCCAGTACGGCTCCATTTGCAGCCATGCTCCGGGCACAAAGCGCCCGGATTGCACCACCGGGGAGCCGCACGAGCACGGCAAAAGGAGCATTCATAATCCCGGGAAAAATTGTCACAGAAATAAAATTCAATCCGTTTGGGAGAAACCGCAGTCAGCTACGGCACTGATTCTGGCGTTTTATTCTTTATAAGACTAACTTACTAATATATTGCACAATTCCGAAACGAATCCAAGTTACCCTCTGAACCGATCTGTTACCGGGCGAAACACCGGCTGTGTGCGGCAGGTAACACTTCTTAACACTCCTGACGACGTCGGCTCTGCCCCACCCACTCGATCATAAAAACGAGCACAAGACCACCCAGAGCACAGATAATCGCCCCGGTTATCTGTGGAGACTGACCTGTTAACTCGGCGAAGGAAAGTGGACTGATACTGGCCTCTGTCAGAGGCACCTTGTCGCCGGCACTATTGATACGCCAACTCAGAGTTTCCTTCCAGGGCCATACTTTATTGAGTGAGCCGATCATAAATCCGGTCAACAACGCCAATACAGCATCGTGGAAATGGCGGAATGCCCAGGTAATCAGTCGTGCGATCGACAGCAATCCCACAACGCAGCCTGCGGCAAAGAGCCCGAGGTGCACCAATTCAAAGGATTTGATGGCAGAAAGCACGTGGGCGTACATGCCCAGGATCACAAGAATGAAACTGCCGGAAATACCGGGCAGAATCATCGCGCAGATTGCCACGGCACCAGCTCCGAAAAAGATCACCGGCGATGGATTCAGCTGGTTGGCTGTCAGGGAGGTAATCGTCCAGGCTATGACAACACCGGCAACAAGCGGTACCGCCAGACGGGGGCTGAACCGTTTAATCTGCCGGCTAACATGCCAGACCGACGCCAGAATGAGGCCGAAGAAGAAACTCCATACCAGCACCGGATACTGCTCCAGTGCAGCTCCGATCACCGAGGCCAGAGTCAGAATGCTGGTAAGGACACCTGCCATCAGGCAGAGCAGGAATGTCCCATCGCAGGCGGTCCAGAAAGCCTTGAGCTGGCCGCGGAACAAGTGCCGGAAAACCGCTTCAGGTACCGCACTGATGGCCTCAAGCAAGCGGAAGTAAATGCCGGTGATGAAGGCGATGGTGCCCCCGGATACGCCGGGAACAATATCCGCAGCGCCCATGGCCATCCCCCGGAGATAGACAGCGGCGGGATGATGGTTATGGTATTCATCCGAGGGGTCGAAGTTTTTCTGACTCAACGGATCACGCCCCCCAACAGGGGCACGAAGCGAACAGGCTCGAGATCCCGGCGCACAAACCGGTCACCCCGGCGGACCACCTCCACCAGCACCTGATCGGTCTCACCCACCGGAGCGATCAATACTCCGCCCTCATCCAACTGGGCCAACAGCTCTTCAGGAATCTCCTCGGGGGCCGCCGTCACGATAATGCCATCGAACGGTCCTTTATCGGGCCAACCCATGCCACCGTCGGCATGCTTCATCTGCACGTTACGGACGTCAAGCTGACGCAGGCGGTGCCGGGCCCGGTCCTGCAGGGGTCTGATGCGTTCAACACTGAAAATCTCGGGAAAGATCTGGGCCAGTATTGCGGTCTGGTAACCGGACCCGGTACCAAGCTCAAGTATCCGGTTGGGCTCGTGAGCCAGCAGCAGCTCCGTCATCCGGGCAACAATATAAGGCTGAGACAACGTCTGTCCATGACCAATGGGCAGTGAGGTATCCTCATACGCCCGGTGTGACAAGGCCTCATCAAGAAAGATGTGCCGGGGCACGTCCGCCATCACATCCAGGACCGGTTCTGACTGGATGCCGGCCTCCTTCAGTCTTTGCACCAGCCGCATGCGGGTGCGCCGGGAGGTCATACCAATCCCCTGCAAGGTAGCATTCACGACGGATCGACCTCACCGGTATTCAACTCATCAACCCAATCCGCCAGACGACTCATGGCCTCATGGCGAGTCATATCGACATGTACTGGGGTGATCGAAACGTAACCCTCTTTAATGGCCTGAAAATCCGTGCCCGGGCCGGCATCGCCGCCCTCTCCTGCCGCACCGATCCAGTAGCGCTGCTTCCCGCGGGGACAGGTCATTGGCACCGCACCTTCCGCCCTGCCCCTATGACCGAGCCGGGTTACACGGAAACCCTTCAATTCGCTCCAGGGGACATCAGGTACATTCACATTGAGAATGGATCGGGGGCCAAGCGTCAGAGGACGATCAGATTCCAGAAGTACGCGCACCACACGAGCTGCAGTGTCGTAATGGAAGTGTCCGCTGTTGACCAGAGAAACGGCAATGGCAGGCAACCCAAGGTGTCGCCCTTCGGTGGCCGCTGCCACGGTGCCGGAGTAGATAATGTCATCACCCAGATTGGCGTGGGTGTTGATGCCGGAAACCACCCGATCAAAAGGTTCATCGAACAAACCGTTGACGGCCAGGTGAACGCAATCGGTGGGCGTACCATCGACGGAATGATATCCGTTGGGATGTTTCTCGACCGTTAGCGGTCTGCTCAAAGTCAGTGCGTTGCTGGCACCACTGTGATCCCGATCGGGGGCAACCACTTCAAGCTCGCCAATACCCTCAAGCCCCTCGTACAGGGCGATTAGCCCCGGCGAATGGACACCATCATCATTGGACAACAGAATGCGCACCGTGTTCTCCGCTAGCCGTGTTGCTTGTTATGTTGGCCGAGGCTCCTGTCCTCAAGCTCAAATAGGTCACTTAATACCGTCGTAGCGTACTGGCCTGGCGCCAGTGAAAATGCCACTTGCAGGCAGTCGTCGTCCAGCCAGTGCCAGTTTAAATCGGCAGGCCGGGCTACCAGCGGGCGCCGCTCTGGCTTCATCCGCGTGGTAGAAAAGACTTTCAGTAGCTCAGGATACTGTTCGGCTATTTGCCATTCCAGCCTTGCCTGTGCTTCTTCGGCGGTGGTACCACCATCGCCCCACAGGGGACCAGTCACCGTTCCCGGCTGGCCGTTCAAACCCGGTTCACCATCCATGGGGGACAGCCAGTCACCGCTTTTCACCCGAGCGGCCAGAATTTGGTTGAATATCCATGAACGTGCCGCCGAAAAGTACAATACGTTTTTAGACGCCCCAGCGCCACCACGCTTTTTACCCTTTCCTCGTCGTCCCCGACTGTCCAAAGCATCAGGGTCCATACTGGCCGCCCGATCCAGATTACTTCCGTCGTGACCGAACCGCTGGGGACCAAAATAGTTTGGCGCACCCTGCCCCTTCACTCTCGCCAGCGCCTGATCGATACGCTCCCGGTCGCCAGATACCTGACGAAGGCTAATGACGAAACGATTGCCCTGATGATCGCCCCGACGCAACTTTCGCGAAGAGCGACAAGCCCCGACCACCTGCCATCGTTCAGCGACACGGGCCAGATAGGCCTCGTCCTCCGAGACCAAACCAGGGCGATAGATACTAAACCATTGCCGGGTCACCGCATGGCGATCCTTCAAACCACAGAAACCTACATCGAAGGCACGACACCCGGACAGTTTGGCCAACTCGCGAGCAACGTATTCTGTGTTATCGCCGGATTTCTCCAGCCGAAGACAAAGGTGCTCGCCACTGCCGCTCACCTCAGACAGATCCGTTATTACCGGGAAGTCGTCGAGGATCTCATCAACCCGAAAATCCTCGGGTACCGTCTTCAGGTCAGCGGTAGCCACCCGGCCACCACCTGAAGTGGGCCAGTCCAGACACCAACGTCGCGGCGTCGCACTGGAATCGGTCACGAGAACGACGGCTCCAGAAGGCATATGGCCTGGCAGGCAATCCCCTCTTCCCGACCGGTGAATCCGAGTTTTTCGGTCGTGGTCGCCTTCACACTGACCCGGCTTGCCGGAATACCAAGATCTTCGGCGATGTTCAGCCGCATGGCTTCAATATGCGGCGCCATCTTTGGCGCCTGGGCAATAATAGTGGTATCCACATTCACCACACCAAAGCCCTCTTCCCGAACCCTATTCATTACCCGACGCAAGAGATCACGACTGTCGGCACCCGCCCACTCATCGCTGGTGTCCGGGAACAGGTGGCCTATATCACCGAGTGCAACGGCTCCCAGCAGCGCATCAGCCAGCGCATGCAACAAGACATCCCCATCGGAATGGGCCTTCAGTCCCTGATTATGGGGAATGGACACACCACCAAGAATAACCGCGTCGCCCTCACCAAAGGCGTGTACGTCAAAGCCCTGTCCTATTCGCATATTCGACTCCGGCCAAATTAAGGTTTACTTCGAGCGGTTCAAAAGAAAGTCTGCCAGCTCCAGATCGGCTGGAACGGTGACCTTGATGTTGTCGGGGCGCCCCTCCACGAGAACAGGAATCTTACCGAAAATCTCAAGTGCCGAGGACTCGTCAGTGACCGAAAGCTCATTGCGCCGAGCATTCTCCAACGCTTCTACCAACATCCCGAACCGAAACATTTGCGGCGTAAGGGCTCGCCAGAGATGTTTGCGATCCACAGTCTCGACGACCTCCGGGGTCGTACTTTTATCGCCCTTTTTCAAGGTATCGGCCACCGGAGCGGCAAGCAGGCCGCCAACCGGGTGACTCCCAACAGTGCTGACAAGGCGTTCGAGATCAGCTCGGTGAACACAGGGACGTGCGGCATCGTGCACCAGCACCCAGTCCTCCGGAGAAGCCTTGTCCGAGAGCGCTTGCAAAGCAGCCCGTACCGAGTCGGCCCGTTCTTCACCGCCCATACACGTACTGACCCGCGTATCCCGACTTGCTTCGGTTTCATTCCACCAATCATCGGAAGAATTCAGCGGAACCATGCAGCCATCGAATGGCAGGGCGTCCAATAAGCGGGATAACGTGATATCGAGAATAAAGCGGGACTGGATACGGAGATATTGCTTCGGGCACTCAGCCTGCATTCGCTGGCCAATACCAGCGGCCGGAACAATCAGCCAACGTTTTGGGTAGGTCATGAAGGATCAGTTTCTGCGTAAAAAAGAGAACGCGGTGATCAGTTTTCCACGACGAGGAAAAAGGTTTCGTCCTGACGAATCAAGCCAAGATTCATTCGGGCCCGCTCTTCCACAGCGCCCTGCTGGTTTCGCAGGTTGCGGACCTCTGCGTAGAGGCGTTCGTTGCGGGTCGCCAGCTCGGCATTTTCATGTTGCTGCTCGGCAATAGACTGCTCAAGCGCCCAAACCTGCGCAAGACTGCCTTCTCCGATCCACAGGCGCCCCTGCAAAACGAGAATAAGCGTAACCATGATTGCCCAGAGCAATTTCATTGCCGTTCCATTCGAAAAAAGCCGATCACACACTCAGCGTAGACCGGGAGTATAGCTCTTGTAGCAGATTAGCAACAAATCCTTCTAACCAGTTGTGTGAAAAGGCCATCGCTTCCGAAACTGTGTCCGGTGCACGATGGCCCTGTTCATTCTGTGACCGCGATCAATCCTGTCGCGGTCGAGAAGCGCCCGGGATTAGCCTTGGCCCTTGATTTCACTCAGGCCGCGGTATGGAGCATTTCCTTCCAGCTCCTGCTCAATGCGCAGCAACTGGTTGTATTTGGCCACACGGTCAGAACGGCACAGGGAGCCCGTTTTGATCTGACCAGCACAGGTAGCAACCGCGAGGTCTGCGATGGTGGTGTCTTCAGTCTCACCGGAACGGTGGGAAATCACCGCAGTGTAACCGGCGTCCTGAGCCATCTTGATGGCGTCCAAAGTTTCGCTGAGGCTGCCAATCTGGTTGAACTTGATCAGGATGGAGTTACCAATGCCCTTGTCGATGCCCTGCTTCAGGATCTTGGTGTTGGTGACAAACAGATCGTCGCCCACCAGTTGAACCTTGCTGCCCAGCTTGTCAGTCAGCACTTTCCAGCCGTTCCAGTCGCTTTCATCCATACCATCTTCGATGGACACGATGGGATAACGCTCGCACAGGCCCGCCAGGTAATCGGCGAAACCTTCGGAATCGAAGCTCTTGCCCTCGCCGGACAGCTGATACTGGCCATCCTTGTAGAACTCGGAAGATGCGCAGTCCAGTGCCAGGGTGACATCGGTACCCAAGGCATAGCCCGCCTTCTCAACCGCCTCCTTGATCACGGCCAATGCCGCTTCATTGGATGGCAGGTTCGGCGCAAAACCACCTTCGTCGCCCACAGCGGTGTTCAGGCCCTGAGCCTGCAGGACCTTCTTCAGGCTGTGGAAAATTTCCGCGCCAATACGCAAAGCTTCAGAGAAAGACTTCGCTGCTACCGGCTGAACCATGAATTCCTGGATATCAACGTTGTTATCCGCGTGCTCACCGCCGTTGAGGATGTTCATCATCGGAACCGGCATAGAGAACTTGCCAGAGGTGCCGTTGACGTCAGCGATGTGAGCATACAGAGGCTTGCCCAGAGACTCGGCAGCGGCTTTCGCTGCAGCCAGGGAAACAGCGAGGATAGCGTTTGCGCCCAGGTTGGACTTGTTCTCGGTACCGTCCAGTTCCAGCATGCTGTTGTCGATACCACGCTGGTCCGCAGCATCCTTACCCGTCAGGGCGTCACGGATTTTTCCGTTAACCGCCTCAACAGCCTTCAGTACACCTTTGCCCAGGTAACGGGACGCGTCCTTGTCGCGCAGTTCCAGCGCTTCGCGGGAGCCTGTGGATGCACCGGAAGGCGCGCAGGCGCGGCCCAGTGTGCCGTCCTCAAGGATAACGTCCGCTTCCACCGTCGGATTTCCGCGAGAGTCGAGGACCTCACGAGCCTTGATATTGGCAATCTTAGTCATACTGTCGTGTCTCCAAACTTACTAATAAGCAACAGGTGATGAAACGAAGAACACCGCCGGTCAGGCGGTGTCCAGGGGTTCAAAGCTCTTGACCAGGTCATCCACAGCCTTCACACGTTTCAGGAACGGCTCAAGCTGACTGAGTCTGAGCGCACAGGGGCCATCGCACTTGGCCTGATCAGGATCGGGATGGGCCTCCAGAAACAGTCCGGCCAGCCCCTGGGACATACCGGCGAGGGCCAGATCGGTGACCTGGGCACGGCGTCCGCCGGCGGAATCTGCCCGGCCACCCGGCATCTGCAGGGAGTGAGTCACATCAAAAAACACCGGCACGTTCAGGTCTTTCATAATGCCGAAGCCAAGCATATCAACCACCAGGTTGTTGTAACCGAAGCTGCTGCCTCGCTCACACAGAATCACCTTGTCGTTGCCGGCTTCCTCGCACTTGCGGATGATGTGTTTCATTTCCTGGGGTGCCAGGAACTGGGCCTTCTTGATGTTGATGACAGCGCCTGTTTTCGCCATCGCTGCCACCAGGTCGGTCTGCCGGCTCAGGAATGCCGGTAGCTGGATAATGTCACACACTTCGGCCGCCGGAGCCGCCTGGTCAGGCTCGTGAACGTCGGAAATGATCGGCACACCGAACTTGCTCTTGATATCCGCAAGAATCTGCAGTCCCTGCTCCAGACCGGGTCCCCGGAAGGAGTGAATGGAAGAGCGGTTGGCCTTGTCGAACGAGGCCTTGAACACATAGGGAATGCTCAGCTTCTGACATACCTCTACGTATGCCTCGGCCACTTCAAACGCCAGCTCTCTGGATTCCAGCACGTTCATGCCACCGAAGAGCACGAACGGCTTGTCGTTGGCAATCTCGATATCAGCAACAGTAACGGTCTGCCGCGCCATGATCAGGCTCCTTTCTTTCTCGCCAGGGCTGCTTCAACAAAGCCCTTGAACAGAGGATGACCATCACGGGGCGTGGAGGTGAACTCCGGGTGGAACTGACAGGCTACAAACCAGGGGTGATCAGCCACTTCAACTACCTCTACGAGCTTGCCATCCACCGAGCGACCGGAAATGGTCAGGCCAGCGCCTTCCAGCTGCGGCAGGAAGTTGTTGTTGACTTCAAAGCGGTGACGGTGGCGTTCACGAATGGTTTTCTTGCCATAACATCCGGCGATGGTGGTGCCTTCCGTCAATACACAATCCTGACCGCCCAGGCGCATGGTGCCACCGAGATCAGACGTTTCGGTGCGCTCTTCCTTCTCACCACTAGCATCCAGCCACTCGGTGATCAAACCAACCACCGGCTCCGGCGTATGTTCGCGGAATTCGGTACTGTGGGCATCAGTCAGGCCTGCCACGTTACGGGCGTATTCAATAACCGCCACCTGCATGCCCAGGCAAATACCCAGATAGGGCACCTTGTTTTCACGGGCATAACGAACGGTGTTGATCTTTCCTTCGACACCACGCTCACCAAAACCACCGGGCACCAGAATCGCATCGGCACTTTCCAGTGCGCCGGTCCCCTCACGCTCGATGTCTTCAGAATCGATGTAATTGATGTTGACCTTGGTGCGGGTCTTAATGCCGGCGTGCAACAGGGACTCGATCAGGGACTTGTAGGCGTCCAGCAGCTCCATGTACTTGCCGACCATGGCGATGGTCACTTCCTGTTCAGGATTCAACAGGGACTCGACCACGTCATCCCACTCGGTGAGGTCTGCTGGGCTGGCGTCCAGATTGAAGCGCTCAATCACCAGCTGATCCAGGCCATGCTCATGGAGCATGCGCGGGATAGCGTAGATGGACTTGGCGTCCTGCAGCGGGATAACAGCCCGCTCTTCTACGTTGGTGAACAGGGCAATCTTGCGACGGG
Source organism: Marinobacter sp. F4216 (assembly GCF_019931195.1). Taxonomy (GTDB): domain Bacteria; phylum Pseudomonadota; class Gammaproteobacteria; order Pseudomonadales; family Oleiphilaceae; genus Marinobacter; species Marinobacter suaedae. The sequence goes on along the minus strand of NZ_JAIOUO010000007.1, from coordinate 26,014 downwards.
AGCTGGCATCCACTTCGTGCTCGGAACGGCACAGCAGGATATCGGGCTGCAGACCGATGGACCGCATCTCTTTAACCGAGTGCTGGGTCGGCTTGGTCTTTATCTCGCCCGCTGTCGCAATATAGGGAACCAGGGTCAGGTGCATGAACAGGGCACGCTGTGAACCCACCTCAACCTTGAGCTGACGACAGGCTTCCAGGAACGGCAGGGATTCGATGTCCCCCACGGTGCCGCCAATTTCAATCAGCGCAACATCGGCACCGGCTGCCCCTTCGACCACACGACGCTTGATCTCGTCGGTGATGTGGGGAATCACCTGCACAGTTCCGCCCAGGTAATCGCCACGGCGCTCCTTGCGGATAACTTCCTCATACACCCGGCCGGTCGTGAAGTTATTGCGGCGGCTCATGGGAGTACGGATGAAACGTTCGTAGTGACCGAGGTCCAGGTCGGTTTCCGCGCCATCTTCGGTGACGAAAACCTCACCGTGCTGGAACGGACTCATCGTGCCGGGGTCCACGTTGATGTACGGGTCCAGCTTGAGAATGGTGACCTTCAGGCCTCGGGCCTCGAGAATCGCCGCCAGAGAGGCAGAAGCGATACCTTTACCCAATGAGGACACGACACCGCCGGTGACGAAAATATAACGCGTCATGCAGATTCCATGATTATCTGGTTCGGTGAAGGGGGGAGATTGTCATCTCAAGATGGGACGCCAGACTACCAGAAAGCCCCGGGCTACTCAATCACAATCCCGACCCACGACCAGCCGCCAACCGGCGGCTGGAGCGCATCCTGAGTATTGGTCAGAACACCAGAAATCGCCAATTGCGATGAGTTGTTCGGAGTCACCGAAACCTACGAAAATCAAAGGCAGACATGGCCTTTCCCAAGGGGGAACCCCCTGTTCCTGGAACCAGTTCTTGAGGGATTTGGAGCGGCCTTCGGGGTAAGGCCGGACGCGCTCACCGCCCTGCCTCGTAGATACCCTTATTGGCGGTACCGGCTGAGTCGGGTTAGAGGTTGGCTCCAGGCGCAGCGTCCATATCCCCCAACGGAGCTGCTCACCCGGATTCAGGGGCAGCGGCTCTGATGGCGATGGAGGCGCATCCGGAAGCAGGTAAAGCTTTGACTGAAATCGGCGCAGACTGAACCCGTCGCCCTGAAAAAACGGCATACGGTCTTCACCCGCCAGGATCAAATCGTGTATCGCCTGCTCCCAACCAACGACGGATGGCAGCGGTAAGTCACGCTGGAGAATCCACCATCGAAGCAGGTTTTTCTGCTCCGGCAGTGACAGCGCTGCAAAACGCTCCACTTTCAGGCAACTTTCACCATCACTGCACTCCGCCCACTGCCGCTCAGCCAGAATCTGATTGAGCACATCGCTTTCGTGGCAGGCATCGGCGCTGCGACGAACCCGGCCTAACAGCTCAGGCCAGCGCGATTTCATTTCGGATAAGACGCTATGCCGCAAGAAGTTTCGGTCGAAAACCTGATCGTTATTGCTGGGATCATCGATCCACCGAAGACCGGCCTCTCTTGCGTAGCGCTCGAGATCTGCCCGCGCAAACGGGAGCAGCGGCCGAAACAGATGCCCGTGGCCCACCCGCCGATGAACCGGCATGCCCGCCAGTCCGGCCACCCCACTCCCACGGAGTAACCGGAACAAAACCGTCTCTGCCTGATCATCGGCATGATGGGCCATCAGCAACAAGTCCCCCGGGCGGAGGATCTGCTCAAACTGGGTATAACGGGCGTTGCGTGCGGCTTCTTCGATACCGGCGGTGGCGGGCAGCCCCGGCCTCCCTTCAACCGAAACCCGGCGAACCTCCAGGGAAATATCGAGCCGCCTGCAGGCATCGACGCACAACGCCTCAGCCTCGCCCGCATTTTTCTGCAACTGATGATTTACGTGGATGGCCGCCAGCGGGACCTTTCCGTCATGGCACGCAGCGGTGAGATGTAACAGCAAGATTGAGTCCAGGCCGCCGCTGACAGCGACCCAAAGTCGGGAATGCGAGGGAAGCGACCTGACCGCTGCACACAAAGCATCCGGCCAGGCAAAACCGGCATCGGGCTTATCGCCCGCCGTCATAACGGGTCAGCCGCTCGTAGCGACGGGCCACCAGTTCATCCACGGGAAGACGGGCCAACTCGTCCATGCCCTGGACAAGAATTGCCTTGAGTGAGCCTGCCATTTCTTCCGGGTTGCGATGAGCGCCACCAAGAGGCTCGTCAATCACGTTATCCGCCACGCCCAGTTCTTTGAGCCGATCGGCAGTTACACCCATGGCCTCGGCAGCCTGAGCAGCAAACTCCGCACTCTTCCAGAGAATCGACGCGCACCCCTCTGGGGAGATAACGGAATAGGTGGAGTACTGCAGCATGTTCAGCTGGTCACATACACCGATGGCCAACGCGCCACCAGAACCACCTTCACCGATCACTGTGGAGATAATCGGCGTTTTCAGACGCGACATCACCGCCAGGTTAAAGGCGATGGCTTCACTCTGCCCGCGCTCTTCGGCCCCAATGCCGGGATAGGCTCCCGGGGTGTCAATGAAGGTCATGATCGGCAGCTTGAATCGCTCGGCCATCTCCATCAGGCGCAGGGCCTTGCGGTATCCTTCCGGCCGCGGCATGCCAAAGTTACGGCGAACCTTGTCGCGCACTTCCCGCCCCTTCTGGTGTCCGATCACCATCACAGGCTTGTCATTGAGACGGGCCGTACCACCAACAATGGCCAGGTCATCGGCATAGCGACGATCGCCGTGGAACTCGTCAAAGTCCTCGAAAATGGTCTCGATGTAATCGAGTGTGTACGGACGACGTGGATGGCGAGCCAGACGCGCAATGTCCCAGGGTTTCAGGTCGGAGAAGATATTCTCCGTCAGGTTGACGCTTTTGCGTTTCAACCTTGCGATTTCATCGGTGATATTGATGTCGGTGTCATTACCGACCATGCGAAGCTCTTCGATCTTCGCTTCCAGGTCGGCAATGGGCTGCTCAAAATCCAGATAGTTAGGGTTCATGATGTTCCATCATTTTGATTACCTGACAGGGAATCCTCCCCGCCAAACCAGAATTTGGGACAAAGATAGCAGCGCCCACTGCTTGGAAAAAGCGGACATTGGTATGAGTCCGCTTTCTGACAAAAGCTTAACTTTTCAATACGTCAGCCGCGATGGCGCCCAGAACCTTGCCGGACTTCTTCAATCATAGACCAGTTCCACCGACTGGTCGCCAACCAGGTAACGAAGCTCCAGAAGCAGGTTGTCATCCGGCTGAACCCGCCAGCTTTCGCCCAGCTCGATGCGGGTATGAGCCTGATCGCTGCTGTACTCGATCCAGACAGGACTGCCCTCACAGCGGAATGGACGCATGGTGGTATCCAACTTGTCGAGCAGACCGTTCTGCAACTGCTTGGAGTGCAGCACGAGCTTCAGCCCTTTACTGAATTGCTGGCGCGCCGTACCTACATCCATCACCGAGCTCACCCGCATCTTCATCTGGCCGGAGTAATCGTCGTGGCTGACCACACCCTCCACAACGATGACCTGATCAGAACCCAGCAATTCCCGGTTTTCCATGAAGGTTTCCGAGAACAGGGTGGCTTCAATCCGCGCACTCCGGTCATCCAGGGTGATGAAACACATGGTGGAGCCGGACTTGGTCTTCATGGTGCGCTGAGCGACCACCAGGCCGGCAACGCGCTGCGGCGACTTGTTGGGTTTCAGATCAGCGATGGAGTTGCGGACGAAACGCCGAACTTCTCTCTCATACTCGTCAAACGGATGCCCTGTCAGATAGAGCCCCAGGGTGTCCTTTTCACCCTTGAGGCGCTCTTTCTCTGGCCACTCACGAATACCGGCCACGTCCTCGTAGGGGTCGCCGCCGCCATCCTCGCCGCCCCCCATCAGGGCTTCGCCGAACATATCCATCATGCCCACCGACTCGTTGCGCGACTGCTGCGCGGCCTGCTGGATGGCCTTGTCGATACTCGCCATCAGCTGGGCACGGCTGGGGCCGAGCTTGTCCATCGCACCGGATCGGATCAGTGCTTCCAGGGCTCGCTTGTTGACCTTTTTCATGTCGATGCGACGACAGAAATCAAAGATATCCTGGAAGGGCTCACCGTTCCCGCGCCCCTCAACGATGGCCTGGATCGGTCCCTCACCCAGTCCCTTGATGGCACCGAGACCGTAAACGATCTGGCCGTCGTCGTTGACCGTGAAGGTGTACTCCGACCGACTGACATCTGGCACCAGAAGGTCAAGCTTCATGTTCCGGCACTCTTCCACCAGCGTCACCACCTTGTCGGTGTTCTGCATATCGGCGGTCAGTACGGCGGCCATAAACTCGGCCGGATAGTGGGCTTTCAACCACAAAGTCTGATAGGACACCAGTGCGTAAGCGGCAGAGTGCGATTTGTTAAAGCCGTAGCCGGCAAACTTTTCGACCAGGTCGAAGATGTTTTCGGCGAGGGTCCTGTCAATGTTGTTGTTTTCACAACCTTCAATGAAGATCGCCTTCTGCTTGGCCATCTCTTCGGGCTTTTTCTTACCCATGGCTCGCCGAAGCATGTCGGCGCCACCGAGGGTATAGCCAGCCATCACCTGAGCGATCTGCATGACCTGCTCCTGATACAGGATGACCCCATAGGTGGGCTCAAGCACTGGCTGCAGGCCTGCGTACTGGTAATCCGGATGCGGGTACGACAGAGGCTGGCGTCCGTGCTTTCGGTCGATAAAGTCATCCACCATGCCCGACTGCAGAGGCCCCGGTCGGAACAGGGCTACCAGAGCGATCATGTCTTCGAGGTTATCCGGCTGAAGTCGACGGATCAGATCTTTCATACCCCGGGATTCCAGCTGGAACACGGCGGTCGTTTCTGCCCGCTTCAGCATCTCGAAGGATCGCTTGTCATCCAGGGGGATGGTGGCAATATCCAGCGCCTGTTCTCCGCGCTTTTCCCTTCGCGGGTTCACCATGTTCAGCGCCCACTTGATGATGGTGAGCGTCCGCAAACCCAGGAAGTCGAATTTGACCAGCCCGGCTTCCTCGACGTCCCCCTTATCGAACTGGGTGACCAGACTGCCGCCCTCGTCATCACAGTACAGGGGTGAGAAGTCGGTAATCTTGGTGGGCGCAATAACCACGCCCCCCGCATGCTTACCCGCGTTCCGGCAGACACCCTCAAGCTTGAGCGCCATCTCCCAGATTTCCTGGGCTTCTTCATCCTGTTCCAGGAACTCCTTGAGTTGCGGTTCTTCCTGGATCGCCTTGTTCAGGGTCATGCCGACTTCGAACGGAATCAGCTTGGAAAGTTTGTCCGCCAGCCCGTAGGACTTGCCCTGCACCCGGGCGACGTCCCGCACCACCGCTTTCGCAGCCATGGTACCGAAGGTGATGATCTGGGAAACGGCTTCCCGGCCATATTTGCGGGCCGTGTAATCGATAACCCGGTCGCGGCCTTCCATGCAGAAGTCAACGTCGAAGTCGGGCATGGAGACCCGTTCCGGGTTCAGGAATCGCTCGAACAGAAGATCGTATTCCAGCGGATCCAGATCGGTAATCAGCAGCACATAGGCTACCAGGGAGCCGGCACCGGAACCCCGGCCTGGCCCCACGGGCACGCCGTTGTTCTTGGCCCACTTGATGAAGTCCATAACGATGAGGAAGTAACCCGGGAACCCCATCTGGATAATAATATCGAGCTCGAAGTTGAGCCGCTTGTAATAGGCATCCCGCTTGCTGTCGTATTCCGGATCGTCCTTGCTCAGGATGGTCGTCAGGCGTTCTTCCAGGCCGTCTTCCGACACCTTGCGGAAATACTCGTCCATGGTCATGCCATCCGGGATTGGATAGTTCGGCAGGAAGTACTCGCCCATCCGGACCTTTACGGAGCAGCGTTTGGCAATCTCTACGGTGTTCTCGACCGCCTCCGGGATATCGGAGAACAGCTCGATCATCTCCTCAGCGCTGCGAAGATACTGCTGATCACTGAAGCGACGGTCCCGTCGGGGATCATCCAGGGTGCGGCTTTCACCGATGCACACCCGCGCCTCATGGGCTTCGAAATCCTCGGCATGCAGGAAGTGCACATCGTTGGTGGCCACAACCGGCAAAGCCAGCTCCCGGGCCAGGTCCACGCTCATGTGCAGACACTCTTCATCGCCGGCACGACCGGTACGCTGAAGTTCCAGGTAATAGCTGCCCGGATACAGGTTCTTCCAGTATTCCGCACGCTCCCGGGCCAAATCTGCTTTGCCAGCCAGCAGTGCCCTGCCCACGTCACCCAGCTTGCCGCCCGACAGGGCGATCAAACCAGCGGCACGCTGTTCCAGCCAGCTGCGCTGGACAATGGGCTTGCCGAACCGCTGCCCTTCGGTGTAACCGAGTGAAATGATTTCAGTCAGGTTCAGGTAGCCATCGTTATTTCGCGCCAGCAGTGTCACCCGGAAGGGATTTTCCGGTTCTTCCGGGTTGTCCAGCCAGAGATCAGCGCCAATGATCGGCTTCACGCCAGCGCCGAGGGCCGTCTTGTAGAAGCGCACCAGCGAGCACATGTTGGACTGCTCGGTCAGCCCGACCGCGGGCATGCCCAGTTCGGCCACGCGGCCAATCAGCGGCTTCACTCGAACCAGGCCATCAACCATGGAATATTCGGAATGCACCCGCAGGTGTACAAAGGTGTTCGGCATAACGTCAGGTGTGTCCTGCTGAAAATTCATTGGGAGTACGGGCGGTTCAGCCGCCAATCAAACTCCGGATATCATCTTCGGTCTGCGGACCAAAACGCGCTTCGACCAGGTCGCCGTCGGGGCCCACGATATAGGTGGCCGGCAACGCGATGGGGACGTCCCACCCCAGCTTGGCCGCCGGGTCTTCTGCCAGTAGAACGAATTCAATGCCCATACGCTTACCCAGCTCTTCCAGAGCCTGCCCCTGGATGCCGTCAAAATTCACCCCCAGCACGGCAATGTCAGGGGCGATATCAAGAGCATTGAGTTCGGGAATTTCTTCCAGACAGGGCTTGCACCATTCCGCCCAGTAGTTCACCAGCACCCACTGGCCACGGAGCTGGTCCCAATTCAGCTTCGCTCCTTCAGCGCGCTGAAGTTCGATCTTCTCACATCCAGACAGGAGAAGTACCAGGGAAAATATCCCAAGGGCGATGGTCCGGCGAAAAAACCGCTGTTTCCCAGGGTACTGCACGTGAATTCCTCCTGTTAGACTACCGGCCTTTCGAAACCGACGTATTCACCTTGATAAAGTCAGGCCCGACGATGACAGAAGCTACCCGGATTTTCCACAACCCACGCTGTTCAAAATCTCGCCAAACCCTGCAACTGCTGACCGATCGGGGTATCGAACCTGAGATTATACGCTACCTGGAAACCCCACCGACAGCTCAGGAACTGGATGCCATCCTGACCGCCCTTGATTTCGAGCCCCGGCAGTTGATGCGCACCAAGGAAGACGAATACAAATCCCAGGGGCTGGATAACCCAGAGCTCTCCCGGGAGCAGCTGATTGACGCCATGGTGAACACCCCCAAACTGATCGAGCGTCCGATCGTACTGGCCAATGGCAAAGTCGTCGTCGGACGCCCGCCGGAAAACGTGCTGTCCATTCTTTAAGTCAGCACCAAACTCGTTCAGTCACCCGCGACCGCAAAGGAGAGCGCGATGTCAGAGCCGTCACCCTACGTTCTGGTCCTGTATTACAGCCGAAATGGCCAGACCGCCGAACTGGCCCAGCAGATTGCCCGTGGCATCGCCCGGGTGAGCGGCATGGAAGCAAGGCTGAGAACCGTGCCACCTGTATCTCCGGACACGGACGCCGCTTTGCCTGCAGTACCGGATAACGGAGCGCCATACGCCACTAAGTCGGATCTGGCCAACTGTGCCGGCCTGGCCCTGGGCAGCCCGACCCGCTTTGGCAACATGGCGGCGCCTCTCAAACATTTCCTCGATACCACTGGAGACTTGTGGCTCAGCGGTGCCCTGGCAGGCAAACCGGCTGGCGCGTTCACTTCAACGGGCAGTCTTCATGGAGGCCAGGAAACCACCCTGCTCACCATGATGGTCCCCCTGCTCCACCATGGCATGGTGCTGTGCGGACTGCCCTACACGGAAAAGGGACTGTCCGCTACCGATGCAGGCGGAACCCCATACGGCCCGACACATTGGGCGGGAACCGAGGAACAAAAGGCGCTGACCGATACCGAGAAGAAACTGTGCCAGGCATTTGGTGAGCGCCTGGCAAGACTCGCTGACAAACTCTCCAATTGATACGCCCGTCTCTGAACGGCGTACCTTAACCAAGGCATTCTTTAATACGCGGATACAATTGCATGCTCCATAACCCGAAAGCCCGGAACACCGCCCGACTGACCATCGCCACCTACCTGGCGGTGCTCGTTACCCTGGTGCTCACCACGTTTTTCCCAGCTCCGGTCGAGGGCGTCTCCATCCCGTTGATGCTGACCGTGAAACTGATCCCCCTCCTGGTCTTTGCCGTGCCCGTGTTCCGGGGGCACAACCGGGGCTATATCTGGATGGCTTTCGTGGTTATCTTTTACTTCACTCAGGCGCTGGTGTCTGCGTGGCTCAGCGAGGGAGGCACCGGCCCTGTCGTGCTGACCGTTCTGACGTTCCTGCTGTTTACCTTTGCCATGGTGCACCTGAAGGTAAACAGGCCTTTACCGGCGCCGGCAAATTCAGCGGAGTAAGAGACCGGGGCAGCCCTAGCTGCCCGGCCGCATCCCACACTGGCCCAACAACTCTTGCCAGCTTCGTGTATGGGAAGCGATGGCCTCGTCCAGCTCAGCCCAGATGCCCTGATCCGATGTCTGGGACAGGTGTTGCCGAAACCAGTCAGTGAAACTGCCGGGCATTACCGACCGCTGGGATGCCGCCAGCTGCGCCAGCGGCTCCAGCAACGCCTGGCGTGCCCGCTGGATGTCGCTCAGATACGGCTGAATTTCTTCGATATACACGCTGAAAAACATGCTCTGAACGATATCAGATTGATTGTTGGGCTTGCCATTCAGGCACAAAGGACGCCCTTCAAGTCGCCCTTCGATCAGTGCAGTTGCATCGTTCAAGCGGGCAGTCACCAGCGCCGCACTGTTGATCAATTGTCCGGCGCGATACTCGGCTTGCCAGCGCTGTTGCACGCCACCGGCAAAATCAAGATCCACGGACAGCCTGCCAGCCAGAAGATCGGCCACCGCTTCATTCAGTTGCTGGGCATCCAGCGCCAGATCCGACACCGGGTTACCTTCCGCCGCTACCGGATAATGTCCCTTGGCGAGGGTGAACAGGGTCTCGACCTCTTCCGCCCCCCAGGTAGCATTCCACAGGGCAATGGGCAGAGATTCCTTCTTGCTTTCGATCGCAGCCTCCAGCTCTCCAGCCAGCGCTTCCCTCTCGATCTCCGGCAGGCACTCCTCGGCCGACTCAATGAACTTCAGTTCGTACCTCAACCGGTTCAGAGGCTGCATCACCCGCCCCATAACCGAGTTTTTCTCTCCCACCACGAATTGAAGCTCGCAACCGTACAGGGACAGGAAGTCCAGCATACCCATTTCCAGCTCGGGCATGGACAATACCCGGTCACGTCGCCGGGGCATCTGAGAGGCAGCAGGGATGTCCGAGAGTTCAGGTTCCAATTCCAGAACCCGGGCGACCCGCTCGACGTATTCATCCATCATTGGGCGGGCATCAGAGAAGGGATTACAGGCGCTGAGCAAACCTGCGAACACGCCCGGAATCAGGGCTCTGCACCAAACGACTCCGGGCATGGGTACCTCCGGGTAATCCGGCGGAATTCACTGCTTGCGCAGCAACGATTCCACCTCCGAAAAATCGCGGGCGATAAACCGGCCAGCGTCTTCTGGCACCTCGCCCTCCCGTATCAGCCAGGCGGTCTCCAGCCCGGCCTGTTCGGCGGCCTCCAGCTCGGCCTCCACATCCGACAAGAACAACACCGTGGAGGGCTCCACCCCAAGCTCAGCAACGATGTTGCGATAAGAGCCGGCGTCTTTCTTGCCCCCGATTCGGGTATCAAAATAACCGGAGAAAAACGGGGTAAAATCACCGGCGGTAGTGTAACCAAAGATCAGTTTCTGGGCCTGCACTGAACCGGAGGAGTATACGAACAGGCGCAAGCCCCGATCATGCCAGAGCCGCAGATGGTGAGCGGCATCTTCATAAATGTGCCCCTTCAGCTCCCCCCGGTCATAGCCGTATTCCCAAATCATGCCCTGCAACGCTTTCAGCGGAGTTTCCTTGCGATCCTCACGAATCCACGTCAGCAGGGTCTCAATCAGGCCATCCACATCCTGGCGATCCTGACCGGTGCTCTTCGCCACTGCATCCAGTTGCTCGGCCACATCGGGCCGCTCGTAATTGTCGCGAATAAAGCCCGGAAGATGTTCGCTGGCGTAGGGAAACAGCACGTCATGGACAAAAGAAATCGAACTCGTCGTGCCCTCGATGTCGGTAAGAACCACCCGGATCATTACGCCCCTCCCACCATGGCCTCGTAGCGGGGCAACCGACTGGCGATATCGTCGCCGGTAAAGTCCGCCACCCAGCCCTCGGGATTAGTGAACAAGCGGATGCAGGTAAACCTGGGTTCCGGGCCCATATCAAACCAGTGACGAGTGCCGTCGGGCACGCTGATCAGATCGTTCTTTTCGCACAGCACGGAAAACACCTGATCGCCGAAATGCAGGTAAAACAGGCCCTGGCCACGTACGAAGAAGCGAACTTCGTCTTCACTGTGGGTGTGCTCATCCAGGAACTTCTGGCGGAAGGCCTCTTTTTGAGGGTGATCCGGATTCAGGTTCACCACATCCGCAGTCTGGAAGCCGCATTCAGCCTTGAGGGATTCAACCTCCTCTCGATAGGCCTCCAGAATCTCATCCTGTGATGCATCGTCTGGCAGGTCTTTGGTGGGCCACTGCTCGAAACGTACGCTCTGCTCCGCCAGCAACGCCCGAATCTCTGAAGAATCGTCGGTCACCTTCTTTGCCTCGTCTGGCTGACTGGAGTCAAAAATGCTCAAGATTGTCATGGTCGAACCCTCATGGCTTCAAGTTCACACTCGAACAGAAATTCGAACGCTTCCACGTGGCGCAGGCAATCCTCCATGGTCTCTCCCCAGGTGTAGAGGCCGTGGCCACGGATCAGATATCCCGGCTGCCCGGGATGGGAGGCAAACCACTGTTTGGTCTTCTCCGCCAGCGCGTCGATATCCTGACTGTTATTGAAGACCGGAATGGTCAGGGTGGATTCATGGGTATCAACACCGGAAAAGGCCTTCTGCAATTCATAGCCTTCCAGTATCAGAGAGTGCCCGGCGGCAACCAGCCGGCTCAGCACCGTGGCTTTCACCGAATGGGTATGCACAACGGCACCCACCTCCGGAAACAGCTCATACAGCACCGTGTGCAGACGCGTCTCCGCGGAAGAACGACTGCTGCTCTGTACGGGGTTACCCGCCAGATCCACCACCATGACATCACCGGACCCCAGATCGCCTTTGTGGCGGCCGGATACGGTGATGGCAATATGCTGTTCGTCCAGCCGCGCCGAATAGTTGCTGCTGGTCGCAGGAGACCAGCCGCGCTGATACAGGAAACGTCCGGCCTCGATGATCGAATCCGCAGCTTTCGCATATCGGGTTACGTCAAACACGTTATCTCCCTGGAATCAGGCGCGCCCGAGGACGCTGAATCCCGTCATTATAGGGCTGGAGAGGTTTGCCGCAAACGATGCCGCTCGGCAATCAGGTCGGCAACGATGGAAATGGCAATCTCTGCGGGAGTCTTGCTGGGGATGCTCACACCTATGGGCGCCTTCAGGCGCTGGAGCGATGCCTCATCCACACCCAGCGAAGCCAGTCGCTCCCGTCGCGCAGCCGATGTTTTTTTCGACCCCATGGCGCCGACATAAAAGGCATCAGATTGGAGTGCGGCCAACAAGCCCATATCATCCACCCGAGGATCGTGCGCCAACGCCAGAATGCCCGACCATGCGTCACTGAACCGCTCCGCAATCAGGTCATCTGGCAATCGCCGAACCAGGGGAATATTCGCGTGACTCCAGCCAGCGGCAAATGCCTCCCGCGGCTCGCACAAAGTCACGTCGAAATCGGCGGCGCTGGCGAATTCTGCGGCGTAACGGGCCACTTCACCAGCCCCGATAAACAGCAAACGACACTCGGGCTGCAACAGGTGCTGCAACTCTGCGCCATCAAAATGTACGTGGAATCGTCCGCCGAAGGGGGCCTGCTCGAGCTCCACCTCACCGGCTACTGAAACCCGCCGACAAACGGGGCTGCGCTGCTCAAGGGCATCGACCAACGCAGCCACATGCCCGGCTGAGCGCTCGCCTTCCAGTGGTTCCACCAATAGTCTGATGCGCCCACCGCAGGGAAGCTGGAACTGGTGCTGATCGCTCTCCGTTATGCCGTAGTCGATCAATTCGGGTGTTAGCAGGCCGCCTTCGGCTGCCCGCCTGAGCAAATCCTCTTCCAGGCAACCGCCGGAAACAGAGCCACTCCACATACCGGAACTGCTGACGGCCAGCCATGAGCCCTCGGGCCGCGGTGATGATCCCCAGGTCTGGACGATGGTGCACAGCCACACACCCTCACCCTGTTCCAACCAACCAAGGACATCCCGAAGCACCGAGAGGCGGCCGCTCGAAACGGACCGGCCCATAGTCAGGTCAGACATCGGCCTTCAACGGCAGGCGACGTTGGCGCTGACCGGTGAGGGCAAACAGCGCATTACCCAGCGCCGGAATTACCGGCGGCACCCCGGGTTCACCAACACCGGTGGGGTTTTCCTCGCTATCCACTATATCCACCTGGACCTCAGGGCGCTCGTACTGGCGCATCAGGGGGTAGTCGTGGAAATTACTTTGCTGAACTTCCCCCTGCTGTAGAGTGATCTCGCCGTAGAGCGCAGCAGTCAGACCAAACAGCACACCGCTTTCGATCTGGTCTTTGACAATATCCGGATTCACCACCTGGCCACAGTCAACCGCTGCGGACACCCGGTAGACACGAATCGCGCCATTTTCGATGCCGGCTTCCACCACCTGGGCAATGTAGGTTCCGAAACTCTTGAACAGGGCGATGCCCCGGGCCCGACCTCCGGGAACCGGGCTATTCCAGCCCGCCAGCTGTGCGGCACGATCAAGAACCTCGAGATGCCGGGGCTCATCCGCCAGCAGGTCCCGTCGGAACTGATAAGGATCTTTCCCCATCTCATGGGCCAGTTCATCCATAAAGGTTTCGACGGCAAAGCCATTGTGGGAATAGCCCACCGAACGCCACCAGGTCACGGGCAAGCCCGGGTCGGTGAGCGTGTGACGAATATCGATGTTGTCCACAGCGTAGGGGTACTCAACCGCGCCTTCGATGGCGGACACATCCTTGGGTGTCGCCAGACCTTCAAACAGGACGCCGACCGACCCCAATGTGTCGTACATGAATTTGGGCGCCCAGGGGAACTGGGCCGGCGCGGCGTTGCGAACGTACCAGGCGAGAATTTCAGGCCCCACGATCTGGTGGTGCCATCCGGTAATCGCGCCCTCAGATATCGAGGCTTTCATCCGATGCAGCATGGCCGGACGATACAGGTCGTGACGGGTGTCTTCCTCCCGGGACCAGATCACCTTGACCGGACGCCCTGTCTTGTAGGACACCTCGGCCGCTTCTTCGATGAAATCCTGGGTCAGTCGACGGCCAAATCCACCGCCCAGAAAAGTGGTATGAATCACCACATCATCAGGCGACAGATCGGTTACCCGTGCCACGGCAATCTGCCCCAGGTCCGGTGCCTGGGTCGGCGCCCAGACCTCGGCTTTGCCACCCTGATACCAGGCCGTGGCATTCATGGGCTCCAGCGTGGCATGAGCCAGGTAAGGCTGTTCGTATTCCACTTCCACCGCGCGTGAGGCCGCATCGGCAGCCTCCTCGAAATCGCCCTCACTGCGTTCGGAGCGCCCATCATCGTCATCCGCGGCCTTGCGATAGGAGTCGAACACCTGGTCGGTGGACATCGAGAACGCGTCGGAGAAATCCCACTCGACGGTCAGCTCATTCTGGGCTTTACGGGCCTTCCAGTAGCTTTCTGCCACAACGGCAACGCCCCGCTCGATTTCAATCACATCGATCACGCCGGGCATTGCCTGCACATCGCGCCGGTTGAACGAAGCCACCCGGCCGCCATATCGGGGCGATCGGGTGACCACGCTGAAGACCATGTCCGGCAACTCAACATCGATACCGTATTCAGCGGTTCCAGTCGCTTTGGCCCGGGCATCCAGGCGCCCTCTCTGACGGCCAATGTATTTCCACTCGCTACGGGGCTTCAGAGCCACGTCATCACGAAGCTCTTCTTTCGAGGCAAGCTCAACCAGCCGGCCATAACGAATCGAATTCGAGCCATTCGGGTGCACGACAACGCCATCGCGGGCCGTGCATTCGGCCGGATCCACCTCCCACACCCGGGCAGCGGCCTGAACCAGGAGGGTCCGGGCTGAGGCACCGGCGGTTCGAAGTGGCTCCCAGCTCGTGGCCAGGCTGGTACTGCCGCCAGTCAGTTGCAGTTTATACAGGGGATTTCGGTATTCGGGAGCGGCAGGCGCAAACCGGGGGGTGATGGCTTCAGGAGGCACTTCCAGCTCCTCGGCAACCAGGGTAGTCAGGCCAGTGTAGGTGCCCTGCCCCATTTCCACACGAGCCAGCGTGAAGAAGATCTGATCATCGGTGGTGAGCTCCAGCCAGGCGTCCGGCGTCCATTCTCCGGTTTCCGGCTCGTACCCCTTCTTCACGCCCGCAGCACAACCCACCAGATTCATGGACAACATGAGTCCACCGGAAGTGCCAACCCCGACTTTCAGGAAATCGCGTCGACTCAAGGTCATGTCACGCGCCCTCCTTTTCCGCAGAACCAGCGGTACCGGCGACCGATTCGACCGCCGCAACGATCCGGGAATAGGTTCCGCACCGGCACAGGTTGCCGGTCATCGCGGCCACGATGTCGTCCCGGGAGGGTGTCGGGTTGTTAGCCAGCAGATGAGCCGCGCTCATGATCTGTCCTGACTGGCAATAACCACACTGGGGCACGTTGTGATCAATCCAGGCCTGCTGCAACGCATGAAGCTGATCCCCTTCAGACAGTCCTTCGATGGTCGTCACTTCAGCGCCAGCTGCCATCTCAACCGGCGTGGAGCAGGACCGGACAGGTTGACCATTCAGATGCACCGTGCAGGCGCCGCACAACCCGGCACCACAGCCGAATTTGGTGCCCTTCAACCCCAGTTCGTCACGAACCACCCACAGAAGCGGGGTATCTCCGTCAACCTCCAGCGAACACGCTTCGCCGTTTACCGTCAGGCGTAATGCCATATCCCTGTGCTCCATCTGCTCTCTGCGCGCCGCCTTTCAGGGCGGCGATTATTGTTGGCTGGTTCGAATCAACCAACGGTTACTTGACCACTTCCTTGCCGTCAGCATTCACCCAGATTTTCCGGTCCGCGTTGTTGATCTTGCCATTGGTATTCCAGATCTCACGATTTTCGCTGGTTGCACCACTCATTTTGCCATTGTCATTCCAGATAACCCGGTCTTTACAACCAGCCAGGGCAGCCATCGCCACCATCACCAACATCAATTTCTTCACAAGATACCTCTACTCGCGTAATTCGTTTTTTAGCCACCCTTTCAAGGGCGTTTTTATCAAAAGTGAGCGTCACGGAAGCCTGTTATCGGCTTCCGTGACGCTCACGATTATTCTGTTTATCCCGTTCACTTTTGCGCACCATGACATACACGGCTCCGGTTCCGCCATGGTGTTTCTGAGCCGAGTGAAACGCCAGCACATCATTGAGTTCCGGCAACCACGTGGCCAGATAGCTCTTCAACTGGGCAATGCCATCTGGATTCCGTTCACCCTTGCCATGCAGGATGATCACCGAGCGCAATCCGTAGCGAACGCAGTCTCCAATGAACGTGAACACTTCCCGGCGCGCCTCTTCCACAGTCATCCGATGCAGATCCAACCGGGCTTCAATGGGGTATTGCCCAAGCCTGAGTTTACGAAAGACACCGTGCTGAACCCCCGGTCGCATCCACTCCAGGACATCATGAGCCTTGAGAGGCTCGACCATATCGGAGGTCAGTGGATTCCGGTCAATAATGGGCCTGGCAGTCGCCGCACGCTGGCGCTCCAGATGCCCGGGCGTCAGGTCCTTCGGCGCTTTGATATCCGCCCGGTTGGGCTTCTTGATACGCCGAACGTCTTTCATCTCTTCCAGGAAGCTCAGACGTTCTTCTTTAGTCGTCATGACGATGCTACTGAATTAATGGTTAACAACCGAATGACTTTACCATCCACTCCGCCGGCCATAAAGCAGCGGAGACACAGCCCTGAACTTCGACCAAGATCGAAACGATTTTCGCCCTCTCGGTGAACTAAACTATGGGTCGGCAGACCCGATAATAAAAAGGAAAAGGACTTTTTCATGGCAGGCTCCCCCCAGGACAGCAACCGGCCACAGAACACACGGGCTATCATGACTTTCCTCAGGGAACACGCGCCCTTTTCCAACATGGATGATGCCCACCTCGCTCATTTCGCCGAGCACGCCACTCTGCGCTTCTATGCCGACGGGGACCCGGTAATCACCCCTGAGGAGGGCGTGGTAAAACGTTTTTACGTTGTGAAGCAGGGCCGGATTTGTGGTGAGCGCCCGTCGGAAAAAGAAGACCGGACGGAAACCACCTTCGAAATCAGCGTGGGAGAATGTTTTCCGCTGGCCGCACTGATCGGCGAGCGCCCCACCCGCACCCTTCACCGGGCCGCCGGGGATACCTTTTGCCTGAGCATTGAGCAGGATGCCTTTGTCACCCTGTTTTCTGACAGCGAGCCGTTCCGGGATTTTTGCCTGCGGGGCGTGAGCAGCCTGCTGGATCAGGTGAACCAGCGTCTTCAGTCTAAGGCCATGGCCTCCATGGGCTCCAGCAATACGCTGGACACACCGCTCGAAAACTACGCGCTTCGCAACCCCATTGTGTGCTCGCCCGACCTGCCGGTCAGCAAGGCAGTCGCACGCATGCACGACAACAACGTCGGCAGTATCATCATCACCGACGACAACCGCCACCCCACCGGCATCTTCACACTCCGGGATCTACGCACCATGGTCGCCGAGGGAAAAAGCCCGCTTGATACCCCCATTGGCCAGGTGATGACCCGCAACCCCAGCTCCCTGACGTCGGACGCTGACGCCTTTGAAGCGGCTATGCTCATGGCCGAGCACCACTTTGCACACCTGTGCGTCGTGGATGAGGAAGAGCACCTGATTGGCGTGGTCTCTGAGCGCGACCTGTTTTCGCTGCAGCGTGTGGACCTGGTCCATCTCGCCCGGACCATCGGTACCGCCACCCACCTGCGAACCCTGGTGAGCCTGAGATCGGATGTGTCTCGTCTGGTGGATTCAATGCTCGCCCATGGTGCCGACTCAGGCCAGGTCGTAAAGATCATTACCACCCTGAACGATGTCACCGTTCGACGGGTTCTGGAGCTGAACCTGAAGCGCAACGATCCAGGCATCCCCTTCACCTGGCTGACGTTTGGCAGCGAAGGCCGACAGGAACAGACGCTGCTGACCGACCAGGACAATGGCATTCTGTTCCAGACGCCGGAGGGCATGACCGCGGATCAGGTCCGGGAGAAACTCCTGCCCTTTGCCCGCACAGTCAATGAAGAACTGGCTGAGTGCGGCTTTACACTGTGCAAGGGCAACATTATGGCCAGCAACCCGAAACTGTGCCTTAGCGGCGACGAGTGGGACGAGTGGTTCATCCGGTTCATTGATGCATCCACGCCCCAGAATCTTGTTTATTCGTCGATCTTTCTCGATATGCGTGCCGTCTACGGTGACACCGAGCCCCTTCGCCTTCTGCTCGACAAGGTCCTGACCCGGATCCGCAAAAATGCCCTGTTCCAAAAAATGCTCGCGGGCAACGCCCTGCAAAGAAAGCCCCCACTGACCATGTTCCGACATTTCCGCTACGTTTCCGACGGCGACCACCGCCGGGCCCTGGACCTGAAACGGCAAGGCCTGGCTCCGTTCGTTGAATCGGTGCGGGTATTTGCCCTGGCCAACGGAGTGGAAACCGCCAACACACTGGAGCGCATGTCGGCGCTGGTGAAAAAAGGCATTTTCGATGCGAAAGATGGCAATGCTTGGCGCGAAGCCTATAGCCTGATTCAGGCCATCCGGATGCGGGCTCACCAGGAAATGCTCAAAGAGGGTGAAGAGCTGTCAAACTACATTGACCCGGACGACCTCAATCCACTGGACCGCCGGATTCTCAGGGAGTCCTTCCGCCAGGCCCAGCGCCTGCAACAGAAACTGGAAGTCACCTACCAATTCTGAGCAAGGAACAGGCAACCATGCTGGAGCGGATCAGGCAGTGGATTGAACGGCGTAAAGGTCGGCAGATCGGCGAACATGACTTCAGTAACCTGCCAGAACCCAAAACGTCGGGCAATTTGTTGCTCGACGACTGCCGGCTGATCATCCTGGATCTGGAAACCACCGGCCTGAACCCCGCCAGGGACGAAGTGATAGCCATCGGTGCCGTGGCTATCCAGGGCGGTGTCATTCACCTGGACGACCAGTTCGACCTGATCTTGCGCAGGCCGGAACTGAATATCGACGAAACTGTTCTGATCCATGGCATAGGCAACGAAGCCCTCACCCACGGACACGAAACCCAGGATGCCCTTTTGTACCTTCTGGAGTGGATGAATGGCGACCCCATCCTGGCCTACCACTCCGCCTTCGATCAGAAGTTCCTGGAGAAGGCCCTCAAGCTTCAGATCGGCTATACACGCAATCACCTTTGGATGGATGCAGCGGATCTATTACCGGCCCTGTTCCCGGATATCAAGCCCGGTGGTAAGGGGCTGGATCACTGGGCAGAACACTTTGGTCTGGAGTTCAGCACCCGCCATCATGCTGCCGCGGACGCCATGGCCACAGCCGAGCTGACACTGATTGCCATAAACAAAGCCATTAAGGACGGCGTAAAAACCGTTGAGCAGCTCAACACCAAACTTCAGTATCATCGTCGGCTACAGAACATGCACCGGTTCTAGCGTGGATCTCACCGGCAATACCGCTCGCAACTTACTGACTGTTAGACCTTTTGCCAATACCTATAAATGGTTTGAAGGGTAAAGTCAGGCAGGATAATAAGTAGAAAAACGACTATATAAATATCAACATCGCAACACGGAATATCGACTAGCAACACCCTGTATTTAAACAACAACAAAGCGAGGAGCGATCCTATGTCTGGTCATAGCTACGATGCTGAAAACTACTGGAAGGCGAATCTCCGCCTGATTGTCGGGAGCCTGGTCGTCTGGGCCCTGGTTTCCTATGGCTTCGCCATTCTTTTACGTCCCATGCTCGCGGGAATTCCCGTCGGCGGCACTGACCTTGGTTTCTGGTTCGCCCAGCAAGGCTCCATCCTCACATTCATTGCCCTGATTTTTCACTACGCCTGGCGCATGAACAAGATCGACGAAAAATTCGGTGTACACGAGGAGTAAGAACCAATGAGTCAGTTTGCCATCAACATAATGTTCGTTGGGGGGTCATTCCTCCTGTACATCCTGATTGCTATCTGGGCCAAGGCCGGTACCACCAAGGATTTCTACGTGGCCGGCGGTGGGGTCCACCCCGTCACCAATGGTATGGCCATCGGTGCTGACTGGATGTCCGCGGCATCCTTTATCTCCATGGCGGGCCTGATTGCCGCCGGTGGATACGCCAACTCCACCTTCCTGATGGGCTGGACCGGCGGTTACGTTCTGCTGGCGATGCTGCTGGCCCCGTACCTGCGGAAGTTCGGCAAGTTCACGGTTCCTGAGTTCATCGGCGACCGTTTCTACAGCAAGAATGCCCGCCTGGTAGCGGTCGTCTGTCTGATTGTGGCTTCCGTTACCTACGTTATCGGTCAGATGGCCGGTGCCGGTGTAGCCTTCTCCCGCTTCCTGGAAGTGGATTCCACCATGGGCCTGATGATTGCCGCGATCGTGGTCTTCATCTACGCCGTTCTTGGTGGCATGAAGGGCATTACCTACACCCAGGTTGCCCAGTACTGCGTTCTGATTATTGCCTACACCATTCCTGCGGTGTTCATCTCTCTGCAGCTGACTGACACAGCCCTCCCGGCGATCGGCCTGTTCTCAACTCACGTGGACTCTGGCGTTCCGCTGCTGACCAAGCTCAACGAAGTGATCACCGATCTTGGCTTCAACGAATACACCGCCGACGTGGACAACAAGCTGAACATGGTACTGTTTACCCTGTCCCTGATGATCGGTACTGCCGGCCTGCCCCACGTTATCATCCGGTTCTTCACCGTACCGAAGGTGGCTGATGCTCGCTGGTCAGCAGGCTGGGCCCTGGTGTTCATCGCCATCCTGTACCTGACAGCGCCGGCCGTTGCTTCTATGGCTCGTCTGAATCTGATGACCACCATCTATCCGGATGGAACGTCAGCGGAAGCGATTCAGTATGAAGATCGCCCGAACTGGATCCGGGAGTGGGAAGTCACCGGCCTGATTCAGTTCACCGACAAGAACGAAGACGGTCGCATTCAGCTGTATAACGAATCTCCTGCCTTCGAAGCCGAGGCCAACGCCCGCGGCTGGAAGGGCAACGAGCTGGTGGTCAACCGGGACATCCTGGTACTGGCCAACCCGGAAATCGCCAACCTTCCGGGCTGGGTTATCGGCCTGATTGCCGCCGGTGGTCTGGCTGCAGCCTTGTCCACAGCAGCGGGTCTGCTGCTGGCGATATCCTCGGCGGTGAGCCACGACCTTATCAAAGGTGCCATCAACCCGAAGATTACCGAGAAGGGAGAGCTGATGGCTGCACGGATCTCCATGGCGGTAGCCATCGTGGTGGCCACCTGGCTTGGCGCTAACCCACCGGGCTTCGCGGCGCAGGTGGTCGCACTGGCGTTCGGTATCGCTGCGGCGTCCCTGTTCCCTGCCCTGATGATGGGTATCTTCTCCAAGCGGGTGAACAATACTGGCGCCATTGCCGGTATGCTGACTGGTCTGGGCTTCACCCTGACGTACATCTTCGTGTACAAGGGCTGGCTGTTCATCCCAGGCACCAACAACCTGCCGGATACTCCGGAAAACTGGGTGCTG
The DNA here is from genome assembly GCF_019931195.1 of Marinobacter sp. F4216. Taxonomy (GTDB): domain Bacteria; phylum Pseudomonadota; class Gammaproteobacteria; order Pseudomonadales; family Oleiphilaceae; genus Marinobacter; species Marinobacter suaedae. Next base: position 4,740 of record NZ_JAIOUO010000007.1, on the reverse strand, counting down.
GGCATTTCACCGCTGTCCATCGGTGCAGTTGGTGCCATCGTCAACTTTACGGTAGCCTTCCTTGTGTCGAATGCGACCGAGGAACCGCCGGTTGAGATTCAGGAACTGGTAGAAAGCGTTCGCTATCCGCGCGGCGCAGGCCAGGCCCAGGATCACTAAGCACCACCCATCTCATTGACTCAGTGAGTTGGACTGGATGGGCTTCCTCAACGAGGAAGCCCATCTATTTTTGAGGAAGTAAAAATATGTTCTGGACGTTTGTCGCCACAGTATTTTGCGGCCTTGGCGCCGCCGGCATTGCACTTGGCATCCGTGCCACCACCCGCAACAAAGCGCCAAAATGGCTGATCCCGGTATTTGCCGGTGCCGGCATGCTGGCCTATCTGATTCATGGCGAATACACCTGGTACGACCACAAGAAGCAGCTGTTACCCGATGAAGCCGTCATTGTCGACACCGAAAGTGATGGCATGGTCTGGCGTCCCTGGACCTTTGCATTCCCCTACGTCAACGCATTCTCCATCGTCGATACCGATAGCATCAGTCGTGAAACCGGCAATCCCCAAGTGGTGAGCTTTACCCTCTATCGGTTCGAACAGAAGCTGTCCGATGCCGTTTCCCACCGCATTCACCTGCTTAACTGCCAGACCCGGGAACTGGTTCCCCTCGGATCAGACGGACAACCCCGCGTCGATAACCTGAAAGTGCTGGGTAACTCAGACACTCTGTTAAACACTATTTGCACCAGCTAATCCCTTGGGAGTGAATCGCCTGGCCCTGACGGAGTTGTCCCAACATGTTTAGCCCCTGGCTACTGGCACTGATTTCCATCGCCTACATTTCGCTCCTGTTTGTCATCGCCTGGGCCGGCGACAAACGGGCAGGGCTGTACCGGCGCAGGGTGACACGAACTCAGATCTACGCCCTGTCACTGGCGGTTTACTTCACATCCTGGACCTTCTACGGTGCCGTTGGCCGGGCAACCCAGGAAGGCCTGGCGTTCCTGCCCATCTATCTCGGCCCCCTGCTGGTGTTTGTGTTCGGCGCTCCCCTGCTGCGCCGAATCATCTACATCAGCAAACGCAGCAACAGCACCTCGATTGCCGATTTCATTGCCTCACGCTACGGCAAGTCTCAGCTGCTCGCCGCCATGATCGCGGTATTTGCACTGGTCGGCAGCGTTCCCTACATCGCGCTCCAGTTGAAAGCCATCTCCATGGGCTTCAATGTACTGTCAGACAGCGGCACCGGTCCCCTGCCCTGGGGCTCCTCGGCCTGGAACGACTCAGCCTGGTACATCACCCTGGCACTGACGGTGTTCACTGTACTGTTTGGTACCCGACACCTCGAGTCCACCGAGCACCACCGGGGTATGATCCAGGCGGTGGCTTTCGAGTCCCTTATCAAGCTTATTGCCTTCGTGGCGGTCGGCCTGTTCGTCGGCTTTGGCCTCTACAACGGCTTCGGGGATTTACTTCATCAGGTCCGGGAAGCCAACCTTGGCGGGGTCCTGACGACTGACAACGTTAACCCGACGGCCTTTATCACCCAAACACTCGTGGCCATGCTGGCCATTATCTGCCTGCCCCGACAGTTCCACGTGATGGTGGTGGAAAATGCCGATCACCGAGACTTCAGCACTGCCCGCTGGGCCATGCCCATTTACCTGATCATCGCCAGTGCCTTTGTCCTTCCGATAGCCGCAGCCGGCCTGCTGACGACAGGAAGTGAACAGTTCAATCCCGATATCCTGATCCTGCAGCTTCCGATTCAGGCGGGCGAAGAATGGCTGGCGATCCTGGCGTTTCTGGGGGGCGGCTCAGCGGCCGCGGCTATGGTCATCGTTTGCTCCGTTGCAATTGCCACCATGGTCAGCAACGAAATCGTGATGCCGGCACTGTTGAAATTCTTCCGGCCCCGGATGAACCGGCGTACCGACCTGAGTTTCCTGCTGCTCAGTATTCGGCGAATTGCCATTTTCGTGGTGCTGCTGACAGCCTATGGTTTTTACCGGATGGCCGGCGAAGATCACAGCCTCACTGCCTTCGGACTCCTCTCCTTTGCTGCAGCCGCCCAGTTCGGTCCGGCGTTGGTCGGAGGCATTATCTGGCGTCGGGGCAACTACACAGGTGCGGTCTGGGGTCTGGCACTCGGCTTCCTTATGTGGTGTTACACCCTGCTTTTACCTGCACTGACAACCACTGGCTGGATTTCCGAATCCCTGATAAATCAGGGTATCTGGGGTCTCAGCTGGACGCGCCCCACTGCCTTGTTTGGTATGGATGTCGACCAGGTAAGTCACGGCATTATCTGGAGCCTGGGGATCAACGTGATCACCTATGTCACCTTGTCCCTGCTCACCCGTCAACGTGTCCGGGAAAAAATCCAGATTGCCTCCTTTTTCCACGACCCGGAACCCCGAAACGATACCCCTCAGCTACAAAGCTGGCAGGGCGAGATCCTGATTTCCGACCTCCAGGCCCTGACAGATAGATTCATGGGCGAAGAGCGGTCAGAAACCGTTTTCCGCAATTACGAACGTCGTAACGCCATCCGTCTGAATCCGCACCGGCCGGCATCCACCCATCTCATGAAATACATCGAACGGCAGCTGGCGTCCGTCATTGGTGCCTCGACTGCCAGGGTGGTACTGGAATCCACTCTCACTGGTCGTGACATGCAGATTGAGGACGTCGTCAGCATTGTCGATGAAGCCTCCCAGGCCATGACCTTCAGCCGGGAGCTGCTGCAATCGGCGATCGAAAACATCAGCCTTGGCGTCTCGGTGGTGAACCATCAGCAGCAACTCGTGGTGTGGAATCGTCGATACCTGGAACTGTTCAATTACCCAAAGGGGTTTGTGCGTGCCGGTCGTCCCATTGAAGACCTGATGCGCTACAACCTGACCAATGCAAACCTTGGCGCCCGACGGATCGACGACATCATTGCCGAGCGCTGTGCCAACATGCGTGATGGAAAAGCTATGTCTTTTGAGCGTCAACGCCCCGATGGCACGGTCCTGCGGATCGATGGCAGCCCTATTCCCGGCGGAGGGTACGTTACCACGTTCCAGGACATTACGCCGATGCGCCGCACGGAACAGGCCTTGAAGGAAACCAACATCTACCTGGAACAACGGGTGAAGGAGCGGACCCAGGAGCTGCAGGTCATCAACGAACAGATGCTCAAGGCCAAGTCTGTGGCAGAACAGGCCAATCAGAGTAAAACCCGCTTCCTGGCGTCGGCCAGCCACGACCTCCTGCAGCCGCTCAATGCGGCCCGGCTATTTTCCTCAGCTTTGGCGGGAAAGACTACGGATGGCGAAACCCGCGAATTGGTTGAACACATCGACAGCTCGCTGGGGGCTGCCGAGGAAATCATCAGTACCCTGCTGGATATTTCCAAGCTGGACGCGGGGGCACTGGAGGCCGACATCGCCGTATTCCCGATCAATGACATGCTGCGCCACCTTGCCACGGATTTCTCGGCCATCGCCAAGGACCGCGGCCTTGAGCTGCGCGTGGTTCCCAGTTCGGCGTGGGTACGTTCCGACTCCAAACTACTGCGTCGCGTCATTCAGAATTTCCTGTCCAACGCTATCCGCTATACACCCCACGGCAAGATCCTGCTTGGCTGCCGCCGGCTCCGAGGTTTTATCCGGATTGATGTTTGGGATACCGGACCGGGTATACCCGAAGACCAGTTGAATCATATTTTCGAGGAATTCCGGCGTTTCCAGCAGGGACGAGACAAGAAAGGGTTGGGATTGGGGCTCGCCATTGTCGAACGCATCAGCGGCATGCTGAACCACCCTGTGACCGTTCGTTCGGTGCAAGGCCGCGGCAGCCTGTTTGGCATCACCGTACCCCTGGCCAAACCGGAAAAAAACAGCATTCTCAAAAGCGCTTCCATTGTGGGCTCACGCCGGGTTTCCAATTTGAAGGGTCTGCAGGTGCTGTGTATCGATAACGACTCCTCCATATTGCAGGGCATGGTGGCGTTGCTGGGCAACTGGCAATGCGATGTAACTGCGGCAGAAAGCCTGGAAGATGCCTTAGACCAACTTGGCGACAGGGTACCGGAAATCATCCTTGCCGATTACCAGCTGGACGATAACAAAAATGGCCTGGACGCCATGGACAGTATCCGAAACCATTGTCAGCAAGACATTCCGGGCATCCTGATCACCGGTTACATGGCTCCCGAAGTGCGGGAAGACGCCAACGACCGGGGCTACCATGTACTCTACAAACCAGTGAAACCGGCGGCACTCAGGGCGCTCGTTAACAAACTGCTCAAGCAGAAACATTGATGCCTAAGCGGGACTCCCAAGAACAACCGATACCTGCGGCAAGCCGTATTTTCTGATTGAATTACCGAGTGATGGAATAGCGATCAGGAGAACCTCGTGGAAGTCAGACCCGTCCGCCTGTAGCCCTTAACTTACATGTCCGGTGCACTTGGAACGCCTCTGGGTTGAAACCCGCAGGCTCGGCACAGGGAAAGATCGATGCAACACTTCCAGGCGCGATTGCTCCGAGCCGCATCTATATGGAATCAAGCCTCAAACGGGGTTCCTCCTACCAGACAGCCACCACCAACAAGTTAAAAACTCTTTTCGAACAGGTTTTCCTACGGGCAATAAAAAACCCCCGGCAGCGACGCTGTCGGGGGTTTTGGTATTAGGAGTCTGACGATGACCTACTCTCGCATGGGCAATGCCACACTACCATCGGCGCA
>NZ_JAIOUO010000006.1 GCF_019931195.1 Marinobacter sp. F4216 | reverse complement strand
ATGCTGTTCTCCGTTTGCCTCATTGTAGGCCGGAGAACTCTAATTACGCATGCACCGATTTTAGGGGATGGTTACACACTGGTGTAAACGGCATGTAATAGATTTGTCATTTGTTCGTTCACTGTGGGTGTAGAGTACACACTCGACCTATAGATATGCCACTGCAACAGATCAGGCCCACCTCTGCTGCTTTAGGACCAAATTGACTCATTCAACTTTCACGCAGGCATTTGACTCGCAAACGAAACCACTCTATTTTAAAAGCGCTTATCTGCGGTCGTGCTACCGAGCCTGGTGCTCACCTTTCCGCTCCCCTACAGGGGAGGTTTCAACTGCAGACAACCAGACTTTTGATCTGGTACGCACACTCGAAACTAATCCTCTTGCTAGGTGATATAACCATGTGCAGAATTGATGCACCCTACGAAAACCTCTCCCTTGACGAAAAGCCCGCCCCTTCAGAACGGCTTACACAAGCTCTCGAAGAGCATGGGATCAGCGGCACGCTGAAGTCACTCTTCATCAAACATTTTTCTGGTAACTGGCCTCGGATATTCGGATCTGCGGACGGATTGGAAGATGCCCTGACATCTTCCAAAGAAAAAACTTCCGAACGTGAAAAAGCCGCGTCGATACTCTCTAGCGATCGCTTCGCTCGCGAACTGGCCTTTCAATTGATCGCGCCTCCCCCCGCTGGCATCGCAGATAATGGTTTGGCAGTGTTCCACTTTGCCCAAGATGTGGCCCAAACCTATTTTTCCGACTCGCCCTACTCACTCTTTCAATGTGTAAACGCCACAACACTGCCGTTCTACCGTGTTGTCTCCAGGCTTTACGGGGAAGAGTTCTGCTTCGACCCTGCCCTGTTCGACGACCCTGCCCTTATTGCCGAGGGAGACTTCAATAGAAACGAGCTGCTATGGAGTTTCTTCAACACTTGGTCTTGGCAAGATGACGGCAACCAGAATGAGCTAGCGGCCGTGTGCGACGCCCAGATCAAGAACCTCATTTCCGCTGCCTCTCTGGAACTTTTGGATGGTCCGCCAACCTTCGGTGCACACAAGTTTCTGCAGGGCATCCGATTTCTCAAAACATGGGTGGCATCCGATGCCGCAGCTGGAAGACTAAAAAGCACTTATGAAGGAGCTTTCCTTAAACTGGACTTAGAATGGTCGGAGCTTTATTCAAGAGTTCGCTCGATAGGAGCATCCAACGGTGTAGCCAAGGAAGAGTCGGACCTTGCCACCGCTTGGCTGGACAAGACCAAGATTAGACTTCAGGAAGTATTTTGCCTCGGCCTAGATCTGACGAATGCTGATGACGGTCAGGTTGATCAGTGGGCATCACAACTGAACTCGTGCTTTATTTCTCTCAGCACTCCCTACCCTGCCATCCTGAAACAGTCGCGCGAGGAATGGGATGCCAGGGAAAATGAGTATCTGAACCTTACTTGTTCGAAGCTCACTAGCTACCAGATAGAGGCTTGGATTAAGTGGTCTATTCAACAAGACATTGAGTCAGAGATTAAAGAATCTGAAAGAACACGCGCCGCCACGGGGTTCTACGGCGCTCAAAGCAGGAAGTGGTGGGCGTCCGGTTTTCGCGCCACCTGGAAAGCCCTTTGCGAAGAGGCGCTAAGCAAACTGGACATCAAGTCTAAACTGACTGTCCTTTCGGGCACCTTTTACCACCATTTACCTGACGAAACTGCTTATAGCGAATTCCAGCCTTGGTGGGACAGCCTGCTAGAGGGCTTGATTCAAGACTCCGAGTTCCCTACTGCCTTGATTCCCCAGTGGGCATTAGCCGCCAAAGGCCGGATTGGTAATGACTTGGTTCTCCCCTACATCGACAAAAGCATCGGTCTACTCCGTGGAAAACTGTCGAGCGGGCCACTGCCTTCCCATCATGAACAACTTGAAAAACTATTGAGTTCGCTGTCTTCTTCGAACCCGAAGAAAGAGTTGCGGCACCGCCTTATGCTGATGCGTTCGTCACCGTTTCCATTGTGTGACGAGTCGCTGTCTCGCTTCAGCCCTGTGAACAGCGAGAAAGCGGTTCCATGGCACTTGCCGCTGAAAGACGTTGCCAGGAATCGCTTCGAAAATGACATCAACGAGACACGCTCCTTTGATCGAGAGCAACATGAACGAGCTGAGATTGAGTGCTATCAGTCCTTCACTCTGGAATTAGTTGAGTTCTGTCTAAGCCGCCTTCGTCTCCGCAAAGGCCAGAAACCAAAGGACGGCAGCTACGAAAATAACCAAGCCACCGAACAGTCCCCAATCTGGCGTCAGGGGTACTTAAAGGCGCTGCTGGAACTCGGCCTCGACCCGAACGGTAAAGCCCATAAAACACTCTACTTCACCAAACAGTTCGACCCTGACGAACATGTTCGCTCAGTTGCGAAAGAGAGCTACCGGGCTGTCCGCCGGGAAGCTAAAAAGCCACGGAACATCCAGGATTTCAAGCGAGGACTGATTGCTGCTGAGTGGTGGCTATTAATGACTCAGCGCCTTGAACTTGATCTCGACGTAAATCATGAGGAAGCACTGAAAACCCGGCGCAGGCTGTTGCGCAACCCCTAACCCTCACTCCAAACCTACTTGGTGTACTGGAGCTTGATGCTCCTCTCCTGACGCCAAGCGTCCGCCATGTAAAAACTTCACGGCCCTTACAAGAGGTGCCGTCAAGGAGTATACGCATGCATACGAACACCGATTTTGTTCCAACGAATCCATTAGCGACACCGCTGAACGGGATGCTCGCAGTAAACGAGCTCACCATAAACTGGCACGTTACAGAAGCCTGTAACTATCGCTGCCACTACTGCTACGCAAAATGGAAAGACGCTCCCAGTTCACGAGAGTTGTTTCATGATCCCGATCGCACTCGTGATCTTCTGGGCGAACTGTTTGACTACTTTCAGCCCACGAATAACAGCAATCCATTATCCAGGCAGATTACGTGGAAAGGGCTCCGTCTGAATCTGGCGGGCGGAGAGCCCTCGATCCTTGGCGACCGTTTGATCGAAATCGCTCAAACCGCACGAGAAATCGGTTTTCAGCTTTCCATCATCAGCAATGGGGCACGGCTATCAAAGGACGCTCTCACCGAACTGGCACCACATCTGACATGCCTGGGTATCAGCCTAGATTCCACAGACACCAACAGCAATCAACGAATCGGTCGCACAACCAGAAAAGGCGAGCATCTTGATCTTGCCGAGTTGCTCGCCAACATAGAGTTGGCACGCAGAATCAACCCGCAACTCACGATAAAACTCAATACCGTTGTCAATCTCTTGAATGCGAAAGAGGATCTGAGCGAGTTTGTCACAGAGCTTCGCCCCGACCGGTGGAAGGTTCTTCGGGTGCTGCCGGTTATTGACGACTCTCTAGCCATCAGCGATGACCAGTTTTCCGATTATGTGGAACGACACCGGTCTTTCGAATCACTTCAATGCGTCGAAGACAACACTGATACGCGAGAGTCGTACCTTATGGTCGACCCCTTCGGTCGCTTCTTCCAGAACCAGCTATCTCCAGACGGAGGTTACCAATACAGCCAACCCATTTTATCCGTTGGTGCTCACGCTGCTTTCTCGGAAATGGCATTCAACCCAAGCCGCTACCACTCCCGTTACTCAAAGGAAGCAGGAGGAACGCTGTGAAAAGGTACAGTTCGAACAAAGACTGGAATGCCGTCATTAATCGCCTCGTCAAACTGGGCTGGCGATACAGGCGCGGCGGTAAACACGGCCAGCTCACCCATCCTGATAGCTCCGAAATACTTGTCGTTCCAATTTCGCCAAGTGATCGTCGAAGCTTACAGAACTTCATGCAACTCCTGAGGTCCACCGGGATCGGAGCAAGAACGCAGTAGAGTACCGCCTAGCCTTGGAGCAAGGCGCGTGCGGCTGGATTTCGTTTCTTACGAAGTCCAGCCCGAACCACTTACCCATCACTTTGGCATTGAGTAATTTCACAAGCTGAAGGCGTCCTAGTGTTGAACAGTTTCAACTCCAGCCTGCCCATTTCGAACACTCCAGTGTCCGCATTTCGGACACAAAATCCCTAACAGTTGCGAAGGTCTTGCCAAAGCGTAAACTCTTGAATCGAGAGCTTCTTAGGTCACTTAGGGTAACAGTCAAATGTCCGACTATTGGACACACACTCCCTATCAGACTTGTGCCTAAAATCGTTATTAATCGGTCAAAATACTGTTATAAAAGGCTTTTATCCTATGAAGACTTGCCTATACAAACTATTGAACAAACAGAGGTTTCACCGATTAGTCTCGTTTTATAGCGGAGAATAGAGGTAGTCTCCGGAGGCAGAGGTCAGAGGTTCGAATCCTCTCGGGCGGGCCATTTATTTCAAAGGCCTGCGTGAAAACGCAGGCCTTTTTTTTGCGCTGTGTCCAGGCAGCGCAAATTTATTTCCAAGTGCCATTTCAAAGTTTCCGGAAGAGCAACTACTCTGATTGGAGAGTTGCCGAAAAATCGGTCAACGTCTCATGAAAGTAGCCCTTTTATAACAAATAGAGAGGACACCAATATGTGGACCAAACCAGCTTATGAAGACCTGCGCATTGGCTTCGAAGTCACCATGTATTTCGCCAATCGTTGAGACCTGAACCAACGGCCAGTACACGGACAGGCTGACCACCCCCTCCCCGGAGTGTTCCAAATGCAGATTCATGTACTTGGTTCCGCTGCAGGGGGAGGTTTCCCCCAATGGAACTGCAACTGTCACAACTGCGATGGGTTCCGTAAAGGCACGTTGAAAGCTCAGGCTCGTACTCAGTCCTCGATAGCCATCAGTGAGGACGGCGAGCACTGGATTCTCTGCAACGCCTCTCCGGACATTCGCGCGCAGCTTGCCTCTTTCGACGCCATGCAGCCCGCTCGGGCCGTGCGCGATACGGGCATCAGTGCGGTGATGCTGTTTGATAGCCAGGTCGACCACACGACGGGCCTGCTCATGCTCCGTGAAGGCATGCCTCTGGACGTCTGGAGCACGACTCAGGTGCACGAAGATCTGAGCAGCGGCTTTCCTCTTTTCAACATGCTGAGACATTGGAACGGTGGCCCACGTTGGCATGAGATTCCATCCTCAGATCAAACCTCTTTCAGCATCCCATGCGCGCCGTCGTTGCGGCTGACGGCCATTCCGTTACTCAGCAACGCGCCACCTTACTCACCGCGACGCAACAATCCCCACCCCGGAGACAATATCGGTCTGTTTATCGAGGACACCCGCAATGGCGCGACCGCACTTTACGCACCTGGGCTCGGCAAACCTGACGCCAATATTCTGGCTTGGATGGATAAGGCGGATACCCTAATGGTGGACGGCACGGTGTGGCAGGATGATGAGATGCAGCGCTGTGAAGTGGGCACCCGGACCGGGCAGCAAATGGGGCACCTGGCACAAAGCGGCCCCGGTGGAATGATTGACGTTCTGGACGGCATGTCTGCGGAACGCAAGATCCTGATCCACATTAACAACACCAATCCAATTCTGGATGAATCTTCAAAGGAACGCGCCATTCTGGCCAGTCACGGCATTGAGGTGGCGTATGACGGGATGCACCTTGAACTGTTGGGGCACAAATGAATCGGGCAGACTTTAAAGCCGCACTTCTCGCAAAAGGTAAGTATTACCACATTCATCACCCCTTCCATCAAGCCATGTACAGCGGTGATTGTTCGCCGGAAGAAATTCGCGGCTGGGTAGCCAACCGTTACTATTATCAGGTGAATATTCCGCGCAAGGATGCCGCGATCATGGCCAATTGTCCGGACGCATCGGTGCGTCGGTTATGGCTTCAGCGGGTGCTGGATCATGACGGCCATGATGAAGACAAAGGTGGCATCGAAGCCTGGCTGAGCCTGGCCGGGTCAGTAGGGCTAAGCCGCGAGGAGGTCGTCGACCAGCGTCACGTATTGCCCGGCGTCCGGTTTGCGGTCGATGCCTACCTGAATTTTGCCCGTCGTGCGACCTGGCAGGAAGCTGCCTGCTCCTCGCTGACAGAGCTGTTCGCGCCGGAAATTCACCAGTCTCGCCTGGACAGCTGGCCCACCCATTACCCCTGGATCAAAACCGAAGGCTATTCCTATTTCAGAAAGCGACTGTCCGAGGCCCGTCGGGATGTTGAGCATGGACTTGCGATCACACTGGACTACTTTACCACGGCCGATCAACAGGAGCGGGCGCTGGAAATACTTCAGTTCAAACTGGACATCCTGTGGACGATTCTGGACGCCCTGACCATGGCCTATCGCCACGGCACGCCGCCCTATCATACCATCACCGACCAGCCTGTCTGGCACCGGGGGGTGTAATGGACGACATGATCAAACCGCACCTTGTGCCTCGGTTCAGAGTCGGTTTCCGCTTTCAATGGGAGCCGGCGCAGAACGCTTATGTGCTGCTTTATCCGGAGGGGATGGTGCGGCTCAACGGCAGTGCGGGAGCCATACTGAGTGAAGTGGATGGCGAACGTTCCGTCGCTGAAATGGTCCAACGCCTGGAGGAACGCTACCCGGATGCCGGGCCGCTGTCTGATGATGTGATGGGCTTTCTTGGGGAGGCCCGGGAGAACGGCTGGATTGATCTGATATGACAGACCGGGAATTTACGCCAGATAATCGTTCAACGGAGGTCGGGCCGCCGCTCTGGTTGCTGGCAGAGCTCACTTACCGTTGCCCCTTACAGTGTCCCTATTGCTCGAACCCATTGGATTTCGCCAACTCCCAGAAAGAACTCAGTACCGAACAGTGGACGAGTGTGCTGCGGCAGGGACGCGAGATGGGGGCCGCGCAGCTCGGCTTTTCCGGGGGCGAGCCACTTGTCCGTCAGGATCTTGCTGAACTGATTGGAGAGGCCCGCCACCTGGGGTATTACAGCAATCTGATCACCTCCGGCATTGGCCTCACCCAAGCCAAGGTAAAGACTTTCCTGGAAGCCGGGCTGGATCATATACAAGTCAGTTTTCAGGCGTCTGATTCCGAGCTGAACAACGCATTGGCGGGTTCACGAAAAGCGTTCGAGCAGAAGCTGGCCATGGCCCGGGCCGTGAAGGAGGCCGGCTACCCGATGGTGCTGAATTTTGTCATTCACCGCCATAACATCCATCAGATGAATGACATCATCGATCTCTGCACCCGCCTGGATGCCGATTACGTTGAGTTGGCCACCTGTCAGTATTATGGCTGGGCCTTCAGAAACCGGGAGGGACTCATGCCCTCAAAGGCACAGCTGGTGACCGCAGAAGCAACCGTGAAATCCTACCGGGAACGGCTGGCAGCCTCGGGCTCCCGGATGAAACTGATCTTTGTCACCCCTGACTACTACGAAGAGCGCCCAAAGGCCTGCATGAACGGCTGGGGAAGTCTGTTCCTGACCGTCGCGCCTGATGGCACCGCGCTGCCATGCCACAGTGCGCGAATGCTGCCGATCGACTTTCCCAATGTCTGCGAGACCGATCTGCGGACGATCTGGTACGACAGCCCCGGTTTCAACCATTACCGTGGCGACAGCTGGATGCCGGAGCCCTGTCGATCCTGCGACGAAAAAGACAAGGATTTCGGCGGTTGTCGGTGTCAGGCCTATCTGCTCACGGGCAACGCGGACAATGCAGACCCCGTGTGCAGTAAATCACCGCACCATGATCGTGTTCTGGCGGCCCGACGCGCTGCCGATCATGCCACCGCGGGGCTGGAGGATTTGACCTATCGCAACACCGAGAACTCCCGGCTTTTCTTCCGGAGCTGATATCCCGCAACTGACCGCCGAACAGGCCGCTGCCGGATTGATACAGCGTAGCGAGCTTGTGGCCTCGCAAGCCGGTGTCTTCTGGCTCGAATCCGACCCTGCCTCCGGCCTCAATCTGATTCACACCCTGGCCGAGTCTGGCGAGGGCTCTGTCCCCTTACTGCCTGATACCCTGGGCGTCCGAAGCCAGGTGAACGGCTATGGTGGTGGCGCCTTATGCGCGGCCCCGGATCGGCTATTCGCCATAGAGTCATCCAGCCAGCAGATTTACGTCATCATGCCCGAGACCGGTATTGTCAGCGCAGTGACCGATGACGCCAGTGCCTGCTTCGGCGGCCTGGTGTGGGATCGGCACCGGGAGCGGCTGCTTGCCGTGCGGGAAGATGCCGACGGCCAGCAGCTGGTCGCTATTCGTCAGGGGAAGCTGGAAACGCTGCATCAAGGTGAGGACTTCTACAGTGCGCCTGCGGTATCCGACAGCGGCCGGCAACTGGCCTGGATCAGTTGGCATTTACCGGATATGCCGTGGGTTTCGTCGGTGTTGTGGCTGGCCCGTGTCGATGACGATGGCATGCTTGTGGACGCCAGGCCAGTCATGCCCTTCCAGTCTCCAACTCGCGCCTGCGTGCAGCAACCGGTATTCGTGGGCGAAACCCTGTACGTACTATCGGATCATCTGGGCTGGTGGCAGCCCTGGCAAATGGATGAGAGCGGGAGCTGGCGTTGTCTTGACGACACCCAGGCCGACCAGGCGAGCGCACCCTGGCAACTGGGTGAATGCCAGCATTTGCCGCTGCCGGAGGGCGGATGGCTGCGGGTGCGATATCTCAATGGTATTGGCGGGCTGTGGTGGCAACCCGATAGGGACGCTTTGCCGCAGCACCTGAGTACGTCCTATGTTGATTTCCGATGCCTGACACGGCAAGGAGACAGGGCCTGCTGCATTGCGCGGTCATCGGACCGGCTGGACGCTGTCCTTTCTGTGGATACGGAAACCGGCCAGATCCATGTGCTGGCTGGCGGCGAGAAACCATTTGGTGAGGTTGCCCTTTCATCGCCAGAGCCATTCCGGCTTCCGGAGAGTGAGGAAACAGCGTTTGTCGTGAGTGGATTTTACTACCCACCTGTGCGGTCGCAGTCTGGACAAACGGATAACGCCCCGTTGGTCATGATCGCGCACGGAGGGCCCACCGCCATGATCTGCCCCGTGCTGAATCCGCAGGTTCAGTTTCTCTGTCATCAGGGTTTTGCCGTTGCCGAGGTGAACTATCGGGGCAGTTCCGGTTTTGGGCGCGACTTTCGACTGTGCCTGGCTGGCCAGTGGGGTGTTCTCGATGTTCAGGATATCGAGTGCGCTGCCAGACACCTTGTCAGTGAGGGTAAGGCCAGCGCTCAGGCCGCCTTTATTCAAGGGCGCAGTTCGGGCGGCTACACGGCACTGATGGCACTGATCTCATCAGCTTATTTCACCGCCGGCGTGAGTCAGTTCGGAGTCAGTGACCCCAAACGCTTGCGGGAACTGACCCATCGATTTGAATCGGGCTATCTGGACTGGCTCCTCGGTTCCTTCGAGGAAGTGCCGGATCGATGGAGGGAGCGTTCGCCCCTGATGCAGGCTGACCGCATCCAGCAACCCACGGCTTTTTTCCAGGGTGGACAGGATACCATTGTGGTTCCCGAACAGACTCAACTTATAGCAACGGCGATACGTGCAAACGGCTGGGAGTCGTTCGTACAGGTGTATCCCGATGAGGGGCACGGCTTTCGAAAGGCGTCGAATCAGGCGGATATGCTGACTCGACTGGCCGTATTTTACCGACAGTGCCTGCAACGCTGATTACGCGCTCGTCGGGAGGCTTGCCTACTTACCAATCTGGGAGATGAAGCCTGAAAGGTTGGCTATATCTTCATCACTCAAATTTCGCGCATTCGGAATCATCAGCCCGGAGTTTGCTCCCACCCTCTCGCCAGCGCGATAGGTTTCTAGACGAGATTGAATGTAACTCGCATCACGTCCTGCAAGGGATGGAAAGCTCGCCATGCCTTGGGCTTTGGGACCGTGGCACTGGGCACAATTATTCGCAAACAGCTTTTTACCCGCCTCCAGATCCGCCGCCTGCAGGGCAGTGGAGGTCAGAGCGATGGTTATCGCACACATCAGAATACGCAGCACAGGTTGTCCTCAATTGTCTGGTGGAAACCGCACTGCCCTGTGGCAGTGCGGTCGGCCGTTTTTACTCGGCGGTAAACCGATGAATCTGACCTTCATCCGTTGCGACATAGAGAGAACCATCCGGTCCCATCACCAAGCCACGGAAACGGGCCGGACCGGCTGACAGAGGCATCTCTGTGTTATCCACAATTTCTGGCCCCTCGGGCACCAGGTTGATGACATTAATACGCTGGCCTACAGGCGTGTCACCGAAACCAATGCCCAGGAAACTGACCACCAGACGACCGTTCCAGTCACCCCACTGCTCACCCTCCAGGAACGCCGCACTGCTGATGCCCTGAGAATAATTGTTATTGGTCCACAGTGGCTTCATGGCATCCGGGTAGGTTTCGTAATCGGTCATCGGCATGTATTTCCTTCTTTCGTTAGGGTCCATGCCGTCATTCTGGTTTGGCTCATAGCCGCAGTAGTTGTCCGGACAATCGCCACGTCCTGCCATATTAGGCCGGGGGTCCCATCCACTGTTACCACCGGGCACCAGGGCATTTACTTCATCGGTATGCCATGGGCCATGTTCAGTAATAATCGGCTGATGACTTTTCGGATGAAAGGCGATGCCCTGAACGTTGCGGTGGCCGTAAGTGTAGGTGCGGGCATCGAATCCATCCGGTAACGCGTCAGCGTTCATCGGGGCTGCCTTGCCGTCACGGTCGATACGCAAGACCTTGGAGCCCAGATTGTCTCCGAATTGCGGCAGGCTGCTGTTGTGATTGTCACCGGTGGTCACGTAGAGAAAACCATCACCCGGATTAAAGCGGATGCGGCCTCCATTATGAGCCCCAGCGTCACCGAAGGGGTGATCTGTAGGAGCCTGTTTATAGGGAATGTTCTCCACAATGTCTGTGCGGTCCGAGACACTGGAAAAATCATCGCTGACGGTCAGTCGTAACACGCGGTTCGTCGCAGGGTCGTCACCCATGCGGGAGGCGGAATAAACGAAAACAGTCCGGTTGCTGTCGAAATCCGGATCCAGAGCCACACCATTCATGCCCGCTTGTCCATGACAGAACAGATCGTCGGCGGTCATGGAATAGCCTTCGGTGCCGCCCATGCCAAGCAGATTATTGACCGTACCATCCGGTAGTCGGACCGAGAGGCCTTTACACTTTTCAGTAACAAACATGGTTCCATCGGACAGGAAGGCTATATCCCAAGGCTTGTCGAGGCCATCCATGAAAACAGTTTGATTGATTTGGGCCGGTTGGGCCTGCAAGCTCATCGGCAACCCCAGCAATACCGACGAGGCCGCAACGGCACTCACATAACGTATGTAGGAGGACTTTTTCATCATTGTTGAACCATCCGTATTGTTCTTTTGTTTATGAAATACATCTCATAAACAGATTAGGTCTGGTTAAAATTTCGTCAAGTTTACCCCTACCACCTCCTGAGGCAGGGGGTCAGAGACTCGAACTCTCTCGGGCAGGCCATATTTCAGGAAAAAAAGAGCCCGCTAACTAGCGGGCTCTTTTGTGGAGTACAACCGTTCAACACCCTCAATAAAGGCTGAACCAAGTAACGTGCTCACAAAAATCTGCAGGCAACTCACCCGACCTCGTCTACGGACTGCAACGCAGGGCTGATCCCCAGCTCGCGTTCCAGTTCGCTCAAGGCATCCTCCAGCCCGGTTGCCAGGCGCTGCATCTGCGGCAGCGTATCTCTGCAAGCAATAATCCCGACATTCAGGAAACCGGCATGACTGTAACAGGTAAAGCTTACTGCCAATCCCGGGAAAACAATGTTGGCAGGATAGAGATGTAGCAGACGCGCACCCCGAAGATACTTTTCTTTCTTGCCTCCCGGCACATTGGAGACGACCGTATTGAACATCGGCGCAACGTGTTTGGCCGCACCGGTCATCATAGAGGCAATCGACGGCAACATGCTCAGGATCGAGTATGGCGTCCTCATTTGTGGTTCAAGGTCAAGGATTTGCTCCTTGGCAATGCTGGTGGACTCACTGACCTTTTTCAGCCGCAACACCGGATCGGCAATGTTGGTGCCGATCATGCTGTAAATCATGCCCACCGAGTTACCAATACTCTGGTCGCCTTCCGAACGCAGGGACATGGGAATCGCGGCGGTCAGGCTTGTTTCTGGCAGCGCCGTTTTTTCTTTGAGGTAATGGCGCAGGCTCCCCCCAACCAGGGTAACCATGACATCGTTCAGAGTAACCCCTGCGCGGCTGGCGACAGTCTTTAGCCGGTCAAGCTCGAAGGCCTGGGTCGCGAATCGCCGCTGGGCGCTGATGGCGCCGTTGATGGCCGTCTTTGGTGCAGAACGAAGCGTCGTCAGTCGTTCGTCACTACTGAACAGACGGACCAGCTTACCGGCGGTCCCCAACAGTGCCTGGGTAGAAGGAAGCCCCCGGGCTGCGCTCATCTGAAAGGGCTTTTCCGGCGCCGGGTGAACCCAGAAGGGAGGCATACGATGGTCCGTAGCGCTTTCCGACAACCCCCGCATCAGCAGGTTGGACGCGCTGATGCCATCAACCAGCGCATGATGAAACTTGACGTAAATGGCAAAACGCCTGCCTTCAAGGCCATCGATGAAATAACACTCCCAGAGCGGCTTGCGCATGTCCATGGGCTGGCTGTGGAGGCGGGCGACCATTTGTCCGAGCTCTCTTTCACCACCGGGTTTCGGCAGCGACAGATGACGCACATGGTATTCAAGGTCAGGATCAAAGGTTTCCTCCATGACCGGCGCCAATTGCCACCGTGACGGCGAGCGCAGCTTCTGGTTCCACGGGGCGCAGATACGGGTCTCACTGCGCCAATCATCGACCAGTTTTCGGACAAACTGCTCGCCCGCTTTCGCCGGACGCTCGAACACCATGAGGCCAGCTACATGCATGGGGGCAGAGGGGCTTTCCAGCTGAACAAAGGCGGAATCCATTGCGGAGAGTCGTTTGTAAGTCATGTTATCTCTGTGTTTCTGTTATCAGTGAGGTGTTGTTTGATGAACGCTGTCATGTCATCCCGCGCTTGCCTCGCCTCCGGCATCCAATCCTCCAGAAGCGGAAAGGCGTGAGGCATGCCGGGCCACTGTGCGAGCTCCACCGACACACCAGCGGCGCTGGCCTTACGCGCCAACAGCGCACTGTCATCCGCCAGGAGTTCGGAACTACCGGAGAAAATCAAAAGCGGGGGCAGCCCCTTGCATTCGCCCATGAGCGGCGAAATTTCCGGGCACGAGGCGTCAGCCTCACCGACGTACCAGTCGCGCGCCCGGGCAAGGTCGGCCAGGGGCAGCATTGCATCCGTACGGGCGTAGACTGAGCGGGAAGCCGCACCATGCAGCCGCGCAAGATCCAGAACCGGCGACACAGGCACGGCACACGCAGGCATGGGCAGCCCAGCCTTTCGAATTCTAAAAAGAAGGGCGACAAGCAGATTTCCGCCGGCCGACTCACCGCCAATCACGATGCGCTGGGGATCGATGCCGGCATTCAGCAGGAACCGGTAGGCCCGTTCACAATCGTCCAGCCCTGCCGGATACGGGTTGGCCGGTGCAAGCCGATAGTCCGGAACAAAAGCGTCGGCATCAAGCGAACGGCACAGGCGCTGGACAAAGGTGAGATGGCCATCAGGCAGGGCTGGAAGAACAAAGGCTCCACCATGCAGCCACAGAAGAACCGGCTTATCCGATGGAGCGAAGGACTCGCCAAGGATATGCCCCGGCACCGCCTGCTCGTTATCGCCTAAGATCTGGTAGTCGAAGTTGGCAAGTTGACCGTTGCGCGGAAAACGGGCCGCAAGATTCAGCTGCGCTTTCGCGACCCGGCGCTCTCCTCCCCTGATAACAAAGGCGAGTAAAGGTCTTACAATCCAGCGCAGACAGACGAGAACGCAACGGGACCTGAAGCCAAGATGCAGTTCAGGGCGGGCATAGCGTGTTGACCAAGTTTCTTTATTCACCATCCATGATCCGAACAATTACCAATTGATCCAATCATGAAGAAAATAATTACGGGTCAGGTTTCTTCCCATGCCCTTTTTTTGTCTTCTTACGCCACCGGGCGAACACTTGCAGGATAGGCCTATTCATCGAGACCGGTCAGAAACGTTTCGAAGCGGGCTGGGTTAGTCAAGGTGATGGTGCCGTATTCCAGACTCACCAGATTCTCTTGCTCAAACACACGTATGGCTTTCTGAGCGGCCTGCCGAGTCAGCCCGACCATGTTGCCCACCTGTTCACGGGTTAACCGCAGTCGCATCGGCTGCTCGGTGATTTTGCCGTCGCCCTGGAAAATTTGCAGAAACAAAAGCCGACGCCCCACCCGCACCGGAATACTGCGGGCAGTGTCATCCTCGATGATCATCATGGCTGCACACATCCGCCGTGCTAACTGATCCACAATCACCGGGTAAGCCTGCGGGTAGGTGGCCAACAGTCTATGAACCCGCGCCTCGGAAAACTCCAGCACCTCCACAGGTTCATGGGCTATCGCCCCATAGACCCTGGCCGGTAGAGAACAAAAAACCGCATCACCCAACCAGTTGCCCGCACCCACGATGGTCAGTATGGATTCGCGTCCGGAGGGCAGCGTGGACGTTACCCGAACCGAACCCGAAACGATCACGGTCAGAGCCTTACCACTGGCGCCTTTGATATACAGCGCCTGTTCTTCTTGGAAGCTTTTGTAAGTGCATAGGCTGGCTGCCTCTTCCAGACCTTCCGGGGGAAAACCAGCGAAGAGGGCACAGCGGGACAGTATTTGCGACGTTTCAGACATGGATAATTGTTATTCTATTAACGGTGTTTCTCTTCACTCCCGCCGTAGACTACAGCAAGCCGACACCAATGACTCGGCCCGGACTCCACTAGCAAGGTTTACACGGGAGAACAAGATGAACAACAAGCGAACCGGCCTGACCCGACTGCTGACAAGCCTCACAGTCTTTGTGACCGCGATGCTGTCTCACGCCATTCAGGCCGCCGAACGGCCGAACATCCTCGTCATTATGGGGGATGATATCGGTATCACCAATATCAGCAAATACAGCCACGGCCTGATGGGCTACAAAACCCCGAATATTGATCGCCTCGGTAATGAAGGCATGATGTTTACTGACTATTACGGCGAGCAGAGCTGCACGGCCGGCCGGTCAGCGTTCATTACCGGCCAGCACCCCATCCGCACCGGCCTAACCAAGGTCGGCGTACCGGGTGCGCCAATTGGCATCCAGCCCGAGGACCCCACCCTGGCCGAACTGCTCAAGCCGCTGGGTTACGTGTCCGGGCAGTTTGGCAAAAACCATCTCGGCGACCGGGATGAATTCCTGCCTACCAACCACGGCTTTGACGAGTTCTTCGGCAACCTCTACCACCTGAATGCCGAAGAGGCCCCGGAAGATCCCGCCTGGCCAGACGACCCCCAGATCGCCAAGCTGGTCACCCCCCGTGGCGTTATTCGCAGCAGCTCCGATGGCAAGGTTGAGGACCTGGGTCCGCTGAATACCCAGCGCATGGAAACCATCGACGAGGAATTCCTGCAAGCCACGCTGAGTTTCATCGATCGCGCCCATGCCGAGGAAAAGCCGTTCTTTGCCTGGTTCAATTCCACCCGCATGCACTATTACACCCATATCAAAGACGAAACCAAAGGGTTGTCCGGCCAGGGCTTCTATAACGATGGCATGGTTGAGCACGACAATCACGTGGGCGAACTGCTGGACAAGCTCGACCAGTTAGGCATCGCGGATAACACCATTGTCCTTTACACCACCGACAATGGCGTTCACTTCAACCAGTGGCCGGATGCAGGCATTACCCCGTTCCGCGGCGAGAAAAACACCAACTGGGAGGGTGGCTTCCGGGTGCCCGCCTTCGTTCGCTGGCCGGGAAAAATCGAGGCCAATACGGTCTCCAACGACATTATGGCCCACCTGGACTGGGTGCCGACACTGATGGCCGCCGTGGGCGAGCCCAACATCAAGCAGAAGTTGCTGGATGGGCATGACGCTGCCGGCAAATCCTTCAACGTACATCTGGATGGCCACAACTTCCTGCCCTACCTGACCGGTGAGGCGGAGAAAGGCCCGCGGGAGCAGTTCATTTACGCCAGCGATGACGGCGACATCATCGGCCTGCGCGATGGCGACTGGAAACTGGTGTTTGCCGAGCAGCGGGCGAAAACCTTTGAGGTCTGGCGGAATCCGTTTGTGAAACTGAGAATTCCGAAGATCTTCAACCTGCGTCAGGATCCGTACGAGCGGGCCGACCAGAATTCCAATGTCTATGAACGTTGGCTCGACCGGAAACTTCAGGCCCGAGGCATTCCGGGCGTAATCCGGGTCAAGCAGTTCCTGGAGACGTTCAAGGAATACCCGCCCAGACAGCGACCGGCCACCTTCACGATTGACCAGATCATGGAGCAGTACCTGAGCTACGACTAGTAAGTGAGGAGTAAGGCATGAGCCCCTGGCAAGCAATGAACGCCCTCCGGGAAAGGGTCAACAGTCAGATCCTGGGCCAGTCGGAACTGGTCGATCAACTGATCGTGGCATTGCTTGCCAACGGCCATGTTCTGCTCGAGAGCCAACCGGGGCTCGCCAAAACCCGGACCGCAAAAACACTGGCCCAGGCACTGGATGCGACGATGAAACGCATCCAGTTCACCCCCGACCTGCTGCCATCGGACCTCACCGGCTCGGAGGTGCTGCATCATGATGGTCAGCATCAGAGCTTCCATTTCGAGCCGGGCCCCCTCTTTGGCAACCTGATTCTTGCCGATGAGATCAACCGGGCGCCCGCCAAGGTGCAGGCCGCTCTCCTGGAAGCCATGGAAGAAAGACAGATCACGGTAGCCGGCCACACGCATACAATGCCGTCCCTGTTCATGGTTCTGGCAACCCAGAATCCGATTGAGCAGGAAGGCACCTACCTGCTGCCAGAAGCCCAGATGGATCGTTTTCTGATGAAAATTACACTGGGTTACCCGTCTCACGAGCAGGAGTGCGAAGTGCTGCGACTGGTCAGAGGCGAGGAAATTGCCAGTGACACCGGGGGCTCGGGAAACCAGCAACCGATTGCCAGTGAATCGGTTCTTCAGGCACGCAAGGAAATCAGCGAACTTTTTGTATCCCCGGCCATCGACAGCTACGTGGTGGACCTGGTTCACGCGACTCGGCCAGAGGTGACATCGGACGAGACCATCCGCAACTGGGTCGAGACCGGCGTCAGCCCGCGCGGTGTCATCGCCCTGGACCGCGCCGCCCGTGCCCATGCCTGGCTGGCGGGACAGGACCACGTCACCCCGGACAACGTCCGTGCGGTGTGCCAACCGGTACTTCGACACCGCCTGCGACTCAATTACGAGGCGATCGCCAACGAGGTGCAGGCCGACCAGATCATAGACCGATTACTGGATCGGGTTTCCATACCCACTTGAGGTTTTGGCCATGCGCTCAGGACCAGCCCCACTCAAAAAGCCCGACACCGACGAAAGCCTGCTGGACGATCCCGCGGTTTACGTCGACCTGCGCCGACTGATGGGTCTGGAAACCGAAGGCAGACTGATAAATTTCCGACCTCCCTTCGGCCACAGCAGTCAGTTGACGGGACACCACAAGTCCCGTCTTCGCGGGCGCGGTTTGGACTTTGAGGAACTCAAGCATTATCAGCCTGGCGACGATCTCAGACATCTGGATTGGCGGGCAACCAGACGGACCGGGAAACCGTTTGTGCGCAGCTTCACCGAAGAGCGGGATCGCCCCACCCTGGTGGTATGCGATCAGCGCATGGACATGTTTTTCGGATCGTCCCTGAACTTCAAATCCCTCACCGCCGCCGAGCTGGCTGCCCTGGTGGCCTGGAGCGCCTTTCACTCGGGGGATCGGGTCGGCGGCCTGGTGTTCAACGATCAGTGGGTTGAAACGGTCCCCGCGCATCGCTCCCGGCAGCGCCTGCAACAGTTTTTTGCGACGGTTGTTCGGCACAATCGGGCACTCCATGCGCAACAGCCCGGCCGGATCGACCACACCACGCTCGATCAGGTGCTGATCCGCTGCCTGAACATGGCCCATCATGACCACACCATCTGCCTGATCAGCGATTTTTCGGGGATTGGTGAATCCACACTCCGGCGTATGCGCCAGCTTTCGCAACACAACAATGTCATTGCCTTTCAGGTGTATGACCCCGTTGCCCTGAACCTTCCCCAGAGAAGCCGGGTCACGTTAGTTGACGGAAACCTTCAGGTGCCACTGCATCTTGGCAAAAAGTCGATCCACAAGCCGGTTGCCGATTTCCTGAAAGGCCGGCTGGCCAGGGTGGCGGACCTGATGCGCAAGAGCCGAATTCCTCTTTGCATGATCAGCGCCGGTGAAGCTACCGCAGGGCAATACCGGCGCGCCCTGGCCGGCCGCGCTGGATGGCAGCGATGAGCCTGTCCCAGCAGTTGGCCAACCTCAGGGAACTGCCGCCGCCGGAGATGCCCGGCCTGTGGCCGCAGACCTGGGGCTGGTGGCTGCTGTTTGGTCTGATTGGACTGGCGTTCGTGGCGCTTGTCGCGCGTCGTTTTCGCACCCACTACCGCAACCGCTACCGGAGGGAGGCACTGGCTGAGCTGGACGAACTTGAGCAGGCATGGCGGCAAAATCCGGCCCATGTCGCACCCCTGCGAACACTGCCAAGCCTGCTGAAACGAGTGGTAATTTATCTGTACGGGAAAGCCAGCACCGCTGCGCCCCCACCGTCGCTGGCAATGGCGCTTGGTGAACTGGCACACCATCCTCTGACAGAGGATCTGGGCAGCCGCCTTGCTGATCTGGCCTACGCCCCCGACCACCGTTTGCTGGCACTGGATCCCGAGGACCTGCTCCAACAAACCCGCCTCTGGCTGGAGACTCACCATGTTCCAGCTTGAATACCCGTACCTTCTGCTGCTGACCCCATTGCCCTTGCTGGGATATCGTTTCCTGCCCCCCTACCGGCAGGAGCATTCGGCACTGCGTGTTACCTACACCCATGAGCTCCACTCGGCACTGCCTGGCTCGGTGGAAGCACGCGCATCAGGCCGTCGTCATCTGTGGTTATTTGCGTATTGGGTGGCATGGCTGCTAGCACTCGTCGCCGCAGCGAGGCCGGTTGAGTTGCCATCTCCGATAGTTGTTGAGGAACCCACCCGCAGCCTGGTTCTGGCGATCGATCTATCCCAGTCGATGGACACCAGCGATTACCGGCAAGTGGACGGTTCAACCACCGATCGGCTGTCGGCGGTCAAAGCCGTGGTCGGAGACTTCATTCAAAGGCGCCAGGACGATCGCATCGGCCTTCTGGTGTTTGGTGACCGGGCGTTTGTGCAGGCCAGCCCAACCACCGACCATGCCACAGTCTTCCGACTACTGACGGAAACGACCACTGGCATGGCCGGCCCAAGCACGGCCATTGGCGATGCGATCGGACTGACCATACGCATGCTTGAGGAGGACACCGAGGGCGATAATGTCTTGATCCTGCTTACTGATGGAAACGACACAGCCAGTCGAATTCAGCCGCTCCAGGCGGCGAACATCGCGGCCCGCAAGAACCTTCGGATTTACACCGTCGCTGTCGGCGATCCCGATACCGGCACTGAGGATGCGGTGGATATTAAAAGCCTGCAGGCTATTGCCACGGCGACCGGCGGCCAGTTCTTCCTGGCCTCGGACCGGGAGGCCCTGGCGTCGGTCTACGCAACACTCAACGAACTGACGCCCCGACAGAGCACCACCCTGTCGTTCCAGCCAAAAATCGAATGGTTCTGGCTACCCTTGGCGCTGTCCTCGGGGTTACTGCTTCTGGTTTTGGCGATTGAAATTATCCGCGATCGAAGAACGGGGGTGCTGGATTTGCCGAGGAAAGAGGTGGCTCATGGGGATTGATCTGGAGGCGCTGCACCTGCTGCGGCCCTGGGGCCTGATTTTCACGGTGGCAGGCGGACTGCTTCCATTGCTCTGGCGCCGTTACCAGGCCCGAACCCGTCACTTTTCCGAACTCATCCCGGAGCGTCTGGCACGCCATCTGGTGGTAAAAACCGATAATTCGCACAGGTTTCACCCGATACATCTGCTCAGTGCATTGCTCATTCTGGGGGGGCTTGGCGTTGCGGGTCCGAGCTGGGATAAACAGCGACCTGCCTTCATGGAGAACAGAGCGCCGATTATCCTGGCGGTGGATCTGTCCAAGAGCATGAATCGGGCCGACGTCACACCGTCGCGCCTGGAGCTGGCCAAAGCGAAGGCCCGGGCGCTGGTTTCACGCAACCCATCGACCCGGTTCGGCCTGATCGCCTACGCCGGCTCGGCCCACCTTGTGCTGCCGCCGACCCGTGACGCCGACTTGATCAATCTGTACCTGGAAGCCCTCTCGTCGGACCTGATTCCAGGCCCGGGGCGGAATACGTCGGCTGTGGTGAAAGAAGCTAAAAGGCTGCTGGCCGCCAGCCAGATCCCGGGCACGCTGGTTTTCATCACCGATGGCATCGACCCGGCGCAAGCCCAGGGCACCCTCCAACAACTGCAGGGTTCAGACCTGCAAGTGCTGATGCTGATGACAGCGGCGGACAACCCGGAAACGCCGGACACCACCGAGGCCATGAAACGCTTTGCTGATACGATCAACGCGGACATCGCCAGTACCACGGCCAACAGCGATGACCTTCGGTGGCTGGAGCTTTCCGCCCTCCTGCACTTCCGTGATGCCGGGCTCCAGGACGCAGGCCTGCACTGGAAAGACATGGGCTACTGGCTGGTGTGGCCCATTCTCGCCCTGACCCTACTCGGCGTGAGACGAGGCTGGTCCCTGCCGGCGGTTGTCCTCGCTCTGCTCCTAAACAGCCCGGGGTTCGTGCCGCCAGCCACAGCGGGCCCGTTAGCCGATGCCTTTCTGACACCGGATCAGCAAGGACAACTGGCCTATGAGGCAGGTAGGTTCGCAGACGCTGCCCGGCTGTTCCAGGATCCGTATCTGCGTGGTCTGGCCGCGTACCGGGCGGCACAGTACGACCTGGCCGTCGCCAGTTTCCGGCAAGTGGACACCGCACAGGCCTGGTTCTACCGCGGTAACAGCCTTGCCAAGCAGGTGAAGCTGAAACAAGCCATCAGCACTTACGAGCAGGCACTGAGCCGCCAGCCGGACTTTCCGGCCGCCAGGGACAATCTGGATACGGTCCTCGAACTGCAAAGCAGCCTCGAACAGCAGCGCAGTGAAACTCCGGATATGAGCGCCGATGACGTCACGTTCGATTCCGAGCTCGATCAGGGTAAGCAGCGGGAGGAGGCCCAATCCCGGTCGCTGACCGAAGCGGTTTGGCTGGAAAACCTGAGCACCTCGCCCAAGGCCTTTCTGCGCCGCAAGTTCCAGTACCAGAATCATTCAGGCGGAGGCTCTGAACCATGAGTATCCGACTCGCCCTCTGGCTACTACTGGCATGGCCGTGGCTGACGCACGCAAGCCCGGAGTACTGGCTCGAAACACGCCTGGAACCGGGTAACGAGGTGACCGTTGGCAGTACTGCAACGCTGGAGATTGATGTTCTTGTCGACACCTGGTTTGTCGAACCGCCGCGTTTCGAAGCCTGGACGCTTGAAGGTGCCCGGATAACCTTCGACGGATCGCAGGGGCGCAACCTGCACCGTTCTCGGGACGGCAAGCCCTACTATGGCCTCACCTTCAGTTACCAGATTGTTCCCACAAGAGCCGGCGAGTTTCAGATTCCGTCGCTGACGCTGAACCTGAAGGCGGGCCGGGCCGAGGGGTCAACGTCCCTGCAGACTGAACCCGTCAGGTTTGAATCAAAGCTTCCGGCGGCCCTTGCGGGCCGAGGCCCTACGCTGATGGCGTCATCCGTGGAGGCGATCCAGAGCGTTCTCCCGGAGCCATCCAGGCTGGCCGTCGGTGCCGTCCTGACCCGTGAAGTGACGCTCAAGGCCATGGGCGCCCGAACGATCACCTTTCCCGCCCCGGCGATTCCGGATCCAAATGGTGCAAAGGGCGAGCGCAAGCCTCCTGTGATCACTGACCTGACCAATGAGCGCGGCCAGGCAGTCGGCGCACAGCGGATTGATGCCATCACCTATGTGGCGGAATCCCCCGGAAAACTGACCTTGCCGTCGTTTTCCGTCACTTGGTGGGACACTACCACCGGCAAGCTCACCGAAACCCTCATTCCTGCCACAGAGGTGATGGTGCAGCCGTCCCCCCGGGCATCTTCGCCATTTGCGACAGAATCGAAACTGGCGACATTGCAGCGGCGTGTAGACGGCCAGTTGCCAGCGTGGCTCTGGTCGGCGGTGGCATTGGCTCTGGTGTGGTGCGCCCGGAAACCACTACTGCAAGGATTCCGAAAGCTTCATCGTTGTCTACAGAAAATGAAGGCCCGATGGCAAAGTTCGCGATTGCATCTGCGTTATCGCGCCCAGCGCCTGCTTAACAACAATCCTCCGGACCTGATAGGCCTCTACCGGCTCCAGGCCCGGAACCGTCGATCCGAGCGGTTGCTGCCGGACATTGACCAGGACCTTGCGCCGAGAAAACGCGAGGAAATAAAGCGGGGGCTCAGCGAATGCTTTGGTGAAAACCCGGCTCCGGCTCGCGGTCAACGAAGACTCAGGCGTGTTATTGGCGCTCTGGCGAAACGGCCTGGGCCCCTCCGGGGAAAACCGCAGCGCCGAGTGCTTCCTCCCCTCAACGAGGCGGATTAATTTAATCGCTGTTCCAGATCCCGGATTAACGACCTGACCTGAGGATCACCCGGGGCCACCCGCTGCAGCCGGCGGGCGTAGTCCAGCGTCTCCCGCATCCGCCCCTGCTGGAGCGTGAAAAACACCATGGCATTGAGCAGGCCCGGATCCTCAGGGTGTCTGGACAACCCTTCAGAGAGCACTGTTTCCGCGTTTTCAAACTTGCCCACTCGGGCAAGAACAAGGCCATGGTTATAGGCAACTCTTCGGAGGGGCGCCCCGCGCGCTGCAGATAGGTGGCGAGATTCAGGCGGGTGCCGGGCAGCGTCGCCAGCTCGAGCCAATTGACACAGTGGTATTTAACGCGCCATCCCACTCCCCCGCATCGAAGGTGAAGCCGTTGGCCACACTGGAAAGCCGCCCAGGGCCATCGCCAAGGCGACACCTGCGGATAGCTTGTTGCTTAAAGAAAAGTACATGTTGTTATGCATCGTGGTCTGATCTCCCGCCCATAGCACATAGAAGCGATGCGCTGTGCGAGTCTTGTTTTATGTTTTAGAGTCCGGCCCAATATTGCCAAGCAGGAACACCTGTGTTTAATCTGCGATGACAAACTTTTAGCTTTTGACGCCAAGACAGGTCAGGCTAAAAAAATTACAATGAAGAGCAGAGGATCCATCAAAATAAAAAGGCCGCCCTCGACACCAGCTTCGGATAGCAGCAGGCGGCCATCCCTCAGGTCCTCAGCATGTTCGAGAAACAGTATTTAGAACAAAAATTTGCGAGAACATAATGACCCATACGATGCTCCGCGCCCGGTCCATGACGGGGGTAGCTGAAACCATCAGGGAATTGGGCGGTGACCCGAAAAGGTTCCTGGCGGACTTTCATCTCAACGAGGAGATGAGCAGCAACCCCAAGCAAATGATTCCCTACCTGACCCTGATTCAGATGCTTGAAAGGGCGGCCGTGGATTTCAACTGTCCGGACTTCGGGATTCGGGTGGGTCTCAAACAGGGGCTTAGTGTACTCGGCCCCATCGCCGTCATCGCCGAAAACTCGGCAACGGTCGAAAACGCCCTGCAGCACATCATCAAATACATCAGCTACCACAGCCCGTCCATCCATTTGCGATTGGACCCGCCTACCCCGGAAAAGTATCGCGGGCTTCACTTTGAAATAGCGATCACTCAGGGGCAGACTCGCGCTCAAACCATCGAGATGAGTCTGTTATTGGCAACGAAGGTGATCCGTGCACTGATCGGTGACGAAAATCGGCTGCTGCCGCTTCATTTCCGCCACCCCAGAGTGAGCCCGCTGGCTCGTTATCGAGCGGCCTACAAAACACCTGTGACCTTTGAAACCAACTCGAATACTGTATACATACCAACGGACGCACTGGCAGCGGAGATTCGCAGCCGGGATCCGGCGCTCAAGCAGATGATGGAAGAGTATGTTACCCAGAATATCGATACCACGGCTTACTCACTGCAGGAAAACGTTCGTTCCCTGGTTATCTCACTATTGCCGCTGGAACGGCGCTGTACCATTCCACTAATTGCCAAGCATCTGGTAATGAGTGAGCGGACACTTCAGCGCCGACTCAAGAAAGAGAACATCGTATTTGAAGGCCTGGTCGATGAGGTGCGTCGCGAATTGGCAAAAGACTATCTCTCGGATCAACGAATGACGATCAGCCAGATTGCCGGCCTCATCGGTTATGGGCAGCAAAGCTCCTTCAACCGGGCCTGCATGCGCTGGTTTGGTAAATCGCCCAAAACCTTCCGGGAGGAGGTAGCCGTCACTAGCCATTAGAGTAGCGCTGGGTGCCACAACTGCCGATGGTAGAGGCAATGCCCCTCTCTCCTCACTCGACCAGGAGGAATCATGACTAGATTTACCTTCAACACAACCAAGAGTGTTATCTGCGAACCGGGCGCCATCAAACGCCTGGGCAATCTTGTCAGTGAACAGATTGGCAAACGGGTGTTGCTGGTTACCGACTCTGGTTTGATCAAGGCCGGCCTGCTCGAAGCGGCCACCCGTGCTCTCGACGAAGCCGGCGTGCAGTATCGTGTCTTTGACGGGGTCATCGCCGATCCGCCGGTCGCCATTGTTGACGCGGCTGTTGCTGACGCCCGGGCTGCCGACATCGACGGTGTTATAGGCTTTGGCGGTGGCTCGTCCATGGACGTAGCCAAGCTGATCGCCCTGCTGATGGGTGGCGGAGAAAAGCTGGACGACATCTATGGCGTGGGCAATGCGAAAGGACAGCGACTACCGCTCATCCAGATCCCGACAACCGCCGGCACCGGCTCGGAGGTCACACCCATTTCCATCATTACGGTGGGTGAAACCGAAAAAAAGGGTGTGGTTGCTCCCCAGCTTCTGCCAGACATTGCCCTGCTCGACGCCGAGTTGACACTGGGCCTTCCCGCCCCGGTGACCGCTGCAACCGGCATCGACGCCATGGTTCATGCCATTGAAAGCTATACGTCAGCCTCCGCTAACAACAACGCGGTCTCAAAGACCCTGGCCCGGGAAGCCCTTAGACTGTTAGGTGCCAATATTGAAACCGCCGTGAAAAGCGGGCGCGATGTGCAGGCCCGTTCCAACATGCTTCTGGGCGCCATGCTCGCTGGCCAGGCTTTCGCCAACTCACCGGTGGCGGCCGTCCACGCCCTGGCATACCCGATTGGCGGCATCTTCCACGTTCCCCATGGCCTGTCGAACGCTTTGGTACTGCCCCACGTGATGCGCTTCAACGCCAGAGCATGTGCCGATGCCTATGCTACGTTGGCCACCGATGCCTTCCCGGACCTCACATCCGTGCCCGCCGAGCAGCGGGTAGGACAGTTCATCGACCGGCTTGAGGTGCTGAGCGCCGATCTGGGTCTGGAACAGACGCTGCGAGAGGTAGGAATCAGTGATGCCGACCTGCCAAGACTCGCTTCCGATGCCATGAAACAGACCCGGCTGCTGGTGAATAACCCAAGGGACGTGTCCGAAGCCGATGCCCTGGCAATCTACAAGGCCGCACTTTGAACCGATTGACTGTACAGGTTGAAATGGCATGAGCCGGAGCGCTGATTTACTCGCAGGGAGGCCCAAGGTGGAACGAAGCGACTTTCCGATTTTCTATCCCATGCAGACTCGCTGGATGGACAACGACATCTATGGGCACGTGAACAACGTGACCTACTACTCGTACTTTGACTCGGCCATCAACCGGTTTCTGATAGAAAAAGGCGGGCTTAACATCCACGCCTCAGACGTGGTCGGTTTCGTGGTCAGCTCAAACTGCCAGTTTCGAAAACCACTTGCCTACCCTGACGCCATTTCCGTTGGGCTTCGCGTTGCGAAGATCGGCCACAGCTCGGTGACCTATGAAACCGGCATCTTCAGAGATTCTGAAACCGAGGCATCAGCACATGGCCAGGTCGTGCATGTCTTTGTCAGCAGAGAACACAACACAGCTACCCGCATACCGGAGTCTATTCGCCAGGCCCTGGAGCAGATCGTCGTCCACCATTTCGATTAGATCTGAAGGACAGGTCCAGTTCGTGTACGGTCGTCCAGCCGATCATAGATATCCGTCAGTCGGGACTGAGCGTCGTTCAAGAAACCTTTTTGCCGAACCCAAATACCTCTCCCTAATGTCTGATCGATTCGATACTGGCATCTCAGGCAGCGCGCTTAACTGCCGGGTAGGCCAACAGGATAGACCGAAATGAGAGGATCTTACTTACTGAAACGAAACACTTTTTTTCTACAATTCAGTTGACTGCAAAGCAAACCCCTGCAAATCTGAGGGATAGAGCGTGCAATCTTCGACTTACTGGTGCAGGACTCCGCCTATACATGGATGCTTTGGCTGAAGCCTTTCGACTGATTATCACGCTGGATGCGGATCTGTACGAGATTCTCTGGCTGTCCATCCGGGTCAGCCTGGTCGCGCTGGCCATTGCAGCTGTTATCGGATTGCCACTCGGAACCTACCTGGCGATCACCCACTTTCCGGGACGCAAGCTCTGCATTCTTTTGCTCAACGCCCTCATGGGCATGCCTCCGGTTGTGGTGGGGTTGATGGTGTACCTGCTGCTGTCACGCTCCGGCCCCCTTGGCTGGATGGGTCTGCTGTACACACCAACGGCGATGATTATCGCGCAGGTGGTGTTGATCACACCGATCATCGCGGCCCTGTCGAATCAGGTGATCGAAAGTCTTCATCAGGAATACCACGACACCTTCTACTCGATGGGGGTAACCGGGCGCCGTGCGGTCGCTGCCTATCTGGTGGATGCCCGCTATGCACTGACCACCTGCATTCTGGCTGGCTTCGGCCGGGCCATTGCCGAGGTGGGCGCGGTCATTATCGTTGGAGGTAACATCGATCACCTGACCCGTGTGATGACCACCGCCATCGCCCTGGAAACCTCGAAGGGCAATCTAACCCTGGCCCTGGCCCTGGGTGCGGTTCTGCTGACCATGTCACTGCTGGTTAACGCCCTGGTGATCGGTGTTCGTGAATACGCGGAGAAGCGCCAGTATGCCTGATTCGTTGTTACCCATTCGCATCTCAGACCTGCGCCTGAACAAGCGAGACAGAGCGGTGCTGGATGGCGTGGACCTGACAATCCAGGAACCCGGCATCACCGTCATCATGGGGCCCAACGGTGCAGGTAAGAGCCTGCTGCTGCGCTGCCTGCATGGGCTGATCCAACCGGACCACGGGCAAATTACCCTTGGCCAGCTTAAAGTCACAGACAGCCGCAACCAGCAGGCCATGGTCTTTCAGCAACCCGTCCTGCTGCGCAGAACCGTGCTGCAGAACCTGGCCTTTGCGGCACCCGAGATGGCCAGGACTGAACCCAAACGACTGATGCAGGCACTGGAATCGGTCCTGCTGGCGCACCTGGCCGACCAACCGGCCCGGATGCTGTCCGGTGGTGAGCAGCAGCGGCTTTCACTGGCGCGGGCGCTGCTGGGCAAGCCCGCCCTGCTGCTGCTCGACGAAGCGACCGCCAGTCTGGACCCCGCGTCCGTGCTGCTGATCGAATCCCTGCTCAAAACCCAGATCGCCCGGGGAACCAAGGTCATTCTGGTCAGTCATGATCAGGGACAGGCACGCCGACTGGCCGATGAAATCGTGTTTATATCGAATGGGCAGGTCGCCGAGCAAAGCCCGGCGGATGCGTTTTTTGCCGCGCCCAGAACCCCGGTGGCCAAAGCGTACCTGGCCGGTGAAATTCCGTGTTAGGGATAAACAATAACTATAAGGAGCACCACCATGAAACAGATGCTCGCCTGCCTTACATTGATATTCAGCACGTACACAGTGGCAGACACCCTCATCGTCCAGTCCACCACATCTACCAAAAACAGCGGCCTGTATGACTATCTGCTGCCATTGCTGAAAAAAGATACCGGTATTCAGGCAAATGTGGTTGCAGTAGGTACAGGCCAGGCGATCAAGAACGCCATGCGCTGTGATGGTGACGTACTGTTGGTGCACGCCAAGTCCGCCGAGGAGGAGTTCGTCGCACAAGGCTACGGGGAATATCGCCGGGACCTGATGTACAACGACTTTGTCATCGTCGGCCCGGGGTCCGATCCTGCCGGTATAGCCAGCGCCAGCAATGCGGTTGAGGCCCTTGGCCGAATCAAAGCGGCCGGCGCCAAGTTTGCCTCTCGCGGCGATGATTCTGGCACCCACAAGAAAGAACGCGCATTGTGGGAGAAAGCCAGTATCGACCCGGATGCCGGGTCCGGCCAGTGGTATCTGGAAACGGGCAGCGGCATGGGTGCCACCCTGAATACCGGAGTGGGCCTGACAGCCTACGTACTGACCGACAGGGCCACCTGGATCACGTTCGCCAACAAGCAGGATGCGGTCATTCTGTTTGAAGGAGACCCCGCCCTGTTCAACCAATACGGTATCATCCCGGTAAGCGCGGACAAGTGTCCGAAAGTGAAACAGGATGCCGCCAGGGTCTTTACCGAGTGGTTGTTGTCCGCAACCGGACAAGCCGCCATTGCCGCCTATGAAGTTGATGGCAAACAGTTATTTTTCCCGAATGCCAACTGAGGCATTGGCCGCTGGCACCGGTCATCTAGACTTAAAGAAGTGATGTTCCTGAAAGGATTACAACAATAATGACGATTTCATCCCTGCTCCCCAATCCCTCCGATCCCCGGCTGTCCCGCCAGGTTACCGGGATTGATGAAACCGGCCAGGCCAAGTCCATCAGCGTGATCGAAGAACGCC
The DNA here is from genome assembly GCF_019931195.1 of Marinobacter sp. F4216. Lineage (GTDB taxonomy): Bacteria > Pseudomonadota > Gammaproteobacteria > Pseudomonadales > Oleiphilaceae > Marinobacter > Marinobacter suaedae. Next base: position 354,198 of record NZ_JAIOUO010000006.1, on the reverse strand, counting down.
CCCTGACCATCTACCTGAACAGCCAGGAAATCGTGACAGCCATGACCATTGGCGATTACCCCGAATACCTGGCCCTCGGATTTCTGCTGAACCAGGGCATGCTGAAAGACACCGATCAGGTCACCAGAATCGATTTCGACGAAGAGCTGGAAGTCGCGGTGGTACGCACCGCCGGAACTACAGACGTCGAGGACAAACTGCAGAAAAAAACCCGCACCTCGGGCTGCGCCGTCGGTACGGTGTTTGGCGATATGATGGCCGGGCTAGACGGGCTGTCCCTGCCAGATACACCGGTGCACACCAGCACCTTCTACGACCTCTCCTTCAAGATTAACCATACCCCCAGCCTGTATATGGAAACCGGTGCCATTCATGGCACTGCCCTGTGCCACGGACAGCAGGTTCTGGCGTATATGGAAGACGTCGGGCGCCACAACGCGGTCGACAAGATTGCCGGCTGGATGCATTTGAACGACATCCCGGCGGCGGATAAGGTGCTTTACACCACTGGCAGGCTAACCTCCGAGATGGTGATCAAGACCGCCCTGATGGGGATTCCCACACTCATCAGCCGGTCCGGCTTTACCGCCTGGGGTGTGGATATCGCCCAACAGGTTGGCCTGACCCTGATCGGCCGGATGCGTGGCAAGAAATTCACCTGCCTCAGCGGCCAGCACCGCCTGGTGTTTGATCAGGACCTGTCGCAGGTACCGGATGACGACAAAAAAATGCGTCGCAAGGGCGCACGGGACGATGGATAGGGACCGAACATGACGGATTGCGCAGTTATCCTGGCCGGTGGCCAGGCACGCAGGATGGGCGGGGGTGATAAAGGACGATTGATGCTGGGCGACCAGACCCTGATCCAGCGTGTCATTGATCGGATCACGCCGCAGGTCGATGCCGTTGTACTGAACGCCAATGGTGACCTGAGCCGCTTCGAGGATCTTGGCTTGCCCGTTGTCGCGGACTCCGTAACCGGCTACGCCGGCCCTCTGGCGGGCGTCCTGGCCGGCATGGACTGGGCGGCCGAGCAGGGGCATGAGTGGCTGATCAGTGTGGCCGCAGATACTCCGTCGTTTCCCCTGGACCTGGCGCAACGTCTGGCCGAAAAAGACACCCCTGTGGTGCTGGCAGCAACGCCGGACCCGGAACGGGGCCGCCTGCCCCAGCCCACCTTCGGCCGCTGGCAGGTGGCTCTGCGGGACGATTTGCGTGCTGCCCTGAACGGTGGCGTTCGTAAAATCCGGCAATGGACCCAGGCCCAGGGCGAATCGCTGGTGGTGTTCGGCGAAGACGACTTTTTCAATATCAACACACCGGAAGACCTGGCCTGGGCGGAGCAGAACCTGACGTGAAGGTGATAGGCATTGTAGGCTGGAAAAACTGCGGTAAGACGACACTGGCCACCGCACTGATCCGGGAGATGTCTGACCGGGGTTTAACGGTCAACTCGATCAAGCACGCGCACCATTCAGTGGATGTGGACCAGCCCGGCACCGACAGCTACCGGCACCGTGAGGCGGGCGCCCGCGAGGTCATTCTGGTGGGAGGTCAACGCTTCGCCATCATGCATGAGCTGCGTGATACCGAAGAGCCAACACCGGAAGAACTGCTGGCCCGGCTCGGCCCTTGCGACTGGGTTGTGATAGAAGGGTTTAAAGCCCACGCGCACCCCAAGATTGAAGTCCACCGCCAAGACTGTGCCCGTGGCCCACTGCACCAGACCGACCCGAGTATTATTGCGGTGGCGACGGACTACCCGTCCGACTTCGCAGGGCCCGCTTTTGACCTGAACGACGTGCCCGGAATAGCCGACTTTATTCTGGGCCTTGATACCCATGAACGGAAATAACATGAAGCCACTGCGCAACGACTGCTTTGCCCTGCCCCCCGGCGTTAACTGGACGCCTGTCGAGGAGGCGCTCGAGCGGTTGCGTTCCCGGCTCCATCCGGTAGTGGGTGTGGAGCATGCCGTTCCGCTGTCCCGGGCCAATGGCCGGATACTGGCCAGCGATGTGATTGCCCCCCGCGCTCATCCTCCCAGCAGCAATTCCGCCGTCGATGGCTATGCGTTTGCCGGCCCGATTACCGAGGCACCCTGCACGCTGCCCCTGGTTGATGGCCGCAGTGCCGCCGGCGCACCGTATACAGGCCGGGTACCCGCAGGCCACGCCATCCGGATCCTGACCGGCGCGGTGATTCCGGACGGCACCGACACAGTGGTGCTGGACGAAGACTGCGACGTGATCGACGGGCAGCTTCATCTGAAAGGCACCCTCAAAGCCGGTGCCAACCGTCGCCAGGCCGGAGAAGACATCCAGGCACAGGACCGGATTCTCACCTCGGGGACGCGCATCACGCCAACCAGGATTTCAGTGCTTGCCAGCGTGGGTATTGAGTCGGTCGACGTCTACCAGCCGTTGCGCGTGGGCATTCTGTCCACCGGGGACGAGGTAAAGCCGGTGGGCTCGGCGGTCTCGGACTGGCAGATCTACGACGCCAATCACCCGATGCTCAGCGCACTGGTGGCGCAGCTTGGCTATCAGGTGGTGGACCTGGGACATGTGCCGGACCGGGCCGACGAGGTCAAAGCCGCACTTGAGCGAGGCGCCGATCAGTGTGACCTGATCCTGACCAGCGGCGGGATTTCGGCCGGCGATGAAGACCACGTTTCGAAAACCCTGAAAGCCCATGGCGAGATCAGCAACTGGCGTATTGCGATCAAACCCGGCCGCCCTCTGGCACTGGCCATGTTCCAGGGCACGCCTGTGGTGGGTCTGCCCGGAAACCCGGTGGCCGCCTGGGTGTGTGCGCTGCGCTTTGGCGCGCCAGCAATGGCATTGCTGGCCGGGGGCGAGTGGTTCGAACCCCAGGGTTATGTCCTGCCTGCTAACTTTTCCAAGAACAAGAAGCCGGGGCGCAGCGAGATGTTGCGCGCCCGGGTTCGCGATGGTCAGGTGGAAGTTTTTGGTTCAGAAGGTTCCGGCCGGGTCACCGGTCTGGCGTGGTCCGAGGGGTTGGTGGAACTCGACGGAAGCGCCCAGCAGATTGAACCAGGCACTCCGGTTCGATTTATTCCCTACGGCAGTTTCGGCCTCTAGTCACTCGACACTGCCATGCACCGCGAAGGCTTCCAGCGAGGCATCCTGCGGCGCCCGGGAGCGGTAGGTCTCTTCCACACCCAGTTCGGTCAGCTCGCGGCTCACCATAAGCAGGGTGTTGTCTTCAAAGTCTTCACACATGCTGCGCATCTGGTCGATTTCTTCGCAGGCAACGGGGTAGGCCGTATCGATGTCCGGCGCGCCATAGATCTCGACAAAGGTCTTCGCCAGGGTCTGACGCAACTGCTCCAGTTCTGCGTCGGTGATGTGGCAGACGCCAACAAAACTGGCGCGCCCGCCGGATTCGATGCTGTACCAACCGTTGCTGAACGCCTGACGGGCCTTGCCCATCAGGTCCGCTTCGGTCCAGTTGGAGAACTCAAACCCACCGGAAATCGCCCACTCACCGCTCGCCGCAGGCAATTCAAAAACGTTCTCATCGGATATATCGAGTCTCAGGGTTCGGGCCAGTTTCATGCACGCTCCGCGAATTCAATCAGGCTAACGGTTTCGGTCATAACACCCTCACGCAACAGCATCCGGCCTTTTTCGTCCAGACCAACAAAGACACCGGGCCGTGGCTGCTCAATCATTTTACCCAGGGTGTCACATCTTGGCCGCCACTCGTCATGGACCCGCTGGAAACCACTGTCCATGTAATAGGTCAGCCACAGTAACGTGTGCTTGGACCAGCTTTCCAGCAACGCCATGGGAGTGATTTCCCCACAACCCTCGAAGTACAGACAGGTTTGGTTCGGGTTTTCTCCCGGCTCATCACCCGAAGGCAAAAACGGCACCTCAATGCCAATCACCAGCCAGTTAGGGTGGGCCTGGGGATCTGACACATCCGTGGCAAATCGAACGCCACCGCACACGGCTCCGTTGACCTTGATACGATCGGGCCACTGAAAATACACAGGCACCTCGGGCGGCGCCAGAGCCCCCAGACTCTCGGCCAGCCCGATCTGGGCCACATAGACGGCCTGAATGGCCTCTTCCAGGGGCGTTTCCGGCGCCAACACCAGTGCTGCCCGCAGAGTGTCACTGGATTCAGAGTAGAAAATTGTGCCTGAATCCACGCCGGCAATGGCCCGGCTTACAGCCTTGTCAAAAGGGTCTGTGTGTCTGGTAACCGCTTCACCCGAGAACAGCGGCGGAAACTGGGGCGATTCGATCATAGGATGGCCCGGGCGTAGGTATCGGAATGGATGATTTCGTCGGCGATGCGCTGAAAGGCCTGGGCCTGCGGGCTTTCCGGTTTGGACACCACGATGGGAACGCCCCCGTCGGAGCCAATTCGGATATCCAGATCGAGCGGGATGTCCCCGAGAAACGGCGCGCCCAGCTTTTCCGCCTCGGCCCGGGCGCCGCCGGAGCCAAAGGGATAGTGCTGCTTGCCGCAACCGTCGCAGACGAAGGACGCCATATTCTCGATCAGGCCAAACAGCGGTACTTCCATCCGCTTGAACATATCAATGCCCTTGCGGGCGTCCATCAGGGCGATGTCCTGGGGCGTTGAGACCACCACCGCGCCCGCCACATGAAACTTCTGGCTCAGGGTCATCTGCACATCCCCGGTACCCGGGGGAAGGTCCACCAGCAACACATCCAACCGGCCCCAATCCACCTGGTTCATCATCTGCTGCAACGCCCCCATCAGCATCGGACCGCGCCAGACAATCGCTTCATCATCCGGAGCCATCAGGCCAAGGGACATCAGGGTCACACCATGATTCCGCAAAGGCAGGATGGTATGGCCATCGGGGCTGGACGGGCGGCCGGACACCCCCAGCATCCGCGGCTGGCTCGGCCCGTAAACGTCGGCATCCAGCAGGCCAACCTTCAGCCCCTTGGAAGCCAGTGCCACCGCCAGATTAGACGATACGGTGGATTTGCCAACGCCACCCTTGCCGGAGGCAATGGCAATAATGCGGTCGATCCCTTGGGGATTTTTATCCTGTGGCCGTGGGGCGTCGGTACCGATCAGGTTGTCTTTACCAACCTCGGTGTATTGAACCATGGTATGTCCTGATAAGAGTTAGTTGTCCAGATAGTCGTCGCTGGTGCGCACCCGCGGGCGTTCGCGCCCGGCCATAGGTGCACTGTCCCCATGAAACTGGGCCTTGACCCGACAGTCGTCGCACATCTTGATGAGCTCAACCTTATCCGAGTTGTCGTACATCCAGTGCTGATTTTCCAGTTTTTCAACAATACGGTTGATGGTGCTGGCAACGCCAAACGGTGTACCACACCGAACGCATTCAAACGGGTCTTCGCCATGCAGTGGCCGGGCACTCAGCGCGTCCTTCGACAAGTCCAGCTGGGGCTTGAGGATGATGGCCGTTTCTGGACAGGTACTTTCGCAGATGCCGCACTGAACACAGGCGTTTTCGGTGAACCGAACTTCCGGCCGGTCCGGATGGTCACCAAGGGCACCGGTAGGGCACAGGGATACGCAGGCCAGGCACAAAGTACACTTGTCGGAATCAATTTCGATGGCGCCGTAGGGGGCACCGGTGGGCAGCGGAATCGGCGCTTCGATTTCCTCCACCATGGCGCTGACGGTGACCCGGGTAATGTCCCTGCGACCACCTACCAGCAGAACCGGGTCGCTCACCCGCCCGGCGTTGTCGCCGGGATTGCTGAGTTCATCGACAGTCACCACCCGGACCCGACCCGGGGCGTGGTGGGCTCCGCTGAGCATCGCCTGGGCCAGGGTAACTTCAGATGCCACCGCCTCACGGTCCGTGTCGTTGTCGGGCAGGATCAGGACTTCGACATAGCCGGCGCCCAATGCTGCCATAATCTCGGCATGGCCTACCCGATCGACATGCTCAAGCGCCAGAGGGATCAGGTCGTCCGCCAGCCCATTGCCGTAGCGTGCGAGGCGGGCAATGGCTTCCGCGCCCTCGTTCAGGGTATGGAATACCAGCCGGGGGGATTCACTGGCGTGCTCGCGATAAACCCGCGCCATGACATCCATGGCCTGCACCAGAGCTTCGAACGGCGTTTCGTTCATGGTCACGGCCGAGGTGGGACACACCGCTGCACAGGATCCGCAGCCAGCGCAGATATCGGAGTCGATCTGGATGTGATCGCCGGCAGAGAAGATGGCTTCGGTCGGGCACACGTCCAGGCACCGGGTACAGCCAGGCTTACTCGCCCGGGAGTGGGCACACAATGAGGTTTCCAGCTTGAAGAACACGGTCTTCTCAAACTCACCGACCCGCTCCCGGGCCGTCACCGCGATACGTTCAAGTTCTCCCGATTTGGCCGGATCGGCCCAGAAGTAACCATTGCGTTTCTGATGACTTGGAAACGCCGGCTCTCCTCCACGCAGGTCGATAAACACATCGCACTCACTGCGGGCGGTGGCTTTCATCTCGCCAAATCCGGGGGCGCCCCGACCAGCCGGATTCAGGGTTTGCAGCCGGGCAAACTCCAGTTTGAAATTCCCCAGCGCGCCATAGGCCGACGTCAACTGCCCCCTGGCCACATCGTAACCGGCAGAGGGCAACTGGATAGGCCCGGCATCATTCACCACACAGGTAACGCCCAGTTCGTCCTGTACCAGCTCGGCCATTCTCACGGCCTGTTCGGTGGGACCGACGATGCAGCATATCCCGTTGGACTCGATGTTCTTCACCGGCACCATCGGCGACGGTAATTGAGCCGCAGCCACAAGAGCGGCCTGCTTGGCGTGCAGGCGCCTGGGATTGGCATCCGCTGAACTCCAGCCCGCACGATCCCGAATATCGATGGAGCTTAAAGGAGCGACCTGCTGAAACTCCGCTTCAATCTCTTCGCTCAAACGCTCGAACAGAGGCGCCTGCTGGCCACAGGCGATGAGAACTTCATTCATTCCGCCCAGATACTCGGCAGCGATTTGCATATCGCCACCGCACAACTGATCGACGACTACAACGTGCTCCGCGTCCGCAGCCAGTTGCAAAGCCTCGGGGTCAAAAGACTGGGTTTTATCACAGGAACATAACAGTAGGGTTTTAGATGCCGGCATCGGAATTCTTACTCGCGTCATTATTTTTATAAGAGTAGTTAAGAATACCTTTTTACGCCTGTCGAGTAATCAGCCGGGGTTTGTAAGAGATCCTCTGGATATTTCTTTCAGCTCTGCTAGCTTCTAAAAGAAAAGAGAGTTGCCATGAGCCGTCGTATCGAAAACTGGAAACGCGAACTGAAAGTCGGAGCCGTCGTTCGACGCTCGCCGGGGGTAACCCAGTGGGCGCGAGAAATCTGGAAGCCGGTAGCGGTTATACCTGGCGCGCCGGAGGCATTCTGGAAAGAGATGATTCGGGACGGCGATACGGTTGATTACCACGCGGGCACAGTGGACATGGAACTGTTCCGTGCGGATGTCGAGGCCTACCTGATTTCCCTGAACATGAAAGTGCCTTCAGTGTGGGTGATCATGGACCGCGACGAGAGCCGCCAATCCCCATCCGGCTGGTTTGTCAGCACCATTACCGCCAGCGCCTACGAGGCACAGGATGCTCTGGACAGTGGCGAAAGCATCGTGGAGGCGGTTCCCATCCCCGAGTCCATGGCGGCCTGGATCAAGGAATTCATCGACATGCACTATGTCGAAGAGCCTTTCAAGAAGCGCCGTCGTGACAAGCAGCGAATTGATGGTAACGAGGATGGCAAGGGTGATGCCCGTATCCGGCAGGAAAGCGATGTTTACCGAGCGCCCTCCAACATCAAGAAGCCGAGGGTTCACTGATGACCGAGTCACGTTTTGAGCGCTGGTCGCGGAAGAAAACCGAAGCTCGTCAGGATGCGGAACTTCCCCCCGCTGCAGCCGATGAATTCCAACCCTCCCACGAAGAACAAGAGCTCGCTGTTAATGAGTCACTGTCCGAGCGTGAGCTGTTGGCCAAGTACGACCTGCCGGACCCGGATGCCATTGAACTGGGTACCGACATTACCGGTTTCATGCGCAAGGAAATTCCGGAATTCCTCCGCCGCAGGGCGCTTCGCTCGCTCTGGCGCTCCAATCCGGTACTGGCGGTTCTGGACGGACTGAATGACTACGATGAGGACTACACCAACGCCGCTGCGGTAACCAGCGGATTTAAAACCCTCTACAAGGTGGGCCAGGGTTACTTCGATAAATCCGCAAGGAGAGACAAACCCGCCGATGAGCCGGCCAGCGTCCTACATGATCAACCGAGTGACGTCTCCGAGTCGGCCGATCAGGTTTCGCGGGTGAGCCCCACTGAACCTCTCCCTAAAAAACCGGAACCAAAGTCAGAGCCTGAACCGGCCATGGTGCAGCTGATCGATCCGCAACCCTACGACTCAGAGGACGCATCTGAAAACGAGGCGCAGTCCACCCTGCGCTACCGTCCGCGGATGCGTTTCGATTAGTCGCATTTGCCGACATAGTTGCGCCAACCTCAGGTCCGGTCTATACAAGTATCACCAATGCTTAAAACATGAACACGATTTCAAAGGATGTAACTTTGACCAACACGGCTGAAGCTCAGTGCCCTCGCTCGATCAGTGAGGAAGATCGCGCACGTGCCCAGATGTACCAGTTACTCAGTTCCCTGCTCGATGGCCCACCGTCGGCTGACCTGCTGCAAGGCTTGGCCTTCCTGCGTGGTGATGACACGCCTTTGGGATCTGCCCTCAAAAATCTGGCGGTGCTTGCGGAACGCACCGAACCCGGTGATGTCGAACGGGAATACAACAGCCTGTTTGTCGGAGTCGGTCGTGGCGAACTTCTGCCCTACGCCAGCTACTACCTGACCGGCTTTTTGAACGAAAAACCCCTTGCAAATTTGCGGACCGATCTGATGACCCGGGGCATCAAGTCGAGCAGCGGAGTCAAAGAACCTGAAGACCATATCAGCACGCTGTGCGAAATCATGGCGGGCATCATTACCGGTGAGTACCTGTGCGACAGTGACTTACCCTCACAGAAAGCCTTTTATGACGCCCACCTGGCCAAGTGGGCAGCGTTGTTTTTTACCGATTTAGAGAACGCCAAGGCTTCCGTCTTCTATGCCCCGGTCGGTTCGCTGGGGAAGGCGTTCATGGAAGTGGAGGCTGGCGCCTTTGCAATGCAATGACCGGGAGCGAACCAATCCCTTAAACCAGGTGGAGGTAACCGATGGACAAACAACAAGGTGAGAACAGTCGTCGCCGTTTCTTGCTGATGGCCGCATCCGCAGCTCCGGCTGCCGTTGCCATGGCCGTCGCACCAAACGCAGCCGCCCAGGTCGTCAACGACGCCCCGAAAAGCCGTGGCTTACGTGACACTGAACACACACGTAAATATTTCGAATCGGCTCGCTTTTAAGGAAGCGTGAATCATTCAAGGTTGCGAAAGGCCCTTGAATGGTCACACCTCCAGAAAAACGAGAATAACGAGAGAGGAATGAGACATGTTACGGAAGAAGACCAACGGGGTAGCGAAAGGCCCCCGTGCAGGATCTTTACTTTCATCCCTCGCGGCAAAGACGATGGACCGTCGGGGATTTCTGGCGGCCTCAGGCGTCACCGTGGGTGGTTTGGCCGCTTTGTCACTGACGAGCAAACGCGTTGAGGCTGCTACGCCATCGGATTCCGGAGGCAAAACCGAAGTCAGGAAATCGGTATGTACTCACTGTTCGGTTGGCTGCACGGTCGAAGCCGAGGTTCAAAATGGCGTCTGGACCGGACAGGAGCCCGGCTGGGACAGCCCGTTTAATCTGGGGGCCCATTGTGCAAAAGGTGCTTCAGTACGGGAGCACGCTCATGGGGATCGTCGCCTGAAGAGCCCGATGAAAATGGTCAACGGGGAATGGCAGAAGATTTCCTGGGACGAGGCGATCAACGAGATCGGCGACAAGATGCTGCAAATCCGCGAGGAGAGCGGCCCTGATTCGGTCTACTGGCTGGGCAGCGCCAAGTTCAACAACGAACAAGCCTACCTCTACCGCAAGTTCGCCGCCTACTGGGGCACCAACAACGTAGATCACCAGGCCCGCATCTGCCACTCAACCACGGTCGCCGGCGTAGCCAACACCTGGGGCTACGGGGCCATGACCAACTCCTACAACGACATCCACAAGTCGAAGGCAATCTTCCTGATCGGGGGTAACCCTGCGGAAGCACACCCGGTGTCGTTGCTGCATATCCTGAAAGCCAAGGAAGAAAACAATGCGCCGCTGATCGTCTGCGATCCGCGCTTTACCCGCACCGCCGCCCATGCGGATGAGTTTGTGCGTTTCCGGCCGGGCAGTGACGTCGCGCTGGTCTGGGGCATTCTCTGGCACATCTTCGAGAACGGATGGGAAGACAAAGAGTTCATCCGCACCCGTGTGTGGGGCATGGACGACATCCGGGAAGAAGTGAAGCGCTGGAATCCTGAAGAAGTAGAGCGGGTTACCGGAGCCCCGGGAGCGCAGCTTGAGCGTGTTGCCCGCACCCTGGCCAACAACCGCCCGGGCACGGTCATCTGGTGCATGGGGGGTACCCAGCACACCAACGGCAACAACAACACCCGGGCCTACTGCATCCTGCAGTTGGCACTGGGTAACATGGGCGTTACCGGCGGAGGCACCAACATCTTCCGTGGCCACGACAACGTGCAGGGCGCAACCGACCTTGGCGTTCTGGCCGATACCCTGCCCGGCTACTACGGTCTGGCCGCCGGTTCCTGGGCGCACTGGGCACGGGTCTGGGAAGAAGACCTGGATTGGCTGAAAGGTCGCTTCGCCACACTCGACCGGGGCGGCAAGTCCAAACCCATGATGAACGAGAAAGGCATTCCGGTTTCCCGCTGGATCGATGGGGTTCTGGAAGCCAAGGAAAACCTGGAGCAGCCCGATAACACCCGGGCCATGGTGCTGTGGGGCCATGCGCCCAACTCCCAGACACGGATGCTGGAAATGAAGGAGGCCATGGAAAAACTCGACCTGCTGGTCGTTGTGGACCCCTTCCCGACCGTATCCGCGGTGTTGCATGACCGCAAAGACGGCGCTTATCTGCTACCAACAACCACCCAGTTCGAGACCTACGGTTCGGTCACTGCCTCCAACCGCTCGCTACAGTGGCGTGAGAAGGTGATTGATCCGCTGTTCGACTCGAAGGTTGACCACGAGATCATGAAGCTGTTCGCGGACAAGTTCGGCTTCACCGATCGCATGTTCCGGAACATTGCCATTGAGGGTGACGAACCGTCGATTGAGGACATCACCCGGGAATTCAACCGGGGCATGTGGACCATCGGCTACACCGGTCAGTCGCCCGAGCGCCTGCAGAAGCACATGAAGTACCAACATCACTTCGACAAGACCACCCTGCGAGCCGCTGGCGGTCCCTGCGATGGTGATGTCTATGGTATGCCATGGCCTTGCTGGGGCACTCCGGAAATGAATCACCCGGGTACGCCGAATCTCTACGATATGTCGATGCCGGTATCCGAGGGTGGTCTCACCTTCCGGGCCCGGTTTGGTGTCGAGCGTGACGGCGAGAACCTGCTGGCCGAAGGTGTTTACTCGAAGAATTCCGAGATCAAGGACGGCTACCCGGAATTTACCATGCAGATGCTGATGGATCTGGGCTGGGATGGCGACCTGACGGACGAGGAGCGCTCAGCCATTGAAGCGGTGGCTGGGCCGGAAACCAACTGGAAGACCGATCTTTCGGGCGGTATCCAGCGGGTGGCCATCAAGCACGAATGTGCGCCCTTCGGTAACGCCAAGGCGCGCGCCGTGGTCTGGAACTTCCCGGATCCGGTCCCCATTCACCGTGAACCCCTGTACACCTCGCGCCGGGATCTGGTTGAGGATTACCCGACCTACGAGGACAAAACCTTCTGGCGCGTACCGACCATGTACGAGTCCATTCAGAAGAAGGACTTCAGCAAGGAATACCCCATCATTCTGACGTCCGGCCGTCTGGTTGAGTACGAAGGTGGTGGTGATGAGACCCGTTCAAACCCGTGGCTGGCCGAGTTGCAGCAGGAGATGTTCATCGAGGTGAACCCGCGGGATGCGAACAACCTGAACATTCGGGACGGCAACGACGTCTGGGTGTCCGGCCCTGAGGGCGCGCGCATCAAGGTCAAGGCCATGGTGACCGAGCGGGTTGGCGAAGGCGTTGCCTTCATGCCATTCCACTTCGGCGGGCACCTGGAAGGCAAGGACCTGAGGGAGAAATATCCCGAGGGCGCTGATCCCATTGTTCTGGGTGAATCCACTAACACCGTTCAAACATACGGGTATGACTCGGTCACGCAGATGCAAGAGACCAAGGCCACCCTGTGTTCGATCGCGCCGGCATAATGGAGGGGTAAACCATGGCACTTGAAGGACAAGCACGAGCGAAATTCCTGTGCGATGCCGAACGCTGCATCGAATGCAATGCGTGCGTCACGGCCTGTAAAAACGAGAACGAGGTCCCCTGGGGCATCAACCGTCGACGCGTCGTCACCATCGAGGATGGTAAACCTGGCGAGCGTTCGATCTCGGTAGCCTGCATGCACTGTTCAGACGCGCCCTGTATGGCCGTTTGCCCGGTGGATTGCTTCTACCAAACCGAAGACGGGGTGGTGTTGCACTCCAAGGATCTGTGCATTGGCTGCGGGTATTGCTTCTATGCCTGCCCGTTCGGCGCTCCTCAGTTCCCCCAGGCGGGGAACTTTGGCAGCCGGGGTAAGATGGACAAATGCACGTTCTGTGCCGGGGGCCCCGAAGAGGACAACTCTGACGCAGAGTTCTCCAAGTACGGACGCAACCGTATTGCCGAGGGCAAGCTGCCACTCTGCGCCGAGATGTGCTCGACCAAAGCACTGCTGGCCGGAGACGGCAACGAGGTAGCGGACATCTATCGCCAGCGTGTCGTAAACCGGGGCTTCGGTTCCGGCGCTTGGGGATGGGGCACAGCTTACGAGAAGAAGGGTGCATAAGCAGGCCTGAGCGTTCCGGGACCCTCCAGGGGGTCCCGGAATTCATCGAGGCAACGAAGTCTTCTTGTTGATTCCGCTGGAGTGCTTTCATGAATTCAAAACTGCTGGGTGCCGTCATTCTGTTACTGACGACACTGATCTGTCCCCCTGCGCTGGCTCAGGAGTCCGCTTCGGTTGACCGCTCCTCGACCGGCGGCGCGCAAACCCTTGAAGACATTATGGCTCGTCAGGAACAGCTTAAAATTGACGAGTCCTTCCGCTCTGAAAATCTGGGAAACCCTGACAGTGCGGCGCCGATCAGCGAATCGCTCGGTACGCTGGGCGGTCGCTCTGACGCCGACATCTGGCGCTCTATCCGCTATAACAAGATCGATCCCTCCATTCAGTCACCCGGACCCGCCAACAGCGTTCTGATTCAGGACGCCGGCATGCCCTGGTACAAGCTGCGTGAGGGACCGTTGATCAGCTATGGCGGCGGCGCACTCCTGGCCGTTATTGCGCTGCTGATCATTTTCTACTTTGTGCGTGGCAAAATCATGATCGACGGTGGCCCAGCCGGCACCACCGTCGAGCGATTCAAGGCGATCGAACGATTCGGTCACTGGCTACTGGCAGGCTCGTTCATCGCACTGGCGATCACAGGACTGATCACCCTCATGGGGCGCAGCTTCCTGATTCCGGTCATTGGCAAAGAGGCCTTCGCCCCGCTGGCGAACGGCTCCAAATGGCTGCACAACAACATTGCCTGGGCCTTCATGCTGGGCCTGGTGATGACCTTCTGCATGTGGGTGGTGCACAACATCCCCAGCAAGCTGGACTGGCAGTGGCTGAAAGCCGGTGGGGGAATCTTTACCAAGTCCCACCCGTCGGCGAGGAAGTTTAATGCCGGACAGAAGATTATCTTCTGGACCGTGATGCTACTAGGCCTGTCTGTCTCCTTGTCAGGTCTTTCCATGTTGTTCCCGTTCGAGATGCCGATGTTCGCCAAGACCTTCAACGTCATCAACAGCATCTTCGGAACGGATTTGCCCACCGTACTGGCCCCGCATGAGGAGATGCAATACGCCAATATCTGGCACTCGATTGTCGCGTTCGCCATGATGGTGGCTATTATTGCCCACATCTACATCGGCTCGGTTGGCATGGAGGGTGCGTTCGATGCCATGGGCACCGGCCAGGTGGACCGGGAATGGGCCCGCCAGCACCACGACTTGTGGGTGGCCGAGGTGGAATCCAAACAGGACAGGGGGAATTCATCGTGAAAGTTATGTTTTCCGCATTTGTCGCTGCCCTGGTGATCGCCTTTGCAGCACCCATGGTACTGAACCAGTTCGGCTGGTCCGTAGCCGAGCAAACCAGCAGTGCGAGTGTTCGACTTGACTGATCAATCCGCGGTACACCAGATCGATGCGGTGGGTCTGGTGTGCCCCCTTCCCATCCTGCGCTTCAAGAAGCGCACTCAGGATCTTCCCCGGGGCACCCAGGTTGAGTTTCTCGCCGACGATCCCAGTGGCCGAAAGGACTTACAGGCCTTGTGCGAGCTCACCGGCCACCGGATAGAGTGGATCCGCGAGGAAGATGCCGGGGTTATTCGTTATCGTATCTCGCTCGCCTGAACGCCCGCAGCCTTCTCGCTGAAGGCCTGCCTTTCCTGCTCGTCCTTAGCTGCCAATCGGACACTTTTCTCTTCGGTGAACTTTCCCCTACATTATATGGATATAACCAATTGGGAAGGATGCACCCATGCACCTGGCACCTCACATCAGGGTTTTGACCCTTATTGCGCTTTGGTGCGGCCTGCCAACGACTGCCAGCGCAGAACAAACGGCTCCGGTACAAAAGCGGGAACTCGAGGAAGCGGTCCGTCTTGATGGCCTGATCGAAGCCGTTCAGCAAAGCACGGTCTCTGCCCAGACGACCGGTACGGTGGTCGAGCTTCCCTACGATGTCGACGACTCGGTGGAGGCTGGCGCACTGATTGTCCGGCTCGACGACACCGAACAGCGGGCCCGCGTTGGCCAGGCTCAGGCGGGTCTGGAAGAAGCCCGTACTGGCCTGGCAGAAGCCCGCCGGCGGTTCGAGCGCATCAAGGAGATCTTCGACCGTGGCCTGGCCTCGCGGGCGGAATTCGATCAGGCTCAAACCACGGTGGACACCGCCCGCGCCCGTCTCGAACGCGCCCAGTCCGCTGTTGAGGAAGCCAACGAACAGCTGAACTACACCCGGGTTACCGCACCCTATGGCGGCATTCTCACCGAGCGGCATGTGGAGGTTGGCGAATCCGTGCAGCCAGGACAACCACTGCTGAGCGGCCTTTCCCTGCAACAGCTCCGGGTTGCGGTGGATCTGCCTCAGCGCTACGCGGATCTGGCCCGCCGCGAACGCCGGGCCACTGTGGAGCTGGGTAACGGCCGGCAGCTGCAAACCGGCAAAATGACGTTCTTTCCTTACGCCAACGAGCAAACCCATACGTTCCGCCTGCGCATGGAACTGGAAGCCCCTGATGGCAGCCTCTATCCGGGCATGCTGGTGAAGGTGAACGTCCCAGTGGGCTCACGCCCGGCGCTCTGGATTCCGCAATCGAGCGTGGTACACCGTGGCGAAATGCGAGCGGTCTATGTTCAGCGAGCAGGGGCCGAACCCAGGCTTCGCATGGTCCGGCTTGGCTCCCGTTCAGACGATCAGGTCGAAGTACTGTCAGGGCTTAGCGAAGGCGAACAGGTCATCGTGCAACCTGAACTACCGGCGCCGGACACCAACGAAAACACAGACGATGAGGAGCCCGGTCTGTGAGTGGCGAACTGCGCCCTGTTGGTCCATCCGGACAGATTGCCAGGGTGTTCCAGAACTCGCAGCTCACGCCTCTGCTGGCCATGGTCGCCATCCTGGCGGGCATCCTCGTGGTCATTGCGACGCCGAAGGAAGAAGAGCCGCAGATTGATGTCACCATGGCAGACATCATGGTGGGCTTTCCCGGCGCATCACCACGGGAGGTCGAAAGTCTGATTGCCACGCCCGGTGAGCAGATGCTGGACGAAATCAAGGGCATTGAACACGTTTACTCGGTGTCCCGGCAAGGACAGGCATTGTTGACGGTACAGTTCGAAGTTGGCCTGCCCCGTCAGGAAGCACTGGTTCGCCTCTATAACAAGGTTTATTCCAACGCCGACTGGTTGCCAGCCAATCTGGGTGCATCACAGCCCATCATCAAACCACGGGGCATTGATGACGTCCCCATCATGACCCTCACACTGTACGATCCCGAACAACACCAGGGCGCCGAGCAGCTGACCCGCCTGGCCCATGCGCTGGAAGTTGCGCTCAAACGCGTACCGGGCACCCGGGAGGTGTACACCGTCGGCGGTATTGCCGACCGGGTGGATATCCGTTTTGATCCGGCGCTGCTGAAAGGATTCGGGCTGGCTGTCACCGATATCCAGCAGGCGCTGCAGGCGGCCAATGCCAGCACTCAGGAAGCCCGGATTACCCGCAACGGCGTGTCGATTCCCGTTCAGGCCGGAGGTCTTCTGGAATCGGTGGACCAGGTCAGGCAACTGGTGGTGGGTATCAACCAGGGCGCCCCGGTATTTCTGGCGGATGTGGCGCAGGTTATGCGCGGCGGTACGGTGGCCGATCAAAGCATCCTGATGGGCTTTGGCCCGGAAGGCAGCCGGGCGGCGGGCGAGCTCTACCCCGCTGTCACACTCGCCATTGCCAAGAAGCCCGGCGAGAACGCGGTCGATATCGCCGCCGCCATTGAGCAGCAGCTGTCGAGACTGAAAGGCGAACTGATCCCAGACCACGTGTCCATTGCCATTACCCGGGACTATGGCAAGACGGCAGCCGACAAAGCCCGGCAACTGATCAATGATCTGATCTCCGCCACCCTGGCGGTGATGCTGCTGGTACTGGCCGCCATGGGCTGGCGCCAGGCACTGATTGTCGGCACCGCGGTGCTGGTAACCCTGCTGCTGACGCTGGTGTTTTCCTGGGCCTGGGGCTTTACCCTCAACCGGGTATCGCTGTTCGCCCTGATCTTTGCCATCGGCATCCTGGTGGACGACGGCATCGTTATCACCGAAAACATCAATCGTCGCCTGCAGTCGTCCCATTACGACCCCAGGGACTTGGTGCCCCGTGCGGTGGATGAGGTCGGTACGCCGACGATCATGGCCAGCCTGACCATCATGGCCGCCCTGCTCCCCATGGCCTTCGTCTCCGGACTTATGGGCCCCTACATGAGCCCGATTCCCATCAATGCCTCGGCGGGCATGGTGATCTCGCAGATCGTTGCCTTCGTGGTGGCGCCCTGGCTCGCGCTTCGACTGTTGAAACGACGCCAAACAGAACAGGCATCCAGGGACGACGAAGACTCGGCCTCCGGCGTCAGTAACGCCGCGCTCAAGCTTTTCCAGGTGGTGCACCAACCCTTCCTGGGCCCACACCGGTGGCGGCGGTGGTTACTGTCTGCCGGCGTGATTCTGCTCACTCTGGCAGCGGCAGCCCTGCCGGTCACACAGTCGGTCATTCTCAAAATGCTGCCCTTCGACAACAAGTCCGAGCTGCAAGTGGTGGTGGATCTGCCGGAAAACACACCCGTGGAACAGACCCAGCGGGTGTTGTCCGAGATGGGACAGCATCTGGAAGGCGTTGCCGAGGTGCGCGACTGGCAGGCCTATGCCGGCACCGCATCGCCGATCAATTTCAATGGGCTGGTGCGTCAGTATTACCTGCGGCGTAATCCTTACCAGGGCGATCTTCAGATCAACCTGGTCGATGCCGAAAAGCGAGAGCGCCAGTCTCACGACATTGCCCAGAGCCTTCGGCCCCCGCTGAAAAATATAGGTGATCAATACGGTGCATCGGTAAAGATTGTCGAGGTACCTCCCGGGCCGCCCGTGCTCTCGCCACTGGTGGCCGAAGTCTATGGCCCGGACCCCGGGTCACGGGCGGCTCTGGCACGCAAGCTTGAACACCAGATGGCGGATATCCAAGGCCTGGTGGATATCGACACCACCCTGGAGGCCCCATTCAACCGGTGGCAGATCCGGGTGGACCGGGACCGTGCCGCCCGGCTGGGGGTTGCCCAGGCACAGGTCGTCATGGCCCTGCAAACCATTCTGGGCGAACAGGCGGTCAGTTACCTGCACGACGAGCATGCCAAGCACCCCGTCCCCATCCGGGCGATTCTGGCAGAAGGCGACAAGGCCCAGTTACCGGCCCTGCTGTCGTTATCAGTGCGCAGTCGAAGCGGCGAACTGGTCCGGCTCGCGAGTTTTGTCGACATTGAAGAAGTCACCTGGCAGGGCGCCATTTTCCATAAGGATTTGCTGCCAGTCACCTACGTAACCGCGGACATGGCCGGCGAGATCGATTCGCCGCTGTACGGCATGTTCGACCTGGCCGCAGAGTTGCGAAGCGCGCCGGATGGGCCAGAGCAATATTATGTCCGCCAGCCGGACTGGCCCGATAAAACGTCGCTGAAATGGGATGGCGAGTGGCAAATTACCTATGAAACCTTCAGGGACATGGGGATCGCCTACGCCGTCGGTGTGTTCATCATCTACCTACTGCTGGTGGCCCAGTTCAGCTCCTACGGCCTGCCGCTGGTAATCATGGCACCTATTCCCCTGACCCTGATCGGCATCCTGCCCGGGCACGCGTTGCTGGACCGCGAATTCACCGCCACCAGCATGATCGGCATGATCGCCCTGGCTGGCATCATTGTTCGCAACTCCATACTGCTGGTGGTGTTCATCCGTCAGCTGCTGGACGAGGGGTTCGCCGCTGAAGAAGCGGTGTGCCTGGCGGGCGCGGTGCGCATCAAGCCCATCGCACTGACGGCCATTTCCGCGATGGTGGGCGCCTACTTCATTCTTGACGATCCCATCTTCAACGGCATTGCCATTTCACTGATCTTCGGGCTGGCGATGTCGACGCTTCTGACGGTTCTGGTGGTTCCCCTGATGTACTACGCGTGGTTCCTGAGGGGCCGGACTTAGGGCTCGGGATCTATATTGCCTGGCACACCACACCCAAATAAAAAATAGCCAGCAGCGAGCCTTTTGGTTCCCGTGGAAGATAACCTCCCACCACAAGTGTTCGCGACTGCCTCAACCCATCGCCAAATTTCTGCTGAAAAAGTCTGCCCATTGCATTAGGCTCGTTGCCCAGTAGAACAACAAAACACGAGCGATACAGAGGTACGTGCTTTGCTCCTTCTGACAGGATTCGGTCTGGGCTGCCTGGCTTGCCTGTTTTTCATTATTGCCCGGGATTTCCGGCACTTGCGGGTTGGGCAGGTGTTCCTTCTGCTGCTGTGTGCGGCAACCGCCTATCTGGTTGCACCGGTGGTTCCGCAGGAATGGCGATGGGTGGTCGCTGATCTTCAAACCGCGGCGCCCGGCCTCATCTGGGTACTCTGCCAGCTCATTTTTGCACCCAAGCCAAAGTTCCGCTCCATTTGGGGGCTGATGGCCCTGTACAGTTTTCTCGCGCCGGCTCTGGCCAAACCCTTTCTTCCCGACAGCGACGCATCACCGGTGGCCGTTTTCTTTGGCCTCAAACTCGGCCAGTGGTTTGAATATGTGGTGGTTTTGCACGGGCTTTACTATGTGATTCGCTATTGGCGAGAGGATCTCGTTGAATCCAGACGCAAGGCGCGACTGGTCTTTCTCGTTATCGTATGCGGGGCGGTAGGCATCGCGACTATTTCGCTCAATTTCGGTCTGTTGAATGACTACAGCCGCGGAATCATCGTGAGCCTGGCCGCAATGATATCCCTGATCTGCATGGTGAGCGGGCGCGAGGGAATCCTTGCGCTGACGCAGGAAAAGCCGTCCACGGAATTGGAGGCGGCAACACCTGCGACAGAAACCTTCATTGAAGACCTGCCGCAGCAGGCATTTGAACCGGTAAATGATCAGGATCTGGAGGCCCTGAATGCCCTGATGCAAAGGGGATTTTTCACCACTGAAAAGCTGACCCTAAAGCAATTGGCCATTGCTCTAGAAATTCCCGAATACCGGGTTCGAAAACTCATTAACCAAACGTTGGGTTATCGAAACTTCAACGACTACATCAACCATTTGAGAATCAAGGAAGCCGCCAGACGGCTTGTTCTCGAGTCCGAAACACCTATCCTGAACATTTCACTTGATGTCGGATATCGAACACTCAGCTCATTTAACAGGGCGTTCCGGGACATCATGGAAACCACGCCCACGAAATTTCGCGAACAAAATATGGCCAAAACACCCGAGCAAATCCTTCAAAATACAGATTGAAGGATTTGCTCATTACCAAATTTTACACCATTACCTTGTTGTTATAATTAGATTTTCAATATTTGCACAGGCCCAGCCCGGTTCTGCACACCCGTTGTTCTGGCAAGCATCTCCCTTCCCCGCATAATGTTTGATTACGCATCTACAACAAAGAACCAGCAATAACAACAACGGAGAACGTGCAATGTCCACAGGCTCTACCCCCCTCTTTCGCCGCTCAATCCTGGGCACCGCGATTTGCGCGGTCATGCTCACAGGTTGCGGAGGCAGCGACTCTGATTCCGGCATGTCCTTTCCGGAAGGTGCCATCATGCTGCCGGCTGATAACCTGACCCAGGCCGCCAAGGAAGCTTTTATCACCGCGGAATCCGGTGACGTTATCGTATTCCCTGAAGGCCGCTTTGAGATCAGCGATACCCTGACCTTCGACGGCGACAGCGATGGAGACGGGATCCCCATCAAAAACATCACCATTATGGGTTACGGCAAAGACAAGACCATTCTGGACTTTGAAAATTCCGGCGGTGGCGATGGCATCTTTGTCCAGAATGCCGCTGACATCGAAGTCCGCGATCTGGCGGTTTACGAAGCGCCCAATAACGCCATCAAGATGACCAACACCAACGGCATCATCCTGGATGACGTTGCCACCGTCTGGGAAGGCGAACTGAACTCAGGAAACGGTGCTTATGGTCTGTACCCTGTACAGTGTCAGAACATCCTGATTGAAGATTCCTACGTGCGCGGGTCTGCGGATGCCGGTATTTATGTCGGCCAGGCAGAAAATGTGGTTGTACGACGTAACATCGCTGAAGAGAACGTTGCCGGTATTGAAATCGAGAACACTGTGAATGCGGATGTTTATGACAACGTAGCCACAGGCAACACCGGCGGTATTCTGGTGTTCGATCTGCCGATTGGCCAGGGTTACTACGGCTCCAACGTTCGGGTATTCGACAACCTGGTTGAAGCCAATAATACCGACAACTTCGCCAACACCAGCGATTTTGCAGCAGGGGTCCATATCGTCCCGCCTGGCACGGGCGTAATCGTTCTTTCGACGCCTGATGTTGAAATTTACAACAACATCATCACCGATCACGACACCCTCGCCGTGGCGATCACAAGCTATGCGTTAGCCGACTCGGCGGTCGTAGACCCGACGGCAGAAGGGTTCATGGAGTACATGAACATCGTGAACGATGGCTGGCCGGTTGTTCCCCGCAGGGTTCATCTGCACGATAATGACATCAGCGTTTCAGGCACCAATCCCCGCGGCAAACTGATCAGCGACATTATTGCGGGCTACCTGCTGGATCCCTCGAAGGGTGAGATGCCTGCTGTTCTCTATGATGGACTGGGTGAGCTTTTGGCTAATACGGGAGAACTGGAAGTCACTCTTGGCACACCTTTCGCGCTGGACGGCTCTGACTCGAATTGCGCAGCGAACAACGGCAATATTAGTTATGGCCAAGTCTTTGGCACAAACCCAGAAGACCCTCAGAACTGGGTTCCAGTAAGGGACGAAACTGGCAATGTGATTTTGGATGGGAACGGTAACCCAGTCGTAGAACCGGCACCCCGCCTGTTGCTGGAAAAAACCCAGAGCGAACTGCTTGCCTGTGAAAATGTCCCGGCCCGCCTGCCAGCCTCTCAAGCAACCATTGCGGGCAAATCCTACGGCTGTGGCAGTGACGAAACCGGCGACGCCAGCGCCGCCTCCTGTGCACTTTAATTCCTAGTACCCTCTGATCCATGCATACCCATCGGGCTTGTCCCGGTGGGTATGCCTCGGGAGTCATTCATGAAGTTCGAAAACCTTTCAAAAACCACCATTGGTATTGCCGTTGCGGCACTCCTTACCGCTTGCGGCGGGGGTGGAGGCGGCGGTTCCAGCACCGACACCAATGACAACACCGATACCGGCACCACTCAGTCTGCCTGCGAGAGCACGACTGGTACGATCAACCAGCAGGCGCTGGCCAGCGAAAACTGCACATCCTTGTCCAGTTATCGTCTGTTTGCGAACGACGCAAACCCAACCGCGAATCCTAACGGGACAGGCATTCCATTTGACCTGAATACCCCACTGTTTACCGATTACGCCACCAAATACCGGTTTGTTTTTGTGCCGGAAGGCGAGCAGGCGCAGTACAGCGAAAACGAAGCGTTTGATTTCCCCGTTGGCACAGTCATCACCAAAACCTTTGCCCTACCAGCAGACACCGCTCACAGAGGTTATGAAAACGAGACTCTCATTGAAACTCGACTGCTGATACACCGTGAAAATGGCTGGATAGCACTACCTTACGTATGGAACGATGCAGGCACCAAAGCAACGCTTGCCCTGGCAGGCGACGCAAGCGAGCGCTCCATCACCCACAACGGCAGCCAATTCGATTTCACCTATCGTGTACCGGACGCCAATCAGTGCAAGCAGTGCCACCAGTTCAAGGAGGACTCGAACAGCTCGGTCAGCAAGATCACACCAATTGGGCCTAAAGCACGTAGCCTGAACGGCAACTTTGACTACGAAGACGGAACGCTGAATCAGCTGACTTACTGGAGTGACGCAGGCATCCTGGCAGGACTGCCCGCCGATATGAACAGCGTGCCACAGATCCCTGCATACAAGGATGGGGACGAACAGGGATTGGACAGTAAAACCGATGCCGAACTGCTGGATCTGGCTAAAGGCTACCTCGATACGAACTGTGCTCATTGCCATCGTCCTGAGGGTGGCGCCAGCAACACCGGTTTGAACCTGGAGTTCTGGCGTGATTTTGAAACCAACAAAACAGCTCACGGGGTATGTAAACGC
The DNA here is from genome assembly GCF_019931195.1 of Marinobacter sp. F4216. Lineage (GTDB taxonomy): Bacteria > Pseudomonadota > Gammaproteobacteria > Pseudomonadales > Oleiphilaceae > Marinobacter > Marinobacter suaedae. The sequence goes on along the minus strand of NZ_JAIOUO010000006.1, from coordinate 331,068 downwards.
CCAGTGGCTTACGGTGGTGGCACTTTGAGCTTTGATATCGTGCCGGGCGATGCCAATTCATCCATTATGCATTTCCGCATGAATTCGGATGAGCCTGGCGACCGGATGCCAGAAATCGGTCGTTCTCTGGTCCACACCGAAGGCGTAGCTCTCATCGGCGCATGGATCAACAGCCTGACAGGCACCTGCGGCGGCTAACTACCGAAGCGGCCTGAAAGGATAGGGGTTCAACACGGAACCAGTTGAACCCCTACCTTCCATCATCGTCATAACCCACAGGACAAAATCCCCATAAGGTTGTAGTCTGAGGGCTACGAAAAAGCACGATCGCCTCTGCAACTGAAAAGGACGTCCGGTGGCAACACAATGAAGCTTATTCAAGCCTGTCTCCTTGCCCTGTTGGGGCTGTCGCTGCCCTCCTATGCCCTCAGCGCAAAGTCCCCCTCTCTGTCCACCGAAGATCTTGGGTATGCCCCCACCGAATCCTGCGCACAGTGCCACCAAACCCAGCAGGAGAGCTGGCGCCACTCTGATCATGCCTGGGCGATGCAGCCCGCCAACAACGCCTCCGTCCTCGGTGATTTCGATGATGTGGAGTTTGATGACGGCTCGGTGCAGGCCTCTTTTTTTCAAAGAGGCGATCAGTACTGGGTAAACATCGAGGGAAAGGATGGCCCGGAAAACTTCCCAATCAGTTACACCTTCGGCCACTACCCGCTCCAGCAATACCTGGTTGAAATGCCAGGTGGCCGCCTTCAGGCGCTCACCATTGCTTGGGACAGCCGTTCAGAAGCTGAAGGTGGCCAACGCTGGTTTTCGCTTTATCCGGGCCAGGCCTTTGCCCCGGACGATCCGCTTCACTGGACCGGTCGCTACCAGAACTGGAATGCCATGTGCGCGGACTGCCACTCCACATTCCTGACCATGGACTACGACCCGGATTCAGACACCTTCGCCACCACCTGGCAGGAACAGAATGTGGGTTGCCAGGGCTGCCACGGCCCCGGCCAACAGCATGTGGAGTGGGCAAAAGGATTGTCACCCGAACCTGGCGCCTCGTACTCCACCAGTGAGATGAAATTACTGGTCGACTTCCCTTCCATGGAACCCGGCGAAGTTGTCGAAACCTGCGCCTACTGCCACAGCCGACGCTCACCGCTGAAAGACGGCCAGCAAGCTCAGGAGGCTTACCTCGACAAAGCACTGCCCGCCGTATTGCGCCCGGACCTCTACCACCCGGATGGCCAGATTCTGGGCGAGGTCTACGTTTACGGTTCCTTTATCCAGAGCAAAATGAGCGCGGCCGGTGTCACCTGCCTGGATTGCCACGACCCACACTCAGGCAAACGACTGGTTGAAGGAAACGGCTTGTGCCTGCAATGCCATAACGAGGCACCCTCGGAGCGCTTTCCCCAGCTTCAGCTAAAAAACTACGATACACCGAACCACCACCATCACCCGGCCGGCTCGCCCGGTGCCCAGTGCGTGAACTGTCATATGCCCGAGAAAACTTACATGGTGGTGGACCCGCGCCGGGATCACAGTTTCCGCATTCCAAGGCCAGACCTGACGCTATCGACCGGGGCACCGAACGCCTGCAACGACTGCCATCAGAACAAAGATGCCCTGTGGGCACTGGAAACGGTGGAAACCTGGTATCCAGACAGCAAGCTCTCAGACCATTTTGCGTCCGATCTGAGCGCTTTTCGGCGAGCGGAGCAGAGTGCCTTCGGCCGGCTCGCCGGGCTGGTCCGGGATCGCAGCACGCCCGCCATTGCCCGCGCCACGGCGGCTGAGCATCTGGCCAGTTTCGGCCCGCAAGCAGTATCACCGCTCCGCTCCGGTCTGTTGGCTAAAGAGCCTCTGGTTCGGGCCTACGCGGCCGGAGCCTTCACCCAGCTATCTCCGGAAGGCAACGAAAGTTTTCTTCTCAAACTGCTCGATCAGGCGCAACCAAGAGCCGTTCGGGATCAGGCATGGAGAGCGCTGGCCGGAGTGGACCTGGAAGGTAGGTCAGAGATCGAACAGCAAGAGATCACTGCGTTCCAGGCAGACTACGAGAACCGACTGGCAAGCCTTGCCGCATTACCCGGCAGTCGATTTCATTACGCCACCTATCTGCACCAGGCCGGGCGATATGCGGAAGCTTCGAAGCATTACCAGCAGGCCCTTGCACTGGATCCAACCTTCACCCCGGCCCGAGTCAATCTGGCAACCATGGCCAGCGAACAGGGTGATCTTCCCCTTGCAGTGGAGACCCTCAAGGCCGGTGCGGACAGACCTGAAATTCCGGATACGGACCGAGGCCACCTCACCTACCTCTTGGCGCTGGTGCTGGTGGAGCAGGGAAACACTCCGGCAGCGCTCAGGCGATTCGAGCAGGCAGCGGAGCTGAATCCGGATAATCCCAGGATCGGCTACAACCACGCGCTGGTATTGGGGCAGGAGAAACGCTGGCAGGACGCCGAGAACGTTCTGGCGAAATCCCTGAAGCAGCATCCGGATGACTATGGCCTGCTGCAGGCTGCAATCCACATTCTCATTGAGCAGGGGCAGCTGGAAAAAGCCCTGGGCTATGCGCGTCGGATGCAGTCGCTATACCCTCAGGACAATTACGCGAACAGTGTGGTCCGAGACTTGGAGTTACGAACACAGTAAAAAAGCCGCCCCGTAGGGCGGCTTTCTTTCCTCCTAGTTTCAGATGTCAAACCGATCCGCATTCATCACCTTGGTCCAGGCAGCCACGAAGTCATTAACGAACTTCTCCTTGGCATCATCCTGGGCATACACCTCCGCCAGCGCACGGAGCTGCGAGTTGGACCCAAAGATCAGGTCCACCCTTGTACCGGTCCACTTCACCTCACCGGTGTTACGATCCCGGCCTTCGAAGACGTCCTCGTCATCGGAGCTCGGCTTCCACTCGGTATCGAGATCTGTAAGGTTGACGAAGAAGTCGTTCGTCAGCTGGCCCGGTGTTTTGGTGAACACGCCGTGCTGACCATGCTGATAGTTGGCGTTCAGCACACGCAGGCCGCCCACCAGCACCGTCATCTCCGGAGCACTCAAGCCCAGCAACTGGGCCCGATCCACCAGCATTTCCTCGTCGGATACGGTGAACTTGGTGCGGCGGTAATTCCGGAAACCATCCGCTTCCGGGCGCAGGTATTCGAAGGAATCTGCATCGGTCTGCTCATCCGTCGCGTCGGTGCGGCCCGGCGCGAAAGGTACTGTAACGGAATGCCCGGCATCCTTGGCGGCCTTTCCAACCGCGGCACAACCCGCCAGAACGATCAGGTCTGCCATGGAGACTTGCTTGTCACCGGACTGGCCGTTGAAGTCGGACTGAATGCCCTCCAGTGTCTGCAGAACCCTCGCAAGTTGCTGAGGCTGGTTCACCTCCCAGTCCTTCTGTGGCGCCAGACGAATGCGGGCGCCATTGGCACCGCCGCGCATGTCAGATCCCCGGAAGGTGGAGGCAGACGACCAGGCGGTGTACACCAGTTCAGATACAGACAGACCCGAATCGAGAATCTTGCTCTTAAGGTCCTCGGCGTCCTGGTGGGTGATCAGCTCGTGGTCCACCTCAGGCACAGGGTCCTGCCAGATCAAATCTTCGTTCGGCACTTCCGGGCCAAGATAGCGGCTCTTCGGGCCCATATCCCGGTGGGTCAGCTTGAACCAGGCCCGGGCAAAGGCATCCGCAAACTCCTCCGGATTATCCCGGAAATGCTCTGAGATCTTCCGATAGTCCGGGTCCTCACGCATGGCCATATCAGCGGTGGACATCATGATCGGCACTTTCTTGGAAGGATCTTCCGGATCCGGTGCCATGTCACTTTCGGTCAGGCCAACCGGCTTCCACTGATGTGCTCCCGCGGGGCTCTTGGTGAGTTCCCAGTCGTACTTGAAGAGCACATCGAAGTAGCCCATGTCCCATTGGATCGGATTGGCAGTCCAAGCGCCTTCGAGACCACTGGTAATGGCATCCCGGCCCTTGCCGCTGCCATGACTGCTACGCCAGCCCAGGCCCATTTCTTCGATGGGCGCAGCCTCGGGCTCCGGACCCACCAGGGCCGCGTCGCCGGCGCCGTGGGTTTTTCCGAAGGTGTGGCCACCGGCGGTCAAGGCCACGGTCTCGTAATCGTCCATGGCCATCCGGGCAAAGGTTTCACGGATATCGTGAGCGGACAACAGGGGATCCGGATTGTCATCGGGGCCCTGCGGATTCACATAGATCAGACCCATCTGAACCGCGGCCAGCGGGTTCTCCAGATCACGCTCACCAGAATAGCGGCTATTGGCCTTATCACTGGTGGCCAGCCATTCTTCTTCAGCGCCCCAGTAGATGTCTTCTTCCGGCTGATAGATGTCCGCACGGCCTCCGGCAAAGCCAAAGGTCTTGAAGCCCATGGTCTCCATGGCCACGTTGCCCGTCAGAATGAACAGGTCCGCCCAGGAAAGCTTGTTGCCGTACTTTTTCTTGATCGGCCACAGCAGGCGACGGGCTTTGTCGAGGTTTCCGTTGTCCGGCCAGCTGTTGATGGGGGCAAAGCGCTGATTGCCGGTGCCAGCGCCACCGCGACCATCGCCGATCCGGTAGGTACCGGCGCTGTGCCAGGTCATGCGAATAAAGAACGGTCCATAGTGTCCGTAATCCGCAGGCCACCAGTCCTTGGAATCGGTCATCAGATCCGCCAGGTCTTTTTTGACCGCGGCCAGGTCCAGTTTTTTGAATTCCTCGGTGTAATTGAAGTCACCCCCCAGTGGATTCGATTTGGGGGCGTGCTGGTGAAGAATGTTCAGGTTGAGCTGGTTCGGCCACCAGTCACGATTCGACATACCTTCGCTGTCGAGTTTCGTCATGGCGCCATGCATAACGGGGCATTTTCCAGCGCCCGGCTGATTTGTTGTTGAACTCATGTCTTTCTCCGGTTCTGCTGCTATGGATGAGGCAAATACCAAGATAGACCACGTTCGTTAAATCGCTGGCAGGACAACGCGCTCTACCACGAAACGCAATCTGTACTCGCGACACTTCGTGTTTGTGTAAACTTATTTGTAGCAACGGATGCGAAGGGCTGACAGTAAGAATTTCTAACTGCAGCAATAGTTTTTGGTTTTCAGGCAGGCGTGAGGGAGTTACAGGTTAGCCCGCGAACGGCATCTCGTGTTACGAAATCGAACTGGATTATTTTTAACCAACTCCGGATAATCGCGGCCAATTTTTAAACAGCCGTTTAAATTTCGAACAGAGGTCCCATGCCGTTATTCAACATCGCCCAAGCTCTGATCTTTATCGCTCTGCTGATTAACACCGTGCACCTGATGCCCGCTATGGGCCGCTGCTTTCGTTCGGCTGAAACCGCTCTGCAATCCGGCCTGTTGGGTGCGACATTAATGGTGCGCCTGGCTCGCAACACCCTCGGCATGGTGCTGATCACCGCCGTAACCGCCCCGAACCCGGAAGTTCACGCCATGGTGCCCAAAGGCATTGCTCTTTTCGTCACCCTCGCGGTCGTTAATGTCCTGCTGACACAACAACGCCAGCGCCGGCAGATGGAAGGACTGCCCTTCTGAGACGGGAATCCAGGTCCGTTTCCAGGTCAGCGAGTCAGGAAATTCTTGTTGGCCCCACCACCTTCGATCACCGTATCTTCCGTTCTGTCCTTTAGCCCCACGCCCGTTAACTTCAGGCGACGGGCTTCCCGCATCAGATAAAGCAGGCGTCTGCTGGCTTCCTCCACAGGCAGCCCTCCGGGCCGCACATTGGATATGCAGTTGCGGCGTTCATCAGTCAGCCCGGCTTCCGGTCCGAAGGTGAGGTAGATCCCCAGACTGTCTGGCGAACTCAAACCCGGACGCTCGCCAATCAGCACTACGACCATGCGGGCATTGAGCCGCTCGCCGATTTCATCTCCGATGGCCACCCGCCCTTGCTCCACCACGGTCAGTAGGGCCAGTTTCCAGTCGTGATCATCCTGTTCAAGCGCGTTCAAAAGTCCGCCGACCATAGAAGGCGCCGTGTTCTGCACACCCACGGACGACAGGCCATCGACAATCACAATGGCCAGGTCCACTGGTTCATCCAAGCTCGCTGACGGTAGCCGGGCCCGGCTCTCGTCACTCAGTTGCCGACCAAGGTCCGGTCGCTGCAGATAGGTGAACCGATCTCCGGCGCAGCTTTCAAGGATAATGGGTGGTTCCGGAAGGTGCTTCTCAATGGCAGGTGTCAGGTTCGCCATCAAACCAGCAACATCCAGCGGCAGGTGCACCGCATCCCGGGCCCGTGCGTGAGCCAGTTGAAAGGCGAGAAGCTCCGGGGTGGGCAGGCTGACACCCGCCCGCCCCAGGCCAATACGGGCGTCGGTAAAACGTCTGAGCGCTCGCCAGTGATTGGCGACGACCGGAGTTTTCGCTTCACTCACTGGCAATCTCCCCTGGCAGCGCCTTGAGTCGATCACGGAATACGGACGGCATGACCGCACTCGGCTCAGACCTACTCACATCCCTGAAAATGTTCATTTTCGCCAGCCACTGCTCGAACTCCGGTGCCGGCTTCAGGCCAAGGGCCCGCCGCACATAAAGGGCATCGTGAAAGGAGGTAGCCTGGTAATTGAGCATGATGTCGTCCGCCCCCGGCACCCCCATGATGAAGTTACAGCCCGCTACACCCAGCAGGGTGAGCAGGTTATCCATATCATTCTGGTCGGCCTCGGCGTGGTTGGTGTAGCAGATGTCGCAGCCCATGGGCAGGCCCAGCAGCTTGCCGCAGAAGTGGTCCTCAAGTCCTGCCCGGATAATCTCCTTGCCATCAAACAGGTATTCCGGGCCGATAAAGCCCACCACCGTATTCACCAGCAACGGGTCGAACTTGCGTGCCACCGCGTAGGCCCGGGCCTCACAGGTTTGCTGGTCCAGTCCATGATGGGCATTGGCCGATAACGCGCTGCCCTGCCCGGTTTCAAAGTACATGACGTTGTTACCCACCGTTCCCCGGTTCAGGGCCAGCGCCGCGTCCCGGGCTTCAGCCAGGTTTTTGAGATTAAAACCGAAGCTGCGATTGGTGGCCTCTGTGCCGCCGATGGACTGGAACACCAGGTCGACCGGCGCACCCTGCTCAATGGCCTCCAGGGTGTTGGTGACATGGGTCAGCACACAGGACTGGGTGGGAATGTCGTATTCCTGAATCACCTCATCCAGCATCTTGAGTAATCGGCTCGCCTGGCTCAGATTGTCGGTCGCCGGGTTGATGCCGATGACGGCATCACCACTGCCGTACAAAAGCCCATCCAGAATGCTCGCCGCGATGCCGGTGAGATCATCGGTTGGGTGGTTGGGCTGAAGGCGGGTGGAGAACCGACCCGGCAAACCGATGGTACTTCGGAAGGCTGTCGTCACCTGGCACTTCCGGGCCACAAGGATCAGGTCCTGGTTGCGCATCAGCTTGCTGACGGCCGCCAACATTTCCGGGGTAAGGCCGGGGCGGAGTGCCTCCAGCGCTTCCGAAGACGCCTGATCGCTGAGCAGCCAGTTCCGAAAATCTCCCACCGTCAGGTGGGATACTGCACTAAAGGCCGAGGCGTCATGCTCATCCAGGATCAGCCGGGTGACCTCGTCCTGCTCATACGGTACCAGTGCTTCGTTCAGAAACACGCTCAGGGGTAACTCCGCCAGCTTCATCTGGGCGACCACCCGCTCTTCGTCCGAACTGGCGGCCACGCCCGCGAGCCTGTCTCCGGAACGGGCTGGCGTGGCTTTGGCCATTAAATCCGCCAGATTCCGGAACCTCCAGGTACGTGCCCCCAATTGATATGCGTATTGATGGTGCATGATGCTCTCTGAAATCCATCCCTGAACTGTCGGCAGCAACAACCATGCCGCGCCGAATTCAGTGTAGCGTGGTCACCAACGTTTTAAGCGCTAGACGTCCACCCGCTGCCAGACCGTCAGTTCGGAAAAACTGTGCTGGAATTTGTTACGGGTTTCGCGAATCACGAACGGCAGACTGCGGGGCTGCCCAAGCAGACGAAAATTCGGTGCCAGCGTATCCCGCAGGCCATCGAGCGTGCCGTACGGCTGGCCATCTTTCAGGAAACCGCCCACCCAGGACTCCCGGGGCGTGTATTCCTCAAGCCAGGTGTAGGGTGAAGCAATGACCAGCAGGCCATCGTGGGTGAGGCGCTCATGGATGGTGGTCAGGAATCTGGCCGGATCGTACAGGCGATCAATGAGATTGCCGGCCAGAACAAGGTCGTAGTCCTTGAACTGGGGTGGCAGATCACAGGCATCGCCCTGGTGGAAAACCACCCGTTTCGGAGTTTGTTCCAGCCCCAGGTGTTCCAGCGTGCGCTCCTGATGGGTAACCAGCTCGCCTTCTTCGGGGCGGGCGTAGCGGATCACCTTGTGGGTGGCCATTTCCTTGCAGGCCTGGACAAACCGGTTGGAGTAATCAATACCATCGACGTGATCGAACACTCTGGCCAGCTCGAAACTGGTGCGCCCGCAGGCACAGCCGATATCCAGGGCCCGCCCAGAGTACCGTCCATCCATCGCCTCCAGAGCCGCATCCGCCAGCTCCTTCGGGAAGTTCGGCTCGCCGTGCCAGAGTTCACCAAAGTGGAACTCCAGATATTGTGCAAGTGCGGCGTCGTGCTCATAAAACCCGTTGGATTGCATATCCATGGCCTCCGCTTAGGCATCAATGAGTGCTACTGACCATCTTACAAGGTTTCACCGGCCCCGGTACGAATCCAGTCGCGCTGGCCGGCTATCATCCCCTCCCTGCAAGCAGCCCATCGATCCAGGGCAGCAAATCAGCGTAGTGGTCCAGGTCCAGCACGAATTCCTGGCCGCGAGCGGCACAGGAGAGGTAACACCAGGGCGATTCATGGTGCCACCGATCGCCTTTCATGTGATAACTCAACGGAGCCCGGTCCGGGCCCGGGAAGAAGGCTTCAGGAAGACGCCACTGAGTGGGCAAACGCCCGTCTGGATCGGTCAGTACCAGTGACTCTTCAAGCATTGGGAAAGCGCCGCTGCCCGGATAGACGCCGCCCTGCCCGGACACCCGGACTCCGTCCGAAGCCAGATAGAGCGTATCGGTCCCATCCCCGTGTCCTTGCAGGTGCGGGTGATAGGCGACCCACGGCAGGCGGTCCGGTGTCTCACTGCTTACCGGCACCACCTCGCCAATGTGCAACCATCCCCAGATCGCATGAAATGGCCGGGTGCCCGGCACAAACCGCCAACGCCTGCTCCGGACTTCTGCTTGGCGAAACACCCCGAAAAACAGGAACAGATCGCCTTCGCCCACCCCCTGGTTGCGCAAGTGGCCCTGGGCGGAGCCCGCCTGACCCAGCACAGGCCGCCAGCCGGATAGCCGGGGATAGGCCGGCGCCACGATATCCGGGTCCAGATGGGCACCATGACCACCACGAACTCGCCCGCCGCTCAAATCATGAACCAGCCTGCCCAGCGTTCGTTCACCGGCCCGAATATCGCCATAACGGATACCGGACCGGGCATCGGGTATGGGTAAAACACACAGACTACCGTCCGGCATGACCGGGCTGGGGCAGCCACCGGCGGAGGAATCAAAACCCTTTCGGCTCAGAATCAAGCGCATGAATCAGCTCGAAATACCTCGTTAAACACAAGAACACAGCATAGGTCAGTGGCTGGACATCCAGGCACGAAGCCGGACACCATAGCTAAACTTCCCCTCAGGTTCACACAGGGTATTGACCATGACAGCCCCAGAGTTCCACGTTTTCCTGTCCCACGGCCTGGAAAGCGGCCCAGGCAGCACCAAGATTCAGGCGATGAAAGACGTTGCCGACGCTTTTCCCGGGGTGACGGCCACAGCCATTGACCATCGAAGCTCCAAAGACCCGGAAGTTCGATTCCGGCAAATGGCAGAGGCGATGTCCGAAGCCGGCGCCGTGCCTGCACGCACCATCCTGGCAGGCTCCAGCATGGGCGGCTGGGTCTGTGCTCACACCAGCAGCCAGACGCCGGTGCTCGGCTGTTTCCTGCTGGCCCCAGCCCTCGCGCTGCCTCAGTACCCGCAATCCAGCCCACAGATCCAGGCGACCTTCACACAGATCATCCTTGGCTGGGAGGACGATGTGATTCCGGTGATGCCGGTTCTGGAACTCGCCCGGGACCAGAGACTGCCGGTGCTGGTGTTGCCTGACGGACATCGCCTTGAAAACAGTGTGGAGCGGGTAGCCAGTGAATTCCGAAGCTTCCTCGGGAAATGCCTTGCAGTGTGAGACAGCGTCGCTTTTCAGCAGCTTACAAGCGGTTCATAAACTCGGTAACACCTTGACTAATTTGGCCAATTTCTTGCGAAAACGTTTACGCTTTGCCAATCTTAAATAACGGAACAATAAAACTCAGACACAAAAGGAACGGAGAAAACCCGATGAGTAGGATGAGCAAATTCAGAAAACTGGCCGGAATTTCCGCTTTCGCATTTGCGGCTATGACCGCGGTTAATTCGGCTAACGCAGCCAACTGGCGTTATGCCCACGAAGAATACGAGGGTGACGTTCAGGACGTTTACGCATACAAATTCAAGGAATACATCGAAGAGAATTCAGACCATACCCTTCAGGTGTTCCGCTTTGGTGAACTGGGCGAATCCGATGACATCATGGAGCAAACCCAGGCGGGCATCCTGAACTTCGTCAACCAGTCGCCTGGTTTTACCGGTTCGCTGATTCCGGAAGCACAGATCTTCTTCATTCCTTACCTGATGCCGACGGACATGGAGACCGTTGTTGAGTTCTTCCGCACCAGTGAAGCGATCAACGAGGACTTCCCGGCTCTTTACGCCGACAAGGGCCTGGAACTGCTGAAGATGTACCCGGAAGGCGAAATGGTGGTTACCGTGGATGAGCCGGTCACCGAGCCTGCCGACTTCAACAACAAGAAGATCCGGGTGATGACCAACCCGCTGCTGTCCGAAACCTACGCAGCCTTTGGAGCCACACCCACCCCGCTGCCTTGGGGTGAAGTATACGGTGCCCTGCAGACCAACATGATCCAGGGTCAGGAAAACCCGATCTTCTGGATCGAGTCCGGCGGCCTGTATGAAGTGTCTCCGAACCTGGTCTTCACCAAGCACGGCTGGTTCACCACCGCCATGATGGCCAACAAGAGCTTCTACGACGGCCTGTCCGACGAAGACAAGAAGCTGGTTCAGGACGCAGCGGATTTCGCTTTCGAAGAGATCATCCAGCACATCGATGGTCTGGCGGACGAATCCCTCGCCAAGATCCAGGAAGCTTCAGACGACGTCACCGTTACTCGCCTGAGCGATGAACAGATCGAAGCCTTCAAGGAGCGCGCTCCGCAGGTCGAAGAGAAGTTTATCGAAATGACCGGTGACAGCGGCGAGGAACTGCTCAACCAGTTCAAGGAAGACCTTGAAGAAGTTCAGAGCGAGTAATCTGAGCCCATCGACTCCGTCAGCACTCGCTGACGGAGTCTAGCTTCAACCACACCCCACGGGGGCCTGGCCTTCCGTTCGGGGCAGCAAGTTCTGGAGAGCATTCCATGGCCGAGAATTCCCCGGATCTCACGGACGATACGAGCGGCTACCAGTCGGGCTTGCCCGGTTTCCTGGGTACCATCGACACCTGGATCAGCAAAATAGAGGCCGTCATGTTGGCCCTCGGCGTGATCCTGATGGCCATCAACACCTGCGTAAACGTGATCGCCCGCTATGTGTTTGGGGAAGGGTTGTTTTTCTCCGGTGAAATTAACCGGATTCTCATCATACTGATCACCTTCGCTGGCATCGGCTACGCAGCCCGTCACGGCCGCCATATTCGCATGTCTGCCGTTTACGATGCTCTGCCGCACAAGGCGCGCAAGGCGCTGATGATCTTTATTGCCCTGTTCACCTCGGCGGTGATGTTCTTCCTCTGCTACTACTCATACCAGTACATCGAAACCCTGTATGGCCGGGGCCGGATTCTGCCGGCGCTTGGCATCGAAATCTGGATGATTTACGTCTGGGCGCCCATCGGCTTTGCGATTACCGGCATCCAGTATCTCCTGACCGCCATCAAAAACCTCACCAGCAAGGATGTGTACCTGTCCACCGGTGTAAAAGATGGCTATAGCGACACTGAAACGGAAGTTCTGTAAAACCCAGCAGCTCATATCAGGTAAGGAAACAAAACCATGGCCACCATAATGATGCTGATCATGATCGGGCTGCTGCTACTGGGCTTCCCGATGATGGTTCCCCTGATAGCCGGTGCAATCTACGGCTTCGTGATGATGTTTGATGGCTTTAGCCAGATGGGGACCTTTGTCCAGCAAATGATGGGCGGTATTCGACCCGCCTCCCTGATTGCCGTCCCCATGTTCATACTGGCGGCAGACATCATGACCCGGGGCCAGTCGGCCGATCGCCTGATCAATATGGTGATGGCCTTCATCGGCCATGTGAAAGGTGGCCTGGCCATCAGTACCGCCACCTCCTGTACGCTGTTTGGCGCAGTTTCCGGCTCTACCCAGGCAACGGTGGTTGCCGTGGGCTCCCCGCTTCGGCCGAAAATGCTCAAGGCCGGTTATTCCGATCCGTTCACCCTGGCCCTGATTATCAACGCCAGTGACATTGCCTTCCTGATTCCCCCCAGTATCGGCATGATCATTTACGGGGTTATTTCCGAAACATCTATCGCCGAGCTGTTCATCGCCGGTATCGGACCGGGCATTCTGATCCTGTTCATGTTCTCTATCTACTGTCTCATTTACGCCTACAGGAACAACGTTCCCACCGAGGAGAAGGCCAGCTGGGGTCAGCGGGCGGTCGCGGTGCGGGAGGCCACCTGGCCGCTGTTTTTCCCGGTCATAATCGTTGGCGGTATCTACGGGGGCATTTTCAGCCCGACCGAGGCTGCGGCTGTGTGCGTGCTCTACGCCTTCCTGCTGGAATTCGTGGTATTCCGCTCCCTGAAACTCGCTGACGTTTACAAGATTGCCAAATCCACAGGTCTGATCACGGCGGTGGTGTTTATTCTGGTGGCCGTGGGCAACGGATTTTCCTGGATCATTTCATTTGCCCAGATCCCCCAGGCCATCCTGTCGGCCGTTGGCGTTAACGAGGCAGGCCCGGTCGGCGTATTGATCGCCATCTGCGTGGCGTTCTTTATCGCCTGTATGTTCGTGGACCCGATTGTAGTAATCCTGGTACTGACACCGATCTTCGCACCCGCCATAGAATCGACCGGGCTGGACCCGGTACTGGTGGGCGTTCTGATTACCTTGCAGGTGGCCATTGGTTCGGCCACGCCGCCGTTTGGCTGTGACATATTCACCGCCATAGCCATATTCAAGCGCCCCTATCTTGAGGTTATCCGGGGCACGCCTCCATTTATTTTCATGCTGGTCGCTGCAGCAGGGCTGATCATTGCATTCCCGGACATTGCCCTGTTCCTGCGTGATCTTGCCTTCCGGGATTAGCGAGGGTGCTGACCGGAATCGCTCAAGGAGAAAGCCATGTTCAACAGGATCCTGGTTGCTGTGGACGGCTCCAAGAACGCACTCAAAGCGTTGGGAAAAGCGGTGGAGCTGCAGAAACTGACCGGCGCTGAAATCTATCTGTTGTGCGTCTACAAGCATCACAGCCTGTTTGAGGCATCCCTGTCCATCGACCGGCCAGCGGGTATGGATATCCCGGACAAGATTCTCTCAGAATACGCACGGGAAGTGGTCAACCACGCCAAGGAGTTCGCCAAGGCCCAGGGCGCGGACTCAGTTCGGGGGTTCGTCAAAGGCGGTAAGCCATCCAAAACCATTGTGGCCTTTGCCCAGGACAAGGAAGCTGATCTGATAGTGACTGGCTCCCATGGCACAAACAGCGACAGGGATGGCCTGGTGCTCGGCAGCGTGTCCCACCGGATTGCTTCACACAGCAAATGCCCCGTTCTGATCGTATAAACCCGCCATAAAAAACGGAGGCCAGCGGCCTCCGTTTTTGTTTCCATCTGCGCCGATTACCGGCCAGATTTCAACATCTCCCAGTATTTTGCATAAACTTGCAGGGCTTCATCGCCAATATCCGTCTGGAATTCTGCGTTGGCCATATCATCCGGCGTCGGATAGCTGGCCCGGTTGCTGGCGATCTCGGGTGGCAGAAGTTCCCGGGCCGCCAGGTTCGGCGAAGCGTAACCGATGTCCTCGCTGATCAGGGCCGAGATTTCCGGTCGCAGTACAAAACTGATGAACTTGTGCGCCGCTTCCGGGTTCTTTGCATTCTTCGGGATCACGAAGCTGTCGAGCCAGGCGATGATGCCTTCTTCCGGATAGACGTATTCCAGGGACGGCAGGGTTTCCTGTCCCATTACGGCCTCACCGTTCCAGATCATGCCAACGTCGGCTTCGCCCTCCAGGAAGGGCATTCGGGGCGCATCGGAGTTAAAGGTACGGACCGACGGCATCAACGCTTTCAGTTTCTCGTAGGCGGCTTCGATCTCTTCCGGGTTGGTGCTGTTGCCGGAGTAGCCCAAGACCCGCAGGCCGACGTGGAACACTTCCCGCATATCGTTGGTCAGGTTCACCCGGCCCTCGAAGCGCTCATCCCACAGATCTTCCCAGGCCTTGACCGGCTCACCATCCACATCGGCGGTGTCCACACCCAGGCCGGTGGTGCCCCAGAGGAAAGGAATGCTGTACTCGTTGTCCGGATCCACATCCAGGTTGACCAGGTCCTGGTCCAGGTTATCAAAACCCTCGATCTTGCTTCGATCAATCGGCATCAGCAGGTCTTCCTGCCGCATCTTGCTGACATAATAGGTAGAAGGCACAGCCAGGTCATAGGCCGCGCTGTCGTCCAGCAGTTTGAGCCGGGCGTACATGGCTTCGTTGCTGTCGTAGGTGGTGTAAACCACCTGGATACCCGTCTCTTCCTGGAAACGATCCAGCACTTCCTGTGGCATGTATTCCGACCAGTTATACAGGTTGAGAACCTGAGCCTCCTCGGAACTACAGCCGGTCAGCACGACGGCCAGCAGACCAGCCAGTGCGAATTTTTTCATCGTTTACTCCTTATCAGGATCCATTGAGACAACATCAGCATTACCAGTGAAAACACCAGCAACAGGGTACCCAGAGCATTTACCTCTGGTTTCAGGCCGACGCGCACCATCGAGTAAATGCGCAAGGGCAAGATTTCATAACTGGGGCCGCTCACAAAGGTGCTGACCACCACGTCATCCAGGGACAGTGTGAATCCCAGCAGCCAGCCCGCCAGCAGGGCCGGCATGATGGCCGGAATCAGCACCGTGCGAGTCATAACGAAGTCCGTCGCCCCCAGATCCCGGGCTGCCTCCGGCAAGCTCTCATCAAAGCCGCTCAGTCGTGCCATAACGGTAATCACCACAAACGGCAGACAGAAGGTGACGTGCGCCAGCAACAGCGACACATACCCCAACTGCAGCCCTACCAGCAGGAACAGGGCAAGCAGTGATATGGCCAGCACAATTTCCGGCGACATCATCACCACAAAGAGCATGCCATTGAGTACTTTCTTGCCCCGGAATCGGTACCGATGCAGCGCCAGAGCAGTCAGCGCGCCGATCAGGGTAGATACCGTGGCTGCAGACAGGGCCAGCCACAACGAGTTCCACATGGCCTGAACCATAGCCGGGTTATTGAACAGGGCCTCGTACCAGCGCAGGCTGAACCCACCCCAGGCATAGCCCGTGCGGGACTCGTTGAATGAAAACACCACCAGAACCAGGATGGGCACGTACAACAGCACATAAACCAGCGTCAGGTAGGCACGGGGCAACCAGCGGATCATGCGCCTTCCTCCCCGAGACGCCGCTTACTGACCCGGTGCGCCAGCAGCAACACCGCCATGGCCAGTGTCAGCACAATGCTGGCCGCCGCCCCGAAGGGCCAGTTTCGGGCATCCAGAAACTGATTCTTGATCACATTGCCCACCAGCAGATTGCGGGAACCACCGAGGATATCCGGCACGAAGAACAGACCCATGGCAGGCAGCAGAACCAGCATGACACCCGCGATGACCCCCGGTAGCGTCAACGGGACAATGACGTGGATAAAGGTTGGCCAACGACCGCCCCCCAGATCGTGGGATGCCAGCAAAAGTTCTTCCCGCAGGTCATCAAACACCGAGTACAGCGGCAGGATCATGAACGGCAGCAACAGGTAAACCAGCCCAATGATGACGGCACCTTCGGTGTAGAGCAGCTTGAGCGGCTCTTCGATCAGTCCAAGAGACATCAGGCCGTTATTCAACAGGCCATTGGTGGCCAGAATCAGTTTGAGCGCGTAGGTCCGGACCAGAGAGTTGGTCCAGAACGGCACAATCAGCAGGAAAATAAGCAAAACCTGCCGTTGCTTGCCCACCTTGGACAGCGCCCAGGCAAAGGGATAGCCGATCAGAAGGCAGATCAGGGTCGTAATCGCGGCCATGTACAGGGAGTGAAGGAAAACTTCGAGGTACAGGGGGTCCATCAACTGCCGGTAGGCGTCCAGGTTGAGCGGCAGAGAAATGAACGACGACGGGTCTCGGGTCATGAGGCTGGCACCCACCACCATCAGGTTGGGTGCCAGAACCAGAAACAGCAACCAGCCCCAGACCAGAGCCAGGACTGCGTATTTAAAGGGTTGTTGGCGGATACTATGCATCGGCTTGCAACGCCTCTTCCACCGATCCTGAAGTTTCCCCTTCCTCTTCCGGCAACAACCACTCCCAGCCATCCACCCAACTGACCTTCACCGGCTCGCCCAGACGATAGTCGAAGTTGGGGTCGTCCTCGTCAAAGAATTCACTGGCCAGGACCTCCGTACCATCCACCAGGTGAATCACTGAATCCAGCGTGCTGCCCTTGTAGTTCCGCTCAACCACTTTGCCCACCAGTCCACCTTCGTCATCAGGCTCCAGCACGCGGATATCTTCGGGGCGCAGAAGGACATGCAGTTGCTGACCATCCCGGATGGTAAATTCCGGACGACGGAGCCGGCGCTTCAGCCCGTGCACGTCTACCACAATGGTGTTGTCTTCCTGGCTCTCGACAACGCCGGGCAAGAAATTGGTCTCGCCGACAAACCTGGCAGTAAACAGATTTGCTGGCCGTTCGTAGACTTCCCGAGGTGTACCCAGCTGCTGGACGAGGCCGTCTTTCATGACCACCACCCGGTCGGACATGGACAGGGCTTCCTCCTGGTCGTGGGTGACAAACACAAAGGTAATGCCCAGCTCCCGCTGCAGACGTTTGAGTTCCCCCTGCATGGTGCGTCGAAGTTTGTAATCCAGCGCCGACAGCGGCTCATCCAGCAACAACAGTCGGGGGCGCTTGACCACGGCCCGGGCAATGGCCACCCGCTGCTGCTGGCCACCGGATAGCTGGTGGGGTTTACGGTTAACGAATTCCCCCAACTGCACCATGTCGAGGACGTCTTTGACCCGCTGGCGGATTTCATCCTTCGGGCGCTTTTCCATTTTCAGGCCATAGGCCACGTTGTCGAAAACCGACATATGGGGAAACAGCGCATAGTGCTGGAACACGGTATTCAAGGGGCGGTATTCCGGCACGACATGGGTCAGATCCGTGCCTTCAAGGGTTATTGTGCCGCTGTCAGGGTGCTCGAAGCCGGCCATTAGCCGAAGCAGGGTGGTCTTGCCGCAACCGGAGGGGCCCAGCAAGGTAATGAACTCACCGTCCAGGATATCGAGATCGAGGGAATCCAGTACGGTTCGATCACCGAAATGCTTTGACAGGCCGCTCAACGAGAGCAATGTCTTCTTCATTGGCACACCCCCTTGAAAAAAGGCGCCATTCTTCCAGAAAGCCTCTGACAACAGAAGCTTGCCAGTGATAAGGGGATGTCAGGATATTCCGAAACCCGGCGCAGACGCGCCGGGTGAATGAATGGAATTTATTCGCCGGCGACGCTGTCCAGATAGGCCTTATCAGAAATATTGGTCCACTGCCGAACCTGCTTCAGATAGTTGCGCTGGGATGAGATGATTTCCTGCGCCAGCGGGTCACCTTCGGCCACCTCTTTCAGGCGCTTATTGGTGGCTGCTCGCAGGGCTTCGATCACCTCCGCCGGGAACGTCCGGTGTGTCACATCCGGGTAATCGTCCTTCATCCGGCTCCAGGCTTCACCACTTGCGTGCGTGCTTTGGATGTACATATCGTAGGCCGCAGTGCGCATGGCGACGCGCAGAATCTCCTGCAGATCGGGCGGCAGCTTCTCCCAGCTCTTCTGACTGATCAGGAACTGAACCTCGGCACCAGGCTCCTGCCATCCGGAGTAATAGTAGTTCGCAATCTGGTGGAAGCCCATATTGAAGTCCAACGCAGGCCCGACCCATTCCACCGCATCGATGGTTCCGCGCTCCAGCGAGGTATACAGTTCGCCCGGCGGGATGTTCGTTACCGCCACGCCCAGTTCTGCCATGACTTCACCGGCGAAGCCCGGAATCCGCATCTTCAGGCCGTCCAGATCCTCTACGGCATTGATCTCCTTGCGAAACCAACCGCCCATCTGGTTGCCGGTGTTACCACCGGGAAACGACAGCAGGCCAAAAGGCTCGTACACCTTGCGCATCAGTTCCATGCCCTCGCCATGATAGAACCAGGCATATTGCTCCGGCGCGATCATGCCAAAGGGCACGGTGGTAAAGAACATGGCGTTGGGAATGCTTCCCTTGTAGTAATAGGAGGCGGTGTGCCCCATGTCGTACTGCCCGTTGCGCACCAGGTCGAAAATGCCAAACGGGGCTTTATGCTTGTTGGCCGGATCGATGCGGATCTGCAGGCGGCCATCAGACATCGTTTCCGCCATATCGGCCATGTGCTGCACCGTTTCCGCCAGAATAGGCGTGTTGGGCCCCCAGGTCTGGGCCAGACGTAAGGTGTGGGTTTCCTGGGCATGGCTGAGCGGCCCGGCAGCAAGCAACAGCAAAGCCACCAACCCGTAAGTCAGACGTTTGATCATGTTGGGCATCCTTCGGAGTTGTTTTTACGATCTTTTTTATTCCATGTGCCCGAATAGTAGCTTGCAACGAACGCCCACGGAAAGCCCCCGCTCCACGACGACTCATCTGGTTTACGGCGCAACGGCGTACCTACTTCAGAACTTCACAGGTTCAGGAGTCTGGCTGGTTGGGAGGTCCTATGACGAATCAGGGCGACACACTGTTTTACGACGGGCGCTGCCCCTTGTGCCGGCGAGAAATACACACCCTGCGCAAGCTTCAGACCGGCGGATTGAGCTTCGTCGACATTCACAAATCCGACAAAGTGGCCGCCGGAATCCCGAGCCGTGAATTGCTGCTGCGCCGGTTGCACCTGAGAACCAGCGACGGCCACTGGGTGGTTGGCCTTCGGGCCAACGTTCGGGCCTGGTCCCACACCCGGTTTGGCGTGCTGTTCAAGCCACTGCTCTGGCCCGGCGTGTTTGCCATCGCTACCCGGGTCTACGAGAACTGGGCCGATCGCCGGTATGAGCGCAAATATCAGTGTGCTGTGCGGCAATCACCCGATCAGTCCTGAGGTTTCAGGTTGGGTGGCCGGTACTCCGGATCCTTCTTCCAGCGTTCATGCACTGAGGGGTGGATGCTGGTGTCGATGCCCTCGGGGTCAAGGTCACGGATCAACGGCTTCTTGAACCGGAATATGTGTCGGCGGGAGTTATGCAGTTTGGCCCGGGCATCGGGCCTGGCGCCCTTGGGCAGGTGGGGCTCGATATCCAGGCCCACTGCCGCCGCTTCGTCAATCATCCAGGCCAGTGCAATGTCGGAACTGAACAGGCCTTTATCGTCCGGTTCGTATCCGCCCCCGATGTCACTGTGGGAACCGGCAAACCAGACCTGCTTCAGATCCAGACCGGCCCGTGGCTGCCAGAGTGTAGGCTCGAAATCCTCCCGGCGTTCATCGATGGCCAGGGCATGGCGGGCGAAAGCAACATTGGGCCCCAGCTTGGTGTCGTAGAACTCATCGGTGCGTTCAAACAGTCCCAGCAGAGAAAACGGCACACCCAGCGCACCGACGGTATCCCAGACACCCACGAAGGTGATTTTCCGGGACGGGTGGCAGTGTTTTTTCCGGAACTGCACTGATTTCTCGCCTTCCGGTGCAAAAGGCTTGCTGGTCCGCTTGTAATGCTCGAAGGCTTCCTGAATCAACGGGGCATTGGGGCGCTTGAGTATGCCGCAGTTGTTGATCAGCCCACACAGGGACCTCACGGTATAGGCGCCGCGACTGAAACCGAAGAAATAGAGCTCAGCCCCGGCCTCGTAGTTCTGCACGATGTAGCGGTACGCATCCATGATGTTTTTGTGGATACCCTGGCCGGTTACTCCGCCAACCACCGTCTGGTAGTAAGAGCCAATCCCCCAGTCGTAGAACACCTGCTGATCGGTGCCGTCACTGGCCACCGGACGAATCGCCCGCGCCATGCGCAGGACGTTGGTAGGGAAATCCTTCTGAAGATCTTCTTCGGGCCGGTTCCAGGTCCCGTCTGCGCAGATCACAATTCGTTTTGCCATGGCACCCTCCATTGCCTGCTCAGCGACCGTCGGGCGTCAGTATAGACCAGCCTGCCGGGCCGGGACGGGCTTTGGCACCTCTTGGTAGGCCTGCTGTCTCTACCTCAGGCAGCAGGCTTTGTACTTTCTCCCGCTGCCACAGGGGCAGGGATCGTTCCGGCCCGGTTTCAGAACGCCTTCCTCGGTATCACCGGAGACATAAAACCAGCGGCCGCCTTCCCGCACGAAGTCCGAGCGCTCTTCCAGAAATCCCCAGCCAGAACCTGCCTGATACATCGCCCTGAAATGTACCTGCCCCCGGTCACCGCGTTGCTGTTGATCCAGCACCTGCAGCGAGGCCCATCGGGGCGAATCGTCCAGGTTCAGAGAACCCGGCCGGGTGCTGGCGTGCCAGGAGGCCAGCAGGTAATCGACAAGCCCGAGAACAAAGGCGCTGTAGCGGGAACGCATCAGCGCTTCGGGGGTGTCCGGGGCCTGCCCGGCGTGGGCCGGCTGGCAGCAGGCTTCATAAGGCAAACCGGAACCACAGGGGCACCTGTCCGGAGTGGTACTGGCTGAATCGCTCATTGGTTTTTCCGTCTGCATGTGATCTGATTGCGGCCCACAGTCTAGCAACTTCAATACCCACTGGCCTGTGCCCTGACCTCGCAACGATTAACCCGGTAGACCATGTTGGACGACATCAGCCTTCTGCAGATTATCCTTGCCAACCTGGCCATCCTGGCCGGTGCCTGCCTGCAGGGCGTGGCGGGTTACGGTATCGGCACCTTGTCGGCGCCTTTGCTGTTTCTGATCAGCCCCCTGTTCCTGCCCGGCCCGCTGATTCTCAACGCCGTGATCCTGACCGTGCTGATGCTGATTCGCAATCGGGCCGCCATACAGGTGCGGGAAGTGCGGTACACCATCGGTGGTGGCGTGGCCGGCACCCTGTTGGCGTGGGCCACACTGCTGGTGCTGACGCCCAAAGGTTTCGAGCTGATCTTCGGGGTGCTCATTCTGATCGGCGTGGCCCTCAGCATCGGTGGCTTGCGCCCGGCACTGAACGCCCGCAACAGTGTGCTGGCCGGCGCCGCGTCAACCTATATGGGCACCATCACAGCCGTGGGTGGCCCCCCCATCGCGCTGATCTACCAGAACGAACGGGGCCCACTGGTGCGCGCCAACATGTCCGCGTTTTTTCTGGTCGCCAGTTTTCTAAGCCTGGGGGCGCTGCTGTTTGCCGGCTACCTGGGCAGCCGGGAGTTTACCCTGCTGGCACTGACCTTCCCGGGCGTTCTGGCCGGTTTCTGGCTGTCCGGTCTGCTGGTCAATCGATTGCCGTTTGAAGGCCTGCGACCACTGATTCTGGCGATTGCGGCCGTTGCCGGGACGGCGGCTCTGGTGCGCGGGCTGATATCCCTGTAGCCATCACCTGGTCCACAGCCGCCCCCGGAATCCCGATTGGCGCCAGAGCCAGGCAATCCAGAGCGCATGCAAGTTAATCAGCAGCGCAAACACCCATTCAAACGCATTGTCGGTTCGGTGATACAGATCGGGACTGACGGCATTGAGAATGACCGATGCAATGCCCACCAGCAGCACCAGCTCGCTCAGCCACAACATGCGCCGGCCCTGACGCTGCCACCGGGGGTGCTGGCATAACGCACCACTGATCAACAATTCACACAGGAAGGTGAAAGAGAGGTACACCACCACACCAATGCGTCGCATCAGATTGAATCCATCGCCTTCGTGGCCAAGGGCCACGGTATAGGCGCCCAGGGCCAGACACGACGTTACCCCCAGCAGCGGCACCCAGACCCGCGCCCGGGGCCCTACCCCCAGATGCTTGAGCCAAAATCCATTCAATATCCAGTACAGCAGGCCCAGCATGGCCGCTGGCAGCATGGTGCCCTTGAAAATGAAATAGGCGGTGCCATGACGCCCGGTCCGGCTGATGCTGGTACAGCTGTCCCAGTAGGGCACGCACAATGCCACATGCCCCTCGACCACGGAGACCAGATACGTCAGGTGAATGGTGATCAGTGGAATCAGCGCTGCCGCCAGCGCCAGCCACCAAAGCCGGATGGCCCTATCCTGCATGCTATACACCTCTTAATAACGCGCCCGGCCTCGCCGAGATGTGCCAATGCCCGCTCCATCGTGATTTAACTAAAGTTTACAATCCGGGTGATTCGAATTGCGCAGTTTAGGTCCAAAATAACAAGGTCAAAGGAATAAGCTGGCATACGGAAACGATGCATACCGCCCATCAGGAAACCGTCGAAAAACGCGTTCACGTGTCCGAACTGTCGCTCGGCATGAACGTGGTGCGATTGGACCGCCCCTGGGAAGAAACCGACTTCCTGATGCAGGGCTTTGTCATCCGCGATGAATCCGAACTCGAAGCACTTCGCCTGCAGTGCGACTACGTCTTTATTGAAGGGCGAGTAGAGCACACCCAAAGAGCTTATCCCGGGAAACCTCAGCAACCACCACCAGCTCCTCGCAAAGGCCTGTTCCGTGGGCGCTCTGCGCCCGCGAACGACAAAAAGCCACGGTCAGAACCGCCTCGTCGCCGGGTGAACTACATCAACAAGGTCGACACCGCCACGGAACTGAGAACGGCCACGGTCAAGTTTAAGGACGCCCAGGAAACCGCCAAGTCCATCATGTCTGGCCTGCGAATGGGCCGCACCCTCGACCTGAACAACGCGAGAGCGGTGGTTGACAGCTGTGTTGATAGCGTCCTGCGTAACGAAAGCGCCCTGCTGCTGCTTACCAAAATCAAGAATCAGGACGAGTACACGGCCGAACACTGCCTGAACGTGGCCATTCTTTGCGCGGCCTTTGGCAAGCACCTGGGTCTGCTGGAGGGAGAAATCCGCAACCTGTCACTGTGTGGCATGCTGCACGATGTGGGCAAGACCCGAATTCCCAATAAAATCCTCAACAAGCCCGGCGCCCTGACGCCGGCCGAGTTTGAGGTCATGCGAGAGCACACCACTCACGGTCGCAATATTCTGATGAGTACCAGCCGCTCATTGGATATGGCCGTGGATGTCGCCTTTAACCATCATGAACGAATGGACGGAAAGGGCTACCCCAGAGGCTTGAACGCGCAGCAAATCCCGTTCTTTGCCAAGATCGTCGGTCTGGTAGACTGCTACGACGCTATCACAAGCAGCCGAGTCTACGATAAAGGACGCGCCTCCATGCAGGCCCTGGAGATCATCCACAAGTATCGGGGCTCCCAGTTTGATGAAGAACTCGCTTTAGCCTTTATCCAGCTGATTGGCGTTTACCCACCCGGCTCCATTGTGGAAATGATGAATGGAGAGGTGGGCATAGTGGTGGAAAATCAGAGACGGCACAAACTCAAGCCCAAGGTTTTGCTCGTGCGCGAGGCCGACAAAACTCCCTTGCCCAATTTCCATACGGTCGACCTGATGCTGGGTAACACGGACGACAATGGCAAACCCTACGTCATCGCCAAGGAAGTGCCCGACGGCACCTACGGTGTGGTACTTCGTGAATTCGTCGACCAGGGGCTGATTTTCTCCAAACCAGCCCTCTGAACGCCCAAATCAAAACCGCCGTTACACCTTCGGCCGGCGGGTCACCGCCATGGTCAGGCGGGAAATGCAGGTCGGCTTACCCTCTTCATTTTCCAGTTTGATTTCCCACACCTGGGTTGCGCTGCCGATGTGAATGGGGCGGGCAGTTCCATATACCCATCCCTTGCTGATCGGACGCAAATGGTTGGCATTGATATCCAGCCCAACCGCCACCGTTTCCGGATCCTTCAGGCAACAGTTCGCCGCCATGCTCCCCAGGGTTTCCGCCAGCAATACCGAAGCGCCACCATGCAGGATGCCGAACGGCTGAACGGTTCGCTCGTCCACCGGCATGCGTCCACGCACGAAATCGTCGCCAATCTCCAGGTATTCGATACCCAGATGATCCACAGCGGTGTTTTTGCTGGCAGCCGCCAGGTGTTCCAGATTCGGGGTGCGTGTCCAGATGGCCATATAGGTGAAACTCCAGTTACAGCATTCGGGTTCGGATTTGGGTTATAAAGAAGCGACAGTCTAACCAGATAGCAAGCGAACGACTATCCCCCGCACATTCCGTTACTCTACCCGAACCAGTTCCTGTTTTTGCCAGCCCAGACGACCGGTTTCGGCGATCTGCCGGCGCATACCCGGTACCGGGCGAATCATGAACAGGTCCCCGTTTCGGCCCACCAGGGTCTTCGACACACCGCAATCTTTGGCAATACGGGCATGCACGTCCATATGTTCGGCCTCACCGTGCACCGGGATGGCGATCTTTGGGCGCACCCACTGATACATGGCCTGCAATTCTTCCTGCGCCGGATGCCCAGAGGCATGGATCGGCACCGGCGAGTCCTCGGCGGTGACCACCCGAACGCCCATCTCCTTGAGCCGGGTGATTAATCCGTCAATGGCTTCCTCATTGCCGGGAATGGCCCGGGCGCTGAAAATCACCGTATCGCCGGATTCCAGCTCCAGATCCGGATGAGTGCCGGCCGCCAGCCGCCGCAATGCAGTGCGGGGTTCACCCTGACTGCCGGTGGCTACCACCAGCACCTCATCCCGGGGCAGGTAGCCCAGGTGTGACGGGTTGATAAGGCGATCGCTGCTGTCCCACACGCCCGCCGCCTTGGCCGCCCCACTCATGTTGATCAGTGAACGCCCCAGCAGCCCCATGTAGCGCCCGGTTTCCCGGGCAATGAGCCCCAGCGTATGCAGGCGGGCAATGTTGCTACCGAAGCAGGTCACCACCACCCTTCCTTCGGAGCAGCGCACCGCGTCGAGTAAGCCCTCATGCAGGGCCGCTTCCGAAATGGAATGGCCCGCCACGGTCGCGTTGGTGGAGTCGCACACCATGGCGTCCATGCCTTCGTCCGCCAGTTCGGTAAAGGTCTGTTTCTTATAGCCATGGCCGACCAGGGGCTGAGCATCCAGCTTCCAGTCGCCGCTGTGGAAGATCCGGCCGATGGGGGTGCGGATCACCAGGGCATTCGGGTCCGGAATGGAATGGGTCAGCGCCAGCCACTGCACGCTGAACGGCCCGATCTGTCGGGTATCGCCGGTGTCTACCTCGATGATGGGCACCCGGTGCAACAGTTCGAACTCGGCCAGCTTGCGCCGCAGGATTTCCGCCGTGAACCGGCTGGTGTAGATCGGGCACTGGAGCAGGGGCCACAGGTAGGGCACCGCGCCCACGTGATCTTCGTGAGCATGAGTAATCACCAGCCCCGCCAGCTGATCACGCCGGTCGGCGATGAACGCGGGATCGGCCATCTGCACCGGTGGCTCGCCCCGATGGTGGACCGTGCCATCAGCTGACACCCGCCCGGGTTTCGGGAAGGTCACGCCGCAATCGACCATCAGCCACTGGCCATCGTGGCCATAGAGGTTCAGGTTCATGCCAATTTCGCCGGTTCCTCCCAGGGGCAGGAACCAGAGGTCGTTCTGATCGGGAGTCATAGAAAGTCCAGCAATAACACAAGCGATTACACTATACCTTTTCGCCTAACCGACAAATCGAACTTTCCCTCAATTACGTAACAGACGGTTGAATTTTCCCGCTTCAGACCAAGTTCTGTAACAGTCGCGAAGCAAGCACACTCACCCTCAAACGATGAAGGAGGGATTGCAGATGAACATCCTGATGGTTCTGACCTCACACGATCAGATGGGCGATACCGGGCACAAAACCGGTTTCTGGCTCGAAGAGTTCACCTCACCCTACTACGTATTCCGGGACGCCGGAGCGAAGATTACCCTGGCCTCGCCCAAAGGCGGTCAGCCACCGGTAGACCCGAACAGCGAGGCGGACGACGCCCAGACCGATTCCACCCGCCGCTTTCAGGAGGATGCGCACGCCAGGGAAGCTCTGGCCAGCACCCGCAAACTGAGCGACGTGGACATGAACGACTACGACGCCATTTTCTATCCTGGCGGCCATGGCCCGCTCTGGGATCTGACCAACGATGCCCACTCGGTAGCGCTGATCAAGAAAGCCTACGAGCAGGACAAGGTCATTGGTGCTGTCTGTCACGCGCCGGCCGTATTCCGGGACGTGGAAGTGAAGCCGGGTCAGAACATCGTGGGCGGCCGCAACGTTACCGGCTTTGCCAACAGCGAAGAGGAAGCCGTGGGACTCACCAACGTGGTGCCCTTCCTGCTGGAGGACATGCTGCAGGAGAAAATGGGCAACTACTCACGGGGTGATGATTTCACGCCCCACATTGTGGTGGACGGCAAGCTGATCACCGGCCAGAACCCACCGTCCTCAGAAGGCACCGCCAAAGCCGTGGTGCAGGCCCTTCAGGACGCCTGACCACTGGCCACAATATGCTCCCCGGCGTGGCTGATCAGCACGCCGGGCGCTCCGGCCTCCAGCCGGGCACGGATGTTGTCGGGGATGGGGGTTTTCTCCATCTTCGACGATCGAATCATCACGTCCGTGATGTCCGCGTCGGCGATGAATTTGTCGTCGCCATAGCGGTAGAACTCCAGATGCAAGGTGAAGGATGTGTTGCCAATACGACCAGCGCGAATTCTGGCTTCCAACACATCATCAAACTGCGCCGGTGCCTTCCAGTTGACGGTCAGGCTGACCACCTGAATATCCAGGTCCTGATCCAGCAGCCGCTGGTAGTCACCGAACAGGGTTCGGATGTACTCGTTGATGGCAATGTCCACGTAATCGGCATAGCGTGCGTTGAACACGACCCCCTGTGCGTCGCACTCGCCATAACGGACTCTGAAACGAAAACGAAACGGCTGTTCTGACGACATATCCCTCTCTCCCCCGATTAATAGCTGGCAATAATGGCAACAGCATCGCACATCCTGTGCTACGTTTTTTGAGACTATCTCAAATCCCGCGAAATCCGGTCCATTGCCATGAGCAATCCCAAGCATACTCTCTTCTGGATGACGCTGTTTCTGGCCGTGGTTGTGCTGGTTGGGGCGCTGATTCACAAACCCCTGATCGCCGCCTTCATGGCCAACTGGGTGTTTAACCTGCTGATTCTTTGCGTGCTCATCGTGGGCATAGCCATGACGTACCGGCAAGTTATGATTCTTTTCCCCGAACTTCGCTGGATTTCCCAGTTTCGGACCGGACACTCGGGGCTGTCGGTACTTCAGGAACCCCGTTTGCTGAAGCCCCTGGCCCGGCAACTGGGGGAAGAGTCCAAACGGGACCGCTTCAAGCTGTCCACCCTCTCCCTGCGGACGGTGCTCGATGGCATTCATTCCCGCATGGACGAGCAGCGGGAAATCACCCGTTATTTCATCAGCCTGCTGATCTTCCTGGGCCTGCTGGGCACCTTCTGGGGCCTGCTGGGAACGATCAATTCGGTGGGCGATGTCATCACCAACCTCAACATGAGCGAAGAGGACTTCGGCAAGGTGTTCGGTGAGCTGCAGGCCGGACTACAAACCCCACTGCAGGGCATGGGCACCGCCTTCAGTTCCTCACTGCTGGGCCTGGGCGGTTCGCTGATTCTGGGGTTCCTCGACATCCAGGCGGGCCACGCCCAGAACCGGTTCTACGATGGCCTCGAGGAATGGCTCACCGGCGTTACCAACCTCGTCGACATCGTGGATGAAGAAAGCCCGCGCTCATGATCGGCTCCAAACGTCGCGCCAGAAGCACCATCAACGCCTGGCCGGGCTACGTGGATGCGCTGTCGGCACTGCTGATGCTGATCATCTTCATGCTGCTGATCTATGTGGTCAGCCAGCTGTACCTGTCCCAGACACTGACCGAACGCAACACCGAACTGGCCCGCCTGAACGAGCGGCTGGACGAGATTTCGTCCCTGCTCGGGCTGGAACGAAACCGGGCCGGGGTGCTGGAAGATCAGCTCAGCGCCAGCCAGGACAGGAACACGCAACTGCAGGATCGCTTGAACGCCACCCGAAACCTGCTGATGCAGCAGACCGCCGAGAGCGAGGCTCAGGCCGAGCGGCTGGCCAGACTCGATGAATCCCTGTCCGACAAGGACGAACTCACCGCCAGCCAGGAAGCCCTGATCCTCAATCTGTCCAACCAGATCATTTCGCTACAGAGGCAGCTGCAGAAAATCACCGCGGCCCTGAAGCTGCAGGAAGAAGAGACCGCGGAGCGGGAAAGCGAACTGGAGGACGTGAGCCAGCGTCTGAATACCCTGCTGGCCGAGCGGGTCAATCAGCTGGAACAGTACCAGTCCGAGTTCTTCGGTCGCCTGCGGGATATTCTGGCGGCGAACGAGAACATCCGGGTGGTGGGCGACCGCTTCCTGCTGCCGTCCGAACTGCTGTTCGCTTCCGGTTCGGCCAAGCTGGGGCCTGAGGGGCAGCAGGAGCTGGACAAGCTGGCTGCCGTGCTGCTGGACGTGGCCGAATCCATCCCGGATGACCTCGACTGGATCCTGCGCATTGATGGTCACACCGACATCGTTCCCATCAACACACCCCAGTTCCCATCCAACTGGGAGCTGTCCACCGCCCGGGCCGTCGCCGTGGTGCGTTACCTGGCCGAGCAAGGTGTGCCTGACCGCCGCATGGTCGCGGCCGGCTTTGGCCAGTATTTCCCGGTCGCCGAGGGCACCTCACCGGAAGCCCTGCAGAAAAACCGGCGCATCGAGATCAAGCTGACCGACCGGTAAATCCGACGCTGTCAGCCCTCGGTCAAAAGTGAATCACCGTGCGGATACTCTTGCCCTCGTGCATCAGGTCAAAGGCCTTATTGATGTCTTCCAGAGGCATATTATGGGTGATGAACACATCCAGCGGGATGTCGCCGCGCTGGGCCTTTTCCACATAACCGGGAAGCTCCGTCCGGCCTTTCACCCCACCGAACGCGGTACCCCGCCACACCCGGCCGGTGACCAGCTGAAACGGACGGGTGCAGATTTCCTCACCGGCGCCCGCTACCCCGATGATGACCGACTCGCCCCAGCCCCTGTGACAGCACTCGAGCGCGGCCCGCATCACGTTCACGTTACCGATGCATTCAAAGGAATAGTCGACCCCGCCATCGGTCATATCGACGATGACTTCCTGAATGGGCTTGTCGTAATCCTTGGGATTGACCACATCCGTGGCCCCCAGCTGGCGGGCAATCTCAAATTTCTCCGGATTGATGTCGATGGCAATGATGCGACTGGCTTTGGCCATGGTGGCTCCCAGAATGGCCGCCAGCCCGATGCCACCCAGGCCAAAAATCGCCACGGTCGCGCCCTCTTCCACCTTGGCGGTATTGAGTACCGCACCGATGCCCGTGGTCACACCGCACCCCAGCAGGCAGACCTTGTCCAGCGGTGCATCCTTGGGAATTTTGGCCAGCGACACCTCCGCCAGCACTGTGTATTCGGAGAAGGTCGACGTGCCCATGTAGTGGTACAGCGGCTTGCCCTGATAGCTGAAACGCGAGGTCCCGTCCGGCATCACGCCCTGCCCCTGAGTGGCCCGAACCGAGCTGCACAGATTGGTTTTGCCCGAGGTGCAGAACTTGCACTGCCCGCACTCTGCCGTGTAAAGCGGAATCACATGGTCGCCTACTTCCACACTGGTGACTCCCTCGCCTACCGCCTCGACGATCCCGCCGCCCTCGTGCCCGAGAATGGTCGGAAACAGGCCCTCGGGGTCCGCGCCGGACAGGGTGTAAGCATCGGTATGGCAGACACCGGTAGCCACAATGCGAACCAGCACCTCGCCTTTCTTCGGTGGTTCAACATCCACTTCAACAATTTCCAGTTTCTGGTTGGGGGCAAACGCAACGGCGGCGCGGGATTTGATCACGACAATTCCTCCAGGCTGGCTTCATGGCTGATTTCCTCCTAACTGTAGCAGCCATAAGGCGGCAAGCACGGTTGTTTCCGGCACCCATCGGCGGGCCGGCGTGATAATCCCCGGCGGGACCGGCCACGTAAACAGTTACATGACACCTGATCGGTACTCTGAAAACCGGCATCATGAAAAAGGAGCCTGCGTGAACACCCTCTATTGGTTTACCAGAGACTTGCGGTTGCACGACAACGCGGCCCTGCTGGCGGCGGCCAAGTCCGACCTGCTGCTGTGCGTGTTCGTGGTGGACCCGCGCTGGTTCCAGCCCGGCCCACGCCAATGCCTGACCATGGGCGACCATCGATGGCGGTTTCTGTGGCAGAGCCTGATGTCCCTGGAACGGAGCCTGAGGCCGGTAGGGCAACGGCTGCACATCGCCTTCGGCCATCCGGAGGAGGTGATTCCGGAGCTGGTGCATCGGCATCGTCTGGCCCGCGTCGTCCGTTCCCGACTGCCCGGCACCCGTGAAGCAAAACAGTGGCTGGCCATCAAGGAACGGCTGCCCGACACTCTGTGCCAGCAATTCGAAACACTCAGTCTGTTTACCCAAAGCACCTTGCCAATGCCGCTGGACGATCTGCCCGATACCTTCTCCCAGTTCCGCAAACTGGTGGAGAAAACCGGCGACCGATCCTGCGAACGCCTGCGCATACGCACCCATTCGGCGCTACCCCCTCCGCCCGGATTTCCAGAGGACAACCGGGGCGACTGCCCGCCCATTTCCGAGCCGCAGCATCCGGGCCGGTTCGCCGGTGGCGAGCAGGCCGGTCTGGCCCAGCTAGAGCGTTTCCTGTTCAACACCCACGGCATCGCCAGCTACAAGGAAACCCGCAACGAGCTGGACCGCTGGGACAGCTCCTCGAAGTTTTCCCCATGGCTGGCCAACGGTTCCCTGTCCGTGCGGGAAGTGGCCGAGACGATCGGCGACTATGAACGTGAGCAAACCAGTAACGAGTCCACCTACTGGCTCTGGTTCGAGCTCCTGTGGCGGGAATATTTCTACTGGTACGCCCTGAAGCACGGGGCGGCACTGTTCCGGCGCGACGGTGTGCAGCGCAAACAACGGCCAGCCACCTTCTACCCCCAGCGGTTCAAGGCCTGGTGCCAGGGCAACACCGAGTATCCGCTGGTCAACGCCGCCATGAACCAGCTTCGGGAAACCGGCTATATGAGCAACCGGGCCCGACAGCTGGTGGCCAGCAGCTTCATCAACGAACTGGAACTGGACTGGCGTTACGGTGCCGCCTGGTTCGAACAGCAACTGATCGACTACGACGTCGCCAGCAACTACGGCAACTGGCAGTATCTGGCCGGGGTGGGGGCGGACCCACGGGGCCTGAGGCAGTTCAACCTCGACAAGCAGGCCGCCCAGTATGACCCTCAGGGCACCTTCGTCGACCGGTGGGGTGGGCACGCTGAGCAGCCCGTGGGATTACATTCGGTGGACGCAGCAGACTGGCCTATTTCCTGACTGCACTCCTACCGCACATGTTTTGACCTCATATCCTGGCCGCTTCGCCTACGCTGTGGTGACATAAGCCACGGGCTCTGTTTACCCAACGCGATCTGGACAGCGGGTGTCGAGCAACGATGACCGCGCAGGCGCTTTAGAGCGGATGATCTATGATGTAGCTGAGTGACTCGTGTCATCACTTGCCGGTTCACAGGAAAAGAAACAATGAAAAAACTAGCCCTTCCATTCCTCCCATTTTTTGGCGCTATTTCATGTTTTGGATCGGTAAATGCGACAGAGACGAGAACCCCGCTCGTTCCGCTTCCCTCTATCGTCGATTTCACAGATGGCGATGGCTGGGGTGTCGGGTTTGGGCTCGGCGTTGAATATGAGTCCGCCTATGAGGGTTCGGACGAATTTGAGTTTGAGGTCGATCCGGCTGGGGGCGTTCAGTGGCGAACGGGCGAACATGTTTTTTTCTGGGCAGGTGAAGCCATTGGGTGGCGAACCGTTGCCAGGGATGCCTGGTTGTTTCAAACCTCTTTAGGCTACGAAGAAGGCCGGGAAGAGGGCGATTCCGAAGATGGCAGACTGGACGGGTTGGGCGAATCGAATTCCGGGGTGACAGTGCTGTTGGAAGTGCGTCGTGCCCTTGCCGAAAACTGGCGTTACTTTCTGGATGGCCGTGTATTGGCCGGAGAAATCGGTACGCTCGGACTGATCGGCGCAGGAACCTGTTTGGGTTGCCAACCCAACGGCACTGGCTGGGAAGTTGGCGCCGCTGTCACTTTCCACGATAGTAAACTGGCCAACCGGGACTTTGGCGTAAACACACAACAGTCGATAAACTCGGGCCTTCCGGAAACCGATGTGGATAGCGGGTACAGATCAACCGGTTTCAACGTTAACTATCGAAATTACCTGAACGAGAGTTGGCAGATCTTCGGTGAAGCTCTTTACGAAATCTATGGGAGTGATGTCAGAGACAGCCCGATCTCTCGAAATGATTATGAAGCGGAAATCGGTATTGGCTTCATTTATGTTTTCTGAGGTTCCTTCATAGGGAATCGCATAAATTCCCGTTCAGTCGCTGTCAATTTTGAGCTTCTGAAGTGGAGCTGGGACCCTCACCCTTTGCCCCCTCCATCCCAATTGTCCGCCTGGGGACCCAAGTGAGCGATTACGGGTGCCAAAGGCATCCAGCCTCCAACAAAAAAACGCCGGCACAGGGCCGGCGTTTTCGGTTTCCCGGACTTTCGGTCAGAGGCTTAATCGCTCTCCGGCCCTTCCTTGATAGCCGCCCCCATGCGTCGACGCAGCAGGGGGCCGATCAGGTAAGGCGCAGCCAGCCCCAGGGCAGCAAAGCCCCACAGGCCAATGGCCAACGGCGAGCCCCAGAGAATGCCCCAGTCACCGTCCGACAACACCAGAGCGTGGCCCAGGTTCTTCTCCATCTCCGGCCCCAGCAGCATACCGAGGATGATCGGCACCAAGGGGATTTCCAGCTTACGGAGAATGTAACCGGCAATACCGAAGGCGATCATGAAATACAGATCGAAGGTACTGTGGCTGATGGAGTAGATGCCCACGAAGGCCACCATGGTCACGATCGGCAACAGGTACATCGGCGGCACCGACAGCAGCTTCACAAAGAAGCCCACCAGTGGGATGTTCAGCACCAGCAGCAGCACGTTACCGATCAGCAGGGCAGCAATCACGCCCCAGACGATGTCGGCGTTCTGGGTGAACATCAGCGGCCCCGGGGTGATGTTGAGGGAAATCAGCATCGCCAGCAGTACCGCGGTAGTACCACTGCCCGGCACACCCAGGGTCAGCATGGGGACCAGCGCACCCGAGGACGCACCGTTATTGCCTGCTTCCGGAGCCGCAATGCCACGGGCATCCCCTTCACCGAAGCGACCACGCTTGCCCAGGTACTGTTTCTCCAGGGTGTAGCTGATGAAGCTACCGAGGGACGCACCCGCACCCGGCAGCACGCCGGAAATAAAGCCCAGAATACCGCCCCGGACCTGGGTCGGTACGGTGGCTCCCACTTCCTTCGCGGTCAGGGTGAGCTTGCCCACCTGAACCTGTTCACGACCGGCACCGGCTTTGGACTCGATGAAGAACAACAGCTCGGAGATCGCGAACAGCCCCACGATGGCCAGGATGAAGTCAATGCCCTCGAACAGTTCCAGCACCCCGAAGGTATAGCGCTGGGTACCGGTGGCGATGTCGATGCCTACCGTCGAGATCATCACACCAAGCGCCGCGGCCACAATGGTCTTCACCGGGTTCTTGCCGGTAATGCCACCGAGGGTGGCAAACGCCAGCATGAACAGGGCGAAGTATTCCGCGGGGCCGAAGGTAAGGGCAAATCGGGCCAGAACCGGCGCCAGCAGGATCAGGCCAAGGGTACCGATCAGACCACCGGAAAACGACGCAATGGCGGAAATGGCCAGCGCATCAGCTGCACGGCCCTTCTGGGCCATGGGGTAGCCATCCAGGCAGGTCATCATGGCCGGTTCGTCACCGGGAATGTTCAGCAGGATGGACGATATCCGCCCGCCGTACATGGCCCCCGCGTACACCGAGGTGAGCAGGATCATGGCGGTTTCCGGCGGCAAGCCCAGGGTGAAGGCCAACGGAATCAGGATCGCCACGCCATTGGCAGGGCCCAGTCCCGGCAATGCGCCAATCAGGGTGCCAATAAAGGCTCCGAACAGCGCGAACATCAGGTTGTAGGGCGTTAATGCGACAGCAAAGCCGTCGATCAGAAACTGTAAGGTTTCCATCACTCAGCTCCCAACGGCCCTGCGGGCAGACTCAGAGACAGGCCATAGTTGAAGATCACAAACACCACGACAGCACTGATCAGGCCGGTCATAAAGGCTGGCAATAGCTTTGCGCCCATACGCCAGCTCAGGGCACCCACGGCCATCGTGGTGGCCGGAATGAACCCCAGGGGCTCCAGCAGGAAGGCGTAGGCAACCAGAATCACCATCGCCAGCCCCAGCTCAGCCGCCGTCTTACCGAGCGGCCACTCGGCATCCGGGTCGGGCTTGAACATCAGGTACAGACTGGACAGGCCCAGGACAATCGCCAACAAGGTTGGGAACGTCTCGGGCCCGACTTCCTCGGCACCGCCGAAGGGCTCGGGCCACTGCTGGGCGCCCCAGCCATAGGCCAGGGCTAGCACCAACAGAATCAGTCCGAGGACACGATCACCGCGATTGCTCATTTAAGCAGTCCGATTTCACGTGACAGAGTTTCTACAGCGTCGATCTGCTGGCCAACAAAGTCGGTGAAGTCGCCTTCCGGCTGGAACGGAATCAGACCGTTCTTCTTCATGACCGCTTTCCACTCGTCGCTGTCGTACATGGTCTGAACCGCCTCAGTCCAGTATTGCTTGGCTTCGTCGGAGGCGTCCTTCGGCATGTAGAAACCGCGCCAGTTGGCACCGATGGCATCCACCCCCTGTTCACGGGCGGTCGGAATATCACCGAACGGCTCCGGCAGGCGCTCTTCGGACAACACCGCCAGCACGCGCAGGTCACCAGACTCCAGGAAGCCGGTCACTTCGGACACGTCACCGGTGAAGGCATCCACCTGGCCACCGACAACCTGGGTCAGGGCTTCGCCACCGTTGTTGTAGGACAGGAAAGGCACCTTGGGCAGGTTATCCACATCCGCCGCCTTGGCCGCAATCAGGACTTTCAGGTGGTCCCAGCCACCACGAGCACTGCCACCGGCAAACTTGACGGAACGTGGGTCGGACTTCATCGCCTCCAGCAACTCGTTCAGGTTCTGGTAGGGGGAGTCCTTGCTCACCGCAATCACGCCGTAATCCGCGCCGATAGCGCCAACCCAGGTCACCATGCCGGCATCCATACCCGGGAACTGCTTCTGGGCCAGACGAGTAGTCGTCGCATTGGAAGCGGCGACGATCAGCTTATCGTCGTCCCGGCGCTTGCTCACGGTGTGGGCGAAGGCAACACCGCCGCCGGCACCCGCCATGTTGATGGTCTGCACGTTACCTGGCACCAGATCCAGATCCTGCAGCACCTGCCCGACGCTACGGCATGTGAAGTCCCAACCGCCGCCCGGATCCGCCGGCGCGATACATTCTACTTTGCCGGACGGTTCCCAGGCCCAGGCGTGAAAACTGACGGCAGCCGCCGCCACAAAAGACAGAGTTCGTTTCATCAGCATTGGTGTCACCTCACGTTTGTTGTTGTGACCGAACCTAAGGCATAGTCAAAAGACCCATGCCTGACCAGAAGGCCGGTTAAGTTGCGAGGGTAAATACTGACTACCCGTGATCGACAGTTTGTGCGCGTAAAGCGTTTAAAAAACGTTTTGCGCGTTTTGTTCATTAAGTTCACGGGCAATTCACCAGCACCTGCATTACCCTCAGGGCCAAATACCTGACGCTGCATTCAGAGAATCCCCCACACCATGCTGCGCAAGCTCAAACTCAAAACCCGCATGATCCTGGCCCTCGGTCTGGTGGGCGCCATGCAGACCCTCCTGATCGGCGGCTTTGCCGGCTACTACCTGAGCGAGTCCCTGTACGAACAGATTGGCCAGAGAGCCCTGATGGTGGCAAAAACCGTTGCCGCCATGCCGGCCGTGATTGACGGGGTGCGCGAAGGAGACAGTCCGGCGCTGATGGCGCTCAGCCAGCGTGTGGCCGAAACCAATCAGGCGCTGTTCATCGTGATCGGCGACCGTGACGCCATTCGCCTGGCCCACCCGGATCCCAACCGTATCGGCCACTCCATGGGAGACGACGACGGAGATTACGGCATCCGCGCCCTGAAACAGGGCGAAGGCTATGTGTCGAGAGCGGTGGGCAGCCTGGGGGACTCCATGCGAGGCAAAGCCCCCATCGTTGACCCCGCATCCCGGGACATCATTGGTATTGTCTCGGTCGGTTATTCACTGGATCAGGTGCTTGCCAGCATTCGCCGGTACGAGCTGGTTCTGTATGGGGTGCTGGGCCTGATGCTGGTGGGCAGTGTACTAGCGGCCGTGCTCATCGCCGGTCGGTTCAAGCGCGCCATCTTTGGCCTGGAACCGGAAGAGATTGCCCGTCTGTTTGAAGAGCAGGCCGCCACCCTGCAATCGGTGCGAGAAGGCATTATCGCCATCGACCGGGACGGCACCATCACGACCTTTAACCGAACTGCCATCGAGAACCTGGGCCTGGACCCGGACATCCAACTCACCGGCCGCGCCATCAGTGCCGTCTTGCCCGATGGGGAGCTGATGAGCGTTCTGGAGAGCGGTGTACCGGATTTCGACAAGGAGGTATGGTTCCGCGGCCAGCAGATGGTGGTCAACCGGCTGCCCGTGCGCCAGGGCGATGACATCATCGGTGTGGTCTCAAGCTTCCGCCGGCGGGACGAACTGGACCAGATCAGCCAGCAACTCACCCGCATCATGGAGTACGCCGATACCCTGCGTAGCCAGACCCACGAGTACTCCAACAAGCTGCACACTATCGCAGGTCTGATTCAGATTGACGCCAAGGACGAAGCCCTGGCGCTGATCGGTAACGAGGTCAGCGATCACCAGGCGTTGATCCACCTACTGCTGGAGGCGGTTCCCGACCCCGTTATTGCCGGCTGCCTGCTGGGCAAATACAACCGGGCCCGGGAAATGGGGCTGCGGTTGGATATCGATCCCGACAGCCAGATGTCCGATGTACCAGCGGACCTGCCACGGGATCAGCTGGTGAGCGTGCTGGGGAACCTGATCGACAACGCCCTGGAAGCCACCCGCCAGTATCGGGGCGCCGGCGGGCGGGTGTGCCTGAGCATGACCGACCTAGGCCATGACCTGATCTTCGAGGTGGAAGATCAGGGGCCAGGGATCCCCGAAGACCAGCAGGAGCGTATCTTCGAACGGGGCGTTTCCTCCAAGGAGCATGCTGGCCATGGCATAGGGCTGTTCCTGGTGCGCCAGTTTGTGGAGCGCTGGGGCGGTTCAGTTACCGTGGAGAACCTGAAGCCGGAGGGCAGTCGGTTTACACTGTACCTGCCCAAAGATCCGGGCAGACAAGATCACCTGTGAACGGAGCAGAAGTGGTGGCCCCCATTCGACTGTTGATTGTGGAAGACGATCGCCAGATTGCTGAAATCCAGCGGCGCTATGTTGAACGCCTGGAGCATGTCGAACTCTGCGGCATTGCCCACACCCTGACCGATGCCCGGGATCAGATCGACGTACTCTCCCCCGATCTGATTCTGCTGGATGTGTATTTCCCGGACGGCAATGGCCTCGACCTGCTCCGGGAACTGCGGGCCAACGACCGGGCCAGCGATGTCATCCTCATTACCGCCGCCAAAGAGGTCGACACCCTGCGCAGTGCCTTGCGCGGTGGTGTCTTCGACTACATCCTGAAACCCCTGGTGTTCGAGCGACTGGAAGAAGCCGTCGAGAACTACCGCCAGCATCACCAGCGGCTGGCCACATTGCACCGGCTTGAGCAGAGGGAGGTGGATACCCTGCTTCCCAGAAGCCTGGCCGAACCGGAGCAAAAAACACCCCAACGGCTGCCCAAAGGCATCGACGCACTGACCCTGGAGACGATTCGGCACGTACTACAGGAAGGTGGCGACTGGAATGCCGAGGCCCTCGGACAGCAAATGGGAGCGTCCCGCACCACCGCCCGGCGCTACCTGGAGTATCTGGTCAGCACAGGCGAACTGCTGGCCGAGGTAAATTATGGAGCCGTGGGGCGTCCGGAAAGACGTTATCGTGTTGCCGGACCACCTTCGGACTAGACTCAATCGACGTCGATAACCATCAGGCGAAGGACAATATGTCAGACAACCAAGCCGATTCCGGTCTCAGCTTGCCCGCGGCACTTGCCGCGGTCATGGATTCGTGCAAACCAGGTTCTGTCGTGAGCTGCGGCACGACGGCCGCCCGAATCACCGAACTCTGGGCCCGGGAATTTTCAGACACCCGGATAACCGATCTGGATCCTAAAGACCCCAATGCCCGCCTGCCACTGGAATCGGTTCACGACCTTGCACTGGTGTCAGACACCCTGGAACACCTGTCATTTGATGAAGGTGCCCTGTTCCTGGGTCAACTGCGCAACTATGGCACTCACCAGATTGCGGTCCTGGTCGGGGAGTCACCGGACTGGGCCTTTAAGGATTTCATTGGCCTCGGATTCCGTCGCCACACAGACCCGGAGCTGGAAACGGGCGCTATTGCGCTCTACACCTACAATCTCGACAACTACAACCACAAACGGCAATGGAATAACTCCAAGCACTGGGCCAATCCGGAGATGTGGGGCAAAGCCTGGTGGTAACCGTTCATCTGGTTGACGGGACTCCGTAATCACCACCATGCCTCGTGACCTGTGCCCTCACTGCAACCTGCACCTGAACATCTGCGTGTGCGCCCACTGCCGTCCAGTGGCGAATCGAACCCCAATCACCATTCTCCAGCACCCAACGGAGGTCGACCGGCCCAAGGGCACCGTGCGGATTCTCCAGCGCTGTCTCGACAGGCTCCGGGTACTGGTGGGCGAAACACCGGACCAGTTTCGCCGGGGCGGCTTCGACCCGACAACGCTGTCGGATACCACGGCGCTGCTGTTCCCCGGCCCCCGCAGCCAGCCAGTTGAACACGCCGATCTGGCCGCCATCAGCCACTGGGTCGTGCTTGATGGCACCTGGCGCAAAGCCGCCCGTATTCTGCACACCAATCCCGGCCTGCAGGCACTGCCGGCGTTTCACTTTCAGCAGGCCCCGCCGTCTCGCTACATCGTCAGAAAGGCCCCGGGGCCTGACGCCCTGTCCACCGCCGAAGCCGTCAGCCACCTGCTGGACATTGTCGAGCCGGGCACGGATACCGGCCCCATTAGCGACGCCATGACCGCCCTGATCGAGAAACAACTGGCGCAAATCCCCGATCACCTTCGCCATCACTACCCGACGCGCTGACCCCATCGGCGGTTGGCATCGGCCCGACCTTGAGCGATCATGAACCCTTAACCTGCACACAGGATGTTTATTCATGGCCCTGTTCAGCCAGAAAAACGCCGAGAAACAACTGAAGGAAGAGTCCGAAAAGGTCCACCGGCAAGACCTGGAGAC
Organism: Marinobacter sp. F4216; assembly: GCF_019931195.1. GTDB lineage: Bacteria > Pseudomonadota > Gammaproteobacteria > Pseudomonadales > Oleiphilaceae > Marinobacter > Marinobacter suaedae. Next base: position 291,093 of record NZ_JAIOUO010000006.1, on the reverse strand, counting down.
GCTGCTGGAACGGCAAAAAGCCATTGAAGAGAAGGTCAGGAACAGTGGCAGGCTCGAACGATTCGGCACCGACATCCGGCTGATGTTTTCCATGATCCGCGACTACTGGTACGGAAACTACCGCAGTGTGCCCTGGAAAACCATCGCAGCAGTAGCCGGCGCACTCATCTACGTGATGAACCCGCTGGACGTCATTCCAGACCTGATTTTCGGCTTTGGATTTCTTGATGATGCCGGCGTGGTGGCCTTGTGCCTGAAGTTATTTGAGTCAGATCTGCACGAATACGCCGCCTGGAAAGAACAAAAAGAACAGCAGGAACGGGACAAACTGACACCGGACCAGATCTGACTCGACACAAAAGCAAACCTTAATGGTGCAAGCTCGCACAAACCGCACCACTAAAGTGCACTAATTTCCCAAAGTTCACGCCCTCCTGCCAGAAAACTTGCTGACCAAACCTGCCACCCCTGATTTTGCATCATTTTGGAACGCTATTTGCTTATCTGCACCTCGTTAATGCATAAAGGCCCGGAAGAGGCCCGAACTCACACCAGGAGCGAAAAACCGTGGACATTGCGAGTGCAGTACACACCCTGACCGAAAGCGCCAACACGCTGTTTATCCTTATCGGTGCCATCATGGTACTGGCCATGCACGCCGGCTTTGCCTTCCTGGAAGTTGGTACCGTGCGGCACAAGAACCAGGTGAACGCCCTGGTGAAGATCATCACCGACTTCGGTATTTCCGCCGTCGCCTACTTTTTCATCGGCTATTACATTGCCTACGGCAGCCACTTCATGACCGGCGCCGGTGAACTCACCGCTGGCAACGGCTACGAGCTGGTTAAATTCTTCTTCCTGATGACGTTTGCGGCGGCCATTCCCGCTATTGTGTCCGGCGGTATTGCCGAGCGCGCCAGGTTCTACCCGATGCTGATCGCCTCCGGCCTGATCGTGGCATTTATCTACCCGTTCTTCGAAGGCCTGATCTGGAACGGCAACTACGGTTTCCAGGGCTGGCTTGAGAACCAATTTGGTGCATCCTTCCACGACTTCGCTGGCTCCGTTGTGGTGCACGCGGTCGGTGGCTGGATTGCACTGGCCGCTGTTCTGCTGCTGGGCGCCCGTACTGGCCGTTACCGCAACGGTCGCGTGGTGGCCTTTGCACCGTCCAACATCCCGTTCCTGGCACTGGGCGCGTGGATTCTCACCGTGGGCTGGTTCGGCTTTAATGTAATGTCCGCCCAGACTCTGGATGGCATCAGTGGCCTGGTGGCGGTAAACAGTCTGATGGCTATGGTCGGCGGTGTGCTGGTGGCCATGGTCGTCGGTCGCAAGGACCCGGGCTTTATTCACAACGGTCCGCTGGCCGGCCTGGTTGCCGTGTGTGCCGGTTCTGACCTGATGCACCCGGTGGGCGCCCTGGTCACCGGCGGTATTGCCGGTGCCATCTTCGTCTACATGTTCGAATGGGCCCAGGACAAGATCGAGCGTCTGGACGACGTACTGGGTGTCTGGCCGCTGCACGGTGTGTGTGGCGTCTGGGGTGCCATCGCCTGCGGCATCTTCGGTCAGGAAAGCCTCGGTGGCCTGGGCGGCGTCAGCCTGATGTCCCAGATCATCGGTTCGGTGGCCGGCGTGCTGGTGGCGTTTGTTGGCGGTCTGATTGTGTACGGCATCGTCAACGCCATTTCCGGTCTGCGCCTGACCGAAGAAGAAGAGTTCAAGGGAGCGGACGTGAGCGTTCACCGAATTGGTGCAACCTCCTTCGAATAACCCCCGAGGGCACACGAAAACCAAACAGGCGATCCCCGGATCGCCTGTTTTCGTTTCCGGTGTCAATTGACAGTCTTCACAAGGCCGTGCTTTCCTAAGATACAGTCCTACAAGAAAAAATTCCCCCGGCTGGCGTGGCATTTGCTGTTTAACAGGAAGCCCGCCGGTAACTGCGGAGGAAATGAACGAACACCGTCGAAGGAGACGCACGGAATCATGCATATACAGACACCGGCCCCCGGTTTGTATGACGAGTTGTTCGACGAGAACAACAGAGTCCGCCCCCACTGTCGCATGCTTGAGCAGTGGCTGGAAAAGTCCGACGAAGGCCTCATCGCCGAAAAACGCCGTGAAGCCAACGTGTTATTCCAGCGCCTGGGCATCACCTTTAATGTCTATGGCGAAGACCAGGGCGCTGACCGCCTGATTCCGTTTGACCTGATTCCCCGGATTATCTCTGCCAGTGACTGGCAAAAACTGCAGGCGGGCCTCAAGCAACGGGTCCACGCCCTCAACAAGTTCCTGTTCGACATCTACCACGACTACGACATCGTCAAAGCCGGCGTCATCAGTGCCGAGCAGGTCTTTGCCAATCCCCAGTACCAGCCGGGCATGCAGGCGCTGAAGCTGCCGCGCAATCTGTACTCTCATATCGCGGGCATTGACCTGATCCGCCACAACGATGGTGACTTTTACGTTCTGGAAGACAACCTGCGCTGCCCCAGCGGTGTCTCTTATATGCTGGAGAATCGCCGCATGATGATGCGGCTGTTTCCCGAACTGTTTGCCCACAGCTCGGTGGCACCGGTTGACCAGTACCCGAACCTGCTGGGCGAAACCCTCAGGGCCGCCTCACTTAAGCCGGACCCGACCGTGGTTGTCCTGACCCCGGGCCGGTTTAACAGCGCCTACTTCGAGCACGCGTTCCTGGCCCGACAAATGGGGGTGGAGCTGGTGGAAGGCGCCGACCTGTTCGTGCACCAGAACAAGGTGTATATGAAGACCACCGTTGGTCCCCAGCAGGTAGACGTCATCTACCGCCGGATTGACGACGATTTCCTCGATCCGCTGGCCGGCAACCCGCAATCCATGCTGGGCGTGCCTGGTCTGTACTCGGCGTACCGGACAGGCAACGTGGTGCTCACCAACGCCATGGGCACCGGCGTGGCGGACGACAAGTCCATCTACCCCTACGTGCCGGACATGATCCGCTTCTACCTCGACGAAGAACCCATACTGAAAAACGTGCCCACCTGGCAGTGCCGCAAGCAAAAGGACCTTCAGTACGTGCTGGATCATCTGGATGAACTGGTGGTGAAGGAGGCGCAGGGTGCCGGCGGATACGGCATGCTAATCGGCCCGACGGCCAGCAAGAAAGAAATCTCCGAGTTCCGCAGCTTGCTCAGGGCGCGCCCGGACGACTACATCGCCCAGCCCACGCTGAGTCTGTCCACCTGTCCGACCTTTGTTGACGAGGGCGTGGCCCCTCGCCATCTGGACCTGCGACCGTTCGTGCTGTCTGGCAAGAAAATCCAGATGGTTCCGGGCGGACTGACCCGGGTAGCCCTGAAAAAAGGATCCCTGGTGGTCAACTCGTCCCAGGGTGGCGGTACCAAAGACACCTGGGTTCTGGAGGCCGACCTATGATGCTCAGTCGCTCTGCTTTCAGTCTGTTTTGGATGGCCCGCTACCTGGAGCGCGCAGAAAGCCAGGCCCGACTCCTGGACATGAGCCTGACCATGGCACTGATCGACGTACCAGAAGATCGGGTCGAACAGTTGTCGGTTCCCCTGCTGGTCTCTGGTGCGACCGAAACCTTTTACCAATTCCATCAGCAAATCACCCCGCAGAACCTGCTGGACTTCCTGGTACTGGATGAACGCCATCAATCCAGCCTCTTCAGCATGATTCGCAATGCCAGGGACAACGCCCTGCACGTGCGCGGCAACCTGTCTGCCGATGTGTGGGAAAGCGTCAACCAGGCCTGGCTCGACATGAAGGAACTGCGCAAGCAGGGCATCACCGAATCCAACGCCAGCCAGGTATTTGATTGGGTACGGGAACGCTCCCACATGTTCCGGGGCGCCGCCTATGGCACCCTGCTGCGTAACGATGCCTTTCACTTCCTTCGGCTGGGCACCCTTATGGAGCGGGCCGACACCACCGCCCGGGTACTCGACATCCGCTACGTTATGGCCATGAAGACCATGGACGAGAATTCCACCCAGTCGTTCTTCGAGTGGACTGCGGTGCTGCACTCGCTGGCCGCCTTCGAGGCCTACCAGAACACCTACGGGCACGAATTGGAGCCCATGAAAGTTGCTGAACTGCTCATCCTGAACCCGGATCTGCCCAGGTCCTTGCGCAGCTGCCTGAAAGATATTGCCCTGCTGCTGGAAGAGATAGAAGGCGAAACCGGACGCCGCTCCCGCCGAGCGGCCTCCAGCCTTGCTGCAAACCTGCGCTACGGCGACAAGGAGTACATCGCCGAACGGGGACTGCACGAGTATCTGGTGGACTTCCTCGACCGGATCGAAGGCATTACCAGCCAGATCCGCAACGACTTCATGGGGTGGAAATAATGAAACTGACGATTCACCACGAGACTCGTTACACCTACGAATCCCCCATCGAGGACAGCATCCAGTACATCCGGCTGACGCCCCGAACAACCCCCCAGCAACGCATTCACGACTGGAAACTGCGCACCCCGGGCGAAACCAGCCAGATGGTGGATGGCTTCGGCAACCTGGTCACCGTCATGACCCTGACCGACGCCGCCCCGGAAATCACCCTGGTGGCCGAGGGCGTGGTCGACCTGACCGGCAAGCCCCTGACCAGGGACGACTCCCCCTTCCCGCCCCAGGTGTTCCTGCGACAGACCGATCTCACCGACGCAGACGAGGCGCTCAAGGCCTTTGCCAATGAGTATTCGGCCAACAAGCGCAGTCTGGTAAAACTGATGACTCACTTGCGGGAACACATTTCGTTCATGCCGGGCGCCACCACGGTCACCCACACCGCCCGGGAAGCCTTCGAACTGGGCGCCGGCGTCTGCCAGGACCACACCCACATCTTCATCGCCTGCTGCCGCCACATAGGCGTGCCAGCCCGTTATGTGAGCGGTTACATACACTCGGCGGATGTCGATCATGTGGCGACCCACGCCTGGGCCGAGGCCTGGATTGGCAGCAACTGGCACACTTTCGACGTGGTCAACACCCTGAACGTGGCGGAAAGTCACATCAAACTGGCCGTTGGTCTGGACTACCAGGACGCCGCGCCGGTGCGGGGTGTCCGAACGGGCGGCGGCACCGAGCAGATGGAAACCATTGCCCGGGTGATTCGCGCCAGCAGCCAGTAGGCCGATCGCACGAAGGGCATAAAAAAACACTCACACTTCGTCTGTGCTTGTGATTAGACTACGCTCGATAGACAGCGCGTACCCAGGAGTGCCGAATGACCTATTGCGTAGCTATGCGGCTGGACGAAGGACTGGTGTTCGCATCCGATACCCGGACCAACGCCGGCTTTGACCACATTGCCACCTTCCGCAAGATGCACCTGTTTGAGCAGCTGGGTGAACGCTCTCTGGTGGTCCTGTCCGCAGGCAATCTGGCCACCAGCCAGAGCGTGGTTAAATTGCTCGAGCGCAGGGCGGGCACCAACGAACCCAATATCCTGAACGCCGAAACCATGTTCGACGCCGCAGAACTTGTCGGCCAGACCATGCGCGAAGTGATCCAGCGGGACAACCCAGATGGCAAGATCAGCCACGTGGACTTCAGTTGTTCGCTGATCCTCGGCGGCCAGATCCAGGGTGACGGACACCGGCTGTTTAACATCTACCCGGAAGGCAACTTCATCGAAGCCACCGAAGAAACTCCCTACTTCCAGATTGGCGAATCGAAGTATGGCAAGCCGATCCTGGATCGCGTGGTCACGTACGACACTCCCCTCGATCGGGCGTATCAATGCGCGCTTATCTCCTTCGATTCCACTATGAAGAGCAACCTGTCGGTGGGGATGCCTCTGGACATCGCCATTTACCGGAAAGGCTCGCTACAGCCAAGCCTGATGCACCGGGTGGAAGAGGACTGCAAGTATTTCCAGGTGCTTCGCCAGCAATGGCATCACGGCATCCAGGATCTGTTTTCCGGTCTGACGCCGCCGCCGATGGAACTCTAGACCTCAACGGGCGGAGCTCACTCACTCGACGGTGATCGAGATCTGCTCAGAGGCCACCGGCGGATTGTGCGGCACATGCAGATGGTTGCCCAGCAGAAGCTGCAGTGTGTGCTCGCCGGGTGGCAGCGTGATTTCAGCCTCCGTCTGCCCACCACCGAAATGCTTGACCTGATCGGACGCTGGCAGTGGCTGAGTTAAATCCGACGGCATGTCGGTATCGATCAGCAAATGATGGTGCCCGGTGTTCTCTTTCTCCACACCCGCGGGCGCAACGCCAATATTCCGCAAGCCAAACACCACCTTGAAGGTGCCATCCACCGTTGCACCGTCCATTGGCTGAATGAAATACGCTTCAGCATTTTCCGGCGCATCCGAAACCATACTTTCGGCGAGCGCACAGAGTGGCGCGACCAACAGAGCTGAAGCTAAGGTAAGTGCGATTTTGCCCATGTCTCATCCTCCATTTCATGAGTAGGAATTGAGTATAGAGGGCCCAGGCCACAGGGGTACTTCCGTCGGGGGATTTTTACCGGTGATAAACGTACAGATTGTTCTGTGATCCATTCACTTCGGTCGTGCCACTCAAACGAAAGCCCACACGCTTCAGGAGACGATTCGAACTCAGGTTGTCCGGCAGGGTAACCGCCATAACGGTCTCCAGACCGGCATCCATCATTTCAGTCTGGAGAACCGCTTTCGCTGCTTCAAACCCATAACCTTTGCCACAGAACTCCGGCAAAAATGCAAAACCGAGGTCTGGATACTCCAACTGATCTCGTTTCAGCAGTCCGCACATGCCAATCGAGACGTCGGACCCTTTTAGCGTCACCATATTCAGACCAAACCCCAACGCCCGATAGCTCAATAACGGGCCGTTTTTCAGGTAGGCAATGGCATCCGCTTGAGTGCGCACGTTTTTGTCCGCGATATAACGGATAAAAGACTCTTCGTTCAGCAACCGGAGGATAAAGCCATCATCGTTCAGATCGAACTGCCGAATAACCAGTCGTTCGGTTTCACAAACAACTTTCATGACAGAGCGGGTGTCGGTGAAACACAAGCCATGACAGCAGATCCCCTCAGCCTAGTCACTGGATCCGCGCCGAGTGGTCACCTCGTCCAATCCGACCGGCCTGGCATCCTCTTTCGGAAACCAGGGAAAGAACATGCTCGTTGTCTCCTGGTATTCCCGGTACTGCGGGCGCTTGCGAACCGAGTAGTATTCCGCCGGCTTGGCGCCGGTCAGATACACCAGGGTGATGTAGAGCATAATGGAGGCACACAGAGCGCCGACCCCAAGCACCAGCCAGACGAAGAACGATTCGGTGCCCTGCAGCGCCAGCCAGGATGGTACTGTGGCGATCACCAGTCCGGTCCACACCAGCCATTCGGCAAAGTAGTTCGGGTGGCGGCTGTACTTCCAGAGCCCGACATTGCAGACCCCACCCTTGTTCTCGGACTTGGAAATGAACAGGAGCTTCTGGGTATCGGCGACGGTCTCAAGAATATAGGCAACCGCCCAAACCAGGATTCCGACAATCTCCCAGCCGGAAATCGAGGGGCTGGTATTGGTGGCGATCAAAAATCCCGGCAAGGCAAGAACGGACATGTTGGCAATACCCTGGGCCAGGATCTCGGCGAGCATGTGCATCCTGGCATTCCGGGAGCCGGTTTTCTCGAACATCATCTTGCGGTACTGGTAGCGGGGAAACTCCGTTTTGAAGATGACGCCAGTCGCCCTTCCCATAACCACGGCTCCCATACCCATCCGTAAGCCGATGAACAGGTAAACGGCTCCCACCGCAATCTTGCGCACAATATCGCCATCGGCGAACAGCAGCAGTTGCACACCAATCAGGGCCACGCCGAACGGCCAGGCGATGTCGACGTAAGACATCCGCCCCGTTCTCAGAAACGGAATACAGGCGACCACGATAAACAGCAGCATCTGAACAGCCGCGTTAACCAGCAGAAGATTTGTCAGGTCCTGGGAATGAGCGGACATCGCTACGCCCCAGATGAAAAGAAAGATAACGCTCAGAATGGTGCCGAAATTCATGGATCAGGTTCCCTTATTTTTATAATCAGCGTCGGGTGTCGGTGACCTAGAAGCTTGAATCAGGTTGTTTGAGAAAGTCGACCTCCGCAAGGCTACCCGAGGGTGTTTCACGCCATGGAAAAAGCTCACCCGCACTGGCCTGTGCATGCAACGCACCAAACCGCCGTTCAATCAGCGCATCCAGCTCCGCATCCTTTTGCCACCACTGCTCGGGTTTCAGCTCGGAAAACCAGAAGCCGATAATGTCCTGATACATGCGTGTTCTCCTCTAACTTAAATTCGACATGGGTATCAGGCAGATGGGGATGTTGCATCAGCAGGATTGCTGAGATCTTTCTCATACACGTTTGTCGTCTTCGTGAGCTCAAAGCCCACTGAGGGATAAAACTGGTGCGCCTCCGCACGCGTCACATTCGAGCGTACCACCACCCGCGGAAGCTCCAGAGCCCGCGACCATTGCTCAGCAGCGCTGACCAGAACCTTCCCTACGCCCGACCGCCTGAATCCCGCCCTCACAACCAGCCCCGTAATCTCGGCGATATGACCTCTGCCGAGAGTTATGCGTTTCTCAACAGCAGCCCACCCCACAACAAGGTCACCAGAAAGGGCGACAAACAACTGGTTATTGGCGGAGTTATTCAAGGCATCGAGCCATTCCAGGGTCTGGTGTTCGCTTGCCTGATAGCCCCACTGGAGCACTAATTCGTGGATCCCCGTCAGATGTTCCCTACTGGCAGTCTGAATCGAAACGTCCATAGACACCCCAAGCCCCTGAACAGTGAGTTGGCCACGGCCTGTGTGATTCAGAATCTTCGATGAGTTCGTTATTTCGCAAAGACTCGACCAGACAGTCAGCGCAAATGGTTTCAAAAACAGAACTCTAGCTAACCTTGTCCAGAGACGCTATGCATCCGCCCGATTTCCCTGAAAGGCGCGTTTAATCCTTTGCCCCATCACGGGCATACCCCGTCAGTTCCATATACCCCACGCCCGAATGGCTGCCGTCCACGTCCACCGGGCTTTCCCAGTACGGGAACTGTCCCATATTCAGATAATTGCCAGGTCTGGCTTTCACCGACACGTCCACGCCATAGCCGTGCACCTGTAATCGCCAACGAACAGGGTGCCCGTGGCGGAATTCCTCGGGCTTCAGCTCCAAGGCATCCGGGCTCAGGGGAACGGGCTCCCCATCGGCCGGAAGCCAGGTTCCGGATTTGAATCCCCCTTCTTCCTCGCGAAGCTGGAAGCCCATCAGTTTGTCGCCGGAGTCCAGATGCAGGGCAAACCAGTCCCAGCCCTGCTGGCCGGTTTTCAGGAGCTGGCTGCTCCATTCCCGGTCGAACCAGCCCTTCCCGGACACGGGCACGATCTGCTCACCAAGGGTGATCTGCCCCTCGAGGGCAATGTCCACCAGACTGAAATACATGGAGCCCTCGCCACTGGCGGACTTGGCACTGAACCCCCGATCCCCGTGGGCGACCGGATCGCCATTAATGGTCAGCGTGAGGTCGTACCCCCATTCCCGGGCATGAACGCTCAGGTGCCAAACACCCGGCTTTTGCTGCCGCAGTTGCCAGTTATCCAGCCAGACACGGAGCGGTTCCGGTTCGGCCCCGGCGTGGCCCACATCGCCCCGGGCCAGCTTTTCGGCAAAGCGATGCTCTCCACCAAGACTGATCGCAGCGTGAGCCATCCAGGCAGCATCCAGTGTCCAGCTGCCTGGTTCCGGCGATGGTATCTCGGGCGATCGGGGCTGAATTGCCTGCCGGAACTGGGTCCACTGCAGGCCAACGGGCTTGCCGTCACCCGTTTTCAGATTGGCGGTCAGGTACCACCATTCAATGCGGTGCTGGGGATGAGGGCCATAATCCTCCGGAAAGACCAGCGTATCTCCGGGCCGGGGTTGCAGATACTCACTGGCATCCGCAGTTTCAGCCAGGCCGGCAAAGCCCTGGTTGGTGGTGTCGTCCGAACACCCCGCCAGCAGCAGGAAACCACTCAACAGCAGTATCAGCCTCATCGCTCCCCTCCGGTCACGTCACTGGCGGACAAGGGCCGACTGTGGGCGTGGCGCAACTGCCAGCGCATCAGCCCCGCAATGCTCAGGCCAATCAACAGGCTGAGCACGCCCAGCTCCAGCCAGAAGCCTGGATAAACAGCCATGGGCAATGACCAGCCAAACGCCACGGGATTGATGCGGTGCACCAGCACCCAGGTCAGCCAGATACCAAGTGGCAAGGCCAGCAAAACGATGCCACCGGTCAGACCAACGGCCAGCCGGGCAAGGCGGAAGGTGACCTCACGCTGGCCCAGGCCCCACACGGTCAGTAGCTGGTAATACCAGGCCCGCGTGGAGAAGAAGACCCAGCCCATGATCAACAGGGATACGGCGGCCAACAGCAGCGTTACGAACGTGATCAGACGGGTGAGCAGGAAGGTCTGGTCAAACACCTCGTGGGCCAGGGTTTTGATACGGCCATTGTCACGGATGACGACATCCTCCACCTGCCAGACAGTTTTCAATCCTCGTTCCAACTCATGCAAGCGTGCCGCGGCAAGGCTGACGGAAAGGCTTTCAAACGTGGCCGAAAAGGTTTCCGGCAACCGGTCCATGGGCAGGAGTACCTCGCCCGCCGGTCGGCCGTAGTCGGCGTAGATCGCCAGTACCGACAGGGTCACGGTTTGGTCACCCCACGCCAGGCTCAAGGTATCGCCAACGGATACCGCTTCCCGCATCGCCAGCTGCTCGTTCACCATCAGCCCCTCACCCCGGCTGAACGCAGCCCAGGGGGCATCAATGGCGTCCAGAAACCGCCACTGATGCAACATGTCACTGACAGGGCCGACCGAAAAGACATCGATGCCCTGCGACTTACCTTGCTCCGGCAACGCCAGTGCCGCCCGCCCCCGCACCACCCGATGCCAGGCACCCGGCTCAATCAGGTCCGGTCGCGATGCCAGCCAGCTTGCCGCGCTGGTAGCGTCTGCCGAGGGCGGCACCTCCACGTAATAATCCGCAGCCAGCCGCTGAGACAACCAGTCATCAAAGGTGGATTCGAACACGGTCACCAGAGCCTGAACCGCCAGCACCAGTGCCAGCGCAAACTGTAATGCCACCAGGGGAAAAGCCAGGCGCCGGGCCAGCACATCCAGCTCCGCGTATTGCCAGAGGTTCAGAGGATCGGTCGCCGAACGTGCCCACCAGCGGGCGATGCCGGCAACCATGCCCGGGGCTAGGAATCCGGCTCCCAGAAACACCAGCCCCACGGCCAGGAAGACCACCGGGAGGGATTTACCGGCCCAGACCAGCCCGAGACCCAGAACAAGAACACCAGCGGCGATCGGAACCTGTCGTTGTTTCAGGTTGTCGGAAACAGAGGTGAGCCGGGGTGCAAGCTCATCCAGCAGGCACACCCCCAGCACCACCCCGGCCATCACCAGCGCGATACTCAGCCAGTGATTACCCTGGCCGGCATAGACGGGTGTATCGAACAGAGACGCCATGGCCTGGCCAAAGCCGCCCGCCAGGCCATTCGCCAGCCACAGCCCCAGTGCCACGCCGGGTAGCACGCAGACCAGGGCGAGGGTGAGGGTCTCCAGAAACAGCCCAAGTCGGATCGAGGAATGCGTTACACCGTAGCGAAACAGCAGCGCGAAGCTGGCACGGCGCTGGGCCATGCCCAACTGGTGGACGCTGCGCAGCAGCAGGGCGGTGATCAGCAGCACCAGCACGGCCAGGGCATCCAGGTTTAACAGGAAACTCTCTCCCAGCTCGCCGGTCTCCGGGCCTGTGGAAAAGTCCGTCAGCCGGTACCCCTGGGGCAGGTTGGCCGGCGATATCGAATCGGCGCCGATCAGGTACAGCCGCTCCGCTGCTTCGGGTTCGGTTCGGGCCAGCGAGGCAGCCTCGCCAATGTCCATAAATGGCTGACCATCGAGTGGACTGCCCTGAAGAGCACCAGGCACCGTGTCATCGGCAAGGCAGGCGACCGACAGGGGATCGATCCCAACAATACGCCCGGCCCGGGTGGATGAGTCCACCTCCAGCCAGGGCATCACGCAGGCACCGTCACGCCGCAGGGTGACGAAGTCTTCAACGGTAACGGGTTGCCCATCGGCTCGCTGAACCTGATACCGCGTACCGAGGGCCTGCTCGCTCTGGCCCATGCTGGTGCGCGCCTGAGCGGTCAACTGGCTGACCGCGCTCCATAACATGGTGGCGACCAGAATCATGATCACCAGGGCCAGCAGCTGAAAGGGGTGGCGTCGGTAATGCAGAATCTGCGCGAGGAAGGGATTCATTGGCAATCAGACTGTCGACCCGGATGGGCCAGGTCGAGCCGCTGGCCGCATCGGGCCGCCAACTCGGGATCGTGAGTGGCAAGCACCAGGGCACAACCGGTTTCCTGCTGGAGCCGGAACAACTGGTCGGCAACCTCATCGGCGGTGTGTCGGTCCAGGCTGCCGGTCGGCTCATCGGCAAGAATCACCTCCGGCTGCATGGCAAACACCATCGCCAGCGCCGCCCGCTGGCGCTGTCCACCAGACACCTGATCCGGATAGCGATGTTCAAGGCCCGCAAGCCCGAGACGATTGAGCCACTCGGGACCCTGACCGTCCGGTTGCCCGGCCAGGCTGGCTCGCAGCCGGACGTTTTCAAGCAGGGTGAGTGCTGGCATCAGGTTGGCGTCCTGAAACACCACCCCCAGAGACTGGCGTCGAAGGCCGGCCCACTGCCCTGGCTGTTCCTTCGGGCTGTCGCCGGCAGCGCCAACCCGATGTCCGCCCACCCAGATCTCGCCCTCGTCCGGGCGTTCTAGGCCACACAAAAGGTTCAGCAGAGTGCTTTTGCCGGAACCGGAACGTCCCATCAGCGCCAGGGATTCACCCGCCTTGAGCAACAGGGACACACCGCAAAACACCGGCACCGGCTCGCCACCACTGATAAATTGTTTGCTCAGGCCCGAGGCCTGAAGGGCCACATCCGGCATGATCGCATCCCGTTATTGCTCGGCTCAGTCCTCCGCGCCGAGAGGTCTGATGTCGGTGCCCCGTCGTTCAGCCCACCATTCCCGGGCCTGTTCCAGCCAGGACAACAGGGCCGGTATTACCAGCAAGACCAGCAGGGTCGATAACCCGAGTCCAAAGGCAATGGACGTGGCCATGGGGATCAGGAACTGTGCCTGCAACGAGGTTTCGAACAACAACGGCAACAAACCACCAATGGTGGTCAGTGAGGTTAGCATCACCGCTCGCACCCGTTGCACGGCGGCCTCATTGAGAGCGTCCTGGATATCCAACCCCTTCTGTCGCTGCTGGTTGTAGAAAGCTACGAGGATAATCGCGTTATTGACCACAATCCCGGACAGGCCGAACAGCCCGAACAGGGACAGGATGGTCAGCTGCAGCCCCATCAGCCAGTGGCCCAGAAGCGCACCCACCAACGCAAACGGGATAATCGCCATGACGATCAACGGCAGGCTCCAGGAGGCAAACACCCAGGCCAGCACCACGTACATCAGGCCCAGACCAATCATCAGTCCGGTTTTCATATCGCTCAGGGTTTCGCGCTGATCCGCCGCCCGGCCTTCGAAGCTGTAACGCACGTTGTAGCGGCTGGCGATGTCGGGCAGCGCTTCCGCCTGCAGGCTTTCGAGGATCTGATCGGTTGTGCTGACCCGGGTGTTCAGGCTGGAGGTCACTTCAATGGCCAGTTTGCCGTCAGCATGACGAAGGGCCTGGAAGCCTTGGCGATGATCCAGGTTCATTACCTGAGTCAGAGGTACAAACCGGCCATCCTGGATCCGCACCACCATGCGGGAGAGTGTGGACAGCCGTTCCCGCTGGGATTGTGGCAACTGCACCCGGACTTCCACTTCATCCCGCCCATCCTGGTAGATCTGGGCGATTCGGCCATCAAACGCCGCACGTAACTGGCGGCCCAGATCGGCGGTTGTCAGGCCCAGAGCCTCGCCATAGGCACTGACCTGGTAAATCAGCTGCTCACGGCCCCAGGGCATGTCGTCTTCCACATCCAGCACGCCCGGCAAGGTGCCGAGGGCCTGGGACAGTTCATCGGCGGCTGCTTTCAGGGTTTCAGGATCGTTTCCGGTCAGGCGAACATTCACGTCCCGCCCCGGCGGCCCCGCCTGCCGTTCTGAAATGCTCAGATTATCGAGCCCCGCCGGGAGCGTCAGGCGACTGCGCCACTCGTTAATGAATTCCGGGTTACGCACGGAACGCCGGTCCGAGGGCACCAGTTCCAGCATCATGGCGCCCAGCTCTTCGCCGTTACGGGATCGTCCCTCCGACCCAAGGGTAGCGCCATGCGTGGTGATGGCGTGCAGAATCAGATTGCCACCCAGGGCCTCTTCGGTTTCATTCAGGGTCCGGCGCATATCTTCCAGGAATCCATCCACCGTTCGTTCATCGGTGCCGGACACGAAGCTGACATTGGCGTACAGAATCGACGGCTCCGGTGTGGGGAAGAAGTTAAAGCCCAGGCGGCCGCCCGCCAGCAAGCCCACCGTCAGAATCGCCAGCGCCAGGGCGCCGGCCAGGGTAACGCCCCGATGTTCGAGACTGTAACGGGAAATGTCCCGGAACCGGCCTTGCCGGAAGCGATCGAAGCGTTTCTCAAAGCCCAAGCGGAAACGCTCGATGGGGTGCGGGCTCTTTGCCGGCAAGGCGGCCGACTCCTGCTCCTCGCCCTTGTGCTTGCCTTTATCCTTCTTGACAAAGGCATGGCGCAGATGCGCCGGCAGAACGATGAAGCATTCCAACAGGGACGCCACCAACACACAGATCATTACGGTGGGTATGTCGGACAGGATATTTCCGATGATACCGCCTACCACCAGCAGCGGCATGAAGGCAGCAACTGTGGTCAGCGACGAGGCCAGAACCGGCCAGACCATACGCTTGGCCGCCCCCTCTGAAGCATAGATGGACTCTTCCCCCATTCGGGCATGGGCGTCGGCGTCCTCCCCCACCACGATGGCGTCGTCGACGATCACACCAAGCGCCATGATCAGGGCGAACAGGGAGATCATGTTGATGGAGCCGCCAATGCCCCAGAGCACCGCCATGGCCGCCAGGAACGCGGTTGGAATACCGATGGCCACCCACAAGGCCACGCGGCCGGGCAGGAACAGATAGAGCAGGCAGATCACCAGTACCAAACCTCCGAGGCCATTGGTGACCAGCAGGGAGATACGGTCGTTCAGCAGCTGCCAGGTCTGGTCATAGACCTCCAGCTCCATGGTCGGCGGCAGCGTTGGCCGGGTTTCCTCCAGCCAGTCCTCGAGGGACTGGGCCGCCGCCAGCGAGTTACCCTTTTCCGCCCGCTGCAATTGCAGCTCCACCGCCGGATGACCGTCCCGGCTCAGGGTAATCTGGTCGTCCCGGGCTTCCTGCCGGATGATCGCAATATCCCCCAGCCGAAGCTGAATACGCTCTCCGCTGACCACGGGAATATTTTCAAAGGCCTGGGCAGTGCGCCGCTGCTCAACCGCACGTAGTTCACGGGTGGCATCCTGCTGAGCCATCAGACCCGCAGGTAAATCCCGGGAAATCGACGCCACCCGATCGGCGATCTGTTCCAGTGAAAGGCCCAGGGCCTCCATCCTCTCCACAGGCACGTCGATGCTGACCTGCTGCTCCGGCAACCCGATGATCTCCACCCGGTCGATGCCCCGTTCCAGCAGTTCATCTTCGAAGCGATAGGCCAGGTCACGCAGCTCCCGGCGGTTCACATCGCCATGCAGCAACATCCGGGCGACTGGCTCGTAGCGCTGCACCCGAACCACCTCCGGTTCTTCCGCATCCGCCGGCAGGTTGGTGAATTCATCCACCTGCTGGCTGACATCGTCCAGCGCGGTGATGGGGTCCGTGCCCTCGTAAAACTCCAGCGTGATGGAGGAAATGCTCTGGGCCGAGGTGGAGGTCATCCTCTTCAGACCATCCACGCTGCGCAGGCGCTGTTCCAGCGGGTCTGTGATGCCCTGCTCCACGTCTTCCGCCGAAGCGCCGCTCCACACCACCCTCACAGTGACCACGTCCAGTGCAAACGTGGGGAAGAACTGGATATTCATCCGGCTCAGCGCCAGAAACCCACCCAGCAGCATCATCAACATCACCAGATTGGCCGCCACCCGGTGGTGAACAAAGAAACCGATGACTCCCTTCTTGCGCCTCACTGATCGGCTCCTTCGGCGGCATCCACGGGCTCAACCTTGAGACCGGTCAGGGCGTTGGGCAGGTGCGTGGTCACCAGGCGGGTGCCCCGGGTCAATTCCTCGCCGGCCACCAGCAGCCAGCGCTCCCCATTGGAACCCATGGCTTCGCCGATTCGCTCTATGTCGACCCGGCGCATCCGGTCTTCCTCGTTCACCAGGTACACCGAATCAGCACCGTACAGTGCTGCGAAGGGAATGGTCACCGAGTCGTCCCGCTCCGGCCGCTCCAGATTCACCGGCAACAGCTCGCCCGGCCTTAATCCGGAAGGATCGCCAGCCTGAATAAGGATGGCTTCCGTGCCGGCCGGGTCTGCAATACCGGAAAAACGGTCCAACTCAAATCGATGACCCCCCTTACTGCTGGCCATCAGGGTATCGCCGCGGCTGAGCGCGCCCTGCAGTTCCGGGATGTAGCGGGCCGGCACCCGGGCTCGCAGCTCCAGGCCTTCCAGCGGGTACAGGGACAACAGCACCTGGTTTCGGGCCACCTGGTCCCCCGGGGCGACCTGCACGTCCGTCACCACGCCATCGAACGGGGCGGTCATCCGGGCGCGTTCGGCGTCCCGCCGGGTGGTGGCCAGATTAGCTTCAGCCTGGGCCAGACGGGCCTCCAGACTGAGAACCCGGGCGGGATGATCGGCAATATTCTGTTCCCGGGCGGCAACTGTCAGCTCGGCCCGGGCCAGGGCGTCGGTAGCAGTGTCCAGGTTTTCCTGCGAGGCGAGATTGCGCTTTACCAGGGACTGGGTACGCTCGAACTGCCGGCGGGCGTTATCCCGGATAGCTCGCTCGCTTTTCACCGCCGTCAGATCAGTCTGGTAACGAACCTCTTCGGATTTGAGCTGGGCCTGCAGGTCGGCCACCTGGGCTTCGGCCTGGGCAACCTTGGGCCGGATGTCGGCTTCCGCCAGGGCAATCAGTAAATCGCCTGCCTGCACCTGCTGACCCTCAACCACCGGCCGGTCCTCAATACGCCCTTCCAGCGCTGCGGTCACGGTAATGCTTTCCGGCGCCACCACCTGACCATACAGAGGCAGCACGGGTGTATGGGTCCCCGGCTCCACAGCCTGTACGGTCACCCGCCAGCTCCGTTCGGTGGCAGTGACTTCCGCCGGTTCGGGACGGGTCATTCGCAGCAGTGCGTACCCGGCAATACCAATAGCAAGAATGATCAGGGGTAGGAATCGTTTGGACATTACTCTGCAGCCGGTTAGGGTTATTGGTTTCGGCCCGGCTAAGGGCAAAAATTTACTATACAATCAATGCACAGGATCGGATCAGGGATAGTGACCAACAGCAAAAGTTTGCCCTGATCGGGAACACGGTCGTCCACGACGGAGTAAACCACATTTGAGTGTGCAAGAGCATGTCAGCCTACTCAATATCACCCTAATCAATGCGTTGGTTGTGATGGTGGTGGTACTGATTCATCACGAATCCCTGATTCAGCTTACCGGGTTGCTCGCCCGTATCCGCCTGAACCACAGGTTCCGCCTGATAGTAGCGGTGTTCGGGATTCTGGTGGCGCACACGGTGCAGGTCTGGGTCTTTGCCGCCGCCTACTATTTCATGCATTACAGCGACGGCTTGGGCGAGATGACCGGCAACTTTGACGGCAGCCTGCTCGATTGCGTTTACTTCTCGTTCACCACATTCACGACCCTGGGCTATGGCGATATCGAAGTGTTGGGTTACCTGCGCTTCCTGACCGGCATCGAGGCCCTGACCGGGCTAGTGCTGATCACCTGGAGCGCCTCCTTCCTGTTCGTGGAAATGCAGCGTTACTGGCCGAGCCGTTAGCCATTCACCAGCGCCCGCCGCTGCATCGCCGCCCCTTGCCCCATCTCAATTGGCAACATGACCGCAAGAAACGGGTCGGGCAATGACAGGCTCGTGCTCAGCGGTAGCGTCGCTGATCCAGCGTGGCCAGCATATCCGGGTGAAAGACCATCAGCCCGGTCACCAGGGTGCCGTTGACGAAGCCTTCCGGGAACATCATCAGCGGCAGGTAGATAAAGTATTCATCGACCAGCACATCAAAGGAATAGGTGCCGCTGGTCCACAACAGCAGACACATGATGGTGCCGGCAGAGGCGACCGCAATGCCGGCCCCGAAGAAGCCACAAAAGAAAATGTAAGCAAAGAAATTGCGGAAATTTCGCCGGCGCTCCCAGAGCATGATGCGGTAACTCACCAGTGCCGGAATCATCACCGTGATCAATCCGTTAACCGCGAACATCAGTATCGGCTCGCGGCCGGTGACCACCGTCATCAGCAGTGCCATCAACCCGCATACCACGGCCAGGGCCCAGCCCATCATCAGGGTAATGATGGTCATGCCAAACACATGGATAGCCAGGCCTGGCGAGAGCCCTGCCCGCATATGCCAGAGGAAGCCAAGCGCCACCGCCGCGCCGAAAAAGGTGTGCTGCAGGCTGTTATTACGGCGAAACGCCTGCCAGTTAATCGAGCGTACCGCCCGCAACAGAATGAGGGCGAACAGCGCGAAGGTAATGACCCACTGGCTGCTTGAAAGCAGGTTTTCAGTTAACCCCATATCGCTCGCTGCCTCTGCTAATCCAGGGCTCCAACCATGATACCGGCCGGAACCACAAGCAGGGCAGTCCGGGCCGCTGTTAACCGATCATACGCTGGGGTGACCGGTCACCGATCAACCCCTGCCACGCACCAAAAGTACTGAGGTACACTTGCCCGGATAGTTCCTCAAGCAGATCCGAATGCTTGAGGCGGTCCATCACCGGTCCCTTCACCTCAGACAGATGCAGCGCCACACCCGCTTCCTGCAACCGCTCATTGATGGCTTCCAGGCTTTCCAGGGCCGAGGCATCCACGTGGTTCACGCCCGGGCACACGAGCACCAGATCGGTCATCTCGGGTGACCCGGCCACCAGTTCCAGGACCCGTTCTTCCAGAAAACGGGCGTTGGCAAAGTAGAGACTTTCATCCACCCGGAGGAAGGTGACCTTCGGGCACAGCTCCACATCGTACCGTTGCACGTTGCGAAAGTGCTCGGTGCCCGGCACGCGGCCCACCACAGCACTGTGCGGCCGGCTGGTGCGGTACAGAAGCATGACAACCGATAACAGCACACCGGCAATAATGCCGGCTTCCACACTGTGTGCCAGGGTCAGTAAGAAAGTCGCCAGCATGGCGCCGGAATCGCTGCGGGAGTAACGCCAGGTACGGACCATGGCCGGCAGATCCACCAACTGTATCACCGCCACAATAATGGTAGCCGCCAGGGTCGCCTTCGGCAGATAGGCGATCATCGGAGTCAGGAACAGCGTGGCCAGGGCAATCCCGATGGCCGCATAGGCACCGGCGGCCGGCGTTTCCGCCCCGGCGTCGAAATTGACCACCGAACGGGAAAACCCACCAGTCACCGGCATTCCGCCGGACAGGCCGGCACTGATGTTGGCGGTGCCCAGGCCGATCAATTCCTGGTCCGGATCAATCCGCTGCCGTCGGCGGGCCGCCAGTGTCTGACCCACCGATACCGACTCCACAAAGCCAACCACGCTGATCAGCAAGGCGCTGACCATCACTGGCTGCCACAGTGCCTGATCGAAATCCAGCAGTGTCAAAGCCGGCAGGCCCGACGGCACAAACCCCACCAGGCCAACCCCCTTTTCCCCAAGGCTGAGTTGCCAGGCCAGATAGGTGGTAACGACCACCGCAAAGATGGGCGCGGTGCGGGCAAAAATACCGGCGATACGGGCTGGCACCCCGAGTTTCAGCAGCAGCGGCTTGAGCCCGCTGCGGGCGAACAGCAGGAACAGAAATACCCCCATCCCCACCATCAGGGTTGGCCCGTGCAGCTCGCCCAGGCCGGCAAACAAAGTACCAAACAGTTCCAGCAGGTTGTGACCGGAGGCTGGAATTCCGAGTACGTGCTTGAGCTGGCTGGCGACAATCAGAATGGCCGAGGCGGACATGAAGCCGGAGATCACCGGGTGGCTCAGGAAGTTGGCCAGAAAGCCGAACCGGAAAATGCCCATGACCACCAGCATCACGCCGGACACCAGCGCCAGTAATACCGCCGCGGCAATGTATTGCTCGGTGCCGACGTCCGCCAGCGGCGCCAGGGCTGCGGCTGTCATCAGTGAAATAACCGCCACCGGCCCCACCGACAGGGTACGGCTGGTACCGAAGACCGCATACACCGCCAGCGGCAGGATACTGGCGTACAGGCCCACCTGGGCCGGAAGGCCGGCCAGCAAGGCATAGGCCAGCGACTGGGGAATCAGCAGCACCGTGACAATCAGCGCCGCCACCAGATCACTGCTGGCCTGGCCACGATCGTAATCTGGCAGCCATTGCAGAATGGGCAGGTACCGTTTCAGGTTCATCTAAGGTCAGAACCGGTTGATCGGAACTTTCAGGTAGATCTGCCCATTCTCTTCGGGCGGGGGCATGTGCCCGGCGCGCATGTTGACCTGTACCGACGGCAGAATCAGCCGAGGCATATCCAGGGTGGCGTCCCTTTCGGTCCGCATTTTCACGAACTCGTCCTCGGATACGCCTTCATGGACATGGATATTGTCTTTGATCTGCTCGGCCACCGTGGTCATTGGAACGTACTCTTCGCGGTCCGGGCCTTTGTAGTCGTGACACAGGAACAACCGGGTGCTCGGCGGCAGCGCCAGCACTTTCTGAATGGACTGATACAGGGCCCGGGCATCGCCGCCGGGAAAGTCACAGCGAGCGGTGCCGTAATCCGGCATGAACAAGGTGTCGCCGACAAAGGCGGCATCGCCGATAACGTAGGTCAGGCAGGCCGGGGTGTGACCCGGGGTATGCATGACATGGCCTTCCAGCCCGCCAATGTTGAAGGTATCGCCACCCTCGAACAGGCGATCGAACTGGCTGCCATCCCGGGCGAATTCAGTACCGGCGTTGAACGCCTTGCCAAAGATTTCCTGTACGTCCCGGATGTGAACGCCGATACCGGTCTTGCCGCCCAGTTGCTCGTGCAGGTAGGGCGCGGCGGACAGGTGATCCGCATGCACGTGGGTTTCCAGAATCCATTCCACACTCAGATCGTGTTCACGGATATAGGCAATGATCTGATCGGCGGAATCCAGCGCGGTACGCCCGGAGGCGTAGTCGAAGTCCAGCACGGAATCGACGATGGCGCAGGCCCGGCTGTCCGGGTCGCGAACCACATAGCTGAAAGTGTTGGTGGGCTCGTCAAAAAAGGGCTGCACGATGGGATTACTCATCGTAGTCACCTCCTACTCAAATAAATATTTGAGCATAAGGATATTCTCTTTTGGAATATAAAGACAAATACCGTTTGTTCATATCTCCAGCGCGCCTGATGCATCCACGGCACAGTTACGCCCCGCCTGCTTGGCCAGATAAAGCCGGTGATCGGCCCGTGCCACGAGCGAATCCACGCTCACATTCAGATCATCCCACTCAAGGGCAGAGGCAATCCCCGCGCTGATGGTCACCGAAATTTCCCGGCCTTCGAACACAAATTCCGCATCACGTACCGCCGTCAGGATCCGACTCACCATTTGCTTTACCACCTCCAGGCCCGTATCGGGAAACACCAGCACGAATTCTTCCCCGCCGAAGCGGGCCACCACATCCGATGCCCGTGTAAGCTTCTCCAGAAGCTCGGCAAAGTGGCACAGGGCGTAATCTCCGCCCAGGTGGCCAACGGAATCATTGATCTGCTTAAAGTGGTCGATATCCAGCATGGCGATCGTGAAGTCCTCCCCGTACCGCTGGGCGCGCTCCACCAGCTCCTGGAGACGTGGCATCAGATAACGCCGGTTCAGCAACTTGGTCATGGGATCCCGGACTGACTGACTGAGCAGGGTTTCCTCCAACAGGTGCCGCTCCAGCGCCACCGACAGCAGGCTGGTGGTGATGAACAGGAGATGGTCGAGATCCGGTCGCCGGGGTGTCGAACTCAGAAATTCGAACCCGATAAAGCCCACCACTGCGCCTCGCACCCGTACCGGCACGCAGAACAGCGAGACAAACTCTGGCGTTACCTCGGGCTCCGGCTCAGCGCCTGCCAGGCGGTTGGGTATGGCGGGAACAAACTCCACCTCGTTGTGCTCAATCAGGTCCCGCAAAGGCTGCTTTAGCCCATCAAAGGCATCGAGGGCGAGCGTCTGGTCCACCTCCACCAGTGGCTGTATCCCGGGCGCACACCACTGGTGGGTTTTGGTCATGGTGGTGCGTTCGTCATTGAAGGCGTACAGGTAGACCCGATCCATGGAAAAAAACTGGCCCGACCGCGCCAGCAGTTCGTCGACGCATTCGTCGATGGAGCCGAAGCCCACGTTAATGAACTCCGAAGACATGTCCGCAATGAGCTTCTGGAAGCCGGCCTGGAACGACGATTCCGCCTCCCGCTCGATCAGTTCTTGCTGCAAATCCATGTAATTCTGGATATTGAAAAACTGGCCGTACCATACAGTACTGCCGTCTGGCTGGCGCTCTGGCCGGGCATGGGTTTCGAACCACTGGTAATCGGCATCCCGGAGTTTCAGGCGCGCCCGCCATTGCCAGGATTTCAGGGAGCGCGCCGATTCGAGAACCGCCGCCCGGGAGCCTGGGATGTCATCCGGATGGATATAGGGCAGAATTGAGGCCGCATCCTGCGCGAGCAATGCCGGGTCAAGGCCGAGGAGATCCTTCACCTGATCGCTGACAAAGGGGTAGGAGTGTGCCTGGACATCCGCGCTCAGCCAGTACACAAAGAGGATGTCGGGGATACCCGAGGCCAGTTTGCGAAAAAATTCTGCAGACGGACCCGCCGCCTGCCCTGTATGACTGGTCGCCATTGGTAACCCCGTACTCTGAATGAGGAATCCTGCCCTCGTTCAACAGAGTGTAGTTCAGGGCCAGGGGTGCGGCGAACCGCACCCGTCCTCGATGTACAGGTGCTCCAGAGCTTCCCTTGTCTGAGCTCCGCCCGTACGGGTGCCTGAACGGCTTTTTAGCGCTGGATGCGTGATATTTTCGTGCCCTCAATATTTACACCAGCCATCAAGCCCTGCTGACTGAAGATGAAGGCGTAGGCATCGTCCTTGATGGAAGACGTTGAAAGGTTTTTCGTCACACCTTCATCAACCATAACGACGGTGGGTCCGACCCCCACCTCCCAGCCCTGTGAGGTTTCAAGGTAGTTAACGGCTTCGTCACTCATCAGAAACATCACATACGCGTATGATTGAGCGCCAATCTGGAACCCTAAAGTCCCGGTTACGGAGTTATAGTAGTCGACCACCTCCGAGCCCTTCATCAGCACGCCTTCACCGTAACTGCCACCGAAGACCAGTCCAGCTTTTACAATGTTCGGAAAAACCAGAATGGCCTTGGCGTCTTTACCGAGAGCCTTGGCTGCTTCATTTGTGCCATACAACTTCTCCAGAGCCTGCTGAGCGTCACGATGCAAGTCCTCCGCCGTTGCAGACATCGCGGGATTGCCAGCGGCGAGCAGCACGAGGGCAGCTAACGCCACGACGAATCCCAGCACGTAGTTTGTTTTGTTTTTCATGATGAGCCCCCTGCCAATACCTGTCTCGAAAAGTATAGACCTGGCGGGCGTGAAAAAAGCAGTCCGGCACGCTGGCCGAGCACCTCAACTATCCACGGTATAGGACAAAATACGCGACAGGTGGCTATAGGGCAGACCGGTTTCCTGATGCCACTCATTGAACGCTGCCTGGGCCTGCTCGAGTGCCTTTTTACTACCCGGTGATGCATCCAGTCGCTCTTCCCGATGCAGGGCAGCAATCACATCTCTTGAGAGAACAAAACCATCCCAACCGACCCGACGCAGGAAGTATTGCGCCGATGCACCGCCCAATCGGTCGCCGTGCTTCTTGAACCAGAGCAGCAACCCGGCCTGATCATTGGCCGGCCAGTTGGCCAGAAACGCCCCGAAACTACCGTGCTCCCGCGCAGCATCCACAATCATCCGGGCATTTTCCGGCACCGTCTTGATCTTCTGCATGTTCCGGACGATCCGTTCGTCCCTCGCGAGGTCTTCCAGCACTTCCGGTGGCACCTGCTGCCAGTACAGGGGCACAAAGCCTTTGAAGGCTTCTTCAAAGCCCGGCCATTTATTGTCAATCACACGCCAGACAAACCCTGCCTTGAAAATGCAACGGGTAATCTCCGACAGGTAACGATCATCACCCAATGCTTTCAGTTCGCCGGCTGTGGACACACGGGGCAGTTGCGCCCTGACGGCGTCCTCGCCGCCCTTCTGATCCACGGCCCACTGGTAGATTTTTGTGAACGACATGATTGGTCTGAACCCCTTGCGTGGATTGTCCGTTTCAGCGGGCCGGAACAAACACCGGCGCACCATCCGCCTCGACCGTCACCAACCGGTGGCCGTAAAGCCGCTCCAGCACCGACACTTCCAGCATGGTGTCTGCCGGCCCCCAACAGGCCTCACCGCCCGGGTACAGCAGCAGTAGCTGATCGCACCAGCGGGCCGCCAGATTCAGGTCGTGCAGACACATGAAAACCGCCTTGCCGCCGGCAGCCTGTTCGGCCAGCAACTGCATAACCGCCACCTGATGGTGAAGATCCAGGTGATTGCTCGGTTCGTCCAGGAGCCAGATAGCCGGATTCTGGGTCATCAGCGTGGCGATCGCCACCCGCTGGCGCTCACCGCCAGACAGGGTATCCACCGACCGGTCACGCAGATGCCCTACATCCAGCGCCTCAAGGGCCTGCTCGGCGAAAGCCAGATCTTCCGCGCGCTCCATCTGCCAGGGGGACAGCCAGGGATGCCGGCCGACCAGGGCCGTTTCCAGCACGGTCGCCGGGAAACCATCGTGGTGCTCCTGAAACACCAGCCCCAGCTGGCGGGCAACGTCCCGGCGTTTCATGGCCGCGAGGGAATTGCCATCCACCTGCAACTGGCCGGTTCGGGGTGCCCGCAAACCCGCCAGCGTATGAATGAGGGTGGATTTACCGGCGCCATTGGGCCCCAGCACCCCCCATACCTGGCCGGGCCGGATCTCCAGATTCAGGGGCGACCCCGCCTCCCGGCCGGGTACGTCGATGATCAGGTTGTCCGCAGTCAGCACACTCATCATCGGCTCCGGTACAGCAGGTACAGGAATGTTGGAACCCCCAGCAGGGCGGTAATCACCCCCACCGGCAATTGCTCCGGTGCAATGATCACCCGGGCCAGCATATCGGCCAGCACGAGCAAGGCTCCGCCCGCCAGGGCGCAAGCCGGCAGAATCAGGCGCTGGTCGTTACCCAGCACCAGCCGGAGCATATGCGGCACGACCAGGCCCACAAAACCAATGCTGCCAGCCAGGGTGACGGCGGTGGCGGTCAGCAGGCTTGCCAGCAGGTAAATCAGCCATTCCAGCGGGCGCACCGACACCCCCAGGGCCGCCGCCTGCAGCGGGCCGCGGGCCAGCACGTTCAAAGTGCGCCCTAGAGGAAACACCAGCAGGCACACCACAAAAAGCAGAATCAGCGCTGGCCAGGGATTGCCCGCATGGGACAGATCCCCCATCAGCCAGTACAGCATACCGGGCAACTGGCGGGCGGGGGCCATGGCCAGCATCAGGGTAATCAGGGCACCCCAGCCGGCCGCCACCACCACACCGGTCAGCAGCAGGCGCGATGAGGTCCAGCTGCCACGGCCATGGGCCAGGCCGAACACCAGCAAGGTGGCAAACATGGCGCCGGCAAAGGCCGAACCGGATACCAGCACACCGGCTAAACCAGCCAGCATGGCCAGCAATGCGCCCACGGCAGCGCCGCCGGACAGACCCAGAACGTAGGGGTCCGCCAGAGGGTTGCGCAACAGAACCTGCATCAGCGCCCCGGCCACAGCCAGCAAGCCACCCACGGCGTAGGCGCTCAGGGTTCGGGGCAGGCGCAGCTCAAGCACCAGCGTCCGTTGCAGCTCGGTCCCGCCGCCAATCAATACCTTTAACGTATCCAGCAAACCCACAGCGCTGCTGCCCAGGCTGACGGACGCGATACCCGCCATCACCCCTATCAGGCCAAGCAACAGCAGGGGGCGCGATGGATTAGAGCCGGGCACGGGCTTGTTCCAGGCTGCGGCAAAGATGACGAGTACCCTCCAGCAGGCGCAGGGTGGGTCTGGCCAGCAGGGTCGGTGGTTCGAGAAAGAGGTTGGCGTTGGCAACGGCGGCCAGTTCCGGGAACTGACGCCAGAAATCCAGCCAGGGCTGATTCTGGTCTGGCGAACCGGAGGTAATGATGGCGTCCGGATTAGCCGCCAGCACGGATTCGGTGCTGATCCGGGGTACCAGACGGGGCAAGTCGCCAAAGACGTTCACGCCACCGCACAGGGCGATGGCCTTGCTGATCAGTTCGTCGTTGTTCACCGTCATCAGTGGTTCATGCCAGACCTGATAGAACACGCGGACTGCCTGAACCTCCGCATAAGTCGCACGTAAACTGCCCAGATCCGACAGGAAAGCCGCCGCCCGAGCCTCACCGGTTTTCGGATGGCCTGTCAGCCGCGCCAACCGTTCGATGGTGTGGGCGATATCTTCGAAATCCCGGGGGGCGAGCCAGAACACCGGAATGCCAATGGCCGAAAGCCGGCCAAGCTGTTCCCGGGAATTGCCGTCCACCCAGGCAACCACCAGATCCGGTTCCAGACTTACAATGGCCTCCAGATCCAACCGGTTACTGTCGCCCACTTGCGGCAGCTTGGCGGCTTCCTCCGGGTAGTCACTCCATGCGCTGACGGCCACCACCTGGTCTCCCGCCCCGGCGGTAAACAACCACTCGGTAGCACCCGGTGACAGGGACACCACCCGCTGGGCGGGCGTATCCAGACACAGTCGGGTATTCAGGTCATCCGTCTCACAAAGGGCCGCCGCTGCCGGTCTACCGACAAACAGCGTGGCCAGCAGGACCATGAGCAGGAGCTGCCTTCTGCCGGTCGAGGGCAGACGGCTCAGGTATTCAGTCACACAGGCTCCTGTTCATATCTCAACTCCGATTACTGCCGCCAATCGTAGCGAACCGACAGAAAGACGCTCCGGCCGGCACTGATAAAGTCAGTGTTATCGAAGCGCTTGGCGGTGGTGTATTCCCGGTCCAGCACATTGTCCACAGACAGGGCCGCCAGCCAACCCGGTGCAAATACCCGCGACGCCCGCAAATCCCAGACGCCAAATCCGGCAATCCGCTGACGACCCACTCCAAACAATTCCTCGTAGCGCTCGCTTTCAGCCCGGAGTGTGGTGCCCAGCACCCACTTGCCCAACTCCCGATCGACGTCCAGGCGCAGGATATTTTCCGCCCGGCGGATCAGTTGTTCCCCGGTTGCCGCATTTTCGTAGTCGCCGAAGGTGCCGGCCGCCGAGAGGCTCCAGCCGGCCTGCTGCCAGCCACCACTCAGTTCTACACCGCGCAGGCGGGCTTCCGGCACACTATCGGCCGCATCCTGGCTGGGCAGGGACAAATCGTCCACATCAGAATGGAAGGCCGCAACGTCCCAGAACCACTCGCTGTAGCGGCCTTCAACCCCCACTTCATAACTTTTTGCCTGCTCGGGTTCCAGGTCCGGATTACCAAAACCGGGGAAGTAAAGGTCGTTGAACGAGGGCGCCTTGAAGGACGTTCCGGCGCTCATCCGGACCCGGTGCTGACGATCCAGCTCGTAGCCGAGCCCTGCGCCCCAGGTGGTTTCATTGCCGTAGGCCTCGTTGTCGTCATTACGCAGGCTCAGGTGCACGTTCAGAGGGCCGAAGTTCATCAGCGCCTGACTGAAGACACCGGTGTTGGAGCGGCTGGATTCATCATAGTCGACACTGCTGTCCACGCGATCCACCAGATACTCGGCGCCCAGTACGAACTCGTGGGTGCCGGCGCTGAACCAGTTTTCCAGCCGGGAACTGCGGGTCTGGGTGTTGAAGGTACCGGGAAAACTGCTGAAATCCTCCAGTTCGTCCCGGGCGTCGGACAGCTGACCCGCCACCCGCCAGTGGCGATTCACCGGCACATCCAGGTTCACGCCCGCGGTCTGGAACCGGAAATCCTCTTCACCGCCCTCGTATTCGGTGTTGCCCTCGGCGCCCAGAAAGGTAAATCCGGCCGTCACCCCATTGCTGAACCGGTGGCTGCCACCCAATACGGCAGAGGTATTGTCGTAGCCCTTGTCTTCCCCACCTGAAATCACCGGAGCGCCATCGCTCTGAAAGTGATTGATACCGGCGTTGAGTCGGTAGTCTGATTCGACCGACGAGGCGCCAGCACCATTCTGCTGGCTGTTGAAGTTGCCGGCCCCGGCCTCAAACCAGGCACCACGGCCTTCCTGAGCGGGCAGGGTAAAGGCTTGCACCACCCCACCCACGGCATCCGCGCCATACAGACTGCTGCGACCACCCCGAACGATCTCGATCCGGTCGATCAGTTGCGGAGGCAGGTATTGCCAGGCCGGTCCGCCAACCGTGGCGGAGCGAATCCGGATGCCGTCCACCAGCAGCACCGAGGCATCAGAGGAGTGACCGCGAAGAAACACACTGGTCTGTTTACCGAATGCACCGTTGCTGGTGACGTTGACCCCCGGCTGGGACTCGATGACTTCACGAAACTCTTTCGGTTGCTGGCGCTGGATGGCTTCCCGATCGATCACGGTGACCGACGACAGGCTCTCGCCCACGGTTTTCGGTCCCAGTGTCGCGGTAATGACAATGGGATCCATGCCAGAGACATCCGAATCGGCACTGGTGGTCGTACTGGTATCAGCGGAAACCAGACTGACAGGTATAGAGAACAGCAAGACTGCTCCCGGAAAGGTGTGGGATAACCCCGTTTTGATAGACAACATGGATTGCAACTCACTCGCACTCCGCACGCACCCGTACGGCGTTGATGCTTCTGTTGCGTGAGGGGAGGCAGGGTTGTCAGACGGGCTGGAAGCAGGCCGGCAGAAGGCAGTCACCCCACCGACATTGCCCTCCGCAACGCCAGGTGTGTTGACAGGCCGGTCTCCGGGCTTACGAGCGGTGCAGACTGCACTGGGGTGACCACCTTCCCATGCATCGGTCCTTCCTGAGAGGGACCCTGGCACAGTGGCGCACTTGGTCACCGGTAACTCGCTTACCGTTGCGGGGGCAGCGCCGGACTTTCACCGGCTTCCCGTTTCACCCTTGCGATATCGGCTAACATCACAATAGGGCACCTGAAAACGCGCAGCAAGGCTACCAACCGGTCATCCGTTGGTCAATCTTTTGCATCGTCAGTCAGATCAATAAGTTGGCAATTCTGTGCAAGCACAGACCCGCTCCCACTCGCCTATATTGAGTGTCATGGAGACCGGTAATTGGCCCTGTTATAGTCATTGACCAACCCCATGCTGATCTGGTCAAACGTCCAAGGAGAGTTATGCAGGCTGAGCTCATCGACATCCGCAATCACCTGGCGAATTTCCCGCCCTTTGACGACATGCCCGAAGAGCTGCTCAATCAGGTGGTCAACAGCATCGAGGTGGAGTATTTCCGCGCTGGGACCCAGATTCTCAACTTTGGTGAGGCAAACCACTGGCTGTACTACGTGCGGAGCGGCGCGGTGGAAGTGTTCCGGCGTTCCGGCGAGCTCTATAACCGGGTGGGCGAAGGGGGCGTTTTCGCCCAGTTCAGCCTGCTGCTGAGCAACCGGGTGCGGTTTCCCGCCAAGGCCCTAGAAGACACCCTGGTCTATCGAATTCCCCACGAAGTTTTCCAGCATTTGTTTGAAAATGACGAGAATTTCGCTGATTTTGTCGAAATTGAAGACAGCTCCCGCCTTCGTTCTGCGGTCTCCCGTCGGGAAAAATCCAGCCTGATGACCTCGCGGGTCACGCGCCTGATCAACCGGACCCCGGTATGCGCGCCCTGCACCATCCGACTCCAGGAGGCGGCACGCATCATGACCGAACAGGGTGTATCGGCCCTGCTGCTCATGGACGAAACCCGGCAGCCCGCCAAGCTGACCGGCATCGTGACCGACAAAGATCTGCGTACCCGCGCCCTGACTGAAGCCCTGCCGCCGGAAACCTGCATCGGCGACATCATGTCCGAAGGGCTGGTGACCACTAATTCCAAGGCCTTCATCTTCGAAGCCATGCTCACCATGCTGCACAACAACGTGCACCACCTGCCGATCATGGACCGGGACGAAGTACGCGGGGTGATTGCCCTGTCAGACATCGTCAAGCACGAAAGCCAGAACAGCCTGTACCTGGTCAGTAATATCTTCCACCAGCACACAGTAAAAGGGCTGAAGAAAGTCAGCCTGGATGTACGGAACAGTTTCGTGCGGATGGTCAACGAGGACGCCAACTCGCACATGATTGGCAGCGCCATGGCCGGTATTGGCCGCAGCTTTACCCAGCGGCTGCTGGAGCTGGGTGAGGAAAAGCTGGGGCCGCCGCCGGTTCCCTACTGCTTCATGGCAATGGGGTCCATGGCCCGGGACGAACAGCTGGTGGTGACGGACCAGGACAACGCCATGATCCTGGACGACAGCTTCGACCCGGAACAGCACGATGACTACTTCCTGGAACTGGCCCGGTTCGTCAGTGACGGCCTGGCGGAGTGCGGTTACACCTACTGCACCGGGGACATCATGGCCACCAACAAGCACTGGCGGCAGCCCTTGCAGGTGTGGAAGCACTACTTCACCGACTGGATCGAAAACCCCAAGGCCCAGGCCCTGCTCAACAGCAATATATTCTTCGATCTGGACGGTATTTACGGCCAGACGGAATTTGCCGAGGAACTGAAAACCCTGATTGCGGAAAAGGCCAGCAGCAGCCAGCGGTTCCTGACCCTGATGGCCCGCAACGCCCTGAACCGGACTCCGCCCATTGGCTTTTTCCGCAATTTCGTACTGGAAAAGGACGGCCAGCATCGGAACAGCTTCAACCTGAAGCGGAGGGGTACCGCCCCGCTCTCCGACCTGATCCGGGTGCACGCCCTGGCTTGCGGCTCACGGGCGCAGAACACCTTTGATCGGCTGGAAGCCATCGGCAAAACCAAACTGCTGCTGGACGACGACCTGGGTAACCTGCGGGATGCCCTGGAGTTCATCGCGATTGTTCGCATCCGCCACCAGGCACTGGACATAGAGCACGGGCGCGAGCCGGACAACAATGTGAACCCTGAGGACCTGTCGCCCTTCGAGCGAAGCCACCTGAAAGATGCCTTCCAGGTGGTCAGTAATGCCCAGAAATTCCTGCGCTTCCGGTATAACGCCCAGGTGGGCCGCAATGTTCAGTAAACCGGCTGCGCCACAACCGCAGAAGTCCTGGCCAGAACGCTTTGAAGCGCTGGCCAGAGAGGCAAAAAATCCCCTGTTGAAAAGATTCTACAAAACCGGCTGTGTCTCAGCGGATACGCCACTGAGTAAGGTCCCCATGGTTGCCATAGATTTCGAAACCACGGGGCTGGACCCTTCGCAGCATTCGATTGTCAGTGTGGGCATGGTGCCCTTCACCCTGAAGAGCATTGAACTGGCGGAGGCCCACCACTGGATCGTGCGGCCACGCCAGCCCCTCAGTCAGGCCTCCATCGAGGTTCATGGCATCACCCATTCCGATATTGACCACGCGCCGGACATCGAAGACATCCTGCCGACCATGTTCAAGCTGATGAATGGCCGTATTGCCGTGGTTCACTTTCGCGCCATCGAACGGGAATTCCTGGACGTGGCCCTCCAGTATCGGTTCGGCGAAGGCATTACCTTTCCGGTGATCGACACCATGGCCATCGAAGCCCACCTGCATCCGGACCGGCGACCCACCCGGTGGCAGCAGTTTTTTGGCAAGAAGCCGGTCTCCATCCGGCTGGCGGACAGCCGGATCCGATACCGGCTGCCCCATTATCCGTCCCATAACGCGCTGGTGGATGCCCTGGCGACCGCCGAATTGCTGCAGGCGCAGATTCTCCACCATTTCAGCCCGGAAACTCCCATCGGGGACCTCTGGCTTTAGCCCGTCACCTCATCGATGTACTCGCCATAACCGCGGGCTTCCATCTCATCCAGCGGGATGAATTCCAACGCCGCGGAGTTCATGCAGTAACGCAGGCCAGTCGGGGCCGGACCATCATTGAACACATGCCCCAGATGGGAGTCGGCATAGCGGCTGCGGATTTCCGTGCGGGTCATGAACAGGGAGCGGTCCTCCTTTTCCACCACGGCATCCGGAGCAATGGGCCGGGTAAAACTCGGCCAGCCGGTGCCGGACTTGTACTTGTCCCGGGAGGAAAACAGCGGCTCGCCAGACACAACGTCCACGTACAGGCCAGGCTGCTTGTTATCCCAGTAAGCATTGCCGAATGCACGCTCGGTACCGTCCTCCTGGGTCACCTCGTACTGAATCTCGGTCAGTCGGTCTTTCAGTGCCTGCTGCTCCGGTTTCTTGAAGGTGTCCGGGTTGAAACCGGCGGACTCATCGCTGCCAGACGTTGTTTCCGGTTTGAACTGGGAGAAATCCAACTCGTAGTCCTCGCCATACACGCCCTCGATGAACTGATAGCGGCCGGACTTGAAAGTATAGAATTTGTATCGGATCGGGTTCTTCTTGTAGTAATCCTGGTGGTATTCCTCGGCGTCGTAGAAAGTCTCCAGCGGCACGATTTCGATCACCACCGGGTCGTCATACACACCGGAGGCCTGCAGCTCGGCTTTCGCCGCTTCGGCGAGGCGTTTCTGCTCGGTGTTGTGGTAGAAAATTGCCGGGCGATACTGTTTGCCACGGTCGACAAACTGGCCCTCCGCATCGGTCGGATCCATCATGCGCCAGAGCCCCTGCAACAGGCCCTGGTAGGTCATTTCATCGGGATCGTAGTAGACCTGAACGGCCTCGGTATGGCCAGTGCGTCCGGACGATACTTCTTTGTAGGTGGGATTGGCCTGCTCACCTCCGGCATAGCCGGACACGGCCTCAACCACCCCCGGAATCTTTTCGTAACCCGCTTCCACACACCAGAAGCAGCCACCGGCGAAGGTGGCTACCGCCAGATCCGGGTTATCCGGCGCATAGGCGCTGCCCTCCATATCGTGTTTATCGGCACTCGCCAGGGTGTGATAGCCCACACCGGTCAGAATCAGGGATGCGCCCACTGCCAGGACTGCAAGTTTGTGTTTCATCGTACGTCTCCTCTCATGAACTCCATGCTCACAGCAACTCCATGCTCACAGCTTACCGAGCTACGTTCACGAAACCGTTCAGAGAGTATTACGAAACTATCACAGGGCAGATTTTCGGGGGTCGGAGGGGACTTTTGGTTAGGGCACCCTAATTGTGGCCAGAGGTTTACACCTTGAATTGGCCGCGTGGGTCGCACTTCATAACCGACAAGCCGAGCGACTTGCAAAAGCCCTCCACCAGACTCAAGAGTTCGCTCGCAACGCCCGAACCCCGGTGAGTCTCTGCGACCACTAAATCAGTGACCAACCCAAATTGCCGATACTCCCCCAGCCACAGGCGTTACCGGAACCGGTCGGAACCTTTTCCCTGACCGTTGGCCATGCGTAGGACGACTCCGGTATCGCCGAACGGCGTCCCGGTTTCATTGGCCAGCACGTATAGCTCGCCGAATGCATCCTGGCCAAAGCCCAGCAGTACAAGCCCCAGGCTGTCTCGGTCCCGCAGGTCCAGCTCGAAGATGCGATCGTTCTTTCCAAGGTAGAACAGCCGGCCACTGTTAATGTATGGCTGGAAGTAGTCGCCAAAAACGTAACGCCCCATCAGGTTCGGGATGAGCGACCCCCGGTAGACAAAGCCGCCGATTACCGCAATACCCTCGTCATGATCGTACACGGCCACGGGCTCGACCAGACCCTCCGGCGCGTTGCCAGGCCCGCAGTTGAATACAAACCCCGGCTCGGTGCCGTTGGGATGGAAACAGAAGGCCCCCTCCTTGATGGGCCAACCGTAGTTGCCACCAGGAAAGCCAACATCAACCTCCTCGATGTCATTCTGACCCACGTCAGCGATCATCATCTCGCCAGTGTAGGCATCGAAGGAGAAACGGAAAGGATTACGGAACCCGTAAGCGAAAATCTCGTCGACCGCGCCGGCGTCGCCGACGAAGGGGTTATCCACCGGCACGCCATACTGGCCGTTGGCGGCGTTGCTGCCCTGAGGATCGATACGCAGGATGGTACCCAGCACGTTGCCCGGATCCTGGCCATTGCCCCCGGGTACGTGGCCGACCCCCTGATCGTCAGCCGCCCCGCCGTCGCCGAGCGAAACGTAGAGCATGCCATAGGGTCCGAACGCGAGCGCACCGCCATTGTGGTTGAACTGTGGCTCATCGATCCGTAGCAGCTCCCGACGGGAAGTGGGATCAACAACGGCGCTGCGCTCGCACGACGGCGCTGGAACCCGCCATTCGTTGATGACGCTTTGGTGGTTCGCATCGACCCCAGCCGGCATGGTAGAGAAGTCCGCGGGGCCGGCAACCGGCTCCGATGTGTAGGTATAGAGCAGGCCATTGTTGGCGAAGTCGGGGTGGAACGTGAAGCCCAGCAGGCCCCGTTCATCGAATGTACCCGGCCCGGCGATGCCGAGTGATACCAGTTGGCCGCTGACATCGAGAAGCACGCTCTTGTCGCCAGTGTCGATGTTGACAGCCCAGAGGATCCCGATCTGGTCTGACACCACCAGCCGGTCCTGTAGATTGGTACAGCCGGGCACGTCCCTACCCCAGTTCGGGGCCGTCATGCCATCGGCTGACGTTTCCAGAACGATCCGCACGTGGCCCGAATCTATCGGCTCGGGGATCGGGTCGTCCAGCGCTTCTTGGGCGCCGGCCACCGTCGACAGAGCCAACGTCCCGGCCAGCAATGAGATGGGGAAATTCGCGTTGTATCGGCGAAGCACGTTTCGCATAAGATTCCCTCCTCAGCGCGGGGCACAGACAGAGCCCGTCGGCTGTGGCCTGTTCTTGTCCTGGCCAATGCAATCGGCCGCTAATTCCTACATGCCGCGCCTTCCCATCAACTGCACGGGCACCTCCTCGGCTCTTGGAAAACAGTCGTGCAATGACCCCCTCAAAACAAAAGACTTAAAACCACTTATATTTTAGCACGCACCTCGTGGCTTTCGACCCCGTGACCCACGGCCGAGTCCGAATTCCAGGGTCAGCTATGACCACGCCAATAAGGCCGAGTTTGATGTCGTCAAAGACCTGGTCGCTAAATCGCGCGAACAACTCATGAGCATCAGTTGGTTCATGCGGATATTGAACGAGGGCATCGCCCGGGACGCAAATTATGCCCGCTTTTGATTATTAGCAGGTGTGGAAACAAAGCGGCGGCCAAAATTGGCTGACAAGAACTCTTTGCTCTAGACGACCGGCAGACGAACACGGAACTGGGCCCCACCAGCGGGCCCCTCATTGCTGACGTCGATCTGCCCGCCCTGCAGGGTCACCAGGCGATGGGTGATCGCCAGCCCCAGACCGGCGTGACCGGCGCTCTTTGCGCCTGTGCCCTGATAGAAAGGTTCAAACAGCCGATCGATGTCCTGCGGATCGATACCGGAACCGGCATCGGAGACGGATAGCAACGCGGCCGAGTCGTCCCGCGCGACCTCCAGGATCACCTCGCTGTCGGCCGGCGAATGGACAATGGCATTGCTGATCAGGTTATCGAGGATGCGCTCGGTCATGGCGATGTCTGCCATCACCCGGACGCCCTCGAATACATGGCCAATGCGCAGTCGGACTGACGCGCGCTCCGCTTCAGGCTGGTGCTTCTGCACCACGTCATGCAGCAATTCTGCCAGCACCAGTGGTTCGGGCGAGGGCTGTTTTTCCTTTGCTTCCAGCGCGGCCAGTTCGAACAATTCGTCCACCAGCCGTCCCAGACGCCAGGTTTCCGCCAGCGCCACATCCAGGAATCGGGCCTGCTCATCCGGGCTCAGTTGCGCGTGTTTCAGTTTCAGGGCCTCCAGATAGCCCTGGATGGACGCCAGCGGCGTTCGCAGATCGTGGGACACCTGCGCCACCAGTTGCCGGCGCTGATGGTCCTTTTCTTTCAGCAGATCCACCTGTGCACCGATGCGCCCGGCCATCTGCTCAAACCGGGCGGCCAGGTAATCAATATCATCACCGGGTGCGTTCAGCGCCGGCCGATGCGCCAGGGCCCGGGCTTCGCCGCTCAGGTCGAAGGCTTCCACTCGCCCGGTCAACCGGGACAAGCGGCGGGTCAGCAGATGGAAGAACACCAAACCCGCCATCAGCCCCACCACCAGGCTGATGGCCAGGGCGCCCGCCCCCATCTTCAGAAACTGGTTGCCATGCACCATGTTCTCGACCAGATCGTATTCCTCGCCCCGGAGCACTACATACAGGTAACCGGTCGCGCCACTTTCCAGTGGCACCGTGGTCACGGAAAACACCTTCCGCCGGTCGTGGCTTCTGGGGTCATCCCCCGGTACCGGGAAGGCTCCGGGGTTTTCCAGCAGGGTACCGATGGGCTCCAGGGAGACGCGGTTGCGTTTGATCCTGGCCGGGTCGGCGGAGTAGGACAGGATCTGGCCGTCGGTGTCCAGCAGATAGATCTCGATGCCCGGGTGGATGGTCATGTACAGGTCGAACAGCTTTTTCAGCTCGGCCTGGTTCAACTGGCCATCGGTGACCAGGTTGCGATCCAGCACCAGATTACTGGCAATGTCCCGGTTCAGTTCCTGGTTGACCGCGGCGGTGTAATCGCGCACGGAATAGAGACTGAGAAAGGTAAACAGGCCTCCCACAATCAACAGCAACAGGAACAGACCCACCGCGAGGCGGGCGTAAAGGGTGCGGAACAGGGCAGGCATGGCTCAGTCCATAAACCGGTAACCCACGCCCCACACCGTCTGGATGTAGGTGGGGTCGGCGGGGTCCGGCTCGATCTTGTTGCGGAGCCGGTTGATGTGGGTATTGACCGTGTGTTCGTAGCCTTCGTGGTTGTAGCCCCAGACGGCATCGAGCAGCTGGGCCCGGCTGAACACCCGGCCCCGGTGACTGGCAAAATGCCAGAGCAGGTCGAACTCGCGGGCGGTCAGGTCGATCTCACTTTCCCCGATATAGACCCGATGCCGGGCGGGATCGATGCGCAGCTCACCTGCCACCAACTCTTCCGGTTCGCTGCTGTCCGACGCCCGGGCGGCCATGGCGTCCACCCGCCGGAACAGGGCCTTGATGCGGGCGGCCAGCTCGGCCACGTTGAAGGGTTTGGTCAGGTAATCGTCGGCACCCATTTCCAGCCCGAGCACCCTATCGAGCTCCGAACTCTTGGCGGTGAGCATCAGCACCGGAACATAACCGGGGCAGGAGCGGATCTCGCGGCACACTGCCAGCCCGTCCATGCCCGGTAACATCAGGTCCAGGATCACAAGATCGATGCCACCCTGACGAAAACGGGCAAGGCCTTCGTCGCCCCGGGTAACAAGAATGGCGCGCATGCCCAGGTCAGCCACTTGCATGCACACCAGTTCGCCAATACCGGGATTGTCCTCAATGATCAGAACGGTTCGAGTCATCGTCACCTGGCCACTTCATGCCCTTGAGGGTGGTTTATTCCATGGTGTCCTTGTCCATGGAGTCATCCTCCATGTCCGTGGTGTCCATGTCATCTTTTTTCATGTCATCCATGGATTTGTCCATGTCGTCATCCATGGTGTCCTTGTGCATGTCATCGGACATGGTGCCCCCGGAAGACATTTCGTCGTCCATCATCTTGTCGTCCGATGAGTCCATGTCTCCGGCCAGGGCCAGCGGTGTGCCGAAACCGAGCATGACCAACAACAGCATTCGTGTCAGGGTTTTCATGGTGCTTTCTCCGTGAGTGAAAAGGGGACAGACCCGATGGCCTGCCTCACGAAGAAGATTCGCCGCTGCGGTTTACAGCATGATCACGCGCACCTAAACAGTGTATCCCGGAACCTTCACAAAAGTGTCACGGCGGGGCAGCTGACTCACGACCGAGCAAACGCAGCGCCTGAAACTCTTCCTGCCTCAAACCCAATAATATGGCACCCTTGCGGTCGACCTTAACAGCCAACCGGCCCGAGTTCCTGAGCCGGCGTTTTTGACTATGCTGAAACACCCGAAGTTCACGGAGACCCCATGAAGATTCTTTTTGTTGCTGGCGACCCGAAGCCCGAACGCTGGACAGTCCCCCTCCAACAGCGACTACCGGACGCTGACATACACGTCTGGAATCCCGATGGCGCCGCGGTGGAGGCCGACTATGCCATTGTCTGGAACCCGCCGGCCGAACTGTTCGAACGGGAACCCCAACTCAAGGCCATCTTCAGCCTGGGTGCGGGTGTGGACAAACTGGTGTCCCTGCCTGCCGTAGCCGGGGGTTTGACCGTGGTCAGGGTGGAGGATGCAGGTATGTCGGTGCAGATGGCCGAATACGTTCTGTATCACCTGCTCGAATCTTCTCGACAGATGGACCTGTACCGGGCGCAGCAAGCCCTGGGCAGCTGGAAAATTCACCGCCCCATCCGCCGGCAAGACTGGCCCGTCGGCGTGATGGGGCTGGGCCAGATCGGCAGCCGGGTGGCGAGCACCCTGGCCAGCCTGGACTACCCGGTCAACGGCTGGGCCCGAAGCCCTCACCAACTGGCTGGCGTAAACACCTACCACGGCGCCGACGGGCTGGCAGACTTCCTGGCCAACACCCGGGTACTGGTCAATACCCTGCCACTGACAGAGCAGACCCGGGATCTGATCGATCACCATCTGCTGAGCCAGCTCCAGCCGGATGCCCTGGTGATTAACGTCGGGCGGGGCGAACAGCTGGTGGATGAGGATTTGCTGAACGCCCTGGACGACGGCCAGGTCGGCCGCGCCGTGCTGGATGTGTTCCGCCGGGAACCGCTGCCCTCAGACCACCCGTTCTGGACGCACCCGAAGGTGACCATCACGCCCCATGTGTCGGCGCGGACCCTGCGAGAAGCCACCGTTGAACAGATTGCGGACAAGATCCGGGCCCATGCCGACGGCAAACCGGTCAGTGGCGTGGTGGACATTCAGCGGGGCTACTGACGGCCCCGGAAGTGGCGGATTACGGGGACTGGTATTACGCTCAGAAAACGTCCCGAAAGAAAAACAAATGGAACGGGATCATCCACAAGGAGAGTTTTCATGAAGCGCAGCCAATCCCTACGCACGTTTTTGTATCGACCGGCGTTCTTGCTGGCCCTGATTCTTACCCTGGTCTCATCCTTGGTTCAGGCCGAGCCGCTGACAGACGACACCATCGAATCGTTCATGCAGTCCCTGAACGACGTGAAATCGATCGAAGCCGAGCTGGACGAACTGACCAGGGGCATCGACAAGGAAGCCGAAATGCCGGACTTTTCCCGTATTTTCTCGGCCTCTGTGGAAAACATGGAGGGTGAGCCTGCCTACGACCGGCTGGAAGAGCACGTGGACGAATACGGGTTCGACAGCCTGGCCGAATGGAGCAGCGTCGGCGACCGAATCTACCGGGCCTGGATGGCCATCGAAATGGAAGGCCAGGCACCGGCTGAAAAGGCCGAGATGGAAAAGGCATTGGCCGAACTGGAAGCCGCCACCCAATTGTCGCCTGAACAGAAGGCCCAGATGCGGGCCATGATGGAAAACGCTATGGGCGCAATGGAGAGCGCCCGGGAAGCGCCAGCCGAGGACATCGAAGCCGTTCGCCCCCACGTGCCCATGCTCCGCCAGCAGGCGGAGGGTAACTGAAAGCTCTCCCCCAATTACAAAAAAGCCCGGCCAACATGGCCGGGCTTTTTTGCCTCTTCTGCCTGACGATCAGGCAAACAGGTTGTAGGCAAACACCACCAGCACCGCCACCGGAGTCACGTAGCGGATGGCGTGGTACCACAGATTGAACGCGGTGCCGTCCAGTGCCAGATCCAGCTTGAGGGATTCCTTGGCCACGGCCCAACCCACGAACAGGGCGGTCAGCAGGCCAGACAGCGGCAGCATGACGTTGGCGGTGAAGAAGTCCAGCAAATCGAAAATCGTCTTTCCTTCAAAGCGCTCGAACATGCCCAGGGGCGCAAAGTCTGACCAGACATTCAGCGACAGGATGGAGGCAATACCCAGCGCCCAGCACAGCACACCCACCAGGATGGTGCTGCCGGCACGGGCCAGACTGGTCTTTTCTTCTACCCATTCAACCACCGGCTCCAGCAGGGAGATGGCCGAGGTCCAGGCGGCAAACAACAGCAGGATGAAGAACAGGGTGCCGAACAACCAGCCCATGGGGATGTTACCGAAAGCCAGTGGCAGGGTCTGGAAAATCAGACCGGGGCCGGCACTGGCCTCCAGGCCGAAGGAGAACACCACCGGGAAAATCGCCAGGCCAGCCAGCAGCGCAACAGCGGTATCCATGAAGGCCACACTGATCGCGGTGCGGCCGATGGAAATGTCCCGACGCAGGTAGGAACCGTAAGCCATCATGACCGCCATGCCCAGACTCAGGGTGAAGAAGGCATGGCCGAGGGCAATCAGCACACCATTGAACGTCAGCGCACTGAAATCAGGCGTGAACAGGAAGCTGACCGCTTCGCCGAAATGGCCCGTGGTCATGGCGTAGCCAACCGCCACCAGCAACAGCACCAACAGGGTGGGCATCAGAATCGTTGCGACTTTTTCCAGACCGCCTTTGAGGCCGCGGGATACCACAACGACAACCAGCGCCATAAATACCGTGTGCCAGATCAGCAGCTGAATGGGGCTTGCCAGCAGATCCGAGAAGATGGCGTTGATGGATTCCGCAGTGCCTCCGGCGAAGTCGCCGATCAAGGCATGTTCCACGTAGGACGCGGACCAGCCGCCGATCACCGAATAGAAAGACAGGATGATAAATGCCGCCAGCATGCCGACCACGGCTGAGATCCGCCACTTGGGGGACTTCAGGTTCCGTTCAGCCACCAGGCGCATACTGGTGATGGGGTTATGACGCCCATTCCGCCCCAGGAACACCTCGGCCATCATGATGGGGATACCAATCACCGCAATACAGATCAGGTATACGATGACGAAGGCGCCGCCACCGTTCTCCCCCGTCACATAGGGAAACTTCCAGATATTACCGAGACCAACGGCCGAACCTGTGGCCGCAAGAATGAACGCCAACCGGGACGACCAAAATCCACGGGATGCGTCGTCGCCATTACCCGGAACCGGGTTGGACTGGGACATGATGTTTTCCTGTCTTTATGTAGGCTGAAGTATGGATAGGGAATTCTTTATAGCCTAGGAGCAAACCTAGTTAGCGGGACGGGATTCTGCCAGTCTTCTTGACGCTATGCCAGAGGGACAGGGGAGTGAATTGTCACTCACTCCCCATGACGTTGCTTCAGGTGCCGGGCATCAGCCTTGCCTGCGGGTGGAACCTGGCATTTACCCACAGGGAAAACGCGATGACCCCGCCTCCCAGAGCCAGCCGCAGCAGGTCTGCATCCCGGTTCCAGATCAGCAGATTCACCAGCAGACCCGCCGGCACGAGGGCGTTGTTCATGATGGCCAGAGTGCCCGCATCCACCCGGCAGCCACCCCGGTTCCAAAGGAACAGCCCCAAGCCGGAGGCGGCAAAGCCCAGCCAGGCCAGGATGCCCCATTGCAGGCCGGTGGACGGCAATCGATCTGGATTACCGAAGATCAGGAACGACGGCAGGGCAATGATCAGCGCCCCGAAGAAGAAATACCCGAAGGTTCGGAAAGCCGGCACATCGAGGGGATAACGCTGCATGATGTGCTTGTAGCCCACCTGCCCGGCGGCAAAGGTAAAGTTGGCAATTTGCAGCAGCAGGAAGCCGGTGATGAAGTCTTCGCTCAGGCCGTCGTAACGAATGATGCCCGCCCCCAGCGTGGCGATGGCCGCGGCCACCAGTGCCACCGGGGAAAAGCGCCGGAACAGGGCGTCGTCGATCAGGGTGACGTACAGCGGCGTGAAGATCGTAAACAGCAGGACTTCCGGCACCGTAAGGTAGCTGAATGACCGGTACAGACACAGGTAGGTAACGCCGAACTGCAGCATACCCGTGACCAGGATACCCAGCTTCATGCCCGAAGGAACGCCGCGCCAGCGCAGGAACGGCAGAAACACCAGTGCCGCGATCAACACCCGGCTGAGCACCGCAAAGTCGCTGTCTACCTGCCCCGCCAGGAACTCGCCAATCAGACTGAAAGAAAACGCCCAGAGAATCGTTACGAAAACCAGTAATCCCATTGTTCCAGCTACCTCATTAAAACCAGCCGGTTACTGTACCCATTCCTGATGAAAGGTCCAGCCGACGAATGTCGACCGGCCGTGCCGCCAGCCCGGAAACGGAGTAACATGCCCGGCGGTTCTGTATCGACACCTTTCCCAGCCACAGGAACAATCTGGAACTGCTGCATGATGGACGAAACCCACCAGCCGCTGCCGGCCTCCCGACAGCCGCTCATTCCCCGCACCCTGACGGAATGGCGAACCCTTGGCCTGCTGGGTGGCCCGATTCTCATCGCTCAGGTTGCCCAGATGGCCAACGGCGTGATCGATACGGTGATGGCTGGCCATGCCAGTGCCGAAGACCTGGCTGCGGTGGGTATCGGCAGCAGCATCTGGATGCCCATCTTCCTGTTTTTCATGGGGCTTCTGGGCGCCCTTCAGCCCATCATTTCC
Organism: Marinobacter sp. F4216; assembly: GCF_019931195.1. Taxonomy (GTDB): domain Bacteria; phylum Pseudomonadota; class Gammaproteobacteria; order Pseudomonadales; family Oleiphilaceae; genus Marinobacter; species Marinobacter suaedae. The sequence goes on along the minus strand of NZ_JAIOUO010000006.1, from coordinate 248,175 downwards.
GGCTACAACGGTGCCCGTACGTTCGACAAGATCATGCCCGCCACCTGGCAGGGGCTGTACCTGGCTGCCGCCGGGTCGGTGATCATGATTCTGTTGCTGCGCCACGTGCATCCCTTACTGGAACTGCTCAACCTGGACGACAACACAGCCCGGATCAGCCAGGGCTATCTGGACGCCTTTTCCTGGGGCGTTCCCGCACTGCTGCTGATGACTGCCCTCAGAGGGCTTACCGATGGACTGGGGCACACCCGGGTGATCATGGCGTTTTCGGTGCTGAGCACCCTGATTAACCTGCCGTTGAATTACATCTTTATCTTCGGAAAGCTCGGCGTGCCGGCCATGGGCGGCATAGGCTGCGGCTGGGCGACCACCCTGTCGAACGGGCTGGCCGCCATTGCGCTGCTGGTGTATCTCAATCGCAGTGAAGCCTACCGGCGCTTCCACCTTCTGGCCGACCGGGTTCGACCCAACCTGGCAGGTCTTGCCTATATCCTGAGACTCGGCGTGCCGATCGGATTCACCATTTTCGTGGAAGCCAGTATGTTTTCGGTGATCGCCCTGTTCCTGGCGCCGCTCGGACCGGTGGTGGTGGCAGGCCACCAGATTGCCCTGAACGTGGTGTCGTTGCTGTTCATGCTGCCCTTGAGCATTGGCATGGCGCTGACGTTGCGGGTGAGTTTCCTGATCGGCGCTGGTGCACCGGACACCGCCCGGCTGATATCCCGCAGCACCCTGATACTGGCGGGACTCATCGCCCTGATGTTTGCATCCTTACTGTGGGGGTTCTCCGAGCAGATTGCCGCGCTCTACACGCGGGACGTGGATGTGCAGGCGGTCACGGTGCGGCTGCTGGCCTTCGCGGCCCTGTTCCAGATTGCCGACGTCATTCAGGTCACCTGCATCAGTGCGCTGCGCGGCTACAAGGACACCCGGGTGCCCATGTTCATCATGCTGTTTTCATTCTGGGGAATTGGCCTGCCACTGGGCTACGCGCTGACCTTCACAGACCTGATTCGACCGGCCATGGGGGCGGCCGGTTTCTGGGTGGGGCTGACCTTTGGGCTTATGTCAGCAGGGATTCTTCTTGGCTGGCGCCTGGTTCGGTTTGCTCCCCAGAGCCCTTCGCATAGATGATGCGGTCACGGCCAGCCTCCTTGGCCCGGTATAGGGCGGCGTCTGCCCGCTCCAGCCAGCCATCCACGCCCTCGCCAATATCCAGCTCAGCCACGCCGAACGACGCGGTGACCGATTGCCCCTCAACCCTCAGGTGCTTGCGAATGGTCGCCTGCAGATTGCACATAACCTTTTTCACCCCCGGGCCAGCGGTGCCCGGCAACAGCAGGACAAACTCCTCGCCGCCATAGCGAAACAGGAAGTCGGTTCGGCGGGTGTTTTGCTGGATAAGGTTGACCAGGGTCGTAAGAACGTCATCACCCACGCTGTGACCGTACTGGTCGTTAATCCTTTTAAAATGATCCAGATCGAGCAGGGCCAGTGTGTACGGCTGCCCGGTTCGCTCTGCGGCCGCCACTGACATGGCCAGCTCCTGATCCATGCAGCGCCGGTTTCGGACTCCGGTCAGCGGATCAATGGTCGCCAGATGTTCCAGCATGTTGCGCTGGCTGGCATTGCGGTGCGCAAAGGCATAGGCACAGGCACTGACCATAACCGCCGAGGTGAAGAACGACCACAACTGTATGGCCTCGACACTGCCCTGGGCCTGAACCATCAGTGCGGTAATCGTGATCAGGTTGATGCCCGTTGCCAGTCTTGGGGTAGTCAGGAGGAAATTGGTGATCAGGCACGGGAACGCCCAGAGCATGCCTGGCTCGCCGATAAAACGGCCGACGATGACCGCGCAGATAGAGCTGAGCAATGACAGAAGCAGACCACTGGTTCCGGTTCGACCGGTGATCCAGCCGTGGGCCACGGCAGCGAGTACACCGATAACGATGCCGACATCAAACAGACCCACCGCTATCTGCCCCTGGATAAAACGGAATACCGCAAAAGGCGCCACACCAAGCACGGCGCACACCCCGAGCAGGGTGATGATGGATAACCGGAAATCCGTTTTCAGACGGTGGAGCATTTGAGGTCCAAACTCGATAGGTTTTTTGACATGCGGAAGATATATCAAGGCCAGTCATCCGTCTCTATACGGGTACGAGACGTTACAAATCAGCACGCCACGTCACAATAGCGTGAACCAGATCTCATTTTTTGATGCGAAGTTCGCAAGTTGGCCTTGATTTCTTGCTTTTGAGTCCTGCCACTGGGTAACGCCCCTGTCCCCGAGTTGGCTATCGCAGGCCCAGCGCCTGGGCGTGATGATCCAGATGGTCGTCAATGAACGACGAGATAAAGAAATAGCTGTGGTCGTAGCCACGATGCATGCGCAGATGCAGGTGATGGTGGAAGGTTTCACAGACTTCCGCCAGGGTATCCGGGTTTAACTGACTGTCGAGAAATTCGTCCGACGTTCCCTGATCCACCAGCAGGGGCAGGCGCTCGCGGGCGGTGGGAATGAGCAGCGATGCATCCCACTCTTCCCAGGCTTTGGTATCGTCGCCCAGATACGCACTGAAGGCTTTTTTGCCCCACGGGCTTTCCGAGGGATTGGCAATCGGTGCGAAGGCCGAAACCGCCTGGTACCTGCCAGGATTCTTCAGGGCACAGATCAACGCTCCGTGCCCGCCCATGGAGTGGCCGCACACCGACCGCTGGTCGGCCAGTGGCAATTCACGCTCGAGCAATTCGGGCAGCTCGCTCACCACGTAATCGTACATGCGGTAATGCTTCGCCCAGGGTTCCCGGGTGGCGTTCAGGTAAAATCCGGCGCCTGTGCCCAGATCATAATCGTCATCTTCGCCGGGCAACCCGACGCCCCGGGGACTGGTGTCGGGGCAGACAATGGCCAGTCCCAGCTGGCCGGCGCGTTTGAGAGCCCCGGCCTTCTGCATGAAATTCTGGTCTGTACAGGTCAGTCCTGACAGCCAGTACATGGCCGGCACCTTCCGTGGCTCCTTGCCAACCGCGCCGGGCGGCAGGTACACCGCAAACTCCATATCACAACCCAGCGTGGGGGAATGATGACGGTAGCGGCGATGCTCTCCGGCGAAAACGACGTTGGTAGACAGAAGCTCCATGGGATTCTCCGAATTGGGAATAGGGGCTGATCAATCGTCGTCGGCGTTGGCGTACTTGGGCAGTTCCACGCCGCAACCGACACGGGCGAACTCCGCGAGGATCGCGGTCCTGGTGACAATGCCGATCAATTTGCCATGGTCCACCACCGGATAGACCTTGGGTTTGCCGGCCCCGAGGTTCTGGGCCAGATCCACCACCGCCATTTCAGCCGTAATGGTAACCGGTTCCCGGAACATCACATCGTCGACGATCGGATCACCCTCGCAGTGATAGCTACTGACGAGGAGGGCGTGGATACAGTCCTGCTCAGAGACAAAGCCCAGCACACGCCGCTGTTCGTCCACCACCGGCAGGCCCGATACGTGGTTTTGCAGCAACGTTTTCACCACACGGGTCAGCGGCGTGCCACACCGAATGGGCTCAATGTGATTCCACATGACATCCGAGACTTTCACTGAGCGCATGAGTGTTTCTCCTTGCTTTTATTAAACAACCAGACCCGGGGAGGGTCCGTGCCTATAAACATAGGCAATGCCCTGTAGAAAGGAAAACAAAAAGCCCGCGGATATCCGCCCTGCCGGCGCCCGGGCCGCCGCTGGGTCGGTTTACAGGCAGCGGTTATGACCTACACTCATTGGATTCGGGCAGTTCTGATTCCCACCCTCGACGCCTGGAGATTCCCGTGGACACAATTTCAAACTTCATTTCAGACATTAACGGCCTGGTATGGGGCCCACCCATGCTGGTCATGATTCTGGGCGTCGGCCTGTTTTTAAGTCTTGGCCTGAAACTCATGCCGATACTGAAGCTCGGCACCGGCTTCAAACTGATGTGGCAGGGACGATCGTCCGCTGCCGGGGCTGAGAGCGAGGGTGAAATCCCCCCTTTCCAGGCCCTGATGACGGCCCTGTCGGCGACTGTGGGCACGGGTAACATTGCCGGTGTGGCGACGGCCGTGTTCCTTGGCGGCCCGGGCGCCCTGTTCTGGATGTGGCTGACGGCCCTGGTGGGCATGGCCACCAAGTACTCGGAGGCCGTTCTGGCGGTGCGCTTCCGTGAGGTGGACGAGAAGGGCAACCATGTCGGCGGGCCGATGTATTACATCCGCAACGGACTGGGCAAGAAGTGGGCGTGGATGGGCGTTTTGTTCGCGGTATTTGCCGCCATCGCCGGGTTCGGCATTGGCAACACGGTGCAGGCCAACTCGGTGGCCGATGTCATGGAGGCCAACTTTGGAATGCCCCACTGGCTGAGCGGCGTGATTCTGATGGTGTTGGTGGGAGCCGTGCTGATCGGTGGGATCCGCCGCATAGGTCACGTTGCCAGTGCACTGGTGCCGCTGATGGCGATTTCCTACCTGCTGGCTGGCCTGACCGTTCTGGCGATCAACGTGGCCGAGATTCCCGCCGCCATCGGCATGGTCATCCAACACGCCTTCACCCCCATTGCGGCCGAAGGTGGCTTCGCCGGGGCTGCGGTGTGGGCCGCGATCCGCTTCGGGGTTGCCCGGGGTATCTTTTCCAACGAGGCAGGCCTCGGCTCCGCCCCCATTGCCCACGCGGCAGCACAGACCAGGAACCCGATCAATCAGGGGCTGGTGGCCATGCTGGGCACCTTCATTGACACCATCATCATCTGCACCATTACCGGCCTGGTGATCATCACCTCGGGCGTCTGGACCTCCGGCGTCTCGGGTGCCGAACTCACCTCCATGGCGTTTGCCGAAGCCCTGCCCGGCGTCGGCAATTACCTGGTGGCCATTGCCCTGGCGATCTTCGCCTTCACCACCATCCTGGGCTGGTCGTTTTACGGCGAGCGATGTATCGAGTTCCTGTTCGGCGTCAAAGCCATCGTGCCCTACCGGATTGCGTGGATTCTGGCCATTCCCGTGGGAGCCAGCCTGAACCTTGGTATTGTCTGGCTGATTGCCGACACCCTGAATGCCATGATGGCCCTGCCCAACCTGATTGCCCTGGCATTGCTCAGTCCGGTGGTTTTCAAGCTGACCCGGGAATATTTCGATGCCCAGAGGTCGGTGGGCCAGAGCCAGTAGCCCCCTTGTTTTCACAGTGGGCGAGCCCATGGTGGTTAACAGGAACAGGAAAAACGGACCGGCGCTGTCCCATGGTGCCGGTCTGTCCATTCAGTGCCACTTGAGGCAAACCAAGGAGGAGCACAGTTTATGAGTATACGTTTGGGAGACACCGCACCGGATTTCGTTCAGGACTCCACCGAAGGCCAGATCTCCTTCCATGACTGGCTGGGGGATAGCTGGGGGATCCTGTTTTCCCATCCGGCAGACTTCACTCCGGTGTGCACCACCGAACTGGGCCTGACCGCCAAACTCAAAGACGAGTTTGCCAAACGCAACGTGAAAGCCATCGCGCTGAGCGTGGACCCGGTGGATTCCCACAAGGAATGGATCTCGGATATCAACGAGACCCAGGGCTGCACGGTGAACTTTCCGATCATTGCCGATCACGACCGGAAGGTGTCCGAGCTCTACGACATGATCCACCCGAACGCCAACGACAGCCTGACCGTGCGCTCCCTGTTCGTAATCGATCCGAACAAGAAGGTGCGCCTGACGATTACCTATCCGGCTAGCACCGGGCGCAACTTCAACGAGGTGCTGAGGGTGGTCGATTCACTGCAGCTGACCGAAGACCACAAGGTGGCCACTCCCGGCAACTGGCAGCGGGGTGAAGACGTGGTGATCGTGCCCTCGCTGCAGGACGAGGACGAAATCAAGCAACGCTTCCCGAAAGGCTACAAGGCGGTGAAATCCTACCTGCGCATGACACCGGATCCGAAGGCCAACTGGAGCGGCGACTAAATTCATCCGCGCTTGAACGAAAAAAGCCGGGCGGTGGTTACCGCCCGGCTTTTTTATGCCCGTTCAATCAAGACGCGAACTCAGTTGGCCGGAACCACGGCACCTTCGTATTTGTCCATGATGAACTGCTTCACCTCGTCGCTGGCCAGGGCCTCGGCCAGTTTCTTCATGGCATCACTGTCCTTGTTGTCCGGACGAGCCACCAGGATATTGACGTATGGTGAGTCAGAGCCTTCGATCACCAGGGCGTCTTCCGTCGGGTTCAAGCCCGCTTCCAGCGCGTAGTTGGTGTTGATCAGCGCCAGATCCACCTGGCCCAGGATACGCGGCAGGGTCGCCGCTTCCAGTTCCTTGAAGTCCAGGTCCTTCGGGTTGTCAGCGATATCACGCGGCGTGGCGGTGATCTTGCTGGCGTCTTCCAGGGTGATCAGGCCGGCCTTCTGGAGCAGCAGCAGGGCACGGCCGCCGTTGGTCGGATCGTTGGGAATCGCCACCACGGCACCTTCGGCCAGCTCGTCCAGAGATTCGATCTTGCTGGAGTAGGCGCCGAACGGCTCAACGTGCACACCGGTTACGCTCACCAGGTCGGTACCGCGGCCGGCATTGAATTCGGTCAGGTACGGCTGGTGCTGGAAGAAGTTGGCATCCATACGCTCCTGGGCCACCTGGATGTTCGGCTGGATGTAGTCGGTGAACACTTTCACGTCCAGCTCAACGCCCTGCTCAGCCAGAGCCGGCTTCACGAATTCCAGGATCTCGGCATGGGGAACCGGCGTCGCCGCCACCGACAGCTCCTCGGCGGAAACCGCCGCGGAAAACGTCAGGGTTGCGGCGAATGCGGCCAATGTCTTTTTCACGTTCATGATTCTCTCCAGTGTTATTACTTTCGGCTGAAATAAAGCACCAGACGGTCGCCAACCATCTGCAGCACTTGTACGAAAATGACCAGCAGTGCCACGGTAATGACCATGACATCAGTCTGGAAGCGCTGGTATCCGAACCGGATGGCCAGATCACCCAGGCCACCACCGCCGATGACGCCGGACATGGCCGCGTAGGACACCAGGGTAATGGCGGTCACGGTAATACCGGCAATGATGCCCGGCAGGGCCTCCGGCAACAGGGCACCAAACACTATCTGTTTGACGCTCGCGCCCATGGCCTGGGTTGCCTCGATAATGCCCCGGTCCACTTCCCGCAGGGAGGTTTCCACCAGCCGGGCGAAGAACGGCGCACCACCGGCCACCAGCGGCGGTATGGCGCCGGCCACGCCCAGCGAGGTACCGATCAGCATCACCGTGAACGGAATCATCACAATCAGCAGGATGATAAACGGTACCGAACGCAGCACATTCACCACGAACGACAACACCGCATAGGCCACCGGCTGTTCCAGCAGCTGGCGTTTGCCGGTCAGGAACAGCAACACGCCAATGGGCAGGCCAATGACTACGCTGAACAGCAGGGACATGCCCACCATCACCAGGGTGTCCCAGCTGGCCCAGCCGATTTCCGGCCAGTCCACGTTACTCAACAGTTCCGTCAGCAGTTCCATCAGCGCAATACCTCCACGTGTACATCGGCGGCTTCAAAGGCGCTCATGGCCACATCCAGATCGCCGCCCACCAGCGATAGCGTCAGCTGGCCGTAGGGGCGATCCTTGATGTGGTCGATCCGTCCGGACAGGATGCTGAAGTCCACACCGGCTTCCCGGGCGACCCGGCCCAGCAGGGGTTTGTAGGTGGCATCCCCTTTGAACGTCAGGCGCAGGATACGACCTTCCGCCTTGCTCAGATCTTCCTGAAGCTCGTCCCGATCGATGCTTTCGCTTTCGAAGACAAAGTCTCGGGTCGTCGGATGCTGGGGATGCAGGAACACGTCGCTCACCGGCCCCATTTCCACCACACGGCCGGCGTCCATCACCGCAACACGGTCACAGACACGGCGAACCACGTCCATTTCGTGGGTGATCAGAACGATGGTCAGTCCCAGTTCCCTGTTGATGTCCGCCAGCAGTTTCAACACCGACTGGGTGGTCTGCGGATCGAGGGCACTGGTGGCCTCATCACACAGCAGAATCGTCGGACGGCAGGCCAGGGCCCGGGCGATGCCGACGCGCTGCTTCTGGCCACCGGATAACTGGGACGGGTACTTGTTGGCATGGTCCGACAGGCTTACCCGGGCCAGCAATTCCTGCACCCGTTCAGTGATTTCGGACTTCGAGTAGATGCCCGCCAGCTTCATCGGAAACGCAATGTTTTCGGCCACCGTCTTGGAGGACAGCAAATTGAAGTGCTGGAAGATCATCCCCACCTTGCGGCGGAAGGCCCGGAGATCGGCGGAGCCGTAATCGTTGATGGTTTCGCCATCAATCAGAATGCGGCCACCGGTGGGCCGTTCCAGCAGGTTGATCAGACGCACCAGCGTCGACTTGCCGGCGCCGGAATGGCCAACGATGCCAAACACTTCGCCGGTTTCAATGGTCAGATCAGTCGGATGCAGCGCGGGGATCGCCCGCCCCCCGACCTGATACGACTTCTGTACCTGGTCAAATACAATCACGTTCAGCGCCTTGTGGGTGCAGCGTTAAAAAGGGCAGGGATTATAGACTATTTGGGCACCAAACCTGAATCCGGGCACCGTGTGGAATGTGGGTAGTTGCCCGTACCAGGACCGTTAAACGGGCAAAACAGAAAGGGGAAAGGTGTCCAGGAGGTAAAGACGGGAGCTGCGGACCAGCCCCCGATTTGTCTATTGGGGTTTATCTGCCGGAATTATCCGGCCACCATTCGTAAGAGCCATCCGGAGAACTCGCCGGCCTCTGATGCTGGCGAAACATGCCCTGCCTAGTGCAGGGCGCGCATCTGCCGGGGGTACAGTGCCGCACTCACCTCCGGCTCTTCCAGCAGGTTGGCCAGTTCGCGGTCAACCTCGGTTTCCTCACCTTCTTCCGGCAGCGGCTCGAACAGGGTGCTCAGCCAGCTGGCAATGGAGGGTGCCTCGTCCCGAAGGTAATCGGACGACAGCGCCTTGATGCCGCGGAATCCGATGATGCGCTGGTGCTTGGGATCACGGATCTGCTCGAAGCCCCGCCAGTATACCTTGTCCCGGGTGTGAAGCTGGACAAACAGGGTATCGATGGGCTCCTGCCCATCCGTATCCTCGGCCGCAGCTTCAGTTTCGGCGGCCTTGTCTTTGTCTTTCTGACGGATGGTGGTCCACGCCGGGTAAAGCACAGCGACGGCGTCTGCTTCGACGTGTTCCCGCGCGGCGCGCAGAATCAGCCCCCAGCGGGCTTTGTCGGCATCGGTTTCCAGAGAGTTAATGGGCAGGTCGTAGCTTTGTTCATTGGACAGCACAATCGCCATCATCGGGGCGTCCAGCTCCCCCATGGCTTCGGCTTGTGCAACGGACACCACATCATCGATTGCCATCGGTTGGTTCATAAGACGCTCGCCTCCTCGATGCCATCAGGGTCTGAAGGAAGGAACACCCCTTCCTTATAAACAGCATAGCCTGATACGTACTCAAAGATAAACGTGGAGTTTTGCCGAGCAGATCACAACCCCCGTCAGACAAATTTTTGTTCCAGGCGCTCATAGTGGCCAAACCAGGGCGCGACTTCCTCCAGTTGAGCCGCCAGCTGCAATAGCCGGACCTCGTCTCCATGGGGAGCGCCAAACTGCACGCCCACAGGCAGACCAGACTCGGTCCAGTGCAGAGGAACGGACAGGGCAGGCGTGCCGGTGAGATTGGCCAGCTGGGTGAAGGGGGTACGCGCCAGGCTTTCCATGGCCAGCTGATCCACCTGTCCCGACACATGCAGCAGCTTGCCGGCTCGCAGGGCCAGCATCAGCTTACCGAGCATTTTCAGGGTTGCCGGGGTATCCATTTCGCCGATACGCGCCGGCAACTGACCGGTGGTCGGGCACAGGTACATGTCATAACCATCAAAGAACGCTCCGAGTGCCCGGGCAAAATCGTTCCAGCGCTGACGCCGGCGAACGTACTCGGACAATGGCATGCTGTCGCCCAGCATGGCGATCAGGCGGGTATCCAGCTCGAAGTCATCTTCGTTGGCGCCGAACTGCTCCCTGGCTCGCGCAACCATGGCAGAAACCTCGCCACAATAGAGCCCCAGGTAACTGCGGGCCATGGCCATGCCGTCGAATTCGGGCCGCGCGTATTCCACCACGTGGCCAAGGTTTTCCAGCATTTTCGCGGTGGCTTCAACCGCCTCGACACACTCCGGCGCAACCTCGGTGTCGTAAGGGGACGAAGTAAAGACGCCAATCCGGAGCTGACCGGGGGACTGGTGCAAAAGCTCGGAGTACCGGCCCGGCGGTGGGGCGATAGTGAACGGGTCGCCGGGGGCAGGGCCACTGAGCAGGTCGAGCATCGCGGCGCTGTCCCTGACGGTCCGGGTCACCACATGATCGCTCGATGCCCCGGTCCAGGCCTCGCCAACCTGTGGGCCACTGGAAATGCGCCCCCGTGAGGGTTTCAGCCCCAGCAATCCATTGTAGGCAGCAGGAATCCGGATCGAACCACCGCCGTCGTTCGCCCCCGCCACGGGTACGATGCCAGCCGCCACCGCTGCGCCCGAACCACCACTGGAGCCCCCGGGAGTCAGCTCGGTATCCCAGGGATTGCGGGAAGCGCCCCACAGAGCGGACTCGGTAATGGCCTTGAGCCCGAATTCCGGGGTAGCGGTTCGCCCGAGAATCACCAGGCCACCGTTTTTTACCCGACGGACAAATTCCGAATCCCGGGTCGCTATGTTCTTCGCCAGACCTCGGCTGCCATAAGTGCAGGGATGCCCCTCCTGTTCCTGGGCCAGGTCCTTCAGCAGCATGGGCACCCCGGCCAGAGTCCCTTCAGCAGGAAAGCCCTGCCCCTTGGCCTCGTTAAACTGTGGGTGGCAGATGGTGTTCAGGGTGCCATCCACATGGGTGGCACGTTCGATGGCCGCCTCACATACCTCTCGGGCGCTCACCTCACCGCGTTTCATCAGATCAGCCAGTGCTGTTGCGTCGTACCTCAGGTATTCTGATTGCTTCATGATCAGTTCCGGTTGTTATTGTCTCGCCTGGAATATCAGGGATGGAGCGCGTATGGACCCTAATCGCCTGAGCTTACGACAGCAGAGTCTGTTTTTCATCCTGACCGCCTTGTGGGCGCTGTGTGCCACGGCGGAGTCAGACGTCCCGGACGACTCGGAGCGGGACTGGACCCAGGTCGTGCGCAGCTCACCCTACTGGGTCAGCCAGGGTGTCTACACCAACATTCTGACCATCCGCGACTGGGTCCTTCGAGAGTCGGGCTACTGCTCCGAAAGCGACCGCCACATCCTGTTCGATATGCGCGGGCAGTTTCTGGCCTGGCTCTCCGACAAGGCCACCCGGGAAGCAACCCAGGCCCAGCTCAACGATACCCGGCGCTCCTTGCACCAGGACGAACGGGTTGACACCTGGGTACCGGGGGGCAAAGGACAAACGGGGTATCCCTTCGCACTCTCCTGCGACCAACCCCATGTGGACCTTGATAGAGCCCTGGCCCGCTACCTTGGCCGAGCGCCCGCCTACCGGTTGTGGGGCGCCTGGGACGACCTGGCCTTTGCTTCGTCGGCCGAGCCGGGTTCCCTGCACGACGCGCTGAACTACGTTTACAGCACCCGCGCGGAGCAGCAGCGGATCAACCTCGCACCCGGGCTGCTGCCGCACCTGGCCGGACAGATCCTGATTGAAAGCGGCGGCCAGCAACGCGCCCACTCGGCCGCAGACGCCCGTGGCATCATGCAACTGTCGCCCACGGCGCTGTCCGACTGCCAGATCCGGCCCAAGAACTACTGGCACCGGCTGGCGCAAATCGACTGTGCACTGCGCCTGACCAACCAGAACGCGCGGAACCTGCGACCGGCCTTCAATGAACGCTTTGGCCACCTGCCGGAGCAAAAACGGGAACGTCTGTTTAACTTGTTGCTGATCCAGGCTTACCACGGCGGTGCAGGGCGGGTCACCTCGCTGCTGACCGACCCGCAACTGGGCAAACCCGCCGATTACTTCGCCACCCACCATGGGCGTTTTAGCGCCGGCGATATTGCCTTTGGTATGGTGTTTCATAACCTGGGGCGGGACCGGCTGGGTCTGGCATCGCTGTACTATGTGGCCGATGTGGAACTGGCCATGGAAGCCCTGTGCAAAACACCGGAAATCACCGAGACGGACTTCTGTGCATGGAAGTAAGCCTGTTGTTTCCCGAGGCCCTGAGCCTGCCCATTGCCCTGACCCTGCTTGCCTGTTCTGCACTGACCTCACTGATCACCGCCACCCTGGGGGCGGGCGGCGGCGTGCTGCTTCTGGTGCTGATGGCCGGCTGGCTGCCCCCGGCGGCCATCATTCCGGTCCATGGCATGATTCAGCTGGGTTCCAACGCTGGCCGGGCGGCCATGACCGTCCGACACATCAACTGGCCAGTGATCATCGCCTTCGCACCCGGCGTTCTGGTGGGCACCCTGGCCGGGGCATGGTTACTGGTGGATCTGCCCGAGCCGGTCTGGCAACTGGCCGTGGCCGGGTTTGTGCTCTACCTGTGCTGGGGGCCGCCACTGCCCAGGGCATCCTTCGGTAGCGTCGGCACCTTTCTGGCCTCGGCGCTGACCAGTTTCATCAGCCTGTTCGTGGGTGCAACCGGGCCTCTGGTCGCCGCTTTCATCAAGCAGATTCAACCAGACCGTTTTTCCACCGTTGCCACCTTCGCCACCGCCATGAGCCTGCAACATGCGCCCAAGGCACTGGTGTTCAGTCTGGCGGGATTTGTCTTTCCGGACTGGCTGCCGTTTATCCTGGCCATGATCATCAGCGGCTTTGCCGGTACCTGGATTGGCCTGCACCTGCTCAAATCGTTCAGCAACCGGTGGTTTAACCGGCTGTTCAATCTGGTGCTGACGGTGCTGGCATTGAGGCTGATCTGGCTGGCGAGTGCTGACTGGCTGGCCTGACCGCCACTGCGACTCTCAGAATGTTCATGGTCATCGGCCACCGCTGGCGTTACCCTAGAGCCATACCGTTGTAGACCGTCCAAGCGATAAGCCCGACTCATGAGTACCACTGCCCTACCTGCCCGACAACTCGGTGAACTGATGTGCGAAGTCACCGAGCAGATCCTCTGGCTCCCGGCCGCCAACTGGGTCCGGGAACGGCTTCCAGGCAGTACGCTGGCCTGCCGCACCGGTTCCGGCCAGGCCACTTACCACCGCTTTGATCCCCGGAACAAGCAACACCAGATCACCTATGGCGTGCGGATGATCGAGGCCAAGCATTGCGCCGAATCCGCCCACGGCTGGCTGTCCAGTCGCGAAATCCAGCGCAGGGGGTATTTCGACGGAGAAGTCAGCCCGCTGAACCTGCTGGCCCACACCTGCTGCCACGAGTTCGCCCATCTGCTCCAGCAAAGCGCCGGCAAACGCTTTCGGGGCTCGGTCCATAACCGGCATTTCTACAGCATTCTGGATAATCTGCATCAGAGCGGGGGCGCGGAGGCGGCGCGACAGACCCTGGCCGAAAAGGCCGAACACCACTCGCTGAGACTGTCTGACACGCCCCTGGAACTGCCCGGCCCGGTTCATGGCCACCGGCAGTGGCAGGTCGGAGAACCCATCGTTTTCGGCCAGGAACCAAAGGTCATTCAGGGACGAATTCTGCGGGTGAATCGCAAAACCTGCACGGTGGAGGGCACCGGCGCAGCCAAAGGCGTCCGTTACCGGGTACCTATGCAGATGCTTCGGTCAGTCCGCTAACACCTGATCCCGCACTTCGATCGCCCCGGCGTCACCATGGCCCTCCAGCAGGCTGCGAAGCTCCGGGATACAGGACCCGCAATTGGTGCCACAGCGCAGGGCCCGACCCAGCTCCACCACACTCTTGACCCCCTCGCCCATGGCCCGCGCAATCTGTTTTTCGCCCACCTGAAAGCAGCTGCATACCAGCGCGCCATGGTCTTCCAGGTCGACGGTGCGGCCCGCCAGCAGGTACCTGCGTTGATCGTCATTCAGACAGTCTGCACTGAAGCACTCATCCAGCCAGGCCAGATCGGGCAACCCGGAAGACCGGGGATCAACCATGAGCACCGCCTCCAGCCGGCCCGAAACGATCAACGCCGCACGGTAGCGTCCGGTGGTCGCGTCGTTGACGAAGACTTGTGGTCGATCGCCCAGCCAGAGTTCCGCCTCCCGATGCCAGTCCACCGGCTGAACTCCCGCCACCCACCAGCTGTCGCTATGGGCCATGGTCTGCCGGGTCCAATAGCTATCCGGACTCACCTGTTCCGGATGCCAACCACTGCCGGCCCGGCGCATCACCCGTGCCTGCCACCGCGTTGCCACCGGCGCAATCCGGGCCACCCCATGCTTGCTTTCCGGCTGCCCGGAAATGGGGTCGGTCACGGACTGCATGAGCTGCGAGGCGATCCCCTTGGCGGTGTACTGCTGGTTCCAATGAATGGGCACAAACACCTCTCCGGGGCGCTGGTCCCGGGTCACTCTGACCCGCCCGACGAAGGGATAGGGCGTTTCCCCCGTCAGGCTGGCCAGTTCACCGTCTGCCAGTTGATAGCGACGGGCATCCTCCGGGTGGACATCGATAAAGGGTTCGGAGCGATGGTTCAGCAAGCGGGGCGCAAGGGCCGTCCGGGTCATGGTATGCCACTGATCCCGGATGCGCCCGGCGTTCACAATCAGGGGAAGCTCCCGGGAGGGCCGCTGGTCCGGCAGGACGGTGTCCACGGGCACAAAGCGCGCCCGTCCGTCGGGCGTGGAATACTCGCCGTCCGAATACAGTCGTTCGGTTCCGGTCAGACGACCGGCCGAATCCATCTGCACCGGCCACTGAACCGGCACCAGCTGGTCATAGCTGGCCGGAGATAATCCGGCCATGACGCCGATATTAAATCGTCGCCGCCCTCCGTTGGTCGACGCGGACAGGGCGGACAGAGCCGCGTGCTCCCGGAAGATGTCCACAGGCCCGCGGTAGGCAAAAGCATTGCCCCAACCCAGAGTTCTTGCCACCGAACTCATGATCCACCAGTCCGGACGAACCTGTTCCGGCAAAGGCAGAAAGGCCCGTTGCCGTGAAATACACCGTTCCGAATTGGTAACCGTGCCATCCTTCTCTCCCCAGCCAGCAGCGGGCAGAAGGATGTCAGCGTAAGCTGTCGTGTCTGTCTCAGCCATGCAATCCGACACAATGACGGTCTCACAGCCCGCAAGCGCCTCACGTACACGTGAGGAACGGGGCAGACTGACAGCCGGATTGGTACCCATAATCCAGAGTACCTTGATGTCACCCCGGTGCACGGCGTCAAACAGATCCACAGCTTTCAGGCCGGGCCCCTCCGGAATGGCGTTGCAGCCCCAGAACTGGCCAAGCCGTTCCCGTGCTCCGGAGGTGTCGTAATCCATGTGTGCGGCCAGCGTGTTGGCCAGTCCGCCCACCTCCCGGCCACCCATGGCATTGGGTTGCCCGGTGAGAGAAAACGGGCCGGCGCCCGGCAGGCCGACCCGGCCCACCGCCAGATGACAGTTGATGATAGCGTTGCCTTTATCGGTGCCCGCGTTGGACTGATTGATGCCCTGGGAAAAACCGGTCACCGTCCGGGGTGTTTCGGCAAACCAGCGGTAAAATTGCTCGACCTCGGCTTCGGGGAGATCGCATTGCCGGGCCGCCTGCGCCACCGAGGGCGCCGATTGCCGGGCCGCATTGAGGGCGCCGTCGAAACCCCGGCAATGGCTGGCAATGTATGCTTTGTCCACCGCGCCTGCCTGCCACAACCAGACCAGCAGACCATTGAACAGGATGGCATCGGTGCCGGGCCTCAGTTGCAGGTGCAAATCGGCCAGATCGGCGGTTGCGGTGCGCCGGGGATCAATAACGACCACCCGGCGCCCCTCCCGGGCCGAGGCATCCATTCTCTGGTACAGGACCGGGTGGGCCCAGGCGGCATTGCTGCCGGTCAGCACCAGCAGATCCGCGATTTCCAGATCCTCATAACAGCCGGGCACACAGTCCTCACCAAACGCACGCTTGTGGGCGGCTACCGCCGACGACATGCACAGGCGGGAGTTGGTATCGACATGGGGTGTGCCGATAAATCCTTTCGCCAGTTTGTTGGCGACGTAATAGTCTTCAGTCAGCAACTGCCCCGACAGATAAAGGGCCACCGACCCCGGACCGTGCTTCGATACCGCCTGCTGAATCGCCGTTGATACCGCTTCGATGGCCTCCGGCCAGCTGGCGTCCTGCCCATGCACCCTCGGGGCCAGTAATCGCCCCGATGGCACCAGGGTTTCGTGCAGGGCCGAGCCTTTCACGCACAACCGGCCTTTATTGGCCGGATGCCGCTCATCCCCGGCCACGCCGTCGGCCCTGGCCTTCACCCCGCATCCCACGCCGCAGTAGGGGCAAGTGGTCTGGGTCGGGGCCGTAAGCGAATCCTTGGTATCCACGGGGAGTCTCCTGAAAAACGCAAAAAGCCTGTACTCCTGCATCCTTTCTATCGAATGCAAAAGCACAGGCTTCGTCGCCGTCGTTACATTGTTAGCGAAACGGATATCCGTTTTCTTGAGTAAGTATTAGCAATAAAAGGGCCATGGTGAACCGCACCGACGGTTGCTGCCTTACGCACACCATCACTCCCCGCGAACGTGGGCCAGCACTGGCCTGCCCGGCCAACGGCAACTTGCCATGAGCCGGCGTCACCGACAACGACCACTCGCCTGGTCAGATACGCAGCCTCAGGTCAGTGCAGAGCCCCAGGGTCTTGCACCAAAAACAAACACACTGTCCGTGCCCAACCAACCACTGGCCCGGAACAGAAAATGTTAACCCCTGTTTTTACTGAATTTATTATGAGTGGCACGGTGTGTGCTGGTGTGTGCTGACGGTAAAGTGACGAGCAAACACAGCATAAAGAACGGAGCACCTGTACAGCACAAAGCTCCACAGGCATAGGCGCCTGTCTTCCGGTCCACGGAGGACAGGCGTTTTTTTTCGACAGCAGAAAAGCAGAAGGTCGAGAGGTAGGACACCATGAAGACTCACGTGACACACAGTACCGGAACACTCAAGAAATTGGCCGGCGTTGCCCTGGCCGTTTCACTGGTCGCCAGCGTTAGCCCGGTTCAGGCGGCTATCGGCGAACCGGAGAAGGCCGACCTGAAGCTCGGATTCATCAAACTGACCGACATGGCCCCCCTGGCGGTGGCCTGGGAACAGGGCTTTTTTATGGACGAAGGCCTGTTTGTCGAACTGGAAGCGCAAGCCAACTGGAAAGTGCTACTGGACCGGGTGATCACCGGTGAGCTGGACGGTGCGCACATGCTCGCCGGACAGCCACTGGGTGCCACCATTGGCTACGGCACCCAGGCCAACATCATCACCGCTTTCAGCATGGACCTGAACGGCAACGGCATCACAGTCTCTAACGATGTCTGGGAGACCATGAGCCAGCACATTGAAAAAGAGGGCGACAAGCCAGTCCACCCCATCAGCGCCAGCGCCCTCAAGCCTGTGGTTGAAGAATCCCGCGCCAACGGCGAACGTTTCCGCATGGGCATGGTGTTCCCTGTATCTACCCACAACTACGAGTTGCGCTACTGGCTGGCCGCCGGCGGCCTGAATCCGGGGTTCTACGCTCCCCAGCGCGGTGATACCAGTGGCACCCTGGAAGCCGACGTGCACCTGTCGGTGACCCCGCCCCCCCAGATGCCGGCCACCATGGAAGCCGGCACCATCGCCGGTTACTGTGTGGGCGAACCCTGGAACCAGCAAGCCGTGTTCAAGAACATTGGCGTGCCGGTGATCACCGACTACGAGATCTGGCCCAACAACCCGGAAAAGGTGTTCGGTGTCACTGAATCCTGGGCCGAGGAGTACCCCAACACCCACCTGCGCCTGCTGCGTGCCATGATTCGTGCCGCCCACTGGCTGGATGAAAACAACAACGCCAACCGGGAAGAAGCGGTTGAGATCCTGGCTCGCCCGAGCTACGTGGGTGCCGATGCCGAAGTCATTGCCAACTCCATGACCGGCACCTTCGAATACGAAAAGGGCGACGTGCGTGAAGTACCGGACTTCAACGTGTTCTTCCGCTACAACGCCACCTACCCGTACCCGTCGGATGCCATCTGGTATCTGACCCAGATGCGTCGCTGGGGCCAGATCGCCGAAGCCAAGCCGGATGACTGGTATATGGAAACGGCTGCCAAGGTGTACCGCGGAGACATCTACGCCAAGGCCGCCCAGTCGCTGATCGACGAGGGCCTGCTCAACGCCGAAGACTTCCCGAATTTCAGCGAAGAGAACTTCGAGCGCCCGTTCCAGGGCAAGCTGATCGACGGTGTGGCGTTCACACCCCGCCAGCCCAATGCCTATATCGACAGCTTTGAGATCGGCCTGAAAGGCACCGACACCCCCTGATCGGGCGTCGTCCAGGAGAACGCTATGAATACGCTAACCACTACCTCCAGCCCCGAGCAAAGCACCTGGCTGAAATCCCTGCCCAGCCGCATCAACGATGTTGAATGGGGGCAAGCCACTAAACAGCTGCTGCTGCCCATACTCGGGATTCTGATCTTCTTGGCTTTCTGGCACCTGACGGCCCCCCGGATCGACACGTCCCTCGGGGCGTTTCCGGGGCCCACCCAGGTCTGGGAGCAGGGTGGGCAGCTCTGGCAGGAGCACGTGAACCAGCGCGAACGAGCCGACAAGTTCATCACCATGCAAGAGGAGCGCAATGCCCGGATTCTGGCCAAGAATCCGGACGCCGAGGTGAGGATCCGCGACTACCCCGGTGCGCCCACCTTCATCGACCAGATTGGCACCAGTATGATCACCGTGCTGGCCGGCTTCGTGCTCGCCACCCTCATAGCGGTTCCCCTGGGCATCGTGTTCGGTCTGAACAAACACTTTCAGGCGGCGGTTAACCCACTGATTCAGGTGTTCAAGCCTGTGTCGCCCCTGGCGTGGCTGCCGCTGGTGACCATGGTGGTTTCCGCCACCTACGTCAGCGACGACCCGATGTTCGAGAAATCCTTTCTGACCTCCATGATCACCGTCACCCTGTGCAGCCTGTGGCCCACGCTGATCAATACCAGTGTTGGGGTGGCCGCGGTGAGCCCGGACCTGGTCAACGTATCCCGGGTGCTTCGGCTACCATTCCTGACCCACGTGCGCAAAGTGGTACTGCCCTCGTCCGTGCCGATGATTTTTACTGGCCTGAGGGTGTCCCTCGGGATTGCCTGGATGGTGCTGATCGCCGCGGAAATGCTGGCTCAGAGCCCGGGCCTGGGCAAGTTCGTCTGGGATGAATTTCAGAATGGCAGCAGCCAGTCCCTCAGCCGGATCATGGTGGCGGTACTGACCATCGGCTTTATCGGCTTCCTGCTGGATCGCGCCATGCAGGTGATCCAGAAGAAAGTGGCCTGGAACGAATAACGGAGAAGACCATGAGCAAAACGCATCTTGAACTGACCGGCGTCGACATGAGCTTCGACACCCCCAAGGGCGAGTTCCTGGCGCTGGACAACATCAACCTGAAGATCAAGAAGGGCGAGTTTGTTTCGCTGATCGGCCATTCCGGCTGCGGCAAGTCCACCGTGCTGAACATTGTCGCCGGCCTGCTGCAGGCCTCCAAGGGCGGCTGCGTGCTGGATGGCCACGAGGTCAACTCGCCGGGCCCCGAGCGGGCCGTGGTGTTCCAGCACCACGCCCTGATGCCCTGGCTGACGGTGTATGAGAACGTCGAACTGGCGGTGCAGCAGGTATTCCGCAAGACCATGAGCAAACAGGAACGCCGGGACTGGATCAACCACAATCTAGAGCTGGTCAATATGACCCACGCCGCCAGCAAGCGACCGGGGGAAATCTCCGGGGGCATGGCTCAGCGGGTGGGTATCGCCCGGGCCCTGGCCATGAAACCGTCCGTTCTGTTGATGGATGAGCCGTTCGGGGCGCTGGATGCCCTGACCCGGGCCCATTTGCAGGATTCACTGATGGATATTCAGAAGGACCTGAATAACACCGTGATCATGATTACCCACGATGTGGACGAGGCGGTTCTGCTGTCCGACCGCATCATCATGATGACCAACGGTCCGGCCGCCACGGTGGGAGAGGATCTTCGCATCGACCTGCCACGCCCCCGTAACCGGGTGGAACTGGCAGACGACCCAACCTACGTGCATTACCGTCAGGAAGTACTGAAATTCCTGTACGAAAAACAGCGCAAGCTGGAAACCATAGCTCCCCGTCGGGCTGCGCAGGCAGCGGAAGAAACCAGCGAAAAAACGGAGGAGGCCAAGGCCGCGCGGGCCTGAGCCGGATTACTTCAGCACATCCGCCATGGACAACAGGGCACGGGCGACATCCGTCAGCTTCTTGCCCTGATCCATGGCCAGCTTTCTCAGCAGGCGATGGGCCTCGTCGTTGTTGATTCCCCGATGATCCATCAACAGCAGCACCGCTTTTTCCTGGGTGCGACGTTCCTCCAAGGCATCCCTGGCACTCTGTAGTTCATCGTCCATCTGTTGCAGACGGCGGGTCTGCTCCTGGACGAGGTCAAACAGCGAGCGACCAAATCGCTCGCCCACGCCCTCACTGTTCCAGGCATTTCCTTGGCCAGTGTCATCACCCGAGTCAAACAACACCACCACCGGCTTGGGATCTGGAGCCTGCGCATCCAGGGACGCTATCAGGGTTTCCTGGTGGGCCAGGGAATTCCTCGCTTCGGCAAAACGCTCGACGCAACGGCTGTGAAAGCAGCCCTCCACCGCATCTTCCACCGTTTTCAGCTCGTCCATCCGCTCCGACAGGAGGGCAAACCATCGGTCTGCCAGCTCAGGGTCCATGGACTTGTAGCGCCCGGCCGAACAGCCCAGCTGCCGCAGACGTTCAATTTCTGCTTCGCGCGGATGTGCCCGGAGGTTCTGCCAGAGCGCTTTACTCTCCGCATCGGCGAAGCTGACGAACACCTCGAAACAGCGCTCCTGTGCTTCGACAAGGTGCATCATGCGCTTTGACTGTGCATTGCTGAAGGTGCCGCTGGAAAACCCGGCCGAGCCAACGGCGCGTTCCTGACCGCACAGTTCCTTGCCATTCATCAGATGAACCATCGCCACCAGAAGCCCGGCGATGGACGGATCCACGACGGTTTCGGCGGCCTCGAAGACCACCGTGATCAATTCCTGCACCAGCTTGCAATACGCCTCGGTGGCGTCCTCTACGGGCAACACCCGCTTCTCGACACGGGCACGCAACGATGGCAGTTGCTCCAGACCGTGCAGGGCGCTGGCCAGGCGGTTCAGTAACCGGCTACTGACCGGATGCGCGGTTAATTCCCGGTGAACCTCGGCCAGTGCCTGCTCGAACAGATCGCGCAGGCGATCGGACTCCTGGACCATTGCCAGGCGCTCCGCCGAAAATTTCTCACCACCGGAGCCCAGCAACACATTCGACGCCCCTCGTTCCCGCTGCAGACCGTGCACCAGATTACTGATGCTCTGCACAACCTTCCCCATCTGCAGGAAGTACTGCAGGTTCATCAACTCGCACTGGCGTGAGGCAATCAGGTAATCCGCGGCAGAGGGGGTGACCTCCCTTTGCGTCTGCTTTCTGGTACTCATGGCAAAACTCCAGTCCTTCAACTCCGAATAACAGGATTGGAGCAATTACCGGGCCACTGTACGGCCTTAAAAATGGGCATTCGCCCCAGTTCGGGGCAGTTTTCCCGCATTCGGACCGGGCCTTTACCGTCAAAACCCCTCCAACTCACTGATTTTTATAGAGGCTGAAAACTGGCATGAAGATCGCTAACTAACCCGTAAGGATGAACGCTTTGGCCATGGATTTGGCTGGATCATCAGATCATTGTTGTTGGCATTGGCGCCGGACCATTGATTCCCTGAGGGGATGAGATGCTCCGGCTTTTTTCGTTTCTGGACACAAGGATTTGGGCATGGACCGGAACAGCGAGCGCACACTCATCGTCTGCGGCCACGGCATGGTGGCGCAGCGATTTCTTGAAGAGTTAATGGCAAGTGCCAAACGGCCCTTCGAGCGTATCGTGGTGTTCAATGGCGAATCCTACGCGGCGTACAACCGGATACAGCTGCCCGCCTTGCTGAGCGGCGAAGCGCAGGAACCCAGTCTGATCCTGCAACCGGAAAACTGGTTCACCGCCCACGGAATCGAAGTTCACTACGGCGAACGGGTCACCGCCATCGATCGGCACAAGCAAACCATCATCACCAGTGCTGGCCGGTCTGAAACTTATGACACCCTGGTGCTCGCTACCGGCTCGCGCCCGGCCAGTCTCGGCATTCCGGGCGAGCAGCTTCAGGGGGTCCGTTATTTTCGGGACATCAACGACGCACGACACCTGATCGATCAACGCCGGCGTCGGCGCCGGGCCATGGTGGTCGGCGGTGGATTTCTCGGGCTGGAAGCCGCGGACGGACTGCAGCGACTGGGCCTGTCAGTAACAGTCCTGCACCGCTCCGGGCATCTGCTGAACCGGCAGGTGGATAGGACCGGCGGCCAGTTGCTGGCGGCCCAACTTGCCTCCCGTGGGCTGGACATCATGACGTCGTCGGCTCCCATACGGATTCTGGGTGACCACGATGTGCACGCGGTTCAACTCGCCGACCAGACCCTGCTCAGTACCGACCTGGTGGTGATTGCCACCGGCATTGTGCCCAACAAGGAACTGGCTCAAGACGCCGGACTGTCCTGCGGTCGGGGTATTCAGGTGAACAACCGCATGCAGACCAGCGATCCCGCCATTTATGCGCTGGGCGAATGCTGCGAAGTAGAGGGCGAAACCTTCGGCCTGGTGGAGCCCGGTTACCGGCAAGCCAGGGTGCTGGCCGGTGTCCTGGCTGCCACGGAACGCGCCCCGGCGTTTGAAAGCGCTGTGCTCGCCACCCGCCTGAAAATCAGCGGTATGCCGGTGTTTTCCTGCGGCCAGCACGCTCCGGACGACACCACTGAATCGTTGGTCTGGCAAGACCTGGGGACGGACACCTACGGCCATCTGATGATCCGCGACGAACGCCTGGTGGGGGCGGTCCTGTTGGGCGACACCCGCCAGGGCCCCTGGTACCAGGAGTTGATCAAGAAACAAACCGAAGTTACCGCCTTTCGGGCTCAACTGGCCTTCGGCAAACCGTTTTGTGAGGCGGCGGCCTGAGCCGACTGCCCAAGTAATGAGGACGACACCGTGAGTAAAAAGAACCTGATCGTTGTTGGCAATGGCATGGTCGGCCATCACTTCCTGGAACAGTTTGTTGTCAGCGACGTGGCAACGGAATATCGCATCCTCGTGTTCGGCGAGGAAAAACAGCTCGCTTACGACCGGGTGCACCTGTCCGAATACTTTGCCGGCTCCACCCACGCCGATCTCGCCATGGGCACGGCGGACTGGTACGCCAGCAACGGCATCGACCTGCATCTGAACGAACAGGTCACCGCTATTGATCGTGTCCGGAAGATCGTCACCACACCCAGGGGTGACTACTCGTATGACGAACTGGTGCTGGCCACCGGGTCCTATCCGTTTGTGCCCCCCATCGACGGCCGGGACCGGAATCACTGTTTTGTCTACCGCACCCTGAAAGATCTGGATGCCATTCGCGCCAGTGCACAGGGCGGAAAAACCGGCGTGGTTGTGGGCGGCGGACTGCTGGGTCTGGAGGCGGCGAATGCCCTGAAAAGTCTCGGTCTGGAAGCCCACGTGGTGGAATTCGCCCCGCGACTGATGCCGGTGCAGCTGGATGCCGAAGGCGGCGCGCTGCTGCGCCAGAAAATCGAAGACCTGGGCGTGTCAGTGCACACCGAAAAGGCCACCACCGCCATTGTGGAAGGCGAAGCCGCCCGGCTACGGATGACCTTCAGCGATGACACCCACCTGGAAACCGACCTGATCGTGTTCTCGGCGGGTATCCGCCCCCAGGATACCCTGGCCCGGGCCAGTGGTCTGGAGGTGGGTGAGCGGGGTGGCATCGTGGTGAACAACCAGTGCACCACTTCGGACCCACACATTCACGCCATCGGCGAATGCGCGCTCTGGAACCAGCGCATTTTCGGTCTGGTAGCGCCGGGTTACACCATGGCCCGCACGCTGGCAGCGGCCCTGAACAAGGATTCATCAGCAGCGTTCACCGGTGCCGACATGAGCACCAAGCTCAAGTTGCTGGGCGTGGACGTGGGCTCCATCGGCGATGCCCACGGGCAAACCCCGGGCGCCCGCAACATCCGCTTCAATGACGAGCAGGCCGGCTACTACCGTCGCATGGTGGTCAGCAACGATGGCAAGAAACTGCTGGGCGCCATCCTGGTGGGCGACAACAGCAAGTACGACACGCTGCTGCAGTATGCCCTTAACGGCATTGATCTGCCCGCAAACCCCGAGAGCCTGATCCTGCCAGATAGCGAAGGCGGCGCACCGGCGCTGGGCCCAGATGCACTGCCGGAAGGGGCCACCATCTGTTCCTGTCACAACGTGTCCAAGGGCGATATTTGCTCGGCCATCGACGCCGGCTGCTCGGACCTCGGCAGCGTCAAAGGCGAAACCAGGGCCAGCACCGGCTGCGGCGGCTGTACGGCACTGTTGAAAACGGTGGTGGACAGCGAACTGGCCAAGCGCGGCGTTTCGGTCAGTAAGGATCTGTGCGAGCACTTCCCCTATACCCGTCAGGAACTGTTTCATCTGGTCAGGGTGAACGGCATCCGCACCTTCGGGACCCTGATCAGCCAGCACGGCAAGGGCCATGGCTGCGATATCTGCAAGCCGGCGGTGGCGTCCATTCTCGCCTCCTGCTGGAACGAGCACATTCTGGCCACCGACCACGTGCCGCTGCAGGACACCAATGACACCTTCATGGCCAACATGCAGAAAAACGGCACCTATTCGATTGTGCCCCGGGTGCCCGGTGGCGAGATCACCCCGGACAAGCTGATCGCCCTGGGCGAAGTGGCGAAGGAGTACGATCTGTACACCAAGATCACCGGCGGCCAGCGCGTGGACCTGTTCGGGGCCACCCTGAGTGAATTGCCGGAGATCTGGGAAAAGCTCATTGCCGCCGGATTCGAGACCGGGCACGCCTACGGCAAGGCCCTGCGGACGGTGAAGTCCTGTGTCGGCAGCACCTGGTGCCGATACGGCGTTCAGGACAGTGTCGGCATGGCCATCGAACTGGAAAACCGCTACAAGGGCCTGCGGGCCCCCCACAAGGTAAAAATGGCGGTATCTGGCTGCACCCGCGAATGCGCCGAAGCCCAGAGCAAGGACTTCGGGGTGATTGCCACCGACAAGGGCTGGAACCTCTACATCTGTGGCAATGGCGGTATGCGCCCACGCCACGCTGACCTGTTCGCCACCGATCTGTCCGACGAGGAACTGATTCGCACCATTGACCGGGTGGTGATGTTCTATGTCCGCACCGCTGACCGACTGCAGCGGACCAGTGTTTGGATGGAGAACCTGGAAGGCGGCATCGACTACCTGAAACAGGTGGTTTTGAAAGACAGCCTGGGTATCTGCACCGAGCTGGACCAGCACATGGCCGACATTGTCAGCACCTACCAGTGCGAATGGAAAACCGCCGTGGAGAACCCGGAGCAACGCAAACGTTTCCGGGAGTTCGTCAATGCGACGGAGCAGAAGGATCCCGTTCAGCAGTGGACCGAAGAGCGCGGTCAGCGCCGCCCGCTGGCCGACCCGGCTTGATGGCCAAAGGAGACAAACAATGAGCAACAACACCCAGCAATGCAGCGTATGCCGGCTCCGGGATTTGATTCCCGGCTCGGGTATTGCCGTCTGGACACCCGCCGGCCCTGTCGCCATTTTCTATCTGCCAGAGCAAACGCCGTCGATGTATGGGATCAGCCATCACGATCCTTTTTCCGGCGCCAATGTGCTGGCCCGTGGCATCACCGGCGATCTCAAGGGGCATCTGGTCGTGGCGTCTCCCATCTACAAGCAGCATTTCGACCTCCGCACGGGCGTCTGTCTTGAAGATGAAAACGTCCGGATCCCCACCTATCAGGTGCATGTGGACGGCGGCGATGTGCTCGTCGACGTGCCGGCCGAAGAGGACGAGGCCGCTACCGCCTGACCGTACCCGTGACGGTGCGGTCCCGGAGCGAAAACACCAGGATCGCCAGGGCCGGCAGGAAGGTGACCGTCACAATGGCCGCCCCCATCAGCCCGAACAGGACGATGGCTCCCACGCCCCGGTACAGTTCGGTGCCTTCCCCGGGCAGGAATACCAGCGGCGACAGGCCGCAAATGGTGGTCAGGGTGGTCATGGCAATCGGGCGCAGCCGGGTGGCCACCGCATCGACCACCCCCTCGACCACATTGCCGCCCTGGTGGCGGAGGTTCTGGCGGGCCTGATCCAGTACCAGAATCGGGTTGTTCACCACGGTGCCCATCAGGATCAGGAAGCCCAGCATGGTGATCATATCGAACGGCTGGCTCAGGGGCTGAAGCCCCAGCAGCGGCAGCATACCGCCCACCAGATTCATCAGCGCCAGCCCGACGATGCCTCCGGCAACGCCGAGCGGAATGGCGGTCAGGATGAGCAGCGGGAATCCCCAGTGGGCAAAGATGGCCACCAGCACCAGGTAAACAATGGCAATGGCGATGATGAAATTACCGGTAAGGGCGTCACGGGTGGCATTGAGCTGATCGCTGGCCCCGGAGATTTCCACATCCACGCTGGCCGGCAGTGTTCCCTCTTCCCGCATGGTCTGGAGCAGCTCAGTGCGTACGCGTTCCACCCCGGTTTCCAGCGGCACCTTGCCCGGCGGGATGACATTCAGGGTAACTGTGCGCCGACCGTCCACGCGCCGGACCACACTGGTATCCACTGTTTCCTCCAGAGTCGCAATGCTGGAAAGTGGCAGGGTGGCGCCATCCGGCGTATGCACCATGACATCGGGCAGACTGGCCAGTTGCACCCCCTCGCTGGCCTGACCGTAGACATAGATGTCCACCTTGTCGTCGTCCAGAAAGAAGTCGCCGATATAGCTGCCTTCCGTCAGTGAGGCCACCGTGAAGCCGATGGCCTCGGTGTCCAGGCCCAGCTCTGCCACGCGGTCCCAGTCCGGCCGGACCTGCACCAGTGGCTGAGCCAGGGACAGGGTCGGCGGCTGGCTCTGGATACGTGGGTTGTCAAAAATGGTTTCGGCCTGGCGATAGGCCGCGTTGGCAGCCCGATAGACCGACGCCAGATCCGGGCCGGAGATATCGAGGTTGATGCTGCGGGTGCCTCCATCGTTGCTCGATATGATGGAGCCTTTCGCGGCAAACGCGCGCATGCCCGGGAACTCTTCGTAGACCCGGGTGATTTCATCCATCAGCGCCTCAATGTGGGTGGGCTCCAGGGTTTCGGCGATGATCCGCATACCGGTGGGTGACACCTGCATGTTCAGGTACGCCATGGGCGGGACTCGGGTCTCGCCTGCAGCATACGCCAGGCCATCGGCATTCACGTGGGGCAGGAAATGGTCCTCGACCTGCCGGGCAATGGCGGCCATTTCACTCAGATTGTAACCAGGCGGTGCGTTCATAAAGGCGAAGGTCTTGGGTTCTTCGCCCTCAGGCAGGTACTCTGCCGGCGGCGTCAGGGCCAAAATGACCCAGGCACTGACCAGAACGGTCACAACAATCACCAGGGTGCGGCGCAAGGATTCAGACACCAGCCACCGAACCGCCCGCAGCACCGACGTGGACCAGCCGCCTGCGGTCACATTGCCATACTGATCGGTTTCCGTGGCGCTGCGGCGAAAATCGAGCCGGGCGCACAGGGTGGGGATGATGGTGATGGCCACCAGCATGGAAGCCAGGATGGCCGCTGAAATGGCAATGGCCACATCGGAATACAGTTGCCCGGCTTCCTCTTCGATAAACAGGATCGGCAGAAACACCAGCAGCGTGGTGGCGGTCGAAGCGAACACCGCTGGCCACACCTCCTGCACACCCTTGAGCGCCGATTCGAAGCGGTCCAGCCCCAGACGCCGATGGCGCTCAATGTTCTCCAGTACCACAATGCTGTTGTCCACGGTCATGCCGATGGCAAAGGCAATGCCGGCCAGGGAGATGACGTTGATGGTCCGCCCGGTAAGCAGCAGCCCCATAAACGCGGCGATGGCGCACAGAGGAATGCCGCAGACACCGGCCAGGGTGGCCCGGCCCGAGCGCAGAAACAGATACATCACCAGGGTGGCGAAGACAGCGCCAATGCCCAGGTTGGTCCAGACATTGGCGATGGACGCCTCCACGTAGCGGGCGTCGTCCGCTGTGAGCTCCAGGATCATGCCCGCGGGTTCAAGCACTTCCTCGTTGATGGACGCCACCTCGTCCATCATCGCGTGCTTGATATCAATGACATTGGAACCGCTCTCGCGCCGGACCTGCACGCCGATCACCCCTTGGCCGTTGACGATCGCCAGCTCCCGGATGCGGGAATGGCCGGTCTGGACCCGGGCCACGTCTCTGAGCCGCACCACACTGTCGCCCTGACGGCGGATAACCAGCTGTTCCAGCTCGGAAATATCCTCAAACCGCCCGACCGTCCGCAACAGGTAGCGGCGCTTGCCCGCCTCCAGTTCCCCCCCGGAGACATCCCGGTTGCGCTGGTTGATGGCGTTACGCAGATCCACAAGGCCAAGGCCCCGCTGTGCCAGCGCCGCTTCGTCGACCAGGATCTGAATCTGCCGGTCAGCCCCCCCCCCGATCTCAACCTCGGACACCCCGGACACACTTTCCATTCGTGGCCGCACCCGGTCTTCGATGAAATCACGCATCAGCTGGATATCCAGTTCCCGGGGGTTTCCCGGCAGGGTGGACACTCTCAGATACATGAAGGAATTAGAGGAGAAGGACGCAGCGACAATCCGGGGCTCGTCCACGTTCAGAGGGTAATCAGGGACCTGGCTGAGGGCATTGTTGATCTGGATAAGGGTTTCGGTGATGTCCACTCCGAACGGAAATTCCAGTTCAATCTCCGCGCTGCCACTGAAGGCGGTAGCCATCATCCGGCTCAGGTTGGGCACGTTGCGGAGATAACGCTCCTGCTCGATCAGGATTTCCTTCTCAATGTCCTGGGGCGTCGCGCCGGGCCAGCGGGTTTCCACGGTCACCGTGCGCACTTCCAGATCCGGAATCATCTGGACCGGGATGCGAAAGGCAGCCGCAGTGCCCAGGATCGCTATGATAAGGGCAACGACAGCGACCAGCGTGCCGCGCCTGATGATGGCTGAAAACATTACCGGGCCTCTCGGGCAGCCAGCCGGACCGTGATGCCCTCCGTCAGCGACTCGTTGCCGCGCACCACCACCTGCTCGCCCCCGTCAAGACCACGGGTGATTTCCACCTTGCCCTGAAAGGCCAGACCAAGCTGGACCCGCTTTTCGCTGACGGTGTAGGTGTCATCCCCCGCAGGCGTGGCAATCCACACGGTAACGCGGCCTTCGGGGTAACGGTTGAGGGCATCCCGGGATACGGTCAGTCCGGATTCGCCGGTGCTCACCTGCAGGGTGGCCTGCACCGCCATGCCCGGCCAGACCGTCTCACCTTCCGGTGGCCGCGCCCTCAGCAGAAAGGTACGGGCCTGGGGGTCGGTCACCGGCACCCGCACAGTGATCGGCGCTTCCTTCAGTTTGCTGTGCTTTCCGACACGAGCCAGTAACCGGGAACGTTCGTCCAGGCGATGCAGGTATTCCTGGGGCACTTGAAAGTCGAGGCGCAGGTGGGTGATGTCCACCAATTGCATGATCTCACCGCCGGGTGTGATCCACTCGCCCAGGTCGACACTCCGGCTGCTGACCACCCCGTCGAACGGAGCCAATACCTGATGTCGGCGCACCATGACTTCCATCAGGTTGAATCTCGCCTGATTTCGGGCCAGGGACGCCCGTGCCGCCACGACATCGTTCTCCCGGCTGCGCACCTCGGTGGCGGCGATGTTCCGTCCGGCGCCAACAGACTGGGCTTCCTGTAACCGGCGTTCAGCCTCCGCCAACAGCGCCCGGGCCTGGCTGGCTTCCGCTCTGGCCGCCGCCAGTTCGTAAACCGCCTGCTCATCGTCCAGCTCTACCAGGACATCGCCCCGGGCCACCTGGTCGCCCGTGTCCACCGGCACCGAGTCCACCAGACCGGCGACAGCCGGGGAAATACCCGAGGCCTTCAACGGATTCACCGTGCCATTGAGCGGGATCTCATGCAGAACCGGTTCCCGGGCGACCGTTTCCAGACGCACATCGGGCGCCTGCTGCGCCCTGACCCCGGCCGACAGCCCCGTCAGCAGGATCAATACTGCGACACACCCAGCCCAGCACCTTGTCTTCACGCCATGTATGCCTGACTCTGTCGGCAAAGACTCACCTCTTGCGTATTGATTTCCCTGATTAACTGCTACGACCCTAACCTTAGTTCAGACCTGACCGGCAGAAACCGTCAATTCTGCGGACCGGTCAATGTCCGGGTGCCAAACCTTCGGCTACCATCAAAGTCATCCACACCAAGCCCAGAACAAGGATCGTCATTTGAAATCTCTCAGCCCCACCGATCAGCTGTTTCTCTGGCTCGAAAAGCGCCAGCAACCCATGCACGTGGGCGGGCTCCAGCTGTTCTCTTTTCCTGACGATGCGCCGGACGATTACGTGGCCCAGCTGGCCGGGCAGCTCCGCCAGCACACTCATGTGACAGCACCGTTCGATCGCCGCCTCGACACCCGCCTGACGCAGCCGGTGTGGGTGCACGACGACCACCTGGATCTGGAGCATCACTTCCGGTTCGAGGCACTGCCCACACCGGGACGAATACGGGAATTGCTGACCTTCATTTCGGCCGAGCATTCACACCTGATGGATCGGGAACGGCCCCTGTGGGAATTGCATCTGATCGAGGGCCTGCAGGACCGGCAGTTTGCCCTGTACATCAAGGTGCATCATTCGCTGGTCGATGGTATGTCTGCCATGCGCCTGATTCGGCGCATGTTGTCGTCCGACCCGTCCCAGCGGAACATGCCGCCCATCTGGGACCTGCCGGCTCGCTCCGGGCGGGACGATGGCCCGGAGCCAAGTCTGTGGCGTACGCTCCGACACTGGCTGGGCGAATCGGGCAAGCAGCTGGGCACCTTGCCCACCGTTGCCCGGGAGATTCTTCGCACAGTCAACGAGGCCCGCAAAAACCCCGTGTACGATTCCATCTTCCACGCGCCGCGCAGCGTCCTGAACCAGAAGATCACCGGTTCACGCCGTTTCGCCGCCCAGTCGTTCGGCATGGAGAGAAT
Source organism: Marinobacter sp. F4216 (assembly GCF_019931195.1). Lineage (GTDB taxonomy): Bacteria > Pseudomonadota > Gammaproteobacteria > Pseudomonadales > Oleiphilaceae > Marinobacter > Marinobacter suaedae. The sequence goes on along the minus strand of NZ_JAIOUO010000006.1, from coordinate 216,838 downwards.
CCGTCGGATATGCCATGCCTATGGCACCACCGTAAACGATGTGGTGATGGCCATGTGCGCCACGGCGTTGCGGGTGTACCTAATGAACCGGGACGCCCTGCCGAAAAAGCCACTGGTGGCCATGGTGCCAGTGTCCCTGCGGCACGACGACAGCAGTGCCGAAGGTAATCAGGTGGGCATGATCCTGGCTTCGTTGGCAACCGACCTGAGCGAGCCGGCAGAACGGCTGATGCACATTCACCGGGAGGTTCAGGAGGCCAAGGATCGCTACGCCCAGATGTCGTCCGAGGAAATCATCAACTACACCGCGCTGATGATGGCACCGGCCGCCTTCCACCTGCTCACCGGCATGGCGCCGGACTGGCAGACCTTCAACGTGGTCATCTCCAACGTGCCCGGCCCGAAAGAGACACAGTACTGGAACGGCGCGAGACTGGAAGGCATGTACCCGGTGTCCATTGCGATGGACCGTCTGGCCCTGAACATGACGCTGACCAGCTATAACGATCAGGTCGAATTTGGCCTCATCGGTTGCCGGCGCACCCTGCCCAGCCTCCAGCGGATGCTGGATGGGCTGGAGCAGGGGCTGGAAGAGCTGGAACAGGCGGCGGGGCTGTAATCAGCCGAACCGCCGTTCCCGGTTGCGGATGGAAATCTGGTCGTTCAGGGTCCAGAAATCATAGAGCACACCAAGCAGGAACAGACCGCCGGTGAGCAGGTAGATGATGCCGCTGATCCACTTGCCCATGTACATCCTGTGCAGGCCGAAGACACCGGTGAACGTGAGCAGTAACCAGCCAATGTTGTAGTTGACTTCCCCGCTTCGGAACCGGATGTCCGCCTCCCGGTCCATGGCCGGGATCAGGAACAGATCGATGATCCAGCCGACAAACAATAGGCCCAGGGTGAAGAACCAGATGGTGCCGGTCACTGGCTTTCCATAGTAAAACCGGTGAGAACCCAGGAACCCGAAGATCCAGAGCAGGTACCCGAACAGCTTGCTGTGCGTATCCTTCACGTCCAAGTCAGTGGTCATAAAACGTCCCGATAATGATTGGTTTCAAACAGTTATATGGGTGCCCGGACGAAAATACACAAGGGCTGATGAGACGTTTTTTGCCAGCGCCGGTCAGGGACCAACGTCGGGCGCCGGATCGGTTTCCCGGAATTCGCCAGCCGACTTGCCGGTCCACTTCCGAAACGCACGGCTGAAATTGGACAGATCCGCATACCCCAGTTCATAGGCAATTTCGGTTGCTGACTTGTTGGTATAGCGCAGCAACTGAATGGCCCGGTCTTTCAGTACCGCCTCAACGATTTCCCGATAACTGGTATCGCGCTCTGCCAGCCGTCGTTTCAGGGTTCTCGAGGATACGAAAAAGCGCTCGGCGGTGGCCTCCAGCGAGGGCAAAGGCCCCGGCATCATCCGCAACATGTTTCGAATGGCCAGACTGATGTCCCCTTGCTCCTTCAGCGCCTTTTGCAGTTCCAGCTCGCACTGCTCCCGGGCCATGCGGGACGCATCCGCATCGGCCAGCCGCATCGGCACGGTCATCAATTCGAGGGGAAACACCAGCGTGTCTTCAGGCTGCCCATACTCGAAGCGCACGGGCAACTGGCGCTCAAAACGCGGGTAGTAAGGTGGCTCAAGCGCCCTCAGACGGACAATCACACCTGGCAGCTTGCCCTGTTCCATGATCAGCCCCCGCTGCCCCGCGATGCCACGGTCCAGTAGCTGTTCGGTCAGGTAAATCAGGGTCGCGCTGACGGTCTCCAACAGGAAGTCATACAGCTCCGGCAGTCCAGGCTCTGCGTGCAGATACATCCGCACCTGATTACCGGTGATGGAATAATCCATACTCAGAAAAGGGGCCCGCAACTGCAGATAACGCTGCACCGAGGCGACCGCAGCCGAGAAGGTCGGACTGGTGAGGGCCGCGAAGCCCAGCGTGCCATGAATGGTCAGGCGCAGCTGCCGTGCCAGCGCAAAGCTCAGGCCATCCGATCCCGCCAGATGGAGGGCACGCTGGGCCAGCACAATCGCATCGGTCGCGAAGACGCGGCTGTCGCTGGATTTCAGGTCATCGGGAGTAACATTCAGGCCCTGGAACATCAGCCGGTCATTGTGCCCAAGCCGGCGGACCGTCTCGGCCAGTACCTTCATGTAAACGCCGGGAACCAGCGACAACCCCGCTGTCCGTCGTTCCTGACCCGGTCCGGTTCTGGTCATGGTGGTTCCTTCCCGGTTAAGAGTACAAAGCAATGTCACCGACTCTATCAAAAGCCCTCATGGCCGACAGTGGGGCCGGCCCTGGGTCCACTCCGTCAATCCGGCCAATCGACAGGCCCCGTGTCCCAACCTGAACGGAGACCGTCCCCTAATCGCATTCCGACACTCTCTGGATTTCCACAAACTGGGGCCATGACATCCGCCCACAAGGGAGTACAGACATGCAGACGTCAGATGCCTCAGCCAAATCGGGGGCGATTCCGCGAAAAGCCTCACACACGCCAGAGACCGTGACCATCAAGCCCCAGCGTATGGGCTTTACCTTTGATGCCAGGGTGCCCCGGTACTGGGTCAACAACAATTACCTGGTCAGCCACACCATGAATGCCCTGTCCGTTCTATTCCCCCAGGGCGAACAGTTCTTTGTTGACTCTGTGCGCGCCTTCCGAAAGGACATTCAGGACGAAAAACTGAAGCGCGAGGTACGAGGCTTTATCGGTCAGGAAGCCATGCATTCCCTGGAACACGACGCTATGAATCAACACGTTGCCGAACTGGGCATGCCCGTGGAAGCCATGGAACAGGACCTGAAACAACTGCTGGATGTGGTGAGGTTGCTGCCGGAGCGCCACCAGCTGGCCATCACCTGCGCCCTGGAACACATCACTGCCATGATGGCGGACTTGCTGCTGGAGCGTGACGATGTCCGTGCAGACCTGCACGAGAGCATGCAGCCATTGTGGGTCTGGCACGCCATCGAGGAAACCGAACACAAGGCAGTGGCCTACGATGTGTTCAAACAGGCCGGCGGCACCTATACCGAACGTGCGTTTTACCTGTTACTCAGCACTGCCGTTCTGGGAGTGGTGGCAAGTTGGTTCACTGCTCGCATGATGCTCAGGGATCGCAAGCGCTTCTCGCTGACAGACTCGGCCCGGGGCCTCTGGCAGCTATGGGGCAGGAAGGGCGCGTTTTCGAGCCTGATTCCCTCGTGGCTGGATTACTTCCGCCCGGACTTCCACCCCTGGGACAAGGACAACAGCGAACGGGTCGCTGAGTTCAAGAAACAGATCGAGCAGCACATCGCGCCGGAGTACCAGGCAACCAACCGGCGAACATTGCAGTAATTCGAGCATGGCTGGCCTGTCGTAGCCGACTGGCAAGCAGGCCGGCAGCATCATGCTTCGCCAGCGTGTCCCTGCAAGACAACACCGCCCTGACGCCACAACCGCCACTCCCCGGGCTGGTAGATATCCCAGACTTCGTCGGCCGTGAGCGGTTCGGTCACGATCACACTGACCACATCATCGGGCGTGGTTTCAGACTCGAAATCGACAATCACATCGGCATCCCTGAGTCGTGCCGGCCCAAACGGTGCCCGGCGGGTGATGCAAGCCATCTTGGTGCTGCAATAGGTAAAGAGCCAGTCGCCGTTACTCAGCAACAGGTTGAAGACCCCGAGCCGGGAAAACTCGACCGACAGCTGGACCAGATGCTGCACCAGGTCCTCGGCCGGCGTTTCCCTGTTGCAGTGATCCCTCAGGTGATTGAGCATCCGGCAGAACAAGGCCTCGCTGTCGGTGGAGCCGACCGGCTCGTAAAACCCAGGCTGTGGTTTGACGTCCGAAATCTGGCCGTTGTGGGCAAACACCCAGTACTGCCCCCACAGCTCCCGGATAAAGGGATGGGTATTGGCCAGGCAGACACTGCCCACATTGGCCTGACGAATATGGCAGATGGCCACTTCACTCTTGATCGGGTGGGTCTGAACCATTTCGGCAATGCGGGAATTGGCGCTGGCGTCCACGTCGTGGAACGCCCGCACACCCTTGCCTTCATAAAACGCGACTCCCCAGCCATCCTTGTGCGGACCGGTTGCGCCGCCGCGTCGGGTCAAGCCGGTGAAACTGAAGCACAGGTCGGTGGGGGTATTGGCGCTCATGGCCAGCAATTCACACATAGGGCAGTCCGTTCGTTCAGGGATAGCTCAGAACCTGCTCCAAGGGTACCTGATTCAGGCGGCGCCGCCAGCCAATATATCCCGTGAACGGAGCAGACCCGGGGCCTCTGCCGACACCACGCAGTTGCGCCCGGCCGTCTTACCCTTGTATAGCGACCGGTCGGCCATGGAGAACAGGGTTTCCGCCGTATGGCCGTGTCTGGGCCAGTGGGCAATGCCAAAGGATGCGGTCACCCGTATCCGGTCTTCGCCGTACCGCAAGTCCCTGTCAGCAATCACCTGCCGGAGCTCATCCATCAGCTCAAAGGCATGGTCGGGCCGGACGTTACGCAGAATCAGACCAAACTCCTCGCCACCAATGCGCCCGACGAAGTCCGTGGCCCGCAGTCTTTCCTGCAATCGGCTGGCGATGTGTTTCAGGACCTTGTCGCCGGCAACATGACCGAGGGTGTCGTTAATCAGCTTGAAATGGTCGATATCCATGATCACCAGAGCAAATTCGGCGCCGCTGCGTTCACTTTCGGCCAACGTGCGGGCCAGCGTTGCCTGGAAGCTGCTGCGGCTGGGCAGGCCGGTAAGGCCGTCGGTCTGGGCCACCTCCACCAGCCGGCTCTCCGCCTCTTCCCGTCGCACTTCGTACAGGTGAACAAAGGTCAGCATCAGGCCCGCGCATAACACCATGTTCAGAAGATCGATGGCGACCTGGGGGCTGTCAACGCTTCCGAGGTAACGGTAGTAGAAATAACAGCCCAACATCATGAAGGGCATACTGAGGATCAATCCCTCATGCTTGCCCAGCAGCAAATAGGCCAGCACTGGCATCATCAGTACCCAGACGAATGCGGTCACCGAGGCATTGGGCAGGATCATGATGATCAGGAAGAAGGAGAACAGAGAGGCCAGATAGAGATAGATCCACTGCTGCAGCTGTGGTGTGGTTTTCAGCCACCAACACCCGATAAACAACACGACACTGGCCAATAGCTCTGCACCACCCACCCAGAACGCGCCCGCCAGAAACTGCATGCACGCAAACAGCACAAGGGCTGTGCCGGTTACGGTAAACAGGAGTCGTGTCAATGAACGGCGATGACTCTCCCTGAGGCCGGAGCGGCTGTGCTCCAGTGTTGCCCCCAAATCCATTTGGTTTGGCTTATCCATGCTGATCGTTTTCTTTCCCTGACGTCTCAGCAAGTATAGGTGGTTTTTCCTGTCTGCCAACAGGACAAGCACTGCCGTGTGATGGCCGGATGACTCCGGCCATCCGTTCCTTACACGTAAAGGTTCTTGCGCGAGAAACGCTCCACCAGAGGCTGGTAGGCGGCGCCCAAAAGCCGGTTGATGGCGTCGATGCCCCAGGCGTCCGGACCGACAAGGATGCGGGATTCATTGCGCAGGATACCTTTGACGATGGTGTTCGCAGCCTTTTCCGGGGTCGTGAGAGCCAGCTTGTCAAACCCCTTGCGGAGTCCTGCGGCATTCTCCGATTTGCCCATGCGCGCGGCGTTGGCGATGTTCGTCCGGATGCCCCCCGGGTGTACGCAGCTCACTTCCACCGCCTGTTCCTCCAACTTCATTTCCTGCCGCAACGCCTCGGTAAAGCCACGGACGGCGAACTTGGCTGAGTTGTAGGCGCTTTGCTTGGGCACGCCAATCAGCCCAAACACACTGGAAATGTTAACCACATGGCCATCACCGGATTCGATCAGATGCGGCAGGAAGGCACGTGTGCCGTGGGCAACCCCCCAGAAGTCGATGTCCATCACCCACTTGAAGTCTTCGTCGGTCATTTCCCGGACCGACGCCGACAGAGCGACACCGGCATTGTTGATCACCAGGTTGACCTGACCAAAATCCTTCCGTACCTGTTCAGCATGGGCGTAGATTGCATCCCGGTCTGACACATCCAGGTGGTAGCTTTTGACCTCAACATCACCGAGCGACTTCACCGTTTCCGCCAACCCGGTGTCATTGACATCGGACAACGCCAATCGGCACCCCTTGGCAGCTAGCGCCTGGGCCAGTGCCCGCCCAATTCCAGAACCCGCACCGGTTACCACAGCCACCTTGTTGTTCAGATCCTTCATAAGTGTCAGTTCTCCTCGCTGACTGAGTTGAATGCAACGCCCCGTTTATTTTGTCACGCGCGGGAAGCCGCCCTTCTTTAGTAAGGCAGATTCTTTATCAATTGGCCTCCCCCTGAACATGACTTCGCCCACAGAACTGAGAGGCACTTCGGTCACCCGAAGACTCGGCACACGGATTTGGATACAATCAGGGCCCGAAGGCCAACTTCCTGATTTGGCCCAACTCTCTGAATTACTGGACGTTACCTATGGAATGGAGCCTCACGCATTTCTGGCTGATCCTGGCCCTGGTGCTGAGCCTTGCTGAACTTACCTCCGGCGTTCTGGTGCTACTGGCACTGGGCGTTGCCGCTGCGCTGACCGCCCTGGTGGCGTTTCTGGGCGCGTCGCTCGAAGGTCAGCTGGTCGCCATGGGCATTTTCTCCGGCATCCTGGTACCGGTGGCAATCCGCTGGATACGTCCCCGCTTCTCGCCCAAGGGCGTGGCCTATGGCACGACCGGCACTGGCGTAGAACACCAGCAGCGCTATCGCACCCTGAAACGGGATTTTGATGGTGCCACCGGCATCAAGGTGAACGGGGATTTCTACCGGCTGCGCGTTAAGAGCACGGGCCAGACCGACCTGCCCGAAAGCACCGAAGTCATCTTTCAGCAGTTTGACGGCACCACCGCCGTTGTCGAAACGACCCACAACACGGAGCAGTAAACATGGAAGCATTCATCTCACCGGGACTGGTGATCAGCCTGGTTTTCGTTGTTATCGGCATTTTTATCATCGCCAAGGGGCTGGTGATTGTCCGCCAGTCGGAGGTCATGGTCATCGAGCGCCTGGGTTCCTTCAACCGGGTGCTGGAAAGCGGGGTAAACATCATCATCCCGTTTATCGAGCGGCCACGCCCGATCACCATGATCCGCTACGTGCGCATGGGCGAGGACTACCATCCGGTCACCAGCGACGAAACCCGCATTGATCGCCGCGAGACGGTGATGGATTTTCCGGGCCAGCCGGTGGTGACCACCGATAACGTGACGGTCAAAATCAACGGCGCGCTCTACTACCAGATCATCGATCCTCGCCGGGCCGTGTACGAAGTCGCCAACATGAGCCAGGCCGTTGAAGTTCTTGCCAAGACCACCCTGCGTTCGGTGGTGGGCAAGATGGAACTGGACAAACTGTTCGAGTCCCGCAGCGAGGTCAACAACGCCATTCAGGCTGAAATGGAGGAGCCAGCCTCCAAGTGGGGGGTCAAGCTGACCCGGGTGGAAGTCCAGGACATCAGCATGCCGGAAGAAGTGGAAGAAGCCATGCGCCTGCAGATGGCAGCCGAGCGTAAGCGCCGGGCGACCGTGACCGAAGCCGAAGGTGAGAAGTCGGCAGCCATTGCCATGGCCCAGGGCCAGCGGGAGTCCGCCATCCTCAATGCCCAGGGCGATAAGGAATCCGCCATCCTCCGGGCCCAGGGTGAGCAGGAATCCATCCGCCTGGTGCTCAGTGCCATGGGCGAAACGGAACAGAACAAGCAGACCGTTATTGGCTACCTGCTGGGGCAAAGCTACATCAAGGTATTGCCCAACATGGCCAAAGACGGCGAGCGGATCTTCGTGCCCTACGAGTCTTCTGCGCTGCTCGGTTCCATGGGCATGTTCCGCGAACTGACTGGCAGCCCGGAAGACGTGGTTCGACAGTCCCTGCAACGGGATGGCCTGCGTGCCGGCGTGCTCGGATCAGCCGCCGACGCCTGACCCATCCGGGAAGCGGGGTTACTCCAGCAGGTTGTCCAGAGGGCGGTCGTAGCTGGGCGCAAACACCTGCAGGAAATACTCCACTTCCCGTAATCCCTCCTGTACGAGCCGTGCCCGGATTTGCCGGGCCGCCGGCTCGAATTCTGAATTGCCAGCCCGGATCTCCGCCTCGCACTTCAACAATGCCGACAGGCGATCGGCAGCCTTGATCAGTTCCTTGTCTTCCGCCGGCAAGCGCGATTCCCGCACATAGGGCGAAAAATCGTCCCGCAGATCCTCCGGTAACAACGCCAGCAGTTCCGCTTCCGCTTTGTGTTCGATATCGCCAAAGGCTTCTCGCATGACTTTGGAGTGATATTTGACCGGCGTGGGCATGTCCCCGGTGATGACCTCGGTGGCATCGTGATACAGGGCGGCCGCCGCGATGCGATCGGCGTTCACCTGGCCGCCAAAATGCCGGTTGCGGATCAACGCCAGGGCATGGGCTAACGTCGCCACTTCCCAGGAGTGGGTCGCGACATTCTCCTCAATGGCGTTGCGCATCAGGCCCCAGCGCTTTATCCACCGCAGGCGCGATACGTAGGCGAAGAAGTGGCTGGCAACGTGTCCCATGTTTCTTAATCCCATTTTGCAGAACTTTATAATCTTGTCATTCAGGGTCTGTGTTGCAGGTGGTAGGCTGCAACTGAGTCATCTGATCCAGAGGCAGTCACCCTATGTCCGTTACTGGTCGGTTTTCACGAACCTTCTTGCAGCTTGCCAGCACAGCCCTGCTGGCCGGTTGGCTGCCCATTGCCCAGTCGGAAACCGTCATCACCCTCGGCGCCTATCATTTCCCGCCGATTGCGGATATGGGCAGCAACCAGAAACCCAAAGGGCTATTAGGTGATCTGATCACCGCTTTGGAAGCGGCCCACGACGACCTGGACATCCGAGTTTTTCACACCTCGCCGAAACGGCGCTACCTCGATTTTGAAGCCGGACGGTACGACATCATCCTCTTTGAAAGCGCCGACTGGGGCTGGTCGGACCGGGATGCCTTGATCAGCCAGCCCATCCTCGTTGAAGAGGAAGTGTATGTTGCACTGAACAAACCCGACCGGGACCAGTCGTTTTTCGATGCCATTGCCAGTCGCAGCATTGTCGCCATGTCCGGCTACCATTACGGTTTTGCCAACCGTGAGACCGATCCAGACGTGCTCCGGCAGAACTTCCGTATCGAGTTCTCCGACAACCACAGTCGAAGCCTGCAGCTGATCAAAGCGGATCGACCGTCACTGGCGGAAGTTGCCATCATCAACCGATCCTATTTACGCGACATCCTGGCAGAGAACGACGTTTGCCGGTCCGAGCTGCTTATTTCGGACAAGCCAGACCAGCGTTACCAGTTGCGCGTGATCGGCCGCAAGGAAGGCCGGGTAACCGCGGACGACCTCATGCGGCTACTGCTCCCGCTGATCGCCAACGGCTCCTATGCTGAACTGGTCCACAAGTGGGGCCTTCAACTACCGGATAACCTGCCTGCCCAGCTCGCTGCTAACGGGCATCCAGAGTAAGCTCGATGCTCACAAGGCCTTCGTCGGGCACCGTGGCATTACTGGATGCGTCTAGCAGGTAGAGTCGGTCCGGGGACACGCCCTGACTCTCTGCCAGGAAATTGCGAACCACCTGAGCCCGCTCAGAAGCCAGGTTGCTCAAGGCGTTCGGGGACAGGTCACTGCCATCTACATCCGGGGCCACAGCGCCACGAATATTCAGGATCAACTCTGGCCGGTCTGCCATGCCTTTTGCCAGAGCTGCCAGTTTTTCCTGTTCCGGCTTCGACAACTCGGCACTGCCGGCCCCGAAGTTGACCACGCCCAATTCTTCGCTGGTGAAACCAGCCAGATCGACAATCGAACCCAGAATAGTGAAGGGTGCTGCCGCCGCTTTGACCAGTAAATTCACAAAGGTTTTCCGGATCACATCCCGGACACTGAAACTCGGGTCTGACAGATCGCCACTTACCGGCAGGTCCAGTTCGATCACCCCGTCGCCGTCCTTCAGTACCGCCAGCCCGAGGGCCACCGGTGCGTCTACCGCCTCATCGCTGTCGACCACTTGACCCAGTTCGATCTTATCGAGCACAACGTGATTGTTGGCATCAAGGCGGGTCCCGGCAATCTTGTAGTCAAGATTCAGATCCATCTTGCCACTGTCGACGTGATAACCAAGCCTCCGACTGAAATAGGGTGAAAGCTGGGGCAGGGAAAGACCATCCACTGTGAGCTGCAGATCGTTGGTGGCATCGGAACCCAGGGTTCCGATGGTGCCGGCAAACTCAAGATCAGCGACCTTGTCGATCCGACCCCGCAGGCTGACTTTACCCTCCTGGGGCTTGATATTGCTCAGCCCGGTAACGCTACCGGAGAAGCGGTCTAACGAGGTGGTGACCGGCGGTTTCAGGCTTCGGTCGGTGTACGCCACCGAACCCTCCTCCAGCATTAGCTGGCCGATTCGGAAAATGAAGCCGGGGGTATCACCGGCAGCCGAGGGCTGTGCGCCGGAGTCCCCCGTTTTTGCGCCACCCTGAGGCCCAATCGAAGCCACGTTGAGCGCATTATTCGCCCCCCGGATCAGTCCGACAGCCGGCTGGGTGAGTGTGACCGTGCCGATTTCCAGGCGTGCGGGGCTCACGTTGTATTCAATGGGTGCCAGCCTCAAGGCTTTCCAGGTCAGCAACTCGCCCTCCTGCTCGGGAAGGCGGAGTGCCAGATCGGCAATCTCTGCCGTGCCGCTGAACGTGCCCGTGAGTGGATCCTGCTGACCATCCAGATCCAGGTTTCCATCAAGGCCGAGCGTGCCATTGACCACCCTCAGGTTGGCATTTTGCTGTACATAGGGACTGACAGCTTCCAGCGCCACCCCGGAGACCGCCACCGCACCTTCGAACGTAAACGGCTGCGGTGTGACCTGGCCATCGAGGGAAAACTGGCCGCCGCTGGCCAGGGTGGCCCGCAACTGGTAACCGATCGGCTCATCCAGCCGGTGGCTGGCGTTCCCCACCTCAAGAGACAGCTGTTCCAGGGCCAGTTCGGCCGGTGTGTCCAGCATGGCATCGCGCCAGGCAATGCGACTGTCCGCCAGGGCAATCCCCTGCACCGACCAGCGGAAGGGTGAGGCGACCGGCTCGGCGGAGGGACTTTCTGCATTCGGTTCTCCGGAGGTTTCTCTCGGCGCTTGCCCCGGAGACAGTGGCACCAGCCAGTCGATCTGCCCGGATTCATTACGGGCCAACGCCATGTCCAGGCCGGTGATGCTGACCTCGCCGATGGCGGCCTCCCGACGAGCCAGATCAAAGGTTATCCGGTCGACCGTGAATGCCCCCGTGGACAGGGCGGCCAGCTCGCTATCCGGCGACAACGCCAGTGCCAATCCCTGAAGGGATACTTCACCGTTGCGGGTGGTTAACTGGAATACCTCACCGCCGGCCAGATCATAATCGGCACTCAGACTGATCTCTCCGCCACGAAAGTCGTAGGGCAGAAAGGGCGCGAGGAAGTGCTTGAGGTTATCGTAGCCAAGGCCAGTGACGTTTATAGAACCCTGCGATGCCAGCGGCACCACGCTCAGGTCGCCCTGCCATTCGATGGTGTCGTCCCCGAGGGCGGCCTGCACATTGTAGGTGCTGCCGGAATCGTCCCGGCGCCAGGTGGCCAGATCCAGAAGATTCAGGTCCAGCGGGGTGATCCGGAACTCTGCCGGCTGGGCCGTGCCCCGGCTGAAGTCCCGGAACAGCAGTTCGCCACCGTCGATCGCGAGTTCACCAAAATACAGGCGCGGTGGCGCTGCCTGATCGGCGTCGGTCGCTTCCTGCTCAGGCGCACTGCCGACGGGATTATGGGTTTGCCAGTCACGGGCAAAATTGACTGAATAGTCTTCCAGCAAATCCAGACGGATAAACGGTTCCTGGAGCTGAATGGCCTCAAAGCCAACAATGCCCCGGACCAGCTGGAACAGGTTCAGGTTCACAAACAGGCGGTCGAAACCGAGCACCGGTTCGCCACTGTCGTCCTCTGCGGACAGTCCCAGCGCTTCTACACTGAGCGCGAAGGGATTGATGGAAACCTGGGAAATCTCCCCCTGCCAACCCATGCGCTCGCTGAGCTGCTCTGGCAGATTCTTCTCGAGCCACCATGGCAGAATCAGAAAGCCGACGATGGCGTAGAGCAGCACCAGAACAGCCAGTACGATGAGCAGTGTGCGTGCCAGAGGGGTATGTTTTCGGCTTTCGGCCACAGCGTTCTCTCCTTTTAAGCACCTAGCCCAAGGCCTTCATGGCTTGTGCCTTGTGACTAGAATAGCCGCCAAGGCACTGTTTTGTCAGCTATGTCCCAGATGCCCCGGCAAGGTCAACTCGGCATCCGCTGTCACCTTGTCAAAGTGACCAATCTGATCCAGCGGACGTGGCACCATGGCAGCACGAATCAGTTTCCGGCTGGAGGCGCCGGTGAGCGGGTATACCGACTGTCCGGCCCGCCAGGTAATCGGTCGGCCCGCCACCGAGATGGTTTCATCGATCTGGCGCAGACGGCGATACAGGAATCCGTAATCTGACCGCTGGTAGTCCTTCAAGACAATCACAAAGGCGCTGGAGGAGTATCGGGCCAGGTACGCGGACCCGGGCAAATACTCTTTCAGGGTATTGCAGACATCCATGGCAAGCTGGTCCAGCACATCGGGTTCCAGCCAGCTGGCCAGGTCGCGGAAGTTCGCCATATCCAGATAGATCAGCGCGAACTGATCTTCCCGGTCCGGATCCCGGGCCAGACTATCCAGCAGGGTTTGCTCCAGCCCCGCCCGATTGGGCAGACCAGTGAGCCGGTCGACAAAGGCCATCTGTCTGACCCGGCGGTTTTCCTCGGCCTTGCGCCGGTCCAGGGCGCGGCGATCGCGCACATCCACCACGGTTATCACCAGGGCCACCGCCAGCAACGCGACGCTGGCCACGGCCAGGGGAATGCCCATCCACTGGCCCGACAAACCGTTATCTGCGGCAGGCACCGCGCCTTCCGGATACATGAACGCCAGCATGCCGGTGTAGTGCATGCCGCAAATGGCCGCCGCCATCACCAGGGCGGCGACAAACTGGAACAGCACGACCCGACCGCCTTCCACGCTTCGCAGGTACCGGCAAATTGCCAGCGCTGCGCCGGAGGCCAGCACCGCAATCACCACCGACAGCAGCAGGAAGCCTGAATGGATTATCGGCGCTTGGGACATGCGCATGGCATACATGCCGAGGTAATGCATCACCACAATGCCGCTGGCCATGGCCAGGGCCGCCGTGGAAAACGGCACCGCGCCCACCCGGTCGCGACTGATGATGTTGAGCGCCAGACCCGAGGCGAGCACCGCAGCCACCCAGGACAGCCCGGTCATCAGGGTATCGAAGGACATGGGCACATCCATGGGCATGGCGCGCATGCCGACGAAGTGCATGGTCCAGACACCGGATCCCATCACCAGTGAGCCACCAATCAACCAGCGACGCCGTTCCTCTCCCCGCGCGGTATTCAGGCGGGTACCAAAATACAGGGCGGTGTAGGCCGCCAGCACAGCCACCACATAAGACGCTGTTACCAGCGATGAATCGTAATCCGCCAACATCGTATTGACCTCTCTGCTAATTCGACTTGCGGGATTTGTGTGGGCGTTTCCCCTACCGGGCGAACACTTAACTGCCGGGATTTACGGAACAGACTGACTCCGGCCTTCCCGGTTTTGTTGTCATTCTGTAACCGTGTGACTTAATACCGGCCCTGACAGGGCCTGCGGAACCCGATATGCTCTGCGCTCGTACCGATGACAGTTTCTTGATCAGGGGGAAGAGGTTATGGACATCGGCGATATGCGTCGGGACTTTGAAAGCGAAGGCCTCGACCGTGAGGGTCTGGAAGACGATCCGGTCCGCCAGTTCCAGCACTGGTTCGAGGATGCCCGCAGAGCGGAACTGCTGGAACCCAATGCCATGTCCCTGGCCACCACCGGTCGGGACGGTATGCCGAACCTTCGCACCGTATTGCTCAAGTATTTCGACCCGAACGGCTTTGTGTTCTACACCAACTACAGCAGCCGCAAGGCCCATGAACTGGAGGAAAACCCCCAGGCGGCACTGCTGTTCCCCTGGATTGGCCTGAACCGGCAGGTGCGCATTCAGGGCAGGGTGGAAAAGGTCAGCAAGGCCGAATCCCTGCGCTATTTCGCCTCCCGGCCCCGGGGCAGCCAGATTGGCGCCTGGGTGTCGGAGCAGAGCAAGGCCATTATCTCCCGGGGCCTGCTGGAGCAAAAAGTGGCGGAAATGAAGCGCAAGTTCAGCGCGGGGGATGTGCCACTGCCCAGCTTCTGGGGCGGCTATCGGGTACGACCGGAGCGAGTCGAGTTCTGGCAGGGTCGCCCGAGTCGCCTGCACGATCGGTTCGAATACGTAAGGGATGGCGATGGCTGGACCATTCAGCGACTCCAGCCCTGACCAGCTCCCTTCCATCTGGCTATGTCAGGAAGGCAGCACCTGCCTGGCCGAGGAACCACCCTGGCTGATCCGTCACGAGCGGGAAACCCTCCGCTCACTGACTGGGCTGCGCAGGAGCGAATACCTACTCAGCCGATGGCTGATCCGTCAGGCACTGGCCGGCGCCAGTAACCAACCGGCGGACGCCTGCAGACCTGTGTCCGGTCGGCCGGTCCGGTCAGAGGCACCAGGGGGCTGGCGCTTGTCACTCAGCCACAGCCAGGGCCTGGTCGCCTGTGCCACAAGTCACGGTGTGCCGGTCGGCATCGACCTGGAACCGATCCAGCGAAGGCCGCGCTGGCAATCCATCGTGCGCCGCTGGTTCAGCCTGAGGGAGCAAACCTGGCTGCTCGAGGCAGACGATCCAATGGCCTTTCTGACGGTGTGGACCCTGAAGGAAGCGTGGCTCAAGGCCACGGGACGCGGCATCGCCGGCAACCTGCAAACCCTTGAGGTCCTGCCCGGATTCGAGCTCATCGGTGATCGGCCCGAACCGGACTGGCAGGCCTGCTGTTTCCGGTTACCCGATTGCCTGGTTACCCTGGTGTGGAAAGGCACCACAAACGGTCTCCCAGCCGTTCATCAGGTCAGCGCGCCGCAAACGACTCAAACCCTCTTGGGGTCTGAGCACCGGCAACTGGATGCATCGGTCGCGCTCAGGCAAACCATACAATCAATACACGTTGAACAGGAGTAAGACGGTCTCATGTCCGAAACCCAGCGCTGCCCCTGGTGCGGCACCGATCCACTCTACGTTCACTACCACGATACCGTCTGGGGGCGGCCGGAATGGAACCCGCAGGCCCTGTTTGAAAAGCTCTGCCTGGATGGCCAGCAGGCCGGCCTGAGCTGGATTACCATCCTGCGTAAACAGGAGACCTACCGCGAAGCCTACGACGGCTTCGATCCGGAAAAAATCGTCCGTTACAACGACCAGAAAGTGGCCGAACTGCTGGCCAACCCGGGCGTGATCAGGAACCGCTTGAAAGTGCAGTCGATCATCAAAAACGCCCGAGGATTCCTGGATCTCCAGGAAAAAGGCGACAACTTCGCCGATTTTCTATGGAAGTTCGTCGACGGCGCACCAATCCAGAATCACTGGCAAACCTTCGGGGAAGTGCCCGTCACTACCCCGGAAGCCGAAGCCATGTCCAAGGCGCTGAAGAAAGCCGGCTTCACGTTTGTCGGCCCCACCATCGTCTACGCCTTCATGCAGGCGGTGGGCATGGTGAACGACCATCTGGTCGCGTGTCCCCAGCACCGGGAGTGCCGGGCCCTGGGTAACTGATCTCAACCCCGCACCGGGTCGTAAGTACCTCACACCCGCAGCCGGGGAGCAACACGGTGAGAATTACCCTCGAAGAATTGAGAGAACAGGCCAGGCCTGAGATCGAGCTGCTGGAGATCCTTTCCCTTGAGGGCCAGCACTACATGGCCCGACTTACCCTGAATGGCGGAACATTCCTGCTGTCTGACAAAGCCGGGCATACCCGTCTGTTCCGCAGCTCATGGGAAGTTCAGGACACCCTCGGGAGTCTTGACGTCTGGGAAACCGAGATCGTTCATCCTTCCGCCTACCATGAAATGGTGGGCATGCCTGCGGATGACATCGAACCGCTTCGTATCCGCATTCACAAGGATCGGTCATGATTTCGGTATCCCGTATTGCCGTGCTGGTGGGTCTGGCGGGGCTGGTTCCCTTTCTGGCGGGCGTCCTCTCGCTCTATCTGCTGCCCCAGTATCACGGCTCCATACTCTACTGGTTCTACCTTTACAGTGCGGGCATTCTTGCATTCATGGCTGGTGTCTACTGGCCCATTGCCATGCAGCTGGGTGACCGGACCTATCCGCAATCCCCGGTCGTGACCATTGTGCTGAGCCAGGTCTTTTTCCTCACCGCCGGCCTGGGCCTCATTCCTCCGGTCGGCGCCCAGGTGTTCATTTATACCGCGGCTTTCGTCGGGCTTTGCCTGGTCGATGTGAAGTGGATGAAAAGTTTCTGGCCGTCGTGGTACCTGCGCCTTCGGTTACTGCTCACGTCGGTTGTGGTGGTGTGCCAGATACTGGTCGCTGCCTGGTATTTTGCCGTCACATCCGGGGCCTGAGAATTCAGGCCCCGAATACCTCGTCCGGATCGTCAAACAGGGTTTGCAGCTTCTTCAGGGCCAGTTTCTCAATCTGACGCACCCGCTCCCGACTTATACCCATGTCATCGGAAATCACCTGCAAGGTTTCCGGCGCTGGTAAACCCAGCCCGTACCGACGGGACAAGATCGCCTGTTCGCGGTCCGTCAGTTTGTCGAACATGGATTTCAGGGCTCGCCGGTTATCCCGTTGCGCCATCGAATGCTCGGGCACAGCCTGCTCCTCACCGGCCAGGCTGTCGCCGAGGGTAACGGAGCCATCCTGCACCAGCGGCAGTTCGGTGGACACTTCCCGCAATGCCAGCGCCCGAAGCTCACTGATGCGTGAGGGCGACGCCTCCATCTCCCGGGCCAGTTCAGCCTGGGACGGCGTCCTGCCCAGGCTCTGGTGCATCCTCAGGGACGCCTTCTGTAACTGCCGGATCTCATCCACCACGTTTTCCGGGGTATGAACCACCCGGTTACCGCGCTGCAGACAACGCTTTACCTCTTCGCTAATCCACCAGTAGGCGTAAGTGGAAAACTTGAAACCCCGGCTCGGATCAAATCGCTCCGCGGCCTTGATCAGACCCACGTTGGCGTCCTGAATCAGGTCAGACATGGGAATACCATGCTGGCTGTATCGACGAGCGATGTGTACCGCCAGTCGCAGATTGCTCTGAATCAGCTTACGGCGGCAGGCAGCGGCCAGACGTAGGGCGCGGCGGGGGCGGACAGGGAGTTGGCAGACAGAGCTGTCGAGCGCGCCAATCGCCGTCCGGTAGGTTCGTGGCGTCTCCTCCGGCAGGTCCAGCGCAGCGCTGATTACCCGGTAACAGGTATTCAGCTTGCGTGACAGACGCCGTTCCGCCTCATCAGTCAGCAATTCATACCGGGACGCATCCCTGAAATACAGCCCAACCAAGGTTTCCCTGTCGCCGTCCTGCGGCGAGGTCGGAGTCGGTCCCAGCCTTTTGGATTCAAGCATGGCAAAGGGTCCGGTGTGAAATTTAAAGAGGATACGTAATCGGGTAGGGGGTGGATTCCCGGAGAAACCGACGGGAGGATCGTGGCAATACAGAGTAAGAGGGAGGCGATCGCAGGAGAAAGCGGGCAGAAGCGGGGGAAGGTGATCGGTCAGCGCCCGGCATGAAAAACCTGCGTAAGCAGGCCGGCCAACCGGGCGCCCCGATCTGGAGGCAAGACGTCCTCCATTATCGTCAGGCGGAGCGACCGGTTCCGCCTGACGATAACCCGTTACCCGACGGTCGATGCAGCGACGATCGCGTATTCGTGGTTGTGCGGCTCAATCAAAGCCGCGTGCAGGGCCGCGATGGCCTTGTCGTAGTGGTCTTCGTCCACCACGAACTGGAGATCCACCTGGCGCATACTGTGGTGCAGGGCCAGCACGCTGATATCCGCGTCCATCAGGGCATTCACCGAACGGCCCAGAATATCCGTTGCCTTCATATCACTGCCGATGGCAGACACCAGGGCCACCTTGCGCGTGTTGATCTCAGCGTTCGGGAATTCTTCCTTCAGCGCCTTGACCACCCGCTTGACGTTCTTCAGGGTGCCATCCACGTAGTGGGTAATCGTGTTGGCATTGGTGTCCTTGGACATGAACCGAACCTTGAAGCGGCTCAGCACGTCCAGGATCCGACGGTCCGAACCCGGCTCGCCCTGCATATCCTGATCGAACACCTCAACCGCAAACACACCCTTGGTGCCGGCGATGATTTCCACCTGCGGTGTTTCACTGACGTAGTCGCCGGTGATCAGCGTACCGGTGTGCTCCGGCTCGAAAGTGTTCATCACCCGCAGGGGAATCTCGTTCTGGCGCAGACCTTTACCGGCACGGGGATGGATCGCTTCCATACCCAGGTTCGCCAGTTGGTCGGCCACGTCGTAGTTGGTGCGGCCAAGGGGAACCACTTTCTCTTCGCCCACGATCTTCGGATCGGCGGAGCTCAGGTGGTATTCCTTGTGGATGATCGCTTCGCGAGCATCGGTGATCACCGCCACCCGGCTGAAGGTCATTTCGCTGTACCCCCGGTCAAAGGTACGCATCAGGCCTTCTTTACACTGGGTGTAGCCGGTCACGATCGGCAGTTCGCGGCTCAGGTCCACCGCATCAAACGCCTGCTTCAGTTTCTGGTCCAGTGGCAGCAGTTCCGCATCACGCCAGCCGGTCAGATCGACAAAGCGAGCATTGATGCCTTCCTGCTGGAGCTTCAGGGCGGTATTGAACGCACTATGTGCCTCACCGATACCAGCGAGCATTTCCCGCACGGTCAGCAGATGCTCTTCCAGCTGGAACTGGCCATAGGAGCACAGACGCTGGAGATCGATCAGACAGCCGCGAACACCTTCGATACGGTCGGTGATGAACTGGTCCGCCTGCTGCTTGAGCATCGGGTCTTCAAACAGCTCACCGTTGATGTCGGTGAGGAATTTCACCAGCTTGGTGAGATCGTCGCCCCAGGCCCAATCGGATTCTGCGTCGGCAAACAGGGCGTAAACGCCCGGCTCACCGGTTTTCTTGTGTTCCAGAAGTTCGTTGGTGACGCCACCGTAGGCAGACACCACGAAAATCCGTTGATAGAGGTCGTCCTTGCTGCGATTACCAATAATGATGTTATCGCGGACGGCCTCGTAATTACTCATCGAGGTACCGCCGATTTTCTCGACGGTATGTTGTTGTGAAGCCATACCTGTGCCTTCGTTAACTGCAGAATGTGTGGAGTGGATGAGAAGGCGCCTTACGACGCCTTTTTGACCCCTTCCTGCATAATTTCATCCACGCTTTCTGCAAGAATAGCAGCACCTTTCTTCAGGTCGTCCTCGCTGGTGGTTAGCGGCATGAGGCACTTGATCACCTCATCGTTCGGACCACTGGTCTCAATGATCAGGCCTTTCTCGAAGGCACGCTTGGTGATCGCGCCGGTGATATCGGCGTTTTTGGCCTCGATACCACGCATCAGGCCGCGGCCCTTCATCTTGAACTCACCCTGGTACTTGTCGCAGATAGCCTGCAGGGCATCGCCCAGTACCTTGGTCTTGGCTTTCACTTCGTTGGCGAAAGCGTCATCTTTCCAGTAAGTCTCGACAGCGGTACGGGCGGTGATGAACGCCATGTTGTTACCACGGAAGGTACCGTTGTGCTCACCCGGGCCCCATACGTCCAGTTCCGGCTTGAACAGGACCAGTGCCATTGGCAGGCCATAGCCGCTCAGAGACTTGGAGACTGTGACGATGTCCGGCTTGATGCCGGCAAATTCGAAGCTGAAGAACTCACCAGTACGGCCATTACCCGCCTGGATATCGTCAAGAATCAGCAGGATGTCGTGCTTCTTACACAGCTCGGACAGTCCCTTCAGCCACTCAGCGCGACAGGCATTTAAGCCACCTTCACCCTGTACGGCCTCAACAATGACCGCCGCTGGCAGTTCAATACCGGAAGAACTGTCGCTCAGCAGCTTGTCCATGATGGCCAGGCTGTCTACGTCTTCGCCCAGGTAGCCGTCGTAGAACATGAAGTCGACGTTACCCAGAGGGGTGCCAACGCCGCCACGGTGGTGCTTGTTACCGGTCGCAGCAACCGCGCCCATGGTCACACCGTGGAAACCGTTGGTGAAGGAGATAATGCCGTTACGGCCTTTCACCTTACGGGCCAGCTTCATGGCCGCTTCTACACAGTTGGTACCGGTCGGGCCAGTGAACTGCATTTTGTAGTTCAGGCCGCGGGGCTCAAGGATGTGCTTCTTGTAGGACTCGATGAAGTCGTGCTTGGCCGTGGTAAACATATCCAGGCCCTGGGAAACACCGTCAGACTCGATGTACTCGATCAGGGCTTTCTTCAGGATGTCGTTGTTGTGGCCGTAGTTCAGGGAACCAGCGCCAGCCAGGAAGTCGAGGTATTCAGTACCATCTTCGGCGTAAATGTGCGCGTTCTTGGCACGGTTAAAAATCACCGGGAAGGCACGGCTGTATACACGTACTTCGGATTCAGTCGTCTTGAAAAGTTCCATTGTCTTGCCTCTTAGCATGTCAGGTTCGAGGTAGATGCGCGGGAGTTTGCCGGTTATTGCATAGTCGGTCGCGACAAACTGCCGTGCGTTGATTGAAGCCATCTGGCAGGCCTACCTCAGTGGCCTGCCGGCTCGCCAATTCAAAGCTCACGATTGTTCGCAGTCGGATTGCTCGTTGTAAGGAGCGATGCGATCAGGGCGACTTCGTGAAAGGACCGATCCGCAGCAGATGCTCTGAATCGTGCACGCCACCGAAGTGGGCGTCTTTCTCGAAGTGCTCGTGATGGATCAGCTCAGCGCCCATATCACGAGCGAATGAGCGGAACAGCGCCCAGGATGCCTCGTTATCCGGAGTGATCGTAGTCTCCAGGTGTGTGACGTTCTTGCACACATCCCGGCCAACGATTTCCTTCAACATCCGCTTGGCCAGACCGGCGCCACGACCTTTCTCGTGGACCGCTACCTGCCAGACGAACAAGGTCTCGGGCTGCTGGGGGAGGATATAACCGGAGATAAAGCCGACCAGATCGCCGTCTTTCTCCGCCGCCACGCCGGTGTCGGCAAAGTGGCTGCACTGCAACAGGTTGCAGTAAATCGAATTCGGATCCAGTGGCGGACACTCGTCAACCAGCTGGTGGAGTCGGTAGCCATCATCCTTCGTCGGTACGCGGAGGGTGATGGCGGTGGTATTCGAACCTTCAGATGTCATAACGTGATTTAGTTCGTCTCAAAAAGTTAGTGGTGAATTATATAGACCACGAAATATTTATCAAGTCGGGCCTTCCTGAAGCGAAACCGCCCGGCCAGCACACGCCTATCAAGCGTAGCCCGGCTTTTGTTTAACGCCAGTGACGAATCCGTTACGAAATTGAAACAAAAGAGACCCGCCCGAGCTCCAGAGCGGTTCCCTGGACCAGGCGTTGCCGGTAAGACACGGCCGCATCCGAGCCGTCAGGCCAGATACGGTCGAACTGCTGAAGCCAGGCATCAGACTCGAAGGCCACCGGCTGGAGAGATACACACACCGCGCCCAAAGAAGCCTCGATCAGCGTATCGTCAGGCGTTCCAGGGTACTCGGGGCCGGCAAGGGCTATGCGAGTGACCAGGCCACGGGCGTCTGCTTTGAGATTTCCCATCCCGGCCGAGCCGTTGTTGACCACCACCCGGTCCCGCCCATCAACCTGCCCGCCCCATAGCACCGGCAGGCAGGTATGAGTACAGGCGATAACATCGGCACCGGTGGCCGCAAGCCATTGTTCCACGACTCCAGAATCCGACGCAGTGTTTGCACCACTAAACGACTCATGAGCCAATCCCCAGCCCGCCAGGGACTCCGGGTCTCCATGCAACACCAGAACCTTTAGGCCTCCAAAGAACAGACAGCGATACCGGGGGAGATCAGACAGTTTTTCTTGGAGGTCAGAATGTCGGCTCGCAACCGCTTGCAACCGATCCATAATGCGATTGGAGCGATTGACCACACCCTGATCAACAAAGTCCGGGTAGGCACAACCACAGCCGGCACCGTCACTGGGATTGGCCAGCTCGTACTCGACGTTGCCCAGGCTCACCGTATGCTGCAGAACCCGGGTGTTAATATCCCGGAACAGCGCATCCTCCGCGTTGAACCAGTTGAAATCGCCATTGAACACCAGCCGGATACGCCGCCCCTGCTGTTCCTCAAACCAGGCCATCCGTTCGATTTCATCAAGAGCCAGAGGGTTTCCATACAGGCCACCGACGATATAGAGAACATCGGCCTCTGCCGGTTCAGGCTCCTTGCACAGATCCTCCGGGCGGTATCGATAAGCCAGTGGGCAACTTCGTCCTTCCGTCATGATTCCTCCTTGATGGACGTCTATGCCTCACCGGCCGCCAGTGAACGCCCCGCCAACCGACGCACCACCAGCGGCAGGAAAAATCCGGCCGAACACAATAGGAAGCCGTAGGCGTTCACGCCCAGCAGCATGGCATACTTGCCCTCACCAATGGCCCAACTGGCCGGAATCAGGCCCGCCGCCAGCAACACACCAAGGCCGAGTCCAGTCCAGAAACTCAGGTGGAAGCTCCACGGTGACCATTGGGTGAAGCCGTAAAACAGGAACACCGGCGCCAGCCCCATCACCATGGTGCCTGAGATGGTGGTGGCCTTGAGTATGTCGGTACCGGCGAACATGGGCAGGTTACCGGCAACGGCAAAGATCACCATCACCACCGCCCCCACGCGAATGCTCGGCAACCGCTCACTGGCCCGACGCGCCAGCCGTGGCAGGTCCACCGCCAGCGACTTGGCCAGCGAGGTGAAGGTGGAGTCCAGCGTCGAGCCGGCCGAGGTCATCATCACCACGCTCATAAAGAACAGTGCTGCCAGGCCGAGGGACTGCCCCACGGCTGCGGGCGCATTGCCCATGGCCTCGATGCCGTTGATGCGGGCATGGACCCCTACCAAGCTGAAGATGAATACCGCGACGAAGCCCAGCAGACCAGCCACCACGAAGCTCTTGAGCATGGTCTTTTCCCTGTTCACAAAGCCCCGGTCGGTCAGCACCGGATCGTGGAACGGGTAACTGAACATCTGCAGCAGGGCCACCAGCAACAGGTCAAAGCCGGCATCCAACCGGAACTCGCCATTACTCAGCAGGGAACTGGTGTCGTTGGCCGGAATAATCAGAAACAGCACCGCACCCACGAAGAACACGAACACCACCGCCTGAATGACATCGGTAAAGATTGACGACCGCAGCCCGCCCTTGAGGCTATAGGCCAGGGTGAAGGCGGTAAACAACATGGCTGCCACGTAGTATTCCCACTCGCCCGGCAGGCCGAAGTAACCACCCACTACCGCAGTGTTACTCCACACCTCGTTATACAGCCGAATCAGGATGGCCGCCGCAAAGGCCAGCGCGGCCAAACGGCCAAAGCGGGAAGTGAGGAAATCCTGCAGGCTGCGGGCACCGGTCTGGGTGCGGATCAGGTAGATGATGTAGCCGGCCACCGGAATCGACAGCCAGTAGCTGGCGTAGGCCAGGCCACCGGTGACACCGTAGGCCGCGCCGAGGTTGGCGGCGTTGGTGACGGATTTGGCGAAGATCCAGCTGATAAAGATACTGGCGGTCAGTGACCACTGACCCACCGGGTTACCCTGATCATCCGCACCCTTGTAGAACGAATTGGCGGTCTTGCTCTTGGGCGACAGCACGTACATCACCACGCCGTAAACCAGCAAAAAGCCCCAGAACAGGGCGCCTTCAAATGTCGTCATTATTCACATCCACGTTTTTTAGTATTCGATCCAAACATCGCCGTTCGGTCGGTGGAGCGGGTGTTTATTTGAATTGAGAAAAATGTCTGAGCGCAGCGAGTTCTTTTCTCAATTCAAATGAATGCCCGGTTCACCAGCCACCCGACGGTTTAACAGGTTGCGCGATAGTGCGGGGGCGGCGGGGCGATACGCCTTTCTCTGGGAAAAGAACTCGCTTCGCTCAGACACCTTTTCCCGGCCGAAAATTATCTCCCCCCGCACCTGGCTCAGTTGCATACTGTTATCAGGTGGGCGCGGAGCAACTGGCCCCGAACCGGTAGCAGGAAAAACACCGGTGGTGCCGCAACATAATGCGTTCATCCATACTCTCGGCCAGCGAGGTGCCCAGATCGTACTGGGGGTCGTCATCCACCAGCGTGCAGGCATACACCCGCACCTGATCGCCCTTCTTCACCAGCATCCGGGTGTAGGTACACATGAAGTGCGCCCGGCTCTCCCTGGTCGGGTACTTCTCCATGCAGCCCTCGGTGATCTCCGGGCTGCCATCGTCAGACCCCGGTGTCCCCAGGTCCGGGAACGCCGTGAATGCAAGGTCCTCAGGGATACCAGCCTTCCGAAAAATCTCCCGGAACGTCGTTTCCACCTCCGCCGGGTTCTCGCTCGCATCGGTCTGGCGAGCGATGGACACTTTGAAGCCGAGATCCACCAGCAACCGAATACCGTCCAGCGCGCCGTCGAAACTGCCCTCGCCCCGATCCTTGTCGTGACGCTCCCGGTCCGGGAAATCGAGGCTGACCCGGAAATGGATCGGATAGGGATTATTGAGCAGGGGTTTCACCTGATGAATCCGCTTGTGCAACGGCTCGGTGGCGTTGGTCAGCACGAAACAGGGGCGGTGCTGGCTGGCATAGTCCAGGATGTTGACGAAGTCCCGGATCACGAACGGTTCACCACCGGTGAAGGAAAACTGCTCCACGCCCATATCCAGCGCTTCGTGGATAAACGGCTTCACATCACTCAGCTTCATCCCGGGAATCCGGCCATCTCCCGGGTGCGACCCCTCAAGACAGAATGGGCACGCCAGGTTGCAGGCGGTGCCGGTGTGAATCCACAGTTCTTTGAGCTTGTCGGCGTCGATGTACCCCCTGGGGTCGCCGTTTCGGGTGTGGGTCCAGCTGTCGAAGGCCCGCGGTTCCAGGATTTCCACCGCGGGAATCCGCTTGCGGGCCTCTCGTGTTTCAATCAGGGGCATACACGCTCCTTGGGGTATTGGTGTCTTTGCCACGGCGCCAGCCGTGCAGTTTTTCCAGCAATTTCAGAACGCCTTCCGGCGCATGGGCACGCTTCCATTCACCGGCCGCGAACTTGGCCGATTCATTCCAGGTCGGGTAGGGATGGATGGTGCCCAGAATCTTGTTCAGGCCCAGGTTGTGTTTCATGGCCAGGGTGAATTCCGCGAGAATTTCCCCGGCGTGGGCACCTACCACCACAGCGCCCAGGATCTTGTCCTTGCCCGGCGGGGTGAGCACTTTGATAAAGCCGTAATCCTCACTTTCGGCAATGGCCCGGTCCAGGTCGTCCAGGCCGTAGCGGGTTACCTCGAACTTGATACCCTTAGCCTTCGCCTCGCTTTCGCTCAGTCCAACCCGGCCGACTTCCGGCGAGGTGAAAGTCACCCAGGGCATCACTCGGTAATCCACGTTAAAGCGCTTGAACTGACCGAACAGACCGTTCACCGCGGCGTACCAGGCCTGGTGGGAGGCGGCGTGGGTGAACTGGTAGGGGCCAGCCACATCACCACAGGCAAACACGTTCGGATAACGCACGCTCATGTCTTCTTCCACCGGCACCGTGCCGTTGGCCAGCGGTTCGATACCGAGCTTTTCAAGACCCAGCCCGTCGGTATTGCCGGTGCGGCCCACTGCCACCAGTACCTGATCGAAAGGAATACGCACCCGTTCGCCCTCGTGTTCGCAGTACAGGACTTTCTCGCCGTCCTCGATGCGGAATTCGCTGGCGCTGTGGTTCAGGCGAACATCGATGCCATCGGCTTCAAACTGCTTCTGCACCACCTCGGCCACATCCGGGTCTTCCTTGGCGAGCAACTGCCCACCTCGCTGTACCTGGACGACCTTCGAACCCAGGCGGGCAAAGGCATGGGCCAGTTCCGACCCGATCGGCCCGCCACCAAGCACCAGCAGGCGCTCCGGCTGGTCTTCGATGGACCAGAGGTTGTCGGAATGCAGCGGGTCCATACCCTCAAGGCCGGGAATCGGCGGCAGCGCCGGCTTGCCACCGGTGGCGATGACAATACTGCGGGCAGTCAATCGCTCGGTGTGGCCGTCGTTATGGGTCACTTCCAGTTCCCAGGGCGACACGAAGGTGGCCTTGCCGGCGATGCAGTCCACACCCAGCTTGCGATAGCGCTCGGGCGAATCGTGGGGTTCCACCTTGGCAATGATGCGATGCACCCGGTCCATGATGTTCTTGAACGAGCCTTTTACCGGCACCGACTCCAGGCCGTAGCGATCGGCATGGCGCAGGGTATCGGCCGCCCGGGCCGAGCGGATCAGCGCCTTGGAAGGCACGCAGCCGGTGTTCAGGCAGTCACCACCCATCTTGTTCTGTTCGATCAGGGCCACCCTGGCCTTCACGGCCGCCGCGATGTAAGCGGACACCAGACCGGCGGAACCCCCGCCAATCACCAGCAGGTTGTAATCGAAGGTCTCCGGCTTTTCCCAGCCCGCGTACACACGCCGGCGGCGAATGAAGCCAACCACAAACTTGGCGATCAGCGGGAACAGGCCCAGCAGAGCAAACGACAGCAGCAGGTCAGCGGACAGAATGTCGCCGGTGGACTGGACCTGGGCCAGCTGGGTGCCGGCATTCACGAACACGAAGGTGCCCGGCAACATACCCAGCCAGCTGACCAGAGCGTAAGTGCCCAGCTTCATGCCGGTCAGGCCCATGGCAATGTTAATCAGGAAGAAGGGGAACACCGGCACCAGCCGCAGGGTGGCCAGGTAAAAGGCACCGTCTTTCTCGATGCCACGGTCCATTTTGGCCACCGTTGCCGCGTATTTCTCCCGCAGGTTATCGCGGACCAGGAAACGGGCCACCAGGAACGCCAGGGAAGCACCGATGGTGGAGGCAATCGATACGGCCGCCAGGCCGTACAGATTTCCGAAGAAGGCACCGCCGGCCAGGGTCATGATGGCGGCACCCGGTAACGACAGTGCCGTGACCATAATGTAGATCAGCATGTAACCGCCGATGGCCAGCCCGGTGTTATCGGCTATCCATGCCTGCAGGCTCTGTTGATGGGTTTTCAGGTAATCCAGGGTCAGGACATCCTGAGCACCACTGGCCCAGAAGGCGACCACCACCGCGAGGATTACCAGGATCATCAGCCATTTTTTCCGATTCATCACTTCTTCCCGTGTTGTGGATTCGATACTGCACTGATGCCAAGTCCCGGCCATTGTTACAGTTGTCTTGAAAAAATTCTCCCAAATCCAGATCGTTAAGAAAGAGATTACGCCGTAAACCTCACAAAAGTTTCACCAGACGGTCCCAATCCCCGCACAATTGCAGGATCTGTTATAAGCTGAGACAGGCCACTGATTTTCTCTGGGGGATGGGAAACCTTCAGCCCCGACGACGGACAAAGCAGGACTGGTTGAAAGGACAACAGGGAGCCAATCCGTGAGCACGCCCAACGCGCTGGACGAACAGAACCTGATCGAAGCCCTGAAGCGGGGCGACCAGTCCGCCTTCGAACAGGCCGTATCCGAACACACCGCTGGCATGATGTCCGTGGCCCGTTTCTATGTGGACCCGTCCTCCGCCGAGGAAGTCGTGCAGGATTGCTGGGTGACCGTGATTGAGGCCATCCAGCGCTTTGAAGGGCGCTCCAGCCTGAAGACCTGGCTCCACAGAATCGTCGCCAACCGGTGCAAGAACCGTCTGCGAACCAGCAACCGGGAAATCAACACGGACTTTAGTGAAGCGCTGGAGCCGGAGCTGGATAACCGGTTCAAACCCTCGGGCCGCTGGGCCACGCCCCCCAGGCTTCGCTTTGATGAATCGGCCGATGCTCTGATGGAAAACGGTGCCCTGAGCGACTGCCTCGACAAACATCTGGGCCAGTTGCCGGAAACCCAGCGCTCGGCGCTTATTCTGTACGAGGCCCATCAGCACAAATCCGAGGATGTCTGTAACATTCTGGATGTCAGCGCCTCCAATCTACGCGTGATGCTGCATCGCGCACGGCAAAAAATTTTCCTGATGGTGGAAACATTCCAGGAGACAGGCGAATGCTAATGTGTCGGGACCTGGCGGGCATTGCCAGTGACTACATCGACGGCGAACTGGGCTTTGGCAAATCCCTGTCGATCAAGGTGCATCTGATGATGTGTAAAGACTGCCGCTCCTTTATCGGCAACCTGCGCATGAGCGCACGGCTGATGCAGGGGCACTCCTCCGCACGGGTGGACGGCGACGTGATCGACCGGATTCAGGATCGGGTGACTGCCGCACTCGAGGAACGCAAGCCACCCAACAACCCCGGCCAGTAAACCCCGCAGCCCGGCTCCCTGACCCCAATTATGCCCTACGCCGCCCGGCGCGTTGGCGTTGTTCCTCGGCCAGCGCCGTGGCCCAGAGCTCCACATCGATCGGCAGGTTACCGGTGATGTCCAGCGACCGGTCTTCCAGTGTTTCCTCCAGCGGCAAGGGATGAGCCGCCACCACCTGATCCCGGTGCAGCAACAACGCTTCAATCTGGGGCCGGAAGCATCGCACCATGGCGGTCAGCCAGCGGTTAACCGGCCAACTGGGGTAGGCGTGGTCCATCTCGAACCGTTCCAGAACCTGAACAATCCGATTAGCCGGCAGCCAGCTTTCGTCGGTGACCCAGCGGTTCACAGCGAACAGGTCGGTGGGGTATCCCCAGGCGTCCATGGCAATCGCCACCAGATGCACTACCTGATCGTCCCCCGCTGGCCCCAGCACCGGCGCCTCACCCAATGGAATAGCGCCGTTGCGCAGGAACAGGTGAAAGTGGCCGTGCTCGTCGTGATCGTCGCGATGGGCATGGTAGTAATACTGGGAAGCGGACTCGGCATCGAACACGTCGCCCTGCGGGTAATGGTCCAGCTCGTAAAACGGACCCTGCCCTTTGAGGACCTCGCCAACGATGTTAAGACCGGCTTTCTCCAGTACCCGGTAGCTTTCCCGGATATCATCCACCGCCGCCAGGCTGGTGAGAATCTGCTGATCCGTCAGTGCGGATAACGCCGGTATCTGAAGTTCTGTCATTGCGCCTGCTCCTTGCCGCCTTTCAGGGCACAGGGATTAGCCGCCAGCTCAAGCCGGACCTTCTCGGTGTAGGCCGTCAGGGCCGCCAGTTCTTCGCTGTCCCAGGGCAAGGGATCGGCCGCCATGGGCTGCACCATGCAGATCTGGACCATTTCATCAAGATGCACGCTGTCCATGCCGAAAATATTCTTCGCCATTTCCACGGAATGGGGGTAAGCGCTGGCGAAGGTGGCCTGGTAGCCCGCACCATCGGCATGGCAGCTCTGGCAGGACAGGCCATTGGTACTCAGGGACGTATCACTGAACAGTTTCTTGCCCATGGCCACCAGCGCACAGGGATTGCCCTCGTAGGGCTGATAACCGGCCGGGCGGGTGACTCGCTTGGCGGCACAGGGGTTGGGCTTGGCCGCGCACTTGCCCCCGGCCGCACAGGGATTGCAGCCCTTGGTGGCACACGGGTTACAGCCTTTGGCGGCGCACGGATTACATTTCATAGCGCAAGGGTTTTTGGCAGCACAGGGATTCTTTGCAGCGCAGGGGTTCTTACCTGCACAGGGATTACACCCTGCCTTGCACTGCTGGCTGGCCTTGCATTTGCCTTTGCACGGAGAGCAGGGATTGCAGGCGGCCGAAACAGCTGCCGGCACCGCCAGCAGTGCGGTCATGAGCATGGCCGACCACCAGGCCGTGCAGCGGTGTTCGCCCGATGCCCGGATTGCTTGTCGAAGTGGGTGGAGGTTCTTGTTCATGGTGTTCTCTCCCTCGTTTCATCGTCAGTGGCCCGCTTCGGGCCGATGCACCGCGCACAGCGGTTAAACGGGAGACACTTGAGTTCTGCAACCATTACACCCGTGAACCAATTTATTCATGTTCGAAGACCCGGGTGTCCGGGTGAAAGGTATACCAGGCAAACCAGAACCCGCGGGTGGCGGGCAACAAAGCCCACTAGCCATTGGTTAGATAGAAAACGGTGAACAGGTAGCTGGAACATGGAGCGACTCCGATTCTTGCCAGCGGCGAACTCCCGAAACCCGCCCACAGCATCAAGGACACCGGGGACAACGATTTGTTACCAGGCCGGCCAGAACATCGCTGAAATCGCCAGAAGACAGGGCTCTGGGAAAGCCCGTATCGATGCAAAGCCTTGTCGTGTTAGGCTAAGGCGCCCTTTTGGCTCTATTATTCAACGTCGTACGCCGCAGATGCGGCACCCACTCAGGAAATTCAGGAAGGAAACGATAATGAAAACCCTGCTAGCGACTGTTCTTGTATTACTGTCCCTGGTGTCTGCGCCACTGTTCGCGGAAGAGACCAAGCTCCGTGTCGGAATGTCTGGCCAATACTTCCCGTTCACCTTTGTTGAGCAGGATACCCTGAAGGGGTTTGAGGTGGATGTGATGGACGCCATCGCGGAAGAGATGGGCCGCGAGGTGGAATACCGCACCGCAGCGTTCTCCGGCCTGTTTGGTATGCTCGGTTCCGGCCGAATTGATACCGTAGCCAACCAGATCACCATCACCGAAGAGCGCGAGAAGGCCTACCTGTTCAGCAAGCCCTACGTTTACGACGGTGCCCAGGTAGTGACCAAGCAAGGCAATGACACCATCAATGGTGTGGAAGACCTCAAAGGCAAGACCGTGGCGGTCAACCTGGGTTCCAACTTCGAAGCCCTGCTGCGCGAGTTGCCCTATGCCGACGAGATCAACATCAAGACCTACGACAGCAACATCGAGCGTGACACCGCCCTGGGCCGGGTTGATGCCTTCGTGATGGACCGTGTCAGCGCCAGCCAGATCATCCGGGAAAAGCCGCTGCCCCTGCAGCTGGCCGGCCCGACCTTCTCCAGCATCGCCAACGCCTACCCGTTCCCGAATACCGATGAGGGCCGTGCCCTGCGGGATGAGGTGAATGCCGCCCTGAGCACCCTGCGCCAGAACGGAACGCTGAAAGCGATTTCCGAGAAGTGGTTCGGTACTGACATCACCGCTCCCTGAGCACAGGCGATAGCACAATGAGCACCCTCGACGTCGACTACATGCTAGGGCTGGTTCCGGTCCTGCTCGGATACCTGCCCCTGACCCTGCAGCTGGCGTCGATCGGTATGCTCCTGGCGCTGATCCTGGCGTGCCTGTTTGCGGTGGTTCGGGTCCTGAAGATTCCGGTACTTAACCAGTTCACCATTGTCTTCATCTCGTTCTTCCGGGGCACGCCGCTGCTGGTGCAGCTTTTCCTGTTCTACTACGGGCTCCCCCAGCTGTTCAGCGCGCTGACGGTGATCGATGGCATCACTGCAACCATCATGGGCCTGACCATGCACTTCGCCGCCTACATGGCCGAGTCCATTCGGGCCGCCATTGTCGGCGTTGACCGCAGCCAGACCGAAGCGGCGCTGTCCATCGGCATGACCAACGGCCAGCTGATGCGCCGGATTATTCTGCCCCAGGCCACCCGCGTGGCCCTGCCCACCCTGATGAACTACTTCATCGACATGATCAAGGCCACCTCCCTCGCTTTTACCCTGGGTGTGACCGAACTGATGGGCGCCACTCAGAAAGAAGCCTCCGGCAGCTTCCTGTATTTTGAAGCCTTCATTGTCGCGGCTGTCATGTACTGGATCGTGGTGGAGATTCTGTCGTGGCTGCAAGGCAATCTGGAAACCCGCCTGAACAAGGCCTATAGCCGATGATCAAACTGACCGGCCTGCGCAAACAGTACGGTGAAACCGTGGTACTCGACGGTATTGACCTGACCGTGGAGAAAGGCGAAATCGTGGTCATTATCGGCCCGTCAGGGACGGGTAAATCCACCTTGCTGCGATGTGTGAACTTTCTCGAACAACCCACCGCCGGCGAGCTGACGGTGGGCGACCTGACGGTTGATGTGGAGAGGGCCAGCAAGCAGGACGTCCTGCAACTGCGCCGACATACCGCCTTCGTGTTCCAGAACTACGCCCTGTTCGCCAACAAGACCGCGCTGGAGAACATCGCCGAACGGCTGATCGTGGTGGACCGCTGGCCGAAGGCCAAAGCCCACGCACGGGCGCGGGAAATCCTTGAACGGATTGGCCTGGCCGACAAGGCCGATGCCTACCCGGCATCGCTGTCCGGCGGCCAGCAGCAGCGCGTGGGCATTGGCCGGGCCATGGCCACCGGCGCGGAAGTGATTCTGTTTGACGAGCCCACCTCGTCACTGGACCCGGAATGGGTGGACGAAGTGCTGGGCCTGATGAAGCAGCTGGCCGCCGAACACCAGACCATGATTCTGGTGACTCATGAAATGGCCTTTGCCCGGGACGTCGCGGATCGGGTGGTGTTTATTGAGGGGGGCCGGATTGTGGAACAGGGGCCGCCAAGCGACATCTTCTACCACCCCCAGGACCCACGCACCCGGGATTTCCTGCAAAAAATCCTCGCTACTCATCAGGTGTGAGGGGCAAGAAGCCTACCAGGACTCCCCGAAGGGCCTGAGATCCAGCTCGAACGTCCAGGCCGACGGTGCTTGTTGTGTCAGCATCCACACTGCATCGGCTACGGCAGATGGCTGGATAAAGAACTCATCGGGTTTGTCTGGCAGGGCCCGACGGGTGCGCGGCAGGTCCACCACGCCGTCGAGGATCACGTTGGCCACATGAATTCCCTCGGGCCCCAGCTGCCGGGCCAGCGACTGGGCCAGACTCCGCTGGGCCGCCTTGGCCGACGCAAAGGGTGCGGTGTTGGCCCGGCCACGCAACGCAGCGGAGGCACTGGTGACCACGATACTCGCGTGTTCCTGTTGGCGTAGCTGGGGTAACAGCGCCTGGGTGGCGGCCACCAGCCCCGCCACGTTGATGCGCCAGCTCGCCTCAAATTCTTCCAGGCTGGCTTCTTCGGCACTTTTGAAGATACCGCCACCTGCGTTATAGAGCAGCACTGACACCTCACCCAGCTGCTGCCGGATACTCTCGAAGACCGCGGGTACAGCATCCAGATCGGTGGCATCGTAAACCAGCGCATGGGCATTGGGCAGCTCATCGGCCAATCGGGTGAGGTACTCTTCGCTCCGGGCCAGCATCGCCACCTGATAGTCTTCAGCGCAGAATCGCCGAACCAGGGCTTCGCCATTCCCGGGGCCTACACCCACCACCACACATACCTTGTTCATGTTCCACCTCCGTTTCATTGCCAGCTGTGGGGCGCATCCCGCAACGCGTGACGGAGGCGCCTGTTTACGATGGCTGAAGTTCGCTCAGGCGGGCAATCGCCAGTTTCGACACGTCAGACAGCTGCGCCCCATCAGCACGGGCGTACTCCGTGATTCTTTGCTTCATACTGCGCGCCCAGAATTTGCGCAGATGGGTAGCCACAGCCTCTGCCGCGCGGGCCTCGTCTCCGTGATAAATGTTGTTGTCGCTGATCTGGTTGATCATCTGGATCAGGTGGGCCAGCTCCTGGTCAGTCATGGTTAGCCTCTTCCGTCTGCGGTTCACTGCGATGGTAGATAACGTGGCGTCCGGGCCGGGCAAACGCGATCAGCGTCATACCTGCCTGCCGGGCCAGCCTGATCGCGAGGGCCGTGGGCGCAGACAAGGCCACCAGACAGGCAATTCCGACACTGGCGCACTTCTGCACCATTTCGTAGCTGGCGCGACTGGAAACCAGCACAAAGCCATCCCGAAACGCGTCGTCGCCAAAGCTTTGAAGCTGCGCACCGATTAACTTGTCCAGTGCGTTGTGACGGCCCACATCCTCCCGGGCACACACAATGTGGCCCCGACTATCGCACCAGGCGGCCGCATGGGTGGCACCGGTCTGCTCCTGAAGCTGCTGATGCTCGCGCAGGTGGGCCAGGCCACGCTGTACCGCCCCATCTCCGGGTACCGGGGCAGGCGTCACCCGGGCGACCGCTGGAATTGCCTGCTCCAGCGATTCCACACCGCACAGGCCACACCCCGTGCGTCCGGCAAAGTTTCGACGCCGCGCCTTCAAACGAGCCAGGCACTCCCCGGCAATGTGCATTTCCACACTGAGCCCCAGCTCACTGGCTACCACCTCGAGGTCGAACAGCTGGTCAGCACCATTCAGGATGCCTTCGGTCATGCTGAATCCCAGCGCAAAATCCTCAAGATTGGTAGGCGATGCCATCATCACTGCATAGGACACGCCGTTGTAGACCAGAGCCACCGGGATTTCCTCAGCGACACTGTCCAACCCGGGCGTGCCGACGACGCCACCTTGCACCTCAACCACCAGCTCCCGAACCGGAAGTGGCAGAGAGCTGTCGGCCGCGCCCGGAGGCTGGCCACCCAAATTACTTGAGCGCTGGGGCATCGGTTGCCTCCGGATCGGGGCTGGCTGTCTTCAGCAACTGGTGCTGACGTTCATCGAACTGCTCGAAGTGCCGCTGCCAGGCAGAGGGCTGGGAAACCTTCTCCACCTGCACCGCCGTAACCTTGTATTCCGGGCAGTTGGTGGCCCAGTCAGAGTTTTCAGTGGTGATGACATTGGCCCCGGTTTCCGGGTGGTGGAAGGTGGTGTACACCACCCCGGGCAGCATCCGCTCACTGATGCGGGCCCTGACCACCGTCTGGCCGACACGGCTGGTGATACCCACCCAGTCACCCTCACGGACGCCCCGCAGTTCCGCATCACTGGGATGAATTTCCAAAACATCCTCCGGATGCCACTTGCTGTTGTTGGTTCGACGGGTCTGGGCACCCACGTTGTACTGGGTCAGGATCCGCCCTGTGGTCAGCACCAGCGGGTACTTGCGGGTGGTTTTCTCGTTGCTGGCCACGTATTCGGTCACCGCGAAATGCCCCTTGCCAATGGGGAAGTCCTGCACGTGCATGGTGGGCGTGCCTTCCGGATGGGCGTCGTTGCAGGGCCACTGGATACTGCCAAGACGATCCAGCTTGTCGTAGCTGACGCCGGCAAAGCTGGGGGTCAGACGGGCGATTTCATCCATGATGTCAGATGGATGACTGTAGTTCATGGGGTAACCCATGGCATTGGACAGCGCCATGGTGACTTCCCAGTCCTCCAACCCGGCAATCGGGGGCATGACCCGGCGTACCCGGTTGATCCGCCGCTCGGCGTTGGTGAAGGTGCCGTTTTTCTCCAGGAAGGTGGAACCGGGCAGTAACACATGGGCGTACTTGGCGGTTTCGTTCAGGAAGATGTCCTGCACGATCAGGCAATCGAGCGAGGTCAGCGCCGCCTCCACATGCTGGATATTCGGGTCGGACTGGGCCACGTCCTCGCCCTGCACATACAGCCCTTTGAAATGGCCCGCCACCGCAGCATCAAACATGTTGGGAATGCGCAGCCCCGGCTCGTCATCCAGGGTCACGCCCCACTCGGCCTCAAAGTGCTGGCGAACCGCAGCGTCGCCGACATGCTGGTAACCCGGGAATTCGTGGGGGAAGGAGCCCATGTCGCAGGAGCCCTGTACGTTGTTCTGACCCCGAAGCGGATTCACACCAACGCCCTCTCTGCCCAGGTTGCCCGTGGCCATGGCCAGATTGGCAATGCCCATGACCATGGTGGAGCCCTGGCTGTGCTCAGTCACCCCCAGGCCATAATAGATGGCGCCGTTGCCCGCTTCGGCAAACAGCCTGGCGGCCTGACGCACCAGAGCAGCAGGTACTCCGGTTACGACCTCCATGGCCTCCGGCGAATTCCGCTCCTCGGCAATGAACTCGCGCCATTCCCGATAGGCCTCGGGGTCACAGCGATTGTCGATAAAGTCATGATCTTCCAGACCTTCGGAGACCACCACATGACCCAGGGCGTTGATCATTGCCACATTGGTGCCCGGGCGCAGGGGCAGGTGGATAGCCTCACCACCATGGGGGGTATGGAGCAGGTCAATCCGGCGAGGATCGATCACGATCAGTTTGGCGCCCTGGCGCAGACGTCGGCGCATCTGGGAAGCAAACACCGGGTGGGCGTCGGTGGGATTGGCGCCGACAACAATCATGGCGTCCGACTTCATCACCGAATCGAAGGTCTGGGTGCCGGCGGACTCGCCAATGGTGGTTTTCAGGCCGTAGCCGGTGGGGGAATGGCAAACCCGGGCGCAGGTATCGGTGTTGTTGTTGCCGAACGCGGCCCGGATCAGTTTCTGCACCAGATAAGTTTCCTCGTTGGTGCAGCGGGAGGAGGTAATACCTCCGATACTCTCCCGGCCATACTTATCCTGGGTGGCCCGCAGCCGGCGGGCGGCGAATTCAATGGCTTCGTCCCAGGATACAGTCCGCCATGGGTCGTTGATGGCATCCCGGATCATCGGCTCGCGAATGCGATCCTTGTGGGTGGCGTAGCCAAAGGCGAAGCGGCCTTTCACGCAGGCGTGGCCGTGATTGGCATCGCCGCCCTTGTAGGGCACCATGCGCACCAGCTTGTCGCCCTGCATCTCGGCCTTGAAAGAGCAGCCCACGCCGCAGTAGGCGCAGGTGGTCACCACGCTGTGCTCCGGCTGACCGGACTCGATCACACTCTTTTCCATCAACGTGGAGGTGGGGCACGCCTGCACACAGGCGCCACAGGAGACGCACTCGGAATCCATGAATGGCTCGTTCTGGCCCGCCGACACCTTGGACTCGAAGCCACGGCCGTCGATGGTCAGGGCAAAAGTACCCTGCACCTCTTCACAGGCCCGCACGCAGCGGGAACAGACAATGCACTTGCTGGGATCAAAACTGAAATAGGGATTGGAGGCGTCGGTTTCCGCATCCAGATGGTTCTCACCGCTGAAGCCATAGCGCACCTCCCGCAGTCCCACGACACCGGCCATGTCCTGCAATTCGCAGTTGCCGTTGGCTGGACAGGTGAGGCAGTCCAGCGGATGGTCGGAAATATACAGTTCCATGACGTTCCGGCGCAGCCGGGCCAGCCGATCGTTCTGGGTGGTCACCGCCATACCGTCAGCCACCGGTGTGGTGCAGGCCGCCGGGTAGCCACGCCGCCCTTCCACCTGAACCGCGCATAACCGGCAGGAACCAAAGGCTTCGAGGTTGTCCGACGCACACAGCTTGGGGATGTTGATGCCTACCATGGCCGCCGCCCGGAGCACGGAGGTGCCCTCGGGCACCCGGATCGCCTTGCCGTCGATGGTCAGCTCAACCAGTGTCTCCGATGTGCTGGGCGGGGTGCCGTAGTCCAGATCCGGATCCAGATGCCGTTGATCGGGCTCGTAGTATTGCAGCATGCCTTGCCTCCCTCCGGTCAGCCTGTCAGGTCGTCCGGAAAATGTTTCATGACACTTTGGACCGGGAACGGGGTCATCCCGCCCATGGCACAGAGCGAACCATCCACCATGGTTTCACACAGATCTTCCAGTAATGCGAGATTCTCTTCCGGGCGCTCGCCGGCCCGGATGCGGTCAATCACTTCCACTCCGCGCACCGAACCAATGCGGCAGGGCGTACACTTGCCGCAGGATTCCACAGCGCAGAATTCCATGGCGAAGCGGGCCTGCGCGCCCATGTCGACGGTGTCGTCGAAGACCACGACCCCTCCGTGGCCAATGCCGGCGCCGAGCCCGGCGAAGGCCTCGTAATCCATGGGGGTATCCCACTGGCTTTCCGGCAGGTAAGCCATCAGCGGCCCACCCACCTGTACCGCCTTCATGGGCCGGCCCGACAGGGTTCCGCTCCCGAAATCCTCCAGGATCTCTCGCAGCGTCACACCGAACCCCAGCTCAATGAGACCGCCCTGGCGAATGTTGCCCGCCAGTTGGATCGGCAGTGTGCCCCGGGACCTTCCCATACCCACGTCGGCATAGGCCGATGCACCCTGGGCCAGAATGAACGGTACGGTCGCCAGGGACAGCACGTTGTTAACGATCGTGGGCTGACCGAACAATCCGTGAATGGCCGGCAGTGGAGGCTTGGCGCGCACCAGCCCGCGCTTGCCTTCCAGACTCTCCAGCAGGGACGTCTCCTCACCGCAAATGTAGGCCCCGGCCGCCAGCCGGACTTCCAGATAAAAACTCTGCCCCGTGCCGCGGACGTCTGCCCCCAGGTAGCCCTCGGCCTCTGCCCGGGCGATGGCCTCGTCGAGGATGCGGTGGGCCACCGGGTATTCCTCCCGGAGGTAGATGAACCCCTGGTCCGCGCCCACCGCCAGACCGGCAATCACCATGCCCTCGATCAGCAGGTAGGGATCACACTCCATCACCAGCCGGTCGGCGAAACTGCCGGAATCGCCTTCATCGGCGTTACACACAATGTATTTCTGCTGGTCATCCGGCTGGTCCAGCACCGTTTGCCACTTGATGCTGGTTGGAAAAGCCGCGCCGCCCCGGCCTCGCAATCCAGATTCCTTGACCTGATCGACAATGGCCTGGCCCGACAGTTCTACCGCCCGGGCGAGGCCCTGAAAGCCACCGTGATCGCGATAGTCGTCGATGGAAAGCGGATCGGTCAGGCCGATGCGAGCAAAGGTCAGACGCTGCTGCCGCTTGAGGTAGGGGTGATCTTCAATGTTGCCGAGGCAGGATTCGTGGTCCCGGCGGGCTTCGAGCAGCCCAGCCTCAATCAATGCAGACACGTCGTCGGGCTCCACAGGGCCATAGGCGATCCGGCCCTGACCGGTATCCACCTCCACCAGGGGCTCCAGCCAGCACAGGCCACGGGAACCATTGCGTACGAGGGTAATGGACTGTCCCCGATCATCGGCCGCCTGCTGGATCTGTCTCGCTACCTCATCCGCCCCCAGTGACAACGCCGTGGTGTCACAAGGCACATAGATTCGAATTGCCATGCGTTTCCCCTGTTTATTGCACTTCGAGTGTCGAGGTGGTGAGTTGTTCCGCCAGCAGGTCAAATTTCTCCGGCGTCATCCGGCCGAGAATCCGGTCGTCCAGGCGGATGGAGGGCGCACACGCGCAGTTGCCCAGGCAATAGACGGGCTCCAGGGTGAATTCACGATCGTGGGTGGTCTGGTGAAAGCCGATCCCGAGGCGCTGCTGTATGTGCGATTCCAGCGCCCGGCAGCCCATCGACTGGCAGGCCTCGGCCCGGCAGATTTGCAACACATGGGTCCCGGCAGGCCGGGTTCGGAAATGATGATAAAAACTGATGACGCCGTGGATTTCGGCGCGGGTCTGCTGGAGGGCCTCGGCGATGACGGCAACCG
Organism: Marinobacter sp. F4216; assembly: GCF_019931195.1. GTDB lineage: Bacteria > Pseudomonadota > Gammaproteobacteria > Pseudomonadales > Oleiphilaceae > Marinobacter > Marinobacter suaedae. The sequence continues at coordinate 177,414 of NZ_JAIOUO010000006.1, read as the reverse complement.
CTCCCTCGGGAATGTAGCCGATGCGGTCCTGGATTGCGTGCAGGATCGGCAGGAGTGCGCCGGGCTTGTGCCGCAGTGCATTCACCTCCTGCCGGATGGAATCCTCATTCCACTCGCCCTCGGCTCCCTCCGTGGGCAGCGGGTATTCTGTCGGGGTAGCCATGGCCTGTCCTGCCGTGATTAAGCGCTTTCCCTAATCGTGGTCCCTTAGCGGCAAGTTTTCCAGCTGTATACAAGATCAACCAGGGCAATTTATCGCTGTGCCCGGAGACCGGTCACAGCAAAGAATCCCAAGCTCGTTCGGAGTCAGCGAAGATCCGGGTTCAGGGTGTAGGTACCGGTGACTCGCGCACTGTCGAGCACGTGCCCTTTCATGGCCTCGCGCACCGCATTGCCATCGAATTCACCTTCAAGGCCCAGGCTGTCCACATCCAGGGCAAAAATCTCGAAGTGATAATGGTGAATGATTTCATCATTCCACGGTGGGCAGGGGCCGTCGTATCCGCAATAGGTACCACCCATGTCCGGGTTGCCGGCGAGAAACTGGGTGTAGTTGTTCACCCCACGGACGCCGATCGGACCGGGGCCACCCGCTTTTCCTTTCGGGGCGACGCCATCGCTGTCCTCGCCTTCGGGGATACGGCGGGTATCTGCCGGAATATCCACCAGCAGCCAGTGGAAGAAGTCCACCCGGGGTAAATCCGCGGCGACCGTCCGGCCTTCCTTGTTCACATCGTCGGCAACACTGGGCACATCCGGATCGAACATGATCACCGCAAAGCTCCTGGTGCCGTCGGGAACCTGGTCCCACACCAGTTCCGGATTCTTGTTCGGGCCAAAGCTCATGTGATCGGTCGAACTGTAGACTCCGAACGCAAATCGCTCCGGAATCGGCTGCCCATCCTCAATACCTCGGACTTCTAGTTTCACAACCATCCCTCCTGTTGATTGTCAGACGCCAGTCGGCCGGCCCCGAAGGCCACACCGGAATTGACCACACCCGGTTGTATCAATGGCGTCCGCCTGTTGTCCAGATTAGCAGAGCCCGGAAGATCCGAATGACAGACCACAACCACCCGCGTCAGATCACCCGCTTGTCCCTGAGTTCTTCCCGACGTGCCTCGTCCAGCCCCAGAATAGAACTGAGAACCTCGTCGGTATGGGCGCCAAGTGCGACACCCACGTGCCGAACCCGCCCCGGGGTATCGGACAGGCGGGGAAACACCTGTTGCATGGGCAGTGGGTCGCCATGACGGTCGGGGACTTCAACGATGCTGTCGCGCGCCCGGAAATGGGGGTCGTCCAGCATTTCCGGTGCACGGTAGACCAGACCGGCCGGAACGCCGGCCTCTGCCAGTACATCGACAATCTGCTGGGCGTCATGCTGACGGGTCCAGGCCGCCACCAGATCATCAATGGCCAGCTGGTTCTCGCCCCGCGCCCGATGAGTAGCGTAATCCGGATGGTCTGCCAGCGTCGGCTGCCCCATGGCGTTGCACAGGCGGGCAAACACCGTGTCCTGATTGGCGCCAATGACCACATCACGGCCGTCACGGGTCGGATAGGCGTTGGACGGTGCCAGACCTGGCAGGAAGCTGCCACTCCGCTCCCGCACCTTGCCCGCCCGGGCGTAGTCCGGGATCAAGCTCTCCATCATCGCCAGTACCGATTCGTAGATGGCGCTGTCGACCATCTGCCCTTTGCCGGTCCGTTCCCGGTTTTGCAGCGCCACCAGCGCGCCGAGGGCTCCGTGCAGTCCCGCCAGCGAGTCGCCAAGAGAAATACCCACCCGCACCGGGGGCCGGTCCGGGTAACCGCTGATGTAGCGCAACCCGCCCATGGCCTCGCAGACGGCGGCAAAGCCTGCCCGCCTGGCATAGGGTCCGTCCTGCCCAAAACCGGTGACCCGGACCATCACCAGTCTACGGTTCAAGGCGGACAGCACGTCATAACCCAGGCCCCATTTTTCCATGGTGCCGGGTCGGAAGTTCTCGATCAGCACGTCCGCTTTGGCCACCAGCTCCTTCAGGAGTTCCTGGCCCTCCGGCTGGCGCAGATCCAGGGTCACGGACTTCTTGTTGCGACCAATCACGTTCCACCAGATCGGGTCGCCGTGTTGATCTTCGGTCCCCCACTGGCGCATGGCATCGCCCTTGCCGGGCGGTTCAATCTTGATCACCTCGGCACCGAAATCGGCCAGGATCTGGCCACAATAGGGGCCGGCAATCAGCTGACCCAGCTCCAGAACCCGGATGTTCTCCAGAGCCATGGGGGAAGAGGGGGATGGGGTTGTTGTGGACATTCTTGGTTCAATCCCTTGTCACTTTTGTTGCTGTTCTGCGCGAGATCGTCAGCGGGCTCGGAACCCACTCTGCCAAAAGCATACACCGTTTGGTCACCGGAGAGCCGCCGGGATGCACACGCCAATGAGCCGGAACCTTCTCCCGCCTGGGCGGACCAACTTGATCATGCCGGCGAATGAGCCATAGTTGAACAGATTGAAGCCCCCGGGGAGGATCCAGCCATGGCCGACGAAGACTATAAAAAACTGCATCCCATTCTGAGTTCGGTGACCCAGACCTACGTGGACCTGTACACCAACAAACCCAACGAGAAAAACCGTGAGCAGCTGATCAAACTGGAGCAGTTGCTGCACGAGAAACTGGAAAAGCTCAAGCAGGCCCGGGAAGCCGGGGAATAATCCGGAAACCTTCAATCCTGCGACACGGAGAGGCTGCGGGTTCTGAAATACTCCCGAGTGAGCCGGACCACAAGGGGCGACAACAGAACGATGGCAATCAGGTTGGGAATCGCCATCAGGCCGTTTGCAATGTCGCACAGGCCCCAGATCAACTCCAGATCCATCACAGCCCCGACCGGCAGCAGACAGCAGAACAGGTTTCGGTAAAGGGTAATTCGTTCCGACCCGAACAGGTATCCGGTACCCCGTTCGCCGTAGACGCTCCAGCCCACCACACTGGAAAACGAGAAGAACAGCAACGAGAGCGTGACGGCGAGCTTGCCCAGATCCGGTACCGCTGCATTGAACGCCATGGTAGTGAGTTCGGAGCCACTGACGCCAGTGGTCCATACGCCCGTGGTAATAATCACCAGGGCAGTAATCGTGCACACTACCAGCGTGTCGAACAGCGGCCCGTTCATGGCTACCAGCCCGGCCCGCACCGGTTCATCGGAACGGGTCGCGGCCATGGCCATGGGGGTGGTGCCCAGTCCCGCCTCGTTACTGAACACCCCCCTTGCCACCCCGAACTGGATCGTGGTCATCACTGCCGCGCCAGCGAAGCCGCCAGTGGCCGCCGTTCCGGTGAAGGCGTCACCGAGTATCAAGGCCAGGGCACCGGGAATGCGATCCACATGAATGCCCAACACCACCAGGGCACTGCCCACGTAGACCACGAACATCAGAGGCACCAGTCGGGACACCACCTTGCCAATGCGGCGAATACCGCCGACGATCACCAGCCAGATCAGGACGGCGTACACCACGCCGATGCCCAGCTTGACACCTAGGACGTTGGCCTCGTCCGGTGCATACGCCAAAACGTCTCGAAGCGAGAACTCCAGGGTATCGGCCACCGAGTTGGCCTCCACCATGTTGCCGGTGCCAAAGGCCGCCAGTATTGCGCAGAAGGCAAAAAACCGGGCCATTGGCTTCCAGCGCGGGCCAAGGCCACGCTCGATGTAGTACATGGGGCCGCCGGCATAGCCCGTTTTCGGGTCATAGGTGCGATAGACCAGCGCCAGGGTGGTGCTGGCGAACACCGTTGCCATGCCGACGACTGCGGTCACCCACATCCAGAAAATGGCACCGGGGCCGCCCAGGGCGATGGCGGTGGCGACACCGGCAATGTTGCCATTGCCAATGGCGGCGGAGAGGGCGACGGTCAATGCACTGAAGTGGCTGAGTTCACCCGCCCGGGAGGTTTCGGCATCCCGGCCACTGACAATGCGCAGGGACAGCCAGAGGCGAAAAAGCTGAATAAAGCGAAGGCGAACGGTGAGGTAGAGGCCGGTTCCCACCAGCAACAGAATGGTCAAGGGACCCCAGACAAATTCTCCGACGCCTTCAACCAGCTCCAGCACGCAACAAGGCCCCTCCTCTGGGCGTGATGGTCAGATCAGCCCCATTTGTCGTGGGGTGCCGTGTAGTTGCGGAAAGCCATCAGCAACTGCTCCGGTGTGTCCGTGAGCACCAGCATGTCGATGTATTCCTGCCTTAAAAAACCGGCTGCGGCCATGGTGCCCGCCATGTCCAGCAGATGATCGTAAAAGCCGTCCACGTTGTAGAAGGCGCAGGGTTTCTTGTGCAGGCCAAGCTGGCCCCAGGTCCAGGCTTCGAAGATTTCTTCCAGCGTGCCGATGCCCCCGGGCAGGGCAACAAAGCCATCGGCCAGTTCCGCCATCTTGGCCTTGCGCTCATGCATGTCCCGGACAACAAACAGTTCGGTAAGACTGCTGTGCGCAAGTTCCTGGTTCCGGAGGTGTTCGGGAATAACCCCGTAAACCTTGCCGCCATTGGCCAGCACCGAGTCAGCGACAATGCCCATCAGCCCTACGTGACCGCCACCGAAGACCAGATCAATACCATTGTGCCCAAAGAAGGCGCCCAACTCGGCGGCCTTTTCGGCAAACCGGGCGTGATTGCCCGTGCGGGAGCCGCAGTACACCGCGATTTTCATAGTCTGGTGGTCCCTCCTGAACGGATGTTTCCTTCCATACCAATCATTCCTTCTTCCATTCAAAGGGTCGGAAAGGCTCGTCGATGGGGGTCTCGGCGATGTGATTGATGTAGTTACTCATCACTTTCTGAGACAAGATAAGGATTACTTCCATCACCTGCCGGTTGCCGTAGCCGGCCTTGTAAAAGGCATCCAGATCCTCACGGCTGACTTTCCCACGCTTGCGCACCACCGCCAGGGTAAAGGCTCGCAACGTTTCCAGTTTCGGGGTGGGCAACGGGCTCTCGTTGCGCAGCGCTTCAATCAGCCCCTCGGACACCTGCATACTCCTGGCGATACCCGTATGGGCCGGCACACAATAATGACAGGCGTGTTCCACATTGATGGATTGCCAGACCACGGTGCGCTCGTCGTTATCGAAACTGCTGACCATCACCAGCTCATGCAGAGTCTGGTAGGCGTTCAGTACACCCGGCGCCTCGGCCATCACCGCGTGCAGGCCCGGAATCATGCCGAACACCCGGCAGGATTGTTCCAGCAGGGGTTTGGATTCTTCCGGCGCGGAATTCAGATCGTGCAGTGTAAAGTCATTCATCACCGCCTCCTCACATTCGATACACCCATCTGACCTCAAAGCAGTATGGCACGGGAATCCCGGCCCAACCGCCAACCGGTTCCTGATCCGGATAGATGGTCCGGTCGTTCAACGAGTTCTGTCAGTGCAGGGGGAGGGAGATGGATTGACCGGGCGAAAGCCGCCCGGCCTGGAAGGCGGCGCCCCGACCGAGGCGCCGGTTTAAGCACCCGATTGCCGGGCTATTACTTCGCTTTCTGCCATGCGAAGGGCTTGAACGGCTCATCCACCGGTGTCTCGGCGATGTGATTGACGTAGTTGCTCATCACCTTCTGGGACAGCACCAGAATGATTTCCAGCACCTGCCGCTGGCTGTAACCGGCACCGTAGAAAGCGTCCAGATCTTCGCCGTTGACTTCACCACGCTTTCGAACGACCGCCAGGGTGAAGGTGCGCAGGGCTTCCAGCTTGTCGCTGGGCAGTGGTGTTTCGTCCCGCAGGGCGTTTGTGATCTCGTCCGAGACCTTCATGCTCTTGGCAATGCCGGTATGCGCGGGGACACAGTAATGGCAGGCATGCTCCACGTTGATGGTCTGCCACACGACGGTGGTCTCGTCGTTGTCAAAGCTGCTGCCCAGAACCAGTTCATGCAGTTTCTGATAGCCATCGAGAAGACCCGGGGCCTCAGCCATAACCGCGTGCAGATTGGGAATCATCCCGAACGCCTTCTGAGATTTATCCAGCAGCGGTTTGGATTGCTCTGGCGCGGAATCGATATCGTGCAGGGTAAAGTCTGTCATGTCGCTCTCCTTTCTTGAATGATCGCTCAACAACGCGAACCCTAACTATTTTTGAGCGATCATTCAAGTTATAATTGAGTGAGCATTCAACAAATAATCTGATGATCACGGATATGGCCCGACAAGCCCGGTACGACAGACCAACATTGCTGAATAAAGCCATCTCGCTGTTCTGGGATCGCGGTTACCACGGCAGCTCCATGAAACAGATCGAGCAGGCCCTGGATCTCCGTCCCGGCAGCATTTACGCCGCCTTTGGCAGCAAGGACGGATTGTTTGCCGAGGCCCTGGCCACCTACGCGGATCAGGGTCGGCTAGAGCTGATGGGGTATCTGGAGAGCTCGGAGTCCATCGTCGATGGCCTGCAGACCTATCTGCGTGCAATGGCAGGCACCGCATCAGCGTCCGCCGACAAACCGGCACGGGCCTGCATGATCATCAAGACCCTGCTGGAATCGAGCCGGACCCACCCGGAACTGGCCGGGCAGGCCGAGCAGATTCTGGCGGACGTCCGCAAGGCACTGGCTGAAGCGCTGGAACAGGCCAAAATGGCGGGCGAGCTGGCCGACCATACCGATTGCGAGCGCCTGGCCCGCCTGATCCAGGCTCAGATCGTGGGCCTCCGTTCCATGGCCGAACGAGGCCTGAGTCCGGAAGAACTGACAGAACTGGCCAGCGACGTGTCAGCCATACTGGACGCCTACCGGGCCCGGCACTGAACCCGGCCCGGCAGAAGCGGCACCGGTCGCCAATTGTGCCCACTTGCATCGGCAGGCTACTATAGCCCCCTCAGCCCACACCCACCCTTTCCCGACAATGCCGAGTGATAACAGCCAAGCGTTTTGGTCCCAGAGCGTTTGCCTCTTTTCACTTCTGGATCGGACACTATGGATAACCTTCAGCACATCGTGGTGGTGGGTGGCGGCGCAGGCGGATTGGAACTGGTCACCCGGCTGGGCAACAAACTGGGCAAGAAACGCAAGGCGCGCATCACGCTGGTAGACGCCGGCCTGACCCACGTCTGGAAGCCCCTGCTGCACGAAGTCGCCTCCGGCTCCCTGGACGCCAACGCCAACGAGATCAACTACCGGGCCCACGCCCGCAAGCACCACTACGAGTTCCAGCTGGGCCGAATGTGTGGCCTGGATCGCCGAAAGAAGGAAGTGGTGATTGCCCCCTTCCATGACCAGGACGGTGAGGAAGTGGTGCCGGAACGACACCTCCAGTACGACACCCTGGTGATTGCCGTGGGCAGCACTGCCAATGATTTCGGTACGCCGGGGGCGCAGGACCATTGCCTGTTCCTGGACAGCCTGAAGCAGGCCCGGCGATTTCATAACCTGATGCTCAACGCCTTCCTCAGGAAAAACCACGAAGCGCAGCTCGATCGGCCCCATACCCTGAATATCAGCATCATCGGTGCCGGTGCCACCGGTGTGGAACTGGCGGCGGAGCTTCGACTGGCGTCCCGGGAACTGCCAGTCTACGGCATGAACCACCTGACTCCCTCGGATGTGTCTATCAACATCGTCGAGGCCGCTGACCGGATCCTGCCCGCGCTGCCGGCCAGATTGTCTGCCGCGGCAACCCGGGAACTGGAGCGCCAGCAGGTACAGGTACACAGCGGGCAGCCCGTAAGCGAGGTCAAGGCCAACCGGATCATCATGCAGGATGGATCCGAACTGGCTTCGGAAATGACCATCTGGGCCGCGGGCATCAAGGCACCCGCGTTTCTGGCCAATCTCAACGGGTTGGAAACCAACAAGAGCAACCAGCTGTTGGTCGAGCAGACCCTGCAAACCACACAGGACACCGATATTTTCGCCCTCGGCGATTGCGCGGCCTGCCCGCAGCCAGACGCCGACCGTCCGGTACCGCCCCGGGCCCAGGCCGCCCATCAACAGGCCGATACCCTGTTCAAGACACTGACTCGCCGCCTGCAGGGAAAAGAGCCCGTGCCGTTTGTCTACAACGATCACGGCTCGCTGATCAATTTCAGTCGCTATACCACTGTGGGCAACCTGATGGGCAACCTGTCGGGGCGGAGCATGTATATAGAAGGCAAGGTGGCACGGTTGTTTTACGTGTCGCTCTACCGCATGCATCAGGTGGCGCTACACGGCTTCGTACGGACAGGCGTCATCTGGCTGATGGATAAAATCAGCCGGGCCATGCACCCGAGGCTGAAACTGCACTAGGGTCAGGGTGGCCAGGCTCCAAGCCTGGCCAAAACCAGACAACCTAAAAGAATAAAAAGAACTCGTATATAAACACATGAACTAGGCGCTCCCTGTGCATATCGGCATTATCTGCCATCTTTAACCGTGACGAGTAAGGTTCCTGTCTTCAAAGCACCCACAGAGGACGCTGTCATGGTTAAAGCCAGCACCGCGATACTTCTGGCTGTCGTCGCCTCATTCTTTGCAGGTTGTGCCACACAAACTCCCGGCCCGGGGGACCTCCCGCCGCCCGCTGCGGTCCCCACCACCAGCGACCCGGGTTTTGTCCAGTTTCGTTACTTTGACAACATCAGCGGCTCTGACATTTCCAACCTGACCGAAACGCCGGCATTTCCCGATAACCCGGACCGGGTGGAAAGCCTGACCTCGCTCGAAATGAGCAATCGTGGCAACAACTATGGGGCCTGGGTGCGGGGTTTTATTATGGCACCAGCGACCGGAGACTATCGGTTCTTCATCAGCGCTGACGACGCCGCACAGTTATTGCTGAGCCCGTCGGACCAACCAGGGCAGGCCGGGATCATCGCAACCGTGCCCGGTAAAACCTCCCAAGGGGACTACAGCAAATACAGCTCCCAGGCGTCCGGTATCCAGAGGCTGACGGAAGGGCAGCCCTATTATTTTGAGGTTCTCTTCAAACAGGGCGGCGGACCGGACCATTTCAGCGTTGCCTGGGAAGGACCTGGCCTGGCCCAACAGGTGATCGGCACCGATTACCTGTATAGTTGGTCCGAATCCGGCTTTGGCGACGGGGAAACCACTCAGGAGGCCTACTCCCTCGGTTATCGCGTCGGTTACCTGGATGGCAGCGAAAACCTGGCGTTCAATCAGCTTTATCCGCCCCTGGACGAAGACGGTGATGGCCTCTACGACAACTGGGAAATCGCCAACGGCCTGAATCCCGGTGATCCGAACGACAGCAATAATGACCCGGATGGCGATCTGATCTCTGCAGCGGATGAATTCCTGATCGGAACCCGGGAAAACAATCCGGATTCCGACGCCGATGGCATGCCCGATGGCTTCGAGTATGCCTCCGGGCTGGATCCCCTCGACTCCGCCGATGCCAGCACGGATCTCGACAACGATGGCTTTACCAATCTTGAGGAGTACGAGGCCGGCACGTCTATCAATGACTCGCAAAGCTTTCCGGTCGTTGACGATGGCGGCACAACAACCGATCCGGTACCCACCACCGGAACAGCCATCATCAGCTGGACGGCACCTTCCACCCGTTCCGACGGCACCTCTCTCGCCCTGAGCGAGATCAACTCATACCTGGTCAAATACGGGACAAGCGAGACAGCACTGGACCAGTCGGTGGTTATCCCCGGCTATGAGACCTCGGCAACCATCGAAGGTCTGTCAACGGGCACCTGGTATTTCACCGTGCAGACGGAAGACACCGGTGGACTGCTCAGCCCGCCATCTCCGGCCGTCTCGAAGACAATCAACTAGGCCAGGAGTAAGAGAACACAAGTTCGCCGATCAACCTCTCCGGTTTCCTCGGAAGCCGGAGAGTGCCTGCCCAGCAAAAAATCATAGAACTCTGATATATAGTAGTGTTTTGGCTCATCGACAGGTAAGAGTCGTGTAGAGTGGAGCGGGTGAAGGGAATCGAACCCTCGTATGCAGCTTGGGAAGCTGCCGTTCTACCATTGAACTACACCCGCGTATGCAATGGGCCGCGCAAAAATATAGAGTGCTGGCACACGGTTAGGCAAGCACAGAGTCTGGAGTTGTGATGGACCCCACCCTTACCCTGATGGGTGCCCTGATGCTGGTGATCAGCATTCTGCTCAGCCCGCTGTCCAGCCGGGTTGGCATGCCGGTGCTGCTGATATTCCTGGTTGTCGGCATGATGATGGGCCAGGACGGCCCCGGTGGCATTGAATTCGACAACTTTCCTCTGGCATTCCTGATGGCCAACCTGGCGCTGGGGGTCATACTGCTGGATGGCGGCATGAGGACCCGTGCCGAGACCTTCCGGGTAGGACTGCGACCAGCCCTGATGCTGGCCACACTCGGGGTATTCCTGACCGCCGGGGGCGCTGCCGTGGTTGCCCACTGGGTGTTTGACCTGCCCTGGCTGCTATCACTGCTGATCGGCGCCATCATTTCCTCTACGGACGCTGCCGCGGTCTTCTCCCTGTTGCAGGGCCGGGGCCTACACCTCAACGAACGGGTCAGTGCCACACTGGAGATCGAATCCGGCAGTAACGATCCCATGGCCATCTTTCTGACGCTGCTACTGGTCACCCTGATCGGTAACGAGGACGCCAGCGCCGGCGGTGAAGCGGCGACGATGCTGGCCAAACAGATGGGCATTGGGGGCATCGCGGGCGTGCTGGGAGGACGCCTGATCGCCGAACTGACCAACCGGATCCGGCTGACGCCCTCCCTGTATCCACTGCTGGTCGCCGCCGCCGGCATTGCCGTATTTGCCGGAACCAACGCCCTGGGTGGCAGTGGCTTCCTGGCGATTTATCTGGCCGGTGTGGTGATCGGCAATCGCGAGGTCCGGATGATGCCGATGATCCTTCAGGTACACGACGGCCTGGCCTGGCTGGCCCAACTGTGCCTGTTCCTGATGCTGGGCCTGCTGGTATCGCCCTCCGAGTTGTGGCCGCTGGCCGGTGGTGGCCTGATCATGGCCCTGGCACTGATTCTGATTATTCGTCCGCTGGCCGTTACACTCACTTTGCTGCCATTTGGCTTCAACCGCCGGGAGCTGGGATTTATTGGCTGGGTCGGTCTGCGGGGTGCGGTTCCCATCGTACTGGCACTGTTCCCGGTAATGGCCGGGTTGCCGGAGTCCCAACTGATATTCCACATCGCGTTCTTTATCGTCCTGGTCTCGCTGGTGGTGCAGGGCACCACCATGGCACCTCTGGCCAGAAAGCTTAAACTGGAGGTGCCCTCCGGCGAAGACCCGTACCGGCGATTGCCACTGGATGTGCCGGCGGCCGGTGGCCATGAGCTCATGCTGTTCCCCTTACGGGGCAAACCCTGGGAGACCCCCCGGCCACTGGGCCAACTTCACCTTCCGGAAAAAACCGCCGTGGCTGGCGTATTCCGGAATCAGGTCTGCCTGCAGCCAAACGTGGACCTGCAGGTGGTCAGCGGTGATGTGCTGGCCATGTTTGCCACCCCCGGTGTCCTGCCCGAACTGGGCAAGGCCCTGAGTGGTCGGCACGCGCCCGAATATCTGGCCGAACGGGCCTTTTTCGGGGACTTTGTGCTCAATGGCGATGCGCTGCTGGGGGATGTGGAGCAGGTTTACGGCATCGAATTCGACGACTTGCCACCCGAGCTGTCACTGGCGGAGTGCTTCGCCAAACGCACCAGAGGCCACCCGGTAGTGGGCGATACCGTTTTGCTGGGGCCGGTGACGCTGGTGGCGAGAGCAACCGAATCCGATCGGGTCACCAAGGTAGGCCTCAAGATGGAGGGGCCAGGCACGAAACATCAGAAAAAAGATCACGCCAAAAGTTAACAAAAGCTCTCAACATTGGCCTGGCGGCCTATGTTATAAATGCGCCTGTGCAAAGATTAACCATTGGTAAGTTCACTAAACATGTTTTCCCGATTTTTTTTAAGCGCCTGTCTACTGGCAGCCACCCTGATTTCTCCAGCCGCGGTGTCGGCAACTGAGCTGTTGGCCAAGGCTGACACCCATATGCCAATGCCGGCCTCGTCTCAGGCTGAGTCGCTGGACATCAGTCAGGTGCTGGTGCGAAAAGGTGAGCGTCGGCTCTACCTGATGGATGGTGAGCGGGTGGTGAAGAGCTATCGCGTATCCCTGGGCGATAACCCCGAGGGCCACAAGCTCTATGAGGGTGACGAACGCACCCCGGAGGGTGATTACGTTCTGGACTGGCGCAACGCCAGCAGTGATTTCTACAAATCGATTCACATCTCCTACCCGAACGAACAGGACAGGGAACAGGCGAGGGCCTGGGGACAGGACCCCGGCGGCAGCATCATGATCCACGGACTACCCAACGAAGTCGGCGACATGGCATTTGCCTACCGCGGACTGGACTGGACCGATGGCTGTATTGCCGTGACCAACGAAGAAATGGATGAAATCTGGCAACTGGTCGCGGACGGCACCCCAATTCGAATTGTTCCGTGAACTTTCCGTGACAGCAGCATTAAGTTGTTGTCACGTGGTCGAAAAATTTACGTACCCTTTGTTAACATTTTGGCTCTGAGTGTTTTACACTGAGAAACGATCCGGTTGTCAATGCCCTTTGGGCGCGATTGACAGGAAGTCATCTATACTGATTTCCGGAGCATAGGAAATAACTCGACCAATAAGGGGAATCATAATGCGTAAACTGACGATCGCCGGGTTCGCTCTGGCCACTGCTATGACTGCAGGCTGCGCCTCCAACCAGGCTGCCGTTGACGAAGCAACTGCAACCGCGAATTCTGCCGAGCAGACTGCCGAAAATGCTCTGAGCACCGCTAACAGCGCTGCTTCCTCTGCTCGCACTGCACAGCAGACTGCTGAAGAAGCACTGGCTGCTGCCAAGGCAGCTGAGCGCGCTGCTAACGAAGCAAACGAGCGCGCCAAGCGCATGCTTGAGCAGTCCAGCATGAAGTAAGACTCGGCCTGAGCCGACGTCTAAAAGGCCGGTTTAACCGGCCTTTTTTATGCCTGCTTTTTAAGCCTCCGCATCCGGAGCCGCATCCCCGGTTCCCTTGCCATCCTTCGATTCCAGAAAGCCTTTTACCAGCTCCAATGGTAGCGGGAAGACAATAGTGGAGGCGTTGGTGTTGCTCATATCCGCCAGGGTTTGCAGGTAACGCAGCTGCATGGCCCCATGATTGGCAGACATCACCTGAGCGGCTTCTACCAGTTTCTTCGAGGCCTGAAGCTCGCCTTCCGCATGGATCACCTTAGCCCGACGTTCCCGCTCTGCCTCGGCCTGACGGGCAATCGCCCGGATCATTGATTCGTTCAGGTCAACGTGTTTGATCTCCACATTCGCCACCTTGATACCCCACTCCTCCGTCTGTGCATCAATGATGTCCTGAATATCGGAATTGAGTTTGTCTCTCTCGGACAACATTTCATCGAGATCATGTTTACCCAGAACCGATCGTAGTGTGGTCTGCGCCAGCTGGCTGGTCGCGGAATGATAGTCCTCCACCCGGATAATGGCCCGTTCCGGGTCCACCACCCGGAAATACAGTACGGCGTTTACGCGCACCGTGACGTTATCCTTGGAAATCACGTCCTGACTGGGCACATCCAGAACGATCACCCGCAGATCGACCCTCACCATTTGTTGAATCCCGGGGATCACGATAATCAGGCCCGGCCCCTTCACACCCTGGAAGCGACCGAGGAAGAACACCACGCCACGCTCGTATTCCGGCAGGATCTTGATAGCCGACGCGAGGATCAGCAGCAGCACCACCGCGGGCGCAATGTATGGAATCAGTTCACCAATCATAGATCCTCCTTGGTTTCATTCGACCGTTTACGGATCAGGCGTTGTCGTGCTTCACCTCAACCGAAACCGTCAGCCCCTCAACCCCGGTTACCCGAACGCTATCGCCCGACTGCACGGGCTCCTGGCTCACTGCGTTCCAACGCTCACCACTTAATCGGACGTGCCCTCGGAAATACTCGTGTTCGCGGACAAATTCATCCAGCGCGACACCGCTCTCATGGGCAAGTTGCTCGCCGCCACTGACCGGATGATGGCGGCGCAAGCGAATGAACTTGGTCACCGTCCACAACATAAATCCGGCGGCGACAATCGCTGTACCACCAATGGTGGGCAATGAGATATCCCGATGCGAGCCATCCATCAAAATGACCGAACCGGTGACAAAGGCAACTATGCCCCCGATTCCCAGAATCCCGAAGCTGGGGACAAACGCCTCCCCGACCATAAACGCCAGCCCCAGCAGGATCAGCGCCAGTCCGGCGTAATTGACAGACAACACCTGAAACGCAAAGAGCGCCAGAATCAGGCAGATCGCACCGATCACACCCGGTACCACCGCCCCAGGATTGGCCAGTTCAAAGACGATGCCGTAGAAACCGATGATCATCAGGAAGTACGCGACATTCGGATCGGTGATCACCGACAACAGGCGGGTTCGCCAATCCGGCTGTGCCCGCACCACCGACAGGCTCGCGGTGTCCAGTGTGCGCTCACCGGTAGCCATACGCACCGTGCGACCATCAATCTGTTCCAGAAGTTCGCTGAGGTTATCCGCCACCACATCAATCACATTACGCTCCAGCGCCGCGGCAGCACTGAGGTTTACCCCTTCCCGGACCGCTTCTTCAGCCCAATCGGCATTGCGGCCGTGACGATTTGCCAGCCCCCGAATGTAACTGACGGCATCCTCCAGCACCTTGCGTTCCATGGCGGTGCCGCCCCTGCGCTTGCCGTCCTCATCCTTGCTTCCATCCTGGGCTTCATCGCTGGTGTCAGGCTGCTCAGACGGTTGAGGATCGCCCCCTGGCAGTCCGCCCATCTGTACCGGGGTTGCAGAACCGAGGTTGGTGGCTGGCGCCATCGCAGCAATGTGGCTGGCGTACATAAGGTAAGTGCCCGCACTTGCCGCGCGGGCCCCGGCGGGAGACACATAGCTGACCACCGGCACATCAGAGGCCAGAATCACCTTGATGATGTCGCGCATGGAATCCATCAGGCCACCGGGCGTATCCATTTCCAGTACCACCAGGTCGGCTTCACCGCTCTCAGCTCGTCGAATGCCACGGGTAACGTAATCCATGGTGGCGGGGCCGATCGCGCCTTCGATGGAGAGGACAAGCACGGTATTGGTGGATTTGGAGTCGGCCGAGAGTGGCTGTATGAGGGCGGCCAGACCAATCAGGCACGCGAAAAAAGAGATAAGCGCCCACAGCCGAAGCATGGGGTAAGGGAGGGTCCTGGCGGGTCGGTGACTCTGCATACGTCCTCCCCGTCTTGGGGAACGATCAGAACATTTTTGCCAGTACCGGTTCCGGCAGCCGTTTCAGGAGGAAGCCAATGGGCGACCAAGGCCAACTCGGTACGTAGCATTCCTTTTTGCCGGACTCGATGGCCTTAACCATCGCCTTGCAGCCGGTCCGGACATCCACGGCGAAGGGCTTGTTTTTCACCTTCTCGTTAATCGCGGTATTGATATAGCCTGGATACAGTGTAGTCACCCGGATCGGAGATTTCGTCCTCGTCAGTTCGACACGCAAGCCTTCCGATAGTGCCGCGAGGCCCGCCTTGGTGGCACCATACGTAGTGATATTTGAGGGCATACCGCGCACTGCGGACACCGAGGACACGGTCACCAGGTGGCCATGGTTCTGGGCCCGGAAAATTTCCATGGCCGCTTCCATCTGCGCGAGGGCAGAGACAAAGTTGGTTTCTGCCGTCTGGCGATTGGCATCGAACTGGCCTGTCCCCAGTGGCCGGCCCATGCCGACACCGGCATTGACGATGATCCGGTCGATGGTGCCGAAGTCGTCCCGGAACGCGCGAAAAACGTCGAAAACTTGTGAGTGATTGTCCACATCCAGTGCACGAACACTCACCGTAATATTGGCGTGGGAGGCCTCTAGCTCGGTTTTCAGAGCGTCCAGGCGCTCTGTGCGGCGGGCACACAGGGCCAGATTGTTGCCCCGGGCGGCGAATTCGCGGGCCATGCCCTCGCCCAGACCAGAGCTTGCGCCGGTAATCAGAATGGTCGAACTCATACACACCTCCCTGTTGAGATAAGGTCCCCCGATCACCGGCCTGCCCGTCAGAAGTATAGCGTTTCCCGGGGATCGCCCGGGGTCCGGGGCTTTTTCTTGCGCTCGTCGGCCACGGTGGCCACCTGCTCGCCAATCATGGTCGGAATACCATCCGCCTGTTCCACCGCCAGCTCGATGGCGCGACGCTTGACCTCCACACCCGGATGCCGGAGGCGGAAAGCTTCCACTTCTTCAGACACCTGGCGCCAGAGTCGATCCCGCTCCTGCTGCGGGTACTCTTCTTCCGGGCGGTGCACTTCCAACCACACCTCGCCGCCAGACAGACCGATCTTTACCGGGTCGTGGATGACCTGCACCGGGGTGCCTTTGTCTACCTGATAAACGAAACGGGAAATGTCCTCGTTGTACATCCGGAAACAGCCATGGCTGACGGCGGTTCCCACTCCAAACTTTTTATTGGTGCCGTGAATCAGGTAACCCTCTTCACTGAGTAGCAGCGCATGAGTGCCCAGAGGATTATCCGGCCCCGGTGGAATCATCTTGGGCAGGTATTCACCACTGCGCTCGTACTCGGCCCGGATGCTGGCCGGGGGGTACCAGGCCGGAGATTCCAGGCGCATGGTGACCTCTGCGCTGGTCAGCGGCGAGGGGTTTTCTGCCGTGCCCACGCCAACCGGATACACCTGGACCCCATTGTCGGTGAAGTAATACAACCGGTATTCGGCCAGGTTAATCACAATGCCCTCACGGCGGGTTTCCGGTAGCACATACTGACGTGGCAGAGTGATGGTGGTACCTTCACCCGGCAACCAGGGATCCACGTCCGGATTGGCCTTGACCAGTTCCAGGTAACCCAGTGCGTTGCGGATTCCGATGTTAGCGAAGGTGTCTTCGTACCGGGTTGTGAATACATCCAGCCGACCCGCCAGGTCACCGTTCAACTCAAACGTCGGCACCCTGGGGGCGCGGTCATCCGCACTCTCACCGGCACCCTCGGCCTTATCAGCCAACGGCGCACTGGCTGTCGCATAGGCCGCAGGAGCTGCCAGGGCCAGCACGGTCAGGGTCAACACTCTGAACAACATACAATTCTTTTCCACATTCAACAGGTTATCTGTCTTCAGAGACCGTCTCCGGGCTCATGAGTTCATTACCGTGGCGGCCACCGTGACGACCGCCAGGACGACAAACAGCAGGCTCGCACCGATACGTGCCGTCGTCAGTGGCAGTCGCTCCATCAGCCAGCGGCCCGCCATAATAACCGGGATATTTGCTACCAACATACCCACGGTGGTTCCAATAATAACCCAGACGGTTTCCGTAAAACGCGCCGCCAGTACGACCGTCGCGATCTGGGTCTTGTCGCCGATCTCCGCCAGGAAGAACATGACGGTGGTGGCAGCAAAGGCGCCGAGCCCGAGAAACCGGGAATCGTCGCTGTCGTCCTTGTCGGGAATCAGCAACCATCCCGCAATGGCAATGAAGCTGATCGCCAGTATCCAGGGCAGCCAGGCCTCCGGAATCCATCCGGCAATCCAGGCGCCCAGCCATGCCGATAACGCATGGTTCAGAACCGTAGCCAGCAGTATGCCAAGGATGATGGGCAGGCGCTTGCCATAACGTACGACGAGAAACAGGGATAATAACTGGGTCTTGTCACCGATTTCGGCGATGGCTACTGCAGCCGTCGATGCGAGAAAGGCTTCCATATTGTGCTCCGGGGCGGATAACAGACATGAGGCAGCACATCTTCCGCCCCTCGGAGATGTCCTGCCTCAGGTCTTGCCAATTCCACCGAATTGTCGGTGGGACACGACAGCCATGGAGATTGAGCCCCAAGTGTGTTGACTGCCGTCCGCCATGTACTGAAGCGTTATGCGGAGGCTACTCCCCTGAAGGAGGGCAAATTTTAACCACTGCGTCACCGGCACGCAACTAGTCCCGCATTTTCCACACCGGAATCACCGCCAGGGCGACAAAGATGGCCACCAACCACCAGGCCGAGTGGAACGCCGTCAACGTCGGCACACCACCGCTGTGCTCCCCGAATTCAATGGTGAGGGCCACCATATTGACCCCCAGGGCACCGCCCAGCTGACGGGTAAAGTTGATGGTGCTGGAACCGGCACCCAGTTGCTCAGGAGGCAGGGGATTCAGGGCTCCGGTAGACAGTGCCGGCAACATGAAACCAATGCCGACCCGCCCGAGAACGGCCCAGAAGGCCAGCCAGAAGAACGCCAGCTCCAGATCCGACAAGGCAAACAGAACCGCCGAGCTGGCAAACAGGCCGATACCGATGATGACCAGCCGACGGGCGCTCTGCCTGTCGGCCAGTCGGCCAGCGATTGGAAACGTGATGCCAAGCACCACCCCGGCCGGCAGCATCAGCAAGCCGGCTTCCGTGGCCGAGAAGCCCAGCGCCGTCTGCACAAACAGGGGGATCAGATAGGTAGAGCCGAACAGGGCCAGCCCCAACGCCAGCGCACCAAGATTGGCACACAGGAATACCGGTTGTTTCAGCAAGGTCAGACGAGCCAGGGGGTGAGGCGTGCGGCGCTCATGGGCCACAAAGCAGACCAGCAATGTCGCGGAGACCAGCGCCCCGGCCACCACTCTCCACTCCTGGCCGGCCAGATCCTGCAAGCGGTTGAGGGTATCCAGAGTCACCCCGAGGGTTGTGCCCAGCAGTGCAAGACCAGTCAGATCGAACCGGTAGGATTCGGGGCGCCCCTCGGGCAACGGAAGAAAACGCCAGGCCATGAACACACCCAGCAGGGTGACTGGCGCAGGTGCAAACATCACGAAGCGCCAGCTCAGCTGATCGACGAGGAAACCACCCAGAACCGGGCCAAGCGCCGGCGCAAGGATCACCCCCATGCCATAAATGCCCATGGCGCGCCCCCGCTGATCCCGGGGAAAAATCCGGAACACCAGGTACATGCCCATGGGCTGCATCAGGCCGGCCATCGCGCCCTGCGCCACACGGGCAGCAATCAGCTGATCCGGTGACACGGCGAAGCCGCCGGCCACGGAAATGACGGCAAACAGGAACATGGCGCTGGCGAGGGTTTTCCGGATCCCCAGGTGATCCAGCAACCAGGCGGAGGCGAGCATGGTGGTGGTCATGGCCGCAATGAAACCGGTAGCCAGCCAGTGCACCTGGCCCTGACGGATACCAAACTCCAGCATGATGTCGTGCAGGGCCACGTTCACCACGGTGGCGCTGAGCACCGAAGCCATGGTGCCCAACATGACTGTCGCTACCGCCAGCCAGCGCCAGCGGGAACCGTAGCGGGCTATGAGGCCATCAACGGTTTGCTCGCTCAAGGCTTATTTCTGCTTTTCAGCGTTTTCCAGGATCTTGTGAAACACCCTGACAGTGCACTCGATGTCCTCGTCGCTGATGCCTTCCAGCATGTCTTCCCGAAGCTTTTCAGCGCGTTCGGACAGTTCATCCATAAAATCTCGACCAGCCTTGGTGAGATAAAGGCGACGGGCACGGCGATCGCTCGGGCAGGGGCGACGCTCAATCAGATCCTGCTGTTCCAGGCTGTCCAGCAGCCGAACGAGGGTGGGATTTTCAATCGCCATCAGGGACGCCAACTCTCGCTGGGTCAGTCCTTCACCGCCCTTGGACAGGTACACCATGGTGCTCCATCGGGCCTGGGTTACGCCGAGGTCCTTAAGGCGCTCATCGAGCATCTTGCGCCAGCGGCGGGTTACCCGGGCCACGGCAAAGGGG
Source organism: Marinobacter sp. F4216 (assembly GCF_019931195.1). Classification (GTDB taxonomy): domain Bacteria; phylum Pseudomonadota; class Gammaproteobacteria; order Pseudomonadales; family Oleiphilaceae; genus Marinobacter; species Marinobacter suaedae. The sequence goes on along the minus strand of NZ_JAIOUO010000006.1, from coordinate 157,632 downwards.
AATTGGTCTTTCATGGCGTAAACTCCATCATTAAGGCAGACATGGGGTCCGCCGAACACCGCATGGGGCCCTAAAAGCACCCACATACTCACCATATCGGAAGGCCAATAATAGTATGCTAATCATTCCGATAAAGACAAGTTCAACAACGAACAATCCAGCCTGTCGTGCTACGGGCTCTCCTGCCGTTGCTCCTGCAGTTTAAGCTCCTCGACCTCATGGGATTCGTGAAATTCGGTGTTCCGCGGATCCATCTCGGTGAGCACCGGCGATGTTTCCGGCATGGCCGGCACATAGTGCTCCTGCGCTTCCACGGGCACGTCTTCGGTATGACTGATCCGATAGCTGGTGATCACACACAGCAAGAACAGGAACCCGGCATTGCCCATAAACAGGCCAGCCGGCCCCAGTACGTTGATCAGCTCTGCCATCACTACAGGGCCAATCACGCTGCCCACGCCATAACTCAGCAATAGGGTGGCGCTGGCAGCGACGATCCGGTTGCTTTCCATGCGGTCGTTCGTGATGGCAACGGCAATGGGGTAGAGAGCAGCCGACAGCCCGATCATCAGCCCAACCGCAAAAGTGAGCAGCCAGAAATTGGCCGCCCCGAAGTAGGCCACCACCCCGGCAGAGCCAGCAGCCGTCATCGCCACCCAGAACATGACCCGACGACGATCGAAGTGGTCACAAAGCCGACCCAGTGGCCAGGCAACGATCATGGCTGCCACAATGGCGCTGGCCATGAAGCTGGAGGTCTTGGCCACATCCAGTCCAGTCAGTGTGGCGTACACCGGACCAAGCGCGTAGAAACCGCCCACCAGTACCCCGCAAATCAACGCCCCGGCCACGCCGGAGAAGGACTCCCGCGCGAGGGTGAATATCGAAATACGGTGTACCTGCTCGATGATGGGCGCCTCCATTCGGGTGAGGGCCAGGGGCACCAGAGCCAACGTGAGCAGAATAGCGGCCAGCGAGAAGGGCATGAAGTTGGCGGGATCGCTGACATTTACCAGCAACTGGCCACCGGCCGCCGAGAGATAAAAGACAATCTGGTACACCGCAAACAGAGCGCCGCGGTTTTCATTGGTTGCCCGGCTGGAAAACCAGCTTTCGATCACCACCAGAACACCTGCAACACTGAACCCGGACAGAGCCCGGAACAGGCCCCACACAGGCTCATAGATAACCATGGGGTACAGGAGCGCAACCACCGCTGCGACCGCAGCAAAGGCGGCAAACGCCCGGATATGGCCTACCCGTTCAATGATGGTGTGAACGTACAGGGTGCCGAGTACAAAGCCGATCGAGTAACAGACCAGGATCCAGCCGATAACGTCCGGAGAGACCTGCTCAAAGCTAAGGCGAATGCCCAAAAGCGTCATCAGAAAGGCATTGCCACTGACCAGCAGGACGATGCTGATGATCAGGGCAGACAGGGAGGCGACCATTCGGGTCATAACCGAAGACTCCGGGCATACCGCGGGGACGGCGAGGAAAAGGTGGCTTTAAGATACTGATTTAAGGACAATATTGTAATTCATATCTGTACCTGACTACCTACTAAGCAGTTCCCGAGATATCTCGGCAATTCTTACAAATCGGCCTGCAGCGACCGCCACCAGTGCATTTAACACTGTTTTACATTAAGGTCACGTAACACACCGGTTTTGTTATAGCGGGTAACATGAAAACAGATATCCATTCTCAACCCTTGAGCGCCTGGTTATGAAAAAGACGGACTGGCCCATCCGCTGGGATTTGCTGCTTCGCTATCGACTGATTGAAACCATTGCCCTGTGGGAAGGTCGTCTAACCACGAACCATATCTGTCATAGCTTTGGCATCGGCCGCCAGCAGGCCTCCAAGGACATCAACACCTACCTGCGAGAACTGGCACCGGATAATCTGGAGTACGACCGCCACCTCAAAGGTTACGTTCCGTCTGACCAGTTCCGGCCGGTGGTCACTCATGGCACCGTCAATGAATACTTTGACCTGCTGGCGCGTCAGCAAACCCTGAGCAGCACCTTTGAATCGCTGAATATCACCCTCCCGGAAAGTACCATACTGCAAGTGCCGGGCCGGGTGATTGAACCTGAAACCATGCGGGCAGTCATTTATGCCACCCGTCATGGCCGCCAGCTGAAGGCCAGCTATCTGTCCCTAAGCCGGCCGGAACCGGTAGAAAGCTTCCTCGAACCCCATACCGTCGTTTGCATCGGAAACAGCTGGCATGTGCGGGCCTGGTGTCACGCCAACCGGGAGTTCCGGGACTTCGCTCTCCACCGCTTCGTACGGCCACCGGAAGCCCTGCGTCAGCGGGCCAAACAGAGCAGCCAGCAAGACGAGGACTGGAATCGAGAGGTCACCATGGACCTGGTGCCTGACCAGCGCCTCAGCGAAGCCCAGCAGCAGATCATTGCCCGGGATTACGGCATGGAACACGGGCACCTGCACATCCGCACCCGCGCAGCGCTGGCGGCGTATACACTGTCCGCGTTGGGCATTACGCTGGACAGCCAACACCCCGACCCCCTGGTGCAGCAGCTGGAACTGGTTAACCCGGACCAACTCGGCTTTGGCAGCCGGCGCGAGCGTGCACTCAAGGCCGTTGCCGGCCTTAGCTAGAACACCGGTTTGAGCCTGCCTCCCGTGTTCCGACGAACACTTTCTGCGGCTCTGCTCCTCCTTATCCCCATCGGGTCGGTCGCCAGTGAGTGCGGCGCACCGGCCACGCCCATTTCCGAGATTCAGGGCTCAGGCCCCAGCTCGCCCCTGGCTGGCCAAACGGTAACGGTGGAAGGGATACTCACCCTGGACTCGCGGATGACCGGTGGCTGGCGAGGCTTTTACCTTCAGCAGGCGGACCATCAAACCGATGGAGACCCCGGGACCTCTGAAGCCATCTTCGTTTACACCCAACGTAAAGGGGGCAGAGCAGGCGACCGCCTGAGAATTACCGCCTCCGTTAAGGAATACCACGGACTCACCGAACTGGTGGGGGTAAAGCAGCTGAGCAACTGCGGCAAGGAACTCCTGCCGGAAGCCATCACGGTAACGCACCCCTGGAGCACGCCACCGGAAGCGCTGGAGAACATGCGCATCAGGCTCGATACCCCGCTGGTGGTGGTCGATAACTACCAGCTCGCTCGTTACGGCACACTTGCTCTGGCCGCCGCTGACGGGATCATCCCCACGGAAGTTTCCACCCCGGACGCCGCCACCAAAGGCAACGCCCAGCGCCTGGTTCTCGACGATGGTCGGGCAACCGAGCATCCCCGACCAATTCCCTGGCCGCCAGGCGGGTTATCGACCACACAGACGATCCGGGCGGGCGATCAGGTAGCGGGGTTGTCCGGTGTGCTGGATTTTCGGTTCGGGGAATGGCGGCTACAGCCGGACAGCGCTCCCGACTTCCAGAAAACAAACCCGCGAACACCCGCCCCCGAACGCCTACGGTCGCCTCACATCCGTGTAATGACCATGAATCTGGGCAATCTGTTTAACGGCAACGGCAACGGCAAGGGCGATGGATTTCCTGCTTCCCGAGGCGCCCGCTCAAACAAGGACTTTGAGGAACAACAACGTCGCCTGGTCAACGCGCTGACCGAACCGGACCCGGACATTCTCTCGCTCGCCGAGCTGGAGAACGACGGCTACGGCGCGAACAGCTCGGTCAGGGAACTGGCCAGCGCGTTAGGACCGGCCTGGCGCGTTGTGGAAACGCCCGGCGCTGATGGCTCCGATGCCATCCGGACAGCGTTGCTGTACCGGGCCGATCGCGTCCAGCCAGCTGGCAACCCCCGGCGGCTGACGACAGGACCGTTCCACAATCAGGGACGACCACCCATTGCCCAGGTATTCCGCCCCCTCAGTGGTGGTCCAGGCGTACGGGTGGTTTCCGTGCACTTCAAATCCAAAGGCTGCGGGGGCGCCCGGGGAGCCGATCAGGACCAGAAGGATGGCCAGGGCTGCTTCGCCAGCCGACGAACCCGCGAAGCAGAAGCAGTGCTGGACTGGCTGGCCACACAGCGGGATGATGACACCGTCGGAAGCCTGGTGACCGGTGACCTGAACTCCTACGCCAGAGAAACGCCGCTGCAGCGTTTCTACGCTCGTGGCTACACCAGCACGGTGCACGATCGGCATCCCTGCTCGGCGGAGCATTGCCCCTACTATACATTCCGGTTCAAGGGCGCCAGAGGCACGCTGGATTACGCCCTAGCCTCCCCCGGGCTGCAAGCAAGAGTTCTCGACGCGCGGGTCTGGATGATTAACGCCGATGAACCTCCCGTCATCGGGTACCAGAGTGACCTCGATCCCAAAACGGCCATTCCGTGGCGAACCTCAGACCATAACCCGGTCATCACCGACATCGGGCTCCATTAAGCGCACAACCATACGCTGAAACAGAGACTTATCGCACGGATTGTCGGGCCAGTTGGCCTGACAAGACTTCCATGGCCGTCATCAGAGCCATGGTACAGATGTACGAATACCCCATAATCGGAAACGTTGAGCAATACCCTGGAAGAGAACTTCACGGACGAGGACACACCATGCAAACCTCAACAGCAACGGCCCCGGATCTTGGGATGCCGGCTATCTACCTGCACCTGCTGGCCGAATTACTGGGTACCCTGGGCGTCGACGAGCAGGAGCTTTTACATCGCGTAGGCCTGAACCCACATCGGCTGAACTCCATGGACCTTCGGGTAAGCCAGTCCCAGGCCAGCGAGTTTGTTACCCGGGCCATTATCGAAAGCGGCGAACCCGGTCTGGGTATCATGCTCGCCAGGGAACTGAAGCTGCCCCTGCACGGTACCCTGGGTACGGCCGTCATGAGCAGCCAGACCCTGGCCGAAGCACTGGACCTGATGACCCGCTTTCTCACCCTTCGGGCACCTCAGCTGGAGGTAAGCCGGCTGATCAAAGGCGACAACGCCATCTACCGCGTCCACTGCGCCCGGGATCTGGGTCCGCTGCAAGGCTTCATCCTGGATGCCATGCTCTATGGCTGCGTCTACATGGGCAGCCAGCTGACGGGCACACTCGTGAAAGGCTGTCGCATGGAGCGAAGAGGTCCGGAGCCCGGCTACATCCACCGCTTCCGCCAGCAGATTCCCGTGCCGGTGATCTATGGAGCCATTGACGATGCACTGATCATCCCCGTGTCCCAGCTCGATTTACCGATTCGGTTCAGCGACGACCAGCTGGCTGCCGACTCCCGCTCCCAGTGCGAAGTCGCTCTGAAACAGTTAACCGAGGATGCGGGTTTCGCCTGCCGGGTGCGCTGGGTCATTGAAACCAGCCACCCCTTCCCGCCCAAACTGGCCAGGGTTGCCGCCACGCTGTTCGTGTCCGAGCGAACGCTCAAGCGACGCCTCCAGGAGGAGAGCATAAGCTTCCAGGCACTGGTGGATCAGGTAAGGCTGAAACAGGCCTGCGACCTGCTGGAGAAAACCGGGCTGAACCTCGGCCAGATTGCCGAGACCCTGGGCTACGCCGATGCCGCCAACTTCACCCGGGCCTTCAAGCGCTGGACCGGCATCAGCCCCAGCCAACACCGCAATGAATCGAGAAAGCCCCGACTTCGGGAACCACAGCATCCGGTGGCGGCAGCACTGTGATCAGTCGATGCCAAGGATCTTGTGCATCTGAAGGGTCAGGCGCCACTGGGGATGGGCGAGGCAGTACTCTGTCGCTTTGCGGGTGTTGCTTTGCTTGACCGGGTCCGCCCCCTGCTCAGGCATGGCCGGTGAGGCCATGGGGGACAGAAAGTAATGGCTGGCCTGGACGTGCTGGAACCGCTCCGGCATGGCCAGCGGCTGGGGATACACCAGTTTCAGCTCGTCACAGGTGGTGATCACCACCGGAGCATCGGCCTTGGGACTTACGCACAGCCAGTCGATGCCTTCCGGAGCGGGTAGTGTGCCATTGGTTTCCACCCCGACCTCGAAGCCTTCCTTATGGAACGCCTCGATCAACGGCTCATCCAGCTGCAGAAGGGGCTCGCCGCCAGTACACACAACATAAGGACGCCCCGGAGCGTCCGGCCAGAGTTTCCGAATGTGGGCAGCCAGTGCCTCGGGCGTGTCAAACCGTCCACCATTCTGGCCGTCTGTGCCGATGAAATCCGTATCGCAGAAGTTACACACCGCACCAGCACGATCCTTTTCCCTTCCGGTCCAGAGATTGCACTTGCTGAAACGACAGAAAACCGCCGCCCGGCCTGCCTGGGCACCTTCGCCCTGCAGGGTGTAGAACGCCTCTTTTACCCGGTACATCAGACCTGCACCTCATAGGTCAGCGGGTCTTTCACGCCATTAACGGAGAAGGCTTCCAGCCGCTCAACGCAGGAACCGCAAACACCACAGGCTTTATCCCGGCCGTTGTAGCAGGTCCAGGTCTGGCCGTAGTCCAATCCCAGCTTCAAGCCCTCGGCAAGAATTCCGCCCTTGTCCATCCGCAGGAAGGGCGCCTCAATAGCCACCGGCTGGTAGTTGGCAATACGGCATACCGCGTCCATTTTCTCGACAAACTCCGGACGACAGTCCGGATAAATGGCATGGTCCCCCCCATGGGCGCCATACCAGACGGCGCTGGCCCCCACTGTCACTGCGTAACCGGTGGCCAGGGAGAGCAAAATCATGTTGCGGTTGGGAACCACCGTCGACTTCATGCTCTCTTCTTCGTAGTGCCCTTCCGGCACATCGCGGTCATAGGTCAGTGCCGATCCGGACATGACCTCGCCCATGGCACGAATATCAATGACCTTATGGGGAATTGCCAGGGCTTCGCACACCGACCGGGCACACTCCAGCTCACGTACATGACGCTGACCGTAATTGAACGACAGGGCATAGACCTGGTAACCCCGGGCGCGAGCCCGGTGCAGCAATGTGAAGGAGTCCATGCCTCCGGAATAGATAACGACCACAGAATCGGTCATTCGGTAACCCCATATGGTAACAGTTGAACTTCAGTGGCTTACTGCCACCCCCCTGAAACACAGGGTTGTCATCAAGCCTTTACATTCAAAGGACAGATTGTAACAGCGCCGGACCCGACATGGTTCGCCTAACCGGTCCAGTACCGGTAAACTCGTCCAAAAAATAATGCATCAACTACACTGAGCCAATGATTAATAGCACCTGCCCGGCATTCATCGATTTCGAGGCCTCCAGCCTCGACCTGATCGCGAGCTACCCCATCGAGGTCGGAATCTGCATGCCGGACGGCACACTCCATAGCTGGCTCATCACCCCCCATGTTCTGTGGAAGGACTGGTCCGAGAGCGCAGAAGGCATTCATGGCATATCCCGCACGCTGCTTGATGCCGAAGGAATCGCCGTGCGCGAGGTTGCTCATCAGCTCAATGGCATGCTGCCGTCCCAGGTGTTCTGTGATGCCTGGACGTTCGACAGTTTCTGGCTGCACCGACTGTTCAAAGCCGCACGGGTACAACCGGCTTTTCAGCTGGAGTCGATCTCCTCACTGCTCAACCCGGCTCAGGTCCGCGAATGGTCAACGGTGCGCCAGGGTGTGATCGCAGATCTGGGCCTCCCCGTGCACAGAGCCGCCAACGATGCGCTGATCCTGCACAAGACCTGGCAGCAAATTCAGCTGCTCGGTTCATCGACGAGTGCGAGCTGATCCCGCCAGCGTCCCCTCCCCAATTCACGATGCGGTTAATCTCTCCTGGAGTCGGGAGTCCCTGACTTTTCTGCGGGCAAAAAAAACGCAGCCAAAAGGCTGCGTCAAAAAAAGGAGAGATCCATTGGGTTCCCAGCGCGGCGGGAACCTAGGATTGCACAACGTAAAAACACGTGACGATGCGAATTATGGCTCTGAGCCCTTGGTACGTCTGTACGGGTTTGCCGAAGCCGGCACCCTATTGCAAAGCGTCCATAACCCGATACACTGAGCTACAACCAAACCCAAGGGATACATGACCAGATGATTTTGAAAGCCCGACTCAGTACCACTGCAGTCTGCCTGCGAGCGCAGTCTGTTCAGCTGATGGTAAACGATTCATAACGGCTTTCGGTCAGTCCCGGGAGCCTTCTGAGCGACCGGGGCCGCTTCTCTGCTAACCCCCGGTCGCCTTTTGGCACCGGGGGTTTGTGTTTTTTGCAGCCGCAAAACAACAGTAGGGAGAAAACGTCATGAGAAGACATTCAACACGGCCCGCTACCAAGACCGCACCCAAGAGTGGAACTGGCCCGCTCAAGCGGCCGGAAAAACTGCCGCTACTGGATGCCATTTGCCGAAAACTGAACCAACGGGTCAATCTGGACGACGAACAGCGTGTCCTGGGTGTGTATGAGCGGGGCTGGATTTTCAAAGGCGTTCTGGGCAATCTGGATGGCGCCGAGGCGCGCTACGTTCGCGCACTCGCTGCCCGTTACAATTCCTGGATAGCCCGACAGGTAGCCTGAGAGGAAAACTGCGGGCCTGTCCGGTCAGTGTTGCCGGCTCAGGCCCTGCAGGGCTTGAACCTCCGCGCCGTGAACCATCACGTAATTGTTCACCACATCAAACACTTTTTCCTGAGAGTAGGGCTTGACCACGTAGCCGTTGGCACCGGCGCCGATTGCCCGCTGGATGCTGTCGATGGAGTCGTCCGCCGTCACCAGAACCACGTACTGCTCATCGCGAATCGTCTTGAACTCCTGCATCAACTCATGGCCATCGCCATCCGGCAATCCCAGATCCAGAAGAATAATCTGGAACTCCTGATCGGCGAAGGCGGCCCGGGCTGACGCCGCGTTCGCGCAGCCGACGACCTGGGTTGCACCGGCCTGGTACAACATGTCGATCAGACGCTCCTGCATAATCGGTTCGTCCTCAACCACCAGTACTCTGATCTCACTCATCGACTGCCTCCTGCCAAAGGTCCAAATACAGTCATTGTATTACTCCGGTTACAGTGCATCGTTGCCCGTCCGACGGGGTAAATCCAGCGGCTCCGGTCGTGCCCGGGTGGCCGGTGGTACATCCTGGTCCGCCCTGGTCTCGGAAGACGCCTCAGCATCGCCCCTGATCAGGATGTTGCTGATTCCCACCGCCGTGGAATACAAGGCAATGGCCAGAATCAACAGAACGGGCTGGATAAACGCGACGAAGCCCGGCACTTCCACGCTGCCAAGTATACTCAGGATCAGGATCATTGCGGGCCCCAGAACCGTGAACAGGGTCAAGGCAATAAAAAAGACAATCCGCTCCTTGTAGGGCCCCAGTTCCCGGTTACTGACCAGGCCAAGAACAAACTTGCCGATGGCAAGGCCCGCGAGAATGGCGGCAGCAATACTCAAATCCGGTCGTAACAGGGTTTCGTAGAGTCGGCCATCCCACAGCCGCTGCATGAGAATGACCAGGAACGGGAAGAGTACAAACAATACATCGGCGTAAGTCCCATACATCAAGCTCAGGGAATGACGCTCTTTGTGGTACGGGTTGTCAGTCATGACTTCTCTCCAACCTTACTTTCTCGGTTAATCCCTAATGGAGGATTCAGACGCCGCACGGGCCTGATCAATCAACTCCACCAGGCTATCCAGCTCTGTTCGGACGCGCTGCCAGTCCGGAGACTCAGCCTTCAGCAGGCCCTCGATCATGCCGGCCTGGCGGGTCATCCGGGGATATCCCATGGCACCGGCAGTGCCCTTGATCTGATGGACCTGGGACCGAAGAGCCAGAGCATCTCCGGTGGCAAAGGTCTGCTCCATCTGATCCCGATGCCCCGCCAGGCTCCGCCGGAACTTTCGGACCAGGTGCTTGATGTCTTGATCTTCCGACACCCGCCCGTGCTGACTTTTTGCCGGTGGCAAATAGCGCTCCAGCAGAGCCAGCAAATGGCCCTGCTCAACGGGTTTGTTCAGCGCCGCCTCACACCCGGCTTCGATAAGCGCATCGATTTCCTTCCGGTCACCGGCGGTAAACGCCACAATCGGCCGGCGGAAGCCCGCCTGTCGCAGCAAGCGGGTGGCGGCTACACCATCCATGTCGGGCATGTGCCGGTCCATCAGAATCAGTTGAACCGAGTCGGACAAGGCACGACGCACGGCTTCCTCTCCACTCGACACAGTGGTCACACCAAGGCCCTGACGTGTGAGCAAGCGCTCCATCAACTGGCGATTCTGTTCGTTGTCCTCAGCCACCAGTACCTGACCCTTGAACTTCGGTTCCAGTGATTCCACCGTGTCAGCATGCACATGGAGGTAACGCGCCAGCACCTCGTAGAAACGCTGTTTGTCGATCGGTTTGGCCAGATGCTCGTTGCAGCCGGCAAGCTTGTAATCCGCGATATCCTCGGCCATCACGTTGGCGGTCAGGGCGATGACCGGGGTATTGTTACCCGCTTCCCGCAGCGCGGCTGTGGCATCGCGACCGTTCATGACCGGCATCTGTATATCCATCAGAATCAGGTCGAACTCTTGCCGCAACGCCAGTTCCAGCGCTTCCGCGCCATTGCCCACATGCACCAGCTCAGCCCCGGTTCGGGCCACCAGCAGCGACACAAGGCGCCGATTCACCTCGTTGTCTTCAGCGCACAAGATGCGGCCGGACAGCTTCGGCGCCATCACCATCGGCAGATTACGCCGACGCTGGCTGAGCTCAGAAGCATCCCGCAGGAAGTGCACATCCGCCAGGGAACCGGTGCGAATCGACACCTCAAACTCACTGCCCTCACCGTAGGTACTGCTGACCGTGATGGTGCCGCCAAGCAGTTCCGCCAGACGACGGGAAATACTCAGCCCAAGACCGGTTCCACCATACTGACGGGAGATGGACGCACTGCCCTGGGCGAAAGGATCGAACAATCGCTCGAACTGCTCCGGCTTCATACCAATGCCGGTATCAACGATCGTAGCGATCAACCGCTCGCCCGGCGCATCGCAACGCACAATCAGGGAGATGGAACCCTTTTCCGTAAATTTCAGCGCATTTCCGCATAGATTAATGATGATCTGGCGCAATCGTGTGGGGTCGGTACGGATTTTCTCGGGCAGTGGGTACTCGCAAATAATCGAGAAATCGAGCCCTTTCTCCTTGGCCCGCGGCGCAAAAAAGGCGCGGATTTCGTCCAGCAGCTCGGGAAGGTGCACGGAAACTATATCCACACTGAGCTTGTTGGCGTCGATCTTGGAATGGTCAAGAATGTCGTTCACCAGATCCAGCAGATGTCGACCGCTGCTTACCACGGTTTCCGCACTGGTCTTCTTCTCCGATTCACTCAGCCGGGGATCCAACAGGGTTTCCCCATAACCGATGATGGCAGCAAGAGGGGTGCGGATTTCATGGCTCATGTTGGCGAGAAACTGACTTTTGGCCTGCGCCGAGTTGCGGGCAAGATCCTTCTCCAACCGCTCCTGTTCCCGTTCGCGCTCGATCCGCCGGCGCTGGTGGGTTTCAGTCAGGTCAATGCAGGTGCCTTCCAGATACAGCGGCTCACCATCGGAATCGTAGACCGTGTGCAGTGACAGGTTGGCCCATCGCTCCTCGCCATCGCGGTTCAGATACCGGGCCTCAATACCTTTGGCAGCACCCGTGCTTTCCAGCAGTTCAATGACCCGGCGCCTTAGCTCGTCATCGGCAATACAGCTTTCCAGTACATCCGGATTGCGCTCAAGCAATTCCTCGTTGCTGGCATACCCCATCAAGTCGGCCATGGCGGGATTCGCTGTCAGCAGGCGACGGTCCGGGGACATCTGGAACACGCCCTCAATGGCGTTATCAAACAGCGACTGGTAGCGCTTGAGGTTAGAGAGCGCCCGGCGACTCCAGTCCAGGGCTTCGCCCTGGACCTGCTTGATCTGGTCGGCGAGGGCAAAAGAAAACAGGATTACCTGGGCAACCACGCCAATCTGCAGGGAATAGTTGGTAAGCGGGTTCAGGGGCAAAACCCCCATCACCGTCAGCGCATAAACACCGAAGCCAATCAGCGCCATGGTCCAGGCGAAGAAGTAGGATTTCGCCGCCGGATTGTAATAGCGCCAGGAAACGTAACTCACCACGATCAGGTTGAGGCTGATCAGGATGGAGCCGATCACACTCCATTCCATCGCCACCTGATACGGCATGAAGAAACACAGTACAAAGGTGACAGCCACGACCCACAAACTGACCTTGATAACCGTGTCTAGATGGGGGGAACGCTCCTTCGTTTCCAGCAGGTGACGCGCCATCAGGAATCCCCAGAGCCAGATCGCAATAATCTGGAAATGCAGGTATTCCTTGCTCAACAGGGCAGGACGGCTCTCCAGCAACTGGATTCCGTGTACCTGTTCGGTGACGATGAAAATACCGGCCGATACCAGGTACAGCACGTAGTAGATAATACTGCGCTCACGGACCGACACGGCAACAAACAGGTTATAGGCCAGGATGGCGAAAATCGCCCCCAGCAGAACACCCCGGAAGGCTTCGTCGATGGAGATCTTCTCGATGTAGCTGTCCGGATGCCAGATACTCAGCGGAAGTCGAAAGGTGTTGGTATTGGTGATTCGGAGATACACGGAGGTGACCACCCCCGGATCCAGATCCAGACGGAAGGTCGGGTTGGGAACGGCCAAATCTCGCTCGGACCAGTTATCCCGGTATCCGGCCCGGGCCTGCTGTAGCAGTTCACCATCCCGCACCAGAAACAGGCGGACATCGTCCACCAGCGGCAACGCCAGCTCCAGAATCCAGTTGGTCCCTGCGGCGGTGCCCACTGGCCGCATGTCCAGCCGAACCCAGTAAGCGGAATCGGTATAGCCGAAATTCAGCGTGCCGCCATCGTGCAGGTTAAAAGCCCGGAGCCCGCGATCCTTGATATCAAAGAAGGCCATGCTCTGGTCCGGATCTTCCAGGTACCAGAGACAACCACCGAGGTCCTGGACGCTGCTGGTTCCGCTGCCGAGAATCAGCATTCCATCACGGCAAGGAGTCTGGCTTGCCTGCACTGGGGACAGCAAGGCCGACAGGAAAAACAAAAGCAGTAGCGTGCGGATAACTGCTGTGAGTGCTGGCGAACACCGGTGCCGCAAAATGTGATCTCCGCGAGGGCAGATGCCTGTTTTATGATTTATTGTCAGCATTCGATCCTGGGAACAACATCCCACTAAATTAGTACTTTAGTCCTAAAACCCTGGTAGCGCACCTCAAGGCTTTTCGAAATGAGACATTCCTGCATTTTCGTGGCGGTTGCCGCCGGAACACTCAGCCTTGCGGGCTGCGGACTCGAATCGTCCGGATCTTCATCCTTCAATCCAGCCATCAATGTCAGTCTCGGTTTTTCCTCGTTCACCCTGACAGAGGCGATGGACACCACCCTTTTCAACGACCTTTATCAAGCCGTCGAAGCCGACCCGGCCGATCCAGATTTCTCGGATGCTCAACGGGTGGCCGAAAACATCCGTGAGGAACTGTCCGTTTTTCTGAACCTTGGGCTGTCGGAAGATAAGTCGACCATCACAACGGTCAGGAATCCCCTGGATCTGATGCGCAGAGTTATCGGTGAAGACGAGGTTACAAGCTTTACTGAGGCCAGGCAGTACATCAGTGAAAAGATTGACGCCAAAGAGGTCGGAATCTACGACACCACCACCAACGGCGTCTCAGTTCAGTTCACGGATCAGGGCGCTGCAGAGGCAGAGGCAGGGGCGGAACTGACTGACTATTTCTGGGTATACCCTACGGTCAAGTGGGTTCACACTCCCGACACCACCGGCAACGTCATTCGAACTCTGGTCTGGGTCGCTGCTGGAACCTTTCCGGAAAACAGCACCCGCCCGAGTGCAGCGCTGGGCACGGAGTTCCTGGGCAGGGATTTTGCAACCGCCGGCTACAATGATGAAGCCCGGATTGTCACTGAAGGTACGGTGGTGATTGAGGGCGAGCGGGAAATGAGCTTTTCACGAACCTACACCGGCTTACAAGCCGACACCGTCATCATTGACGGCACCCGGATTGGAACCAGTGAATTTCCAGAGGATCCTGACAAGCCCAGCGGAACCAAAGAGGGCGCCAAATTCAGCTTTGCCGGCCAGCCTGAGGACATCTCCTGCCTGAAGTTCGAAATGGACTACTCAGTGCCCGAGGTAAGAATCTATACTTCGAGCGGGGAGGCACCCAGGCTCGCCAATCCGGAAAGTCCTGATGAGACAATAATCAATCCGGATTATTGCACCAATCTGGAATCACCGACCTTCAAGTACTCATCGGCGCCCACAGGCTTGCGATCCTGACCCACGAACGGGCCGATCACCACAGGGGCCGATCTGTCAGTAACGCGGTTTCCAGAAACCCTTTCTTACGATTAATCATCCGCTGGAAGGCGGAAATCATGATCTCGGCGTGGGGCGCCCGGTTCAGACGAAGCGTCTCGATGCGACGCTCCAGGTGCTCGACTTCGGAGCAGACCTTCTGTTGAACGTGGTCCCGAACACTGTCGTGGTGGTCCAGCATCACCGGGCGTTCCGAATAGGCACTGCAGTTCTCAACAGGCTTGTCCATATGGCCTCTCATCCAATGAGTCGTGGTTGTCCATTGACCATGGTCGAATTCTGCACACCTGACGGACAAAGCGCAATAAAAATGAATGGAGTTTCATTTTTATCGAGAGGCGTGTCACAGGTCATTGTTCATTTAACGCCAGATTCACTGCTATAGTTCCAATTAACAAACACTTATCGGCGGCCCGGAACCACCATGACCCAGACGTCTGTTGCCCACACCCTGCGCGAATACCTCTCCCTGCTTGAACTGCTGGACGATGCCTACTGGGAAGCTGGCAGCATCCGCCACAAAGACATGGTGTATGACATCATCAGCATCTTTCATCAGGAAGTGGCGGAAATGAACAAGCTCAGTGTTCAGGATCATCACTACCCCTACGAGATGATCACCGAAGGAATCCGACGGGTGGTTCCGAAACTGGAATACCTGGATGAAAACCGTGAGGACGTGATTCAGAGGACCCAGACACTGACGGACTTCCGGGATGTGGCGTCGTCAGTGCTGGGCATACTCGAGGCACAGCTGAGATCGGTTTAACTGGCCGTCATGGCAAGCGGCCGCTGCGCCTCTGGAATAATGGGAAACTGATTGCAAACAGTGTAAACAAACCTGGCCAGTGCCGGCAGGTGGTGACCCACAATGGATATGCCGGTATTCACCAGGGACACGGATATATCCCGCGCCGGATCGGCCCAGCAGAGTTTGTTGATCAGCCCGATATGGCCAAAGGCATAGCGGCTCTGGGGCCCCCACAACCCCACCGGATTACCCCCGAGCATCAGGCCCGCGCTGAATCTCATCGGGATCATCATGGTCCGGTCGATCTGCAGCGACCCATATTGCTGAACGGCCCGATGTACGGTGGCTTCACTGCAGATTCGTTTACCGTTCCAAACCCCGCCGTTGAGCATCATCTGGAAGAAACGCCCCATCTCCTCGGCAGTACCACACAGATTGCCAGCCGGAATCACCGCCTCCTGAAAACGGGGATCATTGGACACCCTCTCCACCGTATTGATATCCGCGCCCAGTGCGCGCCGAATGACCCAGGACACCGGAAATCGCGGCGTCGGCCCGGTGGCGTAGTTGGAAGCCAGATCGTTCAGGTGCTCAGGTTCAATGCCGTAGGTAAACCATCTCATACCCATCGGCTGGCGCAGGTGGACATCCAGGAAGTGCTCAATGCTCTGGCCAGTAACTTTCTCCAGCACTCGTTGCAGCACGAACCCGCCCGTGATGGCGTGGTAGGCCACCTTGGCACCGTCCACTTCCACCGGCCGGGCTTCGCACAGCAGGCGCCAGACTTCATCGCGATCCCACAACACGTCAATGGGGGTATCCGTGCGCAGGGCGGGAATACCGCCGCGATGGGATAACACCTGATGCAGGGTAATGGTGCGCTTGCCGTTCTGGGCGAACTCCGGGCAGTAGTAAGACACCGGGTCCGTCAGGTTCACCAGACCCTGTTCGGCCAATATGTGCATCAGTAGAGCCGTCACCGCCTTGGAGGCAGAAAAGAAGCAGACCGGTGTCTCGGTAGTCATCGGTACCGTGGGTCCGTTGGCCGGGTCATGGGGGCCATTGCCATGGGCGTGCCCGATGGCCCGATGAAGGATTTGCTCGCCTTTGTGGCGCAGGGACAGCTGCATGCCGGGATGGACGCCGGTGCGGTAGAGGCATTCCACGCTGTGCCAGATTGCTTCCGCCGTTTCACTGCTGACACCTACGGCTTCCGGCTTTTCACCCGCCACATCACGAACGGTGACGGAGGACAGGTCCTTGGGTATCCGGCTGCTGTGCAGGACATGGCGAGCAATTCGATTCATCCGATAAACCTTCTTCAAGCATACGTTGGGCCCAGTGTCGTCACTGAGCCCGGGAGGGTCATTGGCCACAGGCAGGTACTGTGGCTGTCAGCCAGTCCAACACCTGACGACCATAGGTAGCCATTATGAACAGACACACCTTTCGGTACCAGAGACAAGCGAAGCGGTCTGCTGTGGCTGCGGACTGTGTTAAGTTTTAGGCATTCAAGAACAAAAAGGACAAGGACCTCACCATGACCCCCGGCATCAACGCGCTCAAGAAGGCAGGTGTGGCCTTCAGGGTGCATGAATACGAACATGATCCCGACAGCCAGAGTTATGGCCTTGAAGCCGCCCAAAAGATGGACGTGGAGCCTGCCCGGGTATTCAAAACCCTGGTGGTCCTGGTTGACGGAAAGTCCATGACCGTTGGCATCGTGCCTGTACAGACCCAACTCAGCTTGAAACGGATAGCGAAGGCGACGTCGGGAAAAAAAGCCACCATGGCGGATCCAAAGGCGGTAGAACGAAGCACCGGCTATATACTCGGTGGGGTAAGCCCTCTCGGCCAGAAACGCCCCCTGAAAACGTTTATCGATCAGTCGGCCGAAAGCTTCGAGACCATCTTTGTCAGCGCAGGGCGCCGGGGACTGGAAATTGAATTGTCACCACAGGATCTGAGCGCACTCCTGAACGCTGCCTTCGTCCCGTTGCAGCAGGAGTAAACCGTGGAACACACCCAGGACCTGCTCCTGATTGGGGGCATCATGTTGCTGGCGCTGGGCGCCCACACCCTGGGCCAGCGACTCCATGTTCCCCGGGTCACGCTGCTGATCCTGGTCGGTACGCTGGCCGGCCCGGAAGTGCTGGATCTGGTGCCAGCGTCGATCAGCGACAACTTCCCTCTGGTGACCGAACTAACCCTGGCCATGGTGGGCTTCCTGCTCGGCGAACGGATGTCGGTCCGGGATCTGAAACAGGGCCGGGAAGCCATTATTGTCAGCCTCGCGGTCACGCTGGTCACCGCGGGGCTGATCTTTGTCGCGATCTGGGCCGTCACCGGAGAGCTTCTGGCCGCACTGATCCTGGCCGCCATTGCCACCGCCACCGATCCCGCAGCAACCCTGGATGTGGTTCGACAAACCCGGGCCAGGGGGCCGCTCACTCGCCTGGTCACCCAGGTGGTGGCCATTGATGATGCCTGGGGGGCACTGCTGTTCAGCGTACTGCTGGTGTTCGCCATGCTGGTTTCCGGCAACGGCGCAGACGTGACCGGAACGGCGCTGCACGGACTGTACGAAGTGGCGGGCGCGATTCTTCTGGGTGCCATTCTAGGTCTGCCCATGGGTTGGTTGACCGGCCGACTCAAACCCGGCGAGCCCATGTTGCTGGAATCCGCGGGGTTCGTATTCCTTGCCGCCGGCCTGGCCGGTGCCCTGGAAGTGTCCTACCTGCTGACCTGCATGACACTGGGGGTCACAGTCGCGAACGTGGCCAGCCACCATGTACGCCCGTTTCGCTCGATCGAGGGCATCATCGAGCCCTTCCTTGCCATGTTTTTCTTTCTTGCCGGCTTCCGGCTTGATTGGTCTGTGCTGCCAACCGTGGGCGGCATTGGCATGGCGTATATCATCGTGCGAATCATCGGACGCGTGGCGGGTGGCTTTGCGGGTGGGGTGCTGGCCGGCTCAGACCCGAGGGTCCGCTTTCATTCCGGCGCGTGCCTGCTGCCCCAGGCGGGGGTGGCCATGGGGCTGGCACTGGTCGCCTCAGATCGCATTCCTGAACTCACCTACTTGGTCCCCCTGGTTATTGCTTCCACCGTGTTGTTCGAACTCATTGGCCCGCCGGTCACCATGCACCAGCTCAAGCAGGCAGGCGAAATTCGCTAGCACCGGGGCCACAAGCCCAAAACCCCATAAAAAAACCGGAGAGCCCCTGCGGACTCCCCGGTTTTCCTTGTTCCTGACCATCCTGCTTACCGCAGGACCGGAGATCAGCTCACCGACGCGCGGGCGTCGGACAGGATCTTGTTCAGGGTTTCGCTCGGCTGCATCACCTCGCAGACCATGTCCTTCGGTGCGTGGTAGTAACCACCGATATCGGCCGGATGGCCCTGGATCACGGTCATTTCCTCAAGGATCTTGTCCTTGTTCTCTTCGAGCTGCGCGGACAGCTTGCTGAAGAATTCCTTCAGCTGCGGATCGTCGTCCTGCTTGCTCAGTTCCTCAGCCCAGTAACGGGCCAGGTGGAAGTGGCTGCCACGGTTGTCCAGCTCACCGGTTACGCGAGACGGCGACTGGTTGTTTTCCAGCAGGCGCTCAGTGGCCTTGTCCAGGGTCTGACCCAGCAGACGGGCGCGGTCGTTGGACTGCTTTTCACCCAGCTCATCCAGTGACACGGCAATGGCCAGGAACTCCCCGAGGGAATCCCAGCGCAGGTGATTTTCCTGAATCAGCTGCTGTACGTGCTTGGGCGCGGAACCGCCAGCGCCGGTTTCGTACAGGCCACCACCGTTCAGCAGCGGAACAATGGACAGCATCTTGGCGCTGGTGCCGAGCTCCAGGATCGGGAACAGGTCGGTGAGGTAGTCGCGCAGTACGTTACCGGTGACCGAAATGGTATCCAGGCCACGGATCAGGCGCTCCATGGTCCAGCGGATGGCGCGAACCGGGCTCTTGATCAGGATTTCCACACCTTCGGTGTCCATCTCGGCCAGGTACTTCTCGACCTTCTGGATCAGCTGGGCATCGTGGGGACGCTCGTCGTCCAGCCAGAACAGAACCGGCATACCGGAGGAGCGACCACGGTTCACCGCCAGCTTCACCCAGTCACGGATCGGCAGATCCTTGGTCTGACAGGCACGCCAGATGTCACCTTCTTCAACCTTGTGCTCGGTCAGAACGCGGCCGTCGGCATCAACGATGCGCATGATGCCGTCTTCCTGCATTTCGAAGGTCTTGTCGTGGGAACCGTACTCTTCAGCCTTCTGCGCCATCAGACCAACGTTCGGTACCGTACCCATCGTGGTGGGATCAAACGCACCATGGGTCTTACAGAAGTTGATCACTTCCTGGTAGATGGTGGCGTAGGTGGACTCCGGCATAACCGCCTTGGTGTCCTTCAGCTTGCCATCACGGGCCCACATCTTGCCGGAATTACGGATCATCGCAGGCATGGAGGCATCAACAATCACGTCGCTCGGTACGTGCAGGTTGGTGATGCCCTTGACGGAATCGACCATGGCGATTTCCGGGCGGTGCTCGTAGCACTTGTGCAGCTCTTCCTGGATTTCTTCCTGCTTGGATTCCGGCAGCTCCTTGATCTTCTCGACCACGCTGGACAGACCGTTGTTCGGGTTCACACCCAACTCGTCGAACAGGTCACCGTACTTGTCAAAGAGGTCCTTGTAGTAAATCTTCACCGCGTGTCCGAACACGATCGGGTGAGAGATTTTCATCATGGTCGCCTTCACGTGCAGGGAGAACATGACGCCGGTCTTTTCGCAGTCGGCGATCACGTCCTCGAAGAATTTGCACAGGGCTTTCTTGCTCATGAACATGGCATCGAGGACTTCGCCTTCCTGCAGCGGCAGGCTGTCCTTCATGATGGTTTGCTCACCCTTGGTGTTTTCAAACACGATCTTGGCATCGGTGGCCCGATCCAGGGTCAGGGACTGCTCGCTGGAGTAGAAGTCGCCGCCACGCATGTGGGCAACGTGAGTGCGGGAAGCTGGGCTCCACTCACCCATGGAATGGGGGTACTTGCGGGCAAACGCCTTCACCGCGGTGGGCGCACGACGATCGGAGTTACCTTCACGCAGCACCGGGTTGACCGCACTACCTAGCACTTTGGCGTAACGGGCCTTGATCTGCTCTTCTTCCTCAGTCTCAGGGTGTTCCTTGTATTCCGGAACCTTGTAACCCTGCTCGTTCAGCTCGTTGATGGCCGCACGCAGCTGGGGGATCGAAGCAGAAATGTTCGGCAGCTTGATGATGTTCGCATCCGGGTCCTTGGTGTACTCGCCCAATTCAGCCAGGGCATCCGGAACCCGCTGGTCTTCCTCAAGGTAGTCCGGGAAGTTCGCCAGGATACGCGCCGCAAGGGAGATATCACTGGTTTCAAATTCAATACCAGCCGGCTTGGCATAGGTTTCCAGGATGGGAAGCAGTGACCGGGTGGCGAGAGCAGGTGCCTCGTCAGTCAGGGTATAGACGATCTTGGCTTTGGATGATGTCATTTTCGTCCTCAGGCAAATGGGTGGGTTCAGGACGGTCACGGCACAGTCATGCGTCTTGTGAACGCGAGACACGAGCAATGACTGATCAGAAACTATTGATAGGCTTATTAAGATAACATTTTTTCGGAAATCAGCGTTACGATCTTAGTATAAAAACGGAGTATCCAAGCTCAAAAAGCGATAAACAGACGCCGATGCACTGCTAATTTACGAAACTTTCATACATTCCGATGGTTAACGGGAGGGATGTCCGACCACGAGGCGCCGGAGCACGGACGGGGCCCGTGGAGGCCCCGTCCGGCAGGATCAGGCGGGCAGCAACTCAGCCTGCCGGAAGCGTTCCCGAATCTGGTCCAGCGCTTCGGGATTGGCCAGCGCATCGCGGTTATCCGCCTTGGCGGACCCGTTGATTAGACGGGCGACGGCCAGTTCCACTTTCTTACCACTGCGGGTGTAGGGAATATCCGGCACCTCGACGATGTGTCGGGGCACGTGGCGTGGACTGGCTCCCTCACGGATGCGGGTTTTCAGAGTTTTCTCAAGGCCCTCCGTTAAGGCCTGGCCCTGGGCCGGTACCACCAGAAGAACCACTTCCACATCGCCATCGATCTGGCGTCCTACTACCAGGCTGTCCTTCACTTCGGCCACCGTTTCCACCTGGCGGTAGATTTCCGCCGTACCGATGCGCACACCACCCGGGTTCAGGGTGGCGTCGGAACGGCCATAGATAATGGCGCCACCGTGCTCGGTGAACTCAATGAAATCGCCGTGGGCCCAAACGCCGGGGAAGGTTTCGAAATAGGCGGAGCGATAACGGGCACCGTCCGCATCATCCCAAAACGACACCGGCATGGACGGCAAGGGCTGCCGGCACACCAGCTCACCCCGGCCTTCGCTGACCGGCCGCCCGTCATCCCCGTAAGCCACGGCGTCGACACCGAGGAAGCGGCACTGGATTTCACCCCGGCGCACCGGGAGCAGCGGGGTAGCCCCGACAAAGCAACCACAGATATCGGTGCCACCGGCGATGGAGCCAAGCAGAACGCCCGGTGCGCCGTCTTCGTAGACCCAGTCGTAGTCCTCGGGCAGCAGCGGTGACCCGGTGGAGAAGAGCACCCGCAGGGCACTCAGATCCAGATCTTTGGCCGGCTTCAGTTCCGCCTTACGACAGCCGGCAATAAAGCGAGCGCTGGTACCGTAATGGGTGACCTTTTCAGTGGCCACGGTTTCCCACAGGCTGTTCAGGGTCGGGTAACCGGGCGAACCATCCACAGTGATAACCGCAGCGCCGGTCATCAGCGCAGACGCTTGCCAGTTCCACATCATCCAGCCGCAGGTAGTGAAGTACAGGAAGCGGTCTTCCGGCCCCACATCGCCGTGCAGCATCAGCTCTTTCGCGTGATTGACCAGCAGGCCGGCGTTACCGTGCACGATGCACTTGGGCTTACCGGTAGTACCCGAGGAGTACAGGATGTAAACCGGGTGATCCGGTTTCTGTGGCGTAAAGCTGGGCGCCTGGCCAGCGCCGAAGGCAATGGCCTCTTCCCAGGTGTTCACCAGATCACCGGCGATGGGCGCCTCACCCGGTAACTGCTGCACACTGATAACGCATTTCAGGGACGGCAGTCCGGCGACCAGCCCGGCAAACTCTTCCTGGCGCGCAAACACCTTGCCGCCGTAGCCATAGCCATTCACCGCAATGAGCGCCGAAGGCTCGATCTGGCCAAAGCGGTCGAGGATCGCCCCGGAACCGAAATCGGGCGAAGCCGAGCTCCAGATGGCCCCCAGGCTGGTGGCCGCCAGCATGCCAACCATGGCTTCATAGCCGTTGGTAACCACACCGGCCACCCGATCTCCCGCCACGATGCCCTTGCTTCTGAGGAAGGCTTCGAACGCGCCAACGTCCGCTTTCAGTTCGCCGTAAGTCCGGCGCAGCACGGGCCGGGTTTCACAGTAGGCGACAATGGCTTCCCGATCGGCGTGTTCACCGTCAGCCAGTCGCAGCAAATTGGCCGCGAAGTTCAGTGTCATGTCCGGGAACCATTCGGCTCCCGGCATGTCCCGGCTGCCCAGCACCTGTTGGGCCGGGGTATCGCAGACCAGGCCGCAATAGTCCCAGACCTTGGCCCAGAAGGTGTCCAGCTGATCAATCGACCACTGATGCAGCGCGTGATAGTCCTCAAACGGGCCATAGCCCTGCGCTTCCAGCCAGATTTTGAACTGGCCCATGCGGGAGTTCCGAAGGGTGTCTTCCGACGGAGACCAGACCACCGGTGACTGTTCTGTGTTACTCATCTGACGCTCCTGACAATTACTGCATGTGCCAGCCGTGGCTGACCACGATAGACTGACCGGTCAAGGCGGCAGACGGGAAGGCCGCCAGATGGACCGCGACTTCCGCCACATCCTCAAGGGTGGTGAACTCACCGTCGACGGTGTTTTTCAGCATCACCTTGCTGATCACATCCTGCTCGGAGATGCCCAGTTCTTTGGCCTGCTCCGGAATCTGCTTGTCCACCAGCGGGGTGCGAACAAAGCCCGGGCAGATGATGTTACTGCGAACGCCATGCTCGGCGCCCTCTTTGGCTACCGCCCGGCACAAGCCCAGCATGCCGTGCTTGGCGGCCACATAGGGCGCCTTCAGCGGTGATGCTTCGAGGGAGTGCACGGACCCCATGTACAACATGGTGCCACCGCCACTTTCGTACATCTGCTTGAGAGCCGCGCGGGTCACCAGGAAGGCCCCGTCAAGGTGCACGCTCATCACCTTGCTCCAGTCGGCGAAGGCCAGCTTGTGTACCGCATCGATGTGCTGGATACCTGCGTTGGCGAGGGCGATATCCAGCCCACCCCAGCGTTCGACAATGGCAGCGACGCCCTCATCGACGGCCTGTTCATTGGTGACGTCCATCGCCAGCGCCATGGCGGTGCCGCCCGCTTTTTCAATGGCTTCAGCCGCTTCCTTCGCTCCCTCGAGGGTCAGGTCGGCCACCGCGACTTTGGCACCCTCCCGGCCGTATTGTTCCGCGATGGCCCGGCCGATGCCTCGTCCGGCACCGGTAATCAGTGCAATCCGGTTTTCAAGACGCATGCTTCAGGTCTCCTCAGTCATAAGCCACGCTGGGCAGCCAGGTCGCAATTTCCGGAACCAGGAACACGATGGCCAGGGCTACCAGCTGAATGATGATGAACGGCACCACGCCGCGATAAATGTCGGTCACCTTGATCTCCGGCGGCGCCACACCCTTGATGTAGAACAGGGCGAAGCCGACCGGCGGGGTCAGGAAGGACGTCTGCAGACACATGGCAAACAGGATGGTGAACCACACCAGGTCGAAACCCAGTTGCTGCACCACCGGCGCCACCAGTGGCAGGATAATCAGGGTTATTTCCACCCAGTCCAGGAAGAAGCCCAGCAGGAAAACGGCAAACAGGATGGTCAGGACAATGCCGTAAGGCCCGAAGGGCAGACTCAGCAGGGCATCTTCGATAACCGCGTCACCGCCCAGCCCCCGCAGGACCACCGAAAACGCGGTGGCGCCCAGAAAGATGGCGAAGATAAACGCCGCTGTGCGGGTGGTCTGCTGCATAGAGGAATTCAGCACCTTCAGATTCAGACGTCCCGCCATCAGGGCCAGCAGCAGCGCACCCAGGGCACCGACACCAGATGCCTCGGTGGGCGTGGCAATGCCGGCGAAGATGGAACCTAGCACCCCCAGAATCAGCGCCGCTGTCGGCAGTACTGCCTTGGCCACTTCCCAGACCACGCCCCAGCTGACCTTCTCCAAGCCTTCGGGAACCGGTGCAACGTTGGGCTGGAACAAGGGTCGCAGCATGGCATAGGCCACGTACATGGCACCCAGCAGCAGGCCCGGCAGGAAGGCCCCCATAAACAGGTCACCCACCGACGCCTCGGGAACCGCCAGGCGATCGGCCATCAACACCAGCATGATGGAGGGCGGAATCAGGATACCCAGCGTGCCGGTAGCGCACGCCGTACCGACCGCAAAGCCCTTGTCGTACTTGTTTTCCATCATCACTGGCAGCGACAGCATACCGAGCAGTACCACGGACGCACCGATGATGCCGGTAGTGGCGGCCAGCAGCACGCCAATCACGATGACCGTGACGGCAAACCCGCCACGCACATTACCAAACAGCTTCACCATGCTGTTCATCAGGCGTTCGGCCACGCCAGACTGGTCCAGCATGATGCCCATGAAGATAAACATGGGCAGCGCCACGAGCGTCTCGCTTTTGACGATGTCCCATATCCGTTCGGGCACCAACCCCATGGATGAGGGGTAATCAAACCATAAATTGGCACCAAAGTTTTCCACCGCCACGACCCCGACGACGGTCCAGATAACAGCGGTTCCACCCAATACCCAGGCAACCGGGTACCCGGTCATCAGCAGGACCCCGAAGGTCAGGAACATGCCGATTACAAAAAGCGTTTCGAGCTCCATCAGTTCGCGTCCTCTTTCTTGTCATTCCCGGACTCAACCCGGATCGGGCGGGGGAAGCCAAACAACAGAGCGGTTACCTTGAACAGGCGTGACAGGGCCGCAATCATAATCAGCGCAAAAGACAGGGCCAGGATGGCCTTGAGCACCCAGCGATTGGAAAGGCCTGCGGGCGCCTGACTGGTTTCGCCAAGCTCCCATGAGCGAATGGCGTAGGGCACCATCTCGTACACCGCTAACCCGAGAAACGGCAGCAGCAGAATCAACAAACCGAAGAATTCGATCCAGCCCTGGGTCCGAAGGGACAGGCGCTCGTGAATCACGTCGACGCGGACGTGGTCGTCGACCACCAGGGTGTAGGCCAGGCCAAGAAGCCAGCCTGCGCCCGCCAGGTGCCACTGGACCTCTTCCAGAAGGACCGATCCCTGGCCAAACACATAGCGGCCAACCACCGCCCAGATAATGACGCCCGTCACTACCAGCCAAAGCCAGGAGGCGGTTTTGCCAATGGCCGTCAGAACAGAATCGAGCCACTGACTGATGCGGGTGGTGGGCAATTCAGTGTGGTGGTGAATCAGCTCGTCTGCACCACTTACGGACACACGCCGGTTAGGCTGCGGGCCCTGATCAGACACCGTCATAGATGATCACCTCACTTGGAAGGCAATAATGTTGAACAATGAATGGCCAGGAAGGCCATCCACCGGAAAAGAGCACCGGCGTGGTAGCCGGCGCTCTTTCAACGCTCAGGCCGGTCTTACAGGTCGGCCGGCAGGTAGGCGCGTTCGTCCCACACTTTGTAGGATTCCATGAACGCTTGTTGGCTCTCGTACACACGCTTGAAGTCCTCATCCTTGGAGGCTTCTTCTGCCAGAACCTCCTCGGTCACTGCCTTCAGCTCTTCCAGAACTTCGCGGGGGATTTGATCAGCCTGAACGCCCTTGTCCTGGAAACCAGCCAGAACAGCGCCGTTCTTGTATTCACCTTCGGCCAGGCCACGGGTAGTGGCGGCGGTGCAGGATGCATCAACCAGGGCTTTCTGGGCCTCGGTCGCACGGTCCCACTCGGCCTTGTTGATCAGCATGTACTGAGCGGTGAACTGCTGGTGCCAGCCCGGGAACAGGTTGTATTTGACCACCTGGTCGAAGCCCAGAATCTGGTCGATAGCCGGCATGGAGAATTCGGTCGCATCGATGGTGCCTTTCTCCAGCGCCTGGTACAGCTCGCCACCCGGCATCATGGTGACCGACGCACCCAGCTTCTCCAGAACCTTGCCGCCCAGGCCGGCGAAGCGGATCTTCATGCCGTCGTAGTCGTCCAGGCTTTCGATCTTGTTGGCATACCAGCCAGCGGTTTCAGGCCCGATGATGCCGCACAGCTGGGCGTGCACCTTGAAGCCCTTGTTGGCATAGACTTCCTGCAGCATCTCGTGACCGCCACCGTAGTAGTACCAACCGATGTAAGCCCAGGGCTTCATACCGAAGGGAACTGCGGCGAACAGGGGTACCGCAGGTACTTTGCCCTGGTCGTAACCGATCCAGGTGTAGCCGGCAGATACCTTGCCGTCGGACACGGACTGCAGGATGTCGAAGGGAGGAACCAGCTTACCCGGCTCGTAGACCCGGACCTGGATGCTGCCATCAGAAGCCGTCGTCAGGTTGTCCGCAACCCATGCGGCAGGGGAACCCAGGCCTGGCAGATTGGTGGCGAAAGCGACAGGCATTTTCCAACGCAGATCATCTGCGAAGGCGGAACCCGTGGTCAGGGCGATCGCACCGGCCACACCGGTGAGGGCCTTCAGAAGTTTCATTGGCAAGTCTCCTAACATTGTTATTGTGTCTGGTACGCCGTACAAACCGGCGAACCGAGTCTGAGTATAGTCAGGTAACGCAGACAATGAAGACGGACTTATCCAAAGGGAGGGGGGTCCAACTGAAAGGCGTCAGTCTTATTGTCTGCGTTATTCTGACGTCCTGCAGAGTGATAAAAGCAGACACTATGCCAATAACGTTTTTATTATAGGTTTCAAAAGCTTATTGTTTTTCCGGGCCGGCTTACCGAGGCTAAATTGTCTGGTTCTCCGGACAGCTTAAGACATCCGTCTAATTAAGCTGTCCGAATTCCAGGACATCTGTCCACAAATCAGGACATCTTTGCCAGTTTCTCGTAAAGAACGGATCGGGAAATGCCCAGCAGCTTCGCTGCGCGGGTGCGATTGCCCCGGCTGGCCACGAGGGCCTCCTCTATGGCCTGGGCCTCGGCGTCCGCGAGGGTCCTGGCCAGAGGCCGTATGGGCTGCGGGGCGAGAGAAGAATGGGATCGTCTTCGCCCCTTGGGCAATACCTTGAACACGGCATCAGCATCCAGCAGCCCCCCTTCCTCACTCATGGTCAGGGCTCGCTCCAGCACATTCCGCAGCTCCCGGATATTGCCCGGCCAATCGTAACTGCCCAGGGCCGACACCCCGGCATCGGTAATCTCGGCATGCATGCCGAGATTTTCACAGATTTCACCCAGAATGGCCTCACACAGTACGCCGAGGTCTGCCAGACGCTCCCGCAGGGGTGGTATCGGTATTTCCAGCACGTTCAGGCGGTAGTACAGATCAGACCGGAAACCTCCGTCTTCAATCATCGCCTCCAGATTGCGACTGGTCGCCGCGATTACCCGGACATCCACCTGATCCACCTTGTTGGAACCGAGAGGCTCGACTTCCCCCTCCTGCAGGGCGCGCAAAAGTTTGGCCTGAAGGGGCAGCGGCATATCGCCCACCTCGTCCAGGAACAGGGTACCGCCGTTGGCCAGCTGGAACTTCCCCTCCCGGTTACGCCGATCCGCGCCGGTATAGGCGCCCGGGGCAACCCCGAAGAACTCTGCTTCCAGCAGGTTGTCCGGGATGGCGGCGACGTTGACACCGACAAAAGGCTTGTCGGCCCTCGCGGAAACCGAATGAATCGCCTGGGCCAGTACTTCCTTCCCGGTGCCGGTTTCGCCCAGCAACAACACAGGCATATCACGCCCGGCTGCCAGTCGGGCCCTACGCTTGACCTCCAGCGCGGGAGGGCTGGCGCCGACGAAATCCCCCAGGCTGTAACGAGTGCCCCGGGCTTTCTTGGCCAGCGCCTTGCGTGCTGCTGCCAGGTCCTGATGCAGACGGCGGTACTTGGCCACCAGCGGCGTTAGCGGTTGAAGATCGTCGTAGAGAACAAAGGCGACCGCACCCTGTACCGTGCCTGTATCATCAAAGAAGGGAACCCGCGTGACCACCAGCTGCTGATGGTCATGCTCCATGATGTCCAGCAACAACGGCTTGCCGCTGCTGACCACTTCGGGCATTCGGGTATGTGGTATAACCTGACGGACCGGTTTACCCAGGGCACCTTCAAGATCGGTCAGCCCCAGCAAACGGCCGTAGCTGTGATTGATCCAGGTGATGCAACCGTCCTGGTCAACGGCAATAGCGCCGGCACTGGCTTCCTCGAACATGGGAAACAATGCTTCGATAAGATCTCGGGTCAGCCCGCTTTTGTTTTTGTCATTGAACAGCTTTGTCATGTATCCCGTACCAGCAACTGCTTGATTATGCCTCATAGGAATCACTCGCCTGTCCGGATTTCCGGACACGAAACACGAAGTATAGGAGCCTCTTTTCAGGGCTGCAAACGCAAAGCCCCGACAAAGTCGGGGCGTGTGAACTGACGCTCAGTCTGGAATAACCACCTGATTATCCTCGAATAAAATTCGATCCTCCGGCGACGGATTTGCCGCGATGGGAGGCAGATTTGCAGCGGTTAACGGGTTGGCAATTGAGCCTCTGGGCACCGTACGCACCACCTGGCTCGGCGGCAGTGGCTGGCGCTCGGTGAGGTTTGCCCAAACCAGATCCAAGGCCTGGAAGTAGTAGTGGTGCAGGGGAACGTAACGATCGGCGATGCCCGGAAAGCCATTCAGTACATCCAGGTGATGGGCGTTAAGGATTTCGTAGTATCGCAGGTTACTTTTTTTGCCCTCAGCCCACTGGTTCAGGCCGAAATAAGAGCGCGAGGTATGGTTAATGGGAAGAATCGCATCGGCTCTGCCGGTCACAAATACCGTTGGCTTGCGGCGCAGGTTGCCGTTGGCGCGCACCTCTGAAATACCGATGGAAAGTGCTTCTGACACACGGGCAGCATCCCCCTCCAAAGGTACACCGGTCACAGGATCCCGGCCCTCCACCAGACCTCTCAGGCACAGTAGGGCTTCCAGGCCATAGTCGAACTGACCGGAACTGGGCGAGACACTGGCCGCCAGATTAGTCGGCTGGCCGGCCGCGCCATCATAGACCAGATTGACGCCAGCACTGGGCGGGATGCCGTTACTGGCAGAGAACAACGCCGCTTCGGTGGCGGGCGCCAGTGGCGTCACGCCGCCAGTCGGCCCGGTGGCGGCAAAGCTCAGGTTACAGACCCTGTCCTCAACGCCGGCCCGGGCGTAGGCGTTGGCATAGGTCGTCGAGATACTCTGAGCCACAGCCAGCCCGAAGTGAATCGGCGCCAGCAGATTCTGCTCGGGCTGTATGGCGAAGTCTTCATTCAGGATACGCAGCGCCTCCGTTGCCCATTCGTCCAGATTGGCCCCGGCCACCAGTCCGTTATGCGCCAATGCCTGGCAAATATTCGCGCCAATGAAAGACGGATTGAAGACAGCATTAAATGGCGCCACATCGCGGACTGCCGGGGCCTGGTTGGCACAGCCCTGGTAAACCGCCAGCGCGGTGGAGTAATCCAGCAGGCTGCGGCTGTGATTGTCGATGACCGGCCCATCACCCTGGCGAATGGTGAAACTGGTATTCACCTCAGGATTCACGTTTGGCTCCGACACCGCCACGCCGTCAATCCAGCCCTGATCATCCAGTTCTGCCGCCCGTACCGAGGCGCCGCCACCGTTCGACACACTGGATGCGATCACCAGGGTATTGACTGGTTTGATGGTTTTCAGGGTATGGCCATTGGGCAGCTCACGACCGAACTGTTCGTTCAACACGTAGAAGCCAAACTCGATGGACTGTAATACATGTCGTCCCCAGTCTGCCTCCGGATTCATTCGCGAGTGGGCGTGTTTCCACGCCAGGCGATTCGGCCAGAGGGCATTGAAATCGGCGCGCTCCGAGTCCGACAGATCTGTCCGGAACTGAACCTGCTCGTCGGCCGTGGTCAGGGTGCCGTCCAACCGCTGGGCGGCATCGGTTTCAAGGTTATGGGAACCAGTGCCCGTACCTTTGTCGGTATAGGCCACCGCGCAGCCCTTTTTCAGCCCCCATTCACCGGCCGTGCCGATGGCGCCGTATATACCCCGGGAACCGGACGAGGGTGCCGTCACCATGCACGGCTTTTCAGGGTTGAACGTATCTGGCACCTGCACCATAACCGTTACAGGCACATCGCTCCCGGGCACCGTCATAAAGGCCCGGTACTCGTTCCCCGGAATCCGGCCGTCACCCTCGGCATCCACCATCGGGCCGAAAAACACCCCATAGCCGCCGCCAGGCACGGTATCCACCAGTGCTCGGTAGTTGTTGTAAATAGCAAGACGCCGTAGCTCGTCCGAGGTTGGAAACGCTGGATCGGTAAACGCCGGCGCCGGCCCTGCCAGTCCGGATGCGCCGAGGCCAGCGGTGAGCAAATCGTCGGTCACGCCGTCGTAGTAGGCCTGGGATACCTCACCAGCAACGAATTCAGGCTGAGCGTTGAAGGGCGAATAAGGCGCACCGTACGCGTAGGGGAAGAAGGCATTGGCGCCGACGAAGGCACCGAGTATGAGCTTGTTCATGATCAATCCTTTTTCATTGTTTTTGTTCAAAACTGCCGGGCACATCCGGAGCCCGAACGACACACTCCCGTGCCATGCGCATCCTGTGCCAATCAGACAAGACACTGTTTTGAATAGTCATTTTCTGATCAGCGGCGACAGAACCCCACGGGTAATTCCGGAATTCCGGACATTCAGTTTAGTCGGAAGCGCAGAGGAAGTTTTAATTTCGAGGGCTGGGGGCACAATGTCCTAACATCCGGACACTGTCTGGAATACGCGACACTGCGGGAAGAGCAGGCGCTGGACATCGGCACTTTCAGGGGCTGGCAGATACCAGCCCCTTATCAAAGCCGCAGGAAGGGCAACAGGCTGATACCGGCGATCACCGCGATAGCAACCACGGCCGCCAGGGCCCGTATCGGATGGCGGCGAATCATCGTCCAGACTCCGCCTACCTCGCCGGTGGCAAGTCCTTTTTCGTAGGCTTGCCGCTGGGTCTGCAGGCGCTGACGCTGATACTCATCAAGCAGCTGGCGGGCGCGCTCCGCCTCATCGTCATCGTGCACCCAGAAGCCCCCCATACTGATGCCCCAGAAGCTGGGAGGCGTTTCGTAGTAGTTCACCTCGTGCTCTTCGAACAGGGCGCGGATTTCATCCGCCTCGTCATCAAGCACATGGCGCAGATTCATCAGGTGGTGGGGCATGTCACACTCTGTGTTGGGTTCGGGATGGGTGCTTATTCGGCAGTGCAATAGCCGATATTCTAACATCAAAGGATGACGTACCGATTTCACTGCCGGGATACTGCATGACCGACGCACCATTGCGCCTGCTACTGGAGTTCGATGCCCTCAGCCAACGGGACCACAACCAGCCACCCGCATTCCTGCACCGGCGGGATCGTAAATTTGCCCTGACCTGTGAGCAAGAGGGGCACACCCCGGACGCCCGCCGCTGGTTGGACCACATGGCGCGGCTAAGTGGCCCGGGGGCATCCCCTGCTTCTGCCGACAAGACCCTGCGACTCTGGCGCCGGACCAATGCGGGTTTCATTCTGGCAGGGGGGGTCTTCGGCATTCTGACCATGCTCGGCCTGCTGTTCTACGATGGTGGCCAGCGCATCAACATTACCGCCTTTCTGGCCTTTGTCTTACTGCAGCTGCTACTGGCACTGTTTACCACCGTTCAGTCGATCGTGGGCTGGCAGCCCTGGCGCTGGCTGACCAGGCGCCTGAACCGGGGTAATGCCAGCGACACCGTACACCGGATCCAGCCCGCACTGATGGCAAGGGCCTCGCATCTGGGCGGGCTCAGTTTTGCCGTCACCGGACTGCTGACCTTGCTGATGATGGTGGTGGTGCAGGATCTGGCCTTTGGCTGGAGCACCACACTCAATACCGCAGCCGACAGCTACCATCGGATGTTGCAGACGGTATCCACACCCTGGGGCTGGCTATGGCCGGCGGCAGTGCCCGACCTGTCGCTGGTGGAAGCAACCCGGTTTTTCCGGGCCGGGAACCCGGATAGTGCCCTGAATCCGGCGCAGTGGGGCCAGTGGTGGCCCTTCGTGGTGGCACTCTGGGGATTCTGGGTTCTGCTGCCGAGGCTATTGCTGAGCCTTTTGTCCGGGCAAATCATCCGAAGCAAGGCGCGACGGCTGCTTGCGGCCCACCCCGGTATGAATGCGCTCCTGTACCGCATGGAAACCCCCACCATCGATACCGGCAACGAACACAACGACGCGGCAGACATGCCGGACACCCAGACTCCTACCGGCCTGTCACCGTTGCCGGAAAGTTCCCTGCTGCTGGCCTGGGCCGGGGCCGGTGATCCCGAACTGCCGCAATCGCTGACCGGGCCAGACACCCGAATCTTCAGAGCCGGCGGCCGGGCGAGCCTGGCCGAGGATCACGCCGCCATTGCCGGGATCGGCGAACGGCTGGCAGACCAGCCTGGTGCCACGGTGCTGGTGGTGACCCACTGCTGGGAACCACCCACCGGCGAGCTGCAGGATTTTCTGGAAACCGCCCTCGACAACTGGCCGCAACACACACCGGTCCATCTGGTCCCCCTCGCCCCAAACCCGAACCAGCCACCCGATGATAACCAGCTCAGGCAATGGTTGCGGTTTGCCCATCGGGCCGATGGAGAGGCGGTCGGAGTGAGCATCCTGCCGGGCACGCCCCGGGATGCCTTCATTGAACAGGAGGGCACGCGATGAGCCAGCCGCCCGTGTTTGCCGTGGTCGGCCACCCGAACAAAGGTAAGTCCAGCGTGGTCGCCACGCTGTCTCAGAACGATGCCATCGCCATTGCCATGGAGCCCGGCACCACCCGCAAGCGCCAGTCCTATCCGATGACCGTCGACGGCCGCACGCTGTACGTTCTGGTGGACACGCCCGGCTTTCAGCGCCCCCGTCGGGTGCTGGAATGGCTGGAAGCCCACAGTGTGTCGGCCTCGGACCGGGCAGAAACGGTCAAAGCGTTCGTCACCCAGCACCAGGGCGATGGGCGCTTTACCGACGAATGCGAGTTACTGACGCCGCTGATCGATGGCGCCGGAATCATTTATGTGGTCGATGGATCGGTACCCTACAGTGCCGAGCACGAAGCGGAGATGACCATCCTGCGCTGGACGGGCCGGCCAAGCCTGGCGCTGATCAACAGCATTGGCAGCGAGGATTACAGCGATACCTGGCAGTCCGCACTGGGCCAGTTTTTTCAGGTTGTCCGCAAGTTCGATGCCGTGCGCGCACCGTTCGAACAGCATTTGAGTCTATTACGGGCCTTTGGCCAGCTCGAACCGGACTGGGAACAGCCGCTGGAAGAAGCGACCGGTTTTTTGTCCGACCATCGGCGGAAATGCCGGAGTCAGTCCGCAGGCCTCGTCGCCAGGGCGCTCGAAGAAATGATGACCTATCGGGAAAAACGGACCCTCACCTCGGCCCAGGCCTCGGGAATGAGCGACGAACAGCTGGCCGAACAATTGCGGGAGCGCTGGTATCGCCACCAACGCCAACGTGAACAGACCCTGCGCATGGACATCGAGCACCTCTATCACCATCAGCGCATCCAGCGACAGGAAGCGGAGCTGGCCTGGCACAATGAGCACGACCTGTTCTCCGAGGACAGCCGCAGCACTTGGGCCGTAAGCAGGCGTTACCTGGCAACGGCTGGCTTCGGCGCAGGGGCGGTCAGCGGGGCAGGTATCGATGCGATGACCCTGGGGTATTCCCTGGGGGCCGGTGCTCTGGTGGGCGGACTTATCGGGGCAGCGGGCACTTACTTTTACGGCGACCGGCTGATGCTGCCGGCCCTGAACATCGGCGTGCTTAAGGACGGTTTCAAGACGGCCACCTTCGGACCGGTCCAGGATAGCCAGTTTGGTTACGTGATCCTTGGGCGTGCGGTTGATCACTGGTGGCACATCAGCCATCGCAACCACGCCGGGCGAGACCTGCTGGATCTGGAACCGGCGGATCACCACTGGCTTGAAAGCCTGGACAAGTCGTCCCGGCGGGCCATCCAGCTGGCCTTCGACAAATGCCGGAAACAACAGTCGATGGACGAGCGTCAGCAACAGAATTTCATCGCCGCCGTGGAGCAAAGCATGGTCACCTACGACGATTGGCGGTTGAATCGCCCCTGAGAGAGATGTTTATACTAAAGAGCTTTTCCAACCATAACCGGGGAACGCCTATGAAAATTGTACGAGTTCAAGACATCATCGGTACCGAGCGCGAAGTGACAGGCCCAGGCTGGACCAGCCGCCGCATGCTGCTGAAAAAGGACGGCATGGGGTTCTCTTTTCACGAAACCATCATCCCGGCCGGTGCTGAACTGAACCTGTGGTACAAGCACCACCTGGAAGCGGTGTACTGCGTTGCCGGTAACGGCTCGATCACCGATAAAGCCACGGGGGAGACCCACGAAATCACAGATGGGACCCTGTACGCTCTGGACAAGCACGACCAGCACACCCTGCGCGGCGGCACCGAAGACATGCGCCTGATCTGTGCCTTCAACCCGCCGGTCACCGGACGCGAAGTGCATGACGAAGACGGAGCCTATCTGCCAGATACCGGCGAAGACTGATTTGGTCTCTGGTGGCTGACCTAACAGCCGCACACACACCGCCACCGCCAGCGCGCCTGCTGCCGGTGGCGGTTCTGCTTTGGCTGGCCGGACTCTACCTGCGTGTACCGATTCTCGTTGCGCCCCCCCTGGCGCCGTTCATCAGTGACGAACTGGCGCTGTCCCAGGCGCTGACCGGCGCCCTGACCACCCTGCCCATCCTGATGCTCGCCGTAGGTGCCATGCCCGGCTCCCTGGCCATCAGCCGGCTGGGCCCCCGCAGCACTCTGGCACTGGCCATGGCCGTTATGGCACTGGGCTCGTCCGCCCGGGCGCTGGCAACGGACGCCAGCAGTATGATGGTGGCCAGCGCATTCATGGGACTGGGTGTGGCAATGATGCAGCCGGCGTTACCGGCCCTGTTACCGCGCTGGCTGGAGGCCCATCACCTGGCCCTGGGCACCGCCATCTACATGAACGGCATGCTGATGGGCGAGTTTATAGGCGCAGGCCTGACCCTGCCTGTGCTGATGCCACTGTTCGATCAGAGCTGGCGCGCCACACTGCTGGCCTGGTCGTTGCCGGCGCTACTCGTGGCCGGGGCCTTGTATCTGCCACGCCGGGGCACCACCGACCTGGTTACACGGGGCAATTGGCTGCCCGACTGGCGCAACCCCCTGACCCTGCAGATTGGCCTGGTACTGGGTATGTCCGGCTCGGTGTTTTTCGGGCTGAACGCCTACATGAGCAACCTGCTGGCCCAGCAGAACAGGCTGGACCTGCTCCCCGATGCCCTGTTCTGGTACAACGCCGCCCAGGTGGCCGCCTCCCTGGTCATGCTGAAAATGGCCCGGCGCTGGATGGGCCAGAAAGGAATCATCATTACCTGCGCGTTTCTGTGCCTTCTGGGAACCGCCGGCAGCCTGCTGCTGAAAGGCTGGGCTTTTATCGCCTGCGTCACCCTGGCCAGCTTCATTGCCGGCCTCCTGCTGATTCTTCTGATCGCTCTGCCACCCCTGGTGGCCCGGGCCGGCGAAACCGGCCGCCTTTCCGCGGGCAATTTCCTGGTGGGCTACACTGTGGCCTTCTCGGTCCCCATGGCCGGCGGGCTGCTGGCCGATGCAACCGGCGATGCCCGGCACGCGGTGCTGGTGATGCTGGGATATGGCCTGCTGGCCCTGCCTCTGACCCTGGTGCTCAACCTTCAGGCTCGCCGCTGATCACAAGGCCAGTCAGACCGCCGTGGGCAAGAACCTGCCCGGATCCGTGGGTCCATCCGGGTCGCGGGGCTCATGCTTCTGTTGGAGATAACTGAGGATGGCCTGCTGCAGGTCCCGGCCTTGCGCCAGCCCCTGGTTACCAAACAAGCGATTGAACTCCAGTACGTAGGGATAACCGGCAACCAGCGCGATATCAAAGCCGGCGTGATCCACTTCCAGCAGGCGCGCCAGCCGCAGCGCCAGGGCTGTCACCACCTCCGGCACCGGGGTGTCATCAATACGCCCACCCCGGGAGAGGTTGTTATAGAACCCCTGGTCGGACTGGACCCGCCAGTAGGCTGTCAGGACCTGGTCTCCAATCACCACGACCCGGGCATCCCGGTCGATGGGCAGGTATTCCTGAACATAGAGTACCGGGGTGCTCTCACAGTAACGTTGCCAGTCCTGCCGGGATTCGATCAGCCACACACCCTCGCCCATACTGGCCTTGGGTAGCTTGGCAACAAACGGCAACGACATGGTGTCCCAGATCATCTCCCGTTCCCGGGGCCCATTGGGCTCGATCAGGGTGAAGGGCGTGTGCTCGGGAGCAACACACTGGAACGCGCGGGTCATTTCTACCTTGTCGTGACCGATTCGATAGCTGGCAATACTCGGAAAGACCCGGCACTTGAGACCATGAACCAAGGCATTGAGTTGCCAGTATTCCGGAAACAGAACCCAGTCGGCGTCCTGCAGCAAAGGTTTGTGACGAAGGAAGTGCTCTGGCTTGAGCACGGTGGTGTCGGGAAAACCCAGGGTTCGGAAAACGTCAAATGAAACGAGCCGCATGGAGACGCACACATCAGCCAAAGTTAGCGCGGATTTTATCCGGAACCGGGAATCTGGCAAGCGTTTTCAATCACCACCCGGGCCCTGCATCAAGCCACCCGACCACTGCTAGGCTTCAGGTATCCGCTGACCTCACAAGGAGCGGCCCGTGAACCGGCCCAGACACTACCCGAACGAACTGATCGACACCCTCCGCAGCGATCAGACCTCCGGCGCTTCGCAGTTGGCAATGAAGGGACTGGAAGGGCTGAGGCGCTGGCTGGAACGGAATAATGTCTCGGCCCGAGAGCTGGAAACGGCACTGGACGACTTGCAGAACGCGCGACCCAGCATGGTGCCCATGGCCAACGCCATCACCCGCTGTCGAAGCCGGTTCGGTCACTGGCCGGATGCCGGCAACGTCTCCGCCCATGCCGCGTCGGTGGTGACCAGGGTCCTGTCTGAGCTGGCCGAAGCCACTGAGCAGGTAGCTCGCCACGGCGCCGACCTGGTACCGGCAGAAGCCACGGTCCTGACCCACAGTCGCAGCTCCCAGGTTCTGGCGTTATTCCGCCACCTCGTGGCCTGTCAGCGCCCGTTTTCGGTGATCTGTACCCAGAGCAGCCCGGGAAACGAGGGCTTTACCCTGACAAAGGAACTCGATCAGCTGGGAGTGGAGGTGACACTGATTACCGACGCCCAGCTGGGCCTGTTTGTGCCCGAGGCCAGCCTGGCGGTGGTCGGTTGCGATACCTGGCTGGCCGACCACCACTTCGTGAACAAAAGCGGTACCTATCTGTTAACACTGCTGGCCAGAGATGTGGGCATACCCTGCTGGGTTCTGGCCGATACCTTTAAAGACAGCCCGGATACCCGCGAGTCGATCACCCTTGAGGAATTATCGCCGGATGAAATCCGCGGCCCCAAGGGCGAACACATTCGGGTTCGCAACGTCTACTTTGAAACCGTGCCGGAAAGGCTGATCACCGGTCGGGTAAGCGAGCAGGGCGTTTCTTGGTTCCCTGCTGGGCTGGCGCGGTAAACGGGTCTTCTGGCCACGGATGTTTGGGGTAGCGGCCCCGCATGTCCTTGCGCACCTCCGGGTAGGCATTGCGCCAGAAGCTGGCGAGATCGGAGGTCACCGCAAGGGGACGCTGGGCAGGCGATAGCAGATGGATGACCACCGGTACCTGACCACCGGCCACCCTGGGCGTTTCGGTCCAACCAAACAGTGCCTGCAGTTTGGCAGCCAGGACCGGGCCATGGTCGGGGGTGTAGTCAAGGTTCACTTTCTGGCCTGTGGGAATGGTCAACGCTGGCGGGGCCAGTTCATGAAGCGCTTGCTGTTGGGGATAAGCCAGCACACCGGTTAAAGCCTGCGAGAGGTTGAGCTTCCCTACATCCGACCACTTCTGCATACCTGCCAGATAAGGGCCCAACCAGTCCTCAAGGGTATCCAGTAATGCCCGATCGCTGGCATCTGGCCATTGGTCCGGATAACACTGGCTCAACAACCGAACGCGGGCTACCCACTGCCGGGCCTCCGGGGTCCAGGGCAGGCTGGCCAGCCCCTTGCGACGCACGGCATCCAGCAGCCCCTGCTGGACCTGTTCCGGATCGAGCCGGGTCAGCATTTTTTCAGACAGGATCAATTTGCCAAGCCGGCGAACATAACGTGCCACCACGGTACCGCGTTGTTCGTCCCAGCCGGCGTCTTCCCCTTCCTGGATGTGAGATGCCAGATCCCGCTCAACATCCACGAGCTGGACGGGTGCCGCCAGATAGATCTTCGCTTCCCGGGCCTGTCCATCCAGATCCGCGGCCACCAACCACTCTTCCCGGGCCAGGGGATCGTCCTCTGGCAACATAGCACCCCGGCCATTGCTTAGCTGATAGCGGGGCGCGGAGCCGGAACGCCGGCGACCGATTCGGTCCGGATAGGCGAGGGCAAGAAGCCGACCGATGTCGGTGTCCGAGACATCACGATGGTTGTCGGAGGAATCGACAGAGGCTTTCCCGGCCAGTCGCCTGGCCGCTTGACGAACCGCCTTCAAATGGGCTGGATCTGACCGCGTATGCCCCTGCTCGCCGCGAAGCAGACGGACTCTCAGGTAAAGATCGGCACCGGCTCCCGGCCCCGCGAGATCCCTCTCTTCCAGCAAGGCCGCCAATTCGGTCGCCAGGTTACCAAGACCCAGTCGGCCGCCATGTATCACCATATGGGCCAGACGAGGATGAATACCCAGTCCTCTGGCCGTCTTGCCGTGGTCGGTGATCGCCCCGTCTGCGTCCAGCAAGTCCAGCCACTGCAACAGTTCCACCGCCTGGTGCCAGTGGGCCGGGGGCGGCGCATCAATCCAGGTCATCTGGTCGGGCGAACGGGCACCCCACTGGGCCAGTTCCAGCACCAATGGGGCCAGATCCGCTTGCTGGATTTCCGGGGGCGTGAAGTCCGCCAGTCCGAAGTGCTCGGATTCGCT
The DNA here is from genome assembly GCF_019931195.1 of Marinobacter sp. F4216. GTDB lineage: Bacteria > Pseudomonadota > Gammaproteobacteria > Pseudomonadales > Oleiphilaceae > Marinobacter > Marinobacter suaedae. The sequence continues at coordinate 118,240 of NZ_JAIOUO010000006.1, read as the reverse complement.
CCACAGCCGGTAACACACACCCGGCTCTATCCGGCCAGCCCGCCCCTTGCGCTGCTCCGCCGATGCCCTGGATACCCGCCCGGTCACCAGCCGGGTCATGCCACTGTTGGGATCAAACACCGCACGACGCTGCTGGCCGGCATCGATCACCACCCGAACGCCGTCAATGGTCAGGCTGGTCTCGGCAATCGCCGTAGCCAGCACCACTTTCCGGGTGCCGGGGGAAGCCGGTGCGATGGCCTGATCCTGTTCTTCGGCTTTCAGGTTACCGTACAGAGGTGCCAGTAAGACGCCCTCAGGTAACCGACCCCGGAGTTGTTGTTCCACCCGTCGGATTTCGCCGGCACCGGGGAGAAACACCAGTAGGGATCCGTCCTGTTCGGTCAAGGCTTCGTGCACCGTCGCCACCACCTGATCCACCACGCGTGCCTGACGCGGTAACGGCCGGTACAACACCTTGACGGGAAACGCCCGTCCTTCACTGGTCAGCACAGGCACATCGCCCAGCACCCTGGCAATGGGGGCCGTATCCAGCGTTGCCGACATCACCAGCACCCGCAGGTCCTCACGCAGGGCTTGCTGGGATTCCCGCACCAGCGCCAGACCAAGGTCGGCCTGCAGGGAGCGTTCGTGGAATTCATCGAACAGGACCGCGGCGTAATCCTCCAGCATCGGGTCTTCCTGGATGAGGCGAGTCAGGATGCCCTCGGTCACCACTTCAATGCGGGTAGCGCTGGTGACCCGGGTATCCAGCCGGGTTCTGTAGCCCACGGTCTGCCCCGGCGACTCCCCCAGCAAAGACGCCATGAAACGGGCCGCCGAGCGGGCGGCGAGCCGTCGGGGCTCGAGCATCAGAATCCGGCCATCGCCACGCCAGGGAGCATCGAGCAGGGCGAGGGGAACACGGGTGGTTTTACCCGCACCTGGCGGAGCCTGCAGCAAGGCGGTGCTGGTCTGCTCAAGGGTGGCGGTCAGGTCGGGAAGAATCTGCTCTATGGGAAGCACGGCGGCCGGCACGAGGTTCGGTTGGTTCAGGCCCGCACAGGGCCGCGAATGGAGGCGAGTCTAACCGGCTCAGCTGCTTGCGCCAAGCCGGTTATCCCGGGCCCATTCGTAGATGCGTTCGAAGGCTTCTACCAGGGCTTCCGGACGGTGTGGAGGCTGGATGACCGCTGCCAGCTGTCCCTCCGGGTTCAGCAGCGCCAGGTGGCCACTGTGGTCAACCAGCAAGTCGCCATCGACCTCCCGGTGGACGAATACCGCGCTGAGACTCTTGGCAAGGGAACGGAGGGTGTCGACGTCACCAGTCAGGCCATGGAAGTTGGGGCCAAAGAAGTCGGTGTAGGCTTTGAGTTTTTCGGGGGTATCGTGCTCCGGGTCGGCACTGACCAGCAGGTAGTCCGGCTGAGGCAGCTCTTTCGATAACAGCTGGTTGGTCCGGCGCAGGTTGGCCATGGCAGCCGGGCAGATATCCGGGCAGTTGGTGTAGCCCACGAAGGCAAAGGTCCAGCGCCCCCTCAGGCTCTCCCGGGTCACGGTTTCACCCTGTTCATTGAGCAGGGTGAACTCCACGAGATCACGGGGCTGGTCGTACACGTAGGTGTTCAGCTCCGCCAGCACCGGGGCTGGTTCGGGCTCCTGCCCCCCGACCAGAAATACCTGTCTGCCGACTGCCATGCCAAAGACCAGGACAACCAGGAGCAGCAAAGCAAACAACGTCAGGCGGATCGAGCGGTTCATCAGGGCCCCGAATCAATAATCAGAAAAACACAAAGTGGTCGACCAGCAATACCACAAACAATGCCATCAGATAAGTAATGGAGTATTTGAAGGTATTGAACGCAACCCGGCGGTCGTCTCCTTTCAGCAAACGTACCGCATAGTGCAGGAAGCGCAACCCAAGCAACAGGGCACCCACCAGGTAGATGACTCCGGACATGCCGGTCACGAAGGGCAGCAGACTCACGGCCAGCAGAATGAGTGTGTACAACAGGATATGCAGCTCGGTAAACCGGTTGCCATGAGTAACCGGCAGCATGGGAATCTCGGCCTGTGCGTATTCCTCCTTGCGGTGGATAGCCAGGGCCCAGAAATGAGGTGGCGTCCAGGCGAAGATGATCAGCACCAGCAGCAGGGCGTGGCCCTCTACCTGACCCGTGACCGCAGTCCATCCGAGCAGGGGGGGCATGGCACCGGCAAGGCCGCCGATGGTGATGTTCTGGGGCGTGGCCCGCTTGAGGAACAAGGTGTAGACACCGGCATAGCCGACCAGCGAGGCCAGGGTCAGCCAGGCAGTCAGCTCATTCACTTTCCACATCAGTACCACCATGCCGACACACGCCAGCAAGCTGGCGAACAGCAAGGCATCGACCGGGGCAATCCGCCCGGTGGCAACGGGGCGCTTGCGGGTACGGGCCATGATGGTATCAATCTTCTGATCCACCACATGGTTCACCACCGCAGCCGCACCGGCCAGCAGCGCGATTCCAAGGTTGCCGTAGACCAGCACCTCCCAGCCGGGCAGGCCAGGCACAGCCAGCATCATCCCGATCACCGAAGTCAGAATCATCAGCGCCACCACCCGGGGCTTGGTCAGCTCCAGATAATCTCGCCAGGTAATGGAAGACGTTGATTCGCTCGCAACGGTTTGGGTCGGCAGCGCGTCCACGGATTTGCTCATGCCGTAACCTCCTGATTTATCATTGTTGTGTGTGCCACCCTGGCAGTGTGGGATTGTTTAAGCAAATGATGGCGCCAGATCAGGTGCACCACGGAAAGCAGCAGAATCGCACCCATGGCGTTGTGGGCAACGGCCACCCCAAGGGGGATGTGGAGCAGTACATTCGCAAGGCCGAGCCCAATCTGGGCAAGTAACACCCCCGCGACCAGGCCGATCGAGCCCGTCAGGCCGGATTCCCGCCTGCTGCGCCACATGGCCGCCAGCAACACCATGAAATAAACCAGAACCACGATAGCGCCCACCCGATGGGTCACATGGATAGCCACCCGACCATCCGCCGTCAGTTGACCTCCCAGGTAGTTGGGTCCCACCTGCTGGGTCACATCAAAACCATGCTGGAAGTCCATGCCCTCTGGCCACCACTGGCCCTGACAGGTTGGCAGATCGGTGCAGGCAACGGCGGCGTAATTGGCCGCCGTCCACGCCCCGAGGCCAATCTGCATCACCACCAGCAACAGGCCTGTGTATAACCAGGGCCCGAAACGACCGGGTAGGGTTCCGCTGTCTCTCCGGGGCCGCCCGCGCGCCAGACGTCGGAGCCGCAGGGTAAGGAGGGTAAGCAAGGTCAGGGTGGTGAATCCGCCGAGCAGGTGAAGCGCCACTACCTGGGGCCATAGCTTGAGGGTCACGGTCCACATGCCAAAGGCCCCTTGCAGGACAATAAAACCGGCAATGAACACAGGTAACTTGACCGGTAACCCCTGCTTTCGATGGCGAACGGCATAGGCCGCCAGCCCAAACACCACCAGACCCAGAGTCCCGGCGGCATACCGGTGAATCATCTCCGGCCAGCCTTTCTCCACATCCACCGGGGTTTCCGGAAAACGGGCGTTGGCAATGGCAATGTGAGCTTCACTCTGCGGCACGGTCAAAAAACCATAGCAGCCGGGCCAGTCCGGACACCCCAGGCCCGCATGAACGAGCCGGGTCCAGGCGCCCAGCATGATAACCACGACCGCCAGACCCGCAGCCACCAGCGCCCATTTCGCCATCGGTTGTGCTTCCGGGCGAGGTACGGAAAACGATTGATTCAAAGCCCTTCCCTCCGTGCCTGCGACTATCCGATCTGGGACAGTTTCAGCAGATGTTTCAGATCCTTGAGCATGTCCTTACCGGTGTGATCCCTGCCGTAGCGCATCATCACGTTACCGAAAGGATCCACCAGCAGAATGGACGAGCCGGTTTCCGGATCAACAGCCTCAGGCCAGGCGGGCTTCCCCCCACCGACAGGCGCGAGACGTTCCATCAACCGGTACTCCTCCGACCAGCGGGTTTCGAGATCGGCCGATACCGTGCCCAGTGCCGCTGCCCGGGAAACCCGGTTCGCGTTCTTGCCCAGGGCAATATTGACCTGGCGGGTCAGGTACAGGAGCTGTTCACAGCTGCTGTCACAATCGTTGGCAACCACTAACAGCATCCACTTGGCTTCGGCCTTGTCCGGGCCGAAGCGATCGGCCAGAGGCTTACCGGAGGCTGATTCGAGATTAAGGGTCTGAACAGGCACCGGGGGTTGAACGAGAGTGCCGTTGTTGGTGTGACCGGCGGGATTCAACCAGCCGGTGTAGAACATGATGGTGGCAAAGATCATCGGTCCAAAACCAAGTCCAAACAGCAGCATGGCAGTACGCCGGCCGCGACGAACCTGCTCTGGAGTTGGACCTTCCTGGTCAGAGACCTGGTTAGCCATTGTCGTTGTCATTATTGGCTCCTGTCTTTCGATAACTCGCAACTACGGTCAATACCACGAGAGCCAACGCCAAGGCAAACCATTGTGTCGCATAACCATAATGGGTTTGTGGTCCCATCCGGTCCGGTTGCCAATCAGCCCGAAAAGCACCTGGTTCACTGGGATTCGCCAGTCGGACAATGGCTTCTGGTAAATCTGGCTGCACACGCCTGGCGGTCTCTCCGGGCAGAGCCTGAACCCGACGTGGCCAGCTCTGCTCCCGCTCCTGCTCCGAAGCCTCCATAAGCACTGGAGGGTTCGGGTAGCCTTTCAGTCGGCCCCTGATCGCAACAATGCCTTCCGGCGCCTCCACCATCGGTAGCTGGTCACGGGTCCTGGGTGCCTTAACCCAGCCCCGGTTAATGACCACCGATGGTCCCTCGATTGGATGAAACACCGTGAGGACCTCATAACCAGACACACCATCACGGGTTCGATTATCCAGAAGCCAGCTGTTGCGGTCGTACCGGCCTTCCAGTGTGACCGGACGCCCCGGCTCAAGTTCACGCTCAACCAGTTCAGGCCAGGACAGCTGCAGTACGTCAAGCTGCCACTGGTCCAGCAGCTCCTGTTTCTGCCCCGCCCGATCCAGCTGCCAGAACCCGAGGCCCATCAGCAGCGGCAGCAGAACACCGGAAAACACCATCAGCCGCCAGTCAATCTGCCATTGGCGCTTATGTTCCGATCGCTCAGACATGCTCTGCTATAGTGTGCTTCGTGAGTGGGAAGGGCGAATGCCCCACAACCCGCCAACAACACATCCAATGCCGGGAGTTCCCATGCTTAAAGCTGTCATTGTGGTACTGATGCTTGCGGTCGTCGTCAGTCTTTTCAGCGGCCTGTTTTTTCTGATCAAGGACGGGGGCAAAACCAATCGGGTGGTGAACTCACTGGCACTCAGGGTGACGCTCAGCATACTGCTCCTGGCGATAATTCTCGTTGCAGTGTGGCAAGGGAGCCTGACGCTGAATCCGACTCCCTGAAGCCCTTACGATCAAATGATGTAGACGAAGACGAACAATCCCAGCCAGACCACGTCCACAAAGTGCCAGTACCAGGCAGCCGCTTCGAACCCGAAGTGGTTGTCCTCGGTGAAGTGGCCCTTGTAGATCCGGATCAGCATGATGGTCAGCATCAGGGCGCCGAGGAACACGTGAGCGCCGTGGAAACCGGTCAGCATGAAGAAGGTGCTGCCGTAGATGCCTGACTGGAGTGTCAGATCCAGATCCCGGTAGGCGTGAATATACTCGTAACCCTGGACAAACAGGAACACCACCGCCAGCGCGATCGTGCCAGCGAGCCAGAGCTTCAGTTTCTCCCGGTTACCGGCCTTCAAGGCATGGTGGGCAACGGTCACCGTGAACGACGAGGTCACCAGCAGTATAGTGTTGATTAACGGCAACCCCCAGGGGCCAATGACACTGTCAGCCGGAGGATAGGCCTCCGGATTGGGGTTGTTGATCAGCGGCCAGGTGGCTTCAAACCCTTCCCACAGCATGGCCGAACTGCCCCGGTCACCTTCACCGCCAAGCCAGGGCACTGCAAATACCCGAACATAGAACAGGGCACCAAAGAAGGCAGCAAAGAACATCACTTCCGAGAAGATGAACCAGCTCATGCCCCAGCGGAACGATCGGTCCATTTGGGGACTGTAGAGCCCTGAACGGCTTTCCCGAATGACGTTGCCGAACCAGCCAAACAACATGTAGGCCATGATCGCGGCACCAACCATGAACAGGAACCAGGAGCCGCCGGTGCTCTCGCCCTGCTTGCCATTCACCATAATTGAGGCCACGCCGTACAGGGTCAGCCCCAGGCCCACCGTCGCGACAATAGGCCACTTGCTTTGTTCCGGAACGTAATAAGTCTGGTTCTGCGCCATGTCACTCTCCGATGGCTTAGCCGTTTTCATTTGTTGTTGTGTTTTTCGATTGACCCGCCGACACCGTTACCGGCTTGCCCTGGTCGTACAACGTGTAAGACAGGGTCAGCTTGGTGATATGTTCAGGCAGCTCCCGGTCGACAATGAACACCAGAGGCATTTCCGTGCGTTCACCCGCTTCCAGGGGTTGCTGGTTAAAACAGAAACACTCGGTCTTGTGGAAATACAGGGTACCTTCAGAGGGAGACAGACTGGGCACCGCCTGGCCGACCATCGGCTCAGACGTCGGGTTTTCCGCTACATAGTTGATGGTCACTGACTCACCCGGATGCACCTTGATGCTGCGAACCTCGGGTTTGAATACCCAGGGCATGTCAGGGCCATTCTGGGCCAGGAACTGGACTTCCACGGTGCGGTTTACATCCACCTCGGAAACCTCGGTTACCTCATAGCGGCCGCCAGTCTTTCCGTTGATACCGGTGATTTCGCAAAACACCTCGTACAACGGAACCAGCGCGAAACCGAAGGCAAACATCCCCAACACGGCGGTCATACACCAGCCCACCACTCGGGTGGTGCTTCGACGTGCCGGGCCTGCCTGTGGTTTCTCGCTAGTCATAACTCCCCCTGAGGATCCTTACTTCACTTCCGGCGGTGTGGCGAAGGTGTGGTAAGGCGCCGGCGACGGGACCGTCCACTCAAGACCTTCCGCACCGTCCCAGGGCTTAGCGGAGGCTTTCTTGCCGCCACGCACGCACTTGACGACGATCAGCAGGAAAAGGAGCTGGGTGGCGCCAAACATGAACGCACCCACGCTCGATACCATGTTGAAGTCAGCAAACTGAAGCGCGTAATCGGGAATCCGCCGCGGCATACCGGCCAACCCCAGGAAGTGCATGGGGAAGAAGGCCAGGTTCATGCCGACGAATGACAACCAGAAATGGGTCTTGGCAAGGGTTTCGTCGTACATGTGGCCGGTCCACTTGGGCAGCCAGAAATACGCCGAAGCAAAAATGCCAAAGATTGCGCCCGGTACCAGGACATAGTGGAAGTGAGCCACCACGAAGTAAGTGTCATGGTACTGGAAATCCGCCGGCGCGATGGCCAGCATCAGGCCGGAGAAACCACCGATGGTAAACAGGATGACGAAAGCCACCGCGAACAACATGGGCGCCTCAAAGCTCAGTGCCCCGCGGAACATGGTGGCGACCCAGTTGAACACTTTCACCCCGGTGGGCACGGCAATCAACATGGTGGCGTACATGAAGAACAACTGGCCGGCGATGGGGATACCCACGGTGAACATATGGTGCGCCCAGACGACGAACGAGAGCAGGGCAATGGCACCCACCGCGTACACCATGGAGGCGTACCCGAACAGTGGTTTGCGGGAGAACGCCGGAATGATGTGGGATACCGCCCCGAACGCCGGCAGGATCATGATGTAAACCTCGGGATGCCCGAAGAACCAGAACACGTGCTGGAACAGCACCGGATCACCACCACCGGAGGCATCAAAGAAGCTGGTGCCGAAGTTGATGTCCATCAGCATCATGGTGACCACCCCGGCCAGTACCGGCATAACGGCAATCAGCAGGAAGGCGGTGATCAGCCAGGTCCAGACGAACAGGGGCATTTTCATCAGGGTCATGCCTGGCGCCCGCAGGTTCAGGATGGTAGCAATCACGTTGATGGCGCCCATGATGGAGGATATCCCCATGATATGGACGGCAAAGATAAAGAACGTGGTACTGGGCGGCCCATAGGTGGTCGACAGGGGCGCGTAGAAGGTCCAGCCGAAGTTAGGCGCGCCACCTTCCATGAACAGGGTGGACACCAGAATCAGGAACGCACACGGCAACAACCAGAAACTCCAGTTGTTCATCCGTGGCAAGGCCATGTCGGGCGCACCGATCATCAGTGGTAGCATCCAGTTGGCCAGACCGACAAACGCCGGCATGACCGCGCCGAACACCATGATCAGCCCGTGCATGGTGGTCATCTGGTTGAAGAATTCCGGGTTAACAATCTGCAAACCCGGCTGAAACAGTTCTGCTCGAATAACCATGGCCATGGTTCCGCCCAGGAGGAACATGGCAAAACTGAACACCAGGTACATGGTACCGATGTCTTTATGGTTGGTGGTCAGCAGCCAGCGGCTGATGCCTTTGGCTGGACCGTGATGATGCTCCTGGGCGTGGGTATCTGCGACCGCACTCATGAAAACCCCCGTTACCGCCGTTGTTCGTGGCTGGTGATGTCTGTTATCTGGCGTTGATTACTGCTCGTTCTTGTAATCAAAAATCTCTTTCGGCGTGACCATGTCGCCGGTGTTATTACCCCAGGCGTTACGCTCGTAGGTAATCACCGCTGCCAGGTCCACCTCGCTCAGCTGGTTGCCGAAGGCCTGCATGGCCGTACCCGACTTGCCGTTCACGACAATGTCGATGTGCCCTGCAATATCTTCCAGCACCATCTGACTCCCCTTCAGAGCAGGGAACGCCGGGGGCATACCGCTACCATCTGCCTGGTGACAGGCCGCGCAGGCAGTCTGGTAGGCGGTTTCGCCACGCTCCATCAGCTCTTCGAGGGTCCATTCTTTCTGGGTCAGCTCACGCTCTTTGGCAGCGGCTTCTTTCTGCTCGGCCACCCACATGGTGTACTCTTCTTCCGGTACGGCCTTCACCACCACCGGCATGAAGCCATGGTCCTTACCGCACAGCTCGGTACACTGGCCGCGATATATGCCGGGCTTGTCCACCCGGGTCCAGGTTTCGTTGATAAAGCCTGGGATGGCGTCTTTCTTCACACCAAACTCCGGCACCCACCAGGAATGGATGACGTCGTTGGCAGTCAGCAGAAAGCGCACTTTCTTACCCACCGGAATCACCAGGGGGTTATCCACCTCCAGCAGGTAGTTCTCGCCTTTCTTCTGCTGGTTGTTGATCTGGGCTCGAGGCGTGGAGAGGTTAGAGAAGTATCCAAAATCCTCGTTTATATATTCGTACTGCCATTTCCACTGGTAGCCGGTGACCTTGATATCGACTTCCGATTCATCGGTGTCGTACATGTCGACCAGAGTGGCCGTGGCGGGGATCGCCATGACTACAAGAATGATAAAGGGGATAACGGTCCAGAGTATTTCGACCAATGTGTTCTCGTGGAAATTCGCAGGTTTGTGACCCTGGGATTTCCGGTGAGCAAAAATGGACCAGAACATGACTCCGAACACCACGATGCCAATGGCAACGCAGATCCAGAGAATGATCATGTGAAGGCTGTAAATTTCATTACTGGTGCTGGTAACCCCCGGGGTCAGGTTCAGCGTCCAGTCCGCAAAGGACCAGGCGGGGAACGCAAGACCGCCGAGCAGGGCTCCTGCCCGCTGAGCGTGCACGCGCATACTGTGTCTCCACAGAGTGTTATTATTGTCGGGTTTTGAAAATCCCCCCGATTCAACCAGCGTTCGCACACACCGGAAAAACCAGAGTGGAAGCCTACTTATGGATACATCAATTTGAGTATAGACAGGGATTTTGAAAACACTAAAAAATCTAATAAACGCAAAATTGATAAAAAAACGGATTGCTTATTCGGTTTAGGAATATGCTGAAAAACCTGCCAGCGACAGACCGGCGACTCTGGGCCCTGGCATGGCCATTAATGCTGACCAACCTGACGGTACCTTTATTGGGGCTGGTGGATACCGCTGTGCTCGGCCACCTCGACAGTCCTGAATATCTGGGTGCCGTCGCCGTGGGTGCCAACCTGTTCAGCATCCTCTACTGGACCTTTGGATTTATGCGCATGGGGACCACGGGCCTTGCCGCACAAGCCTGGGGCAAGCGGGATCCATTTGGTCAGGTGGCCCTGCTGGTGCGCTCCCTGCTGCTGGCGGTAGGTATCGGCCTGCTGCTGATTCTGGTTCACCAGCCGCTGATATCTCTGGGCCTGACGTTGATGAATCCCAGTCCGGATGTGGCTGAGCTGGCTGCGGAGTATGCGGCGATTCGGATCTGGAGCGCGCCTGCCGTGCTGTGCCAGTACACGCTGGTTGGCTGGTTGATCGGCACCCAGTATCCCCGGGGGCCCATGTTGATGCTGATTGTCGCTAACGGCCTGAATATTGTGCTGGATGTGCTGTTTGTCAGCGTCTTTGGCTGGAACAGCCGGGGCGTGGCGATGGCCACCGTCATCGCCGAATATGGCGCGGCGATTCTGGGTATCCTTATTGTTTTATCCCGCATGCCGGAAGGACAACAGTTCACCCGGGCATTGCTGGGGGAACTGGCTGACTACCTGAAGATCCTGCGGGTTAACCGCTACATCATGGTGCGCACCGTTGCCCTGCTGCTGGTACTGGCTTTCTTTACCGCCCAGGGTGCCCGCCAGGGCGACACCATCCTGGCCGCCAACGCCGTCCTGATTACCTTTTTGCTGTTAATTTCCAACGCCCTGGACGGTTTTGCCAATGCCGCCGAAGCACTGATCGGTGAGGCCGTGGGCAGGGACAGTCGCCGCCATTTCCGGATGGTGTTCCGCAGTGCGCTGCGCTGGTCGTTGTGGGGCGCATTGCTACTGACGGTCATCTTCGTGGCCGGCGGGCGCCCGCTGATTGCGTTGCTGACTGATATCGAGGAAATCCGCCTGACCGCGTGGCAATACCTGCCCTGGCTGTGGCTGCTGCCCATGGCATCGGTGTGGGGCTTCTTCCTGGACGGCGTGTTCATTGGTGCCACCCGCACCCGGGACATGCAGAACACCATGCTGTTTTCCGCCCTCGGGGTTTTCCTGCCGGTGTGGTGGCTGACCACGGGCTGGGGTAACCACGGACTCTGGTTCTCCCTGATCTGTCTGATGCTGGCCCGGGCTCTCAGTATGGGATGGTTATGCTGGTCCTACACGAAAACAGGGGGTTGGTTTCAAACTCGCTGACATTGTCACAAACCCGTAACATTTGTGGCCTGTTTTTCTACCAAACCCGCCGGCAAGCCCTGAATTGTTGGCTACACTGTCAGAAAAGACAGGGCCGCCGGGATTGTTAACCGGGCAGTAAAGGCCCGATTGCCGTGCCTGACATCCATAAAAGAGAACGGGAAGCACCTTGCGACCTCAAATAGCTCATACACCGGCATCTCCTGAAATGACACCACAGGTCGTTTTAGAAATCATTGATCAGGCCAGGCGCAAGGAGGCACGGTCCGGCACCTTCCTCAAGCAACTGCGGGAGAAAGCCGTCGACCTCCCCTCATCCATCGTGATTGAGGGCTACCAGCCTGCGACCTGCCTGTTCCAGTTTGCTGTCGAGTACATCGAGATGGCCCCACGGCTGATCGAATGCGTGCACGCCTGCGCCCAGGAAGCGGGTTCCCTGGAGCTGTTTGAACCGTTTATCGAAACCGCCACCCAGTATTTCACCCAGCCCTCCGTGTTACTTCTTCGCTACGATGGTCTAGATGGCCTGCTCATTCGCGCCTATCTGTGCCATCGCCTGATGGAAGAGATGTACGAGAACAACCGGTCCATCCGTGCCGCCGATCTGGTGGATGTGGAGGCGACCCGGGCAAACCTGCTGGCTCACGAACTGATTGGCGAACCCTTTGCCAACGAACTGGACGATTCCATCGCGCTGACCGTGATGCAGATCGCCGGCACGCCCGATTATTACCACCTGAACCTGGACCCTTTTGTCCAGCAGGCCAACAACGCAGCCTGGAACTGGATGCGCCAGTACTGGGAAAACCTGCTGGCCCGGAACCACATCCGCTTTGCCCTGCGCTCCGGCCTGATCTGATTCCCACCGCCTTCAGAAACCTTTGATCCTGACCAGCCAACCGGTATGCTTGCGGCTTTCCGATACACTGGTTCCGGGAGACTCTGACCTTGCTTGAAAATGCCGATCTGGGAAAACTGTTTATTCGTCTGACCCTTGGCGGGCTGATGCTGTTCCACGGCATCGCCAAGCTGCTGAACGGAGTCGGCTTTATCGAGGGTGAGCTAGCCAGTCATGGGCTGCCTGCTTTCCTGGCCTACGGCGTCTTCATTGGCGAACTGATCGCTCCTCTGATGATCATTCTGGGCTACCACACCCGCATCGGTGCGTTGCTCATCGTGTTCAATATGCTGGTTGCCATCGCACTGGTGCACAGCCATCAGCTGTTGTCGCTGGGGCGCGGTGGCGGTTGGGCGCTGGAGCTGCAGGGGTTCTTCCTGTTTACCGCCATCGCACTGATTTTCCTCGGCCCTGGCCGCTATAAACTGAAAAACTGATCCGAACTGAGGTCGAGAATGGACAACGGCCAGGAACCACCGCCATGGTCGGGATCCAGGGAGGTTAATAAATACCGGGGTCGTGTTCAGACGTCACAGGCGCCGCAGCCTGAAGCGCACCGTGAGACATGACGCGATTGCGGCCATCCCGTTTGGCCGCATATAACGCCACATCAGCTCGCCGTATCAGCTCATCCGGGCTTTCGTCTCGGACCGGCACCATGGTCGCCACCCCCAAACTCGCTGTCAGCGCGATCACCACATCGTCCTCGCTTAACGGACGGACGGTGGCCATTTCGATGGCTTCCCGCAGGCGCTCTGCCACCTGCACCGCGCCCTCTTCGGTCGTGGAAGGCAACAGCACACTGAACTCCTCCCCGCCGTAGCGGGCCAGCAGGTCTCCCGAGCGCTTTATTTCACTGGCGCAAATGGCCGCCACCGTGATCAGGCAATCATCACCGACAGGATGGCCATAGCGGTCGTTGATAGATTTGAAGTGATCCACATCCAGCAATAGCAGACTCACCGGTTGCCCGTGACGAACAGCCCGGCCCCATTCCTCCGTCAGCTGCTCATCGAACTGGCGACGGTTGGCCAGCTGCGTCAATCCATCGGTCAGGCTGATGGTTCGCAGGCGTTCATTGGCCAGTTCCAGCTCCTCCGTACGCTCCCGAACCCGTTCCTCCAGGTTTCGGTTGGTCTGCTTCTGGGCATCCAGCGCCCTTCCCTGCGCTTTCAGCCGGCGACGCCGCTCCAGGTGCACCCGGTGGGCCAGGGCAAAAGACAACAGGATAACTTCCAGAGCGACCCCGATCTGGGGCCCTGCTTCCGTGAGAAAGGAGGGCGTCAGGTAGCCAAACTGATGGGCCGCCAGAATCAGGTGGCCCACCAGAAGGGGCGTCCAGGCCAGAACGAAAAAGCCGGCCGCCCGCCGCTTCTGGGCCCAAAAATACATCCCGATCACCCAGGCCGCCGGCATGCCCACGGCGGTAATCAGCGAGGCCATAAATATGCCTTCCCGGTAGTACCCCGCCATACCAATAGCCACGCTGAGGATGGCTCCTGCAAGTACCAGAAGCAGGATCCGATAGCCCATCGCACTGTACTGGCGAACGGACAGGAAGCGAATTGTAAACATGGTCGCGGAAAACAGAGCCACGCCGATGATTAGCCCGGTGAAATAGCGGTTGATGGAGGGAGCCCCGGGCCATACCCACTGGAACAGCAAACCATGCAGATGCAGATGCACCAGACCGGCGGACAGCAGTGTCAGTACCAGCCAGGGGTAGGTAGGCTGGCGAACAATCTGGAACAACAGCAGATTGAACAGGGCGAGGGCCGCGATGAAACCGACAAACATGGCCTGCCAGCCATAGGACACCTGCTCGGCGGAGATAAACTCTTCCGGGGTTAGCAGATTCAGGGGAATCTGCAGAATGCCCTCGCTACGCACCCGGATGTACGCGGTCAGTGATTCTTCAACGATGGGAATCGGTAAGGCAAAGTTCCGGTGCCGAAGGGGACGGCTGTTGAAAGGTCGGGCGTCCCCCGTGAGATAACGCAAAAGGACATGGTTGTTGGCGGACCAGTAGATATCCACCTCGTCCAGCAGCGGGTATCCGACCTCCAGGATTCGCAGCGCCGGATCTTGTGGCACCGGCACCCGTATCCAGACCGCGTCCTCCCTGAGCCCCAGGTTCAGCACGTGGTCCAGGTTGGCGCTTTGCCAGTGGCTCTCGTCCAGTGCCATCACCTGTTCAATGGTGAGTCCGTCGGCATCGTCCGCCAGCCAGGCATAATGATCGATTGCAAACGCCTGCCGAACGGTGCCCAGAAGCAGGAGCACAACCACTGTGAACCATGGCCAGGAGGCAACAGGTTGCTTCATATTCAGTTTCCGGTTTTACGGCCCAACCACTTGGACTACACTTCCGAAGGCCTGAACAGAAATTCGACACATCTAGGAAACACCCCTAAGTCTAGACGCTTACGCGTACCCCCGTCCGACATCCGACACCATCCACCAACTGGCAGAGGGATGACTTATGAACGACCACAAGCCCAGTTTGGAGCCCGGACGCTACCGGCACTACAAGGGCAGGGATTACCAGGTCATTGAATTGGCCCGGCACAGTGAAACCGAGGAGTGGCTTGTTGTATACCGCTGTTTATACGGTGACTTCAGCCTTTGGGTTCGCCCTCTGGCCATGTTTCGGGAAACCGTGGAACTGGCAGGCGAACAGGTGCCCCGCTTCGCACGGATAGGAGACGCCTGAAACGGGCTGGGCGGTGGCGCGACGCTGGGGCTTCGGTTGGCTGGCGGCCATGGTGCTTTAATCCATCAAGTCTGAGTCAATACGCGCAGCTTGCCCGGTGCAGGCTGCGCGAGGTTCAGGGAGCTACCACTGCAGCTGCGCACCGGTCTGGTATTCGATCACCCGGGTTTCAAAGAAGTTCTTTTCCTTTCGCAAGGCCGCCTGCTCATCCAGCCAGGGCGAGACGTTCTTCGCACCCGGGAACGGCTCGTCCAGGCCGACGGTCCGGGCCCGCCGGTTGGCCACGAAGCGGAACTGTTCGCTGTGGTACTCGGCGGAATAACCCAGGATCGGTTCCCGCAGGATGTAGCTGGCGTAGGCGGTTTCCGCCGCTTCGGACTCGTCCCACATGGCGCGCACGGCCTGCGGGTCGAAGCGGATGTTTTCTTCCTCGACGATCTGGTTGACGACTTTCAGTCCGAAGGAGAAGTGCATGGCCTCGTCCCGCAGAATGTACTGCAGCTGCTCGCCGGTGCCTCGCATCAGACCCCGGCGCTGCAGGGCGAAGATGGGGCTGAAGCCGTTGTAAAACCAGGTACCCTCGAAGACAGCCGCAAAGAACAGGTAGGACATGATGAATTGCTGCAGGTCGTCCCGGTTGCGCAGGTTCATGTCCGGGCGCATGGCGGCGTCCAGCCGGCGGTTGGCAATCTGGATCTTGCCGTTGATCGCGGGCACCACCCGGTAGCGGTTATAGATCTCGCTCTGGTCCAGATTCAGGGTTTCGATGCAATGCTGGTAGGCCCAGGTGTGCATGGCTTCCTCGTACACCTGCCGGGCCTGGTAGATCTGCAGTTCCGGCGCGCTCATCTTTTCCATGACCGCCAGGCCGATGTTGCGCATGGCCAGGATGTCGGAGGTGGTGAGGTAGGCCAGTACATTTTCATACACGTGCTTTTCCGCATCGGTTAGGCGGTGGTGGTAGTCGTGAACGTCCGGGGCCATGTTCACGTCCAGTGGGGTCCAGTGGTTTTTGTTGGCGTTCATGAAGTACTCCCAGGCCCAGGGATACTTGAACGGTGCGAGCTGGTTGATGTCGGTGTCGCCGTTGATCACCCGTTTGTCGTCAACGTTGACAGGGTGCGGTCCGCCGGGTTGGCTAGCGTTGGGTTTTGTGGCGGTGGCGTCGTCGTTCCAATCGAGCATGGTATTCGTCCTCAATAATATGTTTCTGAAATTTAGGCGGTAACTGTGATGTCCGAAGAAGCGGGCCGGGGGCTCTTTCGGGACCGTCTCTGGCCATGGACGGCCAGCGTCGAGCCCTACAGGGACGTACTCGTGGGCGTGTCCCGAAAGAGCCCCCGGTCTGATTCCGGCTCAGAAATCAGACCGCCTGCTCCTAAAAGGAAACGGCTTACTGGCATGCCTCGCAGTCCGGATTGTCGATGGAGCACACCTGCGGCGCCGGAGCGGCCTGTACCGGGGCGGATTTCTCAGCACCGGTGGCGCCCAACGAGCGCAGGTAATAGGTGGTTTTCAGGCCTCGCTCCCAAGCCAGCTGGTACAACGCATCCAGTTTCTTGCCGTTGGGTTCGGCCATGTACAGGTTCAGGCTCTGGGCCTGATCCAGCCATTTCTGACGGCGGGCGGCGGCTTCCACCAGCCATCGGGCATCGATTTCGAAGGCGGTGGCGTAACGGGCCTTTAGTTCATCCGGGACGCGGTCGATCTGCTGCACGGAGCCATCAAAATACTTGAGGTCGTTGACCATGACCTTGTCCCACAAACCCTCGGCTTTCAGGTCTCGCACCAGGGACGGGTTCACCACCGTGAACTCCCCGGACAGGTTCGATTTCACGAACAGGTTCTGGTAGGCGGGTTCAATGGACTGGGACACTCCGACGATGTTGGAGATGGTGGCCGTGGGCGCGATGGCCATGACGTTACTGTTGCGCATGCCGTACCGGGCGATCAGCTCACGCACGGGCGTCCAGTCCAGCCGGGTGCTGGTATCGAGTTTCAGGTCACTTTCCCGGCGGGCTTCCTTCAGCAGCCGAATGGAGTCGATGGGCAGGATGCCCTGGTGCCAGAGGGAACCCTCATAACTCTCGTAAGCCCCCCGCTCGACCGCCAGGTTGGCCGAAGCGCGGATGGCGAAGTAGCTGAGCTGTTCCATGGCCACATCCGCAAACTCCACCGCTTCACGGCTGCTGTAGGGCAGGCCGAGCATATAGAGCGCATCCTGAAAACCCATCAGGCCGAGGCCGACCGGGCGATGCCTGAGGTTCGAATGGCGCGCCTGGGGTACCGCGTAATAGTTGATGTCGATAACGTTATCGAGCATGCGCACGGCGGTGTTCACGGTGCGCTCCAGTCTCTCCACATCGAGCTCGCCATTGGCGATGTGGGTCGCCAGATTCACCGAGCCGAGGTTGCACACGGCGATCTCCTCGGCACTGGTGTTCAGGGTGATTTCGGTACACAGGTTGGAGCTGTGCACCACGCCCCGGTGCTGCTGGGGCGAGCGCAGGTTGCAGGGGTCCTTGAAGGTGATCCACGGATGGCCGGTTTCAAACAGCACAGTGAGCATCTTGCGCCAAAGCTGCTTGGCCGGAAGTTTCCTGAACAGGGTGATCTCGCCCTGTTCCGCCAGCGCTTCATAGTGCTCGTAACGTTCCCTGAAGTCATTGCCGTAAAGGTCGTGCAAATCCGCTACGTTGCTGGGGGAAAACAGGGTCCACTCCCGGTTCTCACGCATGCGTTCGATGAGCAGATCCGGCACCCAGTTGGCGGTGTTCATGTCATGGGTCCGGCGGCGTTCGTCCCCGGTGTTCTTGCGCAGCTCCAGGAATTCCTCGATATCCAGGTGCCAGCTTTCCAGGTAGGCGCACACCGCTCCCTTGCGCTTGCCACCCTGGTTCACCGCCACGGCGGTATCGTTCACCACCTTTAGAAACGGCACCACGCCCTGGCTCTGGCCGTTGGTGCCCTTGATGTGAGAGCCGAGCGCACGGACCGGCGTCCAGTCGTTGCCCAGGCCACCGGCCCATTTGGAGAGCAGGGCGTTGTCGCGGATGGCCCCATAAATGTCAGAAAGGTCGTCGCCCACGGTGGTCAGGTAGCAGGAAGAGAGCTGGGAGTGGCGGGTGCCACTGTTGAACAGGGTGGGCGTGGATGCCATGTAGTCGAACGACGACAACAGGTTATAGAACTCGATGGCGCGGGCATTCGGGTCATCCTCCCGCAGGGCAAGCCCCATAGCCACCCGCATGAAGAACACCTGGGGCAGCTCCAACCGGGCTTTGTTCCAGTGCAGGAAATAACGATCGTACAGGGTCTGCAGGCCAAGGAACCCGAACTGCAGATCCCGCTCCGATTGCAGGGCCGCGCCCAGACGCTCCAGGTCAAAGGCAGCCAGGGCTTCATCCAGCAACTCGTAACGAATACCCGCTGCGACAAAGGCACTCAGTGCCTGTGGATAAAGTTCTTCCAGCGGCAGGTTCGTGGATAAATTCAGCGCGCGGGCACTTTCCAGCCGTAACTGTTCCAGCAGCAGGCGTGCGGTGACCAAGCTGTAGTCCGGCTCCTGCTCGATGCGGCTGCGGGCGGTCATCACCAGGGCAGAGAGCACGTCTTTCTCGGTGATGCCGTCGTAGAGGTTGGTCAGGGCATCCTCGACCAGTGAACCCCCGTCAATGCCATCCAGACCATGAGCAGCCTTGTCCACCTGTCGTTTCATCAGCCCCAGATCCAGCGGCGCCTTTGTGCCACTCGCCGTTGTGATCGTCAGGTGGGGGTGAGCTTCGACCGGGGCCTCGTGGGCCCGCTGCCGGGCATGCTCTTCCCGGTACAGCACATAGGCGCGGGCGACTTTCTGCTCCTCCGCCCGCATCAGCGCCAGTTCCACCTGATCCTGAATGTCTTCGATGTGGGCCTTGCCACCGGCTTTCAAACGGCGGCCAATGGCCTGGACAACCTGACCGGTAACTCGCTCGACGGCATCGTGAATGCAGGCTGAGCCGGCGGCCTGGTCGCCCTCCACGGCCAGGAAGGCTCTGGTGACGGCGACCGTGATCTTGGCTGGATCAAAGCCAACGAGGGTACCGTTGCGCTTGATGACCTGCAGGGTTTCGGTGTCGGATGAATAGGGCGGCTGGGATTCCGCCAGGGCTGAGCTGGACATGCGTTCACTCCTGAATACGCGTTAGGTTCCTTCACCATCGCGTACGCAGGGGCACACCACGCCGTAAAAACGGCTGGGGATAACCGGGTCTGCTCACCCTGAGTCGCGAAGGTGCAGTTCGTATCCCTGGCAGGTCTTCGGACTCAGGGGCGTGAATCGTTCGATTCGGCCTTGCGTGGCGACTTCCCGGCTTGCGCCAGTGTCTTCATGCCACGCTCGTTCCCCAATACCGCTGCGCGTCAGTTCCGGATTCTCACCGGATTCCCGACACCAAGCCGCTCACAAAACAACATATGGTGTCTAACCAAGGATATAGGCACTATATAGAGGTATTTTGAACGGAGCAACCTAACCCTGAGGCCGGCCTCACTTTTAGTTTCGTGCTTTGGAAGAAAAACGAAAAACCAGATCGAGAGGGTCTGGAGGGTCTTTTCTGAAGGGAAAGTTGTCTGAGCGCAGCGAGTTCCTTTCCCGCAAGAAAAGGCCGTCCAGGCCCTCGCCGCCCCAAACCAATAACGCTAGAAAGCGGTCAGTCCTCCTGCCCCGCCTTGAAAAACACCACCTGCTGAACCGTGTGGTCATCGGTGTTGGTGCGCTTGTTCACCCGGGTTTCCAGCTCCGGCACCTGCGGCTCTTTCTGCTCGGACACCGCATCGGAAAATCCACAGGCCACACACTCGCGCACCTGATTGCCCTCGTCCGTGGTGTGCATCTTGATCTTGTCCATCTCCGCACAGCGGGGACAAACGGCGCCAGCAATAAAGCGCTTGGGACTCGGCATAACTTACTCCGTAATACATTCACCGGCAGTCATTACGACTGCCGGTACACAGGGGATCAGGCGGCCTCGTCCGTGATGCCGGATTGTTTGAGCAGGGCATCCACCTCGGGTTCGCGGCCCCGGAAAGCCTTGAACAACTCCATGGGCTCCTGGGAGCCACCTTTTTCCAGAATGTTCTCCAGGAAGGCCTTGCCGGTGTCCGGATCAAAGATGCCGTTTTCCTCGAACAGGGAGAACGCATCCGCCGCCAGCACTTCCGCCCACTTGTAGCTGTAGTAACCCGCGGCATAGCCACCGGCAAAGATGTGGGAGAAGGCATTGGGGAAGCGGTTGAATTCCGGTGCTTCCACCACAGCGATTTCCTCACGGACCTGACGATGCATATCCAGCGGATTGGTCGGCGCCTGCTCTGTGAATTCCGCGTGCAGGCGGAAATCGAACAGGGAAAACTCCAGCTGACGCACCATGCCCATGCCGGACTGGAAGTTCTTCGCCGCCAGCAATTTCTGCAGCAGATCTTCCGGCAGCGGCTCACCGGTTTCATGGTGCGACGCGATCAGCGCCAGGGATTCCGGGTTCCAGCACCAGTTTTCCAGGAACTGGCTGGGCAGCTCCACCGCGTCCCAGGCCACGCCATTGATGCCAGACACATCCAGCACCTCTACCTGGGTGAGCATATGGTGCAGACCGTGGCCGAACTCGTGGAACAGGGTCGTAACCTCATCGTGGGTCAGCAGGGACGGCTTGCCGTTGACCGGGGGCGTGAAATTACAGGACAGGAAGGCCACCGGCAACTGCAGCGTGCCTTTCTGATTGCGCCAGCGCACCCGGCAGTCGGCCATCCAGGCGCCACCACGCTTGCCTTGACGGGCGAAGAGGTCAAGGTAGAACCAGGCCACCGGCTCACCGTGTTTACTGATGCAGTAGGCGGTTGCGTCCTCATGCCAGGTTTCGACGTCCGGGCGCGCCTCAATCTGAACGCCGAACAGTTTTTCCGCCACACGGAACAGGCCGGGAATCACTTTATCCACAGGGAACCAGGGGCGCAGGGTTTCCGGGGAAATGTCGTACTGTTTCTGGCGGAGCTTCTCGCTGTAGTAGCCCACGTCCCAGGCGTGCAGATCCTCGAGACCGTGTTCCTGCCGGGCAAAGGCTTTCAGTTCGGCGTATTCTTTCTCCGCCACCGGCTTGGCCTTGGCCGCAAGCTGATTCAGGAAGCCAAGCACTTCATCCACGCTGCGGGCCATCTTGGTGGCCAGGGAACGCTCGGCGTAGTTGTCGAAACCCAACAACTGGGCCAGGGCGTGCCGGCGCTTCAGGATTTCCGCCATCACCGGCGTGTTGTCCCAGGTACCGGCATCCGGGCCCTGGTCGGAGGCTCGGGTCACAAAGGCCTCGTAGACTTCACGGCGCAGTTCGCGGTTGTCGCAGTAGGTCATCACCGGGTAGAAGCTGGGGAAGTCCAGGGTAATCACGTAGCCTTCCAGGTCTTTCTGGGCGGCGGCCTGCTTGGCCCCTTCCAGGGCGCTTTCGGGCACGCCCGCCAGTTCGGAGGCGTCGGTGATGTGCTTGTACCAGTGCTGTGTCGCGTCCAGGACGTTGTCACTGAACTTGTTGGACAGTTCCGCCAGTTCCCGGGACAGGTCCGCATAGCGCTTTTTCTTGTCCTCGGGCAGGTCCACACCGCCCAGGTGGAAATCCCGCAGGGTGTTTTCCACCGACTTGCGCTGGGCTTCGCTCAGATCTTTAAAGTCATCGCGCGCCGCCAGTTTTTTATAGGCGTTGCACAGGGCTTCGTTCTGGCTGATCTCGGTGCTGTATTCGGTGAGTTTCTCCAAGCACTTTTTGTACACTGCCCGCAGCTCATCGGTGTTCATCACACCGTTGAGATGGGAAATCACCGACCAGGCGTTGCTGAGTCTATCGTCCAGCGCCTGCATGGGCTGGGCGAGGGTGTCCCAGGAGGGTTCCTCCTGCTCGGCCAGCTGCTGAATCTTCATGCGGTTCTCGCTGAGAATCTGGTCGATGGCCGGCTCCATGTGCTCGGTGCGGACATGGCTGAACTTCGGCAACAGATCATCAGACAGTAACGGGTTGTTCATAGGCCCCCTTCTCAGCAATGTTTGTCTAAGGTAGTTTCAGGCGACTCCGATGGGGTGGGAGCCTCCCGGTAATTCATTCTTCTAACGGGTATATGTAATGACGAATGTACGTTCTCACAAGGGTAACACGCCACAATTCGGCGAACGCGCGTGGATAGATCCCAGTGCAGTGGTGATTGGCGATGTCAAAACCGGCGATGACTGCTCGATCTGGCCGATGACCGTGGTCCGGGGCGATATGCACCGCATCCGTATTGGTGACCGTTGCAGCGTACAGGATGGCTCCGTGCTGCATATTACCCACGCCAGCGACTTCAACCCCGGCGGACACCCGCTCACCATCGGCGATGACGTGACCATCGGCCACAAGGCCCTCCTGCACGGCTGCACCATAGGCAGCCGGGTGCTGGTGGGCATGGGCTGCATCATCATGGACGGCGCGGTGGTTGAGGACGAGGTGATTGTCGCTGCCGGCTGCCTGGTTCCACCGGGCAAGGTACTGAAATCCGGCCATCTGTACGTGGGCTCACCCTGCAAGGAGGCCCGTCCGCTGACCGACAAAGAACGCTCTTTCTTCACCTATACCGCCGCCAATTACGTCAAGCTGAAAGACGAGTACCTGTCAGAGAACGACAACTGACCCAGATCAAAATTTGATCACTCGACTCTTGAAAAGCGATTGGGTGAACCTACATTCCTGAATAGCAGAAGTTCACGGATAACCATCCGGCCCCGGCGCCACCGGTTGGAGCTGTTCCGCGAGCGAAGCTGAGACAACACCGTTCAGATTCGTATTCGTGAAGAGGAGGGTATCCCATGAGCAATGTCGCCCGTTGGAATCCAATCAATGAGTTCGAGGATTTGATGAACCGGTACAACCGGGTCTTCGGACTGTCCCGCTCCGGCGGAGAAAGCAAAGACGTGTTCAGCCGCAGCGACTGGGCACCGGCAGTGGACATCAAGGAAACACCGGAAGCCTTCACCATCGAGGCCGAGCTCCCAGGCATGGATCGCAAGGATGTGAAGGTGACCGTCCACGATGGTGTGCTGAGCATTGAGGGTGAACGCAAGCATGAGGAGGAATCCTCAGACAAGAAGCTGCACCGGGTAGAGCGCTATTACGGCAGCTTCCTGCGGCGCTTTACACTGCCCGACAACGTGGATGAAAACAGTGTGAAGGCGGCCTTCAAGGATGGCCTGCTGACCCTGACCCTGCAGAAAGCGGAGCCAAAGGAACCCAAGGCCATCGAGGTGGATGTGCACTAAAACCGGTGCATGTTAGCCCACCGGGCAGTCGCCAGCGTCAGTGGCTGGCGGCTGCTGCCTGTTTTGCCCCGGCCTTTTTCAGCGCCTCGGCATAGTCCACGCTGCGACGATGCTGGGAAATCAGATCCAGAATGGTTTCACTACGCTCATTGACAGCATTCAGGTTCCGCCCTGCCTCCCGGAAGAACCCAATAAAGCGCTCAAAATCCTCCGCACGCATGGCCTGATAGGCTTTCAGCAGGGCATGGAAATCAGGGTTCAGGGTTTTGTCATAGGGGTCAATGGCGAGAAAGCTTTTGACCCGCTCATCGCTCCATTCCTCACCAATGACCTTGGGTTTGTCTGGTCCACTCATAATCGCTCCCTCATTGCTTTATCGAACAGTCTGGGCGCCACAGTATAAGGCCCTGAAAAATTTAGGGTTATATGAATTCAGCATGAGCGTCTTCGCCCCGGCTATAAGGCCTTGCCGTTTTTGGTCGCTTCCATGTCGTTTCGGTTCCACCTGCCAATCCCAAACACGGTCACATTGATGCTATCAACAACCCACCGAGGAGGGGGAGACAGCCATGGCCGTCAAATTCGAGGAAGCACTGCAGAATTATCCGCAACAGCGAGCCGGCGCCGCAAGGCAACCCGACTCGGTCGACCAGTCTAACCGCAAGGTGCCCATTAACCTGCGCCAGTCCGGCCCGACACCGGTGGAGATGCTGATTTCCACCCGGGTTCGCAAATCACCTTACTGGCACCTGGCTTACGAGGCAGGCTGCTGGCGCGCCACCGTGTACAACCGCATGTACCATCCGCGGGGCTACGTGCGCCCGGAGCAGGGCGGCGCCATGGTGGAGTATGAGTCTCTGGTGAACGACGTCACCATGTGGAATGTCGCCGTTGAGCGCCAGATCCAGGTCAAGGGTCCGGACGCCGAGCGCTTTGTGAACTACGTGATCACCCGGGACGCCACCAAGATCAAGCCCATGCGCGGCAAGTACGTCATCCTGTGCAACGAGGATGGCGGTATTCTCAATGACCCGGTGCTGTTGCGGGTGGCCGAAGATGAGTTCTGGTTCTCCCTGTCCGACAGCGACCTGGAGCTCTGGCTTCGGGGCGTCAACATCGGCATGGGCTTCAACGTCAGCATTGCCGAAATCGACGTTTCTCCGCTGCAGATCCAGGGCCCGAAATCCGAAGCACTGATGGCGGACATGTTCGGCGATGAGGTTCGCGATATTCCCTTCTACGGCCTGATGGAAGGCCAGGTGGCCGGGCACGATGTGATTGTGTCCCAGACCGGCTTCACCGGCGAGAAGGGCTACGAAATCTACCTGAAGGACTCCACCAAGTACGCCGAGGATGTGTGGTACGCCGTGCTGGCAGCCGGCGAGCCCCATAACCTGCGAGTAATCGCCCCGGCCCACCATCGGAGGATTGCCGCCGGCATCCTGTCCTGGGGCCAGGACGTGGACGCGGAGACCCTGCCGTTCCAGTGCAACCTGGCCTATCAGGTACCTAGGAACAAGGAAGCAGATTACATCGGTAAACAACGGCTTGAGAAAGTCCGGGATCAGGTGGAAGCCGGGAAACCGCCGTTCTCCCACCAGATGGTAGGCCTGCGGTTTGGCGGTGGCGAGGTTACCGACTATGCCAATGACTTCTGGCTGATCAGCCCGGAAGGCGGCGGCGACCCAGTGGGTTACGTCACTTCGCCCTGGTACTCACCAGAGCTGGAAACCAATATTGCGCTGGCCTGGGTGCCGTGCGAAAACACCGCCATCGGCACCAAGCTCACCGTGCATCTGCCAGTGGAATATGCCGCCCCGGACGGTTCAACCGCCGTCGAGGCTGAAGTGGTGGAAGTGCCCTTCCGTCCGTCGGTCAATCCCAATGCCCGGGAGCGCGCACGCGCCAAAGGCATCGACTTCGCGGACTGACTTTCAAGGCAGTACGCAGTACAGCAATGGTTAACAGCAGGTGATGCATTATGACGTTCGCCAAACAACTCCACGCGCTGACGCCACCAATGGACCGGGATGAAGCAGTACACCGGCACCTGCTGACGCTGTTGCAATCCGCTTCCATTGAAGCCTCGCCCCGGCAGATCAGCACCACCGAGGATCTGCCGCAACTTCTGCCGCCAGGGACGGCGGTCTACGTCCCCTTCCTGCCGAAGGGGCAGTTCAGCGATACACTGGCCGCCTGCGTTCGTTTACGCGAACTGGGCATGGAGCCGGTGCCGCACCTGCCCGCCCGGATGGTGGAAAGCCGGCGGCAGCTAGAAGACTGGCTCGCCCAGTTGCAGGAAAGCCCGGTGGACCGGTTCCTGCTGATCGCCGGCGACCGGGATCCGGCAGCCGGCCCCTTCCCCGACACTCTGGCCATCCTGGAATCCGGGGTGCTGTCCAGCTTCCGCTTCAAGGGCATTGGCGTGGCGGGCCACCCGGAGGGCCATCCCCGGGCTGACCGGGCTACCCTGATCCGGGCCCTGGACATCAAACAGGAATACGCCCGCAGCACGGGCACCCGCCTGTGGGTGGTCACCCAGTTCGCCTTCCAGCCTGAGATCATCACGGACTGGCTGCAAAGCCTGGGCACCCTGCTGGAACAGGTGCCGGTCTACATCGGGCTGGCCGGCCCCACCCGCCTCAAGACCCTGATGGCCTACGCCGCCCAGTGTGGCCTGGGGGCATCCAGCAAACTGCTTCTCAAGCGCCCGGGCAGCGCCAGGCTGCTGAGGGCCTGGACGCCCGACGACATGATCCGTTCCCTGACAGAGTATTGCGTCGACAACCCCGACACCCTGCTCAAGGGCATACATCTGTTTCCGTTTGGAGGTTTGCGCCAGTCGGCGCAGTGGATTCAAGAGCACAGTCGGTCCCTGGAGGACCAAAGGAGACAGGCCAATGGGCTTCCGGTATAACGAACAGACTTCCGACACACCGGTGCTGGAAAACCTCAACATTGCCCCGAAACCGGACATTGAGATCGCCCGCTCGGTGCAGCCCCAGTCTATTCTGCTTCTGGCCCAGCGCCGGTTCGGCTTGCCCGCCGAGAGCCTGGTACCCTTCGGCCACTACAAGGCGAAGCTGGACATGGCCTACGTGGACACCTCCGAAACGGCGCCCCGGGGTAAGCTGGTACTGGTCACGGCCATGACGCCGACACCCGCAGGTGAGGGCAAAACCACCACCAGCGTAGGCCTGAATGACGGCCTGAACCGGCTTGGGGTAAGTTCCTCCGTGTGCCTGCGGGAGCCCTCCCTGGGTCCCTGCTTTGGCATGAAAGGCGGCGCCGCCGGCGGGGGCCGTTCCCAGGTGATCCCCATGGAGGACATCAACCTGCACTTCAACGGGGACTTCCACGCTATCACCACCGCCCATAACCTGCTGGCGTCGCTGATCGACAA
The DNA here is from genome assembly GCF_019931195.1 of Marinobacter sp. F4216. GTDB lineage: Bacteria > Pseudomonadota > Gammaproteobacteria > Pseudomonadales > Oleiphilaceae > Marinobacter > Marinobacter suaedae. The sequence continues at coordinate 91,632 of NZ_JAIOUO010000006.1, read as the reverse complement.
CCATATTCACTGGGGTAACGAGGCCGGCCTCGACCCGAGACAGGTCAGCTGGCGGCGGGTGGTGGACCTGACCGATCGCTCACTCCGGAACCTGGTGTGCGGGCTGGGCGGCAAGGCCCACGGTGTTCCCCGGGAAACCGGTTTCGACATCACCGTATCATCCGAGATCATGGCCATTCTGTGTCTGGCCGAAGGACGGCTCGATCTGCGCCGGAGACTGAGCAACATGCTGGTGGGGCGGCGAGCCGACAACACCCCCGTCACCGTGGGAGACCTCGGCATGGAAGGGGCCCTTTCGGTACTGCTGAAAGATGCCCTGCAACCGAATATGGTGCAGAGCCTTGAGCACAACCCGGTGTTTATCCACGGCGGGCCTTTCGCAAACATCGCCCATGGCTGCAATTCAGTGACAGCGACCCGTGCGTCCATGGCCCTGAACGACATTACGGTGACTGAGGCGGGATTCGGAGCGGATCTTGGGGCAGAGAAGTTCATCGACATCAAGTGCCGGCATTCCGGTCTGCAGCCGGATGCGGCGGTACTGGTGTGCACGCTTCGGGCTCTCAAACTGCACGGCGGTGTGCCCCGCAGTCGGATTTCAGATCCCGATACCGGAGCATTACGCATCGGTGCGGCCAATCTGGAGCGGCATATTCAGAATCTGCAGCAATTCGGCCTGAATCCGGTGGTATGCATCAATCGGTTCCCCGGGGATACTTGGGAGGAGCTCGAACTGGTACAGGCCCTCTGCAGGGACCTGGGCGTGAAAGCGGTACCCTCGGAGCACTGGGCCACCGGCAGTGATGGTGCTATCGAGCTGGCGCAGGCGGTGCTGGACGAGCTGGACGAGGGCAAGCCCGAAATCCGTTTCCTGTACGACGACAGCCTGCCCCTGGCAGAAAAGATCGAAACCATTGCCACCCGTATCTACCACGCCAGCCATGTGGAATTTACCGCCACTGCAAGACAGCAGCTAAGGGAGTATGAAGCCCTGGGGTACGGCTACCTGCCCGTCTGCATCGCAAAAACCCAGTACAGCTTTTCCGTCGATCCCTCGCTGATGGGCGCACCCTCGGGACACACCCTGCCGGTGAGGGAAGTACGACTGGCGGCCGGCGCCGGGTTCGTGGTTGCGGTGTGTGGGGAAATCATGACCATGCCCGGCCTGCCACGGCGACCGGCAGCACTCGATATCGGACTGGATGAAAATGGCCTGGTCGTGGGGTTAACCTGATTCGTTGGGCTGCCTGATCGTTCCGTATGTGGGCTCGGTACTGGCGCGGCGAAGCGCCTCCCCCGATGATGACAGTATCGGCTTGGGTTCCGCAGGCTCTGCGGGGTCCGAGTCGGTACCCCAGGCTTCCAGCCGTTCCTGCCGGGGCGCCCGCCCCATGATCTTGCGATAGCAACGACTGAAATGGGTAGCCGAGACAAAGCCACATACCGATGCGATTTCCACAATGGAGCAGGAGGTCTGTTTCAATAAACGGCGCGCCCGGTTCAGGCGCACACGAAGGTAATATCGAGACGGCGTGCAGCCCAGGTGTTTGAGGAACAGCCGTTCAAGCTGTCTTCTTGACGTTCCCGCCAGGACTGCCAGTTCGCCCAGCTCGATGGGCTCCTCGATGTTCGCCTCCATCAGTTGTGCCACTTCCGCCAGCCGGGGCTGAAGTTTGGCCAGACGTGGCAGCATGGGAATCGGTTGGGGCTCGGTCTCCTCACGCACCCGGTCGCACACAAACATCTGGGACACTGCGTTGGTCAGCTCGGCGCCATGACGGCGGGCCAGGAAGCTCAGCATCATGTGCATGGGCACCGTCCCACCGGTGCAGGTCATCCGTGTTTTCTGCAGGGTAAACAGGTGATTGTTGGTCTGCACCCGGGGAAAGTCCTCCTGAATGGCTTCCAGGCATTCCCAGTGGGCACTGCAGGCGTGGCCATCCAGCAGGCCGGCGCTCGCCAGAATGTAGGCTCCGGTACACACCGCCCCCAGCAACACGTTCCGACGAGCCTGCTGCTTGAGCCAGCGCACTTCGACATTGGAGAAACTGTGGGTGACATCCACCCCGCCAACCACAATCACCAGGTCGAAGCGGTCCTCTTCCCCGAGACCGGCATCCGGCATGACCACCATGCCGTCACTGGCACGGACGGCCGTTCCGCCAGCGGTCAGTAACGACCAGGAATAAAGCTCGATACCGGCCATCTGGTTGGCCATCCGAAGGGGTTCCACAGCAGTCGCCAGAGCAATAAGGGTGAAGTTATCGACCAGCAGGAAGCCGACCCGATAGGGCGCATGGGAGGGCTGGGATCTGCGAGGGTCCGGGTCGACGGACATGTTGCAACCTCCTCAAGTTGGAGGGTCTTTAGGCAGCCTGTACGCGAACGCGCAACAGACCACCTGCCCCTAACAATAGTTGCAACTTTTGGACCCGGCAATGTCATCCCGGTTCCGTCTGACCGGGCCCCTGGGATCAGGACATAACCCGCTCGTTGTCCGGATCAAGCAGGGCGCGATAGCCCACCGCCTCGACCCGAATAGGGTAACGCTCTTCAAAGTATTCCAACACCAGTTCCCTACCTTCCTGGGCATAGGCATCGGGCAGGTAACCCAGCAGAATATTTTTAGCCAGTGATGGCCCCCAGACAATGCTGGTGTTATAAGATCGGCGACCTTGGCTGTCCACCAGCACCTCGCCGGTGTCCGGGTCAAGGATGGGCCACTGCCCCACCGGGTAACGCAATACGCCGGCCGAATCCCGATGTTCGGTCATGGTCATTGTGCACAGATAGGCGGCCTGCCGGGGGAGTTCCCGCTGCTCCAGATAAGCCTGCTTGCCGTGGAAGTCGGCGTCCTTCACCTTGGGACGAGCCAGGCCGGCTTCGTACAGGTTGTACTCTGTCTCCAGGTCGGCATTCTGCAGGCGCAGGCTTTTTTCCAGCCGACGGCTGTTGGCGTAGGTTTCGATACCCACCGGAGTGACACCGGCGTCGTACAGCAGATCCCACATCTTCAACCCGTAGCTGAACGGGAAGTAAAGCTCCCAGCCCTGCTCACCGACATAGGAAATCCGGAACGCCCATACCGGTATGCCCTGTACTTCAATCTCCCGGGCGGTGGCGAAAGGAAAGCTCTCATGGGACAGTTCATCCGGGTTGCTGACCAGCTTGGCCAGGGTTTCCCGGGCCTTGGGTCCCCACAGCCCGAGAGTGGCCAGACTGTCGGTACGGTCTTCGATGCGAATGTTCTGGAATCCGTGTTTGCGGGCCATGCGGGTCATCCAGCAATAGTCCCGGTGGCCGGTATCGCCACCGCACACCACCCGATACTCGTCATCGGCCAGCCGGATGATGGTCAGGTCGGAATGCACGCCGCCGCGGGCATCCAGGAAGTGGGTATACACACCCTTGCCGAGAGGCGTAGTGCCCCCGACTTTCGCCACGGACAGAAATTCCAGCAAGCCTTCGGCGTCTGCGCCGGAAATGTCGAAGATGGCAAAATGGGACAGGTTGATCATGCCCACCGACTCGCTCAGTTCAAGCTGTTCGGCGTTGGACACCTCCCAGAAATGCCGGGCGTCCCATTCGTTCTCCCGCAAGGGAATACGATCCCGGTATTTGGACAGCAGAGTCGCTTCATTGGCGGCGTAGCCGTGGGCCCGCTCCCAGCCGGCTACTTCCATGAAGTAACCGCCCAGCTCCACTTCCCGCGGATAGAACGGGCTGGTGCGCATCTTGCGGCCGGTCTCGTAGGGCTCCCGGGGGTGAACCGCCGGGGTGTAAATCTTCTTGGCAATTTCATAGCACCGGCCGTACACATAGGCCGGGGTTTTCTGCAGCGGGTAGTGGCGGGCAATATCGACGCTGTGAGGGTCCATGTCCGGGCTACCGTGGGTCATCCAGTCCGCCAGCAGCTTGCCGGCCCCCGGGCCGTCTTTCACCCACACCGCTTCACAGAACCACAGGTTACGCACCTCCGGGGACTCACCCATCAGCGACCCCCCATCGGGTGTGACTGACAGCAGACCGTTGAATGAATGTTTCTCCTCCCAGCCCAGCTCGCCCAGGATCGGCGTGAGTTCGATGGCCTTTTCGTAGGCTTCCATCACCTGGTCCAGGGTCAGGTCCCGCATGGACGGAGACATACGTGCCTCCTCGGGTTCGGCGATGGCACCGGGGTACACCAGTCTGGGATTGTCTGGCTCATAGTAGCCCCATTCGATCCGGCCACCTTCGGTGGTGGTGGGGTCGCCGGTATCCCGCACGTAGGCGGAGTTGCCCTGGTCCCGAAACAGGGGATAGACGATCTGCTTGCCGGTGCCTTTGAGCTCTTCATAAGGTCCGAAAAACAGCAGCGGGTGTTCCAGTGGCATCAGTGGCAGGGCAGCGTTGGCGGTGTAGGCTAACAATGGGCCCCAGATCCCCATGCACAGGACCACATACTCGGTTTCGATATAGCCTTTGTCGGTTTCAACACCCCGGACCTGGCCATCCTGCACGTCGATGCGGGTGGCGGGCGTATAAGCAAAAGCCTGCAACTTGCCGGTGGCGACCGCCTCCTCCACCAGGTCGCCGGCCACTTTCTGGGAGCGGGGCACCACCAGTCCGGCGTCCGGGTCCCACATGGCGCCCTGAATCTGGCTCTCATCCAGCAGCGGAAACAGTTCCTTGGCTTCGCTCGGGGAAATCATGCTGACATTGGTGCCAAACGCCTTGCCCGAGCCCACCTTGCGGCGCAGCTCGTCCATGCGTTCGTCGTCGTCTACCCGGGCAACTTCCATCCCGCCGCACTTCACGTAGTTGCCGCGTTTTTCATAGAAGTCCTGGCTGTATTTCGTGGTGTAGATATTCAGCTTGTCGTGGGAGGTGGTGAAACAGAAATCCGACGCGTGTGAGGTGGAGCCGATGTCCGTGGGGATCGCGGATTTCTCCAGGCCGACAATATCATCCCAGCCCTGTTCGATCAGGTGATGGACCACCGAGGATCCCACAATACCGCCCTGACCGATGATCACGACTTTCGCACGTTTCGGTAGTTGTGCCATTTTTGGCCTCCCGTTTTCTGCATCCTATGGCGCCCCGGACCGGACGCGCCCCGCCTGTTGTCAATGTGGTCCTGATTCCGTCCCCGGGGTGATTTCATTACGACATGCACTCGTCCAAAAACGGCACCGCAAATCCGCGAGCCGACCCGCTTACCCTCAGGCCCCCAGTGGCGCCTCGTTGAGCCATTTGCCAAACCAGACTTTACTTGCAGTATGAACCACCATGACGTTCAACAGATGACGTACCGCATTGCCATGGTCACCCTGGTGGCCATTGCGGTCGGTATCGCCGGGTCGCTGGCGGCCATCGGCTTTGTCGAGGCGGTGCACTGGCTGAACGATCTGCTGCTGATTTCCCCCTACGCACGGGTCCAGGCCGGGAACCAGCCGGGGCTGGTAGCGCTTGCCACCCTGGTGGTGCCGACACTCGGCGGGCTGCTGGTTGGCCTGGTGACCCGGTACCTGATTCGGGAACGGCGCGGGCTGGCACCGCCGGACGCCATACTGGCGGCCCAGACCCCGGGCCCCACACCGGGCTTTCGCAGCGGGCTGGCATCAACCCTGGCGGCCCTGCTGTCCCTGGGCAGTGGTGCCTCGGTAGGGCAATACGGACCGCTCGTGTATCTGGGGGCCATGTTCGGCAATCTGGTGGGCCGGCTGCGACTGAATCTCCGCCACCAGCGTTCCATCGCCATCGCCTGCGGTGTGGCGGCAGCCATCTCGACCGCGTTCAATGCCCCGATCGCGGGACTGGTCTTCGCCCACGAGGTCATCCTGCGGCATTACTCCCTGCGGGCCTTTGCGCCTGTTACCGTGGCGGCGGCCACGGGCTACATCATCGCCAACGTGATTTTCGACCGGCCGGCGCTGTTTCTGGTCGAGTTCTCCCGGGTTGAACACAGTTACGAGTTCCTGCTGTTTGCCCTGGAAGGCGTGCTGTGTGCCGGTCTGGCCTGGGTTTTTCTCAGGCTGCTCCGGCTCAGTTCCCGGGTCAGCCGGCGCTACATTGCTCCGGTATGGGCCCGCCCCGCCGTGGCCGGACTGCTGGTTGGCTTGGTGGCCCTGTGGATTCCGGAGATTCTGGGGATCGGGCAGGAAACCCTGCGCTTTGCCACCATTGAAAACGCTTTTGGAATCAGCGAGCTCACACTGATTGTCGTGGCCAAGCTGGTGCTGACGTCACTGTGCCTGGGATTCGGATTTGTCGGCGGCGTGTTCAGTCCGGCCCTGCTGATCGGCATTTTGTTTGGGGCACTCTATGGTACGGTGCTGCCACACCTGGTTCCCGTCGCCTATTCAGGACCGGTGGTGTATGCCATTTGTGGGATGATGGCCCTGGCCAGTTCGGTGATTGGCGCACCGCTGACCACCATCCTGATCGTGTTCGAGCTGACCCGTAACTACGACCTGACCATTGCCGCCATGGTCGCCGTGGTCTTCGCCAATGTGGTTTCCTACCGGGCGATCGGTCGTTCCCTGTTTGATCTGGAACTCCGGGCCCGGGGTTTTGACCTGACACTCGGACGGGACAAGGCCATCCTTGAGTCGCGCCCGATCCGCGATTACCTGTCCACCCGGTACACCACCGCCCAGGGTATGGAGTCCGTTGAGACGGTGCGCCAGCGGCTGGCCCGGGAGCAGCGGGCCGAAGCCATGGTTGTCGATAACAGAGGCATTCTGTTGGGTGTCATTCGCTTGCAGGCCATCATTAACAGCGCGCCGGACACCCCCATCCTGCGATTGGCGCTGCGGGACTTTACCCGCTTTGATGAGAAGACCTCGGTCTGGCAGTCCATGGAACTCCTCCGGGGGTTCCTGGGCGAGGCCGTGCCCCTGGTGTCCGGGGAAGGACAGTTACTGGGTGTCGTTCCCGAGGAGGCGGTGATTCGGGCCTACCTTGAGATCGTGCACGAACTGCGGGAGGAGGAAAATGAAGGGGCCTGACTTGTTGGTGATCCTGCTCTTCTCCTGCGTACTGCCCCCCCAGGGATGGGCAGCAGAACAGCCGGCACCTGACACCGAAGCCGAGCAACCGGAACCGGAGGTGCTGACCGTGGCCACATGGGGCGGGGCCTATGAGGATAGCCAGCGGCGCGCCTATTTCGAGCCCTTTACCCGGGCAACGGGCATTGCCATCGAGACTGTCCCCTATGACGGCGGCATCCGGCCCCTGAAACGGCATCTGGCCGGCGGCGAGGTGACCTGGGATGTGATCGACATGATCGAATCGGACGCCGACGTGGCCTGTGCACAGGAACTTTTGGAACCGATCGAGCCGGACATTCTGCTGCCAACGCCCGATGGTACGTCTGCGCAGGAGGATTTCATGAAAGGGGCCATCCAGCCCTGCTTCATCACCCATCTGGTATTTTCAACGGTGATTGCCTACAACGACGAGGCCTTTCCCGGCGAGAAACCAGACAGCGTTGAGGATTTCTTTGACCTGGAAACCTTTCCGGGCAAGCGCGCGCTTCGGCTGTCACCCACCGGGCTTTTTGAATGGGCGTTGCTGTCGCTGTCGGTGCCGCCGGAGCAGGTGTACGATTTGCTGAGCACGCCCCGGGGAATGGAACTGGCGTCCGAGCGGCTGGACTCCATTCGAGATTCCATCATCTGGTGGCAGAACGGCGAGGAGCCCGCCCTGCTGCTAGCCAGTGGCCAGGCCACCATGGCCACGGGTTACAACGGCCGATTCTTCCACGCCAGGGTGATGAACGATGTGCCCATTTCCGTGATCTGGGATGGCCAGCTGATCGGTTTCAACAGCTGGGCCATTCCCCGTGGTACCGCCCAGACAGAGCAGGCGCAGGCTTTTATTGCCTTTGCCACCCGCACGGACCGGATGGCTGCACACGCCAATCTGATCAGCTACGGACCCACACGGGATTCCGCCCGCAAGCGCATTGGCCTGCACACCGATAACCGGGTGGCGATGCAGCCCCACATGCCGACGGCGCCGGGCCACATGGACCACGCCCTGATGCGGGACCACCGCTGGTATTCGAAAACCGTCGACCTGCGGGAGCGATGGTTCAAAGCCTGGCTGTCGGAGAAAGACGCAACGCCATAGGTCGGTGGTGCCGGTCTCAGTCGTTTCGCAATACATCCATCACGGCGCTGGTGTTAGGGGTAACGCCCCGCCAGATCCGGAAAGACTCGGCCGCCTGTTCAACCAGCATGCCCAGCCCATCCATTACCCGGTTGGCGCCGCGGTCCAGAGCCCACTGATTGAAAGTCGTGGTCTGCAGGGAGTACATCATGTCGTAGACGGCGGTCCCGTCCCTGATCACCGTTGCCGGCAGCGGTGGCAAATCACCCTGCAGGCTGGCACTGGTGCCGTTGATGATCAGGTCGAAGGGACCTTTGGCCTGCTCAAAGCCACAGGCGGCCAGCTGGCAACCGGCGGCCTCGTCAGCAAAGAGCTTCACCAGGCCGTCGGCCTTGGCCACGGTCCGGTTGGCGATGATCAGTGACGCCGGGGCCTCCGCCAGCAAGGGGCCCAGCACGCCGCGCACGGCACCACCGGCACCGAGCACCAGCACTCTGGCGTCTTTCAGGCGGATCCCCTGGTTGACCGTGAGGTCCCGCACCAGGCCACAGCCATCGGTGTTATCCGCCGCCAGCAGGCCCTGATCATCCTGAAACAGGGTGTTCGCCGCGCCGGCCTTTTCCGCCCGGCCGGTGCGTTGGTCGGCCAGCCGCCAGGCCTGTTCCTTGAAGGGGACGGTTACGTTCAGCCCCTTGCCGCCGCGCTCGAAAAACTGCTGCACGGTGCCAGCAAAATCGTCCAGGGGTGCCTGGATGGCGGTGTATTCCAGCGCTTCACCGGTTTCGCTGGCAAACAGGCTGTGAATCCGGGGGGATTTGCTGTGGCTGATGGGGTGGCCCACCACTGCATAGAGATCATTGTTCATCGCTTACCTCCAGCCAGTCCCGGCCGGTCAGGAAGAACTCGGTCAGTTTCGCCTCTTCGGTGTTGGGCTCCGGAACCCGGGCATAATCCCAGCGCACCAGGGGCGGCAATGACATCAGGATAGACTCGGTCCGGCCACCGGACTGCAAACCAAACAGGGTACCCCGGTCATACACCAGGTTGAATTCCACGTAGCGCCCCCGCCGGTAGAGCTGGAAATCCCGCTCACGCTCACCGAAGGGCAGCGTCTTCCGACGCTGGACAATGGGTTCGTAGGCTTCGATGTAGCTGTCACCCACAGACCGCATGAGGGCAAAATCCTGCTCGAAATCACCGGTGTTGTGGTCGTCGAAAAACAAACCGCCAACTCCCCGGGGTTCATTCCGATGCTTGAGGAAAAAGTAATCATCGCACCAGGCCTTGAAGCGCGGATACAGGTCAGCACCAAAAGGTTCACAGGCGCCTTTGGCGATCCGGTGCCAGTGCACGCAGTCTTCCTCGAAGCCGTAATACGGGGTCAGGTCGTAGCCGCCGCCGAACCAGTACACCGGCTCGCTGTGTTTCGGACGAGCAATGAAAAAGCGCACATTGGCGTGCGAGGTCGGCACATAGGGGTTATGGGGATGAATCACCAGCGACACGCCCATGGCTTCCCATGGAGCACCCGCCAGATGCGGGCGATGGGCGGTGGCGGAAGCCGGCATAGTGTCGCCCATCACATGGGAGAAGTTGACCCCGCCTTTTTCAATCACTTTGCCATCGGAGATCACCCGGCTGATGCCACCACCGCCTTCCGGGCGATCCCAGGAATCCCGGATAAAACCGGCGCCTTCATCCACGGATTCGAGCCGGGCACAGATGCGTTCCTGCAACCCCAGCAGATAGTCTTTAACGGCAGAACTGTCGGCGTGATGTGGCATGGGTTCTCCTAGCGAAGCTGTTGTCCCGAGACAATATCAATGATGCGGCTTGGCTTACGGTTGCCCCCCAACTGGCCGGGCACAACCCGGTCCAGCTCACCCGCGAAATACCGGTGTACCTGCCAGGGATAGCGGGCCGGTTCCCGCCCGGCGGGATTGCAGGACGTGGATACCAGCGGCATACCGGCGGCCTCGCACAGGGCCCGGACCACGGGATGATCGCTGACCCTCACCGCGATCGCACTGTGCTTGCCACGAACCCACTCCGGGGTCTGCTGCAAGACATCCGGCAACAGCCAGGTAACCGGGCCGGGCCAGTGGCGGATGGCCTCCTGCTGCAGGTCCTCCGGTAAAGGATCGAGCAGAAAACGCACCTGATCAACCGAACTGGCGACCAGGATCATGCCTTTTTCCATCGGGCGGGCCTTCAGGTCGAGGATGCGCTCGACCGCCAGCTGGTCCCAGGGATCACATCCCAGGCCCCAGACCGCCTCGGTCGGGTAAGCGATCACGCCGCCCTGACGAATCGTCCGGCGGGCCAGGTGCAGTTGCCAGTCACTGAGGGGAGAGAAAGCAGCCATTTCTGTGTTCGTGAATCAATCCGGATTGTGGGTCTCGCACGCTTCACGACGTTCGCTGGTAACCTCCGGGTACGGTCGTGACCAGGCCCTGTAATTCCAGCAACAGTAACGACTGCATGAGCTGATCGGCAGACAGACCGGTCGTGAAGCTGAGTGCGTCTGTGGACTGCGGATCATACCCTAAAGCCTCAAAGACCGCGATTTCCCGATGTTCGAGGCCACTCAGGGGGTTAGCTTCGCCCGTCCCGTTTCCGAGAGGCGTGGACTGCTGCCAGCTGGCACCCAGCTCCGCGACAATATCCTCGACGCTCTCGACCAGCGCTGCGCCCTGTTTGATCAGATGATGACAGCCCCGGGACACCGGGCTCTGCACCGGGCCGGGAATGGCAAACACCTCCCGGCCCTGCTCCATTGCCAGTCGTGCGGTAATCAGCGAGCCGCTCTTCAGACCGGCCTCCACCACCAACACGCCCCGGGCCAGGCCACTGATAATGCGGTTGCGTTGCGGAAAATGGGCCGGACGAGCGGGCGTCCCCGGCGGGTATTCGGAAACCAGCAAGCCGCGCTCCAGGATTCGGCGCGCCAGCGGCCGGTGCCGGCCGGGATAGAGGTTATCAAGCCCGCAACCAATCACCGCCAGGGTGGGGGCATTCACGTCCAGCGCCCCGGCATGGGCCGCACCGTCGACTCCCAGGGCCAGCCCACTGGTAACCAGCAGGGAGCACGCACTCAGTTCGGCGGCGAACCGTCGTGCCAGCGATAAACCCGACGGGGTCGCATTGCGGCTGCCAACAATCGCAATCTGTTCCCGCTGCAGCAACGACACGTCACCCAGGGCAAAGAGCACCCAGGGTGCATCGTGGATGTGTCTCAGAGGTTCCGGATAACAGGGGTCGGCGAAGGTAAGGATCTGAATGTTCTGCTTGCTGCACTGATCGAGGATCCACAGAACCTTGCTCACCACGGGGTCGCTTCGGTCGCGCCGCTGCCAGGCCTGAATGACGTTAACGGCTTTGGTTGGCAGGCCACAGGCACCCAGGGTTGCCCGAGTTACGGAGAGCAAATCGATCGGTGAGGGCCACTGCTCAAGGAGTTGCGCCCGGGATTTCGGCCCGACGCCGGGCAGGCAGGTTAATAACAGCCAGGAAGCAGAGTCCTGGTCAAAAGCGCCGGGCTTGGCATCCCGGCCCTTCGGGGAAGGGTGTCTGGTCACGGTATCGTCCTTGAATACAAAAAGGCCGGACCATCCTGGCCCGGCCGTGCACGGTCACAGAGGGTTCAGGTGATCAGGGATTGACTACCTTGTCACCAACCGAGAGCGCGCGGGTCGCCTGTAGAATCAGGCCATAGCTCATCTTCTCGTAGGCCTGGAACACCATCATCAGGCCGGCACGCTCGGAGGGCAGCTCGATGGTTTCGCCGGTGACCGGGTCACGCACCAGGTTGCCGGCCTTCAGCACCGCCATCACGTTGCCCGGCTCCAGACCATCGCGGGTACCGCGGTTAATCACCACCACATCGTACTGGCCGATCTGGGTAACACCACCGTCAACCCCGATCATCACACCTTCCACGTCCTGGCTCGGAGAACTGGGAGAGAAGCTGGTGGAAATCGGACGGTTCACGTTGGTCAGCAGACGGTCACCAATGCGCACTTCCTCGCTGGACTTGGTCAGATCAACGGTCAGGACCTCGCCGTTTTCGGCGCTCACATTACCGGCAGCGACACTGCGTGCTTCAAGACCCAGGAACTCGCCGGTTTCCGGATCAACATACTCCTTGCTGCGGCGGAACACGCCAACCTTGTCCGCCGGCTTGTCGCCGCGGGCGTAAATGCGGTCACCGGCACCGGTGATGATCCGGCTGTCTTCACCTTCCAGCACGTAAGGCGCGCCTTCCAGTTCTTCCGGAGACACGATTCGGGTGTCGGTCAGGAAGCTGCTGATGGCATCCAGCGGAATCGCCGGAATCGGGCTGGTCAGGGGCTCGGAACGCACTTCCGGTGACAGTTTGACCACGCCGTTATTGGACGCCACTTTGGTCACGCGGGGCTGGCCATCAATGTACACCAGCGCCAGGCGGTCGCCCGGGTAGATCAAATGAGGGTTCTCAACCTGCGGGTTCACGTGCCAGATTTCCGGCCAGTACCAGGGATTGTTCAGGAAACGGCCGGAAATATCCCAGAGGGTATCGCCCTTAACCACGGTGTAGCGTTCAGGATGGTCGGTTTTAAAGTCGGGAGCGGCCTGGGTCCAGGAGGCGAACAGCAGCATCGATGACGCCGCCAGTGAGTACAGCAGTTTCCTCATTGTATAAGTCCTTGATCGCGTGCCTTGAATCTTTGCATTTTTAGTGCGCAGTCTGGAGCCTGCAGCTTATTGGATTATTTCCCGATACTATAGAAGATGTACTGGGATTTGTGATGTTATCTTTTGTTCTTCGAGTAGATTCTATCCCGCCTGCGAAAGATTTTAACTATCAACTGATCAGTTTGTACTCAATCGACGAATTGTTGGATAATGGGCGCAATACGAAGAGTGCTCTGGCATCCACGGCTTTTAGTCGATTATGTGATCGAACGTACCATGTTTGCACTGCACACGGTCGCATTTTGGCGACTTGCTTCACGCGCTTGCAGAAATTTACAAAGTTACCGGGGCTTTTCTTGCGTTGCAGTCCCGGGCTAAAGCCCCAAAAGCTGAAGATACACCATGATTTTAGAGATTCTCGAATACCCGGACCCACGTCTGCGCACCATCGCCAAGCCGGTTGAAGACGTAACGGACGACATCCGCACGCTGATCGACGACATGTTCGAGACGATGTACGATGCGCCCGGCATCGGCCTGGCCGCTACGCAGGTGAACGTGCACAAGCAGATCATTGTCATGGATCTGTCTGAGGACAAAAGCGAGCCACGTGTCTTCATCAACCCGGAAGTCGAAGTTCTGGACGGCGACCCGGAAGCCATGCAGGAAGGCTGCCTGTCCGTACCCGGCTTCTACGAAGACGTTACCCGCATTGAGCATTGCATGATCCGGGCCCTGGACCGGGACGGAAAGCCGTTCGAACTGGAAGCCCGAGGCCTGCTGGCGGTGTGCATCCAGCATGAGATGGACCACCTGAACGGCAAATTGTTCGTGGATTACCTAAGCTCACTCAAGCGCAACCGGATTCGCAAGAAACTGGAAAAGCTCCACAAGAAGAGTGCCTGATCGAACTTGATCGGTTCTGGCCCTGGGGCTTGAATAAAACTATCGTGGACCGGGTTACAGACCCGGTCTTTTCGTTTTCAACTGAACAGAGACGTCAGCACCGTGCGACTTGTTTTTGCCGGCACCCCGGACTTCGCTGCCTCCGCCCTGAAAGCCCTGTTGGGCACTTCCCACACCATTGTTGGCGTGTACACCCAGCCTGATCGTCCTTCCGGTCGCGGCCGAAAGCTGATCCCCAGCCCGGTCAAACAGGTCGCACTGGACGCCGGCATTCCGGTTTTCCAGCCAGTCAGCCTGAAAACACCGGAGGCCCAGCAGGAACTGGCAAACCTGAAAGCAGACGCCATGATTGTCGCTGCCTACGGACTGATCCTGCCCAAGGCCGTGCTGGAAATTCCGGTCCATGGTTGCATTAACATCCACGCCTCCATCCTGCCCCGCTGGCGCGGCGCAGCCCCCATCCAGCGAGCCATTGCCGCCGGCGACGAAGAAAGCGGTATTACCATCATGCAGATGGATGAAGGCCTGGATACCGGCGCCATGCTGCTGAAAGTCACCACGCCCATCGAATCCACGGACACCGGGGGCAGCCTCCACGACCGGCTCGCCGAACTGGGAGGCCAGGCCATTGTAAACGCTATGGATGCCATGGAGCAGGGCGGTTTGACGGGCGAAGCCCAGGACGATGCCGACGCCTGTTACGCCCACAAACTGTCGAAAGAAGAAGGGCACATTGACTGGTCGCGGGACGCCTCGGCCATCGAACGGCTGATCCGCGCCTTCAATCCCTGGCCCGGCACCTTTACCGACCTGGGCGACCAGCGCATCCGGATTCACCAGGCCGAAGTACTGGCCGAGCAGTCCGATGAGCCGGCCGGCACCGTGATTCGCCGGGAACGAGACGGTATTGATGTGGCCTGCGGCGCCGGTACTCTTCGGATTACCCGCCTGCAATTGCCAGGTGCCCGGGCCCAGAGCGCCAACGACCTGATCAACGGCGGCAAGCAGTTACTGTTGCCCGGCGAGGAGCTGCGCTGAGATGGATACCCATGGCTTGCCCCTGCGCGCCGCAGCTGCCAACGTTCTACTGGCGGTTGAGAACGGGCACTCGCTGACCCAGTGCCTGCCCCCGGCGCTACAGCAACTGGCTCCGGAAGAAAGGCCCGCTCTGCAGGCCCTCTGTTTTGGCACCAGCCGCTGGTTTCACCGGTTAGACGGGGAACTGCAAACCCGGCTTAAAAAGCCCCTGCGCAAGCAGGATCGGGTTGTGCATCACCTGATGCTGATCGGCCTTTTCCAGCTTCGTTTCAGCCAGCAGGCGACCTACGCCGTGCTGAATGAGTCCGTGGAAGCTTGCCGTGCCCTGGACAAGCCACACCTGACCGGCCTGGTCAACGGTGTACTGCGAGCCGCCGAACGGGAGGGCGCACCAGAGCCCGCGGACAATGCCAGCCGATTCAGCCACCCCGAATGGATGGTGGAAAAGCTGCGCCACAACTGGCCGGACGACTGGCAAGAGATCCTGGCCGCCAACAACGAACAGGCGCCGATGACCCTGCGAGTCAACGCCCGTCGTCTGACCCGCGATGCCTATCTGGATTTACTTGAAGAGGCGGGTATTGAGGCTGCACCAACACGCTTCGCGCCCCAAGGCATTCAACTGACTCAGCCGGTACCTGTGGATAAGTTGCCGCACTTTGCCGATGGCGCGGTCAGTGTTCAGGACGAAGCCGCCCAACTTTGCACTACCTTGCTGGACCTTGCACCGGGTCAACGGGTGCTCGATGCCTGCGCGGCCCCGGGCGGAAAAACCTGCGCCATCCTCGAAGCCTGCGATGGTTTGAATGAGGTGGTTGCCATTGATGAGTCGGCCGAGCGCCTGCCCCGCGTGCAGGAAAATCTCGACCGCCTGGACCTGGATGCCACCCTGAAGCAGGCCGATGCCGCCAATACCGGGGAATGGTGGGATGGCAAACCGTTCGACCGGATTCTGCTGGATGTTCCCTGCAGCGCCAGTGGTGTGATTCGGCGTCATCCGGACATCAAGCTCCTGCGCCGGGAATCCGATATCAGCCCCCTGGCCGCGATTCAACTGGGCCTGCTGAATGCCATGTGGGATATCCTTAAGCCCGGTGGGCGACTGGTGTATGCGACCTGTTCGGTATTTCCCCAGGAAAACCACCGTATAATTCAACGATTCCGCAAACAAAAAGACGGCGTCCAGCTTGTGGAGCCGGACGTTGCCTGGGGGCGGGACATGGGCGCGGGCCGGCAGTTGCTGCCCGACCCCGACAGCCATGATGGCTTCTTCTACGCTGTGCTGGAGAAACCCGACGCATGAAGATCCTGATCCTAGGTGCCGGCCAGGTGGGTGGCACACTGGCCGAGAACCTGGCCAACGAGGCCAACGACATCACCGTGATCGACAGCGACGGTGCCCGCCTGCGCGAGCTGCAGGACCGACTCGATATCCGAACCGTTCAGGGCAGGGCCTCCTACCCGAGTGTTCTGAGACAAGCCGGCGCTGCGGACGCAGACATGCTGATTGCCGTTACCAGCAGTGACGAAACCAACATGGTGGCCTGTCAGATTGCCAGCATCATGTTCAAGACCCCCACCAAGATCAGCCGGGTTCGTGCCGGAGCCTATCTGGCCCGCAACGAACTGTTTGGTGAAAACGGCTTCCCCATCGACGTCATGATCAGCCCGGAGCATCTGGTTACCCGGCACATTACCCGGTTGATCGAATACCCGGGCGCCCTGCAGGTGCTGGAATTTTCCAAGGGTCTGGCGCGACTGGTGGCCATCCGGGCGACCGAAGGTGGCCCGCTGGTTGGCCACGAACTGTCCTACCTGCGTACCCACATGCCCCGGATCGACACCCGTGTAGCGGCCATTTTCCGCAAGGACCGGCCGATCATGCCCCAGGGGGATACGGTGATTGAGGACGGCGACGAGGTGTTCTTCATTGCCGGCACCAACCACATCCGGTCGGTGATGAGCGAGCTCCAGCCACTGGTGAAGAACTACAAACGAATTTTCATCTGTGGCGGCGGCAACATCGGCCAACGACTGGCCCAGACCCTGGAAAACCGCTACCAGGTCAAGCTGCTGGAGCGGGATCACGAGCGCTGCGTGATGCTGTCGGAAAACCTGCGCAAGACTGTGGTTCTGGAAGGGAACGCGGCCAACAAGGACATCCTGCTGGAAGAAAGCATCGAGAACACCGATGTGTTCTGCGCAGTCACCAACGATGACGAAGCCAACATCATGGCCTCGCTGCTGGCCAAGCGGCTGGGTGCGCGCAAAGTCTTCACCCTGATCAACAACCCGGATTACGTCGACCTGATCCAGGGCGGCGATATCGATGTGGCCATTTCACCCCAGCAAACCACCATCGGCAGCCTGCTGACCCACGTACGCCGGGGCGATGTAGTAAACGTTCACTCACTACGCAGGGGCGCGGCCGAAGCCATTGAGGCCATCGCCCACGGCGATCACCGGTCGTCAAAGGTCGTCGGGCGTCGGTTGGACGAGATTTCCCTGCCCGAAGGCACCACCATCGGGGCCATCGTTCGCCACAACGAAGTGCTTATTGCTCATGACCACCTGCGGATTCAGCCGGATGACCACGTCATCCTGTTCCTGGTGGACAAGTCGCGGGTCCGGGACGTGGAAAAACTGTTCCAGGTCGGGCTCACCTTCTTCTAGTTGAAAATCAAAGTGCAGGACCCATCTTAGAAATCCCTTCCGCGCGAGCGTATAATGCGCCTTTTTTCAGAGTGCCCGAGGCTTTTCTGGCCGGCGGGCGCCACACACAGACCGATCTATAGGCATTCGTCGTGACAGACAAGGCAACGAAAACGACTACTCCGGACATCAAGACCTTTCAGGGTCTGATCCTGGCTCTTCAGAATTTCTGGGCAAAGCACGGCTGCGTTGTGCTGCAACCCCTGGATATGGAAGTGGGCGCCGGTACCTTCCACCCGGCCACCTTCCTGCGGGCCATCGGCCCGGAAACCTGGAACGCCGCTTACGTTCAGCCCAGTCGTCGCCCGACCGATGGCCGATACGGTGAAAACCCCAACCGCCTGCAGCATTACTACCAGTTCCAGGTGGTTCTGAAGCCGTCTCCGGACAACATTCAGGAGCTGTACCTCGACTCCCTGAAGGCCCTGGGGCTGGACCCGCTGGTGCACGATATCCGCTTCGTCGAAGACAACTGGGAATCGCCCACACTGGGCGCCTGGGGACTGGGCTGGGAAATCTGGCTGAACGGTATGGAAGTCACCCAGTTCACCTACTTCCAGCAGGTCGGCGGCCTGGAATGCTATCCGGTCACCGGCGAGCTGACCTATGGCCTTGAGCGGATTGCCATGTATCTGCAGGGTGTGGACAGCGTCTACGATCTGGTCTGGACCGAAGGCCCCGAGGGTGTGGTCACCTACGGTGACGTGTTCCACCAGCAGGAAGTGGAAATGTCCACCTACAACTTCGAACACGCCGATACCGAATTCCTGTTCCACAGCTTCGATGTCCACGAGCGTGAAAGTGCCCGACTGATCGAAGCCGGTCTGGCCCTGCCCGCGTACGAGCAGGTTCTCAAGGCCTCCCACACCTTTAACCTGCTGGACGCCCGTCACGCGATCTCCGTGACCGAGCGTCAACGCTTTATCCTGCGCGTACGTACCCTGGCTCGGGCCGTGGCCCAGGCTTACTTCGACAGCCGACGGCAGCTGGGCTTCCCGCTTGCCCCAGACAACCTCCGGCAGGAGGTTCTGGCCGCATCCGAGGCCGCCGATAACGCCGCCAAAAAGAAGAAGGGTAAGAAAGCGAAGCAAGCACAGCAGGAAAAGGGGAACGCATAATCATGGCAACTCAGGATTTTCTGGTCGAACTGGGTACGGAAGAACTGCCCCCGAAAGCACTCAAGCCGCTGTCTGATGCCTTCACTCAGGGTATCGCCAAGGGCCTGAAAGAAGCCGGCATCGAGTTTGGCAGGGTAGAAGCCTTCGCCGCGCCACGCCGGCTGGCGGTTCGGATCCGTGATCTGGCCGATGCCCAGCCAGACAAGTCTGTAGAAAAACGCGGCCCGGCGGTCAAAGCGGCCTTCGACGATGCCGGTAACCCGACACGGGCACTGACCGGTTTCGCCACCTCCCTGGGTGTGACCCCGGATGCCCTCGACACCCTGGAAACCGACAAGGGCGCCTGGGTGGTGTATCGCACGGTGGAGCAGGGCCGGGCCACCGAAGACCTGATGCCCGAGCTGGTGGAAAAATCTCTCGCAGCGCTGCCCATTCCCAAGCGCATGCGCTGGGGTGCCCACCGCACCGAGTTTGTCCGCCCAGTTCACTGGGTCGTCCTGCTGTTCGGTAACAAGGTTATTGATGCCGAAATCATGGGCCTGACCACCGGCAACCAGACCCGGGGTCACCGTTTCCACAGCCCGAAGACACTGATCATCCCGACCCCCAGCGATTACGAAGTCGTACTGAAGCAGGAAGGGTATGTGATCGCTGACTTCGCCGAGCGCCGGGATATGATCCGTTCGGGCGTGGCACAGCTGGCCAAGAGCGAAGCCGGTGGCACAGCGGTGATCGATGATGACCTGCTGGACGAGGTGACCGCACTGAACGAGTGGCCGGTTCCGCTGATGGGCCGTTTCGAGGAACGTTTCCTGGAAGTGCCGGCAGAAGCACTGGTTTCTTCCATGGAAGAGCACCAGAAGTACTTCCACGTGGTGGATGGCGATGGCCGGATCATGCCGTTGTTCATTACCGTGGCCAACATCGAGAGCAAAGACCCGGCGCAGGTCATTGAAGGCAATGAAAAAGTGATTCGTCCGCGCCTGTCGGACGCCGCTTTCTTCTACGAGACCGATCGCAAGACCAGGCTGGAAGAGCGTATCGACCAGCTCAAGCCGATCGTGTTCCAGGAAAAGCTCGGCAGCATCTACGACAAGTCGGTGCGTGTCGCTGCACTAGCCAGGAAAATTGCCGAAGCTATCGGTGGCGATCCTGCGAAGGCCGAGCGCGCCGCCATGCTCGCCAAGACCGACCTGGTCACCGAGATGGTTCTGGAGTTCACCGATCTGCAGGGCATCATGGGCCAGTACTATGCCATCAACGATGGTGAAGCCGAGGATGTAGCCAAGGCACTGAACGAGCAGTACATGCCGCGACACGCCGGCGACGACCTGCCGACCACCCTGACAGGCTGTGCCGTGGCACTGGCCGATCGCCTGGATTCCCTGGTGGGCCTGTTTGGCATCAACCAGCCGCCGTCCGGTACCCGCGACCCGTTCGCCCTGCGTCGTGCGTCCCTGGGTGTTCTGCGCATCATCATTGAGCGCGAACTGCCGCTGGACCTGCAGACCTGCTGCGAGTGGGCCGAGGATAACTTCACGGTGCTGACCGAGAGCAACACCGCCGCCTCGGTGGTGGATTACATGCTCGAGCGTTTCCGTGCCCACTACGAAGAGCAGGGCATTCGCGCCGAAGTCTACCTGGCGGTGCACGCCCGTCGCCCGACCCGTCCGCTGGACTTCGACCGTCGGATCAAGGCGGTGGAAAGTTTCCGCCAGCTGCCAGAGGCCGAAGCCCTGGCGGCGGCCAACAAGCGGGTGTCCAATATCCTGACCAAGCAGGGTGGGGATGCTGTCGGTGAATCCGTGGACGCCAGCCTGCTTCAGGATGCAACGGAAAAAGCCCTGGCCGAGCAGATCGACCAGCAAGCCGACACCGTGGTGCCCCTGTTCGAGCAGGGTGACTACGCCAGTGCCCTGCGTTCCCTGGCCAGCCTGCGCGAAACTGTGGATAACTTCTTCGATGAAGTGATGGTGATGGCGGACGACGAGGCGATCCGGAACAACCGGCTGGCGCTGCTGAACCGTCTGCGTAACCTGTTCCTGCGGGTGGCGGACATTTCCCTCCTGCCGTCCAACAGTTAAGCGCCAGGACGACCGGAGCAGTAGCAGCGCATGCTGATCATCCTGGATCGGGACGGGGTCATCAATCAGTACGATGGCAGTTATATCTGCTCGCCTGATGAGTGGCACCCGATTCCCGGCAGCATTGAAGCAGTGGCCCGGCTGTGTCACGCCGGCCACCGCATCGCCATTGCCACCAACCAGTCTGGCATTGGCCGGGGCTACTACGACGTAGACGCCCTGGATGCCATGCACGACAAGCTGGAAGGCCTGGTAGAAGCGGCCGGCGGCTGCATCGACCTGATAACCTACTGCCCCCATCACCCCGATGATTATTGCCGGTGCCGGAAGCCCCGGATCGGTCTGCTGGAACAGATCCGCGCCCATTACCGTCTGGACTCTCTGAAGGGCGCCATCATGGTGGGTGACAGTCGCAAGGATCTCGAGGCAGGTGTATCGACCGGGTGTGATGTAGCGCTGGTGAGGACCGGGAACGGCCTGGATACCGAGCGTCATCTGGCGGAACGCCCGATTCCCCGCGTCCAGGTCCCGGTCTTCGATAACCTCCGTAGTTTTGCCGATGCCCTTTTGTCGTCCGAGGGCTGGCAAAAGCAGATCGAATCCGTATAATACCGGCCGTTGATCGGCGTGTGGCGCAGCTTGGTAGCGCACTTCGTTCGGGACGAAGGGGTCGCAGGTTCGAATCCTGCCACGCCGACCACTATTCCCTCCCTTCTTTAGTTTTTCCGTTACCTGCTCTTCGCCAGGTTCCGTCTCACAGCATCGATTCGATGGGCATCAGTGAGAAAAAGATCACCATCATCCGTTTGAACGGGCCGCTCTCCGGATCATGGTCATGACGGACCACCTCGTCACCGTTACGCTCGATCCATTCCAGATCGCCATCGTCATCCAGCATCACTTCGTAAGCCACCATGGGTACCCGCTCATCGAAGTAGGTATCGAGCTGACCGGCCAGTTTTTCACTTTCGATCAGAAACCCCAGTTCGGTATTCAGGTTGGTGGATCTGGGATCGAAATTGAACGAGCCCACGAACAGGGTTTCACCATCAATGGCAAAGGTCTTGGCATGAAGGCTGGACGAGGAACTGCCGGATAATCCCTGAGTGAGGCGTCGTTCAACCGATTCACGGTCCCCCTGGGGGCGCATCTCGTACAGCTCCACGCCCGCTTCCAGAAGGGGTTTTCGGTACTTGGCGTAACCGGCATGCACCATGGCTACGTCATTGGCCTGCAGCGAATTGGTCAGGATCCGCACATCCACCCCTCGCTCTTCCAGTTTCCGGAAGATATCCACACCCCGTTTGCCCGGCACAAAATAAGGGGACACCAGGGTCACCAGCTCGGTCGGCTCGCCCAGGGCAACCTTCAGCTGTTCACTGAGCAGATCTTCCTTATCTGCTTCCTGCAGTGCCTTGGACGGGTCGTCGCTCACCATGGTTACCGGTGCCCAGGTGAACTCCAGATCGCCGGTCAGCAGATTCTGTAAGAAGTTAGAGCGCTCCACGGCCTCGACGTACTCGAGTGCCTCGTCACTGGCTTCCAGTGCCTGGGCATTGGACATGGTTTCCCACAGCTGATCGTCCTCAGGTTCCGGCAGTATCAGGTTTGCCGGGTACGCTGAGTCCGACGCCCAGTAGATATCGAAATCCGATGACAACCGATCCACGATCGGACCCACCGCCAGCACATCCAGATCGGTGAACAGGGCACCTTCGCCAACCCCAAAGTATTCATCCGCGATGTTGCGGCCACCAATAATGGCCGCCTGGTTGTCGGCGGTGAACGATTTGTTATGCATGCGGTGGTTCAGGCGGGGAAAGGCGACAAAGTAATTCATCCATTTGGGGCTGCGGGTGACAAACGGGTTGAACAGCCGGACTTCAATGTTCGGATGGGCGTCCATACTAGCGAGCGCGTTGTCCAGATCACCAATCCCGTTGTCGTCCAGTAACAGGCGCACCCGAACCCCACGCTCGGCCGCCCGGTAAAGGGAGTAGAGCAACATGGTGCCGGTAATGTCGTTCTGCCAGATGTAATACTGAACATCCAGCGAGGCATCGGCGCCCTCGGCCAGAAGCACCCGGGCCGCAAAGGCATCGTAAGGGTCCGCCAGGGGCACGATGCCACTCAGCCCTTCGTTGTCTTCCAGCGCCGGGGCAATGGCACCGCCCAGCCGGGTATCCGAGGTGTACTGAAATGACAGGGCACTGCTGCCCGGGCGATCGTTCATCGCCGGGAGTGCACAGCCGGACAGAACGGCAACAGCCATCAACAAGGCCAGAACAGGCATTGAGCGAAACACTGAATAATGGGGCACGGCACCTTTCCTCTGCACCGTTGACGCCGGCTGGCGACAAGGAATGATCTCCTGGTTCACCTTTTCAAGTTAGTCCGTGACAGCCGGTTTGTCATGGCGCGCCTAACTTAAAACTTTTTACATCAATATGTTGTCTGATTGTTACAAATCTTTTGTGTAATATTGGACGCTTTTGCAGCCTTTGAAGGCATCTGTATGGCGACCATCCAATTAGAAAGACGACGTCAGGCCGCACTGGAAAAGCTTGGAGTCCTCGACACCCCACCAGAAGATCGATTTGAACGCATCACTCGCATTGCCCGGAGCCACTACGGCGTAAAGATCGCGCTGTTCTCGCTGCTGGATAATGACCGGCAGTGGTTCAAATCCCGTCAGGGCACCGAACTCGAACAAACTCCCCGCTCCATTGCCTTCTGCGACTACGCCATACAGCAAGAGGACGTGATGGTGGTGATAGACGCCACCAAAGATACCCGCTTCTGCGACAATCCACTGTTGGACGAGCCCCACAACTTCCGTTTTTACGCCGGCATGCCGGTTCGTGAGCCCGGCGGCTTCCGCATTGGTACCCTGTGCATCATCGACGACCGTCCACGGTCTGTGTCCGACCTGGATCTGGACGTCCTTAGGAGTCTTGCCAGCATCATCGAGGATGAACTTGAGCGCTCCATAGTGGCCGCCGACAAGGGCGATTACCTTCAGATTTCCCTGATGAACCGAGCCATTCACCGCGCCCAGAATATGTTCCTGTCGAGCACCGACGATCGGGCCGCTTTCGAACAGGTGCTTCACGACCTGCTGACCCTGACCGGCAGCCAGTTTGGTTTCATTGGTGAAGTGCGCCACAGGGAATCAGACCAGCCGTTCCTGCAGATTGATGCCATATCCAATATTGCCTGGAGCGACGAAACCGAAGCCTTTTACCAGCAAATTGAGCGCCGGGGCATGGTGTTTGAAAACGTGGATAACCTTCTGGGTCGTCCGATGATGACTGGCGAAGTCATTATTTCGGACAACGTCACCGAAGATCCCCGGGGTGGTGGACTGCCGCAAGGTCACCCACAGTTGAATACCTACATTGGCATTCCGGTGTTTTCCGGTGAGAAACAGGTCGGTCTGATCGGGCTGGCCAACCGGCTTGAGGGTTATCGAAAAGGTCTGGCCGAGGAACTCGCGCCGCTGCTGCAAACCATCGGTAATCTGATCGGGCACAAGCGACTGTACGAGGAAAAGCTGGAGCACAAGAAAAGCCTGGAGAAAGCCGCCAATTACGACACTCTCACCGGTCTGCCCAACCGCCGCCGCCTGACCAAAGTGTTTCATCAGGAAGTCACTGAGGCGGACAAACGCAAGGGGCGGTTGGCTGTCTGTTTCATTGACCTGGACGGTTTCAAAGCTATCAATGATGAGCATGGTCACTCGGTTGGCGATGCCGTGCTGAAGACCGTTGCCAACCGCCTGCGATCGACGGTGCGGAGTAACGATACTGTGGGTCGACTGGGCGGGGACGAGTTTGTGGCCATCCTGCGGGATGTGGATTGCTCCAAAGTATACAACCGCTTGCTGGAAGCCATTCGCCAGCCGATCAAGCACAACCACCTGATACTGAGTTTATCCGCCAGTATGGGAGTGACCGTCTACCCCAACGACAATGCGGACACCGACCTGCTGCTGCGTCACGCCGACCAAGCCATGTACGCCGCCAAGGAATCGGGCAAGAACGGCTACAAGTTGTTCGACCTCGAAACCCACCAGAGCCGGGAAGAGCGGGTGAGGGTGCTGGAACAAATCGATACCGCCCTGAAAGAAAACCAGCTCGTACTCTATTACCAGCCAAAGCTGAATCTGAAGGAACAGACCATCGACGGCTTCGAAGCACTGATTCGCTGGAACCATCCGGAAGAAGGCGTGTTGAGCCCGTATCGGTTCCTGGAGCAAATTGAGTACACCGAATACGCTAGGGAAGTGGGTCTGTTCGTTCTGAACTCCGCGGTTGAAGTGGTGGAAAGATTTATAGAGCAGGGGCTGCCTTACACCCTGAGCATCAACCTGAGTCCATCTCATTTTTTGAGTGAGCCTTTCCCGGACGATATTGAAAAAGCGCTGGAAGGGCGTAACCCGGAAGTACGGAAGCGCCTGACCCTGGAGATCCTCGAGACAACGGCACTGGACGACACCGACCGTGTTATCCGAAACCTGGGTATCTGCCAAAAGCTGGGGGTGGGTATCTCCCTCGACGACTTCGGCACCGGTTATTCGTCCCTGACCTATTTCCGGATGCTTCCGGCCCAGGAGATCAAGATCGACCGGTCGTTTGTTCAGGGCATGACCCGTGACGGCGAGAACGCCATGATCGTGCAGGCCATCGCAAATCTGTCCCAGAGCTTCAATCGCCGAACCGTGGCAGAAGGTATCGAAACTCAGGATCTGGAAGAGCAGGTTATCGACTTGGGCTGCGAGATTGGCCAGGGCTACCTTTACAGTAAGCCCGTTCCGTTCGCAGAGGTCATGGAGTGGGCCAGACGTTTCACGTGGGAAAACCGGTACGAGGCGAGCTGATCCTGCTCGCCTCGCTCATTCCTCCAGATCTCAATCTTGTCGGGGTCATATTCCGGGGTCAGACGGCGCCAGGCGCACGCCCGCAATCTTCCATTCTCCCCGGATTTTCACCATTCGATAGTAGCCGTCCCAGTGAAGTCCGTTCGGCCCGCTGATTTTCACGGTCTGAATCTCAAAGGCGCCGTGTGGGATGCGTTTAACGAACTCGATGCCGCTCGCACCATGGACCGCCGGATAATGCTCCCGAACCATGTCCACAAATTGGTCTGACGACTCGAATCGGCGCTTGATGCCTTCCGAGGCATACGTCCAGGCTCCCTCTTCATCGTCGTTGGCGAACGCTTCTATTTGCCGGATGATGGCGTCTCGAATCGCCACATCGGTTTCATCTTCGGCGTGCAGCAGAGTTGGCAGTAGTGTCCAGGCGCTGACGATCAGAAAGGGCAGTACCGACCAGCCTCGGTGTGCAGCTCGTGTGGTTTGCATGACCAAACCCTCCTCTAAGCAGCCTCACTTCAGTTTACGCCATCACCAATCATTCAGATCGTTTTCTGGTTAATTTTTGACCTGACAACGAATCACCGCCGTATAAGTCTTCATGGTTCAACCGCAAGCGGGAGACTCTCGATGCATATGAAGTTGAGTTCAATGAAAGCGTTGAAAAAGCAGACCATCGATATGTTAGAGATCGTGTCGATGGAGGGGCGTTACTACATGGCCCGGTTTTACGTGGGAGGGCACGGCTACGTGCTGACCGATGAAGAGGATCGGGTCATGATGTTTTCCGGCGCCTGCGCAGCCCGCGACGCGTTTCACGGCATGTCGGTCACCAAGACCGAAGTCATACCGCCGACCGGCACCGATGAGATGATCGGCATGCCGGTCACCACCTCCGAATCCATGCGAGTCCCCTTGTAGGTTGTAGGTCGCTGACCGAGTTGTTCGAAGCAGTCAGAAGAGGGTAGCCATGACCCTCTTTTTTGTGCTCAGGCACATCCGTTCAATGCGACCGCCCCCGCCCTGACGTTCAGATATATTGGGTCGGATAACGGTCTGATTTTCTTCCCGATTGCGATACCCTGTATAGAGTCGCACGCAGGTTTTCCGCACAGGGAGTTTCATGGCCAACCACTCCGCCACCCAGCCTGGCTTCTACGCCATTCACGCCAACCACCTGGAAGACCTCCGCCGGGCGGTGGTCTTCCTGTGCCGGGAGCACCCATTACCACCCCTGGAGAGCGAAACCTTTCTGGTGCAAAGTAACGGGATCGCCCAGTGGCTGAAGCTGGCGCTGGCCGAGAAACGTTCCGAGGATGGCTCCGAAGGCGGGCTGGGCATTGCCGCCGGCATGGACTTCCTGTTCCCGGCCCGATTTATCTGGCAGGCCTACCGGGCGGTGCTACCCGAGGGTGAGGTACCGGAGCAATCTCCCTTTGATAAACAACGACTGGTGTGGCGCCTGTACCGGATGTTGCCAGACCTGGAAGGACAGGATTCGGCCTTTTCCCCCCTGGCCCGGTTCATGGATGGCCAGAACACCGCCCTTCGGATCTATCAATTGGCGGAAAAAATAGCGGACCTGTTTGACCAGTACCAGGTATTCCGTGCCGACTGGCTGGCCGCGTGGGAAGAGGGACGGGACATCACCATCTCCGCCCGGGGCGAAGAGCGCCCGCTGGAGCCGGAAACCCGCTGGCAGGCCGTTTTGTGGCACTCCCTCGTGCAGGATACCGAAGGACTGTCACACACCAGCCGGTCCCGCATTCACACCCGGTTTGTGGACCTGGGCAGGCAACTGCCCGCGCCGTCCAACCCGGCCCGACTGCCCCGGCGCATTGTGGTGTTTGGCGTCTCCTCGTTGCCCCGCCAGGCCCTGGAGGCACTGTCTGTTCTCAGTCGGTTCACCCAGGTGGTGCTGTGCGTCCACAACCCCTGCCAGTTCTACTGGGCGGATATTGTCAGTGACCGGGACCTGTTGAACGCTCAGCGGAAAAGGGGAGCCAGGCATCCCACTCTGTCTGCGGTGACCGACCCGGAGCTTCTGCACCAGCACGCCAACCCCTTGCTGGCGGCCTGGGGCAAACAGGGCAGGGATTACATCCGCCTGCTGGATGAATTCGATAACCCGGAAGAATACCGGGGTCAGCTGGAGACGCCGGACCAGAAAATCGACATTTTCTCGGCCCACGGGGATCCGCAGAGCCCCCGGATCCTGCACCAGCTGCAGAACGACATCTATAACCTGACGCCCCTGCCGGACATCCGCGCGGAACATCGACGGCTGGATCCGGCCCGGGACCGCTCCCTGAGATTCCATGACGCCCACAGCCCGCAACGGGAAGTGGAAATCCTGCATGATCAGCTGCTGGCCGAGTTCAATGCCGACCCGCGCCTGCGCCCGCGGGATGTGATGGTGATGGTGCCGGACATCAACGTCTACGCACCGCACATCCAGGCGGTCTTCGGCCGCTATCAGCCCGGCAGCCGACGACACATCCCGTTCACCATCTCGGATCAGGGCCAGCGCCACCATGATCCGGTGCTGATCGCGCTGGAAACGCTGCTGTCTCTGCCCCGCAGTCGCTTCGGTGTCAGCGAGATCCTGAGCCTGCTGGAAGTGCCCTGCATCCGAACCCGCTTCCGGATCGAGGAAGCCGAGATTCCCCTGGTCCGGCGCTGGGTGGAAGGTGCCAACATCCGCTGGGGCCTGCACGGGCAGCATCGCGCCAGCCTGGATCTGCCAGCAGAGTTGGAACGCAATACCTGGCAGTCCGGATTGCGGGCCATGCTGCTGGGCTATGGTATGGGTGACGATGAAGCCTGGGCCGGTATCGAACCCTACGGCGAAGTGGCTGGCCTGCAAGCGGCCGTGGCCGGTCGTCTGGCGGAGTTTCTCGGATGCCTGGAAAGCCTCTGGTCGGCCCTTCAGGAAGACCGCTCAGCAGCAGCGTGGGAGCAGCAGGTCTCGGCTATGCTGGAAACTTTTTTCCAGGAAGCGGAAGGGCACGATCTGCTGCTGCTGAACCGTTTTCGCCGACAGGTCGAACAGTGGCTCGACGATACCGCTGCCGCCGGGCTAACGGCAGAACCTCTGCCACTGGATATTGTCCGGGATGTGCTGCTCGCGGGTCTGGATGAAGGCGGCCTGAATCAGCGTTTCCTGGCCGGCAAAGTCAACTTCGCCACCCTCATGCCGATGCGTGCGATCCCCTTCCGCCACGTGTGCCTGCTGGGGATGAACGATGGCGATTACCCTCGCTCCCGGCCGCCGGTGGATTTTGACCTGATGGCCAACGACTATCGCCCGGGCGATCGCTCCCGACGGGAAGACGACCGTTACCTGTTCCTGGAGGCGCTGCTGTCGGCCCGTGAACAGCTGTACGTCAGCTGGGTAGGGCGCAGTATCCGGGACGATTCCGAACGTCCGCCCTCGGTGCTGGTCAGCCAGCTGCGGGACCACATCGACGCCCTTTGGCACCCGGCAGGGGAAACCGGGACATCCGTGACCCGGGCGCTGACCACCCAACACCCTCTGCAACCCTTCAGCCGGGCGTATTTCCCGCTGGCCAATGAACAGGGTGGGCACGAGGAGAAGCCTGTCAGCTCCCTCACGGCGATTCTGCAGGCGGGCAATCTGTTTACCTATGAGCGGGAGTGGCGCACCGCCCACGGTGTGCAGAACCGTCCTGACACGTCGGGCCCCCTGCCTTACCAGAAGCCAGAAGAGGCCATCAGCCTGAACGATCTGGCCAACTTCCTGAAACGGCCGATAGAGACCTTCTACCAGCGGCGGCTGCAGGTGTTTTTCGACGAAGTGGCCGAGGAAGACACCGACAACGAAGCCTTTGACCTGACCGGTCTGGACCGCTGGCGACTGGACAACGAACTGATCCAGCAAGCGGTGCTGAAAGCCGGCTGCCATGAAGAACTGGACGCCCGGCTGGAACAGGCCCTGGCGCGGATGGCCCGGCGCGGCGACCTGGGTATGGGGGTAACCGAACACCGGCTGCGCAGTGAATTGAAGCCTCGCCTGCCCAATCTGTTCGATCGCTATCAACGGGAACTGGCCAACTGGCCTGCGGTGCTGGCCGAACCGGAGGAATTCACCAGCACCTTTGAGAACGACGAAGGCGGGGTGAAGGCGGAAGTGGAGATTGCTGACCTGATTGCCGACCTGCGGCAAAACGAACACGGCCAGCGGTGTCGTCTGGTGATCGCCGGTTCCAGTCTTCTTTCCGGTGCCGGGAGAACGGGCAAAATCCGGTACCCCAACCTGCTGAAAGACTGGGTGATTCACCTGGCCGGCCAGCTGTCAGACCGGCCGTTCGAAACCCGCATCCTCGGCAAGGAAGAAAACAACAGTTTCCGGTTCGAGCCGTTACCGCCTGAGACCGCCCGGCGCCATTTCCAGGCCCTGATCTCGGCCTGGATGGCGGCCACCACCCGGGCTTTGCCAGTGCACGCCGAAACCGCCTTTGCCTGGATTCCCTGGTTGCAGAAAGAAGATCCTGAGCGCGCCCGGTCCGAGGCAGAAGTGGCCTACCTCAATGCCCTTGAGCGGGACAGGGGATACCTGGCGACCAGCTTTGATCACCCCGACGCCATTCTCGACAGCAGTGAATTCGAGCCCCTGGCCAGGGCCCTGTATATGCCGCTGTGGGAACACGCCAAGAAATCCAGCAAGGGGAAGGCATGAGCACAGAGACAAACCAGACGAGTCCGAACCTCGATCCCCTGACCCTGCCCCTGAACGGCAGTACCTTGATTGAGGCCAGTGCCGGTACCGGCAAAACCTTTACCATCGCCATCCTCTACGTACGCCTGGTACTGGGGCACGGCCAGGCAGCCGGCAACCCGCTGGCCAGCGGCATACTGCCGCCGAACCTGCTGGTGGTGACCTTTACCGACGCCGCCACCAAGGAACTGCGGGACCGTATCCGGGCTCGGCTGACCCAGGCCGCCGAGGTGTTTTCCGACGCCGGTGAGGTTCAGGAACCGACCGCGGAAACCAGGCTGCTGTACCAGCTTCGGGACAACAGCTATCCCGACCCGGACACCTGGCCGGAATGCCGAAAGAAACTGTTACTGGCGGCGGAATGGATGGACGAGGCCGCGGTGTCCACGATCCATGGATGGTGTAACCGGATGCTGAGCGAACACGCCTTTGACAGTGGCAGCCTGTTCAAGCTGACCCTGGAAACCGACCAGGGTGAATTGCTGGACGATGTGGTTCGGGATTACTGGCGAACATTCATTTACCCGCTGGACACCGGCCTGATGGACGAAGCCCTGCGGCACTGGAAAACCCCGCAAGACCTCAGGCAGTCGATCCGGGGACTGTTATCGGACGCGAACAAGCTGCCAGCACCCGCCGGCAACCCGGGCGAGGCCATTGATCGGCTGGTCCGGCAACGGCGCGAACGGTCCCGGGAACTGAAAGCTCTGCCCTGGCAGCAGTGGCAGGCAGAGGTAGTGCAGCTACTGGACGACCTGAATAAGGGCAAACGTCTGCACGGGGCCAGCAAGAATGCCATGGTCAAGGCCTGGGGGCTGCTCACCGGTTGGGCCGAATCCGGGGACGCGCTGCCCGATAAAATCGAGTCCGCCGGTTTCACCAATCAGACCCCGGACGGGTTGGCCGGCGCTCTGAAGGGCGAAGGACCGGTCCCGGAACATCCCGCCTTCGATGCCATCGCCGAGCTGAAGGACTTTGCCCGGGATTCCGGCAGTGCCCGGTCGGATATTCTCAAACACGCCAGTGTCTGGGTCGCCGATCGGCTGGAATCGGAAAAACAGAAACGTTCCGAAATGGGCTTTGATGACCTGCTCACCCGGCTCGACACCGCCCTGCATGGCCCCCGGGGCGATCAGTTGGCGGCTACCATTCGCCGGCAGTTCCCGGTGGCCTTGATTGATGAGTTCCAGGATACCGACCCGACCCAGTACCGGATCTTCAACCGGATCTATCGGGTCGAGGACAACGACGCCGACACCTGCCTGCTGATGATCGGTGACCCGAAACAAGCGATTTACGGTTTCCGTGGGGCGGATATCTATACCTATCTGGAAGCGCGCCAGGGCGTTCAGGAGCGAACCTGGACCCTGGGGCGTAACTTCCGGTCCTCCGAAGCCATGGTGGCGGCGGTCAACCGGGTTTTCGACTACGCCGATCAGAACCGTTCCGACGGTGCGTTCCTGTTCGGCAGGGGCGACACCACGCCGCTGCCGTTTCAGGGCGTCGACGCACAGGGCACCAAGCGGCAGTGGTGCATTGATGGCGAGGCCCAGCCCAGCCTGAGCTTCTGGACGCTCGACAGTGACGAGGAAGACAAAAACGGTGCTCCCAAGCCTCTGGCCAAGGGACGAGCCACCGATCTGGTTGCCGAGACCTGTGCCAGTGAAGTGGCACGCGTGCTGAGCCTGGGGCAAGTGGGGCGGGCCGGATTTGCCCTGCATGAGGATCCCGAGGATCTGGAACCGGTCAAGCCACAGGACATTGCCATCCTGGTCAATAACCGCAACGAAGCCGCGGCGGTTCGTGACGCCCTGGGTCGTCGGCGAATCAAGAGCGTGTACCTGTCCGACCGGGATTCGGTCCTGCGGTCCAGGGAAGCCCAGGAAGTTCTGTGCTGGCTCAAGGCAGTTGCCGAGCCCGGGCAACTGTCTCTGGCCCGTGCCGCCCTGGCCACACCAACCCTCGCGCGCTCCTGGCAGGACCTGGACCGGCTGCTTACCGATGAAGTCGCTCTGGAACGGGAAATCAAGCGGTTCGAGCAATACCATCACCAGTGGCAGACCCAGGGTGTCCTGCCCATGCTCCGTAGCCTGCTCATGGACTTCGAGGTGCCCGCCCAGCTCCTGCAGCGGGCCGACGGTGAGCGAAGACTTACCGACATTCTGCACATCGCCGAGCTGCTGCAACAAGACAGCCTGCAGATGGACGGCGAGCACGCCCTGGTGCATCACTACACCCAGATCCTGCGAGCGGCCGACGAAGAGGACGAGCACCGGAGCCTGCGACTGGAAAGCGATGCGGGCCTGGTGAAGGTCATCACCGTGCACAAATCCAAGGGCCTCGAGTACCCACTGGTATTCCTGCCGTTCGGCACCGCCTTCCGGGCAGAAAGTGGCAGCCGGGCCTATGTTCGTTTTCACGACGAGCAGGGCACACTGGTGACGGCCTTTGATCCGTCTGCCGAACTTCTGGCCAGGGCCAACCGGGAACGGCTGGGGGAAGACATCCGCAAGCTCTACGTGGCCCTGACCCGTGCCCGCCATGCAACCTGGGTGGGTGTGGCAGCCATCAAGGACTGGACCGACAGTGGCCTGGGGTACCTGATCGGTGGCGATAACAACAAGGATCAGACGCTCGCACAGTGCCTCGAACCCCTGGTTCAACCTGAGCCCGCCATCCAGTTGATGCCGTTACCGGAACCCAGCCACGGGGAATACACCGAGCAGGCGCCGGATGCCCTGGGCCCCGCGCTGGAGTCCCTGCGCGAGGCGCGGGAAGACTGGTGGATTGCCAGTTATTCCACTATCGAATACACCGGCCTGTCCGGCAGTGGCGTGGTGTTTGGTGGCGAGATGGAAGATGCGGAGAGCCAGAACCTGCGTGAAGAAGGCAAGATAGATAATGTCGATGCTCAACCGGCGATCTCCACCTACAGCCAGCACCACTTTCCCCGGGGAGCCGGAGCCGGGACCTTTCTGCACGAACTTTTGGAATGGTGCTGCGAACAGGGTTTTGCCGTTGTGGCGCGTGATCCGGAAAACTTTCGTCAGTACGTGACCCGTCGCTGTACCACCCGGGGCTGGGGTGAATGGGCCGACTCCCTGAGCCAATGGATGCTGGAGCTGATCCAGACGCCCCTGCCACTCGATCGCACCACCGATACCCGGGCCGCCCTGACGGATCTGGGCACGGTGCGGCCGGAACTGGAGTTCTGGTTTGAAAGCCGGAACGTCTCGATCAGGCGCCTGGACCAACTTGCCACCGAGAACACCCTGGACGGTGCCGACCGCCCACGGGCGGAAGAGAACCGGTTTAACGGCATGGTGAAGGGATTTATTGATCTGGTGTTTGAACACGAGGGGCGGTATTACGTGCTGGATTACAAATCCAACCATCTGGGTGAGGACGACAACGCCTATACCCAGCAGGCCATGGGCCAGGCCATTCTCGACAAGCGTTACGACCTGCAATACCTGCTGTACCTGCTGGCCCTGCACCGGTTGCTGAAGGACCGATTGAAAGACTACAGCTACGACGAGCATATGGGAGGCGCGGTTTACCTGTTCCTGCGGGGATACCGGGGACCGACCTCGGGCGCCTTTGTGGATAAGCCACCAAGACAACTGATCGAAGCGTTGGATACCCTGTTCGATGGCGGGACAAGAAAAGGGGAGGTGGCCGCATGAGCCCGAAGCGACCGTCTGATCTGCAGTTTGCGCTCGATCTGGACACCGACAGTCCCGACACCTCTGCACCAGAGCAGTCCGAACCACAGACCCTCCTGGGGGACTCAGAGGCCATGATGGGCCTGCTGGCGCAATGGCGAGGAAATGACTGGCTGCAACCACTGGATGTGGAGTTCGCCCGGTTTCTCCGGCAGTCATCCACGGAGCAGGGGGAACCGCTGGATCCCATCGTCATTCTGCTGGCCGCACTGGTATCCCACCAGGTCGGTCGCGGGCATGTGTGTATCGACCTGCATGCCCTGCTGAGCGCCCCCCGAAGCACCCTGCCACTACCGCCGGAAGACGGCCACCGAACCGACGGCGCTGAAGCCTGTCTGATGCCGGAGGACATCCTCAGCGAGCTGTCGGTGGAAACCTGCATGGCCGCTCTGAATGGATCTTCTACCGTAAGTAATGGCTCACTGACTACACCATTGATCTTGTCGGGAACCAAGCTCTACCTTCGCCGTTTATGGCGTTGCGAGCAGCAGATTGCCGAAGGGATCAACGCCCGGTTATCCGCCCCCACCGAGCTCACGGACGTCAATTCGGAACCTGCCAGAATGCTCGCGACAACCCTGTCTCGGCTGTTCAGGCAGAATCCCGACGGCGGGGTGAACTATCAGAAGCTGGCCTGTGCCCTGGCGGCCAGAAACCGGTTTGCGGTGATTACCGGTGGCCCGGGTACCGGCAAAACCACCACGGTCGTGAAGCTCCTGGCAGCCCTTCAGGCGATCGCAGGTGCCAGGGTCAACAATGGGCAGGCTTGCCGGGTGTTCCGGATTCGCCTGGCAGCCCCCACCGGTAAGGCGGCGGCGCGGCTGAATGAGTCGATCAGTAAAGCGGTCGAGGAGCTGCCGTGGGATGAACTATCCGGCTCCCTGCAAAAGGATGATATTCCCACCAGGGTCACTACCCTGCATCGATTGCTCGGCAGCCGGCCTGACTCCCGCCGCTTTCGTCATGATCGGGAGAATCCGCTGATAGCGGATATTCTGGTGATCGACGAAGCCTCCATGGTGGATGTGGATATGATGGCGTCGGTGTTTGACGCTCTGCCCGAACACGCCCAACTGATCCTGCTGGGGGATAAAGATCAGCTGGCGTCGGTGGATGCCGGTGCGGTGTTGGGGGAACTGTGCCAGCGCGCTTTCGAGGGCCACTACAGCGCGGAGACAGCCCAGTGGCTCAGGGAGGTAACGGGCTACGAGTTACCGGAGGATCTGCAGCAGGGGGATGGACGGGGCCTGGACCAGGCGGTTGCCATGCTGCGCAGGAGTTACCGGTTCGAGGAAAACAGTGGCATCAAGGCGCTGGCCGACGCGGTGAACAACAGCGCGTTGAGTGACGACTTGCTGCACAAGTGTCGTGACAAGTCGTTCAACGATCTCGCCTGGCTGGGCCCGGATACGCCGGTAAAACTGCCTGGAGATCTGCAACAGCTGATCGCCAATCACGCGGTTACGGGCAGTCCCGAGTGTTTTCAGAATGCCGGTAAAGACCGCCAGGTCCGGGGCACCGAGGTCAGGCCCCCGGTAGGCTATGGCCATTATCTTCAGTTGATGAACGATCATAATCTCAACGCCCGGAACCCACGCTCGGACTGGGAGCAGCTGGCCCGGCAGGTTCTGGAAGCCTTCGCGGATTTTCAGATTCTGTGCGCAGTACGACAGGGGCCCTGGGGCGTGGATGGCCTGAATGAGCTGGTGGTTGAGCATTTCTCGGGCAAGGGCCTGATCAGAACCGGTGAGGGCCCGTGGTACAATGGCCGTCCGGTCATGGTAACCGGCAACGATTACAATCTGGGCCTTATGAACGGCGATGTGGGCATCACCTTCCGGGTGCCATGGGGCCAGGACGCCAAACCCATGCCGATGGTCGCCTTCCCGGCCTCTGACGGCTCCGGCGAGATCCGCTGGATATCCTCCAGCCGGCTCCAGCAATTCGAAACGGTGTTTGCCATGACCGTGCACAAATCCCAGGGCTCGGAGTTCACCCACACCTGCCTGGTGTTGCCGGACCGGCTCAGCCCGGTGATGACCCGGGAACTGGTGTACACCGGCATTACCCGCGCCAAACACTGGTTCAGCCTGATTACCGGCGATCCCCGGGTACTCCGCGACAGTGTTCAGCAACGGGTGGTCAGGGCCTCTGGCCTGGCCGGGTTACTGGGGCAGGACTGACGCAAGCTCAGTCCGACTGGTGCTGTTGATGCCACATCCGGGCGTATTCGCCATTCAGTGCCAGCAGGGACAGGTGATCCCCACTTTCAACGATCCGTCCGTCGGACAGAACAAGGATGGTGTCGGCGTCGCGGATGGTTGACAGACGGTGGGCGATCACCAGCGTGGTTCGCTGGCGACTGACTTCTCGCAAAGCCCCCAGAATGGCGTGTTCGGACAGGGAATCGAGGGAAGACGTCGCCTCATCCAGAATCAGCAGGGGCGGGTTTTTCAGAATCACCCGGGCAATGGCAACCCGTTGCTTCTCGCCACCGGACAGCTTCAGACCACGCTCGCCGACACGGGTTTCGTAGCCGTCGGGCAGGCTGTGGATAAACCCTTCCAGATTGGCCATCCGGGCCGCTTCGTACACTTCCGCCTCGGTGGCGTCTGGACGGCCATACGCCAGGTTCTGATACAGAGTGTCGTTGAACAGCACCGTGTCTTGGGGTACCACCCCGATCGCGGCTCTCAGGCTGTCCTGGGTCACCTCCCGGATGTCCTGGCCATCGATCCGGATACTACCCTGGTCTACATCGAAAAATCGGAACACCAGGCGGGCGAGGGTAGACTTGCCGGCGCCGCTCGGACCAACCACGGCCACCTTATGGCCGGCGGGAATCCGGAAGTTCACGTCAGTCAGAATGGCCCGGTCCGGACGGTAGGCAAAGAAAACTCGATCAAACGCCAGTTCCCCCTGGGCCACCGTCAGGGGCTTGGCACCGGGTGCATCCACAATGGCGGGTTTATCGGCTAACAGGCCGAAGAGGCGCTCCACGTTTACCAGCGCCTGACGGATTTCCCGGTAGACGAACCCCAGGGCATTCAGGGGAATAAACAACTGAATCAGGTAGGCATTGATCATGGTGAGATCCCCCAGGGTGATCTCGCCGGCAGCCACCTCACGCACCGCCATGGCCATCAGGCCGATCAGGGCCAGGCCGATGATCAGCGCCTGACCGGTATTCAAAACCGCCAGTGACAGCCGGTTCTTCAGCCGGGCACTTTCCCATTGCTCCAGATCCCGGTCGTAGCGTTCGGCCTCGTAGCCTTCGTTATTGAAGTATTTGACCGTCTCATAGTTCAACAGACTGTCCACCGCCCGGGTGTTGGACTGGTTATCCCGGTCATTCGCTTCCCGGACAAACCGGGTGCGCCACTCGGTCACTTTGACGGAAAACAGCACATACACCACCACGGCCACCAGTATGGCCACCACGTAGCTGGCACTGAACACCACGAGGAGGATGGCCGCCACCATGAGGATTTCCAGCAGGGTGGGAACAATGTTGAACAGGGTAAACCTCAGCAGGAAGCTGATGCCGTTGGTGCCCCGCTCAATATCCCGGGCCAGGGCGCCGGTTTTCCGGTCCAGATGGTAGGCCAGCTCCCGTTCATGCAAATGCTCGAACACCTGCAGGGAGACCCGCCGCATGGCCCGCTCCGCGACCCGGGCGAAAACCGCATCCCGGAGTTCACCGAACAGGGTGGAGCCGAACCGGAGCATGCCGTAAGCCACGACCAGTGCAACGGGAACCCACAGCAGGAGTTCCTCAGGCCGGGTCTGATCGAGGTAATCAACGATGTATTTGAGCGCAACCGGGGTGGCGACCGTCGCCACTTTGGCGAGCACCAGCAGGCCAAGCGCCAGAATCACACGGCCCCGGTATTCCATCAGGTAGGGCCACAAACGGGCAATCAGGCTCCAGTCGGGCTTGTGGTTGGCGGGGTAGTCATGGTCGGCAAATGAGCGCAAGGGCGTCTTCCTTGAGAGTGGGGCAGCCAGAGAGCGTTGCCAGTGGCCGCTGGGAAAGCCGAAGGGAAGAGTCTACCCGAAATTTTCCGCCCCAGCTGCACAGCGCTCAGCCACCGCGATTCAAGGCGGAAGACGATCAGCTATGCAATGTGCTGGTTTGTTGTTCCTTGCGGGAATCCCTACACTGATGAATGAATCTTCAAAAGACGAAGCCATGGAGGAGACGGGACTGTGAGCAACAAAGAACTGCAAGCCCTCAAAAAGCACTATGTGGCCGCCGGGGCCGCCAGTGCCAGTGACCAGTTTGCCGATCACGCCAGTAACGCGGAAATCTGGGATGCCGATGGTAACCGGCTGATTGATTTCGCGGGCGGCATCGGGGTGCTCAACATTGGACACCGTCACCCGAAAGTGGTGGCCGCGGTCAAGGCCCAGCTCGACAAACTGATGCATACCTGCCAGACCGTCATGCCCTATGAGGGCTATGTAAAGCTGGCAGAGCGCCTCAGCGGCGTGGTTCCGGTCCGGGGCCATGGCAAGGTGATGCTGGCGAACTCCGGTGCTGAGGCTCTGGAGAACGCGGTAAAAATTGCGCGGGCGGCCACGGGAAAAACCAACGTCATCTGTTTCGACGGGGGTTATCACGGCCGGACCTTCTACACCATGGCCATGAATGGCAAGGCTGCGCCCTACCAGACCGACTTCGGCCCTATGCCGGGCTCGGTGTACCGCGCGCCTTTCCCGGTGCCCTATCACGGGGTGTCCGAGGAAGAGGCCCTCCGTGGGCTCAGGATGACCATGAAAGCCGACTCCCCCGCTGCCAATACCGCTGCCATCATTCTGGAGCCGGTACTGGGTGAGGGTGGTTTCTACCCGGCGCCGCCGAGCTTCCTGAAAGAAATCCGGAAGATCTGCGACGATAACGACATCCTGATGATTGTCGACGAAGTTCAGAGCGGTTTCGGCCGCACCGGCAAGATGTTCGCGATCGAGCACAGTGGTGTGGAACCGGACATCATGACCATGGCCAAGAGCATGGCCGATGGTATGCCCATCTCCGCCATCGTCGGCACCGCCGAGTATATGGATGCCTCCGGCCCGAACTCCCTGGGTGGGACCTATACCGGCAGCCCCACGGCCTGTGCGGCAGCCCTGGCGGTATTCGATGTGTTCAAGGAAGAGAATATTCTGGATAAGGCCAATGAGCTCGGCAACAAACTGAGCCAGCGGTTCAGCCAGTGGCAGGAACAGTTCGAGCATGTGGACAACATTCGCAATCTGGGCCCGATGGCCGCCTTCGAACTGGTGGAAAGCAAATCCAGCCGGACACCCATGCCACAGCTGGCCGCAAGCATTACCCAGAAGGCCAAGGAGAAGGGGCTGATCCTGCTCAGCTGTGGCATGTACGGCAATACCCTTCGCTTCCTGATGCCAGTGACCATTGAGGACCGGGTGCTGGAAGAGGGTCTGAATATCGTTGAAGAGTGCCTGAAGGAAGCCGGCGCCTGATGTAAACGAGCCTTAATCGCCGGCGGTGTGAACCATTTACGGGGTCCGCCGCCGGTTTCGCCTTCGGTCCCCTTGCCAATTATCGTATACTGGCCCAACAGCCCCTGCTTAGCAGGGATGTTCCTGCTCAAGCAATCCGACGGGCCGCTCGATATGAACACTCCGAATACCTCCGGTCGTCCAGACCACAAACCTCGCCCCTTTATCGATTTACTGGTCAGTATCGTCATCCCTTCCGTGATCCTGATGAAATTCAGTGGGGATGAACACCTGGGCAGCGTCAACGCGCTGATCATCGGCCTGGCCTTTCCGCTGGGTTGGGGTCTGTTTGAACTGGTGCGCTACGGGAAGAAAAACTTTATCGCCGTGCTGGGTCTGATCAGTGTGGGTCTAACCGGCGGTATCGGTCTGCTGGAGCTGGATGCGGGTTGGCTGGCCATTAAGGAAGCGGCCATTCCTGCGCTGATCGGTCTGGCGGTCCTGGTGTCGTCCTGGACCAAATACCCGCTGGTACGCACGCTGTTGTATAACCCCAACGTTCTGGATGTGGATAAGATCCATCGTGCGCTGGAGGAGAAGGGCAATGTGGCAGAATTTGAGAGTCGTCTGCTGAAGGCCACCTATTTCTTTGCCGGTACGTTTCTGTTTTCCTCGATCATGAACTACATCATCGCCAAGTGGATCGTGGTCAGTCCCTCCGGTACCCAGGCCTTTAATGAGGAATTGGGCCAGATGACGCTGGTCAGTTACCCGATAATTGCGATTCCGTCGATGATCATGATGCTGCTGATTTTCTATTACCTGTGGCGGACCATTCGAAGACTCACCGGTTTCAAGCTGGAGGAAGTCATGGCGCCTCACTTGCTGGACGAGGACAAGTCGAAAAACTGTTCAGCCTCGAACGATTAGATTCCGGGCGAAAAGACGGAGCCAGTCACAATAAAAAAGGGGCGCAGGATAAAACCTGCGCCCCTTTTTCACACCTGTTCGTTGAGTGAAATCAAACGTCCAGGTTGGTCACTTCCAGTGCGTTGGTCTGGATAAAGTCCCGACGCGGTTCGACCTCATCACCCATCAGGGTGGTAAAGATCTGGTCCGCGGCAATGGCATCCTCTATGGTGACCTTCATCATTCGACGGGTTTCCGGATCCATGGTGGTCTCCCACAGCTGCTCCGGGTTCATCTCACCCAATCCCTTGTAGCGCTGAATGTTCAGACCGCGCTGGGCCTCTTTCATCAGCCACGCCAGTGCGCCCTCAAAGGACAGCACCGCCTGTTTGCGTTCACCACGCTGCACATAGGCACCGTCCTCGATCAGACCGTCCAGAGTCTCACCCATGCGGGCGATGGCGGCGTAGGACGAGGATTCGAAGAAGTCGTGGTTAAACACGTAGTCGGTTGGAATACCGTGCACGTGAATGGTCACTTTCGGCAGGTACAGACCGCGCTCTTCGTCCCGACTGACCGAGAATACGTACTTGGTACCGGTACGGGTGTCCAGATCCAGACCTTCGCCCAGGCGAGCCACCCAGCGAGCCACTGCAGCTTCTTCCTTCAGGTGTTCGGGCTTCAGTGTCACGTTGCTCACCATCTGCTCCAGAACCTTGGCCGGGTAGGCACGGGACAGGCGCTCGATCATCGCCATAACAGCCTGATAGTCCTTCACCATGGTTTCCAGCGCGGAATCCTTGATCGCCGGTGCGTCCGGGTTTACGAACAGCTGGGCGCCTTCCAGAGCGGTCTGGGTGAGGTAGGCTTCTTTGGCCTTCTCGTCCTTCAGATACTCTTCCTGCTTGCCACGCTTAACCTTGTACAGGGGAGGCATGGCAATGAACACGTGGCCACGTTCGATGATTTCCCGCATCTGGCGGAACAGGAACGTCAGCAGGAGTGTGCGGATGTGGGATCCGTCCACGTCGGCATCGGTCATGATGATGATGGAGTGGTAACGGAGCTTGTCCGGGTTGAACTCTTCGCGGCCAATGCCGCAGCCCAGGGCTGTAATCAACGTGCCGACCTCGGCGGAGGACAGCATTTTGTCGAAGCGGGCTTTCTCCACGTTCAGGATCTTACCCTTGAGCGGGAGGATTGCCTGAGTCTTGCGGTCCCGGCCCTGTTTGGCGCTGCCGCCGGCCGAGTCACCCTCCACAATGTACAGCTCGGACAGGGCAGGATCTTTTTCCTGACAGTCGGCGAGCTTGCCGGGCAGCCCGGCAATGTCCAGCGCGCCCTTGCGGCGGGTCATATCCCTGGCCTTGCGCGCGGCTTCACGGGCCCGAGCAGCTTCGATCATCTTGTTGACGATGGTCTTGGCTTCATTGGGCTGTTCCTGCAGGTACTCCGAGAAGCTCTGGTACAGTTCCTGTTCCACCGCCGTTTTAACTTCAGAGGACACCAGTTTGTCCTTGGTCTGGGAGGAGAACTTCGGATCCGGTACCTTCACGCTGATAATGGCGGTCAGGCCTTCACGGGCATCGTCACCGGAGGTGGCCACTTTAGCCTTCTTGCCCAGACCCTCGTGCTCGATGTAATTGTTCATGGAGCGCGTCAGGGCCGCCCGGAAGCCGGCGAGGTGAGTACCACCGTCCCGCTGGGGAATGTTGTTGGTAAAGCAGAAGATATTTTCCTGGAAGGCGTCGTTCCACTGCATGGCCACTTCCACAGAAATACCATCCTCACGATCCATGTTGAAGTGGAAAACCCGGTTCAGCGGCGTTTTATTGGTGTTCAGGTGCTCTACGAAGGCCTTCAAACCACCTTCATACTCGAAAACTTCTTCCTTGCCAGAACGCTCGTCGGTCAGGCGGATACGAACACCACTGTTCAGGAACGCCAGCTCACGCAGGCGTTTCGCCAGAATATCGTAGTGGAACTCGATCTGGGTAAAGGTTTCGGGAGACGGGACAAAGTGCACACTGGTACCGGAGGCGTCAGTTTCTCCGACGGCTGTCAGCGGGGCATTGGGAACACCGTGGGTGTAACTTTGCTCGTACACGGTTTTGTCACGGCGAATGGTCAGGGTCAGGGTAGAGGAGAGGGCATTAACCACAGAGACCCCAACGCCGTGCAGACCGCCGGAAACCTTGTAGGAGTTATCGTCGAACTTACCGCCGGCGTGCAGCACGGTCATGATCACTTCGGCTGCCGATACACCTTCCTCCTCGTGCATATCCACTGGGATACCACGACCGTTATCTTTAACCGTGATGGACTCGTCCGGGTGAATAATGACGCCAATTTCGGAACAGTAGCCGGCCAGAGCCTCATCGATGGAGTTGTCCACCAATTCGAAAACCATGTGGTGGAGGCCCGTGCCATCGTCGGTATCACCAATGTACATGCCGGGGCGCTTGCGCACCGCATCCAGTCCTTTCAAGACCTTGATGCTGGAGGAATTGTAATTCGATTCGCTCATTAGAGACTCCTGAAGGGTGTACCGGTTTAATCAGCCGGAGGGAATCAGCCCTCGGACCAGAGTTTGCCCGGCATTATTCTTCTATCAAGTTGCCATGTTCCACGTGGAACATTCGATATTCCGGTGCCATGCCACGCCCCCATAAATGATCGACGGACGGTCGCTGGATTGAGGTGATAAACACCTGACAACCCAACGCCTGCAGTCGTTGCGCCAGCATGGCTTGATGCTCGTCATCCAGTTCGGCGTTAATGTCGTCCAGCAAGAACGTAACTTGCTTGCCCTTTTCCGCCAAAACCATCCCCTGGGCAATCTTCATAAGAATGACCAGGGTTTTCTGCTGTCCTCGGGAGAAGGTCTCCGATACCGGACGGCCCTGAAACTTGATGCGGACATCCGCTCGATTAGGACCGTACAGGGTATGCCCCATCTTAAGTTCCTGTTCCCGGTGGCCGGCCAGAACATCGGCCAGAGACTGGGAAACATCCCAGCCCGGGTACAGGTCCACTTTCAGTCCTTCGGTCCAGCTGACCTCCAACTCCCGGATCAGGTGATCGAAGGCCGTCCGAAACTGCGTAAAAGTCTCCTGCCTGGCGGACGTCAGACGCTCACTGACCGCCGCATACTGGGCATCCCAGACCTTTAACAAGCCATCGTCGAGTCTACCATTTCTGAGCATTTTATTCCGCTGTGACGTGACTCTTTGGCACTGTTGCCAGGCCGAAGCAAAAGAAGGTTCCACGTGGAACACTGCCCAGTCGATAAACTGTCGCCGTTTGCCCGGCGCTCCGGCCACCACGTCAAACACACCAGGATCAATCACCGAGACCGGCAGGTGCCTGGCCATTGCCGACAGGCTACGAACACTTTCACCGTCTACCCGAAGCGCCGTCTCTTTCTGACTGATGTCTCTGGACAAACCAACGCGATGGGCGAGCTCCTCCGAAGCCTGGTCTGAGTCAGCGTTCAACCTGCCCTGATCCAGCCCACCAAAGACAGTGAATTTCTGCTCGCCATGGCGGGCCACCGCCTGATGCCGATTTACCCGGAAAGAGCGGCCCAGGCCAAGATACCCGATTGCCTCGAGCACGCTGGTTTTACCGCTTCCGTTGGCACCGAATAAAAGATTAAACGAGGGAGAAAAGCTCACCGCCTCCGGAGACAAATTCCGGAAATTCTGAGTTTGAAGTTTGACTAGCGCCATAAATTGGAAGACTCAGACCAGGCAAGCCTGCAGGATGGAACACGCAATAAAAAAAGGGCAGCGAACCGTTCGTCGATTCGCTGCCCTAGTGTACAAAAGCCACTTACCGAAGGCGACTGCCTCAGTGCAACATATTCAGTCGCTCGT
The DNA here is from genome assembly GCF_019931195.1 of Marinobacter sp. F4216. Lineage (GTDB taxonomy): Bacteria > Pseudomonadota > Gammaproteobacteria > Pseudomonadales > Oleiphilaceae > Marinobacter > Marinobacter suaedae. The sequence continues at coordinate 47,414 of NZ_JAIOUO010000006.1, read as the reverse complement.
CCATAAACACGTCCATCTCCGGCGCAAGAATGTGCACGTAGCGGTCGAAATACAAGAACTGTTTCAGCAGCAGGGCAAACTCCCGGGGGAAATGCAGACCGTGGCTTTCCCCGATCTTCACCATATCCATCAGAATATGGTTCACGTCGTCCTCCGCCTGCTCCATTTCATAAGGCACCTGGTCCGGTACCATCTTGTCCATTTGCTGGTACAACCGACGAAGGTCCGCCGCGAGCTCACTGACCTGAACCGTTTCCCGGGTGATGCCGATCCGAATCATCGCATCCGCCATGCCTTCAAAATTCCCCACCATCACCGACGAAATGAAATCACTCACGGCCTGCCAGGTATCCGGTTTGATTCGCCCGACGATACCGAAGTCGATAAAGCCAACCCGACCGTCTTTCAGAACCATCAGATTTCCGGCGTGCACGTCCGCATGGAAAAACTCGCACTGGGTCAGACTGGAAAACCAGGTATTCATCGCCGTAATCAGGGTGCGCTCCGGATCACGGGCATAGCCCCGGATACTCTCCAGATCCGTCAGCGGTACGCCATGGAAGCGTTCCATGGTCAGGACCCGGCGGGTACTGCAGTGCTCGTACACCAGCGGTACCGTCGCGTCCTCATTGTGGGTATCGTGCAGGAAGTTCCGGAACACCTTCAGGTTGTTCGCTTCCTTGATGAAATCGCACTCTTCCATCATGGTTCGCTGAATTTCTTCCACAATCCCGGACAGCGACGTCCACGACAGTTTTGGCGCCAGAGTCTCCAGAATCTTTGCCGAGGCATACAGGAAATTGAGGTCGGTGAGCAGAATGTTTTCCACACCGGGCTTCTGCACCTTGATCACCACATCTTCGCCTGTTACCAATCGGGCTGCGTGGACCTGGGCAATCGACGCCGATGCTAGCGCGACCGGATCAATATGGGAATACACCTGATCCAGAGGCTTATCCAGCTCCTCCCGAATAATCTTCTTGATCACGCTGAACGGAAGGTTCGGAGTTTTATCCAGACAGTACTGAAACTCCTCAACGTATTCCTTCGGGAAAAACGTCGGGGAGCTGGCAATAAACTGTCCCAGCTTGATATAGGTCGCCCCCAGGGATTCGAACGTCTGACGAACCAGCCGTGGGGTAGGGGGGCGTTCGCCCCGAACCCAGTCGACTCCCGTGCGTCCGAGCACGGACAGGGTCTGCCCGATTCTCAGTGCGCCTTTGATTCCATTCGTTACGGTGCCCATCAGCTAACGTCCTCCTAGAGCCTCATCGGCATGACAACATACAGACAACGATTGTCTGTCTGCGATTCAATCAGTGCGCTGCTGTTGGGGTTCGACAGGGTGATCTTCACCTGCTCCTCATCCAACGCGTTCATTACGTCTACCAGATAGCCTACGTTAAAACCGATCTGCAGGGATTCGCCCTGGTACTCCACCGGCAGCGCGTCTTCGGCCTGTTCCTGGTCCGGGTTGTTGGCGAACACCTGCAACTGATTCGATGACAGGTTGAGCCGAACACCCCGAATATTCTCGTGGGACAGGATACCTGCCCGCTGAAGGGTGTTCTTCAGCACCGACCGGTCCGCCATGACAATTTTGTCGCCACCCCGTGGAATGACCCGGTTGTAGTCGGGGAACTTGCCTTCGATCAGCTTGGACGTGAAGGTGTAGGCACCCACGGTCGCCCGCAAATGATTCTCACCAATCACCAGGGTCACCGGGTTTTCCACATCATCCAGCAAACGGGCCAGTTCCAGCACACCTTTACGGGGCACGATCACCTGTCGCAATTCGGGACAACCGGTGGCCATTTCCTGATGCGCCATCGCCAGGCGATGCCCGTCGGTGGCTACCGTGCGCACATGGCCCTGATCCACTTCCAGCAACAAACCGTTCAGGTAATAGCGAACGTCCTGCTGGGCCATGGCAAATGCGGTGGCATCCAGCATCCGACCCAGTTCCTTCTGCGGCAATTCCAGACGAAAACTTTCGTCCTCATCTTCCACGTTCGGGAAATGTTCCGCCGGCAATGTGGACAGAGTGAAGTGGCTCGGGCCGCTGCGTACGTGCAGCCGATCCCCTTCCAGTCCCAGCTCGATGGGCGTTTCCTCGCTCAGTGCGCGGCAGATATCGGCCAGCTTGCGAGCCGGCACGGTGATCCGGCCCGGCTGGTCCACGTGCACCGGCGTGACACGTCCAATAAGCTCCACTTCCATATTGGTACCGGTCAGCGTCAGGGTATTGTCTTCGGCCACCAGCAACACATTGGACAGCACCGGCATGGTCTGCTTCTTTTCCACAACCCCGGCAATGCTTTGCAGAGGAGTCAGGAGGGATTCACGGCTGATCGTCAGTTTCATGGCACTCAGCTTCGTTGTCGGTTTAAAGAAAGAAGGTTTATTCCAAACACGACCACCGGCATCAGGTGGTCAGCAATCGCATAAAATTCTGGTAGTCCTCGCGGATGCCCGGGTCAGTCTCCTGCAGTTCGACAATCTTCTTGCAGGCGTGCAACACCGTGGTATGGTCCCGGCCGCCAAAAGCATCGCCGATTTCCGGCAGGCTGTGATTCGTCAGTTCCTTGGCCAATGCCATCGCCACCTGCCGGGGACGCGTGACTGTCCGGGTCCGTCGCTTTGACAACAGGTCCGCTACCTTGATCTTGTAATACTCAGCCACCGTACGCTGGATGTTGTCGATACTCACCTGCTTTTCATGCAGGGCCAGCAGATCCTTGAGGCTCTCCCGGATAAACGGTGGGGTAATCTCCGAGCCAGTGAAGTGAGCATTCGCTATCACCAGACGAAGCGCCCCCTCTAGCTCTCGAACATTCGACCGGATTTTCTGGGCAATAAAGAAAGCCGCTTCGCTGGACAGTTTCACGTTCGACTGATCTGCCTTCTTCATCAGAATCGCCACCCGCGTTTCCAGCTCCGGCGGTTCCACCATCACCGTCAGTCCCCAGCCGAACCGGGATTTCAGTCGTTCTTCCATGTCCACGATTTCTTTCGGGAACCGGTCGCAGGTAACGATCACCTGTTGCCCACCTTCCAGCAGCGCATTAAAGGTGTGGAAAAACTCCTCCTGGGACCGTTCCTTGCGGGCGAAGAACTGTATATCGTCGATCAACAGTGCATCCACCGACCGGTAGTACCGCTTGAATTCGTTGATTGCGTTCAGCTGCAGGGCCTTGACCATATCCGCCACAAATCGCTCTGAACGCAGATAGGCCACTTTCGCACGGGGATTCTTGCGGACGATCTCGTTACCAATGGCATGCATCAAATGGGTTTTACCCAGGCCCACGCCACCGTAGAGAAACAACGGGTTGTAAGCGCCTCCGGGGTTTTCCGCCACCTGCATGGAGGCCGCCCTTGCCAGCTGGTTGGACTTACCCTCGACAAAGGTTTCAAAGGTAAAGCCTTCATTAAGATAACTCTGGTGCTTGATGTCACCTTCCACCTGCACCGACCGGCGCTCGGTGTCGGCTGGCCTGGCCGCAGGCGCTGTGGTGGCTGTTGCGGCCACGCCTTTTTCTTCTTCCGTCAGCCGGCCGCCACTTTCTTCCTGCACTTTGCTTTTTTCTGGCTGTGGCGCCTGCGACCTCGCGACCGGTTCCCCCGCCTTGGGCGCAGACCCCACCTTCAAGGTCACTCTCGGCGCCTGGCCCCCACCGATATCCTTTAATACTTCTTCTATACGGCGCAGGTATTTTTCGTTCACCCAATCCATCACAAAGCGGTTTGGGGCAAACAGCATCAACTGCCCGTCCCGCTGATCGGATTGCAGCGGTCTCAGCCAGGTATTGAACTGTTGTGCCGGAAACTCGTCCCGGAGTATTTCAAGACATTGATGCCACATACGGTTTGGCACGTTGGCCAGCTCCAAAGTTCTACAACGGCACTCGTCGAAACGACCTTTCTTCATTTCAACAGGCGGACTGCGGATTTTACCCTGACACCCTCTTCAGTAAAAGGCTCACTCGCACTTCATGAACACCCTGTGGAAACTTTTTATAAGGTTTTTCATTTTGTTACGCACTTACCTACAGGCTTGTGTACAGAAAATTTCTTTCTTTGCAGTTACCCACACCCTTGTGTGTATACCCTGGGTTCAAGCTCGTGATGAGTACAGGGACAACCAGTGGGATAACTCCACCGAATCCCGGAAAGCCACTTTGTCCACATTTCCTATCAACGATGTCCACAGACCTTAAGGCCGTTTTTCAAGCCCCTTATCATCAAGCCATCACGCTGACCTTAAAGTGTTTTTCTTGGTTATCAACAGAAAACGGATACCCTAATAACAGTAATAAATATCTTTTAAAAAAATTCTAAAAAGACTTATTAACTCTTATTAGTCATTCGCCTGTTCCAGAATTCTCAGCCGTCCGCGTTTTCACGTAATACCCGAACGCTCAGAAGCATTGAATTCCAGACCGTATTTGCATAGAATGCCGCTCCTGTTTTGGCTGTACATTTTCCAGCCAGTTTGGAACTCCCAATTTACGAACTGTGAGATCATCACCATGAAAAGAACGTTTCAACCGAGCGTCCTGAAGCGTAAGCGCGTTCACGGCTTCCGTGCCCGTATGGCAACTGCCAATGGCCGCAAGGTAATTGCCCGTCGTCGCGCCAAGGGTCGCGCACGCCTGTCTGCGTAATCCCGTTCGCCTCATGAAGGCTTTGAGTTTCCCGAAATCACACCGTCTGCTACGACCAGCTGATTACGGCAAAGTCTTCAATGACGTGCAGATCAAGGTTCCTCATCGGAATTTTCTGATCCTGGCCACGCCGAACCAACTCGGCCACGCCAGGATCGGCTTGATCTTCTCCAAGAAGAACCTGAAGCTCGCCGTCCAGAGAAACCGGATCAAGCGTCAGGTCAGGGAAAGTTTTCGCCAGCAGCACCATCTGCCGGAAATGGATATAGTTCTTCTGGGCCGTCAGGGACTCAAAGACCTGGATAATCGGGCGATTCAGAAGGCACTGAGCGACCTCTGGCGACGACTGAACAAAAAGCATCAGCTCTCTCAGACGACCGAGGCTCCCCCTGCCGATCTCTCAGATAGGAGATAGGGTCAATGCGCAAACTCCTGCTCTTACCCATTCGCTTCTATCAGTACGCCATCAGCCCCATGATGGCTAGCCATTGCCGACACTACCCAACCTGTTCACAATACGCCGTCGAAGCCATTACGCATCACGGTGCCCTGAAAGGCCTTTTGCTTGCGACCAAACGATTGTCGCGATGCCATCCCTGGTCTGAAGGCGGTTACGATCCGGTACCTGGCACAGAACCACAACCTGTAGCATCGTGTGACCGACACGAGCTTGGGCCCAAGGCTCATTCACCAACTACTATCCGAACCAGACATTAATTTTATGGATATTCAACGCTTTGTCTTGTACGCCGGACTCGCCATCGTCAGTTACCTGATGGTGCTTTCCTGGAACGAGGATTATGGTCAGCCGGTAGAAACGGCCCAGGTCAGTGAAACCGCCTCCATCGAAGGTGGCACCGATGGCATGGTGCTTCCCCAGGAAGGCTCCGGCTCCAACACCGGCGAAGAGTTCTCGGTACCAGGAACCTCCAGTGATGAGCAGGCACCAGCTGCCAGCGATTCGGACGTAGCCAACCGGTTCATCACCGTTGAAACCGATGTGTTGAAACTGACCATCGATCGTGTGGGCGGCAATCTGGTTCGCAGTTCCCTGCTCAACTACGACGAATCACTGAATAAGCCCAAGCCGCTGGAACTCTTAACCAGCACCGAGTTCCGCACCTATGTGCTGGAAAGCGGTCTGATCGGCCGTCAGGGGCCGGACAGCCGTTCCAGTGGTTCAGCTCCGGTCTATCAGGCCAGTACCGATGCCTTTACCCTTTCTGAGGGTGAAGATCAGCTGACCGTGGATCTGAAACTGACCACCGAGCAGGGCGTCAACCTGACCAAGCGTTACATCTTCGAACGGGACAGCTATCAGGTGGACATCCGCTACCTGATCGACAACCAGTCCAGCGAATCCTGGCAGGCCAATTTCACCGGCAAGATTGTTCGTGATCAGGCCCCGGACCCCACCAGTCAGAACACCATGGGCATTCAGGCCTTCCTGGGGCTGGTCGTCAGCACTCCGGAAGATCCCTATGAAAAGATCGATTTGAGTGATCTGTCTGAAACACCTGTGAACCAACAGGTCACCAACGGCTGGATGGCCTTTTTGCAGCATTACTTCCTGACTGCCTGGGTGCCGGACCGCGACCAGCTTGCTCAGTTCCAGACTACCCGTCGGGGCTCTTTGCACGTGATGGGCTTCGTTTATCCGGCAACCAAGGTTGCCCCGGGTGAGAGCGCTGAAGTGGGTGCTCAGGCCTATGTCGGTCCCAAGATCATCGATCGTCTGGAAGCCATGGCTCCAAACCTGGACCGTACGGTGGACTTCGGCTGGCTGTTCTTTATCTCCCAGCCCCTGTTCATCATCCTGGACTGGTTCCACAGCCTCGTTGGTAACTGGGGTGTGGCGATTATCCTGTTGACCATTCTGGTCAAAGCTGTGTTCTTCCACCTGTCCGCCACCAGCTACCGGTCCATGGCCAAGATGCGTGCGGTTGCGCCCCAGCTGACCCGCCTGAAGGAACTGTACGGTGACGATCGCCAGCGCATGTCCCAGGAGATGATGGCACTGTACAAGCGGGAAAAGATCAATCCGCTCGGTGGCTGTCTGCCGATCCTGGTCCAGATGCCGGTGTTCATTGCCCTGTACTGGGTACTGTTCGAAAGCGTTCAGTTGCGCCACGCGCCGTTCATGCTGTGGATTCAGGATCTGTCCCAGATGGATCCGTACTTCATCCTGCCGATCCTGATGGGCGCCAGCATGTTCCTGCAGATGCACCTGAACCCAACACCACCGGATCCCATGCAGGCCAAGATCATGAAGATGATGCCGTTCATCTTTACCGTGTTCTTCCTCTGGTTCCCGGCCGGTCTGGTTCTCTACTGGCTGGTCAACAACATCCTGTCCATTGCCCAGCAGTGGTACATTACCCGCCAGATTGAAGCACAAGTGGCAGGCAAAAACCGGTAAACGGTTTATCCTGATCCAGACAGAGGCTCCTTCGGGAGCCTCTTTGGTTTTGCCAGAAAGGAACACCCATGACCTCATCGTTCGATACCATTGCCGCCATTGCCACAGCCCCCGGACAGGCTGGTGTGGGTATCGTCCGGGTCTCGGGCCCGGCCGCCGGGAAGATCGCTCAGCGCATACTGGGCTATGAGCCCAGGCCCCGTTACGCCCATTACGGACCCTTCCTGGATTGCGAAGGCGAGCTGATCGATGAGGGCATCGGCCTGTTTTTCCCCAACCCGAATTCGTTCACCGGGGAGGATGTGTTCGAACTTCAGGGTCACGGTGGAACCGTCATTCTGGATCTTCTGCTCAGGGAGGTGTGCGACCTGGGAGCTCGGCTGGCCCGTCCTGGCGAGTTCTCGGAGCGGGCATTCCTGAACGACAAGCTGGATCTGGCCCAGGCGGAGGCCATTGCCGACCTGATTGAAAGCAGTTCCGAGCAGGCTGCCCGCTGCGCCGTACGTTCCATGCAGGGGGTGTTTTCCCAGCGGGTCAACGATCTGGTGGATGCGGTCACGCACTTGCGTATCTACGTCGAGGCGGCAATCGACTTTCCCGAAGAGGAGATCGATTTCCTTGCCGATGGTAAGGTTGCGGCCGATTTGCAAGGTCTGCTCGAGCAGCTGGAGACGATTCTGGCCGAGGCCCAGCAGGGCACTATCCTGCGGGATGGCATGAAGGTAGTGATCGCCGGCCGGCCCAATGCCGGGAAATCCAGCTTGCTTAATGCGCTGGCCGGACGCGAGGCGGCGATTGTCACCGCCATCGAAGGCACCACCCGGGATGTGCTGCGGGAACATATCCACATCGATGGCATGCCCCTGCACATCATCGATACCGCGGGTCTGCGGGACAGCCCTGATGAGGTGGAACGTATCGGCATCGAGCGGGCCTGGGAAGAAATCCGCCAGGCCGACCGCATCCTGCTGATGGTGGATGCGACCACCACCCCGGAAACCGAACCTCACGAGATCTGGCCGGACTTCATTGACCAGTTGCCGGCAAATGCGCCGGTATCGGTGATTCGTAACAAGGTCGACCTGTCTGACGAGCCGGTGGGCATCAGCGCCGCGCCCCATCATTCCGCACCGGTAATCCGGCTGTCGGCGAAATCCGCCGAAGGGCTGGAAGTACTGCGGGACCACCTGAAGCAGTGCATGGGCTTTGCCAGTACCACCGAGGGTGGCTTCCTGGCCCGGCGCCGGCATCTGGATGCCCTTGAGCGCGCCAGAGAGCTCCTGGTACAGGGACAAAATCAGTTGGAAGGGTACGGAGCAGGGGAGTTGCTTGCCGAGGATCTACGGGCGGCTCAGGATGCGCTGGGAGAAATCACCGGTCACCTGTCGCCGGATGAACTTCTGGGCAAGATCTTCAGCAGTTTCTGTATCGGGAAGTAGCGGGTCCTCATTCGTAGAGGCTTCTTCCCATTACGAAAACTAACAATTTATCTCTGCCACAGCGCAGCAGCCTAGGTAAACTCCCTCGGATTTTCCGGAGCCTACCGTGGTTTCCGACGCTCATGTTTTACTGGTTAAGGAGATAACCTGTGCAAAAGATCATCGCTTTCTTCGTTGCCGTGCTGGGTTTTACCAGCGTTTCAGTTCCTGCCCTGGCGACTGAAAAACTGTATATCTACACCGAGAATTTTCCTCCCTACAACATGAGTTCCACCGGGCGGGCCTTCGAGCATACCGGTGAAGGAATTGATGGCCTGTGTACCGAGTTGGTGAAGGCAGTTCTTGACGCGTCTGAACTGGATTATGTCATCAAGCTGCGCAACTGGGACTACGGTTACAACCGGGCATTGAGCAAGAAGAACCATGGTATTTACTGCACCACGTATACCGAAAACCGTGCGCCTGAGTTCCAGTGGGTTGGACCGCTGACCAGTAACCTGTGGACCGTTTTTGCACCGGCCGGCTCGGATCTGGAGATTGATAGCCTGGAGGACACCAAAGACATGCTTTATGCCGGGTATCGGGGGGATGTCATGACCGAGTACCTGCTGGAGCGTGGCTATCAGGTCTCTGAAATGGAAAGTGACGACGTGAACCCCAAGCGCCTGGAGTTGGGACAGGTAGACCTCTGGATTGCGGATCGTCTGGCGGGTCCTTACTTTGCGTCACAGCAGAATGTGGAAGGACTGGTGCCTGTTTACTCGTTCAATAACACGGAACTGTACCTTGCCATGAATCTGGAAACCCCCGATGAGGTCATGGATAAGCTGAATGAAGGGCTTGAAACCATCAAGCGTAATGGTTTGTACGAGGCGCTTCAGACCAAATACGGGCTCTGACAGAGCACTCCGTTGTCTGCACCAGGGGGAAGCCGATCGCTTCCCCCTGGTCATGAACAAGGTGCCTAAACCAGCCGCCTGCTTTTGTCGGTCTCAGCGGGTGCAGGCCATATCGCCCGCCTCGAGTTGCATCATCGTATTCGCTGGCGCGAGCATGGTGGTGGCATGGCCCAGCGCCCTCGGCAACAGGCGCTGATAGTAGAATTCCGCCGTCGCCAGCTTGGCCCGGTAGAAGGCCTCGCTCTCCTCGCCACCGGTGTCCAGCTTTGCCACCGCCACTGCTGCCTGTCGGGCCCAGATGTAGGCCATGGTCACGTAGCCGCTGTACATCAGAAAGTCGGTGGCTGCCGAGCTGACCACATCCCGGTCCTTGCGCGCGGCCAGCATGACTCTGACCGTGAGCCAGTTCCACTGGCCTGTCAGTTTCAGCAGCTCCAGTGCCATCGGGCGGAGCTGACTGTTGGTCAGGTGTTTGCGGGCGAAGTTGGCGACCTTCAGGGTGAATTCCCGGACGGCGCCGCCTCTGGTCATCAGCAGGACCTTGCGGCCAAGGAGATCCAGCGCCTGGATGCCGGTGGTGCCCTCGTACAGGGTGGCAATGCGGGTATCCCGGACAATCTGTTCCATGCCGTGTTCGCGGATGTAGCCGTGGCCGCCGAACACCTGCATACCCAAATTGGCCGCCTCATTTCCCAACTCCGTGAGGAAGCCTTTCAGGATCGGGGTGAGGAAGCCCAGCTTGTCGTCGTACTTATCCACAGCCTCTTGGTCCCCGCGCATATGGCCATCGACCATGTGGTCGGCCAGCCGGGCCGCGTAATACAGCATGGCCCGGCCGCCCTCGGCAATGGCCTTCTGAGTCATCAACATACGGCGCACATCGGCATGGTAAATCAGGGCATCGGCCACCTGCTCCGGTTCCTTCTTGCCGGACAGCGCCCGCATGGAGCGGCGTTCCCGGGCATAGTCCAGTGCCCATTGATAAGACAGCTCGGCGGGCCCGACACCCTGGATGGCGGTGCCGATGCGCGCGGTGTTCATAAACGTGAACATGCATTCCAGGCCCTGGTTCTCCGGGCCGATCAGATAGCCCGTCGCATGGTCGAAGTTCAGCACACAGGTGGCTGACGCCTTGATGCCCATTTTTTTCTCGAGTCCGCCGCAGGTCACACCGTTCCGCTCTCCGACACCACCGTCCGGGGTGGGCAGGAACTTGGGCACGATAAACAGGCTGATACCCCGGGTGCCCTTGGGCGCATCCGGCAGGCGCGCCAGTACGATGTGAATAATGTTCTCGGTGAGGTCATGATCCCCGGAGGAGATGAAAATCTTGGTGCCGGTCAGCTGGTAGCTGCCGTCGGCCCGGGGCTCGGCCCTGGTCTTTACCTGGCCCAGGTCGGTGCCGCACTGGGGTTCGGTCAGGCACATGGTGCCGCTCCAGCGGCCCTCAACCAGGGGTTCCAGATAGGTCTGCTGCTGCTCGTCACTGCCGTGCAGAAACAGCGTATTCATGGCCCCGAGCGACAGGCCCGGGTACATAGAAAACGACCAGTTGGCGGTGCCCATCATTTCCTGCTTGAACAGGCCCATGGAGGCAGGTAGTCCCTGGCCGCCAAACTCCTCCGGAGCGGACAGGCCCTGCCAGCCCCCGCTGGCGTATTGCTGGTAGGCGTCCCGGAAGCCGTTGGGGGTTCTGACCTCACCATCCTCCAGCCGGCAGCCTTCCTCATCGCCGGTCTGATAGAGCGGACTGAGCACTTCCTCGCAGAACCGGCCACACTCATTCAGTACCGCGTCGACAATGTCTGGGGTGGCGTTGGCGCCGGTGCTCAGAGTGCGATAGTGGCCGGGGTAATCGAACACTTCGTTGAGCAGGAATTTCATATCGCGCAGTGGTGCTTTGTAACTGGGCATACCGGATCCTCGCTGGTCAGCATCTCGGAGAGGCGCGGGGCTTGCTGCCTCCAATAGCGCAGGTTTTACGGCATTCCTGACGGGCTGCCATTGACGAAAACCGCTTTGGCCTTTGTCAAAAGAGCGAATTGGCCGAAATGACGGACAGGGAACCCGACCATCTCGTTGCTGATCGGTGACCGGCGAAGAGGCGTATGAGTTGAAGGGCCAAAGGCGTTTATCCACAGACCATTACGAGTGTAAAAGTCATGCAAATTCCGATTGATAGAGGCCTCTCAACTGGCCTGATTCGCCACCTGTGGTTACTGTGTTGTGTCTGGATCCTGACGGGCTGCGCCGGACCCTCCCTGGAGGATTACGACACCCGGGAACCGGCCCTGGTTCCCAGCGAGTTTTTCGTCGGCAATTTATCCGCCCGCGGTGTGGTCAAGGATTTCTCTGGTGAAGTTGTTCGCACCTTCGACGCCGATATCAAAGCCAGTTGGACCGACGATGGCATCGGTACGCTGGATGAAGTGTTCCGCTTCGATGATGGTGAGGTGCAAACCCGGGTCTGGACCCTGACACCGGTGGAAGACGGTTACCGGGCTACCGCCGGTGATGTGGTGGAGCCGGGCCTGATGCGCTGGCAGGGAAATGCGATCCATATGAATTACGTGCTTCAGGTGGCCTATGGCGATGGTACTCTGGATGTACGAATGGACGACTGGATGTACCTGGTGACCCCGGACACGCTGATCAACCAGACCACCATGAGTAAATGGGGCATCGATGTGGGCGAGGTGGTGCTGGTTATCCAGAAGCGCCCCTGACACTAAGGAAAACGACGGAATTTTATGGGTAAACAATGGCTGGTTGCGTTGATATTGGTGGTTTTCGGACTCGGTGCTCTGTTCACCTTCGAAAAGCTGGGTACGAACACCGCGGCCGACGGTCAACGGGAGCGGCCAGCCCAGGTAGTTAATACTCGCTTACCGGAGACGGCTACGGTAAGCGACGTGGTGAAGTCTGTGGGTAGCCTCAGCGCCCTGAGGGCGGTTGAATTGACGGCCGAAGTGAGCGGGCGGGTGGTCTCACTCAACCTGATGCCCGGAGCCAAGGTCGCGCAAGGCGAGATGTTGGTGCAGTTGGATGATCGCCAGGCCACGGCCGACCTCCAGGTGATCGAAGCACGTCTGGCCGAAGCACGCCGGCAACTGAAGCGGGCTCAAAGCTTGCGCGCCAACAACAGTATTTCCCAGTCCCAGGTGGATGAATTGGCCACCACTGTCCGGATCGCCGATGCCGAACGTGAGGCAGCGGTGGTGCGGCTGGAGAACCATCGTATCCGGGCACCTTTTGCAGGTGTGGTTGGCCTGAGCGACCTGTCTGAAGGGGCCTACATCGCCGTCGGCACGATGCTGGCCACGCTGGATGAGGTTGATCGGATGGAATTGAAGTTTTCCATCCCCGAACGATTCCTGGCCGATTTACGCGTTGGGTTGCCGGTCGAGGGATCTTCGCCAGCGTATCCCGACCAGCCCTTCAGCGGTGAGCTGGCGAAACTGGGGACCCGGGTAGACCCGGTTAGCCGCACCTTGCCGGTCCGTGCGTTGATCAATAATCCGGAGGGTCGGTTGCGGCCCGGTCAGTTTATGTCAGCGACCGTCACGCTGCAGGAGCGCGAGGCGTTGGTGATTCCAGAGCAGGCAGTAATGGTGCGCGGGGACGAGCATTATGTGTTTGTTGCCGAGGATGGCGTGGCCCGACGCGTGTCGGTAGGCATCGGTGCCCGGATGCCGGGCAGGGTGGAGATCACCCGTGGGCTGAGTCCGCAGGACGCTGTGGTCGTCACTGGCCAGGATCGACTCAGCAGCGGTGAACGGATTCGGGTGGTCGATGACCAAAACGCGATACCGGACAACCGGTTCCTCGGTGCTCTGGAGTCTTCCTGACCATGGTGTTGTCGGATATTTCCATCAAACGTCCGGTCTTCGCCACCGTCGTTAGCCTCCTGATTGTGGTGTTCGGCGTAGCTGCGCTGCTGGGGTTGCCGGTCCGGGAGTATCCCGACATCGACCCGCCCGTGGTGTCCATTGCCACCAATTACCCGGGTGCGGCCGCAGAAGTGGTGGATACCCAGGTAACCCAGATCATCGAGGGCGCCATCAGCGGTATCGAGGGTATCCGTTCCATCGAATCCTCCACCGAGCAGGGCGAATCCCGCACCAGTGTGGAGTTTTCCACAAGCCGGGATGTGGATATTGCCGCCAATGATGTCCGCGATGCGGTTGCACGGGTGGCCGACCAGTTGCCGGATGAAGCCGATGCACCAACCGTCAGTAAGGCGGATTCCGATGCTCGTCCGGTGCTGTGGGTCACCCTGCGCAGTGATCTGTGGGACAGTGCCGAACTGACCGATTTCGCCGACCGGGTATTGGTGGATCGGTTATCGGTGCTGGAGGGCGTGGCCAATGTGATCATCGGTGGCGAGCGACGCTATGCCATCCGGATCTGGCTGGACCTGGAACGGATGGCCGCCCGGGATATCACGGTGGCCGAGGTCGAACAGGCGCTGCGTAGCAATAACGTCGAGTTTCCCGCCGGATCGGTGGATTCCGCTACCCGTACGTTTACTGTCCGTGCCGATGGCCGGTTATCCACAGTGGAGGAATTCCGCTCCCTGGTGCTGCGTCGGGACGACGCCAGCCTGCTGAGGCTGGGTGATGTGTCTGATGTCCGGATGGGGGTGGAATCCGACATTACCCGGTTGCGTGCCAACGGGGAGACCGCCGTTGGTCTGGGCATCATTCGGCAGTCAAAATCCAACATCGTGGCAGTGTCCGATGCTGTAAAGGCTGAACTGGATGCGATTCGCAGCACATTGCCGCCTGAAATCACGCTGACCAGAAGTTACGACGAATCCATTTTCATTCGGGCCTCCACCCGAGAGGTGCTCACCACTCTGGCCATCGCCGTGTTGCTGGTGGTGCTGGTCATCTTCATCTTCCTTCGGTCCTGGCGGGCGACCCTGATCCCGGCGGTGACCATACCCGTTGCTGTTATTGGGGCCTTTATCGGGCTCGGGTTCTTGGGCTTCTCGATCAACGTACTCACCCTGTTGGCGGTCATTCTGGCCATTGGCCTGGTGGTGGACGATGCCATTGTCATGCTGGAGAACATTCAGCGCCGGATTGATCAGGGGGAGCCGGCGTTGCTCGCCTCCTACCGGGGGGCCCGGCAAGTGGCATTCGCGGTGGTTGCCACCACACTCACCCTGGTGGCGGTGTTCGTACCGATTTCATTCATGGGCGGTAATGTGGGCCGCCTGTTTGCCGAGTTCGGCTTTACCCTGGCGGCTGCGGTGGTGGTCTCCAGCCTGGTGGCACTGACTTTGACTCCCATGCTGTGCTCAAAGTGGCTGCGCCACAGCCCGGAAACCGACGAAGGACATCGCCTGTGGGCTGCCTCGGAACGGGTGTTCCATGCCCTGACCCGGGGCTACGAGCGGTTGCTGGTCGCCTCCCTGCGTCTGCCGGGCTTATTGATTGGCCTGGGGCTGGTGGGCACCCTGATTTCGGCACTGGTCTACCCGAAACTGGCCCAGGAATTGGCGCCGACCGAAGATCGGGGCATCATCATCCTGCCCACCAGCGCACCCCGCGGGTCGACGGTGGAATATACCGACCATTATGTGCGTCAGGTCGAACAGATCCTGATGCCGTACCTGGAAAGCGAGGCTTCGGACCGGTTTCTTGCGATCGTGGGCTTCCGTGACGAGGAGGACAACGCGTTCCTGATTATGGGGCTGACGCCCTGGGAGCAGCGAAGCCAGAAGCAGCAAAACATCACTAATGAACTGCGCGCCAAACTCGGCCAGGTGTCCGGTATCCGGACTGTGGCTGTGAATCCCTCCGGCCTGGGACGGCGTGGTTTTGGCCAGCCTCTGGAGTTTGTGATTGCCGGGCCGGATTACGCGTCCGTTCAGGCCTGGAGTGAGGAAATACTGGAACGGGCCAAGGAAAACCCGAATCTGTTGAATCCGGATATTGATTTCGAACTCACCCGACCCGAGCTTCGGGTGTCCATCGACCGGGAGCGGGCGGCGGATCTAGGCATTACCGTACAGGACGTGGGTACTACCCTGCAGACTTTGCTGGCATCCCGAAATGTCACTACCTATGTCGATCGGGGCCAGGAGTACGACGTGATTCTGCAAGCGGCGGAGCGCGATCGCGCCACTCCGGAGGATCTGGGGCAGATCTTCATGCGCACCCGGGACGACGGCGAACTGATTCCCTTGCAAGCGTTGGTGTCTGTCGAGGAAGCGGGCACCAACCCTGACCTGAAACGTATTGACCGGCTCCCGGCCGTGGTGCTCAGTGCGTCGCTGGCCGAGGGCTACGATCTCGGCTCGGCGCTGAAGTACCTCAACACCCTGGCTGTGGATAACCTGCCACCGGAGGCCCGAACCAGCTACCAGGGCCTGGCCCGGGAATTTGAGGAGTCTTCCGCAGCGGTCTATATCACCTTTGGTTTGGCCTTTCTGGTGGTGTTTCTGGTGCTGGCTGCCCAGTTCGAGAGCTGGATTCATCCGCTGATCATCATGTTGACGGTGCCGCTGGCAGTCACCGGTGCTCTGTTGGCGCTCTGGTGGTCGGGCATCAGTCTCAATATCTACAGCCAGATTGGCATCATCATGCTTCTCGGTCTGATGGCCAAGAATGGCATCCTGATTGTCGAGTTCGCCAACCAGCTTCGTGACCGGGGCTACGATATCCGGGAGGCGATTCTCAAAGGCGCCAGTCTGCGTTTCAGACCGGTGCTGATGACCACCATATCGACGGTGTTTGGAGCGATTCCACTGGTATTGGCGACGGGCGCTGGTGCCGAGAGCAGGGCGTCCATTGGCGTGGTCATTCTGGGTGGTCTGGTGTTTGCCACCACATTGACGCTGTTCTTGATTCCGGTGCTCTATAACCTGCTGGCCCGCTTTACCCGTCCCACCCGTGCCATTGAGCAGGAGCTGGATCGCCTGGCCTCCGGTTCTTCGGGAGGCGCTGGCACGGCGTCTGCTCCGCAGGGCAGGGCAGAAAATTTCTGATTCTTCGGCCAGTCAGGATCCCCTTTACAGGGTGGCGGGAAACGCTATGGCAAAGGTCGCCTACTCGGGCTAGGTTACTCATGGTAATGGTCTCTGGACCTGCTCGGCGTTACTGCTTTCCATGCCTCAGCAACCGCCGGTACAGAGCGTTGTCCTGCTTCGGGTTTCCGCCCCAGCGCAGTGCAAGAAAGCAAACGGCTTGTGGATAAGTGCATCAAAAGGACGCCTATGGCAAAGCACAGTCAGTTCCGGTTGTTGGCCGAGCGACGTTTCCTGCCCTTTTACCTCACCCAGTTTTCCGGGGCGTTTAACGACAACCTTTACAAGAATGCCTTGCTGCTGTTGATAACGTTCAGCGCGGGCGGTGTGATGGGGATGTCCGTCAATCTGGTGGTTAACCTCGCGGCCTTTCTGTTCATCCTGCCGTTTTTCCTGTTTTCCGGCATTGCCGGCCAGCTTGCAGACCATTATGAAAAGTCCCGTATTATCCGCTGGGTCAAGCTGGCAGAGATCCTGATCATGGGGCTGGCCGCCGCCGGTCTCTGGTTTGGCTGGTATGAGTTGTTGTTGGTGTTGCTGTTTCTGATGGGCACCCAGTCCACGTTCTTTGGACCGGTAAAATACGCGATTCTTCCACAGGTTCTGTCCGACGATGAGCTGGTGGGCGGCAATGGTCTGGTGAGCATGGGTACCTTTGTCGCCATCCTCCTCGGTACCATTGCGGCAGGCTTGTTGATGACGCTGGAAGCTCCGGCGCGCTATACAGCGGTGGCCGTTGTGGTCATGGCGGTTCTCGGGTATCTGGCGGCCCGGCAGGTACCACCGACTCACGACCGGCATTCCGCGGTGACGGTGCGTCTTCGTCCGGTGGTGGAGACCTGGAGGTTGATGATATTGGCGGCACAGCGTCGTCAGGTTCTGCTGGCCATCCTCGCCATTTCCTGGTTCTGGTTCCTGGGCGCGGCCTACCTCACCCAGTTTCCGAATTTTTCCCGGGTTCATCTGGGTGGGGACGAGACCGTGGTCACCCTCCTTCTTGCACTGTTCACGATCGGCATTTCCGTGGGTGCGTCCCTGTGCGAGCGATTGACCCGGCACAGGGTGTCCCTCAAGCCCGTGCCCTGGGGGGCGCTGGGGTTGAGCCTGTTTGGTATCGACCTGTTCTTTGCTGTGCCGGATTTCCCGGAGTCTTCGATCTGGCTGACGTTCCTGACCAACCCAACCTATCTCCGGGTGCTGATCGACCTGATCGGAGTGGGTATCTCCGGGGGGCTGTTTATTGTGCCCCTGTATGCGTTTATCCAGCATGAAACGCCCGCTCACCAGCGGGCACGAATCATCGCCGCGCTGAACGTGATCAATGCGCTGTTCATGGTGATCAGCGCCTTGGCGGGTATGGTTGTACTGGGGATTATGAATGTGGATATCCCGGGTTTTCTGTTGTCTCTATCTCTGCTTAATGGCGTCGTTCTGGCGCTGGTTACCTATCTGCGTACCCGAGAGTTTTCGGTTTCTGTGGATAAATAGTTGAACAACCTTCGTATAATCCGTGGATTAAAATTAAAAAAGCTTTATATACCAATTAATTGACGTTGTTTTACATGTTCCGTAAGCGTCTTTTTGCTTGTGGATATTTTTTTGAAAACTCTTCTGAACAGGTTTCTACAAGGCGCTGAAAAGCTGTGGGTTTCGGCAAATCCCTACGGTTGTCCGCATGATAACTGGCAGTTTCTGGGCGCGTTTCGGTCTGTACCACTTCCACCGGTCGTTCACGGTGGTTAAAATTTGCACATTCACACTGCATTTTGACAGGCGAGACGTTATACTCGCCGCCCTGTTTTTATCCCCCTGATTTCTGAGGTGAACTGTGGATTTTCCGACCCGTTTCGATGTCATTGTCATTGGTGGCGGTCATGCCGGTACCGAGGCCGCTCTGGCGGCAGCGCGCATGGGCTCACAGACCATGCTGCTGACGCACAACATTGAGACCCTGGGGCAGATGTCCTGTAACCCGGCCATCGGGGGTATTGGCAAAAGTCACCTGGTGAAGGAAATCGATGCCCTCGGCGGCATCATGGCGAAAGCGACCGACCAGGCGGGAATCCAGTTCCGCATCCTGAACAGTCGCAAAGGGCCCGCCGTCAGGGCTACCCGAGCCCAGGCGGATCGAGTCCTCTACAAGGCCGCAGTGCGTCATGCGCTGGAGAATCAGCCCAACCTGACACTGTTCCAGCAGGCAGCAGATGACCTGATTGTGGAAAACGACGTGGTGACCGGTGTGGTCACCCAGACCGGCATTCGATTCCGCGCACCCAGCGTGGTGCTGACCACCGGCACGTTCCTGGGTGGCGTTATCCACATTGGCATGCGGCATCACGCCGGCGGGCGTGCGGGTGATGCGCCTGCCAACGCTCTGGCTGCGCGCCTGCGGGAGCTTCCCTTCAATGTGGGTCGTCTGAAAACCGGTACACCCCCGCGTATCGATGCCCGCTCGGTGGATTTCTCCGTGATGGACGAGCAGTGGGGCGATAACCCGACACCTGTCATGTCGTTTGTGGGCAGCCGGGATGAACATCCGGAACAGATCTGCTGTTATGTGACCCGCACGACGGAACAGACCCACGACATCATCCGCAGCGGCTTTGATCGTTCGCCCATGTTTGCCGGCAACATCGAGGGCGTCGGGCCACGCTATTGCCCGTCCATCGAGGACAAGGTCAATCGCTTTGCCGACAAGGACTCGCACCAGATTTTCGTCGAGCCGGAAGGCCTGACCACCAACGAACTCTATCCGAACGGGATTTCCACCAGCCTGCCGTTCGATATCCAGCTGGCGGCGGTGCGCTCTATCCCGGGTTTTGAGAATGCTCACATCACGCGCCCGGGCTATGCGATCGAGTATGACTACCTGAATCCGCAGGATCTGCGCCATACCCTGGAAACCAAGTTCATCGGTGGCCTGTACTTCGCGGGCCAGATCAATGGCACCACCGGCTACGAAGAAGCCGGTGCCCAGGGCTTGTTGGCCGGTATTAATGCGGCGCTAAGAGCGCAGGAAAAAGACGAGTGGTACCCGCGCCGGGATGAGGCATATTTGGGGGTTCTGGTAGACGACCTGATCACCATGGGCACCAGCGAGCCGTACCGTATGTTCACCAGCCGGGCGGAGTATCGCCTGATTCTGCGGGAAGACAACGCCGATCTGCGTCTGACCGATGTAGGCCGAAAACTGGGCCTGGTGGACGATGACCGCTGGCAGAAGTTCAACGAAAAGCGTGAGGCTATTGCCCAGGAGCGGACTCGTCTGGAGTCGACCCGGATTCATCCGAACACCGACGCGGGGGAGCGGGCCAATGGCTTCCTGAAGCAGCCGCTGAATCGGGACCAGTCGCTGGCGGAGCTGTTGCGTCGTCCGGAAATCGACTACAGCCACATTGCCGACATTGGTGCGGAACGGGTGAGTGATGCCAACGTTGCCGATCAGGTGGAAATCGAGATCAAGTATGAGGGGTACATTTCCCGCCAGGCGGATGAGATCGAGCGTCTGCGCCGGAACGAAAATACCCGTCTGCCCGTCGATCTGGACTACGACCAGATTGGTGGCCTGTCCAATGAAATCAAGCAGAAACTCCAGGCCGTGCGCCCGGAAACCGTCGCCCAGGCGTCCCGGATTCAGGGCGTGACCCCGGCTGCGGTCAGCCAGATTCTGGTGCATCTCAAGAAGCGTGATCTGCTGAAGAAGCAGAGTGCCTGAGCCGCGCCTATGACCAATTCACTCTGGCAGCGCCAGCTCAGCGATGGGCTGGCGACCATGACTATCTCCCTCAGCGAAGGCCAGCAGGAACAGTTGCTGGCCTTTCTGGCTTTGCTCAACAAGTGGAATCGGGCCTACAACCTGACCGCCGTCCGTAATGAGACGGAAATGGTGTCGCGACAACTGCTCGACAGTCTGAGCATCCTGTCCTGGGTACAGACCGATCACCTGCTGGATGTAGGCGCCGGCGGTGGTTTGCCGGGTATTCCGCTGGCGATCGCTCTGCCGGATAAACAGTTCACCCTGCTCGACAGCAACGGCAAGAAGACCCGTTTCCTCAACCAGTGTGTTCTGGAGCTGGGTCTGAACAATGTGTCGGTCATCCATGGTCGCGCTGAGGATTGCCAGCCTGAGCAGCCTTTCACTCAGATCAGCAGTCGGGCGTTCACGGCACTGGAAAACCTGGTGGACTGGTGTGGTAGCTTGTTGGCGAAAGAGGGCGAGTTTCTTGCCATGAAAGGCCAGTTTCCGGATGATGAAGTGGCTGCCCTTCCTGCCGGTTGGCAGGTAAAATCCCGTCATACCCTGGCGGTTCCCGGATCAGACGGTGAACGCCACCTTCTGGTGGTTGGCCGGGCATAGCAATTCCAGACATCCCCAAACAGGAGACCAGACATGGCGTGCGTGATCGCAGTGACCAACCAGAAAGGCGGCGTGGGAAAAACCACCACCTGTGTCAACCTTGCTGCGTCTCTGGCTGCCATAAAGCGCCGGGTTCTGCTGGTGGATATGGATCCGCAGGGCAACGCCACCATGGGCAGTGGGGTGGATAAAAACGCCCTCAAGCTCTCTGGTTACGATGTGCTGACCAAGCGAGCATCGGCTGCAGAGGTGGTCTTTCTGGCCGAGGCATCGGGGTTCAAGCTGCTACCGGCCAATGGGGATTTGACCGCGGCCGAAGTTGAACTGATGAATGAAATCGGTCGTGAGCACCGCCTTCGCCTGGCTCTGAACAGCGTTCGTGATGACTACGACTACATCCTGATCGACTGCCCGCCGTCACTGAGCCTGCTCACGGTCAACGCCCTGTCGGCTGCGGACTCGGTACTGATCCCGATGCAGTGCGAGTACTACGCACTGGAGGGGCTGGCCGCACTGATGAACACCGTCGAGCAGATCCAGGAAACCGTCAACCCGGAGCTGGAGATCGAAGGTCTATTACGCACCATGTACGACCCCCGAAACAGCCTGACCCTGGATGTTTCTGCCCAGCTGAATGAGTATTTCGGTGACAAGGTCTATCGTGCCGTTATTCCCAGAAACGTACGTCTCGCCGAAGCGCCCAGTTATGGCATGCCGGCCCTGAAATACGATCGCGCCTCGAAAGGGGCCGTGGCTTATCTGGCCTTGGCTGGCGAAATGGTGCGCCGGCATGGCGCAAAAAAGACATCTGAGCCGGTTGCGGTGTAACATACCGTCCTGTCATTGACTGACATCGATCGAATTACAACAGGAAGAATGACTGACACCATGGCGGCGAAGAAAAGAGGATTGGGTGAGCGTGGACTTGGCGCCCTGCTGGCGGGTTCCAAGGTGAATCTGGATCAGGAAGTGGCCGAACACGACGGTGAACTGCGTGAAGTACCCATCGATCTGATTCAGCGCGGACGCTACCAGCCCCGCCGGGACATGGATCCGACCGCGTTGCAGGAACTGGCCGACTCCATTCGACAGCAAGGGGTCATGCAACCGGTGGTCATTCGTCCGATCGGTGAAGGCCGCTATGAACTGATTGCCGGTGAACGTCGCTGGCGCGCTACCCAGATGGCGGATCTCGACCGCATTCCGGCCATCATCCGCGATGTACCGGATGAAGCGGCCATCGCCATGGCGCTGATTGAGAATATTCAGCGGGAAAACCTGAATGTTATTGAAGAAGCCTTCGCCCTCCAGCGCCTGCAGGACGAATTCGGATTGACCCAGGCGCAGGTGGCCGAAGCCGTGGGCAAGTCCCGCACCACCATCACCAACCTGCTCCGTTTGATCAGTTTGACCGAAGACGTGCGATTGATGCTTGAGCACGGCGATCTGGAGATGGGCCATGGTCGCGCCATGCTAACCCTGCCCCCGGAGCAACAGATGCAGGTGGCCAAGCAGGTGGTCGCCAAGTCTCTTTCGGTTCGCCAGACTGAGGCCCTTGTTCGTCGAATCCAGCAGGAAAAACCCGGTGACCAGAAGCGGGAGCCGGCTGCCCTGGATCCCAATATCCGGGCCTTGCAGGATGACCTCGCTGAGCGCCTTGGCGCCCGGGTCTCCATTGCGCACGGTCAGCGTGGTAAGGGCAAGCTGGTGATCGAATACAGCTCTCTGGACGAACTCGATGGCATATTGGGCCATATCAAGTAATTTGTGACCAAGGCATCGTTTTCGGTGCCATTTTGTAGCACTGAATCGAGCGGCTACACAACATGTAGTGGTCCTTCATCGTTTGTTCGCCTATTTGTGTCCCAACCCCCGAAATCCCTCTGCGCAAGCAGTTTTGCGCCGCCTAACCGGCCCCGCGTTTTGTTGATTCACATCACTTGAACACATATAATCTCCGCGCTCGTATCGGTGTAGTTGTCTACTTTTTGAACTGCAACGGGTTAATGCACCGTATTCCCGGGAAGAAAATGACGAAACCAGCTCCACGCGGTTTACACCGCCCACCGATTGCACGGTGGTTTTTTTTACAAGGTGTAGTGTTGGTGGTGGTTAGCCTGGCGTTTCTTGGTTTGCGCGGTCAGGTATCGTGGTATTCAGCGCTTTTGGGTGGCACCATTTTTTTGCTGTCCAACGGTTATTTTGCGCTCAAGGCATTCCGCTACTCCGGCGCGCGGTCTGCCAAACAGATCATGAATTCTTTTTACAAGGGTGAGGCCGGCAAGCTCATCCTTTGCGCCGTTGGTTTCACAATGGTGTTCAAATGGATTCAGCCGCTCGACATCGCGGCACTCTTTTTAACATTTGCGATCATGCTGGTTACCAATTGGTTTACGCCAATGCTGGTGGGCAGCAAAACGCAGCAAAGCTAACTGGACCTGGGAACCCGTTATGGCAGGAAGTGCATCCGAATATATAAAGCATCACCTCCAGAACCTCACCTACGGCAAACTGCCAGCCGGCTATGAGCGGGCTGACGGAACCGTACTCGAAGAATCAACCTGGACACTCGCCCACACCGGGCAAGAAGCCTCTGACATGGGCTTCTGGGCTCTTCATATCGACTCACTTGGCTGGGCCATTGGTCTGGGCGTTCTGTTCCTTTTCCTGTTCCGCATGGCCGCCAAGCGCGCGACATCCGGCCAGCCGGGCGGATTGCAGAACTTCGTGGAAGTCATGGTCGAATTCGTTGATAACAGCGTAAAAGAGACCTTCCACGGGAAAAACAAGGTTATTGCGCCCTTGGCACTGACCATCTTCTGCTGGGTTTTCCTGATGAACCTGATGGACCTGGTGCCGGTAGACTTCCTGCCGCAACTGTTCCATATGATGGGCCTTGAGTACATGAAGGTGGTACCGACCACGGATGTGAACGTGACGTTGGGTATGTCCCTGTCCGTGTTCGCTCTGATCATCTACTACAGCCTGAAAGTGAAGGGCGTGGGTGGCTTCCTGGGCGAATTGACCCTGCACCCGTTCTCTTCTGACAACCTGTTCCTGAAGATCCTGCTGGTTCCGGTGAACCTGCTGCTGGAAGGCGTGAGTCTGATCGCCAAGCCGATCTCCCTGGCTCTGCGTCTGTTCGGTAACCTGTATGCCGGCGAGCTGATCTTCATCCTGATTGCGCTGCTGCCGTTGTGGGCGCAGTGGACACTGTCTGTACCCTGGGCGATCTTCCACATTCTGGTCATCACCCTGCAGGCATTCATCTTCATGATGTTGACGATCGTGTACCTGAGCATGGCTCACGAAGACAGTCACTGATCGGACACCATTGAGACGTAGTTTTTAAACCCTAACCCCTTAAATTGAAACTTAACTAAAACTAGGAGTTATCATGGAAACTGTAGTTGGAATGACCGCTATTGCTGTTGCACTGCTGATCGGCCTGGGCGCCCTGGGTACTGCAATCGGCTTTGGTATCCTCGGTGGCAAATTCCTGGAAGGCGCTGCGCGTCAGCCGGAAATGACCCCGATGCTGCAGGTCAAAATGTTCATCGTTGCTGGTCTGCTTGACGCCGTAACCATGATCGGTGTTGGTATCGCTCTGTTCTTCACTTTCGCCAACCCGTTTGTCGGCCAGATCGCCGGTTAATTGAGTCTGTCACCGGGGCCCCGACCCCGGTCAATGATTCTGAACGAAACAGGCGAGAGGTGAAGACGTGAACATTAATCTGACGATGATTGGTCAAGCCATCGCGTTCTTTATCTTTGTCGTCTTCTGCATGAAATACGTGTGGCCGCCGATTATGGCCGCACTGCAGGAGCGTCAAAAGAAGATCGCTGACGGACTGGCTGCTTCTGATCGTGCAGCGCGCGACCTGGAACTGGCTCAGGAGAAGTCTGCCCAGGAACTGCGCGAAGCAAAGCAGCAAGCAGCAGCCCTGATTGAAGAGGCCAACAAGCGTGCCGCCCAGATTGTGGAAGCTTCCAAAGATGAAGCCCGCAAGGAAGGCGACAAGCTGATTGAGCAGGCCAAGGCCGAAATTGAGCAGGAGCGCAATCAGGCTCGTGACGCTCTGCGTGCAGAAGTTGCCGCAATTGCTGTCGCCGGTGCTGAGAAAATCCTGGAAACCTCTGTCGATGCCTCCAAGCACAACGAAATGTTGGAAAAACTGGCGGCAGAACTGTAAACGACGAGGTTCATCATGGCAGAACTGAGAACGCTGGCCCGACCCTACGCTAAAGCAGCATTTTCCGCCGCTCAGGAGCTGAATCAGCTCGCCGAGTGGGACAAGGTGCTGACCGTGGCTGGTCAGGTCACTGCGAATGCAGACATTCGACGGCTTCTCGCAAATCCGGGTCTCGAAGAGCAGAAGAAAGCGGAACTCATCCTGGAGGTTGCCGGCGAAGAGGCGACCGATCAGGTTCGCAATTTCTTCTCGGTGCTCGCTGGAAACCAGCGTCTGGCGCTTCTTCCGGAGATTGCAGTGCTCTTCAACACGTACCGGGCTGACCTGGAGCGCACTGTTGACATTGACGTCACCTCAGCATTTGAGCTGACGGACGAACAGCAACAGAAGCTCGCCCAGGCACTGTCCGAGAAACTCGAGCGGAAAGTGTCACTCGCAGCGTCGTTGGACAAGTCTCTGATTGGTGGCGCCGTCATTCGCACTGGCGATCTGGTCATCGACGCATCTGTACGCGGAAAGCTGAAAAAGCTGGTCGAGACTCTGGGCTCCTGATTTCAGCACAAGGTTTGAGGATATTGGCATGCAGCAACTGAATCCATCCGAGATCAGTGACATCATCAAGAAGAGAATCGAAAAGCTCGATATCTCTTCCGAAGCAAAGAACGAAGGTACGATCCTGTCCGTTTCTGACGGCATCGTACTGATCCACGGTCTTGCCGACGTAATGTACGGTGAGATGATTGAATTCGCTAACGGCACTTACGGTATGGCTCTGAACCTGGAGCGTGATTCCGTAGGTGCGGTTGTTCTGGGTGACTACGAGGATCTGGCCGAAGGTCAGAAGGTTCGTTGCACCGGTCGCATCCTGGAAGTACCGGTTGGTCCGGAACTGCTGGGCCGCGTTGTCGACGGTCTGGGTAACCCGATCGACGGCAAGGGCGATCTGGGCACTGACCTGACTTCTCCGGTTGAGAAGGTTGCTCCGGGCGTTATCGCTCGTCAGTCCGTTGATGAGCCGGTACAGACCGGTCTGAAAGCGATCGACACCATGGTTCCCATCGGTCGTGGTCAGCGTGAGCTGATCATCGGTGACCGCCAGATCGGTAAGACTGCGGTTGCCATCGACGCGATCATCAACCAGAAGAACACGGGCGTAAAGTGTATCTACGTTGCCGTAGGTCAGAAGCAGTCTTCTATCGCTGCGGTAGTACGTAAGCTGGAAGAGCACGGCGCTATGGACCACACCATCGTGGTTGCTGCGGGTGCTGCTGATCCTGCAGCGATGCAGTTCCTGGCTCCGTACGCCGGTACTGCGATGGGTGAATACTTCCGTGACCGCGGTGAAGACGCCCTGATCGTATACGATGATCTGTCCAAGCAGGCTGTAGCCTACCGTCAGATCTCTCTGTTGCTGCGTCGTCCGCCAGGCCGTGAAGCCTACCCGGGTGACGTATTCTACCTGCACTCACGTCTGCTGGAGCGCGCTTCCCGCGTTAACGCCGACTACGTTGAGCAGCTCACTAACGGTGAAGTGAAAGGTAAGACCGGTTCTCTGACCGCGCTGCCGATCATTGAGACCCAGGCCGGTGACGTATCTGCGTTCGTACCGACCAACGTAATCTCCATCACTGACGGTCAGATCTTCCTGGAAACCAACCTGTTCAACTCCGGTATCCGTCCGGCGATGAACGCAGGTATCTCTGTATCCCGTGTTGGTGGTGCAGCCCAGACCAAGATCATGAAAAAGCTCGGCGGTAACATCCGTCTGGCCCTGGCTCAGTACCGGGAACTGGCCGCGTTTGCCCAGTTCGCTTCCGACCTTGACGAAGCAACCCGTAAGCAGCTCGAGCACGGTCAGCGTGTTACCGAACTCATGAAGCAGAACCAGTACAGCCCGCTGTCCGTGGCTGAGATGGGTACGGTTCTGTTTGCAGCCAACGAAGGCTTCTTGGACGACGTTGATGTCGAGAAAGTGGTTAAGTTCGAAGCGCAGCTCCTGGACTGGATGCGTTCCGAGCAGAAAGAACTGCTGGACAAGATCAACGTTAAGGGCGATTTCAACGACGAAATCGCTGCCGGCCTGAAAGCTGCACTGGAGAAATTCAAGACCACTCAGAGCTGGTAAGAAAGCAGGCCTGCAACCCCGGTTGCAGGCCAGTTTCGTAGCAACGAGTGTCTAACTTGAGAAGGCAGTGAGTTATGGCCGTCGGCAAAGAAATACGTAACCAGATATCAAGCATCAAGAGCACGCAGAAGATCACCAGCGCCATGGAAATGGTTGCGGCGAGTAAGATGCGTAAAGCTCAGGATCGCATGCAGGCAACTCGTCCGTATGCCGATAAGATGCGTCAGATGATCGGGCACATTGCCAAGGCGAATGCTCAGTACAAGCACCCGTTTATGGTGGAGCGTGACGTCAAGCGCGTCGGCTACATCGTGGTGTCAACTGATCGTGGCCTCTGTGGTGGTCTGAACATCAACCTGTTCAAAGCGCTTGTCCGCGAAATGAAAGCGTGGAACGAGAAAGGCGTGGAGGCTGATCTTTGTGCGATCGGTCAGAAAGGCGCGTCTTTTTTCCGGAGCTATGGCGGCAATGTCGTTGCGGCATTGACCCACCTGGGTGACAACCCAAGCTCAGACAAGCTCATCGGCAACGTCAAGGTTATGCTGGACGCGTTCTCAGAAGGCAAGATTGATCGTCTGTATCTTGTTTCAAACGAGTTTGTGAACACCATGACCCAGAGCCCGAAGGTGGAGCAACTACTGCCCCTGCCTCCGAGCGAAGACGACGAAATCAAGAACCAGTGGGATTACATCTACGAGCCGGACGCCAGGCAGATTCTTGAAGGCCTGATGCCGAGATTCATCGAGTCCCAGGTTTACCAGGGCGTGGTTGAAAATCTGGCTTGTGAGCAGGCTGCGCGGATGATTGCCATGAAGAGCGCTACTGATAACGCTGGCAGCATCATTGACGAGCTTCAGTTGGCTTACAACAAGGCCCGTCAGGCAGCGATCACCCAAGAGATTTCGGAGATTGTGAGCGGCGCGGCTTCGGTCTGATCCCGCCCACGATCCAACTGGTTTTATTGACTATTAAGATAACGAGGAACCGAGCATGAGTAGCGGACAAATCGTTCAGATCATTGGCGCGGTTATCGACGTGGAATTTCCACGTGACTCCGTGCCAAAAGTATATGACGCACTGCTGCTTGAAGGTGGCGACACAACTCTGGAAGTCCAGCAGCAGCTGGGCGACGGTGTTGTACGTACCATCGCCATGGGCAGCACCGAAGGCCTCAAGCGTGGCCTGACCGCAACCAACACCAACGCACCTATCTCCGTACCGGTCGGTACCCAGACTCTGGGCCGTATCATGGACGTTCTGGGTCGTCCCATCGACGAGCAGGGCGACATCGGTGAGGAAGAGCGCTGGGCTATCCACCGTAAGGCACCGGGCTACGCGGATCAGTCTGCCTCCGCAGACCTGCTGGAAACCGGTATCAAGGTTATCGACCTGATCTGCCCGTTCGCCAAGGGTGGTAAGGTTGGTCTGTTCGGTGGTGCCGGTGTAGGTAAAACCGTAAACATGATGGAGCTGATCAACAACATCGCGAAAGAGCACTCCGGTCTCTCCGTATTCGCAGGTGTTGGTGAGCGTACCCGGGAAGGTAACGACTTCTACTATGAGATGAAGGAGTCTAACGTTCTGGATAAAGTGGCCATGGTTTACGGCCAGATGAACGAGCCCCCCGGAAACCGTCTGCGTGTAGCTCTGACCGGCCTGACCATGGCTGAGAAGTTCCGTGACGAAGGCCGTGACGTACTGTTGTTCGTTGACAACATCTACCGTTACACCCTGGCGGGTACCGAGGTATCTGCACTGTTGGGCCGTATGCCTTCCGCGGTAGGTTACCAGCCGACCCTGGCCCAGGAGATGGGTGAGCTGCAGGAGCGTATTACCTCCACCAAGACCGGTTCCATCACCTCCATCCAGGCGGTATACGTACCGGCGGACGACCTGACTGACCCGTCTCCGGCGACGACGTTCTCTCACCTGGACGCGACCGTAGTACTGAGCCGTGACATCGCTTCCAAGGGTATCTACCCGGCGATCGATCCGCTGGACTCCACCTCTCGTCAGCTGGACCCGCTGATCATCGGTCAGGAGCACTACGAAGTTGCGCGTGGCGTGCAGACCAACCTGCAGCGTTACAAGGAACTGAAAGACATCATCGCCATCCTGGGTATGGACGAGCTGTCAGAAGAAGACAAGCTGACTGTAGCCCGTGCCCGTAAGATCGAGCGTTTTCTGTCCCAGCCGTTCCACGTTGCTGAAGTATTCACCGGTTCTCCCGGTAAGTACGTGTCCCTGAAGGAGACCATCAGCAGCTTTAAGGGCATCCTCAACGGTGACTATGACGACATGCCTGAGCAGGCGTTCTACATGGTCGGCGGCATCGAGGAAGCGGTCGAGAAAGCGAAGGAAATGAAGAGCAAAGGCGAGTAAAATCAGCCTTAGCACCGATTTTCCGGATCGATCAAAGAGGCAACTGACATGGGTATGACCGTGCATTGTGACGTGGTAAGTGCCGAAACAAAGATCTATTCCGGATTGGTTGAAATGCTGATCGCAGCGGGCTCTGAAGGTGACCTGGGTATTGCCCCGGGTCACACTCCGCTGCTGACAGAGCTGAAGCCAGGTCCTATTCGGATTATCAAGCAGGGCGGTGAAGAAGAGATTCTTTACGTGTCTGGCGGGTATCTGGAAGTTCAGCCCAATCTGGTAACTTTGTTGGCGGACACAGCGGTTCGTGCAAAAGATGTGGACGAAGCGGCTGCACTCGAGGCTCAGAAAGAAGCCGAGAAGGCACTTGCCAACAAAACCGGTGAATTCGAATACTCCCGTGCCGCTGCAGAGTTGGCCGAAGCTGTGGCACAGCTTCGCACCATCCAGCAGCTGCGGAACAAAATGCGCTAAGCGTTTTGATTTCGGAGTAACCGAAGACAAAAGCCGCACCCTGAAACACTGTATTACCGTTTTATCAGCGGACTTTACAGTGGACCAGGAAGCGGCTTTTTTTATTTTGAGAGCAACAGGAAAGACTGGAGGCACGTTTGTCCACCAAGCCCTTACACGTAGTGATTCTGGCAGCCGGCCAGGGTTCGAGAATGAAATCGGCCCTACCGAAGGTACTCCATGCAGTCGCTGGTAAACCCATGCTCCACCATGTGATTGAAACGGCAGAAAAGCTTGGCGCGGACAAGATTCATACGGTAATCGGGCACGGAGCGGAAAAGGTTCGCGAAGCTTCTGACGGACGCAATGTTCACTGGGCCGTTCAGGAAGAGCAGCTGGGTACCGGTCATGCGGTCGCTCAGGTGTTGCCCGAATTGCCGGACAACGCGCGTGTGCTTGTTCTGTATGGCGATGTGCCTCTGATTAAAGAAGAAACTCTGGCCCCGATGGTCGCTACGCTGGATGAACAGACGCTGGGCCTGCTGACGGTCACGCTGGACGATCCCCAGGGTTATGGCCGTATCGTTCGCGATGAATTGGGTAAGGTTGTAGAAATTGTTGAGCAAAAGGATGCCAGCGCTGAGCAACAGGCCATCCAGGAAGTCAATACCGGTATCCTTGCAGTGTCTGCCCGGCATCTCAAATCCTGGCTTCCAAGCCTTTCCAATGCCAATGCCCAGGGCGAATACTACCTCACCGATATCATCGCCATGGCGGTTCAGAATGGCCTTGACGTGTCGGTTTCCCAGCCCGCCAATGAGTTTGAAGTGCAGGGGGTGAATAACCGTCTGCAACTCTCGGAGCTCGAGCGCTGGTATCAGCGCAAAGAAGCGGAGCGGTTAATGACTGAAGGTGCCACCCTGGCTGATCCCACCCGAGTCGATGTGCGGGGCGAACTGACTATTGGCAACGACATCCTGATCGATATCAACGTGGTGTTCGAAGGCCAGGTGGAACTGGGTAACAATGTGTCTATCGGTCCCAACTGTGTCATCAAGGATGCTCGAATCGCCGAGGGCGCCAGCATCAAGGCAAACAGTGTGATCGAAGGTGCCAGCGTTGGCGCCAATGCGGAGATCGGACCGTTTGCCAGGCTCCGTCCGGGTACCGAACTGGCCGCCGGAACCAAGGTCGGTAACTTCGTTGAAACGAAAAAGGCCATTGTGGGTGAGGGCAGCAAGATCAATCACCTCAGTTACGTGGGGGATGCCTCACTGGGTCGTAATGTGAATGTGGGTGCAGGCACCATCACGTGCAATTATGATGGTGTTAACAAGCATCAGACGATCATCGGCGACGGTGTGTTTGTTGGTTCAAACACCTCGCTCGTAGCGCCCGTAGAAGTAGCAACTGACGCGACCATCGGGGCGGGCTCCACCATCACGCGAAATGTGGCTGATGGTGAGCTGGCCGTCGCACGGGGGCGCCAGAAAAATATTTCGGGCTGGGAACGTCCGACCAAAGATTAAACAGGTTCTAAAAGACAGGTGAAAGCAGCATGTGTGGCATTGTAGGGGCAGTTTCGGAAAGGGACGTTCAGGGAATTCTGCTGGAGGGTCTGCGCCGCTTGGAATACCGCGGCTATGATTCTGCTGGCATGGCGGTCGTCGATGGCGAGAATTCCGTCCAGCGTGCCAGGGAAGTGGGCAAGGTTGCCTCCCTTGCGGACGCTGTCGAGTCAAACCCACTGACCGGTCATGTCGGTATTGCCCACACCCGTTGGGCGACCCACGGTGAGCCCTCGAAACTCAATGCCCATCCCCACATGTCCGGCGACCGCCTGGCCATAGTCCACAATGGGATCATCGAAAACTACCAGGAACTCCGTGAGGAGCTGAAGGCTGAAGGCTTTGAGTTCACCTCGCAGACCGATACGGAAGTGGTGGTTCACCTCATCGAGAAACACTATCGGCAGCTCGGCAAGGTTTACGACTCTGTAAAAGCAGCCATCAGCCGCCTGCGTGGTGCGTATGCGCTCGCCGTTGTTCATTCTGACGAGCCAGACCATCTGGTGGTTTGTCGTGAGGGCAGCCCGCTGGTGATTGGCGTTGGCATTGGTGAGAATTTTATCGCCTCCGATCAGTTGGCTTTGCTGCCGGTAACTGACCGGTTTATTTTCCTCGAGGAAGGCGATATTGCGGATATCCGTAGGGAAGGTGTGACCATCCACGATCGCGAGGGCACGCCGGTCGAGCGCAAGGTTACGCGATTCGAGCATGGTGCAGACTCTGCCGATAAAGGCGAGTACCGGCATTACATGCTGAAAGAAATTTACGAACAGCCGAAAGTGATCAAGGCCACCATGGAAGGCCGAATCACCGATAGTCGGGTACTGGAACAAGCCCTTGGCACCGAGGCGGCCAACTTGTTGAAGGACGTCAACCACGTCCAGATCATTGCCTGTGGCACCAGTTATCATGCCGGTATGGTCGCTCGTTACTGGATCGAAGAACTGGCTGGGGTTGCCTGTTCTGTCGAAGTGGCTTCTGAATTCCGCTACCGCAAGCATGTCATTCAGAAAGACACGCTGTTCCTCTGTATTTCCCAGTCCGGTGAAACGGCCGATACCCTCGCGGCCCTGCGTCAGGCCAAAAAGGCGGGATTCCGAGCTGCCCTGGCTATCTGCAACGTGCCAGGCAGTTCCCTGGTGCGCGAATCCGATCTGGTCATCATGACGCAGGCCGGGCCGGAAATTGGCGTAGCGTCCACCAAGGCATTCACGACCCAGTTAACAGCCCTGCTGATCTTTACCGTGGCACTGGCCCGTCATAATGGACTCTCTGCCGAGCGGGAGGCGGAAATCGTAAAGGCCATCCACGAGTTGCCCGGACAGGTTGAAAATGTACTGGCTCTGGATGGTGAGATCGCCGAGTTGTCCAAGGCCTTCATGGACAAGCATCACAGCCTTTTCCTGGGGCGGGGCTCCCAGTTCCCGGTTGCCCTTGAAGGGGCTCTGAAGCTAAAGGAGATTTCCTACATTCATGCGGAGGCGTACCCTGCCGGCGAACTGAAGCATGGGCCTCTGGCGCTGGTTGACAACGAAATGCCGGTTGTCACTGTGGCACCGAACAATGAACTGCTGGAAAAGCTCAAGTCCAACCTCGAAGAAGTCAGGGCTCGCGGTGGAGAACTGTTTGTCTTTGCCGACAAGGATGCTGAGGTTCAGGAAGAGGAAAACATCCATGTGATGCAGATTCCTCCTGTGCACGAGATCACGGCGCCGATTGTCTACACCGTCCCGCTTCAGTTGCTGTCCTACCATGTGGCGGTATTGAAAGGTACGGATGTGGATCAGCCACGGAACCTGGCCAAGAGTGTGACGGTAGAATAAGGTCAATCTTCGGTTAGTGCCGAGTTATTTTCCCTCTGAGATTTCGAATCTGTTGCCCGGCAGGGATGGCCGGGCTAAATCAACAAGGAGCGTTGCAATGTTTCAACTGAATACCCTCAAAAACGGTTTGCTGGCTTTTGGGTTGTTGTGGGGGGCTTCGTCTTCAGCTGCACCACTCTCGAGTCAGGATGTCGAATGATTCATCGCCTGTTTTACCGAACTCAGCGTGCTGGCCGATGAATTCGGCGACCTGGAAGATCCGGATTCAACCATAAAGTCCGATCTGACAGCCCCCTATTCCCAGCTGGTTCGACAGAGCAAACCTCATCCGTCCTTCCACAAACTGGTTGCCATCACCGACGATCACGGCTTCGACAGTCCGGAAGCGTTTGGCCTTATCGCGGATCAGATCTTTCTGACCTACGGTGTTATTCAGTTGAAATCCGATCCACACGCGCAGCAGATCCGGCAGCACTTCAGTATGCCAGCCACCGCTCAGAGTCTTGAGGACAGCGCTGATGAGTATCTTCAGCGGGCTTGCCGGAGGAAATGAGGGAAGAAATGGAGCGCAATCTCAGAGAAGCCATCCAGGGCGCCACCCAGTTCGCGGTTCATTTGGAGTCAGTGTCTGAGCAGGATATTCAGGTCGTGCAGCCTTATCTGGCCAGGCTGCAAACCTTCTTCGAAGCTGAGGCCGTCAACGATGACGGTTACGGTGATGAATTCGATGAGTACGACAGCTCTTACGGTGATTCTCTCCAGAGCGACTCCCATTGTTAGTTCCCTCGACTACTGGCCAGTGGCTCACAGGTGAAGTGAGCCTCAACCGCCTTCGATCTGGCTGTTTCTGATTGTCTGCGGAGATACCCTGGTCATCCCCGGACCCGATGATGTCTCTTTCACTCTCCAGACCGCTGGACTCACCGATGAAGTCACACACCATTTTCGGATTCCCGGTTCCACTCGACCAGTCCCCAGGGGTTGGGAATCCCTGCCACAAAACTCTCGAACTGATCTTCGACCATACGCCAAACCGCCACAGTTAGAGGTCCCCTTCCTACAGTGCTCATGCATCAGCTGTGTGCGTGACGGTTTGACAGTGAACTGCGAGCTTGTGTGTTTATTTTGTAGTGACTTGTACTAACCGGATCTCTACCTATGGAAACTATCTGCTATGATGCGCGCGCCTGTTTAACTACCCACTAGTGATTTCGTCATGCCATCCACCGTTCTGGGCGGGTTTACCGCTAATTTTCTGGGCAATGCCCCCGGCTGGTACAAACAGCTGATCATCCTTTTTCTCATTATTAATCCGCTGGTTGTCTGGACTCTTGGTCCTGGTGTCGCTGGTTGGGTACTGGTTGGTGAGTTCATCTTCACCCTCGCCATGGCACTGAAGTGCTATCCGCTATTGCCCGGTGGACTGCTGGCCGTTGAATCCCTGCTGATCGGCATGACCTCTCCGGATGCGGTGTATCACGAAGTGCTGGCCAACTTCCCGGTCATCCTGCTGCTGATGTTCATGGTGGCGGGTATCTACTTTATGAAGGACCTGTTGCTGGTTACGTTTACCCAGATTCTGGTGGGTGTCCGTTCCAAGTCGGCGTTGTCGCTGTTGTTCTGTGCCGCGGCGGCAGTCCTGTCAGCGTTCCTGGACGCCCTGACGGTAACGGCGGTGATCATCAGTGTGGCGGTGGGTTTCTATTCCGTTTACCACAAGGTGGCTTCCGGCAAGGGGTATCACCACAACGACCACAACGCACAGAGCGATGAGCATGTGATTGAGCTGCACCGTGAAGACCTGGAGAACTTCCGGGCTTTCCTTCGCAGCCTGCTGATGCACGGTGCCATTGGTACCGCCCTGGGTGGTGTTGCCACCATGGTGGGCGAGCCCCAGAACCTGTTGATTGCCAAAGTGGTTGGCTGGAACTTTGCCGATTTCTTCCAGGCCATGCTGCCGGTCAGTTTCCCGGTATTGCTGGCTGGCCTGGCAACCTGCTGGGCGTTGGAAAAGCTTCGCTGGTTTGGCTATGGCACCCGTTTACCGAAGCCGGTCCGCCGGGTACTCGAAGAGTTTGCTGAAAACGAGCGCACCAAGCGCACCAAGGCGGATCAGGCAGCCCTCTGGGTTCAGGCCCTGGCGGCCGTGGTACTGGTTATTGGTCTTGCCTTCCATCTGGCAGAAGTGGGTCTGATCGGCCTGCTGGTCATTATCCTGATTACCTCGTTCACCGGGGTGACCGACGAGCACCAGATTGGTAAGGCGTTCCAGGAGTCATTGCCGTTCACCTCCCTGTTGGTGGTGTTCTTCGCTATCGTAGCCGTGATCCACGAACAGCACCTGTTCAAGCCAATCATCGATCTGGTGCTGAGTCTGCCGGAAGACGTTCAGCCGGGCTGGTTCTTTATTGCCAACGGCGTGCTGTCGATGATCAGTGACAACGTGTTCGTCGCGACGGTGTATATCAGCGAAGTGAAGCAAGCACTGGAAGCGGGAGTGATCAGCGAGCAGCATTTCCGTAACCTGGCGGTGGCCATCAACACCGGAACCAATCTGCCGAGCGTGGCGACGCCAAATGGTCAGGCGGCCTTCCTGTTCCTGCTCACATCGGCGATCGCACCCCTGGTTCGGTTGTCCTACGGCCGGATGGTGGTCATGGCATTTCCCTACACCCTGGTGATGGGTGGCGTTGGCCTGTTTGCGGTGGTGAGCCAGATCTGACGTCGAAGCTCACAGTTTTCAGCGGTTATTGGTGCACAAAAGTTCAAGTCTGGTAATCTTGGTCGCATCCAATAACAACCAGATGTTCATGAATAACCGCTGTAACTTCTCTCCTCTGCGGAAGTCTTTCCGGCACTTTATTCTGTGCTTGGGATTGTTCGCCTCCCTTATCTCGGGCACCGTATTGGCTGCTCAATCGGGAGGTAATTCCAAATTGCTCCGTATTGCCTATGTGGAGTTTCCGCCTCTCACCTATCGTTCTCCGCAAGGGGAACCTGCTGGAATTTTTATCAACATTACCCGGCGCTTGGTAGAACAAGCAGGTTACGTTGCGGAATTTGTTTATCTGCCCACATCCCGTGCCTATCTCTACCTGAAAAATGGTGAGATTGATGTCTGGCCTGGGATGACCAACATCCCCAGCCTAAAAGGGCAAATCCTTGAAAGCTGGGCTAGTCCATTCAGTTTTTTTCTCTGTGCGTGGAGCTTGAGCAATAACGAACCGTTGACCCACTTTGATGAATTAAACGGTAAAACGGTCATAGTAATTTCTGGATACACCTATAACGGGTTGCTTGGATGGCTTAAGGCGGCTGAGGGTATCCGGGTTACCGAAGCGCCGAGTCACAGAGCGGCTGTTGAGATGCTCAAGTTGAAAAGAGGCGATTACCTGCTGGATTACCGTTCACCTGTCCGCGACATACTGTCTGAGGAGGAGAAGCAACTGTTCACTGAAGTGCACGTGCGGCGAAGAAACGGGGCCTGGTTGTTCTCACTGGCCAACCCCCGTGCTGCCATCCTGCGTGAGGTATTCGATGATGCCTACATGCAGCTGCTTGAACAGGGGCTGGTACCTCCCGTGCAAGACAAAAGTCCGGGACCGGTCATGCCCGGATTCCCGGAGCAGTTTCTGTAACACGTAATCCCGAATTCCTGGTTTCCGAAAGGAACTTCTGCTGCTGAGCGTTTGGCGCGTTCCACGAATCCCGCTTTTTCTTCTTAAAACTCTACCGCGACATAAATCCTGGCCGGGTAGTCCGGCCACAAGCCCCACGTTATTAAACTGATTGTCACAGTTGTCGGAAAGATTTGAGGCGTCTGGGCTGAGGATTTCATACCAGAGCAACGCCAGTGAAGGATAAACGGTGCGTAAACACTTGGAAAATAGATAAAAATCATATGTGTACCTAAAGTAAACACATGTTTACACAATTAACAAAGTTTAAGGAGTATCGGCAGGCCATACTGAACTTGGTTCAGTGGAAGAATGGTTTATGTCCAACAGCGTACTAACACCGGCAAGGCGTGCAGACAAACGTTCCGAAGAGCGGAAGACTCCTGAGTCTGTCGAGCCTCCAGCCTTTGATCGGGTGCCGGCGAATTCCAGCCCCCGTGTAGACGGGAACCCCAGTTCCAACGAGGTTTCGGCTGAATTGGCCCGTAAATGGCTGGCTTGGCAGTGCCGGATGGTGACAGGCCTTATCCGCGGCGCACTCTACTTGCCAGAAAACGCCAAGCGTCTGGGTGCGGCTGTTTCCTGGTGGCCCGAGAAGGGCGAAGGGGAATCTCTTCTGGTGGATGCCGCTGCCCAGGCACTGGCGGGCAATCGAAGCGTAGTTCGCTCCCAGCAGCATTACGGGCCAGACAAACAGCGGGTTTGTGAATTAATCGCCACTCCGTTCTTTGTTGATAATAAGCCGGTAGCCGTCGTCGCAGTTCTGATCTCGCCTCGCTCTGTGGCCCAACAGAAAGCAGTATTGCAGTTGCTCCAGTGGGGTGGCCTGTGGATGAAAACGCTGGTGCAGCAGCATTCAATCGCACAGCGAGAAGCAGGTACTTTTGCCTTAAGGGCGATGACCGCTATTCTCCGACATCCCTCCTCCCATACAGCGGCGATTGAGACAGTCAATCAGCTCGCGAATCAATTCCGCTGCGAACGAGTCAGTATCGGTTTTCGTCAGGGGCTGCCTGTCCGCCTTCAGGCGATGTCTCATATGGCCAGCTTTGATCCACGGACCCAGATGGTGCGAAGAACAGAAGCGGCCATGGAAGAGGCTGTGGATCAAGGCATTGCCATGATATGGCCCACCATTCCGGGTCAGAACTCGGTGGTCTCCAGGGCCCATGCCGAATTGGCGAATCAGCCGCAAAGTGTCGCTGTTTGCACAATCCCGTTACGAGGGCGATCAAAGGTTATCGGGGCTGTGACGCTGGAACGCGATCTGAAGGACCCCTTTGACGAGGAAACGGTCGCTTTGTGTCAGTCCCTGGTCGCTGTCGTCGGCCCCGCGTTGGAGTCGAAAATTCAGGATGAGCGTTCCTTCTGGTTGAAAGGCATTGAAGCATTCAAGGAATCAGCCGCAAGTGTCTTTGGCCCATCATTCATGAGGTTAAAGGTGGTGACGCTGACGGCACTGGTGTTGCTCGGTGCCTTGTCATTGGTGGACGGAACTTACGAGATGACTTCGCCGGCCAGCATCGAAGGTGCCGTTCGTCAGGTCCTGGTGTCGCCACAAGACGGCTATGTGAAAAGCGCTGGGGTCCGGGCGGGTGATGTGGTCACGGAAGGCCAGTCGATAGCCTTGCTGGATGATCGCGATCTGCAGCTTGAACGTCAAAAATGGCAGAGCGAGTACAACAAACTCCAAACCGAGTATCAGGAAGCGCTGGCCGAGAGCGAGCGGGTTACGCTCAGTGTCTTGCGTGCCCAGCTTGACCAGGTGAACGCTGAAATCCAACTGGTCGAAGAGCGGATAAAACGAACACAACTGCGCGCGCCTTTCGATGGTGTCGTGGTCACTGGTGACTTGAGCCAATCGGTCGGGGCGCCGGTTGAGACTGGCGAGGTGCTGTATGAAGTTGCGCCGCTGGAGAGTTATCGAGTGGTGTTGGAAGTGGATGAGCGGGATATGGCGGGCGTGGAAAAAGGCAAGACGGGGCGTCTGATCATCTCGGCGCTACCTGAAACCACCTTTGACCTTGTCATTGATCAAGTCGTGCCGGTAGCGGTCTCCAGTGATTCACGAAACTTTTTCCGGGTCGAAGCCTCGCTGGAACAGCCTGCACCTATGCTGCGCCCGGGAATGCGGGGTGTGGCCAAGGTGGATATGGGACAACGCAGTTTGCTGTGGATCTGGACTCACTCGATCGTTGATCGAGTCCGTCTCTGGTTCTGGGCGGCCTGAGGGGAGAACGACAAATGACCGTGGCATCCCAAAATCCCCATTGGCCTTTACTTGCCGGGTTGCGGCCCAGGCTGCGTCAGCACGTAAGAACCCACTCCCAGCAATACCGTGGTGAACGCTGGTACCTGTTGCGCGATCAATCCAACAGTCGTCATCTCCGTTTCAGCGCACCGGCTTATGAGTTTGTTGGTCGACTCGACGGTGAACTCACGGTGGAAGAAATCCACCACAGGATAAGGATCGTTCTGGGTGAGGATGCGCCGACCCAGGATGACATCGTGCTGATTCTGACGCAGTTGTTCGCGATGGATCTTCTGCGCAGTGAATTGCCGGCCGAGGCCAAGGAATTCTTTAACCGTTTTCAGGATGAGCGCCGTCTTCGCAGGCAACGAGCCTTCATGAACCCCTTGGCGATCCGGATTCCGTTGCTGGATCCCGACACGATTCTGAATCGCCTCATGCCGTGGATTCGCCCGGTGTTTTCCAGAGCCGGAGTGGTCGTCTGGATACTCCTGGTTGGTTTAGCTGGCCTTCTGGGTCTGACAAATATTCCCGAAATCAGCGCATCGGTAAACCGGGATATCCTGTTACCGGCCAACCTTGTTCTGATGCTGCTGACCTTTGTGGTTATCAAAATAGTGCATGAGTTTGCCCACGCCTTTACGGTGAAAATGTGGGGGGGCGAAGTGCATGAAATGGGGATAACACTTCTGGTTTTTGCGCCGGTGCCGTATGTGGACGCCTCTGCAGCGTGGGAGATACGTGACAAGTACAAACGGGCACTGGTCGGCGCGGTAGGTGTACTGGTCGAGTTATTCATCGCTGCACTGGCGCTGTTCGTATGGCTGGCCGTTGAGCCTGGTCTGGTGCGCGACGTCGCGTTCAACGCAATGTTGATTGGTACTGTCTCGACCCTTCTGTTCAACGCCAACCCGCTGTTGCGATTCGATGGTTATTACGTACTGCAGGATCTGGCTGAAATTCCCAATCTCTATGCCCGCTCAAGCCGCTACTACCTGTATCTGATTCAGCGTTATCTGTTTGGTATTGAATCCGCTCGTTCCCCAGTGACGGCCGCCGGCGAGTCAGTCTGGTTTGCTGTGTATGGGCTGGCGGCCTTTATCTATCGGTTGTTCATTCTTGCCGTCATCGTGCTGTTTCTGGTGGAAGAATACCTGTTTATCGGGGTTGCCCTGGGCGCCTGGGCGATGGGGACGCAAATTGTTCTGCCGCTCTATCGTGGTACCCGTTTTCTGCTCGAAGGGCCGTCGCTGGCGGGTCGGCGTAAACGGGCTACGGGAGTTTCCGCACTAACGATCGGTGGTGTGAGCGCCATTCTGTTACTCGTGCCGGTATCACTCACCAGTCAGGCACAAGGCGTTGTCTGGGTTACCGAGCAGGCCCTGGTCTATAGCGGTGCAGAAGGGTTGGTGGAAGAGGTGTTGGTGGAACCCGGAACGCCTGTCGAGGCCAATACACCTCTGGTTCGCATGAGCGCCTTTTCACTGGAAGCTCAAATTTCAAAACTGGATGCGCGCCGCCGGGAGTTGGAAATTCGCATTGCCGCCGAGCGTTTGAATCAGCGCGTGAAATCGAAATTGCTTGATTCAGAGCTTCGTTGGGTTGAAGCCGAGCTGGCGATGCTGAAAACACAGCAGGACTCCCTGATCGTGCGTAGCCAGGTCGCCGGTGTGTTTGTGCTGCCTGACGAAAGCAGGTTCGTCGGACGTCACCTGCGAAAAGGTGAGCTGATCGGTTATGTGATCAGCCCGGAGCGCCTGATCGTGAGGGCGGTCGTGCCGCAATCGAAGATAGGCCTGGTGCGAGAAAAGGTCTCCCAAGTTGAGGTCCGGGTTGCCGAACGGTTGAGTGAGACGGTGCAGGTTCATGTCAGTCGAGAGACGCCGGCCGGCAGCACGGTGTTGCCCAGCAGAGCCCTGGGTACTGCCGGCGGCGGGGCCATCGCGGTAAAGAAGACCGATAGCGGGGGAACCTCTGCCGCAGAAGAGGTGTTTCATGTAGATCTGTCATTGCCCGAGGGTTTCAATGTGGCCGGGGTGGGAGAGCGCGCCTACGTGCGCTTTGATCATGGCGCTGAGCCTCTGGCCAGCCAATGGTTGCGCAGTGGTCGCCAGCTGCTGTTGAGCAGGCTCGATTTCTGACCCTACAAGTATTCAGCAGGAGAGAATAAGAATGAAAATAAAAGCACGGGTCTCGCTCCTGTTCGCTCTGATAACGAATGCAGTCGTCAGCGTTCAGGCAAACGAGCATCCACGGGAAGAAGCTGGTCACGCCATTCCCATCCAGGACTGTGTCATGCAGCCCAGTGAAATTGTCGATGTGGGCAGCGCCATACCCGGCGTTGTTGATGCCATCCACGTTTATCGCAGTGACCGGGTAGAAAAAGGCACCGTCATTGTCGAGCTTGAATCGAGTGTGGAACGGGCCTCTCTGGAGCTGGCCCGGATTCGAGCCGGTATGGATACGGCCATAGAGTTACACCAGGAACGTGCCGAATTTGGTTCGCTGACTGAAAAGCGTATGCGGGAACTGTTACGTAAATCCGCCATCTCCCAGCACGATGTGGATCAGTCGAAAACCGAAGCGCGCATTGCGGAACTGCAGGTCAGGCAACAGCAGGATGAGAAGGCCCTTGCAGAGCTTGAATATCACCGGGCAAAAATGATCCTGATGCAGCGCAGTATCCGCAGCCCCGTCGCGGGCGTGGTCATGGAACGCTTCAAATCGGTGGGTGAGTTTGTGGAAAACGATCCTCTGGTTCGTGTTGCTCAATTAGATCCCCTGCATGTGGAGGTCATCGTGCCGGTGGATTATTGGGAGCAGATCTCGCCGGGTATGGAGGCGGAGGTGAGCACGGGCTATGGGACCTCAGCCGAATACCGTGCAACGGTTGAGCGAGTCGATCGTGTTGCTGATGCTGCCAGCGGCACCTTCGGTGTTCGCTTAAGCCTGCCCAATCCCGATTATCAAATCCCTGCCGGCCTACGGTGTCAGTTGAGCTTTTTACCGCCGTCTCTGGATGAGCCCGAACAGGTTGCCGAGGCTGCGGAGAGTGGGGCTCCCGTCGAGGTCGCTGACGAGTATCCGCCAGAAAGCTGTTACAGCATCGGCCCCGTCGAAGACGAAGCCACTGCTCAAGGGCTTGCCGAAAGGCTTGAACAAGCAACAGAAAAGTTGCAGTTACGCTCGGTCAGTAACAACGTAACGGCAGGCTATCAGGTGCTCGCGGTGGAGCCCTCCAACTCTCAGGACGCTGACGAATTACTGGCCCGCCTTGATCAAGCAGGCATTACCGACCGATTCGTTCTGGCCGGGGGCGAGCATAAGGGCCGTGTAGGTCTGGGGTACTTTAGTAAGCGAGCGTTCGCAGAGAAACGTCAGGATGCGCTTGGTCTGTTGGGCTTCGAAACGGAGCTTCTGCCGGACAGAAAAGACGTCCAGGAATATTGGCTGGAAATGGCTGTGTCCGGCAAAACCGATCTATCCGACCAGTTACAAAATACGGTCGCAGCCCTTGATTCGACAGCCACCTTCAAGCCGATGGCTTGTTACCCGGAATTGGCCGAGCGCTGAGTTCAGTGTTGACGGAAAGGGGTCTCAGATGGAGTTAGGCACCTGATGGATAAAAAACAAAAAAAACGCGGCGCCCCACTCATCGAGGCTCTTGAGCCACGGATGCTGTTCTCGGCGGATATGTTTGCCGGGGCCGCTGATAATCCGGCTACCGACGATTC
Source organism: Marinobacter sp. F4216 (assembly GCF_019931195.1). Lineage (GTDB taxonomy): Bacteria > Pseudomonadota > Gammaproteobacteria > Pseudomonadales > Oleiphilaceae > Marinobacter > Marinobacter suaedae. The sequence continues at coordinate 4,394 of NZ_JAIOUO010000006.1, read as the reverse complement.
CCTGGCCACGTTGCTGGACGACACGGCCGCAGTGCTTGAAAAACAGCGTGCCCAGCTGGCAAAAGAACAGACCCAAAGCGAACCCTCGGAGCTAAGCCCCCAGGATCAAGAAGTAACTTCGCCTGCGACGGAGACCTCTGTTCGTACCGAGTTGGTCTTTGTGGATACCGATACGCCCGACTACCAGCAACTGGTCGATGGCATGCTCTCTGAGAGCGATGACGATCGCCGGTTGGAAGTCATCCTGCTCGACAATAACCGCGATGGCATCGAACAGATAACCGCAACGTTGCAGGATTATCAGGCGGTAGACGCCATCCACATTATTTCTCACGGTTCTGATGGCGCCGTTGATCTGGGCAGCGGTCAGCTCAGTAACGAGAATCTGCTTTCCTATCAAGGCCAGCTGCAATCCTGGGCAGAGTACCTGGATTCCGACGCAGACATTCTTTTCTATGGCTGTGACCTGGCAGCGTCCGAGTCCGGTAAAGGCCTGATCAATGAAATCAGCGAATTGACCCAGGCCGACGTTGCGGCCTCCGATGACTTGACCGGTCACCAAAGCCTTGGCGGCGACTGGGATCTGGAATATCAGGCCGGTGACATCGAAGCGACCGTCGCCATCAGCGACAGTCAGCAGAGCCAGTGGCAGAACATTCTGCCGACATTGAACGGTGCGAACGATTTACAAACCATTGACGAAGACCCGGTCAGTAATAACGGCACCCTGGTTACCGACCTCATCGCGGGCCAGATCACCCATCCCCCCGGCCCCGGCGGTGGGGTTGATGGCATCGCAGTCATTGCCGTCGACGACAGCAACGGTACCTGGGAGTACACCACCGACGGCGGCACCAACTGGATCGCCTTTGGCGCGGTAGACAGTTCAGCGGCTCGTCTGCTGGCAGCCGACGCCAACACCTCGGTGCGCTTCGTGCCAGATGCGGACTGGAACGGTACGGTTACCGACGGCATCACCTTTCAAGCCTGGGATCAGACCTCCGGCACGGCCGGTGGCACGATGGATTTGAGCACCACCTTTGTCCTGGATTCCTTTGAGAACGGCTATAGCGGCAACAATGGCAGTGTCAACTGGAGTGACTCTTGGCAGACTACTGGCGCCAATATCTCCATTAGCAGCGCGGGCTCGGTGGTCGATGGTTCGTACCTGCAGATTGGCCTGAACAATGGTACCTCCATTGAGCGCGAGGTCGATCTAAGCGGAGCGACCTCGGCAACGTTGAGTTTTACCTATGAGGAGAGCTACAACGTCGAAACCGGCACGGTTATCCTTGAGATATTCGACGGCGCCAACTGGAACCCACTGCAGACATACTACATCAATCAAGACAACTACGTGGGAAACGTGGGGTCTTTCGAATCCTTTGATATCAGCGCCTATGCTGCGGCCAACACGACGATCCGCTTCAAAGTAGACGCACCGGCAACCGGTGCACTGATGTACATCGACGATGTCAGGATCGATTTTACCACCTCCGGGACCGCCGGAAGCTCCGCGTTCAGCGCCGAGTCAGCCAGTAGCAGTGTCACCGTGAACCCGGTCAACGATGCCCCCATCGACCTGACAACCACATCCAACACTCAGGGCGGGATCAGCCTCAATGAGGACGGTGGTAACGATACGTATCTTGTCGCCGACAGTGGACTGCCAAGCCCGCTTAGCCAGTTCACGGTAGAGGTGCAGTTTGAAGGCAAGAACACCTCTCCCGATCACGAGACGGCTTTTATTTCCTACAACACGGGATCCGGGGATGTGCTCAGCATCCAAACGGTGTCATCAACGGACACGAATAACCCGAACGCGCTTGAGCTCGATATCGGCACCGGTACTCCAGTGTATTCGGATGCTATTGATTACAACGCGGCCCTGATGGATGGGCAGAGCCACACCCTGTCTGTGAGCTGGGACAACACCGCCGGAGACTGGAGCATATACATCGATGGCGTGTTGGTAGACAGCGGCACCGGATTATCGGCAGGCGAGACGATTCCGACGGGCGGAACTTTGATGTTCGGTCAGGAGCAGGACGGCGCCGGCGGCAGCGGCAGTTTGGATCCGCTCCAGCACTTTAACGGCACGCTGTATGATGTCCGGCTCTTCGATGATGTGCGCACAGCCACGGAAGTGGCGACGCACTACTCCGAGACGCTGCCCAGTAACGAACCTGGCCTGGTTGCGAACTGGATATTCGACAATCTGTCCGACAGTGGCGGGGTCATCGATAGCGTCGGCGGTAACAACCTGACCGTGGGGCACGCCAGCGGCGCAGGGTTCACACCGAGCAACCCGGAACTGATCCTTTCCGTGCTGGATACTGATGTCAACGGAACCGTGGTCGGTACGCTGTCGACCATTGATCCAGACATTGGTGACAGCTTTACTTACACGCTTCTCGATAACGCCGGTGGCCGTTTCGACATTGATCCGGTCAGCGGAGAGATCACGGTTCTGGATGCCTCCCTGATCGATTACCAGACCGCGACATCACATGCCATTACGGTCCAGGTCACTGATTCAGGTGGGCTGACCTACAGTGAAATCTTCACTATTGAAGTCGTTGACGACACCAATGCCGCGCCTACCGGTTCCGCCCTGGAAGATACGGCGCTGTCATATACGGAGAATGATGGAGCGGTCGCGATCACTTCCACGCTGGCCATCACCGATGCAGATGACACGAACATTCAATCGGCCGTCGTGCAAATTACCGCAGGATACATCAGTGGCGAAGACGTCCTTGGTTTCACGGATCAAAACGGCATTACCGGTTCCTTCGACGCTGCCACTGGAACCTTGACGCTGACCGGCAGTGCCACGTTGGGGCAATATGAAACGGCACTCCGCTCAATCACCTATAACAACACCAGCGAGAATCCGGACACAACGACTCGTACGGTAAGCTTCACCGTCAATGATGGTAATGCCAACAGCAATACCCAGGCGCGTGATATCGCCATCACGTCGGTCAATGATGCGCCGACGGTGGGCACCAATGCGGCAGCAACAGTGGCCGAGGGTGGCCAGGTAACCATCACCTCGGCGATGCTTAGCGGAGCTGATCCCGACGATGCGGGGGCCGAACTGACTTATACGGTCACCAGCGGGCCGACCAATGGCCAACTGGAACTGACGACCAATCCCGGCGTGGCGATCTCCTCGTTTACTCAGGATGACATCGACAACAACCGCCTGATCTTCGTCCACGATGGATCGCAGGTGACCACGGACGCGTTTGGTTTCTCCCTGGCCGATGGTGGTGAAGACGGAGCGGCGTCAGCCACGGATACGTTCAATTTCAACGTGACCAACGTCAACGACGCACCGACGGCGGCGAACAATACCATCACGACCAACGAAGACACCGTCTATACCTTTACGGCAGCTGATTTTAAATTCAGTGACATCGACGGCGATGCACTGGCCAGCGTTCAGATTACTTCTTTAGAAAGTGCCGGATCTTTGCAGCTCAACGGTGTGGACGTCACCCTGAACCAGGTGATCACGAAGGCCGATATCGATGCGGGTAACCTGACTTTTACCCCGGTGGCTGATGCCAACGGTACCGGCTACGACAGCTTCGGTTTTTCTGTTAACGATGGCACGGCCGATTCGGCCTCAAGTTACACCATGACCGTGGACGTCATGGCACAAAACGATGCACCGACCACCTCGCCGGTCACGCTGGCACCGATTGCTGAAGACAGCGGTGCGCGCACCATCACCCAGGCCGAGTTGCTGGGCAATGCCAGTGATGCCGACGGCGATTCGCTCACCGCAACCGGGCTGGCCATCACCAGTGGCAATGGTCTTCTGACCGACAACGGTGACGGCACCTGGACCTACACCCCGGCCCCCAACGACGATACCTCGGTCAGCTTCAGCTACAGCATCACCGATGGGTCCGCCACCGTCGCCGGCAGTGCCACACTGGACATCACCCCGGTCAACGATGCACCGGTGAACACGGTCCCCGGTGCTCAAACGGTCAATGAAGATACGTCTCTGGCCATCAGCGGCATCAGTGTCACCGACGCCGATAATAATCTCTCCACCGTTCAGTTGACCGTCAACAATGGCACCGTGAATGTCACCCTGTCCGGCGCGGCCACGATCTCGGCTGGCGCCAACGACTCGGGTGATTTAACGCTCTCTGGTTCAGTGGCTGACATCAACGCCACCCTGGCATCGCTGACGTACCAGGGCAATCTTGACGTCAATGGCAGCGATACGCTGACGGTCCTGTCCACGGACAGCAACGGCGCGTCCGATAGCGATACCGTGGCGATCACCGTCACCCCGATCAACGACACGGCGGTGTTCAGCGGCGATACCTCGGGCAGTGGCGATGAAGACACGGTGATCAGTGGCAGCC
>NZ_JAIOUO010000005.1 GCF_019931195.1 Marinobacter sp. F4216 | reverse complement strand
ACGCTGAGTTACGCGCTGGCGACCGACGTCAGCAACGGCAGCCTGACGCTCAACACCGACGGCAGCTTCACCTACACCCCGGCGGCCGACTATCACGGCACCGACAGTTTTACCTACACGGTGACCGATGCGGATAGTGGTGAGAGCGCGACCCAGACGGTCGCCATCACCATCAACCCGGTCAACGACACTGTTATTAGTGAGCCAGTAGTAACGCCCGAACCTGAACCAGAGCCGGAGCCAGAACCTGAACCTGAACCTGAACCTGAACCTGAACCGGAGTCAGAAACGGAGCCAGAACCTGAGCCGGAGCCAGAGATTGGACAGACCGAGGAAACTGCACCAGCTGTCGAGGAACAGTTGGCACCGATTGATGATGAACTACTCGTGCAAGCACTGGCTACGGAGTCTGCTGCGCCCGAGGTTTACCAATACGAGACCCAGATCTCTAAACCTGTTCCTCCTAAATCAATTGATCTGCTGAATCTGGATCTGGCGCCTTTCGAACCTGATAAAAATGAGATTGATGATCTGATCTCGATAATGGAAAACCCGTCCTTTTCTGATGGGCTCAGTGAAATGAAGCGAGACCTTGATGATGCGGTCGCGGCAACAGCCAGTCAGGAGAGGATAAGAGCGGAGGTTTTACTGGGTGCAACTGCGGGGCTTTCTGTAGGTGTTATCAGCTGGGTGCTCAGGACCGGATCATTAATTGCCGGGTTTATGTCTGTCGCGCCACTGTGGCGACAGATTGACCCTATTCCTGTTCTTGGACGGGACGATCGGGAAAAGCCGGAGAAGGATGCCCAAGATGTTGAGAGCGAGGTCGAACAGATTTTTTCAGAGGAGGACTCCAGCCGGTAGGGCGGGTAATTATTTATGAAACGATTCTTCAAGTCCCCTTTGATCCGAATCAGCTTCAGCCTGACGCTGCTGACAGTTTCAATACTCCTCGTCGCCGATGTGCTTGGTTTGATTCCTGATACCAGGCATGCCCAGATTGAATCCAGGAAACTGGTGGCTGAATCGCTAGCCATTCAGGTATCGAACGAAATCTCCAATGGGCGTGTAAAAACCATTGATCAGATTCTGCAATCGGTGGTTGATCGGAATGACATCGTCAGTTCAATCGCTGTTCGTAAAAACAATAGCGAGTTGCTCGCCGAGTTTGGTGATCATGAGCAACACTGGAGCCTGAAAACCGGCGATAAATCAACGACCACACAGGTTCTGGTGCCTCTGTTTAAAGGACAGCTGCGCTGGGGCAATGTTGAAATTGTTTTTGCTGACTTGCATGGCGCCGGCGGCCTGCTTTCTCTGAAAAATTCTTACCTAGGTATTGTTCTGTTTGTTTCACTGGGCGGGTTTCTGGTTTACCTGCTGTTTTTGAAGCGGGCATTGCGCGAACTGAACCCCGATGCGGTCATACCCGAGCGGGTAAGCAGGGCTTTGGATACCTTGTCTGAGGGGCTCCTGATCCTGGATGACAGGGGATTTATTGTATTTGCGAATTCAACATTTTCAGAAAAAATCCGTCTGAATCCCAACGAGTTGCTGGGCAAGGCCGTTGCGGATTTCCAGTGGGAGGGGCATGGCCCGGAGAGTGAGGAATTTGAGCGGCCCTGGGTGACGGTACTGGCTGGTGAGGTTTTACCGGGCAGTGTCACCATGAAGCTGAAAAACGGCCTTGATGAAGTGTTTATCTTTACCGTCAACGCCTCGCCAATTAGTGCCACCGAAGGGAAGGTTCGAGGGGTATTGATTACCTTCGATGACATCACCGAAGTGGAAGCGAAGAATGAGGCACTGAATCGTGCATTAAAGGAGCTGGAAAACAGTCAAAGCGAGATATCACGGCAGAATCAGGAGCTCCAGTGGCTCGCTTCCCGTGACCCACTGACCGGTGCACTGAATCGGCGTTCTTTAACTCACCATATGGGCCTCCTGTTCGACGAGGCCCGTCGGGAGGGTAGTGAGTTCAGCTGCATCATGGTCGATATCGATCACTTCAAACTGGTCAATGACCGGTATGGACATCCGGTTGGTGATGAGGTGATCAAATTGCTCACCCACATCCTGACAGAGTGTTCGCGTTCCGGCGATCTGATCGGAAGATTTGGTGGTGAGGAGTTTGTCGTCGTTCTTCCAGAAACGGGCATCAAAGCGGCTGTTCAAATTGCCGAGCAAATGCGCTCTGCCGTCGAAGCTTGGGATACCTCCGAGATTCATAGTGAATTGCAAATCACCTCAAGTTTTGGGGTTGCCGCGCTGTCGAACGGTGCTTCAAGTGCTACGGACTTATTGGCGCAAGCTGATAAAGCACTGTATGTCGCAAAGGGGAATGGGCGAAACCGTGTGATTTGTTGGTCCTGGGCTAAGGTTGTAGGTAGCGCGAACTCAGCGACCTTGCCTCCGCACGAGGACTTGTTGATTGATAGCGGAACTGCTTTGGAACTCACGGCAAAAGCGGGCGCAGGAGAAGGTGGCACCAGCCCGAGTGCTCATTCCAGTATTGCCTTACTTCAGGATCGTATTGATCAAGGTATCAACCGGGCCCGGCGGGATGGAAGCCAGATTGCTGTGCTGTTAATGCATGTTGATACGTTGGAGCGTGTAAAGGACTCGTTGGGTTTTGCGGCAACAGACAAATTAGCCGACCAGGTTCTTATCCGCTTGAAGCAGACGTTAAGATCCACCGATACCGTCTCCCTTTATTCACAGGGAGAGCTGTTTTTTACTGTTTCCCGGCTGGGTGGTAATGAAATCGCGCTTGTGTTGACTGATCTGCAAAGGCCTGAAATCGTTACCAGTGTATTAAAACGTATATTTTTGGAGTTTGAACAGCCGATTACGGTTGAAAGTAATGAGATCTATTTGAACATGGACGTGGGCATAAGCCTGTTCCCTCAAGATGGTGATGGTGCGGAATCATTGCTCAGAAACGCCAGTGGTGCCATGCGTTCAAGCAGGAAGGCCCATGGCAGCAACAACTTCCGGTTCTACGCAGAAGAGATCAATCAGCTCGCCACGAAGCAAATTCAGTTGGAAGCCGACCTACATCGGGCCTTGAAGCAGGACGAGTTAACCGTCTACTACCAACCCAAGATTGACCTGATAACCGGAAAGATCAGAAGCATGGAAGCCTTGGTGCGGTGGCACCATCCTTTAAAGGGGCTCATTCCGCCTGACGAGTTTATTCCCGCAGCCGAGCAGGCTGGGTTGATCAAGATGTTGGACCGCTGGGTTATCCGTGCTGTATGCCGGCAAATCCGCTTCTGGCAAAAAGCCGGTTTCGGCACAATGCCTGTTGCCGTCAATATATCTCCCTCTGAACTCAGGAGCCCGGATCTGGCGGAACAAATCCTTGCCATCCTGGAGGAGTTTGTCTTACCAGTCAGAGCGCTTGAATTAGAGATAACAGAAACAGCCTTCATGCATAGCATGGATGATGTAGAGGTCGTGCTGAAAAAACTCAGTTCTGCCGGAATGAAAATTTCTTTGGATGATTTTGGCATCGGATATTCATCGCTCAATTACCTTAAACGGTTTCCAATCAGCATGGTAAAAATTGATCGCTCGTTTATTGCGGACATTCTTCACGATGCAAATGATGCGGCGATAGTGAGTGCAATTATTGCCATGGGCCATAGCCTGGATATTCGAGTGGTGGCAGAAGGCGTGGAAACGGAAGAGCAACTGCGCTTCTTGCAGGATCTCCATTGCGATGAAGTTCAAGGCTATTTGTTGAGCAGACCGGTGCCAAAAGAGGCCATGGATGCATTGATGGCTCAGTCTTCAAGTATTCGCCGGCTGGTGGTTGATAACGACGCCCGTCACCGGAACTTGGCGGATGGGCATACCGCAGCTTCTGGCATGATAGGTGTTCTGAATAACCATTCAGAGAAAAGCGTAAGTTAATCTGGCTCGGAGCCCGCACTGGATCCACCCAATGGCTGGCATTGGGTGGGCTCCTGAGCAATGTCAGTCGCGCTTACTCGCAACCCTCCAGCTGTAGATCCCCGTACCATGCCATTGCCGATTCCCCCGTATTGTCCGAGTCTGACATGATGGCGATGCCTACCAGAGGTGGCGGTGCCTCGCCGAATGCTTGCCGGTAATCCGCCACAATATCCTGCTCCACCGTGACCCATTCTCCCACCTGATCTGCACCGGAGTTCACCGCCACCATCATGGTCTGGTCTGTGTAGGGATTGGGCACAACTTCATCCACCGGTAATCGGTTAGCCCAGATGTAATTCAGGGCATTGCCGGGCAGGGTCTCTCCGAAAAGAACTTCCACGGCCGAGCGCTTGGCCCGTTCAAAAAATCCCGCTTTGTCTTCCTCGAACTCAAACGCGACATAGATCCTGGCGGGGTAATCGTCACCGGATTTGGCCTTGGCATTGCCACCCTCAAACACGTTGGACACCTTCCAGCGCCAGCGAAGGATCAGTGAATCGCCGGGTTGAATATCCAGCCGGGTAATCAGGCCCGAAGCGCTGCCGCTGGTTGTCGCCTGAACCACCCGGTTTCCGTCCTCCAGCACCAGTTGATACTCGGAAAGCCGGTCAATCTTCGGGAACTCTAGCGCTTCCCAGCCGGAACTGTCTGACAGAGAGTCCAGACCGGAAAACGGCGGAATCGGATTTTCACAGGCCCACAGGGGGCTGGCGATGCCAAGCGCGACGATCAGGCTGGCCGTTGTCCAATGACGTGTTCGGTTCGATGTTCCCAAAGCGATCTCCTTTTGAATACCCATGGTACACAGGAGACTTGCCAACTCGGAAAAAATTACACCTGCGAGCCACTTATCGCCACGCCCCTGATGCGGTTGTTACACCGTCCGCGGGGTCAGTTCGATGCTGGTCACGTCCGTTCGTTTCTTCGCCTGTGACCGGCTGGGAGAATCCACCAGCAATGTCGGCTCGTGGGTGTGCCAACCCTGGACGTAGTCCACGTTCAGCTCAATCAGGCGAGCCATGATGCTCGCGTTTTCCACGTACTCTGCGACCACTTCCAATCCCATAGCGTGGGCCACTTCGGTCATGGCACGAACCATCTGGTAGTCGACTTCGTCCGTGGCCATCTCGCGAATAAAACAGCCATCAATCTTCAGGCAATGGACAGGCAGGTTTTTCAGGTGGCCATAGGAAGCGAAACCACTGCCAAAATCATCCAGGGCAAACCTGCAGCCAATGGCCCGCAATGTGGTAATCAGGTTCTGGGTCTCGTTGACACTGGCCACGGCGGCGCTTTCGGTGATCTCGAAGCAGATCTTATGGGCCGGTATCCCGTAGCGATTGAAGGCCTCAATAATAAACGGTCCCAGGTCCGCCGAACCGACGGACTGAGCGCTCAGGTTAATGTTCGCCTGTGTCAGCTGCTGCAGATGCTTTGGGTGTTCCGACAACCATCTGAGATACGTCTGGATAACCCAGCGGTCCAGCTCCAGGATCATGTTGTACCGTTCAGCCGCAGGCAGGAAGGCGCCCGGCAAAATCAGGCGGCCATCTTTCTGCATTCTGACAAGCACCTCGTAGCGCACGCCCTCCTGACTGCCCCGAATGGGCGATACCTTCTGGTGGAACAGGATCAGGTTGTTGTTACGGATCGCTTCGCGAATGACCGTGACCGTCTCCATCTCGGTCTGGCGCTGGGCGATGTCGCCGCGGTTTTCGTCATGCACCACCACCTGATTGCGTCCGCCGTCTTTGGCGGCGTAGCAGGCGGTGTCCGCGAGGCTGACCAGCTCGGCCAGGGTACCGGTTTCTTCATTGATGGATACCACGCCAATGCTGATGCCGACGCTGAACACCTTGCCCTGCCAGGTAAATCGATAGTCGCCCACGTCCCGACGAAGCCGTTGGGCAAGAGTGGTGGCGTTTTCTACGGCGGTTTTTTCCAGCAGAAGCGCGAACTCATCCCCCCCCAGTCGGGCCAGGGAGTCGGTGGCGCGGACGTATTTCCGGAACAGTGCAGAGATCTGTTTGAGCAGCTGGTCGCCGGCGCCATGGCCGCAGGTATCGTTGACGATCTTGAACTGATCCAGATCCATCATCAGCAGGGCGTGGCTTCGCCGGGTTGTCTTGGCGCTCTCGATGGCGCTTTCCAGACGCTTCTCGAAACCCAGGCGATTGACCAGACCGGTCAGGGGGTCGTGGTTGGCGAGGTAGTTGAGCTGTCGCTCGCTGGATTTCTTCTCGGTGATGTCCACCAGTGAGCCTTCAAACACCGGCCGATTGGTATCCGGGTCTTTCACCACGCGCCCGTGGATCGACACCCAGAAGAGTTCGCCGTTTAGACGCCTTGCCTCACACTCGAATCCCTGCAATTTGCCCTCACGGTTTACCAGATCCAAACCTTCTTCCCACTTTTTACGGCGGGCTGGAATAAGCTTCAGGTTATTGGCACCCCGGTGCAGAAGGTCTTCAGGACTTTCCGCGCCAAAGATGCGGGCCAGTGCCGGGTTCGCCGACAGGAACCGACCCACACGATCGACGCAGAACCGGCCTTCCAGGGACTCGTCATGGATAACCCGATAACGTTCCAGGTGGGCAATCGCTTCTTTCTGGGCCTCTTCCCGTGCGGTTTTTTCCCGGTTAATCCGGTCGGCCAGTGCAAAGGAGAGCAGGGCAACCACTGAGATGGCGCCAAAGTGAATGGAGTACTCGGTCAGCCAGTTTCGGGGCAAGACGCCAGTCTTACCAAGGATGAACACCATGGTGAAGAGGGTAAACAGGGTGAATGCTGTCACGAAGTAGCGGGCATCTTTCAGGCCCTTTTTGAGCCAGAAGTAGAGACTGGCGGCATAGGTGGACAGGGGCACGAGTACCAGTACCGCAATCGCCAGGTGAATAGCCACCTGGTAGGGCAGCACGAAGCCCGAGGCGGCGGTCAGAAGACACAGCGCGCTGTACAGATAGAACAGTTTGCCAAGCGCCGGAGCCCGTTCCTGCAGTCGGAGGAACCGATGAGTGAACAGGGCCAGGGCGGCCAGGGCAGAGCCTCCGGACACTACCAGACTGATGTGGTTCCACCCGGGAGAGTCGGGCCAGAGGTAGCTGTAGGCGACACCGGTCAGAATGGCTTCAATAAAGCTGTAGCCGATCAGGCAAATGGCGTAGAAAAGGTAGGCGTGCTCACGAATGGAGACCCACAGAAACAGGTTATAGAGCGCCATGATGGCAATCATTCCGATCAGGCCGCCGAAAAACAGGGCTTCGCTGTATTTGTTCGTAGCCAGCGCATCGGGATGCCAGAGCGAAATGGGCGCCTGCATGGAGGACGTGCTCCGGATTTTCATCACTACGACATAGTCTTGCCCGGGGGCCATGGAGATCGGGAACACGAAGTTGGGAAACAGAATGGGACGCTCGTTGAAGCCCCATTGGTCACCGGCCTGCATGGTCTTTACAAGCTTGCCGGTGTCGGCGTTGTACATAGACAGCTGGACATCGTCGAGCAGCGCATAGTCGATGTCCAGGTACAGGTCCCGGGTGGTTTTGGAATTATTTGCCAGCTGGAATCGAACCCAGACGGAATCCTTGATGAAACCAAGGTTGAGGTGTTCGCTGGAGTGGTTTTGCCAGCCCCGGTTCATGTCGCGAACCTGATCGGGGGTGAGCATCCGATGGTCGTCGGTCTGGTAGATCAGGTACGGCGCCAGAGACAGCCCTCTATCCTCTGGCAGGTGGCTGACCAGCAAGGCGTCCCCGAACGCCGGGCTCGTCGGGAGTGCCAGGGCGATCAGCGCCAGCAGCATTGCACATGGGCGGGCGATCCGAAAGCCCCGGAAAAAACAGGCGCGCAAATACATCAGCGGCATCCTTTCTTTATCGTTATTAGTCCATCGTTGTCGAGTATAAGTCTGTATTTACTACATAAATACGAAACAGTGCTCATTGGCGCCAGGCCAGTTGGCTTTCTGAGGGCGTGTGATCGGGTTGACGCTCTTTGGTCTTCAGACGTGAGTCCGCAAAGCCGGGGGTAGCCTTTCCGCTCAAGCCTCGGTTGCAGTCGGTTGTGGCAGCAGTTTGGATGGGAAGTTTTGCACCAGAAGCCAGTCCTGAAGCTCTGCCAGGGGGAGCGGTTTACTCAGCCAGTAACCCTGCAGGCGGTCGCAGTTCAGCTCTCTCAGCAACTGTGCTGCGTCCTCGTTTTCCACACCTTCTGCAATCACCGCATAGCCAAGGCCGTGGACCATGTTGACGGCGGTCTCCACGATCACGCGGGAGCTGTCGCTTTCAAGGATGTCGATGATCAGGGAGCGATCCAGTTTTATTTCGGAAGCTGGCAATTGTTTCAGGTACGACAGCGACGAGTAACCGCTGCCGAAATCATCGATTGATATTTGTAAGCCAGCTTCGGCCAGTGCCTGCAGGGCCTTGAATCCGGTTTCCGGGTCTTCCATCGCGGCGGTTTCCGTCAGTTCCAGCGTGAGCTGGTTCGGGCGGATGCCGTGTTGGCTCAACGCTGCCTGAATGGATTGCACCAGTCCCTTATCCGTCAGGTCCCGGGCGGAAATATTGATGGACAGCTCCAGGTCGGGGTAGTCCCCCGCCAGCGCAGCCAGATCCTTTAGCCCACGCTCCACGGCCCAGCGGGTCAGCTGGGTGATTACTCCGGTTTCTTCTGCCAGCGGAATGAAGTCGGATGGGAAGACCCAGCCCCTTTCCGGGTGGTGCCAGCGCACGAGCGCTTCCAGTCCCACCACGCGGCCGGTTCTCAGGCACATCTTGGGCTGGTAATGCAGGCAGGTCTGATCCCGCTGAAGGGCTTCCTTCAGGTCAGACATCAGAGTCAGCCGGCTTTCGCTGTAGATATCGTGCTGGGGGGAATACACGCCGGTAGCCATTACCCCTCTTGGCGCATTCTCCATGCCAATGTGGGCATTGCGAATCAGCAGGGCGGCAGAATCGCCGTGGTAAGGGTAGTGGGCTGCGCCGAATGTTGGGTCCAGCTCAATCGCCAGGTGATCAATGGTTACCGGTTCTGACAGCAGTTGGATGGCCTTGTTCATGCCGGCAAACTGATCGGTGACCGCCGTCGCATCAATCAACAGCCCCAGGCAGTCGCCGGATAGCTGGTAAACGCATTCGGTGCGGCCCTGATCGTCTTTCCGGCAGCGGACCATGGGCAGTTCCCTGGCCAGTTCCGTCATCTGCTGGGCAAGCATTTTCATTAACCGCTCACTCCGGGCCAGCCCGAGGGTGCGGTGGATCTCTTCCATGCGGGTAATACGGACAATGCCGACTATGTACTCGTCGTCCGGGTTCTGGCTGATGACCTGATTGGCCATTCGCTCGAAACGGTTTCGGTTTGGCAGCCCGGTGACCGGATCGTGGGTCATAGCCTCGGTCAGTCTTTGCTGGGCGAGGTTGCGGGCCTTCTCCTTGCGCAGACTGTTTTCCTGGGCTTCATAGCGATCTTTTCGCTCCAGATACAGGCGATCGGCCAGGGCGAGGGTCAGGATAAAGGCCTCCAGTCCGGAGCCAATCTGCATGGCGTGTTCGGTCAGGAAGTTTACCGGCAGAAAGCCCATGGCCCGTCCCGCAGTGGCCAGTACGCCGAGGGTCAGGGGTGTCCAGGCGAGGGTGAAGAACTTGCCAGCGCGGACACCCTCGGCCCATGAGACAGGGCCAGCAACAAACAGCAAGCCGAAAAAGATGATGGCAACGATGCTGAAATTGAGGATTGCCCAGTTGTATCCGGCAAACAGCGCCGTAACAAAATTCAGTGTTTCAACGAAGATCAACAGGCGAATGGCAAAATCCAGGCGCGGGCTGTGTTCCTTTGTCTTCAGGAATTCCCGACAAAACAGGAGGGAAAACAGTCCGAGGACTGGCATGGACAGTAACAGCATTCGGGCGTGTAAGGCCGGGAAATCCGGGTAAAGCACCTGGAAACTGAACCCTTTTATTGAGGCAAAGAACAGCAGATACCCGCTGATCGCGAGGGCGTAGTACAGGTAGAGCTTCTCTCTGAGGGTCAGGAACACCGCCAGGTTGATAAGAATGATGACCGAGAGACAGCCGTAGTAGAAAAAGTGCAGCTTTTGCTCCGCGGAGGCGGAACCGAAGAATTCGTGCTCGTGCCAGAGGTCCAGTGGAACGACCAGCGAGCCTTCGGTCTGCACACGTACATACAGGGTTTTGGATTCGTCCGGGCTGAGAGTGAACCGCAACAGCATGTTCGGGTGATCGATTTCCCGGGGATGGAACGGGCGCCGATCACCCGTGCGCACTTCCCGGATCGGATCGCCATTTGAGATCACATGGAAAATGACATCGTCCAACTGGGAGTAGCCGAGTTCGGCCACCAGGTTGAGCGTCTGTGCTGTTTGGTTTTGAACAGAGAATCGGAGCCAGTAGGCTGACTGGGTGATCCCAAAGGTGGCGCTGCCCTCTGGTACATGCCGCCACTGGCTGTCGTCCAGGGCCATGACCTCTTCGAGCGTTGCCTCGCCGTTCGGGTTTTCCCAGACGTCGAAATACGGTTCGATTTGGCCGCTTGACGAGACGATCACGGCTTCGGCGTCGGCCAGCGCTGGTTGGCAGATCAGCGCGCCGAGAAGCAGGAAAACAAAACGAAGTGCCGAAGACTTTGTCACGATCATATAGCCGGTTTCGACGTCAAAACGATTCGGGACAGACACGGGGAAAGCGTGGGTTTCTGTCCGGTCTGACGAGGATCACCTTGTCCCATGGATACTTGTTGTTGTGACTTGTGTTTTCTTCATGCTAACGCCGGGATGGTTGGTCCGGAATCGGCTTTATGTATAAAAATGTGTCTCGGTGCCCGCCAGGGCCCGGCATGTGGTACTTTTCGGCAATTCGACCGTGCCGACGAGGAGCGATTGTGGGACAGAACTGGATCAATCAGGCGATTGCCGCCATCGAAGCGGATTTTCGCCGCTCCTCCGATACCCATCTGCTGAAGCTGGATTTGCCGGCGTGCGGGGATATCACCCTGTACCTCAAGGACGAATCCACCCATCCGACCGGCAGCCTCAAGCACCGCCTGGCCCGATCGCTCTTCCTCTACGGCCTGTGCAATGGCCAGATTCACGAGGGCACGCCGATCATCGAGGCGTCGTCCGGCAGTACCGCCATTTCCGAGGCCTATTTCGCCAAGCTGCTCGGCCTGCCGTTTATTGCCGTGATTCCCAGGGGGACCTCGCAGGAAAAAATCGACAAGATCGCTTTTTACGGCGGCAAGTGCCACCTGGTGGAGGCCTGCGACATCTATTCCGAGGCGGCCCGGCTGGCGCAGGAGTTGAAGGGCCACTACATGGACCAGTTCACCTTTGCCGAGCGGGCGACGGACTGGCGTGGGAACAACAACATTGCCGAGTCGATTTTCCAGCAGATGAGTGCCGAACCGCACCCGGTGCCGGACTGGATTGTGGTCAGCGCCGGCACCGGTGGAACGTCGGCCACCATTGGTCGGTACATTCGTTACCAGTGCCACCCAACCCGGCTGTGTGTGGCAGACCCGGACAATTCTGTGTTTTTCGATTACTATCAGAGCGGTGACTCGAACCTGACGACTCAACGGCGTTCCATGATCGAGGGCATTGGTCGACCCCGCGTCGAGCCATCCTTCGTGTCATCGGTCATCGACCGCATGAGCAAAGTACCCGATTCAGCCGCGTTCGCGACCATCCATGAGCTGGAGAAGATGCTGGGCCGCCGGTGCGGTGGTTCCACCGGCACCAACGTGTATGCGGCGTTCCAGATTATTTCCGAGATGGTTGCCCGGAATGAGTCCGGCAGCGTGGTATCGATGATCTGCGATGGCGGCGAACGCTACCTGGATACCTACTACAACGAGCACTGGCTTGCGAACAACGGCTTCGATACCAGGCCCTACCAAAAACAGTTGGAACGCTTTTTTGAAACCGGCGTTCTGACATCCTAACTCTGAAATTTACACGCTAAACCGGGAACCAATCCGTGAAAAATTATCTGTCTGTCAGTCTGGTCGCTGCACTTTTCCTGCTCACCGGGTGTTCGCCTGAAGTCGGCAGCACCGCCTGGTGTGAAGATATGGATGAAACACCCAAGGGTGAGTGGACGGCCAACGACGCAAAAGAGTATGCCAAGAACTGCCTGTTCCGTTCCGAGGACTGATCGGGGGTCAGTTGTCCTCGTCTTTTTCCTGGGCGTCCAGTTCCGCTTTACGCTGGCGGATTTTCTCCAGTTTGTCTGGTGGAATCCGCATGTTGGCCGAGTCGCGCAAGAACATCAGGCTGCCGATGATCATGGCGGCGGCGAGGATAACAATAATCCACCCAATGGCTGGCATGGCACGAGCTCCGGAGTGAGGATGACGCTATCAGTTTGAACCACATGGGGCTGTTCCCTCAAGCCATTAACCGTCTTCAGGGAGCACGGCGATGACAGAAGACTCCATGAGCCCGGAAGAGTGGGCGGCGGTGCTGGAAGCCATTCCCGATGTGCGCGATGGCCTGACCCGTACCGAACGCCTGATTCTGTACCTCATTCACCAAACCCAGAAAGAGCTGGGCGGGCGCAATGTGCCCACCGCCATGCTCTACGGCCGCGTATTGGAATATGTGAACCTCAGCGAGGCGGAGCTGCATCTCTATCTGGACCGCCTGGGTGTCAAGGGGAACGGCGTGACGCCACGCTGATACCCGGCAAATGCAGGTTTCCCAGAACAGCCTGCTTGTTCTGGCGGCACGCCAACTATACTCCCTTCAGAATGCGGTTTACTGAACCCTGAAGGGAGACCCCTGTGAATCAGATACTGGTCGGAAAAGGCGAACAGCCCGTGTGGCTGTCGGGCCGTTACGGAAACCGCCATGGCTTGATTGCGGGTGCCACGGGTACGGGCAAGACCGTGACCATGATGGTACTGGCGGAAGGCTTTTCCCGTATGGGGGTGCCCGTGTTTCTTGCCGACGTAAAGGGTGATGTGGCCGGCCTCTCACAACCCGGGGCAGCCAGTGAAAAGCTTCAGGCCAGGGCTGCCGAACTTGGAGTGGAGGGCTATGCCTCCGAAGCCAATCCGGTGGTGTTCTGGGATCTGTATGGTCAGCAGGGGCATCCGGTGCGCACCACCATCAGCGAGATGGGGCCGGCCCTGATATCCAGATTGCTGGAACTGAATGACACCCAGACCGGTGTGATGGAAGTGACCTTCCGGGTGGCGGACGATCAGGGTCTGTTGCTGCTGGATCTGGAAGACCTCCGGGCCATGCTCGGCCTGGTGTCGGAGCTGCGCAAGGAGATTTCGGAGCAATACGGTCTGGTCAGCCCCCAGTCCATTGCCGCCATTCAGCGTGACCTGCTGACCCTGGAGCGGGAGGGTGGTGACCTCCTGTTCGGCGAGCCGGCGTTGGTATTGAACGACCTGATGGGGACCGATCTCAGTGGGCGCGGGGTGATCAATATCTTCGCGGCGGATCAGCTGATTCTCAAGCCCCGGCTGTATTCCTGTTTCCTGCTCTGGCTGCTGTCCGAGTTATTTGAAAACCTCCCCGAAGTGGGCGATCCGGACAAGCCCCGCATGGTGTTGTTCTTTGATGAGGCACACCTGCTGTTTGATGACGCCCCGCCGGTGCTCCTCAAGCGTATCGAGCAGGTGGTCCGGCTGATCCGCTCCAAAGGTGTGGGCATCTATTTCTGTTCCCAGTTCCCGGACGACCTGCCGGGGGAAGTACTGGGCCAGCTTGGAAACCGGATTCAGCATGCACTGCGGGCCTATACGCCCCGGGACCAGAAGGCTGTAAAGACGGCAGCGGAAACCTTTCCGGACAACCCGGCACTGGATGTGGCATCCGTTATCTCGGAGCTGGCAGTGGGGGAGGCGCTTGTGTCCACCTTGCAGGACAAGGGGGTTCCCATGCCGGTCGAGCGAACCCGGATTGCGCCGCCACGCTGCCGGATGGGGCCGGTGACGGCGGACGAGCGGGCTGCGAGCATGAGCCGAAGTCCGGTCGGAACCAAGTACGACACGCCCATCAACCGGGAATCGGCCCATGAAATTCTGGCCGCACGCGCCGAGGCCGCAGTGAAGGCGGCGGAAGAGGCCAAAGCATCCGTTTCTGAAAAGAAAAAACCGGACAGTAATCCGCTCAGCGAGGTGTTGTGGGGCACAGGGCGTCGGCAGGGCGTGGTGGAAGCCATGGCGAAATCGGCAGCCCGATCGGTGGGCAGCCAACTGGGACGTCAGATTCTGCGGGGGTTACTTGGCGGGTTGCTGGGCGGCGGGCGTCGTTAAACGAACGAACTGGAGGGTGGAAAACCACCGGGACAGCCAGTGCCTGAGCACTGCCCGGCTATGCAATCCATCCGGCCTCAGAAGGTGAAGGCACCGCCAACCGAGAAGTAATCGATATCGGCATTGTCCAGGTCGTAACGTTCCCATTCCGCCCGGACCTGCAGTGAAAACAAGGTAAAGCGGGCGCCGATGCCGTACAGCGGGTCGGTGCCATCGTCGTCGCCCAGGCCGCCGCTGAACTCGCTATCCCAGAGCGCAGCGCCCACCTTGCCGAATATACCGACCGGGCCCAATTTGATGCCGGCCAGTCCAGCGCCAGTCCAGGCAGTCACGTCCAGATCGGCATTGACCGGGCCTGCGCTGCCCCCGAAGGAGCCGAAATCCACGTAGGCACCCTCAACGGCCAGATCCACCAGTGGAATCAAACCGAAGTTATACCCACCGAAAATCTTGTAGCCGGTATCGTCGTCGTCGAAATCAATGGAGCCAAAATCCGGGTCCGATTCATTCAGTTCCAGGTTTGCCTGGCCCACCGACGCACCCACGTAGAAGCCGCTGTCGCTACCCGCAAACGCGGTGCCGGACACGGCCGCCAAAGATACAGCAAGAGCTAAGGGGAGGGGGTTCTTCATGGTCTTAGCCTCCTGTGCTAAGCGGTTTTGACGGTTAAAAACTAGGCGATGGTTCCCGTTTTGTCGAATAGAACGGGAAAATATCTGAAAAGCTTTGTTTGCAGGGTTTTCAACGGTTTTTGTGGTGTTTTTAAGGCATCTTTTGAGGACCCCTGGCCGGGACCGATTCCCGGTGATCGTTTCTGTCCGGTTGAGCTGGCAGTGTCTATGCTGTGTTAACCGCTGGTTATTTTTTGTCCGATAACGGTTGAGGAAGGGCACTATGTTTGTGGCAGAGACATCAACAGGGCATCTCATCGAGGTGCTGGACGCCCAGAGTCTGTTTGACCCGCACAAGTCCCAGATCCAGGGCAGTCTCCATTACGGTGAAGAGGCACAGGACCCTGAAATGTATGATAAATCCGATCTAAGTTTTCCGTCTGGTGAGGCCTTGCCCCGGTGCTGGACGGATCCCGACTACCGGCGAAAACCCTGATCCATTCCGAAGGTTTCTTCGGAAATCCCGAATGAGCGACGAAATGATCAAAATGTGATCAAGGTTGAAATCACACCAACAGCCCGTTATCATTTTATTAATTGAACGTTCAATTAACGAAAAGCGAAGTAGCGACGGCGACGTTGAAATGCCAAAGACTGGAGTCAAAGACACCCGCAGACAGCAGTTGATCGATGCCACCATGGCGTCCATCGCTGAACTGGGTATGCAGAACACCACGATTGTCAGCATCAGCAAACGGGCTGGCATGTCGTCGGGCATTATCAGCCACTATTTCGGTGGCAAGCAGGGGCTGATTGAGGCGGCATTGCGCTACATGCTCAATCAGCTGGGTGGGGAATTGAGGGAGCGAATGGCCAGGGCGGATGGATCCCCACAGCAGCGGCTGAACTGCATTATCGAAGCGAACTTTTCGGAATTTCAGCGCTCGTCCCTGGCGGCCAAAACCTGGTTGAGCTTCTGGGCCCGGTCCATGCATGAACCCGGCCTGAAGCGCCTCCAGCAGATCAACAATGCCCGGCTGTACAGCAACCTGCGCTATTCACTGGCGCAGGTGCTTGAGCCGGAACGGGCAACCGCAGTCGCGCGTCAGACCGCAGCCATGATTGACGGCTTCTGGCTTCGCAGCGCCCTGAGCCTGGACCCCGAAGAAAGCTTCGAGGCGGGCGAACTACTGTGCAAGCGTTTCGTGAAAGACGCGCTGGACCAATACACGAACTTGTAAACGCGAGGACACTCGTTATGTCTGAATCACTCCCTCGTTACCAGAACTTTGTCCACGGTCGTTTCCTGGCCAACACCAGCGGTGAAACCTTTCCCGTGGTGAACCCGGGTACCGGCGAAGTCATTTATGAAGTGGAAGTGGCGGACGAGTCCGTCCAGCAAGCGGCCATCGAAAGTGCCAAGCAGGGCTTTGCCGAGTGGTCTGCCATGCCGGCGATCGAGCGTGGCCGGATTCTGAATAGGGCCGTCGCGTTACTGCGCGAGCGTAACGATGAGTTGGCGGCGGTGGAAGTCCGGGATAACGGAAAGCCCTTGCAGGAAGCCGAGGCCGTCGATGTCGCCACTGGGGCGGACGTGATCGAGTATTTCGCCGGTCTGGCGCCATCGGTTGAGGGTATCCAGCAGGACCTGGGTGGTGATTTTTACTACACCCGTCGGGAGCCGCTGGGCGTGTGTGCTGGCATCGGTGCCTGGAACTACCCGATCCAGATTGCCTGCTGGAAGTCCGGCCCGGCACTGGCTGCTGGTAACGCACTGATTTTCAAGCCTTCGGAAGAAACCCCCATGGGCGCCATCAAGCTGGCGGAAATTTATGTCGAAGCGGGTGTGCCCGCAGGCGTATTCAACGTGGTGCACGGCGCGGCCGAGGTCGGCCAGTGGCTGACCCACCATCCGGACATCGAGAAAGTGTCCTTCACCGGTGAAGTCGCTACCGGCAAGAAGGTCATGGCCGCTGCGGCCTCCACCCTCAAGGATGTCACTATGGAATTGGGCGGTAAGTCGCCGCTGATTATCTTTGATGATGCGGATCTGGAAAACGCGGTGTCCGCTGCCATGGTGGGTAATTTCTACACCCAGGGAGAGATCTGTACCAACGGCACCCGCGTATTTGTTCAGGAAGGCATCTATCAACGTTTCATGGACCGGCTGCTGGAACGTACGCGCAACAACATCAAGCCGGGGGATCCAATGGATCCGGCCACCAACTACGGGGCCCTCATCTCTGCTAAGCACCGGGATTTGGTGCTGGACTACATCGCCAAAGGAAAGGCCGAGGGCGCGACCCTGGCAGAAGGCGGCCATACCCTGGCTCCGGCATCGGCCGAAGGGGGCTATTTTGTGGCGCCGACCATCTTCACCAACTGCACCGACGAGATGACCATCGTCAAAGAGGAAATCTTTGGCCCGGTGATGTCCGTGCTCACCTTCTCCGACGAAGACGAAGTGATTGCCCGCGCCAATGATACCGAGACGGGTCTGGCTGCTGGTGTCTTCACCAACGATATTCGTCGTGCCCATCGGGTGATTCATCAGATTGATGCCGGTATCTGCTGGATCAACAGCTACGGCGCATCCCCGGCAGAAATGCCGGTCGGTGGCTACAAGCTGTCAGGCGTTGGTCGAGAGAACGGCCGAGTCACCCTGGATCATTACACCCAGATCAAATCCGTGTATGTCGGCATGGAGGATCTGGACGCCCCGTTCTAAACGGGCGATCCAACCGGGAGGTCTGGTATGAAAGAAAACCAATACGATTACATTGTGGTAGGGGCGGGCTCGGCCGGCTGTGTGCTGGCCAACCGCCTGACCGAGGACGGCAAGAAGTCGGTGCTGCTGCTGGAAACCGGCGGCAGCGATAAGAGCATCTTTATCCAGATGCCAACAGCGCTGTCCATTCCTATGAATACCAAGAAGTACGCCTGGCAGTTCGAAACCGAGCCGGAGCCCTATCTGGACAACCGCCGTATGCACTGTCCGCGGGGCAAGGTGTTGGGTGGTTCCTCGTCCATCAACGGCATGGTGTATGTGCGCGGACACGCCCGGGATTTCGATGAATGGCAGCAGGAAGGCGCCGAAGGCTGGGATTACCGCCACGTTCTGCCGTACTTCAAAAAGGCCGAGACCTGGGCCTTCGGTGGCGACGACTACCGGGGCGGCAAGGGCCCGCTGGGCGTGAATAACGGCAACAACATGCAAAACCCGCTGTACAAGGCGTTTATCGAGGCGGGTAAGGATGCCGGTTACTTCGAGACCGAGGACTACAACGGTGCCCAGCAGGAGGGCTTCGGCCCCATGCACATGACTGTGATGCATGGTCGCCGCTGGTCTACCGCCAATGCGTATCTGCGCCCGGCCATGAAGCGCCCGAACCTGACGGTGGTAACCCATGCGCTGGCGCACCAGGTGTTGCTCGACGGAAAAACCGCCACCGGCGTCCGCTACGAAGTGGGTGGCCAGGTACACGAAGCCCACGCCAACGACGAGGTGATTCTGTCCGCCGGTTCCATCGGCTCACCGCACCTGCTGCAACTGTCGGGTATCGGCAGTCGCGAGGTCCTGGAAAAGGCCGGTATTGAAGTGAAGCACGAACTGCCAGGTGTGGGCGAAAACCTGCAGGACCACCTGGAGTTCTACTTCCAGTTCCGCTGCAAACAGCCGGTCTCCCTGAACCGAAAGCTGGACCCCTGGAGCAAGCTCAAGATCGGCGTGCGCTGGATTCTGAAGAAGGACGGCCTGGGTGCCACCAACCACTTTGAGTCCTGTGGATTCATTCGCTCCAAGGCGGGTGTGGAATGGCCTGACCTGCAATACCACTTCCTGCCGGCGGCCATGCGCTACGACGGTCGGGAAGCGTTCAAGGGTGATGGTTTCCAGCTGCATATCGGGCACAACAAGCCCAAGAGTCGTGGCTTTGTGCACGTGAAATCAGCGGATCCGAAAGACCATCCCCGCATCCTCTTTAATTACCTGCAGCACGAGGACGACCGGGAAGGCTTCCGCGACTGTGTTCGCCTGACCCGGGAAATCATCAACCAGCCGGCGATGGACGAGTACCGGGGAGCGGAGATCCAGCCAGGCGAGGACATCACTACCGACGAGCAGATCGACAAGTTCGTTCGCCAGGCGGTGGAAAGCGCTTATCACCCATCCTGCTCCTGCAAGATGGGGACCGATGACATGGCCGTAGTAGACCCGGAAACCCGGGTCCGCGGCATCCAGAATCTTCGGGTGGTGGATTCGTCCATCTTCCCGACGATACCGAATGGCAACCTTAACTCGCCGACCATTATGGTGGCCGAGCGGGCAGCCGACCTGATTCGCGGTATGGAGCCGCTGAAACCTTCCGATGCGCCCGTCGTCATGGACGACCAGTGGCAGGCACGTCAACGATCGGGCGAGGCCAAACGAGCAGCTAATTAATGGATGCTTGAGGTCTTCCCGAGCCCCGGGGTGTCGAACCCCGGGGTCGCAAGCCCTCAGGATTTCCCTATCAGCGCAGCGGTTGCGACCGCTTGGGGCGCCAGATAGGCAAGTCTTGGGTTTGTGTCCGATTCGAAATTCGAAAAAGTAAAAGTAGAGGAGGAACACGCAAATGCAGTTCGACTATCTTGAAAACGCCACGTGGAGGGTGCCGGTATGACGCTCTGGCTATCCGCAGGCATGATCTTTACCTTCGCCGCCATCGCGGTGATTCTGCTCAAATGGGGCAACATGAAGGTGATCGGTGTCACACCGGTACACACCTTCACGTTCATTGCCATTTTGTTTACTTCCGGTCTGGATGTGGGACTGATCATGTTCCCGCTGACCGAGTTTGCCGGTTACGCCAACGTGACTGAGAACCCGGAATACGGCTTTGCCAACCCGCTCGCCATCGAGTTCGGGTTCTGGGCCTTCCTGATATGGGGGTTCTATTTCCTGACCTGCTTCTATTTCGCGATCATCGAGCCGCGGGTGAAGTTCTTTGAGATTACGCCGGTCAAGATCATTAACAACGTGGTGATCATCGGGACCTGTGCGTTCACCGCCTACCTGTTGCTGGCGAACCTGCCCTGGTACCTGCCGCAACTGGGTGATGGGGAAAGCGTGGTACCCGCGTTCTACATCATCGTGTTTGTGTCCATTGCGCTGGCGGTCTACTCCAGCTCAAAACTCAAGTACGTCCGTATCCTGAGTGTGGGCTCCAGTATTCTGTTCATTGCACTCATCAGCTTCATGTGGGTGCGGGCGTTCGTGATTGGCCAAGGCTCACCGGATGAGTTCTTTGGCACCGCGGGACTGCTGACCGAGTACTTCACCAACATTCACCAGTTCATTCTGCCAATCAACGACTACCACGAGTTCTACCTGTTCTGGTGGTTCGCCTGGAGCATCATGATCGGTCAGTTCACTGCCCGTTTCGTGAGCGGTATTCGTACCTGGCAGCTGCTGATCGCCATGCTGGTGATTCCGTCCGTCGCCATTGGTGTCTGGTTCACCGTGCTGTACCAGTATCACCGAGAGGGTCTTGAGGTGATGGCGCTGACCAACATCGCGATGATCAGTGTGGGCGTACTGATGGTGATCAACTCCCTGGATTCGTTGATCCGCCTGTACACCGACAACCTGAACCTGACTGCCGAGCGCTTTGGCCAGTTCAACTACCTGCTGTTCAACTTCATTGCCATGGCAGGGCTGACCATGCTGTTCAAGCTGGAGTTCCTGCAGATACAGTGGGTCGGCGCACTGGTCATAGCGCTGTACTTCAGCTGCTTTGCCTACATCCTGTCGACCAAGAGCCGGGATGTGTTCAGCATCGACTCCTCCCCGAAGGATCGGGTTCTGGACTTCCACAAGGTGGACGAAGTGGACGAGGCGCACTCGAGCGCCTGACGCCAAAGGGGTTGGTCCTCAGGACCAACCCCTTTTTTCTGCCTGAACCGCTACTTGTTCAATTACAGCTCTCCAGCTGGTTAATCCAGTCGGCTACCAGCTCGGCTCCCCGACGATCCACCACGTGCACGCTGATCGGTGGCATACGCACCTCCCGCTCAGCCACCATCCTCAGGTAAAGCAACGAATTCTCCGCATCCCCGGGCCGCAGCAACACGGCACCGGCCTGCCCCAGATTGCCATTACGGGGTTCGGTTTCGCAGGTGCCGGTCTGACTGAGTGAGGTGGTGATGCGCCAATCCATGGCACTCTGAGTGCTGGCTCCGGGCCGGTGACAATGGCTGCAGTTGGTGTGTAGGTAGCTTCGGGCCCGGGCGTCCAGCGAGGCCTCGGTATCGGTGCTGCGGGTCAGTGTGGTCTGGCGCTGGGCGGAGGTCGGAGTATTTTCCAGCAGGCCGATGGCGGCGAACGTGTTTAGCTGATTGGCGGTTCGGCCGGTCTGCGGGTAGGTGAAATTCCGGTTCAGCTGCGCCACTTCCAGCCCCAGGCTGTTGCCGGCCGCCGAGGTGTGGCACAGGGCGCATTCGCCCGCGGAGGGGTAGTGCCAGATCTGGCCACCGACATCCACATCCCGGCCGCCGGTCACCAGGGTGGCGTCCGATCCGGTGTCGTTCCACTGATAGCTGTAGCCGGACCAGCTGCCATCAACATTATGCAGGTAAAGCCGGGTTTCGATCAGGCGCTGATCCAGGGTGAAATTCTTGACCAGTACGGTGCCCCGGGGAAACCGGAAATCACCGCTGGCGTCCACCTCGATGGTGGTTCGGTCGGGCAGGCCGAAGTAGCGGGTCTTGTCGGCCCCGTCGGACCAGAAGGGTTCGATGACGGTGTAGGGAATCAGCCCGTCAGCGGGTTGCGTTGGATCGTTGCTCTGGACGCACCCGGTATCTGACAGTCGCTGAGGCAGCTCGGTCTCCTCCAGTACCGGATCGATCCGGAACAGCCCCTGAAAGGTCACCAGATACAGTTCGCCGTCACGGTCCTCGGCAAAGGAGGCCACGTTGTAGCCGGTTTCCAGCAGAGTGCGGCGCTGATAACTGCCATCACCCTGCGGGTCCAGCGCCCACAGGGTGCCGGTCCCGAAGTCGGAAAACAGGTAGCTGCCACGGAGGGCGGGCATGGTACTGCCCCGGTACACATAGCCGCCGGTAACGGATACCCCGTCCCCGCGCCCGTAGGCGGCGACGGGGTCGGTGAACGGGCCGGTGGTGCTGCAACTGTTGCTGGTTCGCTCGAAACCTTCATAGCAGCGCCAGCCATAGTTTCCGCCGAGGGTGATGCGATTGATTTCCTCGAATCGGGTTTCGCCCACGTCTCCGGCCCACAGGTCGCCGGTGGCACGGTCAAAGCTCCAGCGCCAGGGGTTGCGCAGGCCGTAGGCGTAGATCTCCGGCACGGAACCGGAAACGCCGTTGTTCGCCGGGGTTCCGTCAGGCCGGATGCGCAGGATTTTGCCCAGCCGGGTAGACAGGCTCTGGGCCCGGTTACCGGGGTCATCGGCGGAGCCGCCGTCGCCGAGGCCGATGTACAGCAGCCCGTCGGGCCCGAAGGCAATATGCCCGCCATTGTGGTTGGCAAAGGGCTGTGACTGCTCCAGCAGATTAGTCCGAAGCAGGCCGCCGGCGGCACTCTGGCGCAGGCTACGGCCGTTATCGAGGGATTCGAAGCGCGCGACGTGGGAGGTGATGCCACCCCGTTGTTCTGTGAACGACAGGTAGACAAAACCATTGCTGGCAAAATCGGGGTCAAAGGCCATGCCCAGCAGGCCGCATTCCTCGCAGTTGGCGAGTGGGTACACCTCGGACAGATCCACCAGTTCGCTGCGGGTATTGGCGCCGGTATCAAGGCGGTAAACGATGCCGCCCTGCTGCACCACATAGAAGATATTGTCCAGGGAGGGGTGCTGCAGCATCAGCAGCGGGGCGCTGAAGGACAGGTCCCCGGCAACGGGGGTCAGCCGGACATCGGCGGATGGAGAGAAAGCCACACACTCGGCGTTGGCCGGACGTCCGTTCAGACCACCTGATCCGGAACCGTTACCTGAACCTCCACCTCCACCACAACCGGCCAGCGCGAGGAAGAAAAACAGATACAGGCAATGTTTCATAAGCCCTGTCCTCCCGGCAGAGCATTAAGAATAGATCATGAATACCGCCCAGCCTGTTGAAGTGGCGGATTCCGTCTCCATTAAGGAACACGTCGGTAGAAAGAACAAAGACTTACTGCCGGCTATAGTGGGGAGTTTTCGTGTCCACGGATCAAAATAGCCAATGCCTATCTTTGGTTTGGGAATTATCAATTTCATCATGACGGCCCGGATCCGTAATCTAGGCGTCGTTAATTCATATATACATCCACCTTTTTAGAAAGGAGTGTTCTTAATGGGCATCATCAACAGCGAGATCAAGCCGTTCAATGCAACCGCTTTCAAACAGGGCGAGTTCGTAGAGATCTCTGAAGCAGACGTGAAAGGCAAGTGGGCTGTATTCTTCTTCTACCCGGCTGACTTCACTTTCGTTTGCCCGACCGAACTGGGCGACGTTGCAGACAAGTACGAAGAGCTGCAGAAGATGGGCGTTGAAGTATTCTCCGTGTCTACCGACACCCACTTCACCCACAAGGCGTGGCACGACACTTCCGAAACCATTGGCAAGATCAACTACTACATGGTTGGCGACCAGACCGGCACCATCACCAACAACTTCGGTGTGATGCGTGAAGGCCAGGGCCTGGCCGATCGTGCGACTTTCGTGATCGACCCGGACGGCGTTATCCAGGCTATGGAAATCACTGCTGAAGGCATCGGCCGTGACGCAGACGACCTGGTCCGCAAGATCAAGGCCGCTCAGTACGTTCGCAACAATCCGGGTGAAGTGTGCCCGGCCAAGTGGAAAGAAGGCGAAGAGACTCTGGCTCCGTCTTTGGACCTGGTTGGCAAGATCTAAGGTAGCCGTAACCCGGACTACCCTGGACAAGGGCCCGCGAGGCGGGCCCTGCGCCAAAAACAAACCCCGGCTTGTGCCGGGGTTTGTTGTTTCTCGGCCTGTGAAAATCGGCCGGGATAAGACCCGTTCAGAGCGCCGCCAGAATGGCCTCCGAACTGGTGGTTTCCAGCCCTTTTTCATCGATGTTCAACAGCGAGACGACGCCATCGTCGATCACCATGGCATAACGCTGGCTACGGATGCCCATTTGCCCGGCGGTTCGGTCCTGGGTCAGGCCGAGCGCAGCCGCAAATTCGCCCAGGCCATCGGCCAGCATCACGATGTGATCGGCATTGTGAGCCTTGCCCCAGGCGTCCATCACAAAGGCATCGTTCACGGACGTACAGATGATGCTGTCGACGCCTTTGGCCTTGATCTTGTCCGCGTCCACCACAAAACCGGGCAGGTGTGCCGCCGAGCACGTAGGGGTGAAGGCGCCGGGGACCGCAAACAGGACCACCTTCTTGCCAGCCATCAGTTCGCCTGTGCGCACCGCCTGTGGGCCATCATTGCTCATAACCCGAAGTTCAATATCCGGGACCTTGTCGCCTACCTGAATCGTCATGAATGGGTTCTCCGTTTTTCGCTATGGAAATGGGATGTCTGGTCTTGGTAAAGCTATGGTACATCAGACAGTACTGCCGTAATCCACGCCTCTTGCCTTGAGCTGGTAGAAATGGTCGAGCACCTTGGCCATGTCATCGGCGTTGTAGGGGCGAAGTCCGCTCAGCACCAGACTCTTGGTGACCTCCCCCTCGACCTGTCCGCCGGACAGCAGCCGGTAATTCAGAAACACCTGGCCACGTTTGCCATGGTCCTGCAGGTCCGCGCTCTCCAGTTCCAGATCCGGTGATGTGATGGCCAGGCTGTCCAGTGCCAAACTCATGCTCTCGTACATCACCATGGGCCGTTCCGGGTTGAACATCACGCCCTTGGATTCCATCAGCGGCTGAAGCGTATGGGGAAAGTTCTTGCCCGATGCCGACACATAACAGCGGGTAAAATCTTCAATCACCGCAGGATCCCGAACTGTGTCGCCGCTTCGGTCTACCTCCAGGTAAACCTTTCCGCTGGCGTCCGCCACTTCAATCCGTTCCTCCGAGGGGGTATGAAACGCCAGACCCACGTCTTTGCTCAGCAGGGCCTTGAAGCAGAAACTCATCCGCTCCGACAGGCCAAAGCGCGAGAGTACCAGCGCGAACAGAAGGTCGCCGGGTACGCAGAAACGGCGGGCATCGGGGTCGTGAATCGGGTTGAAGTCCCCGGCAATTTCCTTGGCAAACTGGCTGGCTTGCACAGGAGTAATCCGAACGAATCCATTTTGAACGGAGTGAAAGCGGTCTAGAAACATGAATGGTTTTACCTGATTATCGCAGAGGCTGTGCGAATGAGTTACCTCCTCTCATCATAATGGAATGCTCTGACACCCTGATATGCGCTATTCGTCCTATCGGCGCCGGGATCTTCGCCTGTTCATTAATGAAATCTATGGTGTTTGAATAGCAGGCGCCTATCAATCTATTAAGGTCAATCAATTTGAGCCGAAGGTGGCGCACCCTTATCGTTACGTTCAAGTTCAAACCCGTTGTTATTAACAGTTTCCGTTAACAACGAAAGTATCTAACGCATCGAGTAGGGGAGCACTAACCGTATGTTGGACGCGAACATCAAGGCACAGCTGAACGCCTACATGGAAAAACTGCAGCAGCCGATCGAGCTGGTGGCGGCCTATGACGATGGCGCCAAGTCCCAGGAACTGAAGGGCCTGCTGGAAGAACTGGCGGCGATGTCCGATAAAATCAGCCTGCGGACCGAGGACAGCGACACCGTCCGTCGGCCATCCTTCTCCATCAACCGGGTCGGCACGGACATTGGTGTTCGGTTTGCCGGTATTCCCATGGGCCACGAGTTCACGTCGCTGGTGCTGGCTCTGCTGCAGGTGGGTGGTCACCCCCCCAAGGTGTCCCAGGACGTCATTGAACGGGTTCAGGCGCTGGAAGGCGCTTTCGAGTTTGAGACCTACTTCTCCCTGTCGTGCCAGAACTGCCCGGACGTGGTACAGGCCCTCAACCTGATGAGTGTGCTGAACCCGAACATCAAACACACCTCCATCGATGGCGCCCTGTTCCAGGACGAAGTGGAACAGCGCGAGGTGATGGCGGTGCCCAGCGTTTACCTGAACGGTGAAGCCTGGGGCTCCGGTCGGATGACCCTGGAAGAAATCGTCGCCAGACTGGACACCAAGTCGGACGAGAAAGAGGCTGAGAAGCTGAACCAGAAAGATCCGTTCGAGGTGCTGGTCATCGGTGGTGGGCCGGCCGGTTCTGCGGCCGCTATCTACGCCTCCCGCAAAGGCATTTCTACCGGTATTGCAGCAGAGCGCTTTGGTGGCCAGGTGGCCGACACCATGGGTATCGAGAACCTGATTTCCGTGCCCTACACCGAGGGTCCCAAGCTGGTGGCTGCCATGGAGCAGCACGTCAATGAGTACGATGTCGACATCATGAACATGCAGCGGGCAGAAAAGCTGATTCCTGCTGCCCGGACTGGCGGCCTGCATGAAGTGCGCCTGGCCAATGGCGCATCCCTGAAAGCGCGGACCCTTGTCCTGTCCACCGGCGCCCGCTGGCGCCAGCTGGGTGTTCCGGGTGAGGACGAGTACCGTAACAAGGGCGTCGCCTACTGCCCGCACTGTGACGGCCCGCTGTTCAAGGGCAAGCGTGTCGCGGTCATCGGTGGCGGTAACTCCGGCGTGGAAGCGGCCATCGATCTGGCCGGGATTGTCGGCCACGTGACGCTGATCGAATTCGGTGCCGAGATGCGTGCAGACGACGTACTGCAGAAGAAACTGCGCAGCCTGAAGAACGTGGAAATCATTACGTCCGGCCAGACCACCGAAATCACCGGTGAGAACGGCAAGGTCAATGGCCTGAGCTACACCGATCGCAACACCGGTGATAACCACCACGTTGCTCTCGAGGGTGTGTTTGTTCAGATTGGCCTGGTGCCCAACACCGAGTGGCTGAAAGGCGACATTGAGCTGAGCCAGCACGGAGAAATCGTGGTGAACGATCGGAACGAAACGTCCATTCCGGGTGTGTTCGCAGCAGGTGACGCGACCACGGTACCCTACAAGCAGATCGTGATCTCCATGGGGGAAGGCTCCAAGGCCGCCCTGAGTGCCTTTGACTTCCTGATCCGGAATTCCGCTCAGGATGACGAGGAGGATGTCCAGGCGGCCTGATGTTGCCCGGGCGTTGAACCTGAAGAGGGGGCCAATACTGGCCCCCTTTGCTTGTTGGCACCCTGCTATTGCAGTAAGTTATTGCGCTTCCTAAGCCATTGACCAGGAGTTCTGGGTGCCTGTATTGACGATTGTTACTCGCTCGACCCTGCTGGCAGTGCTGTTTTGCTATTCGTTTCTGGCTTCGGCAAGCGGTACCCGACCGAACGTCATTTTCCTTTCCCCTGATGACTCCCGTTTCTGGAACCTGGTGTCCGGATTCATGACCGCCGTTGCCACTGATCTGGAGATGGACCTGGAAGTGCTGGTTGATGAGGAAGAGCACCGGTTTAGTTACCTGAAACTGGCCAGGAAGGTTTTGAACCGGCCCGAAAAACCGGATTATCTGGTGTTTATGTGCAAGGAAAATGTAACGACCCAGATGCTGAGCCTGGCCAACGCTGTGGGCGTCAAGGTCTTTACCTTCAATACACAGGTGCCGGAATACACCAGAGCGGCGGTGGGTTCGCCCCGGGATAGCATGCTTGGCTGGCTGGGTCACCTCAGTGCGGACAACGTCGCTGCTGGGGAGATGCTGACCCGGTTCCTGGAGCAACAGGTTCGTCAGCAGGGTATCGTGCAATCGGACCAGCCGGTCCCGATGATTGCCCTCGGCGGTACGCTCGACTCGTCCGCCTCCAAGGATCGCAGCCAGGGCCTCATAGCCGCGGCCGATGGCCAGGGTATTGACCTTGCCCAACTGGTCTCCGCGGACTGGAACGGCGATGCAGCGGCGTACAAGACCGGCATCCTGCTAAAGCGTTATCCCGATACCCGGTCGGTCTGGAGCGCCAGCGACGGAATGGCGCTGGGAGCCCTGGATGCGGTGAAACAGGTTGGCCTGGTGCCCGGTAAGGACATACTGGTCGGTGGCGTTGACTGGGAGCCCAGGGCGCTGGATGCCATCGAGCGTGGCGAAATGGCCGTGAGCCTGGGGCGCCACTTTATGGCCGGCGGGTTACTGATGGTGTTGTTGCACGATTATCACCACGGCCAGGATTTTGCGAGTCAGCCCGAGGACTCGGTGCTGCAGTACAGGTTGCACGCAGTGACCCGTGAGAATGTGGCGCAGGTGCAACGCCTGCTGAATCCGGATAACTGGCAGGCGGTGGATTTCCGCCGGTTCAGCCGGGTGCATCATCCCGAGCAGGCCAGCGCCTTGAACAGTGCCGATCAATTGCTGGATGCCTTCACAGATGCCCTGGCCGGCAGTGGTGCGAAAGATGTGCAGGTCACCCGCGCCGAGCCGGAGCCCGTTGGAGGCTGATCAGCCGACTTCCGATGCCAGGGTGCGAGGCCCGGCAGCAATGAGCTGGCGACTCTCGAACAGGTGAGGGTAAGCCGCCTGTACGCCAGCCACTATGAACTCGTGTGGCACATCCCCGAACACCCCGTGATCCCTCACATATTCCATATGAGCCTGACCGGATTCGGTGTATTCCTGAAACACCGAATCGTTCACCCCGTCAAAGGCCAGTGGTTCCACGTTCATCAGTTCGCACAGTGACCGGTTAAAGGCCGGCGTGGCTTTCACCCACCGCCCGTTCAGGTACAGCTCGATAAACCCGTGCATGCAGAACACATCAGATTGCAGGTACTCGATCAGCTTCGGGCTCGACAGGTGGTTGCGCACATCTGCCAGGGCCAGGCGGCTGGGGATGCCCAGGGCACGGGCGGCAGCCCCAAGTAATACCGCCTTCGGGATGCAGTAGGTTTCGCCCGAGGTCAGAGCGTAACTGGCCGTGAGCGTGACCGGGTCAGTCTTGAACACGTAGGGGTTATAAGTGATGCCGTCCCGCACCGCCAGGTACAGGGTCTTGATCCGCTCAATGGGGTCTTCTGGCACGCCAGCAAGCTGCTTTTCCATCCAGTCACGGATGGCCGGGTGCTGGTAGTCAAAGAAGGTGGTGCTCTGAAGATAGGATTCCATGCAGGCGTATTCCGGATTGGCGACATCGGGCCACCATCGTCTTCAATGAGCAAGCTACTGGCAATGACAAAATCTGCCACATTGACTGCCGGGAGGGCTCAACCTGATCAGTCTGACGGTTTCCGGACCAGTTCGTAGGCGCAGATGTTGACCGAGGTGGCCAGGTTCAGGGATTCAATATCGCCGCGTCCCTCGATGGTGTAGGCCGTTGTTCCGAGCTTTTCCAGTGCCTGTCGTGGTACACCCCGGGCTTCATTACCGAACAGGTAGCAATCGTGCCGGTGAAACCCGTCGCTGGTCAGCTGTTTGCCGTTCAGGTCGAGACTGGCAATGTTGCTGTACCGTCTGGCCAGGATGTCCAGAGGTACGTCGGTTTCCAGAGGCAGGTGGAAGAGGGCGCCCATGCTTGCCCGTACCACCTTGGGATTGTACGGATCAACACTGCCGGGGCTGAGCAGGCAGCGGAAGCCCCCGAACCAGGCAAGGGTGCGCAGAATGGTACCCAGGTTGCCCGGGTCCTGAACTTCATACAGGTAAATTGCCCGTTCCCCGTCAACCGGGCTTATTTCCTGATTCCCGTCGGGGATGGGCACCACCGCCAGAATCCCCTGGGGATGCTGGGTATCGGCCAGTTGCGCCATCTGGCGCTCGCCGACGACGTGTGTGGTAAACGGGCTTTGCCAGTGTTCGTAGGCATCTGTCACGTAGAGTTCGGCGTTGCGCAGCGCTGGCTGGTGTACTGCCGCCTTCTGCAGTTCCTGAACCAGATGTTCACCCTCCACCAGATAATGTTTGAACGCATTGCGGTATTTTTTCTGGTGCAGTTTCCGGATGTCATTCAGTTTCACGGTGATGGCCTGTGTGTCTCGTGGGGGCTCCGGCAGGTCAGGCTGGCGGTACGACGGGTTGATTGTACGTGGGACCGGGGCGGCTGTCAGGGTTTTGCCGGGCACGGAGGCGACACGTACAATAAGAGACTGTCCTCCTCCGGTTTGAAGAATCCCTATGGCCCGATCAAAAAGTAGCAACCGCTGGCTTGAAGAGCACGTCAACGATCCCTTCGTGAAACAGGCGCAGCTGGATGGTTATCGTTCCCGAGCCAGCTACAAGCTTCTGGAAATCAGCAAGAAGGATCGCCTGATTCGTCCCAACATGGTGGTGATGGACCTGGGTTCGGCGCCTGGCGGCTGGTCCCAGGTGGCGGCCGACCTGGTTGGGCACAAGGGCCGGGTCATCGCTTCGGACATCCTGCCGATGGACCCGATTGCCGGCGTGGAGTTCATCCAGGGCGATTTCACCGAGAACGAGGTGTTTGATGAGATCATGGCGACCCTCGGTGATACCCCGGTGGATGTGGTGATCTCGGACATGGCGCCGAACATCAGCGGCATCGCCGTGGCGGACCAGGCGTCCTCCATGTATCTGGTGGAACTGGCGCTGGATATGGCCTGCCAGGTGCTCAAGCCGAAAGGCGACTTCCTGGCCAAAGTGTTTCAGGGCGAGGGCTACGACGAGTACCTGAAATCCGTACGCGCCGCGTTCGACAAGGTGGTGGTGCGCAAGCCGGACTCCTCCCGCGCCCGCTCCCGGGAAGTTTATATTCTGGGCAAGGGCTTCAAGGGCTGATCACGGTGTGTACCAGATCGGGCTGGTCCATGCCCGTTCCTGTATCGAGGTCGGAAGATCCTTCGGCGGTTCGACCCCGAGTTTCACCGCGTCATACAACGACCAGCGCGGCGTAGGTATTTGCAGCACGCGGGCGTAGTAAACCGCCCGTTGATCGGCCTGGAAATCCGGGTCCGTCCATACGGTCGCTAATTGGGCATCGCCAATGTCGTTGGTATAGGTGGCGTCCCTGGTGTTGACGGTGTTACCCACCGGAGGAACATCGCCATCCTCGGCGGCCTTGCGTCCGTCGGACAGCGCCACATCGTAGATTTTCTCCTGGGGTTCGCCGTTCTCATCCAGCCAGCCCTTGATGATCTGAATGCGATCCAGATTGGCGCCGTTGGCCTCTTTCATGGCGTGGATCAGGAAACTGGGGGCTTTGCCATCGGGTGCTGCCGTCAGGTCGCCGCCCATAGGCACGCCCTTGTCGTAGGCCGCTTTTAACCAGTCGCTGTCTTCGAGGCTGTTTTCGCCGTAATCAAACCCGCCAAAGAACCTTACCTTCAGGCGCGGGCCCGATGTGGCGTAGGTTTCCTTTCGGGCAATTGCCTCAAAAATCTCCTCGCGAGTGTTAGCTCCGGCCCAGACACCGGCGACACCGCCACTGCTGAATTGCCGAACCTGCTTGGCAGCGGCTTCACTGACTCCGGGCGGGCCTTCAAGGCGGTGTTTGGGGTCGTTTTCGAAACCGAATTTGCCGGAGTAGTTGTCCTCTTCAATGGTCGCGGCCGAGTTGTGGGTGTCCGAGTCACCGATGAAACCGTATTTGAACGGATTGCCGTTGCCTTCGGCTTCCAGTTTCAGGCCCCGGATCAGCGCTTCACGCATGTAACCGCCCTTTTTCTTCTCAGGTGGGGTTGCGGTTGAAGCGAGGGTGTAATCCCAAAGCTCAAAACCGCCAAACTCATCGTTCGGTGAGAGTTTCGGATGGGTTTCCGAGGTGCCCTTGATCTGGGTGATCTCATACACCGGCTCATTCCGCATCCGGTTTTCGGCATAGTCTTCGGTCAGGGCACTGCCACCGTATGACTGTTCCGTCGGGAACATCAGGCCATTACTGGCGTTACCATTGTGGGGTACCGCGAGTACTTCGGCTCCGTTTTCCCGCTGCTGGTTCATCCACGCCCAGAGCTCTTCGGGCACATCGGTGTCGACCGCCGACAGTGGCTTGTCGGGCAGGTTTTCCGAGCCTTTGAAGAACACGATCCGATGCAGATTCTGCCAACTGGGGTTGGAGGTCCATTCAAACCCGACAAAGGTGGTGAACTTGCCGGGTTCGTAGTGCTTGTCCGCGTTCTTGATCACCTTTGACCAAATATCGGTGCTGATTTCGTCGCTGCCCAGGATCGGATCCTTGTTCCGGTTAGAGATGCCATCGAGTATTTCGGTGTAGGCGTCGAACGAGGCCTTGGGATCATCCCCGGTAATGGCGTCCGCCAGTGGATGCTTGCTGGCGGGGCTGTCTTCATCGGCCATCATCGGCAGGGCGCCGAGGTATTCGGCGTGGTCCGCCACGATGTACCAGTCCAGGGGAACTTTGATTTTCAGAGGCGTGCCATCACCACCCCCGGGGATTTCCTCACCCTTGGCCCACCGGTAGGCACCATCCGGGCCGGTGGCGGCGCCATTGATGTACGCGTCGAAAGACCAGCTTGAGTGAATGTGGAAATTGCCGAAATACACATCGTTCTGAGGATTCAGATCGGGTTCGGCGGCAACCGCCGGAAAGCTCAGGCCAATCGCAAGCAAGGCGGTGGATAATGTTTTGGGATCGGTCATTTAGGAACCTGCTGCGTTGATGGTCAATAAGATTTGCAGCCTGTCCTGAAACGGCCAGCGAACATCCAGCTGTTCAGTTGTTGGCTATCTAATAAATGTAGCAGCGAATCGCCAATCAGCCATTACACCGGCACCGGTGAGTGACGGGCGGTCATGAGTGACTGAGCATAGAGTATCAACGGAAGCCAGTGCCAGGGATCATGGACGGATCTGGTGGTCTAGTATTGTTGGTCTATTCCCGGATAAAGGATGGTGACAATGACTCTGTTAAGGAAGCTGGTGTTCGTGGTTTCCGCGCTACTGTTGTCTGGTCTGGCGCAGGCGGCTGATGGCCTGATTGCGGTCAAAAGTAACCACAGCGTATCGGACACCACGGAAAGGCTGGTTGCTGCCCTGCAGGACAAAGGCATGATGGTCATGAACCGGATCGATCACGCCGCTGGCGCCGGATCGGTGGGCGCCGAGTTGCGACCCACCGAGGTGGTGATTTTCGGCAACCCGAAAGTGGGGACGCCCCTGATGCAGTGTGCCCAGAGCGTGGCGGTGGATCTGCCCCAGAAGGCGCTGATCTGGGAGGATAACGAGGGGCAGGTCTGGCTTGGGTACAATGATCCGGCCTATCTGAAGGCGCGCCACGGAATCGAAGGCTGTGATGAGGTTCTGGCGAAAGTGGAAGCTGCCCTGGATAATTTTGCCAGTATGGCCACGCGCTGATTCGACGCTTGAGGCAACCGCGCCCGGCCGGGCGTTGCTGCAAAATTTTACACCAAACCGCGAGTGACTGTGGCAGGCTGCGCAGCTCTCGAACCGATTGGCGTCCTCCGGAGCTCGGGGATGACCGGTTTTTCTTACGGTAAAAGGTGATGGTGGTATGGCTTCACGTCGAAAGAATTCAAAGCGTCCTTTATGGCATCCGGCCTTTCTGGGGGCCTGGATCACGGTTTTCATCCTCTGGTTGGTGTCCTTATTGCCGATGGCGACCAAGCAACGTTTCGGTGACTGGCTGGGGCGTAAACTGGCGCGCAAACTGAAATCCAGGGCCAGGGTCGTGGATGCCAACCTGAAGGCCTGCCTGCCAGAACTGGATGACGCTGCCCGGAAGCGGCTGGTTGAAGATACGTTCGTTGCGTCAACCCGCGGTATGCTGGAAAGCACCCACGCCTGGTGGCGGGATGTCGCTCCCTACTGCGAAAGCGAGATCGTTCTGGGTCGGGAGCACCTGGAAGAGGCCAGGAAGCAGGGCCGGGGGGTGCTGCTGATTGGTGGCCATTACAGCATCTTTGATTTTGCCCTTCCGCTGGTTGCCAGCAACCTGGATAAGCCCGGCTATATGTATCGCCCGAACAACAATCCGGTGATTGACCGGATGATCGAGCGGGGCCGGCGTCGCCATTTCAACATTCGCCCGTTTACCAAGCGCGAGCTGCGCCCGATGATGGAGTTCCTGAAAGAGGGGGGGCAGGTCTGGTATGCGTGTGACCAGGATTTTGGTCGCAAGACCGAAGTATTTGCACCTTTCTTCGGGATTCAGGCCGGGTGCATTACCACCCCCAGTTACATCGCCCGGGAATCCGGAGCGGCGATTATCTGTGTGAGTCATCTTAGGCTGCCCGATGGTGGCTACCGGGTCGAGTTTTCGCCCATTCAGGAAGGGTTTGGTGACGATCCGAAACAGGATGCGAAAACCTGGAACGGCTTTATCGAGAGCACCATTCGGGAGTTGCCAGACCAGTACCTGTGGCTGCACAAACGCTTCAAAACCCGCCCCGAAGGCGCGCCCAGCATTTACTGAATCTGGCCGCCATTTGGTTTCTTTAGCGCTGGGGTGAATAAAAACACCTATAGCTTATTCCCCAGTGCTCTGTTAGTGTGCCTGCATCCTGCCTCTAGGGATTCCGCAGTTTTTGGCGAATGACCGCCATGCGAACCTCCATACGACCTGTCAGAGGACGTCACCCCGTTGAACGGCGCGTGACCGTAGTCGTCTTTTTTCCATGAATCATCATGGCATCTGCCCGCATTCACCGGTCCCGGCGTTCGTGGAGGCAGAATAATCAAGAGTTGATCTTATATGAGTTTTTCTTCACTCGGCTTGTCCGAGCAGCTGGTACGTGCCACTTCCGAGCAGGGTTACGAAACCCCGTCCCCCATCCAGGCCAAGGCGATTCCCGCGGTGCTGTCCGGCAAGGATGTTATGGCCGCCGCACAGACAGGAACCGGCAAAACCGCCGGCTTTACCCTGCCGCTGCTGCAGCGCCTGTCGGAAAAGCCACGCACCGGCAAGGGGCCTCGTGCCCTGATCCTCGCACCGACCCGCGAACTGGCGGCTCAGGTACACGACAACGTAGCCCGCTACAGTGCGTACCTGCCCACCCGTTCCGCCGTGGTGTTTGGCGGGGTAAAAATCAATCCGCAGATGATGAAGCTGCGCAAGGGTCTGGACGTTCTGGTGGCAACGCCGGGACGTTTGATGGATCTGTACCAGCAGAACGCCGTTCGCCTGAACGAGGTGGAAGTGCTGGTGCTGGACGAAGCCGACCGGATGCTGGACATGGGCTTTATCCGCGACATCCGCAAGATTCTCGCGCTGTTGCCTGAAAAACGTCAGAACCTGCTGTTCTCCGCCACTTTTTCGAACGAGATTCGCTCACTGGCGCAGGGCCTGCTGGATAACCCCGTGCAAGTGGAAGTGGCCGCTCGCAACACCACTGCAGAGCGGGTGAAGCAGTCGGTTTACCCTGTGGATCAGAGCCAGAAAACGGCACTTCTGAGCAAGCTGGTTCGCGATCACAGCTGGGAACAGGTACTGGTATTCACCCGCACCAAGCACGGTGCCAACCGCCTGACCCAGAAGCTGGAGCGCGATGGCATCACCGCCGCAGCGATTCACGGCAACAAGTCCCAGGGCGCACGTACCCGGGCCCTGAATGAATTCAAGCAAGGGGATATTCGTGTCCTGGTGGCCACCGACATCGCTGCCCGGGGCCTGGACATCAAGCAGTTGCCGCAGGTAGTGAATTTTGAACTGCCCAATGTGCCGGAAGACTACGTGCACCGTATCGGTCGGACCGGTCGTGCCGGCGAGAGCGGCCACGCCCTGTCACTGGTGAGTGCTGACGAAGGCAAATTGCTGGCGGGTATCGAAAAGCTGATCAAGAAGCAGTTGCCGCGTACGGTGGTGGACGGTTTTGAACCGACCAACAACCTGCCGCTCAAGCCGAAGGCCAAGGCCGATCCGAGCAAGGCGCGCAAGCGCCCGGGCGGCGGTAATGGCAAACCGCGCAGCTTTGGTGCCAAGCCCGGCGGGCGCAGTGGTAATGGTAATGGAAATGGCGGTGGCGGCCAGCGTGGCCGCAGTCAGCGCGCCAGTGCCTGACCTGCCATAAAGGAAAGCCAAAAAGGCGGAGCACATGCTCCGCCTTTTTGTTTGTGTCGGATTAAAAAAGCGGGGCCATCAAGGCCCCGCGAGGGGAGTGTACCGTCGGCTTGCTTGCACCCCCCGGTCAGCCGGCCGGACGGTACAGACTTAAAACTTGTAGGTCAGACCCACCATGTAAACCCAGGGGTCGATCTCGACGTCCAGCTTACCGGTGGTGATTTTGCTGCCGTCGGCGGCGTAAACACCGATATCGGCGTCGGTGTCGATATCAATCCACCAGACGGTCGCGTTGACTCCCAGGTTGTCGGTGATCAGGTAGTCGAAGCCCAGTTCGCCGGCCAGGCCGAAACTGTCGTCCAGCTTGATATCTGTCCGGTCGACGGTGCCGGCTGGCGTTCCCAGCACCGCCTGCGCCGCACCATCCAGGGTATCGGTCAGTGTCTGGGTGGTCTTCTCTTCAAAGAAGTTGGTGTAGTTCACGCCGAGGCCAGCGTACGGCTGGAACTTGCTGCCAGAGGGCATGGGGAAGAACTGCACGGTAACGGTTGGCGGCAGATGCTTGGTCTCGGCCAGTTTGCCGGTGCCGCTCAGGGCAGCGCCGTCGCCTTTAATGTCGTGCTTGAACGGCGTTGCGGCCAGCACGCCCAGACCAATCTGGTCGGTCATCATGTAGGTGAGGGTGAGCCCCAGCTGGGTGTCCTTATCGACACTGACCTGAGCCCCGTTAACGACCTCCAGCCCGGGCAGGGAGGTTCGCAGGTTGCTGCTGGATGAATCCGGATCCACGGTGGCAGCGCCGGCGCGACCGATGAAATCGCCAGCCTCATAGGCGTTCACGATGGGGGCGGCAGCCAGAAGGCCGGCGGCAAGTACGCTGAGCTTGAATGTGCGGGACATGATTATCTCCTTAACCTGAAATCTTGTGATGGGTTCAGGTTAAGGCCAGGGCAGAAGGGGAAATTGATCTGGGGCAAGATTCGCCAGCCCACAGGAGGGGTTTGTCCGGAGGCTTGATATGGCTCAAGAAAACGTTAGCTGGCGGGCTTTTACGGATTATCAGGCCGGGCGCTTTTTGTTTCCCGGCAGGGATTCTTCGGGAATGAAAACGTCCCGGACGGACAGTGGCTGCCCCTGGGCATCCCGCACCTGTACCGGGCCGATAGGCTGGCCGCTGGTGCGATCGCGCAGGTCGAGCGGTTGTTCGTCCGGCGCCGGGTTCCACTTGTCGCCCCACTGGCGCAGCGCGATCACCACGGGGAACAGATCCCGGCCCTTGTCGGTCAGGCGGTATTCGAAGCGTGAGCCATGCTCACCCACATCCACCTTCTTCAGTACTTCGTTATCCACCAGGCGAGCCAGGCGATCACACAGAATGTTCTTGGCGATGCCCAGTTCCTGCTGAAAATCCACGAACCGGCGGGTGCCGTACATGGCGTGCAGCACAATCAGCAGGGACCACCAGTCACCGACCTCATTCAGGGCGCGGGCGACGGAGCAATTGGAGTCATCAAAACGTTTTCTGGCCATGTAGGGCAGTGTAGCGAATAGGGTTGCATTTTAAAACCAAATTGAATAGGGTTGCGTTAAGAAACCAAATTGATGAGGTAGCTACTTTGTTTTCGAGCCCTCATCCACAGCCTGAATCCTTATGAAGGAGTTTTTTTGATGAGCATGAATCTGGGTCCTCTGTTCGAACCGTTTGAGATTCAGAACCTGAAGCTCCGCAACCGTGTGGCCATGGCGCCCATGACCCGGAATTTTTCACCCGGTGGCGTGCCTACTGATGAAGTGGTGGAGTATTACCGTCGCCGCGCCGAGGGTGGGGTTGGTCTGCTGATCACCGAAGGCACCACGGTCAATCATGACGGCG
Organism: Marinobacter sp. F4216; assembly: GCF_019931195.1. GTDB lineage: Bacteria > Pseudomonadota > Gammaproteobacteria > Pseudomonadales > Oleiphilaceae > Marinobacter > Marinobacter suaedae. The sequence goes on along the minus strand of NZ_JAIOUO010000005.1, from coordinate 29,017 downwards.
CCAACGGTTATCCGAATGTACCGGCGTTTCACGGCGATGAAGCGCTGGCCGGCTGGAAGAAGGTGGTCGACGCGGTGCACGACGCGGGCGGCAAGATTTTCCCCCAGCTCTGGCATGTGGGTGCGGTGCGTAAAGAAGGCACCGAGCCGGATCCGTCCGTGCCTGGTTACAGCCCGTCCGGCCTGTTTGCTCCAGGCAAGCCAAATGGCAAGGCGATGACCAAGGACGACATCGATGATGTGATCAAAGCGTTTGCCGACGCCGCTCAGGACGCCAAGGCCATTGGCTTTGACGGTGTCGAGATTCACGGTGCCCACGGCTACCTGCTGGACCAGTTCCTGTGGGAAGGCACCAACCAGCGTGACGACGAATACGGCGGTAGCATGGAAAACCGTCTGCGCTTCGTGGTCGAAATCGTTGAGGCGGTACGTCATCAGGTCGGGCCGGACTTCCCGATCATGCTGCGTTTCTCCCAGTGGAAGCAGCAGGACTACGAGGCCCGTCTGGTGAACAGCCCGGACGAGCTGGACGCCTTCCTGAAGCCGCTGGTGGAAGCCGGCGTGGACATCTTCCACGCTTCCACCCGTCGATTCTGGGAGCCGGAATTTGAAGGTTCCAACCTGAACCTGGCCGGCTGGACCCAGAAGCTGACCGGCAAACCGACCATGTCGGTGGGCAGTGTCGGCCTGACCGAGGACTTCATCAGTGGCACCTTCGCCAGCAAGAAAGAGGCGGTGGAACAGGCCGGTATCGACGAACTGGTTGAGCGGATGAACAACCGGGAGTTTGAACTGATTGCCGTAGGCCGGGCCCTGCTGCAGGACCCGGAGTGGCTGGTCAAAGTGAAGGAAGGCCGGCTGAGTGAAGTCGAGGCCTTCGCCAGGAAGTCACTGGCCAAACTGTACTGATCTGCGTACCTCTTCAGCCCCGGTAATCCCGGGGCTTTCTTTGCCTGCGGATTAACCCCGCAGGCCGCTGACCAGTTTGTCGATGCTGTCCTTGGCATCCCCGAACAACATGTGGGCGTTATCCTTGAAGAACAGCGGGTTTTCCACGCCGGAATAGCCGGTGGCCATGCCCCGCTTGAGGATCACCACGGTTCGCGCCTTCCAGACTTCCAGCACCGGCATGCCGGCAATGGGACTGCCGGGATCCTCCGCGGCGGCCGGGTTCACGGTGTCGTTGGCACCAATCACCAGCACCACGTCGGTTTCCGGGAAATCCTCGTTGATCTCGTCCATTTCCAGCACGATGTCATAGGGAACATGGGCTTCGGCCAGCAGGACGTTCATATGCCCGGGTAGCCGCCCGGCCACCGGATGGATGCCGAAACGGACGTTCACACCCTTGTCCCGAAGGATCTTGGTCATGTCGCTGACGCCATTCTGGGCCTGGGCCACCGCCATACCGTAACCCGGCACGATAATCACCGAGTCGGAGTTGCGGAGTTCCTCGCACACATCGTCGGCGCTGATCTCCTGGACCGACTGGTCACCATCCACCGCTGCGCTGCTGCCGCCGCTCTGGCCAAAACCACCCAGAATGACGCTGATAAACGAGCGGTTCATCGCCCGGCACATGATGTAGCTGAGAATGGCACCGCTGCTGCCCACCAGTGCGCCGGTGACAATCAACAGGTCATTGCCCAACATGAAGCCGATGGATGCCGCCGCCCAGCCGGAATAGCTGTTCAGCATGGACACCACCACCGGCATGTCGGCACCGCCGATGGCCATGATCAGGTGAACCCCCAGGGCAGAGGCTATGAGCGTCATCACGACCAGGGCGACGATGCCCAGGGTCATGCTGTCGGTGCCAAGAAACCACGCGCCCAGTGCCACGGAGGCGATCACCGCCGCCAGATTCATCAGGTGCCGGCCCGGTAGCGTGAGGGGCTTGCTGTCGATGCGGCCATCGAGTTTTCCACAGGCCACCAGCGAACCGGTGAACGTGATGGCGCCGATGAAGATGCCCACGAACACCTCCACCAGTTTGATCGTGTGTTCGGTGCCGGTGGTGGCTTTCAGGGGTTCGATGTAACCGGCGAAACCCACCAGCACAGCGGCCAGACCGACAAAGCTGTGCAGCAGGGCCACCAGCTGTGGCATCTGGGTCATTTCGACCCGGTTGGCGATCAGGATGCCGCCCGCGGCACCCAGCAAAACGGCAATGGCAATGGCGATCAGGCCACCACCGGTCACCCCGGCGACGGTGGCCACCAGGGCGATGAGGATGCCGGCCACACCGTACCAGTTGCCCCGACGGGCGGATTCCTGGTGGCTGAGGCCGCCCAGGCTGAGAATGAACAGAACGCTGGCCACCACATAGGCGACACTGACGAGTCCGGTGCTCATGGTTGTGCCTCCTATTTACGGAACATTTTCAGCATGCGGTGGGTGACCCGGAAGCCCCCGCCCACATTGATGCTGGCAATCAGCACCGCCACAAACGCCATGATCCCGACGGCAATGTTTTCAGCCTGCGCCAGATGCAGCATGGCGCCGATCACGATGATGCCGCTGATGGCGTTGGTCACGCTCATCAGGGGCGTATGCAGGGACGGTGTCACGTTCCAGATCACCTGCCAGCCGATGAAGCAGGCCAGCACGAACACGGTGAAGTGACTCAGGAAACTTTCGGGGGCATAGGCTCCGACTCCGTAGAGTGCGGCCGCCGTCACGGCCAGCAACGCCAGCTTGCCAATGACTTTGCCGGTCGCTGCCGCTTTGCCCGATTTCTTCGTTTCCGGCACTGCGGGTTCTTCAGTACCCGGAGCGGGTTTGGGGCTGACCGCTGATTTGGGGGCCGGTGGCGGCCAGGTGATGTCCTTGCCGTTGACCACCGTCAGTCCGCGGATGACCTCGTCTTCCATATCCACCACCGGTACGCCGTCTTTCTCTGGCGTCAGCTCGGTGATCAGATGGAACAGGTTGGTGGAGTACAGGTCACTGGCCACCTTGGCCATGCGGCTGGGCAGGTCGGTGTAGCCAATGAGGGTGACGTCGTGTTTCTGGGCAACCTTGCCGGGCTCGGTCAGCTCGCAGTTGCCGCCGCGCTCGGAGGCCAGGTCAACAATCACGCTGCCCGGTTTCATGGATTTCACCATGTCCTCGGTGATCAGCTTGGGTGCCGGCTTGCCGGGGATCAGGGCGGTGGTGATGATGATGTCTACTTCCCGGGCCTGTTCGGCGAACAGGGCCATTTCCGCCTGGATGAATTCATCGCTCATCTGCTTGGCGTAGCCGCCGGAGCCGCTGCCGTCCTCGTCGCCGAAGTCCAGCTCCAGGAACTGGGCGCCCATGCTTTCGATCTGCTCTTTCACTTCCAGCCGGGTGTCAAAGGCGCGAACCACCGCGCCCAGGCTGTTGGCCGCACCTACCGCCGCCAGACCGGCCACACCGGCACCAATCACCATCACCTTGGCGGGCGGTACCTTGCCGGCGGCAGTGACCTGGCCGGTGAAGAACCGGCCAAAGTGATTGGCGGCCTCAATCACCGCACGGTAACCGGCGATGTTGGCCATGGCGCTCAGGGCGTCCATCTTCTGGGCCCGGCTGATGCGGGGCAGGCTGTCGATGGCAAAGCTGGTGATGTGCCGTGCCGCGAGCTTCTCCAGCAGATCGGCGTTCTGGGCCGGCCAGATGTAGCTGGCCAGGTAAGCGCCTTCTTTCATCAGATCCGCTTCGTGTAAGCCCAGCGCCGGGTTCTCCATGGGGGCGCGGACTTTCAGGATAAAGTCCGCTTCCTGCCACAGGGATTTGGTGTCCACCGCCAGAGTAGCGCCGGCGTGCTCGTAGGCGTCGTCCTGGTAGTGCGCGGCTTCGCCGGCGCCGGGTTCGACGATCACCTCGTAACCAAGGTCGATCAGCTTGTGGACGGACGGTGGGGTTGCGGCGACCCGTTTCTCGTCCGTGAAAATCTCCTTCGGGATGCCCAGTTTCATTTTGCCCGCCTCCTCCGGCCGAATCGATGAACCAGGTGTCACCTCTGAAGCCTAGTGCAAGCTGAAAAAACTGCCTGCTTTTAGCGACCTGCAGTCATCATCCTGTGCACCAGTACCCGTTTGCCCGCTCTGCTGAAATGCCGCCAATGCCCCCTGCGCCAGGGACGTGCAGTCCGCGCTGTACTCTTTTGCCTTCGAACAGAATCCCGCCGGGAGCCGGATGTTTGCCCGGCAGCGAACCTGACGTTTTGATGCCCGACAGTATCGGTGTGAACCCGAACCCGTGACCGTGGGCACTGAACACACTGCTGTCTGACCCGGCGCGGCGCCTTTCTGACGCTTGATGTAAACTGCCCTGACGACTCGTTAGCAACGGACGAAGGAGGCAGGGCAGAGTATGGCTGGTGGTACATGGCGGACAGGCGTAGCAGTTGTGCTGATGTTGTCAGCCACTGTCCGGGCGGCTGAACCCGCCTGTGGGCTGGAGGTGCGGACGGAGCTGGACCAGCTGTACTGCGATCTTGTCGCCCGGGGTGAAGGGGCTCGTTTACCATCGCCTGTGGATTTCCGGCGCAACGATCCCGGCGTACAGGCGCTGTTATTGCGCCGGCCGGCCCAGCGCCACGGGCTGGCGGTGCCTGACGCCGTGGCGCCACCGAAAACACCGGAGCCGAATCCGGAACCCAATACCACGGCTGCGACTGGTACGCGGCCAGAATCCCCCGTGGAACAACCGGCTTTACAAGGCCTGGCTCCGTCCTTGTCGGATTGCCAGCTGGCCGGGGATCACATCCGCTGTCCCGAACGCTCCTTCCTGCTGGCGGACAATCAGCCCAACAGCCAGCTCGCCCCTGGCGTACTCGGGGACGAGAATCGTCTGGGACTGACTTCCTTTGAGGGCAACAGGCAGGACCCGGACGCCGTGCGCCAGTATCTGTCCACCGCCTACGACCGTTACATCCCCGCCATGCTCAGCATCGGGCTGGGCGCCAATACCATGAGCTTCACCGCGTTCCACAACGCGTTTCACACCCTGGAGGACGGTGGCGTGGACTTCGCGGCCCGCATGGAAGAGACCTTTCGTCTGCTGAAGCAGGACAAGAAGACCCTGGCCGTGAAGGCCCGCTACCACGATGACCTGCCAGAGCGCCTGGAGCAGTGCCAGGTGATCAACCGGAACATCATCGTGTGCGATAACGTGCGAACCAACTGGGTGTACGTGCAGGAGGGCCGTTAAGCATCGCCGGTCTCCAAAGCGTCCGGGTAGTGCTCCTCCAGCAACTCGTTGACCACGGCCAGGTTCTGGCCAAGCTTCTTGAGACCCAGCAGGCGTGTCCGGCTGAACCTGGCGTCCCTGGGCACAAGCCGCAAAATATAGGCGGCGCGACTGCCCTGATGCACATCCTCTGACTTGTGGAAAAAAGCGTTGCAGAACAGAAGCGCGTCGCCGGCGTCGAGCGACGGCGTGAACTTGGTCCGCTCCAGGTAAGCGTATTCCTGCTCGGTGATCTGAAACGGGGGATGTGGGGGCACCGACGGGTCGACGACTCGAACCAGGCTGTGCAGCTGGTTGGCTTCGCGAATGAGCGATAATCGAACAGCCCCTTCCTCCATGACAATCGACAGCTGTCCGGAGCCCGCCTCCCTGACCGGCATCAGCGGTATCCAGACCGTGAGCATATCCTCGGGGTGCTCCATGAAGCCGATGGAGTCGAAGTCGGTATGGAACGGAAAACCCTGATCCTCGGGTGTCTTCTCCAGGTAAAGATCGGCCAGAATACGGTAGTTGGGCAACAGCTTTTCGATGATGCCGGTGATGTCTAATTCCGGGTCGCGGAACACCATCGGGCCGTAGATCGCCTTGTTGTAGATGTCTGCGTACCAGGTTTCCCCATTTGGCATGGCGTGCAGCTTGGCCGCCAGTTTCTCACGTGTCTCGTCGCTGAGTACCTTGCGTACTACCTCACCATGATGGGGAGAAATGCTCTTCAGAAAGTCGGGACGGGCATGCATAGGGATCCCCCTTGCGTCTGGGGTGGGAATAAACAGCAGCAAAACCACGCTAACAAATGCGAATCCATAACCCAAATCGCTCTTGCATGGACTCTGGACAGAGCAGCTAAAAAAGCGGACATGCACGCGTCTCGCTTTTCGGTCGGTTTTCGCCCGCTCCTCCATGTTTAGCCCGATGCACATTTTTTGCAGGACGGAGCGCCTGAAAATCCGTGCTGGTGTTCTTCTATCTCCATGAATTAGATTAGGAATTGGCGCTGAGATCCAGGTTTGGACGGGACGATGTCGTTGCGGTTTAATGCGAATTCAAACTAAAAGGCTGTTAGGGAGTAAGGAAATACCATGGATCAGGCAGAATATTGGTACGCGGTCGCTTCAGTGCTGCTGTTCTTCAAAATGTTTGCTATCTCCCTCTATCAAGGGTTCCATCGAATCGGGAAGGGCACGTTTAAGACTCCTGAGGATGCTGCTTTCGTCGGACGTGAGCCCGCAAAAGAGGAATTGCCCCAAGTTCAGAGAGCTGCGCGAGCTTGGTTGAATGACCTAGAGAATATTCCCATTTTTCTAGCCCTCGGCATTGCATACGTTTGGGCCGGTGCGGCCCCAGGCATGGCGGTATGGCTTTTCCTCGTGTTCACGGCCGCACGCTACCTCCACACTCTCTTCTATCTGTGCGGAATTCAGCCTTGGAGAACAGTGGCGTATGCAGTTGGGGTTGTCTGTATGTTTGTCATGAGCATTCAGATTCTCGGGGCACTTCCCTAACAAATAGTTGTAGTTTGTTCCGGCCTACACCGGACGCCCTTGTCAGGGCGCCGCTAAACCAAAGAGTTGATCGCCCAATCTGAATGTCCGCTTTGCGGCCCCAGCGGCTAAACTCTGTCGTCATCGTCCTGCCATACTGGGGTTCTAACACTAACCAGACACGGTACAGGCCGGATAGGTTAACTTCCGTACGGTGAAAAAGCCTTTGAGCGTGTACAGTTACGCCCATTCTTTCTGGCTGGAACCCACTCGATGTTTGACGCGTTTGTCTCGACTTTTGTCAGCAGTACCATCCGCTTTCTGTTCCTTCTGGCGCCCTTCTTTGTGGTGACCATGTTCCTCGCCCTGACCCGGGGAGCGCCAAAAGCGGAGAAGTCCTCGATCATCCGGCGCGCCACCGTTTCGGCGTTTGTGCTGGGGGTGCTTCTGTTCTTCGCTGGGCCTCTGCTGTTCAATGCCATCGGCATCACGCTGAATTCGTTCCGGATCGGCGCCGGCTGTTTGCTGTTCCTGACCGCCATCAGCCTGGTTACCAGTGGTACCCGGAACCACGCCACCGGCCTGCCAGATGAGGACCGCGACGATGTGGCGGTGGTCCCGCTGGCGATTCCGGTGATGATCGGTCCGGCCACCATCGGTGCGATCATGGTCTACGGGGCTGAACTCAAGGCCTTCCCGGCCGTGGCGGGTGGCCTGCTGGGGCTGGTGGCTGCGTTGATCATCATGGCGGTGTTGCTGCACCTGTCCGGTTATCTGGAACGGGTTCTGGGCAAGACCGGGCTGAACGTTTTGTCGAAGATCACTGGCCTGATCGTATCTGCCATGGCGGCGGAGATTGTTCTGACGGGTATTGCCGGGTTTATTGCCTCCACATAGAGTGGGGGTGAATTATCCGCCAACGGAGTCGTATGTCCGCCAACACCATTGAAATCAACCGTGCCCGCCAGAGCTTTGCCGGCGTTTCGGCGATCTGGCTGTTTGGCTACGGTTCGCTGATCTACAAAGTGGATTTCCCGTTTCTGGAACAGCGTCCTGCCACCATCCGGGGCTGGCAGCGCCGGTTCTGGCAGGGCTCTCACGACCATCGCGGTACCCCGGAAGCGCCCGGCAGGGTGGTGACGCTGGTCGAACAGCCGGATGCGGTGTGCAAGGGTATGGCGTACCGGGTGTCGCCTGCGGTGTTCGAGCATCTGGATGTGCGGGAGAAGAACGGTTACCTGCGCTTTACCACCCGGCTTACCTTCGACGACGGCAGCCACGGTGAGGGTGTGGTGTACATCGCCACGGAGGACAACGAGGCCTTCCTGGGCCACGCACCGGATGAAGACATTGCCCGACAGATTGCCCGGGCATCCGGCCCCAGCGGACCCAATTCCGAATACCTCCTGCGGCTTGCCGACTCTCTGCGGCAGTTGGGAGACGACTGTACACACACCTTTGCCATCGAACGCCACCTCAAAACGGTCTCATTCGACGACGAATAGTCCTCGTAACGTCAAGGGCGCGCCGCTTTCCGTAAAGATTATGCAAAGCCGGGGCGCCGCTGCTGACATTCCCTGACGGTTCGATAACCTGAAATCACGAGGCGACCGGAACGTGACCGGACGCAGGTTCAGATTCTTGATGGACAGGAGAACCGCTATGAAGGTGAAGCACCTATTGATGAGCAGTTGCATGGTTGCCCTGCTGGCCAGCGGGACATCGGCACTGGCTGGTGAGCGTGCCCATTCTGGTCGGGATGGAGCCCTGCAGAACGCGCACAAGCAGCTCACTATTCTGAAGGCTGAGTATCACCGGGATCGCAGGGATCATGACCGGGGCCGGCATGACAGTCACCGTCCTCACAAGCGGGACCATCACCGGGACCGCGATCGGCACCACAGCCGTCATGGCCATCACCATCGCGAGCATCACGGCTATAGCCGCCACGACCGTCATCGGCACGGACATGGGCATCGCAAAGGTCACTACCGCCATGACCGCCGCCACTATGGTAAATGGCACCATGGCCATCATGGTCACCGGCACGGTTACCGGACCGGTGGGCACCACTCTGTTTCCCCCGAGTTTCGGGTAGCGAGAATTATCCACAATACCCGTGAGCTGATACGGGATTCCCATCGCTGAAAACAGCGTGGTGCAGGGATGCCCCCGGGAAGCTGGGGGCATCGAAAGCTATCGTTTAAAGCCCTCGGACTGGCACGGATTCGTCCTCAAAAAACTGACCATTCTTGAGGTAGTGAATGACCTGGGCAATGACCTCATCGTCTTCCATCATGAAAGGATGGGTAACCGGCATTGTGATGTGATCGTTCATCCCTTCAAGCCTGGTGTTTTCAACGGACACCTTCCCGTCATCCGTGTCAGGGATCAGGGTCGATAAAATCCAGTTGATGCTCTGTGTTCCCGCAATAATGCCAACATCGAACCGGGCCTTGCCCAGCGCCTTCGGCACGCTGAACTCGCCGGTGCCCAACTGCAGCCCGGCATCGCCGTTAATAAAGTGAAAGCCCGGTACATCCCGTAGTTCATCGACCACTTCGCTGCCTTGATTTGGCGGGCCCAGCATCACCACCCGGCCAAGGTTCTCGATGCTGTGCTCGCTAAGATACTGGCGCACCAGAATCCCGCCGAGCGAGTGGGTGACGAAGTTGACCGCCATGCCCTGGGGGCATTTTTCGAGTGCCGGAGGTATGGCCAACTCCGCCAGTTCCTCGATCGGATGGTCCCGGGACGGATAGGTGTCGTTGATCGGGAAGAAGCCCGCATCGAGCAGGGCGTGTTCGAGCGTTTCCATGGAATCTGCGGTTCTTGCAAGACCATGCAGAAGCACCACGCAAGACGCGGCGGCGGGCAGGGAACAGGCCAGTAATGCCGCTAACAACAGTACTCTCATTTCAGTACACAGCCTCAACGAGTCAAAAGCCAGCAGGTGCCCGCTCAATGCGTTCTTCGAACAGAAGCAGGCCCTGAACCTAGTTTCGCATATTTAGCTTCAGGGCCATCTGGGTCAGGCCGCAACCTGGCAATTACGCTTTGAATCTGTGGATGGCTGGCGAACCGTCCTGTGGCGCCAGCCTATCATCAGCAGGGGCACCACGATCATCAGGCTGCCCGCCACGAACCAGAGGTCCGGCACTTCGCTGAAGCCGATCCAGCCAATACACACCGCCCAGATCAGGCCGGTGTATTCGGCGCTGGTGACCTGATTGGCATCCACCTGCCGATAAGCCAGCAACACCGTCACGTTGTAGCCCAGAATGAACAGTGCCGAGCCCAGGGCGCTGGTGAGCATGCTGAAATCCATCGGTACGCCTTCCCACAGGGCCAGGGCGCCGGCCATGGGCAACAGCAGCAGGTAGTTCAGGAACAGCTTGTGGACCGTGGACTGCTCTGCCGGGAGCCGACGCACCAGTACGGCGGCCAGAGCCAGTGCCAGCGCTGCGCCCAGGGCCGCGATCGCCGCCCAGTTAAACTCGATCGGGCGCAGAATCACGACAATGCCCAGAAAACCACTGACTACCGCACCGGTGCTGAGCAGTGTCAGGCGCTCCCGGAACAGGGCGGCCGCCAGCACCATCACCAGAATGGGTGCGGCATAGAACACCGCGTTGGCCGTGGCCAGCGGCAGGTTGCCCAGTGCGACCAACATGCACAGAATGCCGCCCAGCTGGATATGCGCCCGCAGGGCATGGATTTTCAGGCCGGTGAACAGGTGCCGGCGGCTTACCTGCTTCGCCAGAGGCAGCAGCAGAAGCAGGGTGATCAACGATCGCAGGAACGCGAACTGGAACACCGGGGCTTCCGGTTCTAGCAGCTTCACGAACACATCCGAAATCAACGCCAGGGCGTTGCCGATGACCAGCAGGATAATAACACCTTTAGATCTGCGTTTAGTGTAACGCTATCAGGCGTCTACTGTATCGGGGGGCTTGTCAGTTGCGGCCGGGGAAAGTGCCTGGAATCGAGTCTAGCACTACAGTGAGTCTTTCTTAATCTCTTCAATACCAAACTGCGCTGGGTGAAATATAACCTATTATTTTGCAATGTTTTTCAGTGAATTTTTATGGTGTTTGGTAGGCTGCTAACCACGGTAATGGCCTCGAATGCCGGTGGCGTTAGCCTTCTCTAGATGTATAGGCACATCAGGTTTCAACACTGCAGAATAATTCAAGTATGGAGAAGAACATTGAAAGGTAAGATCCTCGATTTCAACAAAGAAAGCCAAAGCGGTGTGATTTCAGGCACCGATGGGAACCGTTACAAGCTGGAAGCTGCGAACTGGAAAGGCAGTGTTGCGCCGAAGGCGGGTGCCTCCGTTGATTTTTCCGTTAACGGCGACGTTGCTGAAGAGATTTACATGGATGGCGGTCAAAGCACCGGCGGCGCTTCAAAGAAGATTGCAGCGGCCCTGTTTGCGTTCTTCCTGGGCGCTTTCGGTGCTCACAAGTTCTACCTGGGCTACACCAAGCAGGGCGTCATCATGCTGCTGACCTTCCTGTTCGGTTTCATCCTGCTGGGTATTCCATCCCTGGTGATCGGCGTCATCGCCTTCATCGAGTTCATCATGTATCTCATCAAGTCGGATGACGAGTTTGAAGCAACCTATGTTGCTGGCAATAAGGCCTGGTTCTAAACGGCCCCACCCCTTGTAGTGTGATAACCCCGTCAGGATTCGGCGCATGCTGCCGCCTGATGGGACTCTTTGAGTAAGACGTCGCTTGAACGTGACGATGAGTCTGGGGCCCTCCCGGACTCGGTCAAACCCCGGATGGGATGCCTCTCACCCAGTTCCCGAATTAGGCCCAGCCAGAGTGGTAAAAACCGACGCCGGTTTTGCTAGGGCTCGTCTGTGCAATGCCCCGATCGGAGGGCGTGGATTTAATTCGGAAGCGGGGTCAGTGAACTGCAAAAGGTAACCGTCTCCAGGCAGGCTCAACGGGTGTGAAAAGCGGCAAACCAGAAGTAATGAGAAACACAATGCTGAAGGCAGTTAGCAAAATGAAGCGATCGAATCTCGCTGCGGCGGTAGCACTGGGATCATCTGTGCTTGTGTCGGGCTGTGCGTCGATGGCGTCGTTCAAAGAAGGCGCGAGCGAATTTGGCACAGCGGTTTCGGAGAGTGCCGGAAAAATTGGAGGGGCGATCCTTGGGGCCGGTATTGGCTACCTGGCCTGTGACGGCGACCCGAGATGTATCGTGGCCGGTGCTTTTGTGGGCACCGTTTTGGGCGAAGTCTACGATCAGCGTCAGGAACAACTGCGTCGGCTGGCGGAAGAGAAGAACATTGATCTTGAAACCCGAACCGTCAAGACCTTCAACTTTGAGGCCGACTCGGAGAACGCGCTGGAGCTGGCGATCAACGAAGGCGGCATGTTCGAGGTTGGCTCCGACCGTCTGAAAACCAAGGCGCGTATGGATTTGATGTCGATCGCCGTCATCTATCGCCAACAAACCGACGCATCGCCGGAGAAACAGAAAGTTCTGGACAACAGTAAGATTCTGATCATTGGCCACTCCGATGCCACCGGCTCAGAGGCTTACAACCGGCAACTTTCCGAGCGTCGTGCCCACACCGTAGCCAAACTGTTTGCCGAGGTGGGTGTCCCATCCGATCGGCTTTATTTCCAAGGCGCCGGTGAGTCCCAGCCTGTTGCCACAAACGACACGCCTGAGGGGCGGTCGGCCAACCGTCGCGTTGAGATAGTTGAGATTGACAGCGAACCATCCTTGGCCGCGTACAACCTTCAGCGCCAGAACGATCGCAAGTACCTGGCCCACTCCAACCGAACCGCCGAAGAAAAGGCAGACATCCGCAAACGCGTAAAGCCTGAGCCTGAACAGGTCAGCCAGCCGGCCGTGGCGGCGTCAAAACCCGCGCCAGAGCCGAAATCAGCACCGGTGTCAGCACCCACGCCATCTCCCTCGTCCGTAGCGCTTCTGGACTTTGGCGGGGCACCCGCATCCGCAGACTTTAGCCGGATTCAACAAGCGGCGGGCTCCACCAAATCCGACAGTGGTATTCCCCTGTTCTCTAAAGCATTCGCGGATGATCAGGTGAGCCTGTCTCCCTGTTACATGGAAGCGCCGCGCGTCACCGGTGACATCCAGAATCTTGCGACCGGCAAGAAACTGGACGCCAGCGAACTTGACATGGCGGATCTGTGGCCGGGTCTGAACGGTAGTGTCTGGTACGACGGCAGCGTCAACGGTCACGGCATTGGTTACGACGGTTTGGTGGTCGCCAAAGGCGCGGGCATACCCAAAGGTCGGCCCACGGTGAAGATCTACGAAAATGTCCAAGCCGATCTTGCCCCAGACTACGTGAGCGAGCCTCATATCGAGTCCTATCCCGGTGAGAAGGGCCTGCTGTTGAGGACCTATTTTGAGGAGAATCATCCAGTTGCGTGCATGGATGTGGTAATGGCCAAGACCGCCAGTCCCTCGACCAAAGCCGCTGTTCTGTACTACGCCGCCGGCGACACCATCTACGAAAAAAACATCGAGCTGAAGCGCATCAAGTGACCGGCTGTTTCACATTCATTTAATCGAGGATTTCACTATGGACAGCATTCTCAGCGCCATGAACGAATACCGAATCATTCTCGGGGCGATCGTTCTCACCTTGGTGGCCTATCTCCTGATGAAGGCCTACTGGAAAAAAATCTCGTTCTCCGTTCTCCGTATTCGAATGAATATGCCCGTTTTCGGCAAGATCAATGCCCTCGCCAAGAATCCCGCTCGCGACGAATCCGGTTGGTTCCACTCAGAAAGAGATCTTTGTGGCGCATTTGAAGCCTATTACAAAGACACCACTAAGGATGCGGACTTTTATGACAACTGCGTAAACTATCTGAGTAAAGTGGGTGAGCTTGGCCGCAAGAACCTTGGATTCTTCGGTTGGCTGGTCATTAGCGTCATGGTGTTCATAGAGGCTATGGGATTAGCCTATGTGTTAGCTGGTTACGCCATTCCTGGCGCGAGCGAGTCTCTACAGCAAGAGGCTGCCATTGCACTAGCGTTTGCAGTTTCTGTTTTGCTGGTCGCCTTTACGCATCACACGGGACACGAATTGCACCGGAACCAGCTGATCAAGACCGTCCGGATCTGGTGGGAACAGAGCAAAGGCGATCCGGAGTTGTCTGCGCCCAGTGTGAAGCTTGCACAAGATAGTGATGACGATGGAGATCCCGCCTGGCGGCAATTGTTGGGTCGTCTCCCAGTCAATGGTCGAGTCACGCCTTCTTACTTAATAACCACCATTACCTTCATTTTTGTGGTTGCGGTTGCGATTGGTTCGACCTATGTGCGTGGTCAGGTATTGGAAGCGGAAGCGACCGAGCAGCATCGTGTTGAAGCCCAAGGCGGCCCGTCAGCCGTGCCAAACGATCCCTATGCCGCCGCCGTACCGCCCGATCTGATGGCAAGTCAGAGCGAGACGGATGCTGCGGTGTCCGAACAGCTCAAGGACGCCACACTTAAGGGTGGTTGGGCAACGTTCATTGTTTTGGCTGTAATCTTTATGTTCCTACAAGCGCTGGGGGTGCTGCTCGGTTACAAAACAGGCTTTGCCGGCAAGGAATCGAAAAAAGCATTCAAGTTCTCTCGTAAATTCAATACTCGAGATGAATTTGAGGCTTATCACAGGGACAAGCGTAAACTGGTTGCTCAGATTGCCCAGCGTAACTTGACCGAGCTGCAGGCGCGGATGGCCAAAAAACTGAGCCAGACCACCATCGATAAGGGGATGCTCAAAACCCTGGAGAGTGGCAATGGTCGACGTTTCCTCCATTACGTCCACGAGAGCAACATCGAGCATGGTCAGCACGATGTCAACGAAGCCCGGGCTCGCAGCGCCCGCGATTCTCAGCTCGCCGAGGTGGGCCCAGCTCATGCGGCTCCAGAGCCTGCTCCAGCGTCCGAACACGCTCCCGCATCTGATAGCCATGGCCTGAACGAAGAAGACATCCAGCAATGGATCGATAAACTGGGCTGGGATCGCCAGCGCACGATTGATCTGTTGGTCAAACAGCGCGCGAAAAAAGCCCAAGAAACCAAGCCAGCCGTGTCGGAGGAAGACGCGCTGCGGATGCTGGAGGAGGCCGATCAATGATGCCAGGGATTGGAGCTGGATTGGTACGAGCCTTTGCGGCCTGCCTGCTCGCGGGGGCGACGTCGGTCGTCCACGGCGCCGGCCGGGACGATTTTCCGACCTGTTACGGCGTGTTAGGGGGCATGGTGCAGGAACAGCCGGCCAAGCGCGAGCTGTTCGTGGTGATCGATCAAACCCTGGAGTTCAACGTCGACCTTAAGCGCCATGTGCACGCCAAGGTTCACGAATACCTTCAGCCCGGCGATCGAGTCAGTGTGTTGACGTTCAGTGCGTACGCCGAAGGTCGTTATGCGCAGATGCCTCTGACCGGAAAACTCGATCATCCCCTGGATGAGGACACCCGGTTTGAAACTGGTAAATCCGATCTCCGCAAGTTCGACCGATGCATGGAACGCCAGCAGGCGTTTGTGAGGGCGAAAGTCGATGAAACCTTGAAGGCCGCGTTTGCCGAGGCCAGCACCGACCTCCCCAAGACCGAACTGATGGGTTCGTTGTTCAACTTTGGCCACGGTGTCATCAGTGCGTCGCAAACCCCCGAGAAGACTGTCTTGATCGTCTCCGACATGATGGAAAACTCAAGTGCGGTGTCGTTCTACCGAAATGGGGGTATCTCCAACCTCAATGTCGACGCTGCTCTGAAACAAACGGAAGAAGCCGGGCTGTTCAGTAACCTCGGTGGAGCGACGGTCAACGTCATCGGGGCTGGTATTTCTGGTAACGACGGCTATCTCAGCCAAACCGCGATGCGCAAGATGCAGTCGTTCTGGCGTGATTACTTCGAGCAATCCGAAGCGCGGCTGGCCGGTTGGGGACAGCCCGAACTATTTGGTTCCATCCAATAAACTGAATGCCTAAGGGGTTTTTCTCCCGTCCATAAGGGTCACAACCGAACTCATAAACGAGACAAACAGGAGAGCACCATGACAGAGCAAAGACAATCCAGACTGAAGCCGGTTAACACCCAGAGCCCGGAAGAGCTGCGCAAGCACTTTCGTCAGATGAACGGCATGCTGAAAGCCAGCGGTGGCGGAGTTAGCGAAGAAGACATTGAGCGGATGATCCATTTGCATTGCGAAGAAGGAGTTCCTCTCGACGAGTGTGTCGAGAGAATTACCCAGGGAAGGTAAAAGACATGAGTCACAGAGAGTTGTCCATCAAGGGTTCCATTGCTCTCAAAAACATTGCCAGTAAGGAAGAATAATGTCAGAGCTTCAAGAAGCAAACGTAGCGCCCCAATCGTTTTCTGAGAAAGATGAGGCGGCAAAAGTAAATGCGCTGATCGCCTACGGACTTATGGTTGTTGGTTTTTTTACGGGGATCTTTTGGATCATTGGTGCTGTTTGGGCAATGGTTAAAAAAGAAGATGCTAAGGGTTCAATCTTTGAAGATCATTTTTCTAACATCATAAAAACATTTTGGTTCGGGCTGGGCCTTCCAATATTGGGCATTGTATTAACCTTCATGCTTTTGGGTTATCCCATCCTTTTCGTGGGTTACCCCATACTTTTTGTCGTCTGGATCTGGTCAATCTATAAGGTGGTGAAAGGTCTTTCAAAGATTACCGCGAACAAAGCCTACAGCTCATAAAAAAGAGTCGACAGCAATACTAAGCCTGTGCTTCCTTTGCTGCATGTGCAATCCAAATGCCCACTTTGCGAACTTTGCCCCGAGTTTTCAGTTACGATTTAATCGATAATCCGGCCATTTAGCTTTAGGGGCTCTTGCATGATTAGTCTGCGTTATCTGAAGTGTGCAGGTTATTTTTTTAGCCAGCGGTATATTAGCCGTCATGTTTCGCCTGAAAGCTCAACATGCCAGTGCCTTAGTTGTGGTTTTGGCGAGCATATTTGTAACTCTGTTTATGTCGCTAATCGCGGTTCGTTAGCCAGTTTTTAGAGACTTATATAAGCGAAAAACAGTTATTTTTGTCATTGATACCGACACCGGGATGCGTCTGAATATAGGGCGGCATTTGTGATAGAACAAATCATGTGGAGGCAAAAGTCAGCAACTAGTTTTTATTCGTGTGCAGTGTCACTTTTAAAAAATGATGTTAAAAGCCTGCTCACTATATGTTCATTGCCTAGGTTGGAGGCTCTCTATTGTGTAAATTAGACCTCGACAGATCAATGTCATTAAAAATTGCACAGGCGTGGTTATCGAGTCGGTAATAAAGAGGCCGGGAGACCAGGTAAAACAACACAGAAATGAAGGACGACACTTTATGCTGAAAAACAGGACGTATGCCGCGAAGTTGGGGCTTATTTCCGCATTCATCGCTATGGGCTTGGGTGGTTGTAGTGAATATCCAGGCGATGGTCGACTCGATACGTCGGCGATTACATCAAGCAACAAAATCGTAGATATTCGCGGGGAGGTCTATGGCGTAAAGCCGGACGCGGTAGCTAAGGTTTCTGCATTGCGGAGCGACAACAAAGCAATTTACGCCCTTGCATCCAGTGAAACCCAAGCGCTGATTGCAGCAGGCGAGACTATTCCGGATCTCGTGCTTGAGTATCCAAAGGTCGATGGGCTGCCTGATATGAGCTCTTTCCAGGCGACGATTCTGGAGGGCATTAATAAGGTTATCGCGGAAAACAAGTCAACTTATGACACGAATCTCGCCGAGGCTGAGGCGAAGGTGGCAGAGCTGGAGGCAGAGCGGGCTGATCTGATGAAAGTGACTGCAAAGTTTGATGCGGCCGTGGCCAGCGAGAAGAAAGCGCTGGAGTCAGCCGAGGCAGAATTGAGCAGCGCCATCAGCGACTACAGCTCGGTTATCGAAACGGCGGAAGCGGACATCAACAAGCTCGCGCTTCCCAAGAACCTGACCGACATTGGCCGCTTCAGCAACCCGGTTACCAAGTATCGCTACATCGACTACGCAGAACGCAACGCGCGAGTGCCTTCTTCCTGCCCGCAGCAACGCGGCTACGAAACGGTAGACCTGCGTTCTGAGCTGTCATCTTGCATGTATATTCGTCTTCCGGACGACTACGGTGCTATCAAGGCGCAAGTGGTCGGTATCGTGAAGCAGGGCATTATTGATGTGGAGGCTGCAAGCAAGCGCATGGGCGAAAAGGGTAGCTGGCGCAGCAAAGCAACTGGCGCATACCTTGCCGTAGCAAATGCTGAACAGGCTCTAAAGCAGGCTCAAAAGAAAGCACGCGCTGAATTTGGAGATACCCGCAGACAGCAATATGAGCTGCGCGACAACGAGCGAAAGTTGGCTGGCGCCCAGCAGGAACTGACAGAAATGAAATCGGACGAGTTTAAAGTTGCAGCTCTGTCTGGTGAGGGTTACGAGTACGATGCGTATTACATGCACAATTTCGAAGAGGCTAAAGCTCGCCACAAAGCCTATATGAGCGCTGTGAAGGCCGATGCCATGCGCAGCATTGTGAAGACTGCGCCACTGGAATTTGATGCAGAGGCGGAAACTGCGACGTTCTCCGGTGTTGACGGTGAATTTGATGCGCTGATGGTTCTTGGTGATGTAATCGTTGAGACAGGTCGCGGCCGAACTCCGGTAACTATGCTTCAGTACGTAAATCTGACCGATCCGGCCATTAAGGAATCCGACGAGCTTGTCGTGGTTTTTGATCGCGATGCCGGAAGCAACGCGGGCACCATTGATCGCGATGACGCAGAAGAGATGCAAGACAAGCTGATCTACAAAGTTCAGAAGGATGTTTCCAGGATGCTCGCGGAAACTCGCGAAGCCAATGATAAAGCAGCTTAATAGCTGAATCTGATGCACGGCCCAAGCCAGCCCGGCGAGGGGCGTGCAATTTCCCGCCTCCTAAACCTGTCTTCCGACTCTGAGGTGGGATCCGTCACTCTGAAAACTTGGAGGTCAAAGGAGGGGAGGAAGCCGTCATTTGCAGAGAAGCTATCTAGCGTTATGTAGCAAGGAATAGCTTTTGATCAGAATCGTTCTAGTTTGCTTCGCTCTCAGTGTCATTTTGACTCCACTAAATCAGACTGCGTTTGGTGTGTTGTATCTAGATCCTGATTGTGATGCTCAACTAGGCCTTACAGGGCAGCAAGTGAAAGACCTCATCATGATCGACGGGGTGAATTACCTCCGCTACTTCCGTAATCCCGTCTATTACTTCATGGAAAACTGGCCCCTTGTTATGACCATTTGGGTGGTTGCATTCCTGTCCTCGGTAATTTGCTTACGTACTCAGAGAGCGGACTGCCATGCTACATAACAAGGCCATCAAATTCGTGGAATTCCCCCACGAAGCGTGACACCCCCGAGTCTCAAACGGAGGCACTTTTGGTGGCCTTGATCGGCCATTCTGAATGTCCGCTTTGCGACCATCCAGGCCTCTCCAATTTAAACAAAAGCGAATAGTCGTAATCGAGCGAAAGAGTTCGGTGATCCCATCTTGAGCCGGGAGCTGACGTCGTCCGGATAGTGTCCACTTATTTTCTAGTGGACACTTAACATGAACGATGGCGCTGCCCAACGTTTGAGGCTGTAGTCCAACGCTTTGGCCGTGCCGGAGCCATCCGGGACCTTCTGTCGATGTGCCAGCATCCACTGATGCAGTGCGTCAGCAATTGGTTTGGCTCTGGTTTGTCGGGTTTCCCGCGCTTATCCGGTGGCAGGCCTTTGGCTTCCCGTACGATCTCGTAAAGCCCGCCGATGTATTCCAGGGCCTTGGCCGCCAGTTCGCTCTTGTTGGCCTCGCGCAGGTCGTAGAACTTGCGCCGGGCGTGGGCCATACAGCCGAATTCAGTGATGCCGTTGCCGAACAGGGGAGTGCTGTTCTGGACGATCAGTTTTAAGCACATAATGTGCAGCATCGCAAGTAAGTAGTCAGTTCTGACTTGGGATTGCCAATTGCTTTGCGATCTGGCTCCAAAACCGCTACACATGGTGGCTACGAAATGACAAGGAGTGCCTTTTGAAGACCAATGAATCCGAAAGCCACCCAAGTGATCCGACCTGGGAAAAATTACTGGATGACTACACCGGTCTTCAGCTAGACCGAAGCAAAAGAATTGAAGAGGGCAAAAACGACTTTAATCTGTTGGCATCGGTCTTGAAGGTGAACGATGAGGTGCGGCTTCACACCCGATTTCTATTCGCTATGTTCAATCCGAAAGCTAGGCACTTCCAGGGCGTCAGGTTTCTGGAGTTGTTTCTTCAGGTCATCAAGAAAGAAACCTTCATAAATCTGAACCCTGACACCCTCACAATTAAGAAAGAATACTGCCCGGTCAGCAAGGATGATCAGATCGATCTTTATATCTCAGACGGTAAAAAGACAATCGTAATTGAAAATAAACTCAACGCGCTTGATCAACCCGGGCAGGTAAAACGCTATTTACGGGGGGTTGGCGCAGACGGCAGCAAAGATTTCCGAGACACTTTGTTCATCTATTTGACCAAAGGACGCAGCGTTCCATCCCAACGCGCTTTAGCCTACCCTCCAGACAAGCAAACGGAGAAAGAAGATCCAGAACCTCTTCGAGTCTTCAACAATGAAGTGATAGGTGCGGCTGAAGACAAGCCTTGGGCGCTGTATCAGAACCTGTCCTACTGCGGCGCAGATGGGGGTATTCAATCCTGGTTAAATGACTGTTTTGAGGTAGTAAAGGACCGTGGGCCTGCGGAGAATATTCGATGGGCTATCCGTGACTACAGGGATGCCGTTAAACGAGCCACAGGGGAGTATTCAAGCAACGTGAAAAGCCTCAAAGAGCATTTCGAGGATAATAATTGGGCGGGTGACGCATACCATCATAAAGCAATCCAATTCGCTGAGGAGCTGCGCCAAGCCCACAAAAGCTGGCTCCACGAGGCGATGACCCAGAAATTGGACTCGCTATTCCAAGCTGAGCGTGACGCTGGGACGTTAGTGCGAATTGGACCTAATGATGGAAGACTGCTCGAACCCTATTTAAGCCGTAGCGAAAAGCGGAAAGCGAAAGATCTCATCTACCAAAAATCTTCGAACTTTTTCGGCGAGGGCCGGACCACGCTGCGGGGATCTTTCTTTCTGGTGACCGGCGACTCCAATAAACATAAAGATCAAGTGGTCCTAATGCTCTTCTACGGAAGGGAGTATTTGCATGTCGGCTGTCTATTTTCGTCGGACGAAAAAACTAAAATGTGTGACGTAAAGTCGGTCAAAGAATTAGCCTCACTGAAAAGGTCTTTGGACAGTATTTTCTTGAACGCACATACACAGAAGGTGCCCCTCGCAAGTACCGGCATCCTCAGTCTGGCGAACTTCGAGAGAGAGCGACGGAAAGGATGGAGATTACGCAGAAAGAGTAATTTTGGAGAAGTTGGCCCATAAATTTGCGCCAATCAAAGACTGATAAGGAAGGTGTCGATAATGACCTATGACCCAAATTTCGATCAGTTCAGGCTGGACCAACTTGCCTCTCAGTTTTTGTCTGGCAGTTCAGCCCAGGGGAAGGTGATATTTTTTAGTGAATCTGATGATAATCGTCTTGATGTCTCAACCTGGCGTTTAGAAGACGAAGATTATGCTGAGTTCAAGAAGTCTGGGTTCTGGATGTACCTGATGGAGTTGCTGGACGCTTTGCTTGTATACCGAGCGCGACAAAAACAGCCGAACGCCAGTCAGGGTGTTGTTCACATCGACCGCGGGCATCTCCACCTTGAGTGGGTTTCTAAGGAGCAAGTAGAAAGCTTGAGGAGTGCTGAAACCGTAGATTGAAGACGAAATCCAAGTCGAGTGTGCTTGTAGTTAGTCAGTTCTCTTGGATTGTCAGTCCAGCGCGGCTTCAGGCTTTTGGCAATCCAAGGTTGTTTGGTCGCCTTGGCCCTTTCTCGACCTCTCCAGCCAGGGTTGTTCTGCTGCCCACTCCCGGTGGCCCTGGCATGTTCAGTGCGCTCCCAGACTGCCAAACAGTTCCGATCTTGTGCGGATAACGGCCGTTATCCAAGGCACGATTTGTTGCTCGAAACCCCGGCTTTCTGCATTGCTTTCAGCGAAGGGCCTATCGGGAGAGGACATCGATCTGATCAAGCGAAACCTCGGGGGGCTGGAGTTTTGTAGAGCTGGCGGCGGAATACGGCGGTACCGCGGACAAGTATCGACGTCGAATTAAACGGGCTTTGGAGAAAGCTGGTATTGATCCGGGGTTGCTTGGGTAAAGACGTCTTGGTGGAGCCTTTTCAACAATTTTCGCGAAGGTTATCTCCATAAAACAAAGCGAAACCGAGTGCCTTTCGCCACTCTGATTTAGACCGTTCCTAAACAAAAGCAGACATCTACGGTGCCAGTGTATCGACTGGAAACGGAGTCAGGGGCAAAAAGGTTGTTTCTGCTGGAAATGGTTGAATTAAAGGTGCCAAAAGGTCGACTGAGTTGCATTGCGTGTCAATAAAAAGCCCCGTATCGGTGATTACGGGGCTTTTTTGGCCGATCAGGCAAAGACTCAGAACTTGCTATTTTTGTTCTCCGAGCATCTTCTTTACCTTGCAACCTTCCCTTATAGGATGTCAGCCATAATGCTGTCGAAATTGTTAACGAACTCGACGTATGTCAGATTCGGGTAACCCGGTGCTGTCACCAGTGCATCGAACACCGCCTTGAAACCGTCTTCAGAGGCATCGGAATCGTCGTAGGTCACCAGACGCTGGTTCAGGTACAGCTCCGCCATGAACAGGTCGTTATTCACACCCTCCATTGCCATGACCAGCGCCGCATTCAGTTTGTCGTTCTCAGCAGCAGCCTCCGGGATGCCTGCTTCACTGAGCAGATCCGCCGTGGGCTTGGCAATGTTACGATCCAGCAGAGAGTACGCCACTCCTTCTTCGAACCACTCCGGCATGCCGGTAAAGTAGTCGTAACGATAGGTGGTTGCCAAGTGCTTGTTCACCTCCTTGGCCATCGCCACACCCAGGTCGGTGTTGCTGATGTCCTCAGAGACCACTACAGCATTGATGCCATTCTCAGACTCGAAGCCGCTCGGAATGTTACCCTCGGTCAGGACGCAGACATTGAATACTTCGTCCACCATGGCATCGACGAACAGGTCCGGATAGTTCTCTTCCATGTACGCCTGTTCACTAGAGCCTTCCCATGCTGGAGAGAAATTGTCCACGTACTGGTACAGAACCCCAGCGTTTGGATCATCATACTCATATCGGACGAATGCGTATTGCACTTGCTCCAGAATGGTCTCTCTCAGGTTTCGATCTGCGGTCAAAATGACTTCTGATACCGCGTCACGATAGGATTCATGCTGCCCGTTTGCGAACATCGCCTTCTCTTCATCTGACAGATTCAGATCAAGATGGAAGGAAAGTTCATGCATTGCCCAGATCTCGATTTCTCGACCGCCGTTGCCGTCGGAACCAACAACCACCGGGATTCCATTTCTGGCATAATCGTTCAAGATACGATTCACCGTTTTCGGATGCAGGTGACTGAACAGATCAGCCATGAAGGTGTCTTTATTGTAGCCAATGCCTGCGATGGCCATCTCCAGCGTGCCTTGCGCGGCATCACCGATGGACTTGAGCTGATCGTCCGTTGCACCGCCGTCACTGTAGACACGGATCAGACCGTTCTCGTAGTAACGATCGTCACGACCAACGCATTCGGCAGCTTCACCAGCGTTGGCCAGGCCGAACATCGGATCGAAGGCTTCACCGGTTACAGCAATGCTCTTGATCTCGCCGCTGTAGCTGAAGGTCATGTCGTCCAGGACACCCTTCTCTACCGTCAGTCCCAGATCACCGCCATCACCGGTATCGGCACCAATGCCGCTATCATCACCACCATCGACTTCAATGTTACTGTTGATGTCGCCGCCTGAAGAGGCTTCTGAACCACCACCACAACCAGTCAAAAGAAGTGCACTGAACAGTGCTCCAATAATCTTGTACCCGTCTTTCATAAATCTCTCATTTCCGTCACTCTGAGTTTGACGAACGCTTGCGGAGCGTTCGAAGAGGTATGGAGACCCTATCAAGACACATATTTATTTCCAGTGAATTAGCTAACTAATGTGTCAAACGTTGTAAATTAAAGGTCATATATTTATGTTTTTTAAACGTTTTTAATTTTTGTCAGAAATTCTGGCGAGCTTGTCCCGATTATCCGGCGCTCAAGCGCCTTAAAATTGGCCTGTAAACTCAGCTAAGATCGGCCGAACCACTGTCTTCTTTGCGACCAGCGCCTCCTACTTTTTTCTGCGGAAATGCGTGGGATTTAATGCGAATTCAAACTAATAGGCCGTTAAAACGGAAGGTATCGGTGGAGCCGACAATATTAAATGCAATTATTGCTGGTGTGGTCGCCCTAATATCTGGTGCGATTGGATCTCTTTTCGCGCCCTGCGTGGCATGGGGAATAGAAAAACGGCGTATCAAACATGATCGCCGTGTAAAGCTGATCGTTTGGTGACGAGAGCTTTTGTCAGAACAAGATTTCGACAGGTTGCATTTGCTAAATGACCCAAGTTACGGCCCCTGAAGGTACTTTTAAGTCAAAAAGCGAGAGAAAAATTAGAGAGGCCTACGACCCATATATCATTGTCGTTAGGGAGCCCAATAACAAACTTCGATCGTGACCTAGTTTTGCAGGAGGTAGCACGAATCGAGAAAGAGTGGGGCTTGATCTGAATAGTTTTAACAAGTTAATCAAGCCGACCGTTTTGCGCTGGCGCTCCAAACGGCGGTTTATTCAGTGCGTTAGGTACTCAGGAGGAGTTGTGTTTTTGCTAAACAATATTCACGATCGTGACTATAAAAAAGTCTACCCGAATATCTCGGGTGTAATTTTCGATCTATCGGATAGCCAAATTGCGAACGCAAGAAACTCCGAATGGCATGATATTAAACCGGGCGCGATTGTATGCGTGCTCAGGAGCTCTAGAAAAATGAGTACGTTTTTTCGTGTCTCATCCATCCGAAAAACGGAAGTCACTGATGATGCAGGTGGTTACCAACATGTCCTTATCGGAGATATTATCGGGAAATTACCCAAGGACATAAAGATGACAGATCTTCTTAATACGCGTAAGGTGAATCACCCCTACTTACCAGATAATAAGCTCAGTATCGGATTCAATGTGGCCAACCTCGGTGACGCGTTATCTGAATTGAAAATTAAGATCAAAAATGGAACCTGTAACCTCTCCGAGTTGGAGCCTAAAATAGATGAAAATATCTGATAAGTCACTGTGGTCCCAATACCGATTCCCCGCTATACACCCAGTTCTGCCGCCCCATCTGAATGTCCGCTTTGCGACCCCACCACCCATAATTAGCCACCCATTGCTTGATCAGCTGGCGTAATCTATGTGTTCTTATTGCCAGGTTGTTTGGTCCCACTTGGCCTCATTCCATACAGCTTGATCGTTGATTGAGTTAGGACCAGAAGGTTGAGCCTGGGAAACGTCAGAGTTGGCGGATGAGCCTCCGCCACACGCGGTGATACCAGAGAGCGCGAAGAGCATAAGAAGGGTGTGCATTGGATAAGTCAAGCGGGTCGCTGTGGCGTTCCTGCAATCGCTTCTCTTTACGGGCGAAGCCTTTTCGTGAAAAGCCATTTGTTTCACCTTTTGGGTTAATTGAGGCGGAGAATAGCCATCTATCAAGGTGTGAACCAAAGGCCGTTAACGACCCCGCTAGCAAAGGGTGTGTTTGCCAAACTGCCGACTGATTGTCCGTTCATTCGGTAATAGATAGCCTTGGCAGGTTCGTTTTCGCCTGGCCGGCTTTGTAGTATTAACCCTACGTTCTTGGCTCTTAGGCGCGTGCCCGAATTATCGGCTATATAGCTCTGTACCATTATGTCATTAAAAGTCTGATTCAGAGGTGCGCCGATTTTTAGTGGGGTCTCGTAAGCTGAAACCAGCGAGGAAAAATTTGAGAGGCGAACTAATTCGTTGGTCTCATCGAAAACCGATATTACAGAGTGAACCAGTTCGGATTGTGCCAGAGGGTTGCTGTTTCTGGATTCTCGGTAGATACCGACCTCAGAAGAATCAATTGCACCGTCGCCATCGAAATCCCGATTGGTCTCAGATCCGGTGGCCTGAGAAAATCCACGGTTAGGGTCGTCACTGGTTCTGGGGAGCGCGTACTTCCATTCGGTGTATGAGGACACTACGGTGGGGTTGCTTCGGGCCGTGCAGACTTGAGCCTCAATCCAAATTCGCTCTGGACTGGTAGCTCCGGAAGGCCCGCCAACAGTTTGATTGTCGGTGTTGTCGAAAAACGTTCTCAAACGATAGACCACCTCGTTGCAGCCACCATTACCGCCGCGGTCATGTTTGAGTACGATGACGTTGCGAGCAGCAAGAGCGCCACTAGAGGACGCATCGAGGATGTATTCCGCTCCGAAACTAACACCCCCTGAAGCATTGACTGACGCCAGGGCGGCGAAATTGGCGTTTACTTCTTCAGCTCGTGCGGGTTGCCCGGCGCTAAAAGTGTACGGGAGTTCAATGGCATGAGAGGCAGTTGAAATGACCAGCAGTGGAGGAACAATAATGTGTCTTAAAATCATACTTACGTCCTTGTTATTAAAGAATTTAAGTTGCGCTTGGTCTGACGCAAATGTGACCATGTTGCGCCGAGGTTGATTGTTGCGTCCGCCCTGCTGGGCCCAAGAACGCGTGTGCCCTCTCGTTTGGCAAATATGAAGTTAAAAGCTACATTACCAACCTAGCTCAATGTTGTGCTTTAGGATTGACCTGGTTCACAAATAAACAAAAGCATGCTTAAAGGTATGTGCTGACACTCGTGTGGCGGCTCCACTCACCAGAACCGCCTGCCTCATTTGACGCGAGTAAGAAGAACGATGAAGATCGTGCCGGCACACAATCGGCCCGTACTTCTTATGCATTGAGGCGGGCACCGAAGTAGGGCCAAATCCATCGGCCAGATCAGGTTCGTGCATGGACCTTGCCTGGGCGATTTGTCGCTCAAGGTTTTCTCTGAAATTTCCTGGATTCAGTGTGTATTGGTCTTTCAGCCCTTTGCCGTTGAATACGAGCAGATTGCGGCTCTTCAAATCGATGTTTTTAATGCGAAGTGATAGCGCTTCGTCGATTCTCAAACCGCATCCATAGAGCAGAGCGGTAATGAGCCAATACTCGCCTTCCATGTTGGGAAAAATCGAAGCTACTTCATCGGGACTAAGGACGGTCGGCATACGCCGAGGTGATTCAGAAAGCGCTCAATCTCGTGGTTGCCCATCACCTCTAGGTGTTTCTTGTCGTTGAAGAGGATGAATTGGCGGACGCAGTAGAGATAAGACTGCTCGGTGCGGTAGCTGTACTGCTTGGTTCTGATCTCTGTCCGAACCGATTCCAGAAACGGTGATTTCGCCACAGTCGCCCTCTTTGGTAGCTGCTGTATATCCGTACAGTTACAGCAAAAAGCCGCAAAAACGCCAAATTTTCTGCGGTTTAACGTGCATGGCTATGCACGTTTTTTACAGGACACCTCTATAGGAAACTGTTTAAAAAGGTAAATCATTGATCCTTTGGATTTAGCGTGCAAAACCACGTGCACGCCTTTCACAGATCTAAACGCCCGACAACGGCTCGAGGCAGGCCAGTAAGACTCTGAAAAATTTAGTATTTGGTGTGTGAAGTGGTTTTTGACGGAGTGGTGTCGTTGCGGTTTAATGAGAATTCACGCTAATAAGCTGTTAGTTGCCTTTCCATATCGGAGTAATTTTGAAATTTAATCATATTGAAAATGTTACTGTTGAAGCCACATTCTCCGATTGTGGGAGGTATCGTTATTGCTTACGCGTCAAGAAAAATGATGCGAGCGGCAATAAGAAAGTTTGTGTAATTATGCAAAATCCAAGCGTGGCTAATTCAGAGGTGGCTGACCGCTCTGTTCAGTTCTTGGAAAAGCTCATATTCCTGAAGGGATACTCTGAATTTAATGATGTGAACGAAATCGTTATCGTAAATCAGTTTGCATATGTTCAGACTAATGATTTCAGCGGCTCATCTATCCATATCGGCCCTGAAAATGACTCATACATTAAGTCGGCTGTAGAGTCGTCGGATATTGTTCTTGTGGCGTGGGGTTCAGGCAATGGATACAATGAGCGTAAAATGGCTATAAACGCTATTATTTCCGCAGCAAAAAACAAGACCTTATTGCAAACAAAAGCTCATCCGTCGCGGGGAACATACGTTGATTTCGTAACGCCGTATAGCAACTAACAGACGGCAGCAATCGCTCCCTCCGGTCGCTGGGACAGCCAAAACGCTGTGCTTATTTGTCTGCCCTTGTGCCGGGCGTTAGGCAGCAGTAGGAGTAATTCGTGACCACTGCATTCGATTTAGCTACTAAGCTTGGCGACGAGATTGAGCAATTCCCTCTCGGTCAATGCAGTCCAAGTGATGATCCAAACTTTCAGTACGCCTATAGCGCTGGGTTTCGGGACATAGCTCGTCGATTTGTAGGAGCCGTGAAACGTATCGGTGATCCTGACCTTACTGATCTTGTATCTTCACTGAATTTGGATGTAGCTCCTTATATTGCACACGCCCATGATTTACGAAGTGAGCTTTACGTAGTGATCGATGCGTTGAGAGAAGCGAGCAGCGATCCAAGTTATGGAGAAATCGTCGCAAGCAATTCCGCATTCTTGAATGCAGATTTATTGCTGACCCTGAAAGCCACCCCGAAAAGTAAATTTGACAGCAGTAAACTTGTCAAAATGTGTGAGGAACTAAACGATGCATACGCGAGAGGTAACTACATTACGGCCGTTCTGTTGCTCCGTGCTGTCATGAACCATGTCCCACCGATATTTGAAGTCAAATCGTTTAGAGAATTGGTTGCGCAGTCGGGTCGCAGTTTGAAATCGATTTTGGGCCGGTTAGAGGATGAGGCACGCCCGATTGCTGATCTCCATACACACATGACAATCAGAAAATCAGAACACATCCCTACGAAAAACCAAATTGAACCATACAAAGCAGCTTTCGAGCTTTTGATTGCGGAAGTAGTAGCCCGGCTGGAAGGTGAGCAAAGTGCCTAACCAGCGCATTAAATTCGTTTCGGCCTGGAGGGCCTCCACCGGACGGCTTTTTCTTCGCTTCGCTGCGTAAAAGCCGCCGTTTATGTGTAAACACCCCTGTTTCAGTTGCACCGCTGATTAGAGTTTTCCGCCCGTTGGTGTTTCGCCAGGTATTCCCATGGC
>NZ_JAIOUO010000004.1 GCF_019931195.1 Marinobacter sp. F4216 | reverse complement strand
CATGCTGTTCTCCGTTTGCCTCATTGTAGGCCGGAGAACTCTAATTACGCATGCACCGATTTTAGGGGATGGTTACAGGAGGATATCGATTTGATTAAACGAAACCTCGCGGGCTGGAGCTATGTCGACCTGGCGATGGAAAACGGCGGTACCGCGGACAAGTATCGACGTCGAATAAAGCGGGCTTTGGATAAAGCTGGTATCGATCCGGGGTTGCTTGGGTAAAGACGTCTTGGAGCCACACCAACAGCTTTGGCGAAGGTTATCTCCATAAAACAAAGCGAAACCGAGTGCCTTTCGCCACTCTGATTTGGGCCGTTCCTAAACAGTGGAGGCCTCCCGGGTTTCTAAACACAAGCGGAGGCTCGCATTTTATATTTTTGTTGTCGGCTTGTGCGCCAGAACGAGCATCTGGGCAGCTTTTTTAGAACTTCGTCATAGCCAACACAAGAGTTATTTGCATGGCCGGCCGATCTGCTGTCGCTCGCTCTGAATTTTTAGTCTTGTTTCTCTTCCTATCTGACTCAACGTAGTTTGTCCGTTCAAAGCACATCTAGCTGGAGTCGGCATGGATCTACATGATTATTGTTAATGAGAAGGATTCGCATTACAATTCGCGAAAATATCAGGAATACAGAAAGTCACTCATGGAGAAAACGATGTCCCGACTTCTCAGGCCGGCATTCCGCCGAAAGGCCCTTTTTTCAGTAATCTCATGCGCCTATCTTCCAGCCCTTGCGGCAGCCCAGGTGAGTGAACCTGCGACCCTGAAGGTGCTCGAGGTCTCTGCCCAACGTACACAGACACCCTCAGAGTTCACCGGAAGCTACACGCCCTCCGCCACCACCACCTCTCTCAAAATGGAACTCTCGCATCGCGAAACACCGCAGGCGGTCACCGTGGTGACACGCAAGCAGATGGATGACTTTGCCCAGAATGATGTCAACGAAGTGCTTGAGGGCGCCACCGGCGTGACGGTGGAATCGGTCGAAACCGACCGGACTTACTACACCTCCCGCGGCTTCGACATCACCAACTTTCAATATGATGGTGTGGGCCTGCCGGCGGTGTATGACAACGTACAGGGTGAACTGGATACGGCGTTCTTCGATAGGATCGAGGTCTTGCGGGGGGCTAACGGTCTGATGACTGGCTCGGGCAACCCCGCAGCCACGGTGAACCTTATTCGTAAGCGCCCTACGGTTGATACCAACGCCTCTGTGGCGGTAACTGGGGGGTCCTGGAACAAGAAGCGGATTGTTGGGGATGTAACGGGGTCGGTTGCAGCTTCCGGTAAGGTGCGTGGTCGTGTGGTCGCAGGCTACGAGGATAAGGAGTCGTACCTGGACCGCTACAGCAACGAGAAACAGATGTTCTACGGCGTGCTGGAGGCCGATCTTACTGATACCACGTTGCTCACTGCGGGCCATGCCATTCAGACCTCCGACACTGACAGCCCGCTCTGGGGCGCGTTGCCTTTGTTCTACACCGACGGTACCGCCACCGACTTTGCACGTTCTACCAGCACCGCCTCGGATTGGTCGTACTGGAACAACACTCAACACAACAGCTTTGTCGAGTTGCAGCAGGAATTGACTGGCGGCTGGAAGGCCCAGGGCACGATTTTCCGGCTGGAAAACGACAGCGACTCTGAACTCTTCTACCAGTACGGGACCCCGGACCCGGTGACGGGAGAGGGATTGTTCGCTTATCCGAGCCAATATGAGCTGAACACCGAGCAATGGGTGGTGGATACCTATGCCACGGGGCCATTCAACCTTGTTGGTCAGACTCACGAACTGGTGGCAGGTGTCAGCTGGTCGCGCTCGGAAACGGTGGACGAGTCCCGTTTCGGGCAGGGCATTGGCGATCCCTTGCCACCGCTGGACGAGTGGGAAGGTGATTATCCCCGCTCCGCCTTTGATAACGGCGTAAATGGTTCCGACTGGACGGACAAGGAAACGGCTACTTACGTCGCGGCTCGTTGGCGATTGGCCGATGGCCTGACGGCAGTAACGGGGTTGCGGGTGACTTGGCTCGACAGCGATGGTGAAAGCTACGGCAATACCAAAAGCACCAGCTATGATGCGGTCGACACTCCCTACGCCGGTTTGATCTACGACCTCAATGACGATCACTCGGTGTATGCTAGTTACACCGAAATCTTCACCCCGCAAACGGAATTGGACATCAACCGTGACCGGCTGGACCCGCTTGATGGTGTCAACTACGAGTTGGGTCTGAAGAGTGAGTTCCGGGACGATCGCATCAACACTACCGTGGCTGTGTTCCAGACCGAGCAGCGGAACGTCGCCGAAGCCGCTGGCACCTATGCCGGCACCCAAGATGTTTACTATCGCGGGATTGACGGACTGGAAAGCCAGGGTATCGAGTTGGAAATCGTCGGAGAGTTGACGGATCGCATCCAGCTGTTTGCCGGTTACGCGTTCGTTGATATCGAAGACGCCGACGGCAACGAAGCCAAGACCTTCGTCCCCGAGCACCTGGCTCAGCTGCGCGGTACGTGGAAAGTCCCGGGTATTCAAGGCCTGGAGCTGGGCAGTCAGATTCGCTGGCAGTCGGAGATCAGTCAGGAGCAGGGCGTTGCCACCACGGGTCCGAACGCGGGTACAACCATCGTGACTGAGCAGGATGCCTATGCCGTGGTTGACTTGATGGCCAGTTACGACGTTGCTCGCAACTGGAACGCCACACTCAACGTCAATAACGTGACCGATGAAAAGTATATCGAAAGTTTGAAAAAATTCGGTACCTCTGCCCAGGGATTCTACGGCGAGCCGGCTAACGCCAGTCTCACCGTGTCCTGGATTTATTGATCCGGCGCCGGGGGCAGGGATTGCCCCGCTCCCGGCGAATTTGCAACAGGGCGCGAAGGAATGACACCCGAACAGGAAATGATCGAAGGACTTAAACTGGCCGCAGTTGCCAGTATTATTGTTGTCGCTCTGGCCGCCATTGGCCTGGCGTTTGGCGTCGGCCCTGCGGGCTGAGTGCCGCCATCCTCTGCTTGCGGTATACCCCGCAGGTCCCACAGTATCCGCCCTCCGGCAACAGGTATTTCAGGCAGCAGCCTTTGCGCTGGGGAATCGCCGTTGTCTGCTCACCAAAGACCGCAGGAATCCAGCCCACAAACCGATCGGTGTCATTATTGAACGCCGCTAGCCATTGCTGTGCGAGATCGCACAGCGAGTTGGGTTCCGCCAGGTTCCACACTGCGGAGAAAGGCGCTCCCAACCCCAGCCCAACGCTGCTCCAGTAGGCTCCCGGGCTCACACCAAAGGCTTGCCGAAATGTCGGGTACCAGTGCGAGGTCTGCTTTCCTGCCTCGTGTATGAAACCTGACTCATCCAACGGTACCTCGTCGGGCGCCTGAAACCATCGCATTGTCGTTTGTTCCCCTTGCGCCAGGGGTTCCAGGAAAATGCGATCGGGATTGGGGGCGGGGGCCTGACCATCACGAAACAGGCGCACGGTAAGTGGCGCTATTACGGACAGAGCCAAGCCCTGATGAAGTACTGACAGGTAGGCTCTGCGGCTTTGGGGCGAACAGGCGTGTGGATAATCCTCTGCTATCTGACGAATCAGGAGATCAGGTTGTGCGAGGCACTGGGCCAGAGAAAACAGCCGCCGACGTTGTCCTCGGTCCCCCTGGAGGGCGTTGTTAAGAACGGTTCTCCGATCGAGCCCCGAGGCGCCCAGTAACCGGTCGTAGCGATCGGCCCAGGCCGTCAGGTCTGGACTGCGTTCAGGCTCGGCCATGTCGGCTGAGCCCCCACAGGAAATACAAGCCGCCGACAAGGGCCGCGAGTAAGCCTGCCGGTAGCTGATTGGGATAGACGACGATCCGGGAGAAGTAATCCGCGACGCCCAGCAGCAGACCACCAACCAAGGCTGCGGTCTGGAGTTGGCGGCCAACGGTTTGCTGCCCGAGTACACGAGCCAGGTGAGGTGCAATCAGTCCAACAAAGCTGAGTGGTCCGATCACGACCGTTGCGGCTGCCGTCATCACGGCAGCCAGAAGAAGTAGTAACAGGCGGGCCCGGCCAACCGACAAGCCCAATGATGACGCTGAGATATCACCAAGGGGCAGGATCGTCAGCGGGCGGACAATGGCTGCCAGCATAGCGCTGATGGCCAAGACGAAAACCAGTAATCCGATAGCCTCTGACTCAGACACCAGCCAGGTAGAGCCATACATCCAGCTCAACAGCTTGGACGCCTCGGTGCCGCCGGAGGCCATAACCAGGCGCAGCCCTGCGTCCATGAATACGTACAGGGCCAGGCCGCCCAGCAGTAATTGGTTGCCGGCAAAGCGGTGACGGCGAGCCAAGATAATAAGCAGGCCAAGTGCCCCGGCCGCGCCACCGGTGGCTGCAATCAGCTGGACTGTGCGACCAGCCTCCAGGCCGGAAAGCACAACCACCACCATCAGCAAGGCAGCACCGCCGCTAATGCCCAGCATTTCGGGGCTGCCCATTGGGTTACCGGTCATTCTCTGAATCAGTGTTCCGGCCAGCCCGAGTGCCACACCGGCCAGAATTGCCGCCAACATTCTCGGGCCTCGCCACACCCACGCGTCGTTCCATTGGCTGACCTGAGTCCAGCTCCATCCGTCCAGACCCGGTGACCAGCCCATGGAGATAGAAACGGTCAGTAATAGCAGCGCGGCAACTATCGCGCAGACAATTCCAGCAGGCCTCCGTCGCGGCAGAAAGCCGGCCGGGGTGGAGGTCTGGCCCGGCATGTGGTGGGCGTTCCTGAAGCCTTGCAGGGCCAACAGGATGATCGGCCCGCCAATGAGCGCCGTCGTGGTGCCAGTGGGAATGAGCGAACCATCCCCCCAGGACGAGGCCAAGTGGGCCAGGGTATCTGCCAGTAGCAGCAGGCCGCCGCCCAGCATCGTGCTCCAGCCAATCCGGGATTCGAGTGTACGTGCGCCCAACAACCGGGCCAGTACCGGGGCCGCCAGGCCGACAAAGGCAATTACGCCGACCCGACTGACCACCGTGGCGCTGAGCATCACCACGAGAAAAAGCGCCGAGGCGCGAACCCAGCTCACTCGCGCGCCCAGAGAGTTGGCCGATGTCTCGCCAAGCTGGAGCAGTTGCAGTGGACGCATCAACAGCAACATGAGGCTCGCCAGAATGAGAACGCGGGGCCACAGATTGATAAAGGGCTGCCAGTTGTTCTGCATCAGAGAACCCGCGCCCCAGATGAACAAGTTGCCCAGCCATTCGCCTTTGAGCAGCAGGAAGGCCATGTTCATGGCGCCCAAGAAAAAGGTGATCACCAGTCCGGCGAGGATAACCGTTACCGGCGAGAAGCCCAGGCGCCACGTCAGGGCGATGACCATGGCAATGGCCAGCAGACCGCCTGCAATGGCTGGCAGATCGGGGCTGAAGGCCAGTACGCCCGGAAAAAACAGGGAAGCGACGGTGACACCAAACTGGCTTCCGGCGGCGACCCCCAGCGTGGTCGGCGAGGCCAGTGGATTGCCCAGAATTTGTTGGGTCACTGCGCCGGCCAGTCCCAGCGCTGCGCCCACCAGTATTGCCATCGAGACCCGCGGTGCCCAGCTGAAATGGGCCAGTACGGAGGGGTAACTATCGGGGTTGAAGGTCCAGAAGGCGCTTAAGAGAGCCGCGGGCTCAAGCTGATTCAGCCAGGGCAGGGCGCTGGCAAGAAATGCAGTGAACCAGAGAGCGGCGGCTGCCATTGGCAGTCGGGCCGGAAGTGTCGGTCGTTGCGCGTGTAGGGGAGAGGCGTCACTGTACAAGGTTGGAACCTCCGGCCAACAGGCTGTCGGTAATCTGGAGGGCAAGGCGCTTCACCGGGAATACGCCGCCAAAGGGCCAGACCGCATCCACTTGGTACACCTGGTCGCGCTGAACCGGTGGAAAGTGTGTCCAGAAAGGACTATCAGTAAGGTTTTCGCTCAGTCCGGGCGGCGTAGGCGACAGTACGACCAGCCGGGCGTCAGGAAACGGCGCGATTGCTTCCAGGCCAACGACTGAAAAGCCCCAGAAATTGCCATCGTGGGGCCAGGCGTTAGTCAGCCCGAGCGCATCGAGTGCGGTTTGAAAAAGGCCGTTGGGCGCATAGATACGCACGTGGCGATCATCCAGAAAATTTACCAATGCCACCGGGCGCTCTGTCACTCCGGCGTTGGCCAACCGAGCCCGAAGCCGAGCGAGGGTTTGTTCGATGTCGTCAATCACTGCCTGGGCCCGTTCTTCACGGTCCAGTATTTGACCCAGTGTGGTGAGCATGCTGAGGGCTTGATTGAAGGGCTGTGAGCCTTTCCGGTAAACGCTAACCACATAGGTTGGTGCAATTTGTTCCAGCAGATCGGCGGCGGGTGCCATTTCGGCACTGGTGACGATCAGATCCGGTTTCAACTCGGCGATCGCTTCCAGGCTGGGGGCGACCCGAGTGCCGACATTGTGAACGCCCGACTCGGGTAACGAAGGTTCGGCCACCCAATAGCTATAGCCCGCCAGATCGGCCACGCCTACGGGAGTAACGCCCAGTAGTAACAGGGCCTCGGTGGCCGCCCAGTTGAGCGCGACGATGCGCTGAGGTCGCTCGTCGAGTTCCAAAGTGCCATTTTCATGGTGCCAGGACCCAGCAAAGGAGGGCGCGGCGGCCAGTATTGCTAGCGCTACGACCAGCAGCCGGCTATTCGTGAACAGCCTAGTGAACATAGGAAACCCAGTGGCCGGGAGCTCGCGCCATGACGCCCATGGGCACGTCGTAAATGGTTTCCAGTGTGCCGGCTTCCATGATTTCCCGGGGCGTGCCGTCGGCCACGAGTCGGCCGTGCTTGACGGCGACCAGGCGATCGCAGAAACGAGCTGCCAGGTCCACATCGTGCAGTACCACGATCACGGTCAGATCCCGTTGTTCGGCCAGACGATGCACCAGACGAAGGGTTTCGACCTGATGTTTTACGTCCAGCGCCGAAATGGGTTCGTCCAGAAGCAGGCAACGAGTTTGCTGCGCCAGCAGCATCGCAATCCACGCCCGCTGACGTTCGCCGCCGGAGAGGGTGTCGACCGCCCTGTGCGCGAAGTGTTGAAGCCCGGTGTCTCGGATGGCCTGATCGATCAGTGCGTGGTCTTCGTTCTTGTATCGACCAAGTGGGCCGCGCCAGGGATAGCGCCCGAGATTGACCAGCTCGCGCACCGTCAGACCGTCGGTTGCTGGTGGGTGCTGGGGCAGGTAACCCACGGTGCGGGCAAAAGCGCGGGCGCCACATTTTTGCACGGGCTGGCCCTCCAAACTGACCTGTCCCCTCGACGGAGCCTGATGCCGCGCCAGAACTTTTAACAGTGTCGACTTCCCTGAGCCGTTATGGCCCAGCAGGGCGGTAACCTCGCCCTCCCTGAACCCAAGGTTAATGTTGTCGAGGATGGGGGTTTCACCAATTCGAACACTCAGGTTTGATACGTCAAAGAACGCCGACATGCAGACTCCCTCTTGCTAGTAGGTCGCAGGTTAATATAAATGCGAATCACTATCAATCGCAAAAAAGGAATTCACGCTTGACCGGTTTGGACGCGCCACTGGGCCAGATAAGCCCCGCCTTTGGCAATCAGAGTTTCGTGGCTTCCCTGTTCAATTACCCGGCCGTTTTCAATCACCGCGATGGTGTCGGCATCGACAATCGTTGAAAGCCGGTGAGCAATCATGATGACCGTGCGGTTGTGCCCTATGCGGCGAAGTGAACGCTGGATGGCCGCTTCCGTTTCGTTATCTATCGCACTGGTGGCCTCGTCCAGAACGAGAATGGGTGGGTCCTTTAGAAGCGCGCGAGCCAGGGAGAGTCGCTGACGCTGGCCCCCGGAGAGTCGCACTCCGCGCTCGCCGACCGGTGTATCCAGACCTTGCGGAAGGGCGTTGATAAAGGACCAGGCTTCGGCAGTTTTGGCGGCCTCCTTGATTTGTTCATCGGTGGCATCCGGGTTTCCATAGGCAAGGTTTTCGCGGATAGAACCTTCGAACAGGTAGACGTCCTGACTCACCAGGCCAATAGCACTTCGCAGGGATTGGAGGTTGATATGCCGTAGCGGCAGACCATCAATGCAGATGTCACCTTCGCCTGGATCATAGAAACGAAGCAGGAGTTTGATCAGCGTGGATTTGCCAGAGCCGGTTGCGCCTACCAAAGCCAGGGTGTGGCCGGCGGGTATCTTGAGGTTGATCTCCCGGATGCCAGCGCCGCTCTCTTCGTAATGGAAACTGACATTGCGAAACTCTACGTCACCTCGCACTGGTTGGGGTAGATCTCTACCGCCGTCGTCCCGTACATGGACTGGCTCGGCGAGTAGGTTGAGAATCCGACGAGTGCTGGCCATGGCCCGTTCGAACAGGTCAATAACCTCCGCAAGCCCGGTCAAAGGCCAGAGCAAGCGCTGGGTAAGGAAAACCAGAACGCCGTAGGCTCCGACATTCAACGTGCCTTCCAGAGCCATCATTCCGCCCACGGTGAAGGTGGCAAGGAAACCGGCAAGGATCGCCATCCGAATGACAGGGATAAACGCAGAGCTGATCCGGATAGCTCGGCGGTTGGCTTGCACATACGCCTCGCTGCTGGCTTTCAGGCGCTCTGCCTCGCGCTGCTCCGCAGTAAAGCTTTTGATGGTGGCGATGCCGCCGAGGTTATTGGCCAGGCGGCTGGACAGATCGCCTACCTTATCCCGCACATCGGCGTAGAGTGGTCCGGCCTTGCGCTGGAAGTAAAACGCGCCCCAGATGATCAGAGGTATCGGTGTGAACGCCAGCAGGGCCACGGTGGGGGAAATAACGAAGAACACAGCGCCCACCGCCACGACCGTGACCAGGACCTGAATCATGGCGTTGGCGCCGCCGTCGAGGAAGCGCTCCAGCTGGTTGACATCGTCATTCATTGTAGCGACCAGCTGACCGGAACTGCGCGCCTCGAAAAAGCTCATGTCCAGCCGTTGGGTGTGTTCGTAGGCATCCTGTCGAAGATCCGATTGCAGACGCTGAGCAAGGTTGCGCCAGAGGATCTGAAACAGATATTCGAACAGCGATTCACCGGCCCAGATGAAGAAGGTCAGCACCGCAAGGATGGTGATTTGTTCCCGTGCCGATTCGAAGCCGAGCCCCGCCACGAAGCTTTGTTCCTGATTCACCACTACGTCGATGGCGACCCCGATCAGAATTTCCGGGGCGATGTCGAACAGTTTATTGATAATGGAGCAGGCGGTTGCAGCAATAATCTGCCTTCGATAGCCACGCGCGTACTTCAGCAGGCGTACCAGCGCGGTAAAGCTACTGTCGGATGGACTGGGGGATTGCGACACAGAAAAACTCCGGGTTCGTTGACTTTGAATCAAGGGTAGAGCCCGTCGGGGCTCTTATCTCAGGCGGAAGCTGATGGGTAATACGTAGTGGAAGGTGTTTCCCTTCATGGTGTCTGGTACTGCCGGTAACGGGGCTGCTTGGGACAGCATTTCAAGAACGGCCCGGTCGAGCAGCTCATGCCCTGAGCGTTGGCGCAGACTGTGCTCTATCAAGGTGCCGTCCCGGCGAAACTCAAAGACCACCTCGGGGGTGCCTTCCTGTCCCAGCCGCCGTGCCCGAGTGGGGTAGCGGTAATGGCGGCGAAGGTGTTGGGCCAGTCGTGACAGGTAATTATTGACCGCCTGCGGGGAGCCGGCATTTTGCAATTGAACGGGCTCGGATGATGCTCGGGCAGGCGCTTCAACGATGTCATGGTCGTCGGTATCGACCGATGTATTGGCTGTCACCAGTGGTTGGGTATCAGTCGCCGGAGGGGTAACCTCCGCTTCAGGCTCAGGCTCAGGCTCAGGCTCAGGCTCAGGCTCAGGCTCAGGCTCAGATTTGGGCTCCGGTTGTGGTTGGATCGTCGAATCCGTATCCGATTCGCTTTTCTC
The DNA here is from genome assembly GCF_019931195.1 of Marinobacter sp. F4216. Lineage (GTDB taxonomy): Bacteria > Pseudomonadota > Gammaproteobacteria > Pseudomonadales > Oleiphilaceae > Marinobacter > Marinobacter suaedae. Next base: position 511,339 of record NZ_JAIOUO010000004.1, on the reverse strand, counting down.
TTCCGTGCTGGGTGCCTGGGCTACCGTCGGCGCCAGGCTGATCTGAAGGGCAGGTGGTTGTTTGCTGCTGGTCGCCCCGAACTCTGGCAGTTTCAGTGGCCGCGTTGGCAAAGCCCAACCCAGTGCGGCCGTGGTCAGTAAGGCTGCAATGACCAGAAGACCCAAGCGATGCCAGATGCCAGGCGCCTTCACAACAGCGGCTCCGTCAATAGCAATACGCTGTGATAACCGCCGGTTTCCAACAGGGCAAACAGATTGGTCAGGTCGGCCATGGTGATGGTTTCCGCAGCGGCAATCCGCAGAGGCTCGTTTTCTTCCATTTCTGGCAGCGAGGCCAGCAGACTTTGTTCGTCAACAGGTTGCCCGTCAACGCGCCATCGAGCATCACTGGTAACGAGCAGATGCGCCTCGGGACGCACCGGCGCGTCGTTGGCAGGTGTGCCAGGCAGATCTGGCAGGGGGATGCTTGCGAGCTGACCGGCCGCGATGAAAAACATCAGCAGCAGGAAAACCAGATTGATCAGTGGTAAAAGGGCATCTTCCACCCGGTCCAGTAACGATTTGCCGGAGGCGAGAGAGGGTGGTGAGAGGTCCATCATAGCGCCTCCGGAGCAGTGCGTTCCCAGTGCGTCGTAATCCCGGCTTGTTCCAAGTGGCTCAATGCCTGAGTGAAGTGGGATAAGGTGGCTCGCGCCTCGGTCTTGAGCACCACTTCCTCAACTTCCATTTGCTTCAGCGATTCCACCAACTGGTCGATAGGCCGGGTTTCGTTATTCCAGCGGAGTTCGCCGGATACGGCCAGAACCAATGTTGGCAATGGAGTGGTTGCTTTAGCAGGCGATTCGGCACGGTGATTCGCCAGTTCCAGCGTGTCGACCGGCGAAAGCCGACTGGTCACCATGAAAAATACCAGCAGTATGAACACCACGTCGATCAGCGGCGTCAGGCGAATCGGGATAGGGCGGTTTGGCCGCGGTTCAACCAGTTGCATGGCGCAGAGCCAGCCCTTCGTGTTGTGTCTTCGTATCCGGTATATCGGTGGTTCCCGCGTCTCCCTGGTTTGAGGGTGTGGGCGCTGCGGTCGGGCTCTCGTCAGCGACTGTGGCAGTCGACGGGTTCAAAATGGTAACCAGCGTGCCATTGATCATGCCGTGGAGTCGCCGCAAGCGGAATTCCACCCAGGCGGCGAGCGCGGCAAAGGGAATCGCAACCACCAGTCCCGCTGCCGTGGTGGTAAGCGCCTTGTAGATACCTCCGCTGAGCAGAGCGGCGTCCGCTCTGCCTTCGGCTGAAGCCATGGCACCAAAGGCCTCCATCATGCCAATGACCGTTCCCAGTAGCCCAAGTAGTGGGGCCAGGGCAGCAATCACTTCCATGATTTTCAGGGGGGCCTCGAACGGCTCCAGCGCTCGTTCGGCATCTCGCGCCGCGATTTCCCGGATTTTCTGGCCATCGATCCCCTGCTTGCGGGCGTCGATCACATCAGCCACCAGCAGCCGAAGCGGGTTCCTCCCGATCAGCAGGCCGCCTTCGGGGCGTAAACGACTGGGAATCACCGACGAGGGCTCTTGCTGCCACTGTTCGATTGTGCGTTTTAGTGGTCCGGTCATCCGCGGGGCGTAGAGAGCCCCAATTAGCATCAGATAGCAAAATGTGATCGCCCCGAGCAGAGTAAGGGTCATTAAGACCAGCATGATCGGCCCACCCATATCGACCAACTGACTCATGGGATCAGGGAGTATGTGGGTAAAACTAATCGGGTCGAGCATGGTCACTGATTCCGTCGAGTGCAATCTGATGCTCGGTAATGATAATGATTTGCATTGGCATTGCAAGGTGGAGGATTAACGAAGCAGGCTAGGAAGCATATGAATTAGGCATCAATTCCTAAGTTAGATATTAATCAGGTCTGACGAGCTAATAGGAATGTCCGCTTTGCGACCGTAGCTTCACTTCTGTACCCCCCAATCAGTCTTTAAAACGCCGCATTCAGCTTCGTGTGACCTGCTCAGCTTGGGAACGACCCCAACCCCTTTTAGGTCCCGCCAGAGGGGAGGGGCCTCCCTTGGTATCTCTATCGGCTAAGGGCGTCAGCCATTCACCGGATGAGCCCGGAGCATTCGATCGTTCCGCTGCCGCGAACGCAAGCCAATCAGGATTAATGGCACGACGATCATGACGCTGCCTACGGCGAACCAGAGGTCTGGCATCTCATTGAAACCTACCCATCCGATCAATACCGCCCATATCAAACCCGTATATTCCGCGCTGGTTACTTGATTTGCATCCACCTGCTGGTACGCGAGCAAGACCGTCATGTTGTAGCCCAAGATGAACAGTGCCGAGCCTGAGGCACTAATGAGCATTGAGCCATCCCAACTGGCACCTTCCCAGAGTGCCAAAACTGCTGCGGCTGGAACAATCAGCAGGTAGTTCAGAAACAGCTTGTGAATCGTGGACTGCTGCTTGGGGAGCTTACGCACCATCACAGCATTGATAGCCAGGGTAAAGGCCGAGCCCAGTGCGGCAATGGCTGCCCAGTCAAATTCGACAGGCCTCAGAATCATGCCAACAGTTTTGGCGACGGTTATCTCCATAAAGCAAAAAAAAGCGAAACCGAGTGCCTTTCGCCACTCTGATTTGGACCGTTCCTAAACAAAAGCGAACATATGGGTTGTGGTGTTGTTTCAGGCCTGATGCTCCCATTCGTTAGGTACGCATTGCTGATCGTAGCGTTCTCAATGTGGTGCTTCATGTCGAAAAGAATCGCGTGTGCCTTGTTGAAGTGCAATATCTTCATTCAAAACCGCCTTGAACAATCCCATGACCGAACTCCAGTTTTTAACCCTCATATCTACTCTGCGCTCAGAAATCGGCGTCCATGGAAGCAATTTTTTCACTGTTTGGACGGCTTATATGATTGCCGCCTATCTGGTGAGCGACAAGTTGTCACTGACCTTCTCGATTCTCGTTACAGTGATCTACTCAACTTTTTTGGTCGGAACCGCCTCGGCACTATTGACTACCGTCGATTCGGCGTTTTACATCGGATCCCAATACCGGGAAATCTTTCCAGAAACCAAAATCGTTCCCGTTCCAGGACATCTTGAATATGTCCTAATCGCTACCCTGTTAACCTCCTGGGTCCTCTCGACTTTGTTCTTTTTGCAGCAGAGAGGTGTCCTTAAATGGAAATAGGACAAGGGCGCGCCGTATCTTTGCAGCGATGAGAACCTGAAAGCGGTTAGCTTAAGTCGGATCACATCGCATGCTGGCCAGCCATCGCTGGAGGCTAATGGTCGACTGGAGGGTCGACCATTAGCACTGGTAATTAAGTTTCGCAGTTATCTCAGAAAGCCATCGATGTACGCTGCCGACATCGTTGGGTACTGGAAGTGCGGCGCATGACCCGCCTCCGGAAAAACGACCAGCTGCATCTTCGGGGCTTCGCGCACCAGTGGGAACCAGTTCTCCACCGCAAAGGAAATGTCGTGGTCGCCCATTAAGACCAGCATCGGAACCTCTGTTGTGGCGAACTCCTTGCGCAAGTCATCGGCATCCGCCATCACACCGCGCATTCCTCCAATGTAGCGCTGGAACATCTCCATGGTACCGGGCACCTTGCTGTGATCCACTTTCTCCCAGTAACGCTCCATGGAGGCCTTCGCTGCCGCCCGGCTAGACTCGGACTTTGGCTCGAAAAAAAGCACCGTGTAATCTTCCAAAGCATAGGCTGGTTTCAGCGCGTGCTGCTGAAAGGCTTGTTCCATAGGCACCTCTGGTTTGCCAGGCGGGTTGGTGCCCACGAGCACCACTTTGTGAACCGTGTCCGGGTGCAGGAAGGCCACATATTGCGCAATCAGGCCGCCGTAGGACCAGCCTAAAAGATCGACTTTGCCCAGTGCCAGTTGCTCGGCAAACCTCTTTACATCGGCCGCCACCTCTTTCGCATCCAATGACAGTGTGCCCTCGGAATAGCCAATACCCGGGTAATCCATGATGATCACTTTGCGCGACTCGGCCAATGACCCAATGAACGCCGGATCCCAGGTGTCTAGGGTGCCGCGGAAGCGGTTGATTAGCAGAAGGGGCGCTCCTTCACCGATGCTGCGATAGGCGATTTGGCGATCGTTAATGCTCATGAATTGGGTTTCGGTGGCTGTCGTTGCGGTACTCATGGGAGTTGTTTCCGTTGCGTTCTGGGTGTTTGTAGTGCTTGTGGTGCAGGCCGCCGTCGCCACGCTAAGGACACTGGCGATCAATAGTGATGCCAGCGCACGACAGTTTTTGGGGGTGTTCAGGTACAGCCAACCATGCGTTTTAATGGTATTCATCATTGCCTCCTTTGCTGGGTGTAGGTCACCCGCTGCTTTACTATCTTTGGCATCTTAAATGACGAACATCATTTAATTGTTTTGATTATGTTCATCATTTAAAGTGTGTCAACGAGTTTTTGAAACATTAGCTGTGTGCAGACTGGAAGCAGGATTGAACGCATGAGAGTGAGCCGCGAACAGGCCGAGAAGAACCGACAGAAGGTGCTAGAGACCGCTGCCCGCGAGTTTCGGCAGTGTGGCATCGACGGCATCGGCGTGGCTGAACTAATGAAGTCGGCGGGCCTGACCCACGGCGGTTTTTACGGCCAGTTCAAATCAAAAGACGACCTGGTCACCCAGGCGGTGGGGCAGGCGCTAAAGGAAAACGACGACAACTGGGCGCTGTTAATGCGAATGAGCGACGACCACTGGGAAGCCTTCAAACACGCCTACCTGTCGCCGCACCACCAGGAGCACCCCGAAAGCGGTTGCGCCTTCACCACCCTGGCGGTGGAGGCTCCGCGCCGGGGCAACCCCCTGAAAGCCGTCATGACCAAAGGCCTGAGGTCCCTGCTGGGCACCGTGGAATCCATCATTCCTCGCAAACGGGGAAAAACCCGTCGGGAGCAGGCGATGGTGGCGCTGTCCACCATGGTCGGAGCGATTATTCTCGCCCGGGCGGTGGATGATGAGGCTCTGGCAAAGGAGCTTCTGGCGGCAGCGAAAGGCGGCGTTTGAGCAAATGCCCGCTTTGCGACCAGCGCCCGCACTACCGAAAACAACAACGATTGTGGCTGCGATCAATTTTGGAATTAAAAGCGCTTTTAATTCCATCGCCAATGGTCAGGCTCGCCGCAGGGCGTGGTCGATACGCTGATCGCTCCACGCAAGCAGAGCGTTGAGGCTCTTTAGAACAGCCCAGCGCAGAGGCTCCGGGGGAAAAGGGATTTGGATGCGTTGGAACAGTTTTGTGAAGCTGGTATCTTCGCTCAGAATCCAATCTGCTAAAGCTCCTCCCATGAGGCTGCACTGGGGAATACCGTGGCCGTTGCAGCCAGCGTAATAGGCAATATTGCGGTGTGCGCCCAGGTTGCCGTTAACGGGTAGGAAGTCCAGGGTCATGGCCACCCAACCGCCCCAGTATGTCTCGATGGGAACGTTCCGGAGTTCAGGCAGGCGGTCGCGAAAGGCCTGCTCGATGGTGCGGAAAGCTGAGGGCTGATATCCATCTGCGAGTCGACTGCCGTAGGCGTAATGGATCACCTTGGACCCGCCAACGATTCGCCGGTCCGCAGTTAGGCGATAGTTTTCCAGCATTTCGTGTGCGGTGTAGATGCCCTCTCGATTGGGCCATCCAATCGACTCCAGTTCCGCATCGGTCAGCGGCCGCGTAGTGAACTGGCTTACCCGCACCGGAAGTATGCGGGATTTCATTAGGCCCAGTTCGGCAGGGGCATAGGCATTGGTGGCCAGCATGACCTGCGGAGCCTTCAGCACTCCCGTGCCGGTGTAGAGAGACACGGTTGAGCCTTCATCGATGCGGCTTACCGGCGAATGCTCGTAGATTCTGACGCCAGCCTTGAGTGCCGCTGAACGCAGCCCCAGAACGTACTTCCCGGGGTGGATGGTACCGCCACAGTCCTCGTGCACGCCGAACCGGAACGCTGGAGGAAGCCCGCGCTCGCGCATGGCGGTTTCATCCAGATAGTGCATGCGGATGCCGAGTTTGCCCACGGACTCGGCGCTCTCCATCAGCTTGGCCCGGTGCGTTTCGTGCACACCAGCGACAATGTTACCAGTAGGCTGGTAGTCGCAGTCGATCCCGTGACGATGGATGAGCGACTCGAATTCAGCGACAGCCTGTTCGGCAAAGCGGACGTAGGCCATGCCTCGCTCCATGCCATACCGTCTGATGCAGCTCGGAATATCCTTGCCGACGGTGGGAGTCACGTGGCCCGCGCTGCGGCCAGAGGCACCGAAACCACAGTAGTCCTTTTCTAGCAGCGCTACATCCACGCCGCGTTCTCGCAGCCGGAGGGCGGCACTGAGACCGGTGTAGCCGCCACCAATGATGGCGACGTCACAGCGTTGTTGGCCCCGCAGGGCAGGCTGAATGTCGTCGGGCGCCTCCAGCCAGAACGAGCCCTCGGTGAATGGGAAAGCAGATTGGTTCATGACGATGCTCCTCACGCCAGCTGAAGGCGTTGCAGAACCGCCGGAATATTGCCCTGTTCAAGCAGGCGGAAAGCCTCGATGTCGAGAGAAATGGTGCGGCCGTCGGGCAGGTAGCTGTCGATCATGCCGGGCCCATCGCCGTCGAAGATGATGAGGAGTTCGGCCCCGTTCTCGCTGTGAGGGGTATGGCGGTTGCCCACGTGCTCATACGCCACATCCCCTGCCTGGAAACGTCCTTCTTCGTATTCCCATTCCCCGGCGACGGTATAGGCCACGGCCTTGGCATGGTGATAATGCTCTGGTAGCACGCAGCCGGGCTCAAAGCGGAACAGGAATACCACCCGGTGGTTGTCCGGGTCGGTCTTGAGAACTTTGATGTGGGCCCCTTCGGCCAGCGGCAACGGCCACCAAGGCTGGTTTTCGGGACGGATTACGGCGGTATGTTCGACAGTCGTCACTGGTAAGGCTCCTTCAATTCGTCGTGCAATTGGCGAATGCCTTCACTATCCGCGAGTGCAAATCCAGGCGCTCGACAGTCCGCGTCAGAAACTGAACCGGGCACGCCAAGGAGTAGAATGGCCAGTGTGTTCAAAAGAAGGGAGATTGGGTGCCTCAAACATTCTGTTGTTGGCGGAAGGCGCTTGGGCTGGAGCCACTCCAGCGTCGGAAAGCGCGGCCAAAGGCGCTAAGCTCGGAATAGCCCAGGAGAAACGCAATCTCGGAGAATTGCATGGAACTCTGAGCCACGTATGCGCGGGCCAGCTGCTGGCGAATGTCCTCGATCAACCGATTGAAGGAGAGTTGCCGCTCGTCCAGACGGCGTTGCAACGTCCTTTCACTCATGGCCAATTGCCCCGCGATCTCGCCCAGACGGGGCAGGCCCTGGGGGAGGGCCTGGGCTATCATTTGCCTGACCCGTTGTGTCAGTTCGTCATCGCCGGGGGCCAGAGTCAGTAGATGGCGAGCGTGCGCCTCCAGTACCGGCAGCAGTTCGGCATCGGCGCCGGTTATTGGGGCTTCAGCAATTGCCCCGTCTACGATCAGGGCGTCCTGCGGGCATGCAAAGGCCAATTCGCATTCCGTAAGACGAGTGAAGTGCCCTGGGTTGGCGGGAGAGGGTCGACGAAGCTCAATGCGAGGGGTTCCGACCGCCTCGCCAAACAGCGTCTTCAGGGCCTTGACAAGCACCCCTACCGAGTACTCTCCATCCTGAAAGCGATCGACGGTGGGCATTGTTGGTGTCGCGTATGCGATTCGCATCCTGTCTACTTCCTTTACAACACTGATATGGGCCTGACTCTGATGGATTCGAAGGTAATTCTGCGCATTTTCAAACGCTGCGGAAAAAGTTGGAGAGTTGAGTAAAAGGAATCCCAGCGGACCCAGTCCTTGCAACGGCGTCTGCAATCCGAGCCGCAGACCTAACGCCGGATCTTTGAGCTGCTGAGCAGCGTCTTCCAGATAATCCACGAAATCCGCCAGTTGCACGAACGGCCCGGCGGTTTCCCGCTGGTGGGACTCGGGCACCCCCCGCCCGACCTTATGCGGATCTATGCCCGCTCCATCTAGGGATGCAATCACGCTTTCGAGCATAGTGGAGCTGAGTTGAGCTGAGCTGATGATGAAGCAGCACTCCGAAAGTCGGTCAAGGGGCGGTATTGCCACCCTAGAGTGTAGACATATTCGCGGACTTACTTGAAATCAGCGTGCTTTACTAATAGATGGCGTACTTCCCAGAAAAGGCAACACTTTACGAAAGCTATAGTCGGGCGTGACCGGTGACTCTAATCGTCAATGAATTCAGAAAATAATGGTGAGGGTGACGCCTGCTCAATGCCGGTAAGCTTCCTTTACACAGCGAATGTTCGCTTTGCGACCGTAGCTTCACTTCTGTACCCCCGCCAATCAGTCTTTAAAACGCTGCATTCAGCTTCGTGTGACCTGCTCAGCTTGGGAATGACCCCGACCCCTCATTAGGGCCGGAGGGGAGGGGGCATCCCTTGGTATCTCTATCGGCTGAGGGCATCAGCCATTCACCGGATGAGCCCGGAGCATTCGATCGTTCCGCTGGCGCGAACGCAAGCCAATCAGGATTAACGGCACGACGATCATGGCGCTGCCTACGGCGAACCAGAGGTCGGGCATTTCATTGAAACCTACCCATCCGATCAATACCGCCCATATCAAACCCGTATATTCCGCGCTGGTTACTTGATTTGCATCCACCTGCTGGTACGCGAGCAGGACCGTCATGTTGTAGACCAGGATGAACAGTGCCGAGCCTGAGGCACTAATGAGCATCGAGCCATCCCAACTGGCACCTTCCCAGAGTGCCAAAGCTGCTGCGGCTGGAACAATCAGCAGGTAGTTAAGAAACAGCTTGTGAATCGTGGACTGCTGCTTGGGGAGCTTACGCACCATCACAGCATTGATAGCCAGGGTAAAGGCCGAGCCCAGTGCGGCAATGGCTGCCCAGTCAAATTCGACAGGCCTCAGGATCAATACGATGCCGAGAAACCCACTGAACACTGCGGTCACGCTCATGGGGGTGAGGCGCTCACCAAAAACAAGGGCGGCCAGCATCATCACCAGTATCGGCGCGGCGTAGAACACAGCGTTGGCCGTGGCCAGGGGCAGGTTGCCCAGGGCCACGACCATGCACAGCATGCCAACAAGATGGATGTGCGCACGAAATGCGTGGATTTTCAGGCCTGCGAACAAGTACTTCCGGTTCATTTTGCCAACCAGCGGGATGAGCATAAACAGAGTCAGGACGCAGCGCAGGAAGGCAAACTGGAAAATCGGTGCACCGGGTTCCAGCAGCTTGATAAAGACATCGGAAATGATAGCCATAGCGTTGCCAATGACGAGCAAAAATATGGCGCTATTGACGGTGTGTCCTGACATGGTGCCTCCCGAAGGTTTCGACGTCGACGGTTTCATGGCCGTTTCGCGCCTGGGTGGATTTCATCAAGTACTGCCCCTGGTCAGAAACTTCTGGCTGGCCAGAGACGACAGACAAGCGCCAAAAGGACATTAAGAGCTCGGAGTCTCACGTTAAAGTTGTAAGGCGCTTTTTCAGAGCCGGCCAAAACAGCCGCTGAAGCCTTGGTAGCTCTGGGCTTGAGCAGTCCCACATATCATGAGATCGAATCTCAATCTCGAATTGGAATGACACAGGGACGAGCAGTGTAGGGTTGAACTAATATCCGATAAAATGATCTTTATTATTCAGTTATTAGAAAATTAGATAATGAAACTGCCTCCCCTGAAAGCGCTTCCGGTGTTCGAGTCTGTGGCCCGGCTGAACAGCTTCTCCCTCGCTGCGGAGGAGCTGGCGGTCAGCCAGAGCGCCGTCAGCCACCAGATCAAACAGCTGGAAACCTACCTTGGTGAACGCCTGTTCTGGCGCAGTGGCCGTACCCTGACCCTGACGGACGAGGGCCGCCAGTACCTGGATGCCATCAGTTCCGCCTTGCTCCAGATCGAGCGCGCCAGCGAGCAGCTGTTGGGGCATGAGGAGTCCCGCTTGCGGCTGTCGGTGTTCAGCTCCTTTGCCGTGCGCTGGCTGGTGCCCCGGTTGCCGGAGCTGAAACGGCTGCAACCCCAGGTGGACCTGGCGCTGGAGATGAGCACCGAGAATCCGCAATTGTCGGATCGGGTGGCGGACTGCTTTATTACCGTGAACAAGGGGTCCCCGGCCTACAGTTACGAGTTGCTCTACGTCGAACGTCTGTTCCCGGTGTGCAGCCAGGATTACTGGATGAAGATTCGCCGGCACCTCGGGCGCGAGAACCCGGAGGACGAAGCGCTGCCGATCTCATGCGACGCCATCAGCGAATTCCCGTTGCTGTCCACCCACAGCATTTTTGATAAAGCCGCCGGCGACTGGCAGGCCTGGTTCCGGGAGGTGGGCGAGGTGATTCCGGACAAGGCCAAGGTCCAGCATTTCAGCCACATGCTGCTGGCACTGGAAGCGGCGCGGTTTCATCAGGGCATTGCCCTGACCAACGATTACATGCTCAGTACCCGCAGTGATTCGGAAGATTTCGTTCGCTTGCCCTGCCACTCGGTCATGACCGGCGACAGCTTCTACTTTGCCTGGAAAACCAGTCGACGAGGCGAACGGGGCTTGCAGTTGCTGCGGCGCTGGCTGGTCGATGAGGCCATTCAGTCGGGGCTGCGGGGGGATGAGTTGCCAGTTACATGAAACCTCAAAGCATGAACGAGCGTTAACTGATGAAAGGCCACCAACGTGGTAGTTTCGCTACAAACCTGAAGTTCGGAGTAGGTAACGTTTATGAAATCCGTTTTGTTGATCGCCCTGATGGGCATGATGGTGGGCGCAGCGCCGGCCCTGGCCAAGTCCTCTCACAATGAACTGCCTCCGGGCCTGCAGAAGAAGGTAGCAAAGGGCGGACAGCTGCCCCCGGGCTGGCAGAAAAAGCTCAATGGTTACCACCGCGGTGATCGTCTGGACCACGATCATTATCATTACGGTGATATCTACGACATGGGCAATGGCCGCCAGCGGGTGGAAATTGAGGACCGTGTTTACACCATCATCAAGGATACCCGGGAAATCATCGATATTCTCAACCGGCGCTGATGGCTGAAAGTCCGGGCCAGACACGTATCTGGCCCGGCCCCCCGGTCATTTCCTGGCCGGTCGTTCCACCACCTTCCGTTTGCCTTTCGCGCACCGCGACAGCGCCTTCAGCCCCTCGCTGTCGAACGCATCTACCCGAAGTACGTCGTACAGGGCGGTCAGTGCTTCCTCCAGTTTGTCGCATTCATCGGCCTTAACGATGCCCTGGGCACAGGCCCAGTCCACCAGTTCCTTGCGCTGATGGCCCATCAGCAGGGCAATGCCGTCCAGCTCATCCTCGTCCCGGTTGCGGATGGCCTGGTGCAGACGGTCACGCATGCCGGCGGTTTCGTGGGCCAGGCGGTAGGCATTCAACACACGGCCCAGCGGATCATCGGGGCTTTCGTTTACATAGGTGCCACGGGCAATGCGGTGGCGCACGGGCGTGTCATCGACAATGGAGCGAGCCACCTTGGAGCCCAGGGTGTCGTCGGGGCCGTTCAGGCCGGTGGCGCCGAGCGGGAACACCAGCAGCCGCAGCGGCCAGCGAAGTGCCGGTACCGGGAAGTTGATGATGGCGTCCCGCATGGACGACTGCAGATCCCTCAGGCAGGTGTGCAGGCACCATTCCACCAGGGGCCTTTGGTCATCCGGGTAGCCTTCCTCGTGCCATTGCTTGATCACCGCAGTGGCGTAATACAGATGCGTCAGGCAGTCTGCCATGCGGCCAGACAACCGCTGGCGCGCCTTCAGTCCGCCGCCAACGGTGAGTAGCGTCACGTCGGTCATCAGGGCAAAGGCGGCCGAGAACCGGGCCAGCTGCCGGTAGCAGGGCTTGATGTTGCCCTCCGCGGGCACGGGTTCCGGCAGGCCCCGGGTCAACCCGAGTACCAGGGACCGGAGGGCGTTGCGGGTGGTGTGGGCCAGGTGCCGGTAGAAGATGCCATCGAATTTCTTGGCGGCCTTGTCCTCATCGGTCATGCCAGCCGCTTCGATTTCTTCCACGATGAACGGATGGCAGCGAATGGCGCCCTGGCCGAAGATCATCAGGCTGCGGGTCAGGATGTTCGCGCCTTCCACGGTAATGCCGATGGGCACGGCCTGATAGGCCCGGGCCAGGAAGTTGCGGGGGCCGGTAATGACCGCCCGGCCAGCGGCAACGTCCATGGCGTGGTTAATCACCTCCCGCATCAGGTCGGTGTTGCGGTATTTCAGCACCGCCGAAGGCACGGAAGGCCGCACGCCCCGGTCCAGCATGCCGGAGGTCAGCAGGCGGGCGGCGTCCATCATGTAGGTATAGCCGGCCATGGGCTCCAGGGCTTCCTGAACACCTTCGAACTGGCTGATGGACCGGCCAAACTGTTCACGGGTATAGGCGTAGGCTCCGGTGGCCAGACACGCCACCTTGCCGGCGCCGGTACCCAGAGCCGGCAGGGAAATGGAGCGGCCAATGGACAGGCATTCCAGCAGCATAGTCCAGCCCTTGCCCAGCATGTCCTGGCCACCAATGACCTGTTCCATGGGGATGAACACCTCGGTGCCCCAGGTCGGCCCGTTCATGAACACGGTATTCATCGGCAGGTGCCGGGTGCCGGCATTGACCCCGTCGGTGTCCCGCGGCACCAGCACGCAGGTCACGCCGATGTCGTCGTTCTCTCCGAGGAGTTTGTCCGGGTCGTAGACCTTGATGGCCAGGCCGATCAGCGTAGCCACCGGGGCCAGGGTGATGTAACGCTTGTTCCAGGTAACCCTCAGGCCGAGCACTTCCTCCCCGTTCCACTGACCCTTGCAGACAATGCCCTTGTCGGGAATGGCGCCGGCATCCGAACCCGCCACGGGAGAAGTCAGGGCAAAGCAGGGGATCTCCTCGCCCTTGGCGAGGCGGGGCAGGTAGTGATGCTTCTGCTCGTCGGTGCCGTAATGCATCAGCAGCTCACCCGGGCCGAGGGAATTGGGCACCATGACGGTGACCGCCGCAGACACGCTGCGGGTGGAAATCTTCATCACGATTTCAGAGTGGGCGGTGTTGGAAAAACCCAGTCCGCCTTCATCCTTGGGGATCACCAGCCCGAAAAATCCTTTGTCCTTCATGAATTTCCAGACTTTCTCAGGCAGGTCGTAATGTTCGTGGGTGATTTTCCAGTCGTCGAGCATGGCGCAGAGCTTTTCAACCGGCCCGTCGATAAAGGCCTGCTCTTCACTGGTCAGGTATGCCGGCTGAGCGTCCAGCAGCTTGTTCCACTCCGGTTGGCCGGAAAACAGCTCGCCATCCCAGTCGACAGAGCCGGATTTCAGGGCTTCCGACTCGGTATCGGAGAGGGTTGGCAGGCGGCTGCGAACCCAGCCAAGCAGGGGCCGGCTCAGTTTATCCAGGCGGAGATCTCCGGGGATGACCAGTACCAGGGCCAGCGCGAGCAGCACGCCGCCGATCAGAACACTGGCCAGGTGCCAGTCGTCCTGAATGACCCCTACCAGGGTGGCAACGGCCATGACAGCAGCGGCGGTTTTGCCACCAATACTGAAGTAAATCAGTACCAGGGCACTGATCAGCAGAAGCAGAACACTCATCGGGGACCTCCCAGTCGCGGTGATTTGGGTGCGCTATGTGCCTACCATCGATCAAATTTTGATCTGGTGCAACCGTTTCCACCCGCCCGGTTTTGTTGCGGCAGTCACCGCGCGGCTGAAAATTCTCCCGCTGTTGAAGCCGGCACCAGAGCGGACTTCCCCGGCAATTTGACAGGGCTACCCGGCGATCTAGTGTTATAGATACTCACTCCCTCGCCCGATTGTGTGGTTCGCCAGCGACGGATTGCCAGCGGGCGCATAACGTTGCCCGCAGACCTCAAGCCAGCACTGCTAGTTAGGGAGAACTACATGAAACGTCAATTATCCGGGGCAAGGTCCTTGCGCCCTCTTTCCATCGTTTTGTTTGCCTTGCTCTGGTCCGTCCATGTGCTGGCGGCTGACAAGCCCAACGTACTGGTGATCATGGTGGACGATGTGGCACCCAATTCTCTGAGTGCCTACACCTTTGGCATGCAGTATCCGACCCCGAACATTGATCGCATCGCCAATGAAGGCGCGCTGTTTACCGATCATTACGCCCAGCCCAGTTGCACCGCTGGCCGGGCGGCTTTCCTCTTTGGTCAGCTGCCGATCCGGACGGGTTTGACCACCGTTGGCCAGCCGGGCAACCCGCTGGGCATTCGGGAGGAAGACCCGACGCTCGCAGAAATCCTCAAGGAAGAAGGCTACATGACCGCCCAGTATGGCAAGAACCACCTGGGAGACCTGGACCAGCACCTGCCGACGCTGCACGGCTTTGATGAGTTCTATGGCAACCTGTACCACCTGAACGTGTCCGAGGAGCCGGAACAGGCGGACTACCCCCAGGATGAAGAGTTCCGGGAACAGTTTTTCCCCCGGGGTGTGATTGAGTCCTACGCCACCGAAGACGGCCAGACGGTAAAAGACACCGGTCAGCTCACTCGCGAGCGGATGAAGACCTTTGATGAGGAAATCCTCAAACGTAGCATCGATTTCATGACGCGGGCGAAGGACGACGACAAGCCGTTCTTTATCTGGCACGCCACCAGTCGGATGCACGTGTATACCCATCTGAAGGAAGAGAGTCGCAACCTGGCCACGCCCATCAGCTCGGCGGAAGACATCTTCGGCAGTGGCCTGATGGAGCACGATGGTCACGTGGGGCAGTTGCTGGACAAGCTTGAGGATCTGGGCATCGCCGACAACACCATCGTGATTTACACCACCGACAATGGTCCTGAACAAAGCAGCTGGCCCGATGCCGGCACCACCATGTTCCGGGGTGAGAAAATGACCACCTGGGAAGGTGGGGTGCGTGTGCCCTTCCTGGTGCGCTGGCCCGGTAAGATCCCGGCCGGCCTCAAGCTGAACGGGATTTCATCCCACGAGGACGTCTTGCCCACCATCGCAGCGGCAGTCGGTCGCCCGAACATCGGTGAAGAGCTGGCGGAATCCCACAAGGTAAAGATCGACGGTTTCAATAACCTGGATTACTGGATGGGTGAGGCGGACGAGTCCGCCCGTAACTTCTACCTGTACTACTACGAGTCCAGCCTGACGGCGGTTCGTGCCGGGCCCTGGAAGATCCACTTTGCCACCAAGCCGGGCGGTCGCTATTACGAGGATCTGGTGTTCCACACCATGCCCAAGCTGTTTAACCTGCGCAAAGATCCGTTCGAGCATTACGATGGCGTGACCGGTTTCCACCAGATCATGCGCAAGAGCTGGGTGATCCAGCCAGTGATTGCTGCCCTGACCAGGCACCTGGAGTCGTTCAAGGAGTTCCCGCCACGTCAGGAAGCCGCCTCACTGAATATCAACGAGGCCATCGAGAAGGCCAAGTCCTCCGTCACCGGGCATTAACGTCACGGTTTGAGAGCCCGACACCACCGCTCGCCAGAAACGGCGGCCGGTGGTGTTTTTCGTTATGGGAATCAGAGGTAGCCCTGGGCAAACACCAGCCCCAGTACAATGGGCATCACCACCAGACTGCCCAGATTGCTGAGCAGAACCAGCGAGGCCACTTTGTGGGGCTCCTGTTGGTACTGCTCCGCCACCATGTAATTGAGCACCGCCGGGGGCAGGGCGGCAAACACCCACAGACAGGCCACCTGCAGGCCGGGCAGATTCATCAGTTCGATCATCGGCCAGGCCAGGAGCAGACCGCTGGCAGGGCAGGCAATCGCTCCGAGCAGGCCGATCTTCCAGTCACTGAAGTCGATTTCCAGCATCCGCACGCCAAGGGCAAACAGCATCAGCGGAATGCAGACGCCACCGAGCATGTTCAGGGTTTCCAACAACCACTCCGGCAAGGGCACACCGCCAAGATTGACCGACAGGCCGGCGATACTGGCAAAAACGATCGGCAGCCGCAGGCGCTTGAGCAGGGAGGTATGGGGGTCCAGCATGTGTAACCCGATGGAAAAATGCAGCAGCATCTCGACAATGAACAACACGATGGCCGCCGGCAGCGCTGCGTCTCCGAAGGCAAACACCAGCAGAGGAATCCCCATGTTGCCGGAGTTGTTGAACATCATCGGCGGCAGGAAGGTCTTGAGGTTGAGCTTCAGGACTTTGGCCAGCGGGTAAAGCACGATGCCGGAGCCCAGAACCACCACTGCGCCCGCCAGCGCCAGATGGGCGTAGTCCTGCAACGGCGCCTTCTGGTCCGCCAGTACGGAGAACACCAGCATGGGCACGAACAGCTCCATGTTGAGCACGTTCAGGCCCCGGATATCCGGGGTGCGGTAACGACCGTAAAGTGCGCCACAGCCGGCAATCAAAAACACCGGCAGCAGGGTGGACAGGATTTGACCAACCATCAAAAAGGCTCCGACGAAACTCCGAAAACAGGGGCGAAAACCGTTAGCTTCGCAAGTATTGTGCTGCTTCGGCAAGCACTTAACACGCCCTGTTCGACCAAAGCCTAAGAAACTCCTGGGCGATTCTGTTGGCGGTTGCGGCAGCGATCGCCGCTCGCCACAATACCGGCAGCTTCAGCCAGAACGTCCATCGTTTACAGAGGGAATCAGATCGTGAGCAGTCCTTTCGACCAGTCCGTCAACCGCGACCAGACCTGTGCGGTGAAGTTTGATGCCCGCAAGACCGTGTTCGGACGGGAGGATGTGATTCCGGCCTGGGTGGCGGACATGGACTTTGCGGCGCCGGAGGCGGTCACCCGTGCCCTGGTAGAGCGGGCAAGGCACCCCGTGTACGGCTATACCCTGTTCCCGGACAGCCTGTACCAGGCAATGATGGACTGGTACCAGACCCGGCATGGCTGGCGTATTGAAAAGGAGTGGATCCTGATGGTCCCCGGCGTGGTGCCATCGTTGAACGCAGCCTGCCTGGCCTTTGCGAAAGAAGGCGAGGGCGTCATCATCCAGCCGCCGGTGTACCCGCCGTTCTTCAATTCCATCCGGCAGACCGGGCGCACCGTGATCGAAAACCCGCTGATTCAGGAGCCGGGCGTAGATGGAGAATCGGGGCAGTACCGCATGAATCTGGACCATCTGGAGGCCTGCGCCGCTCAAACGGACGCCCGGATGCTGATGTTGTGCTCTCCCCATAACCCCGTGGGCCGTGTCTGGTCCCGCCAGGATCTGGAGGCGGTACTGGATATCGCCCGCCGCCACGATCTGGTGGTGCTGTCCGATGAAATCCATTGCGACCTGACCTTCGACGACAGCCCCAGGCACCACGTACTGGCAACCCTGGCCAGGCCCGGCGACAAGCTGGTTACGGCGGTGGCGCCTAGCAAGAGCTTCAACCTGCCGGGGCTGGGGCTGTCGGCTCTGGTCATTGAGGACGAGGCCTGCCGCAGAGCCATGCTGGCGGAATTCCAGCGCCTGCATGTGTTGCAGTGCAACCCGTTCAGTGCGGTCGGGTTCGAAACCGGCTACCGGGAAGGGGGTCCCTGGCTGGATGAACTGCGGGACTACCTGAAGGGGAATCGGGATTATGTGGTGCAACGGGTGCGGGAAAGTCTGCCGGGCATTCGGTGTACCGCGCCGGAGGCCACCTATCTGATGTGGCTCGATTGCCGGGATTTGGGCCTTTCCGATGCGCAACTGAAGCGGTTCTTTGTCCAGCAAGCGGGTGTCGGGCTGAACCCCGGCATCACCTTCGGCGAACCGGGGTCCGGCTATATGCGACTCAACATGGGGTGCCCACGCTCGGTTCTGACCGAGGTACTCGACCGGATCGAGGCTGCGCTCAGGGCCAGGGGCTGATCACCGCCCGGGGCTTATCATTACCCCTCGGTGGCCATTTTCAGGGCGCAGTGGTCTTCCACTTCCTGCCATAACGGTGGCTCCTCCATTCCGGGCATATCGCCGCCGGTGGTTTCAATCGCCTCCCAGACCATACCTCCGTGCATCACCAGGTTGCCCGGCTCATATTCCGCGGCGAACCGCCACTGCTCGGGACGCTCACACACGCCGGGCGCGGTTTCGCCCGGTGCCGGTGTGGCCGGCTGCTTGCCCGGTTCGGTGGCTTCGGCGGCCTCCTGCTTGGCTTTCTGTTCAGAATCGCACTCCGGCACCTCGTCCAGGGCCTTCCAGTCAAAGGCAATACCCGGCTCCTTGCCCTCGTTCACCAGACGGGCTTCAAACCAGCGGTCGTTGTGAAATACCGCAGTGCCTGCCTTGTAGTAACGGCTCGGATCCCAGGCGGAGTCGTCGGGATCGCAGGGCTCTGCGAGTGCTGCGGTCGTCAGCCCCAGACCGAGGAACAGGAGAAGGGTGGTAACAAGAGACTGTCGAGCGACAATGCCAGACATTTTGGCCTCCTTGGTTTACTCCGAGAGAGGGTTGGCGGGCGGTCGTCGGCCAAGCCGGGTCGCCAGCACCAATCCTGTCAGGATAAGCAGTCCGCCCAGAACATGAAACCGGCCAAGCGATTCGTTAATAAACACACTGGCCAGCACGGTTGCGTAGACGGGAGTCAGGTACATAAAGATAGCAGCCCTTGAGGGGCCAATGCGGTGCACACCGTGGTTCCAGAAGGCAAAGGCGAGAATGCCTGGAAAAATGGCCACGTACAGCAAAGGCAGTGTGGTGTCGCCCGACACGGTAAAACCACCGGAAAAGAACATCAGATCGACCAGATAGAACGGCAGAATGACCAGCGTGCCGAGCAAAATCTGGGCGGTCAGGAAGGTGAATGCGGGCAGGGGCACGGCCTGGCGCCGAAGCAGCACGGAAAACAGTCCCCAGCTGAACACCGCCGCCACCATGATCAGGTCACCCGGCTGGGCATCCAGCCCGGTCAGCACCGTGATATCCCCCCGGGATACCACCACCAGAATACCCAGCACCGCCAGGGCGATGCCCAGAACCTGAATGGGCCGGGTACGGTCGCCCAGCAGCAGCCAGGCCAGAAGCGCGACAAAAATCGGGATGGTGGCGTTGATCAGGGCAATGTTGGTGGCCGTGGTGCTGACGGCGGCAAAGTACAACAGGGAATTGAAGGCGCCGACGCTGAAGGTGGCCAGCGCCAGCATGGAACCCAGGTGTTGCCGGATGACCAGGCGATGGCGCCAGAGCCCGGGCAGGCCAAATGGTAGCAGGATGGCCAGGGCTATGACCCAGCGCCAGAACGACATCGACAGCGGCGGTATCTGCTCGACGGTGCTGCGGGCCACCACCGCGTTGCCGGCCCAGAACAGTGGCGTGACCACCAGTCCGGCGTAGGCGAGGCGAAGTTTACCGCTCAGTGATTCTGCGTTTTCCGAAGCCACACAAATCCTCTCAGGTCAGGGGGTTAGGAAAACGCACAGGGTACTACTCTGCCGGGATTTCTGCCTCTGTACCAATGTGGTAGGCGGCGAAGCCGGCCATCACCACCTGATCCACCGCCATGCCAATCACCCGGCCATTGCTGTGGGCGCGAATGGGGTACTGGGCGTTGGTGATCGGATCGGCCACGTAGCCCAGGACTTCACCTTCCGAGACGTGGGCGCCCAGATCCACTTCGCTGAACAGGATGCCGCCGTGCTGGGCGCGGATCCAGTCGGAATCGTAGTACACCGGTTCCGGTTCACCCCAGACAAACATGCGCGAGGTCATTCCCTGTTTTTCCATCAGACTGGTCAGGCTGTTTACCCCGGCTTCAATCTGATGTTCCTGGATGCGATGGGACTCGCCGGCTTCCAGGGTCACCGCCACAATACCGGCGGCTACGGCTGCCGAGCGGAGCATGCCCGAGGAGCCTGAGCTGTGGACAACGGCCATGCGGTCAAAGCCCTGGGTGAAGGTGGCGACGTCCGGATTGTTCATGTCGGCCCGCAGCTGCGGCAGGTTGGTGCGCTTGAGCGAGCCGGTATGGATGTCCACCAGCATGTCGCACTGGCGAATGACGTTCTCGAACAGTGAGTGGGCAATGCGGTCGGCCAGGCTGCCGTCGGGGGAGCCGGGAAAATGCCGGTTCAGGTCCCGTCGGTCCGGCAGGTAGCGGCTGCCCTGCTGGAAGCCCGGCAGATTGACAATGGGCACACCAATCACCCGCCCGGACAGTTCTTCCGGGTCCAGGTCGTAGATGGTGCGCCGGACAATTTCGATACCATTGAGTTCGTCGCCGTGAATGGCACCGGTCAGGCACAGGGTCGGGCCGGCATGGATGCCATTGACCGCCAGAACCGGCGTAGGCTGGGACAACCCGGGAATCTGGATGCCCGGTGACCAGGCCAGCCGTGCCGAGGAACCCGGAAGCACCTCGCTGCCAAGCAGCGACAGGGGGGCTGCGGGCTGGGGCGAGGGCAGGGCCTCCATCACGATCGCCAGGGATTCATCCGGTATCTGTGCGACAGGATTGGCGGCCAGATCTGCTGGGCTCTGGCTGCCAGGTGTCGTCAACTCGGCGGCGGTTCGTTCGGCGGGGCCTGTCGTGAGGGTGCCTATCTCGGGAGGTGCGACCGGTTCACCGCGCAGGGTGGACTGCTCAACTTCCTCAACACTTTCATCCGTTTCCAGTTCGTTGATAATCGGGGTGACCCGGTCCGGCTCTTCCTGCGCGGAATCCAGGTTCGCCAGAGCCGGGGCGGCTGAGCCCAGCAGCAGTGTCAGAGGCAGTGATCGAAACAGGGTCATTGCACGGTGACGGGGTAACAGCATAGGTCCTCACGGGTCGACAAAATGCGCCAAGCATAGGGCGCTGCTGGCGGTCATGAATACTGCTGTGACAAAGCTTTAATGCCACCTTCATGAAAAGCCGGGTAACAAGTTTCTGGCAGGCTGGCCGGGAGACCGGCAGCTGCTATTTTTTAATCAATGAGCCTGTTATAGCCCGGGGAGGCATTGAAGAATATGGACCTCTTGCGAATTTTGATTGCGATTCTGTTACCTCCATTGGGTGTGTTTTTACAGGAGGGGATCGGTAAGCATTTCTGGATCAATATCCTGCTGACCTTGCTCGGGTACATACCCGGCATCGTGCATGCGGTGTATATCATCGCCAAGAAGTGACCCCTTCCATGGTGTCTGCTGGAGCGATATCTCAGGTGTGACGGGTGCTGTACCACTGGTTGTCCTGCTGCCGGGCCCGGTCTTCGGCCTCCAGTTTCAGCAGGTGCGCCAGGGCGGATCGGGCCGCCAGACCGTGCATGATCGACGGTAGATCGTCATAGGCCCTGGCAGTCACGGCCTTCAGGTCGGCTGGTGCCAGGCTTTCGAGCGCCCGGGCGATCTTGTGTTCCCGGGTCAGGCGGTGGGTGATCAGGTAGTCAATCACCGCCTCGGCCTGGGCCATCAGGAATCCATGCCCCGGCGCAATGTAGCGGATGGGTTCGGCCAGCAGGCCGTACAGCGATTCCACATAAGCCTTCATATCGCCGTCGGGCGGATTAATCACCACCGTTGAACCCTGCATGATGTGATCCCCGGCAAACAGCAGCTCCTGCTCGGTGAGCAGAAAGCACACATGATTGGAGGCGTGCCCGGGGGTGTGCAGCACCTTCAGTGGGCCGGCATCGCTCATGATGATCTGCCCGTGGGTGGGCTGTTCGTCGGCACTGAAGTCGCTGTCCTGCAGGCCGTCATCGGGCGCATGCATGCCCACCAGGGTGCATCCCGTGTCACGGCGCAGGGCCTTGGCACCCGGTGAGTGGTCCTGGTGGGTGTGGGTCACCAGTACCCGATCAATGCGTCCGTTCGTCAGCGTCAGAATGGCCTGCAGGTGGTCGGGGTTATCCGGGCCTGGATCGATGACGGTAAACCGGTCGTGCCCCAGAATGTAGGTGTTGGTGCCGGGGCCAGTCATCAGACCGGCGTTCGGGGCGGTCAGCCGGCGCACCCGGGCGGCGATCTCCACAGGCTCGCCGGGGACAATTTCAGCGCGCACCGAGCCTTCGCCTTCCGGATCCAGTTTGGTGGCTTCGTCGTAAGCCGGCGCCCCTGGCTCCAGCATGACCGGCTTTCCCTTTCGCAGGGCAGGCCAGGGCGACTCCGGATTGGCTTCGGGCGGGTTGGCGTGGGCATAACGCATCAGGTCGCTGGTGTTGTCAAAATCGCTCAGAATTCTTAGCGTGCGCAGGGTGGGCAGGCCCAGCAGCCGTGTGCCGGAACGGTGATCCTCCAGTGCCTGTGCTGGACTGATCCACAGGTGGTCGATGGTTTCCTGGCCATCGTGGGAGGCCATCTGGCCTTCTGGTGCGGCGGTGACGAAAAAGCGGGTATCAAAGCGGCGCGGTGGGCCAGGTGGGGTGACCCAGTGACTCAGGTAGGCCAGGCGATCCAGCGGGATGGTCAGTCCATGATGCTGACAAACCCCGGCCAGGGTCTGTTCGCCCATGAACACGGCCTGGCGCTGTTCATGTACCGGGTGATTGCCGGAAATCAACTGCCCGCTTTGGTCCTGTGCCAGCAGGATGCCGGCTTCTTCAAAGCACTCCCGCACCGCGGCGAGCATGTAATCCTGCCCGCCTTCGCTGAGACTCATGATCTGGCTGATGTCCGAATCGTCCGGTCCGGCCGCGTGGTGACGGGCATCGGATTCCGCCGGATCGAGGGCCCCGCCGGGAAACACATGGTAGCCGGGCAAAAAAATCGCGTCCCAGGAGCGCTGTAATAACAGCACTTCGATCCCTTCAGCGTTATCTCGCGTAAGAATCAGTGTGGCGGCGGGACGGATTTCCATAGCGAACCTCTGGGCCAGACATTCAACGGGTGGTTTGCCACAAGATAACAGGAATTGGCTCGGGATTTACCCCGTTGCAGGGAAGAACCGGAACCATGGTGGCCATTCGCGCGTACTGAACTATATTCGTTGACTTCGGCAATCACACCGATCATCTCGGGTGGCGAAAACCAGCTTGTTTCCTAACGTCGGATTGCTCTCATGGAACGGACGGCCAATCAAGAGCTCATCGCGCTGACTTCCCTCCGGGGCGTGGCCGCCTTGTTCGTGATTTACCACCACCTTATGTACGTGCTGCTGCCGAACATCGGGTATTCCATGCCCGGCGAGTTGTTCCTTAAGTCCTACCTTTGGGTTGACCTGTTTTTCATTCTCAGTGGCTTTGTGATTGCCTATGTCTATCAACACCGGTTCCGGCGCGCGGAGAACCGACCCACTTATCGGTCGTTCATCAAATCGCGATTCGCCCGGGTTTATCCGCTTCACCTGTTTATGCTGGGCCTGTTTGTTGTTTACGAAGGTGTGCAGTGGCTGCTGACCGCCGTAGGTGCCGACGGCATGCAGTACCTGGCGACCCCGTTCACCGGCAAACAGAGCATTGAAAGCCTCCTGACCAATCTGTTTCTGGTCCAGACCCTCCATTGGGCGGCGTACTGGAACGAGCCGGCCTGGTCGATCAGTGCCGAATGGCTGATCTACCTGATCATGCCCCTGGTGCTGGTGGGCATGGGCGGCCTGAGGCAGCCCTGGCTGGTGTTGTTGGCGGCGCTGGCGTTTGCGCCGTTGGTCTGGATCGAGCAACGGTTTGGCGATCTTGGGATTCTGTTCGCCGGCTGGCCCATGCTGCTCCGGTGCCTGGCCGGGGCCGTGCTCGGCATTGTGATGTTCCGGTGGTTCAAGGCTGGCCGGTTCGCCCGACTCGCGTCCGCAAAGCTGGCCCTGCCGGTACTGGCAGTGAATCTGGTGCTGCTGAACTTTCCTGTCTCACATGTCCTGTCTGTGGCGGGCTTTGCCCTGTTGGTGCTGTGTGCGGCGCGAATACCCGCGCAATCGGGCCATATTCTCAACCATTCGTGGCTGCATTACCTGGGCCAGATCTCGTATTCGGTTTATCTGGTGCACTGGCTGCTTATTGACATGCTCCGGGATGCCAGCCTGTTCCTGACCGGCCGTCATATTTACGAGGTGCTGCCAGAGCCGGCCCAATGGGCCATGTTTCTGCTGGTTCCCGGTCTGGTTATCCTGATCTCCCACTGGACGTACCACAGGGTGGAACTGCCGTGTCGTGAGCGGCTGAAAAGCGCCTCCTTCCGCGAACTGGTTGGTGCGGGCTTCCGGCGGGTCAGCCCGTGGCGTCTCAAGGCCGGTAAAACGAAGGGCAGGGCCATGTCTGACCGGTAAAAGGGGGGCGCGGGATGAACCTCGGGGACCAAGTGGGTATGATGCGGCCTCCTCCCTATCCGCCTGAAAGGACGTTGCAGTGGCCAGAGTCCAGCTCGAATTCCCCGATGAGGTGTTCCGTTTCGAAACCTGCATGCCGGTTCGCATCACCGACATCAACGGTGCCAATCACCTGGGCAATGATGCCCTGATCTCCATGCTGTCCGAAGCCCGGGCGCAGTTTCTGGTGAATTTTGGCCTTCAGGAAGCCGGCCAGGACGGTATCGGTATCATCGTCACGGATCTGGCCACCATGTATCAGTCCGAGTCCTTTTTTCCGGAGATGCTCCGGTTCGAGGTTGGGGTTATGGATTTCAACAAGTACGGGGGCGATTTCGTGTTCCGGGTGACCAAGGCCCAGAGCGGTCAGCCGGTCGCCATGGCAAAATACGGGTTTGTTTTCTTTGACTACCGGAAAAAGCAGGTTTCCCCCATGCCTGAAGACTTCCGTTCACGCTTCGGCTGAGGCAACCCGGGTCCGCAGGCCGTTCATGCCGGCCCGGTAAAAGCTGTAGGCCATCGCGCCGGCGAACAGGTTGCCGATGGTCGCCCCGGTCATCAGTCCGTAAATGCCCCCGAGCTGACTGCCGATCCACAGCAATGGCAGGAAGCAGAGGAACAGCCGCAGGGTGGACACCAGCAGGGCCCGCATGGCCAGTCCCAGTGCGTTGCACACCGAGACCATCAGCATGCATACCCCCAGGCCGGCGTAGCTGAGTGGAACCCGTACCAGGTAGCCCGCCAGAACGTCCTGGACTTGCCCATCGCTGCTGAACAGCTCCGACACCAGGCCGGACGCCACCAGCCAGATCAGGCCAATGGCCAGCTGCCAGACCACCACGAAGCGAACGCCAATCCGAACCAGCTTGCGGATCTGTTCGATGTCCCCGGCACCGAGCATCCGGCCCACCATGGGGGGCATGGACATGGTCAGGGCCAGCACCACCACAATGGAGAAAAATTCCAGGCGGGTGCCCAGGCCCCAGGCAGCCACGGCGGCCGAACCGAACCCGGCCACCAGGGCGGTGGCCAGCATGGCGGACAACGGCGGCATCAGCTGACTGACCATGGCCGGTGCCATAATGCCGTTCAATTCCCTCAGTGCCCGCCCCAGGGCAAGCTGGCCCAGATCGAAGCGGGCCCATTGGCGTTTCAGGATCTTGGGGTAAATCACCAGGCAGCCCAGCGCAAAGGAGGTCACCGTGGCCCAGGCGGCACCGGGCAGGCCCCAGTCAAAAACAAATATGTAGAGCGGGTCGAGCGCAATATTCAGCAGGCTGGTGGCCATCATCATGTAGCCGGGCAGCTTGGTGTCGCCGTGGGAGCGGCACACGCTGTAGCCGAAGTACAACACGGCACCGGTCCAGGCGGCGATCAGCCAGGGCAGCCAGTAACTGCGGATCATGGGCAGCAGGGTCGCTTCGGCGCCCAATGCGGTCATGATCTGTGACTGGAACAGCCACAGGCCCAGACAGAGCAGCATTACCAGCGCACCACCGACGGTGATCACCAGGCCACCCAGCCGGAAGGCCCGCAGTTCATCCCCGGCGCCAAGGGTGCGGGAAATGATCGCCGTGGTGGCGATGCCAAGGCCCACCTGCAGGCCGATGATCAGCTGCTGCATGGGCAGGGTAAAGCCCAGCGCGGCCAGGGGATCCCGCCCCAGTTGACCGATGAAGGCACTGTCGGCCAGCTGGAAGGTCATCAGCGACAGCACGCCAAACAGCATGGGCCAGGTCATGGAGTAGAGCTGGCGGGACAGGCTGGTGTTTTCGGGGAGGCTGCTCACGATTCGGCTTGAGGGCTCTGCTGGCAAATGGGGCCGGGATTTTAACAGGTCTGCCGGTGCATGCCTGCTGAGCCGGGTCGTGGGTTATGCGGACCCGGCCGGCGAAGCGAACCGCGAAGGTGGTGGATTGATGGGCTCAGAGTACGTCCAGTGCGGCGTTGTAATCCGGTTCGTCTTTGATTTCCGGCACCAGCTGGCTGTGCAGAACCCGGTTGTTTTCGTCCAGCACCACCACGGCCCGGCTGCAGAGTCCGGCCAGCGGGCCATTCTGGATGGCTACGCCGTAATCCTGCTGGAAACTGTAATTGCGGAAGGTGGACAGGGTGACCACGTCTTTAAGGCCCTCCGCACCGCAGTACCGGGACGCGGCAAAGGGCAGGTCGGCCGAGACCACCAGCACAACGGTGTTCTCCAGGTTGCTTGCCTGTTCATTGAACTTGCGGGTAGAGGTCGCACACACACTGGTGTCGATGCTGGGAATGATATTCAGTATCTTGCGCTGGCCAGCCCAGCTTTCGAGTTTTACTTCTTCCAGTGCACTGTTGGTCAGGGTGAAGGGCGGGGCGTATTCTCCCGCAGCCGGGAAATGGCCGCTCAGTTCCAGGGGGTTACCGTCGAGTGTGACCTTGCTCATTCAGTGGGGCTCCAGCCGTTGCTCATAACAAAAACAGGGCCTGAACTGCCGTCCGGGACCCTGTCTGCTCCATGACTACCTGTGCGAAAGTATAGTCAAGCTAGGGCATGGCGGCGATGTAGTCGGCCAGCGGCTCGATGTCTCCACTGTCCACCGCGCGCATGATCTTCACCATCGGGCTGTTGGCGCGGGCTGACTTGCCTTGTTTGAAATCGGTCAGTGCCTTGATCAGGAATTCCTTTTTCTGCCCCGCCAGACGTGGCATGTCACGGTTGCCCTCACCCTGTTCGCCGTGGCAGGCGAAACAGAAGTTCTGGTATTTTTCCCGGCCCAGTTTCGACGCTGATACCGCGGTCTGAGCGGTGACGGGTTGGCTGGCGAAAAACAGCGACAGGTTAACCATTTCATCGGCGGTCAGCATCCGGCCAACCTGCTCCATCACGTAGCTTTCCCGTTCACCGGTGGCGAACAGGTGGAACTGTTTGAGCAGGTATTCGGGGTTCTGGCTGGCCAGGTTGGGGATGTGGTTGCGGACACTGTTGCCGTCCCTGCCATGACAGTAGCCACACAGTTGGGCGCGTTCCTGACCGGCGGCAATGGCGTCGGCGGTTTGTCCGGGATGCTGGCGTATCTCGTTCATGCGGTCCAGCATGTGTGGATAGTTCTGGGCCTGAGCTGTTGCGCTTGCGCACAAGGCACTGCAGGCAATGATCAGTCCGCCAATGGTCAGACGCATGGTTCCCCCTCCTACAACAACTCAGCCAGTGTGATCACTGGCCCGGACTTTGAGTAACGCGGGGAAACTAAAGGCTTGCGCCGGTTTGCTCAATCGAAAAACCGGCCGGAGACGCTGAATTTGCCGAAAACCTGAGCCAAATCAAAAGGACGGCGGAAGGCCACCGGAGCCTCTTGCAAAGGCTCTGGTGGCAGGTCATCAGTTAGCGGACGCGCCCTGTGGCTCGAAGCCGCGGGCGGGATGCCGTTGTACCAGCAGCAGATAGCTGGCCAGCGCCGCGCAGGCGCAGATGGCGATGATGGTGGCCATGACCATGGACGTGCCATCGTGCAGGTAGCCCACCAGTACCCCGGCGACGGCGGCCGTGGCCATCTGGACGAAACCGAACAGGGCCGAGGCCGAGCCGGCCATACGGGGAAAGTTAGCCAGCGCGCCGGCCATGGTCTGGGGCAGCAACAGGCCGGTGCCCACCATGAACAGCGCCTGGGGCAGGACCACCGCCCAAACATTGTAGAGGTCGGACAGCGCCAGGGCTGCCATCAGGCCACCCCCGGCGACGGCAATCACCAGTCCGCGGACCAGAATCTGGTCTGGCATAAGCGTGCGTCCCAGGCGAACGGCGGCCAGATTGCCCACCACATAGCCCACCACCATGCAGGCGAAGTAGAGCCCGAAATGCTCGGGCGCCACACCCAGGAATTCGATCAGTACGAACGAGGAGCCGGACAGGAAGGCAAACAGGCCGCCGTACACCATGGCATTGGTCAGCGTGTAGCCCACAAAGCTGATGTCGGTACCAATACGGCGATAGTTGCGCATCAGGGAGCACAGGCGCAGGGGCTGTCGGTATTCCGGACGCATGGGCTCGGGAATGCCGAAGGCCACGACCAGGGCCATCAGCAGGCCGTAGGCACCCAGGACCAGGAAGATGGAATGCCAGCCAAGGCCGGATACCAGCACACCGCCCACGGTCGGCGCGATCGCCGGGGCCAGGGCCATGATACTGGCGACAATGGCCAGGATCCGGGCAGCGTCCCTCGGGCGGTAGATATCGCGGATGGTGGCACGGCCCAGGACCGGACCGGCGGAACCGCCGACCGCCTGCAGGAAGCGGCACACCATCAGGGTTTCAATGGAGGTGGCCATGGCGCAGCCAATGCTGGCCAGGGCGAACAGAATCAGGCCACCCACCATGATCGGCTTGCGGCCAAACCGGTCGGACAGGGGACCACAGATCAGTTGGGCAAGGGCGAAGCCGGCCAGGTACAGGCTCAGGGTTAACTGGACCTTGTCTGTGCCCACACCAAAATCGCTGCCAATCTGCGGCAGGGCCGGCAGATACATGTCTGTGGCGAGCGGGCCAAGGGCGACCGCCGCGGCAAGCAGAATGGTTGTCCAGACACTGGTCAGTGCGAGCATGGTGTGTTCCGTAATCCCTTAAGTCCACTGGAATTAGTGGGCAGGACACGGAGTCTAGTGGCCGGCGGGGCAGAAGATAACAACCGGCGGGCTCATACCATATATGAATGAAATTGATGAATTACTGATTCAGGCCATTCATGGTGGCAGCCACGCTGTTGACCTGGTTTCTCAGCCAGCGGTGGGCCGGGTCGTTCTGGTTGCGCCGGTGCCACAGCATCAGCAGGGTAAAAGGCTTGAACTCGAAGGGCAGCGGGGTCCAGGCAAAGTCTCGCAGTAAGTGATTACTCATCCGCTCCGGAGCGGTGGCCAGCAGGTCGGAGCCGCGCAGGAATTCCGGCAGGCCGGAGAAGTTGGAAACGGTCACCACGTTCCGGCGGCTCAGGCCCCGGGCTGACATGGCGCCTTCCAGGGCCGGCTTTTCGCCGGAGGCAAACAGCAGGGCGATGTGGTCGGCTTGCAGGTACTCCGCCAGGTCTTTCGGGGCTTCTCGCACGTTCTGGTCGTAGAACACCACCATGCGGTCGGCCATCAGCCCCCGCTGCATGATGTCGGTGGCTTCTGGCGCGTGGGGGGAAATAATCAGGTCACAGAGATCTTTGCGCAGCATATCGGCGCTGGGGATGCCGGAGGGAATGACCTGCAGCCGGATACCCGGAGCCTCGCGCCGTAGGGTCTCCACCAGGGGCGGCAGCAGCAGATCCCGCTGGTAGTCGTTGGCGGCAATGGTGAAGGTGAATTCCGCGCTTTGCGGGGTAAAGAACGGTCCTGACGCCAGGGATTGCAGATCGTCCAGAATCTGCCGGATGTGCGGTCCGACCTGCTGGGCGTAGCGGGTCGGCGTGATGCCCCGGCCGGACTTCACAAACAGGGGGTCGCCCAGGGCCTGGCGCAGGCGGTCCAGGGTGTGGCTGACCGCCGACTGGCTGACGCCCAGCTTGATGGCAGCCTTGGATACGCTGCCCTCGTCCAGCACTGCAATGAAGGTGCCGAGGGCCCGCAGGTCGAGATTCAATGTATCAACAGGGTTCATGAATCGCAGTCTACCCCAGAGCTCAGGCTGCGGAAACGCTTAGTGTGGGGTCTGGCGGCGGATAAAGGCGGCCATGTGCCCGGACAACACATCAAACCAGGGGTTGTAGGTAAGCCTGCTGGTGGGCACCGGCCGGGGGTCGTCGTGCCAGGCACTGAACCAGAGCTGGCCTGCGGGTAGTTTTCGGCACTCCGCCAGAGTCAGGTTGTTGGGTTCCAGGCAACGCTGAAGCGGGGCTCCCCGCCCGTAAAGCTCGTTGTCCGGGGCGATGGCCAGTGCCTGATGGGAGAACTCCAGAATGTTTTCTTCGGGCAGGTAGCTGTCCAGTGACTGAATGCGGGGATCGGCCCAGTTGTCGGGCCAGGGTTTACGCAGATCCCGGAAGACCAGCATCCGGTTGTCCGGATGCCGGAACCGCTGGCGGAACGTCTGCACCAGATAGCCCAGATCAATCACGGAATCGGCTTCGGTGGCCACCAGAAACAACGGAGGCAGGGGGGCTGCCGGCTGTTCGAGCAACCGTTGGGTCTGGCCGAGCACATCGGCCAATTGGCTGCCGGCGTTGAGCGTCACCGACTCGTATTTCACCGGGTTCAGTTCCGGCTCTTCCTCAACGAAGTCTGCAAACAGATCGGCAATACCGGCCAGCCAGAGGTAATTGTCCAGGCCGTTGAGTCGCCAGGCCGGGGCCAGGGCAATGATCCCGTCCACCTGTGGCTGCTGGCCGGACAGCGCATACTCGGTGGCCAGGGCCCCGCCCAGCGAAAAGCCTCCGATAAACAGGTGGTCCACCTCCCTGGCCAGGTCAGCCATTTGCTGGCGAACCTGTTCCCGCCAGACGTCGGCGCTGGCTTTGACCATATCCCCTGGTCGTGTGCCGTGGCCCTGCAGCAACAGGGTTCGAACCCCGATACAGCGAACTGAGAGGGCCCGGGCCAGATCCCGGAACACGAAGGGCGAGTCGCTCAGACCATGGATCAGCAACAGGCCCGTCTCCGGTGCCTCGGCGCAGTGATCAGCGGGTGGTAGCGAGAAGGGCAGGTTCCAGTCCACCTGGTCGCTGCGCGGGAAGCCCTCGACCGGGGTCAGATTGGCTTCCAGATACGCCCGGGCACGGTTTTGGTAGTCGGCGAAATCGCTGAAAGGTTCGGCGTCCAGCTGGTCGTCCCCGGGGCTGTACAGCGCCGGGTTCTGGGCGCAGGCGGTGATGGCAATACCCAGCAGCAGGATCAGGAAAATACCGATGCTCCCCGTCCATGATGAGCAGATTGATGGGCCGGTTGTCTGGGCCATGTGGCAGCACTGTGTGTTAGGGTTTTCGGAAGCGTGACATCGTGTCCCTGTATGTACGCCCTGCTGGCAATAACTGGATGACGGAGACTTGTTATGACCTTACGACTCGCCTTTGATGTCTACGGTACCCTGGTCGATCCCTTGAGTATGGCAGATCTTCTCGAGCAGGATGCCGGCGATGCGGCGGCGGGGGTGGCGGCCCTGTGGCGCGAAAAGCAGGTGGAGTTTGCCTTTCGCAAAGGGTTGATGCGGGCGTACGAGGACTTTGGCGTATGCACCCGGCAGGCGTTGCGCTTTGCCATGGCGAGTTACCGGCTCTCGCTGTCCGGTGAACGGGAAGACGAGTTGATGGCCAGTTACCTGTCCCTGCCCGCCTTCGACGATGCCCTGCCAACGCTCAAGGCCCTGAAAGGGATCTACCCGATGTTTGCCTTTTCCAACGGCAGCTATCCGGCGCTGGAAAAGGTGCTCGGGCACAACCAGTTGTTGCCGCTGTTTGATGGTTTGGTGTCGGTGGACGATGTGAAAAGCTTCAAGCCGGACCCGGCGGTGTATGCCTATGCCCGACGGGCTACCGGGGCCTGGGATGAACCTTTGTGTCTGGTGTCCAGCAATGCCTGGGATGTGATCGGCGCCCGTGCCGCCGGCTTGCAGGCGGTGTGGGTGCAACGGGATAACCGGCGGGTGTTCGAGGACTGGAACATCCAGCCCTCGGCGGTGATTGGTGGCCTTGGTGAGCTGCCGGACGCCCTGAAAACCTTACTGAATCAGGGCTCCTGACAGTGGCTGATTGGCCAGCGCGTCCTAATCAGAGCGTTCGGCCAGCCAGTCCGCCAGTGCCAGCCAGCTGGCCTTGGGCGCCCGGCTGCCGGCGAGAATGCCCATGTGGCCACCGGGTACCACCCGGAAGGTTTTGTCTTTCGAGCTGACGTGGTCCATCACATTGCCGGCGGCATCCGGTGTTACCAGGGTGTCGTCTTCTCCGGCAATGGCCAGCAGGTTGGCGTTGATGTTTTCCAGCAAGGCAACGTCGTCACCGATGCGGATCCGGCCCCGGGATAACTGGTTATCCAGCCACACCCGGACGACGGTGTCCTGAATGATGCCGCCGGGGTAGGCCACCATGCGATCAAGAAACGCCGCCGTACTGGTATGGTCGGACACGAACTCCCGGTCGCCCAGGCGAACCAGCAGTTCCCAGTAGCTCCGGGCGGTGGCCATGGGATTGGTCAGCTTGAACCCGATGGAGTTGGCCCAGCCCGGCGTGTGCAGCCAGTCCGGCCGGACGTCGTGCAGGCGAAACCCCGTTCGCTTGTGGATAACTTCCGCAACGTCCGCCATGCGCTGGTTCAGCACACCGATAATACCGGAGGCGTGGCTGTCGATGGGCGAACCCACCACGATGGCGTTGCGCACGTGCTGGTCCTTGCTGAGGGCGGAATAAAACAGGGTGAACATGCCGCCCATGCTCCAGCCGTGCAGTGACAGCTCCTGTTCCCCGCTGTGCTTACGCACCCTGTTCAGAAACGCCGGCAGGAACTCGGCCACATAGGTGTGCATGTTGTAATGGCTGTGTTCCCGGGTGGGCACGCCCCAGTCGATCAGGTACACCTCGAATCCCCGGGCCCGCAGGAAACGGATCAGACTGCGCTGGGGCAGCAGATCGTAGATCAGCATATTCACCGCCAGGGGCGGGATAATGACCACCGGTGTGCGATGGGTCTCCTGCTCCACCGGAATGGTGAGGTCATCCAGTTCGATGCTGGTTTCCTGAAGGGGAGGGTAGTAACGCAGGCTGACCAGCCCATCCCGGTGAATGACCTCATAGGAGGTCTTACCGGCTCGCACCAGGCGCTCGGGGCGGAAGACCCGGTCAAAAGCATTGCCGGCGTAGCTTGCGGCGTGCCTGGTGGCCCGTGAGAGTTGCGAGGCTTGGTTGGTAACAGACGTCAGGAAGTTCGGCATGTTGGTTTCCACAGCAAATCAGCCCGGAAGTATGGAGCAAAAAAGGGCGCCACAACAATAAGCTGGCCAGTCTGGACAGGACTATGGCAAAACTGTCCTGTCTCTCTGGCAATGAAGTCACTTTCGGCCACTGCCCATTGGCTTATGCGATTGGTATGATTGCCCCCGCTTGCAGACAACAAAATAATAGGAATGACATGCTCAGTTTTTTGCCCGCCCCGGTGATTGGTGTTCTGAATGCCATCCTGCTCGGAATTAATACGCTGTTCTGGTGCCTTCTTCTCTACATCCCCGCCATCCTGAAACTGATCATACCGATCAAGGGCTTTCAGGTGCTTTGCACCAAGGTCATTATTGCCATCGCTGAGGCCTGGGTAGCCTGTAACGTGGGCTGGATGAAACTGACCCAGTCCACCCGATGGGAGGTTTCCGGCGACGAGCAACTCAAGCGGGAAGGCTGGTATCTGGTGCTCAGTAACCATCAGAGCTGGGTGGACATCCTGGCCATGCAGAGGGTGTTCAATCACCGCGCGCCGTTCCTGAAATTCTTCCTGAAGCAGCAGCTGATCTGGGTGCCGGTGATCGGGCTAGCCTGGTGGGGCCTGGATTTCCCGTTCATGAAGCGCTACAGCCGGGAGTACCTGATCAAGCACCCGGAGAAGCGTGGTGAAGACCTGAAGGCCACCCGACGCGCCTGCGAGCGATTCCGTTACACGCCGGTGAGCGTGATGAACTTTGTGGAAGGCACCCGGTTCACCCAGGCCAAGCACGACAAGCAGAAATCCCCGTACCAGCACCTGCTGACCCCAAAGGCGGGCGGCGTGGCCTTCGTATTGGATGCCATGGGCGATTCCATCCAGACCCTGGTGGACGTCACCATTGCTTACCCGGGCGGTGCACCCACGTTCTGGGATTTCCTGTGTGGGCGGGTTGAGACCATCCGTATGGAGATCGACACTGTGGCGATCCCGCAGGAATTGAGGGGCAAGGATTATTCAGCGGACGCCGAGCATCGTCGCAACGTCAAGGAATGGCTGGCTGAGCAGTGGCGGGCGAAAGACGAACGGCTGGAGCGGATGCTGGGCTGAGCCGGGGGCGACGGTCAGTGTTCGTCGCCCTCTTCTTCAACATCCTCCGGGTGCTCTTCCTTGAAACGCTCCCAATCCTCCCAGTCATGGGGCGTGCCGGCGTGCGGTCGGCGCAGGTGCTTGGCGTGTTCCATGGCGTTATGGCGCAAGCTGTGGTCCCGCTCTTCGTCTTCCTTGTCGAAGCCGTATTTCTTCAGGAATTCGTCGGGCGAAATGGGCATGGCGCACCTCCATTAGACACAATGGCCTACTAGATTACGATGCGCCCGTCCGGCCGGTTTTTCAACCGGCCTGTTCGTTGTCACCGGCTGGCGGTGTCACCTCGTCCGCGCTTACCAGCTGGAAGCTGATCTGGCGTTTTTCCTCGTCGACGCTGGCAAAGCGTACGGTGACGGTCTGTTCCAACTGGAAAATCCGCCCGTTCTTGTTGTGCACAAGGCGCAGGGTGACCGGGTCGAAACCGTACTTGCCGTCCAGGTCCTTGCAGCTGACAAACCCTTCCAGACCGTTCGTGTCCAGGCGCACAAAAAAGCCGGCGGGAATGGTGCGGCTGATGATCCCCGGCAGGGCCTCGTCGCCCAGCGTCTTGGCGAAATCACTCTTCAGCCAGGCCTCCAGGCTGTTGGCCGCCTGTCGGGCGCGGATCTGGGCCTGCTGAAGTTGCTCAAGTTGCTCGTTGGACAGGGCCTTGATCGGGTGATCCCACAGGGCCGATTTGATCAGACGGTGCACGTAGAAGTCGGAAAACTTGCGCAGCGGGGAGGTAAAGGTGGTGTAGGCGTCCAGCCCCATACCCTGGTGCGGTGCCGGCTGCAGTCGAAGCTCGGCACGGGCCAGTTGGCGGGAGACGATGGCTTTTACCGGAACCTGAGCCTCGAGTGCCTCGGTGTCTTTCATCAGCTGGCGGAATCCGGCGGGGCTGGCAATGTCCACCTCGGCGAGCTGTGGCGCGTGATCCTTCAGCAGGGTACGGATATTGTCCAGCCGGTCCTCCCGGAAACCCGGGTGCTGAATAAACAGGCCAGAGGGCTTCTGGCTCAGGAAATCGGCGGCACAGCGGTTGGCTGCGACCATGCACTCTTCCACCAGTCTGTGGGCTTCGGTTTGCAGCGCTGGCTCAATCTGGCGGATGCGCTTGTTTTCATCCAGACGCAGCCGGAATTCCGGGCGGTCAGTGCTCAGCAGGGCGTTTTCATTGCGCCATTTGCGCAATACCGTGGCGACCTGATGCAGCTGGTCCAGGCTGTTGGCAACGACATCCGGCAGGGCGTTGATATCCTCGTCCTCGCGACCATCGATCAGGTTGGCCACCAGCTCATAGCTGAGCTTGCGCTGGGACTTGATCACCGCACTGTGGAAGCTGTATTCCCCCAGACTGCCGTCGTTATTGACCTGCAGATCGCACACCAGCGCCAGACGCCTTTCACCGGGCACCAGCGAGCACAGGCGGGTGCTGAGGCTGTCCGGGAGCATGGGCAGCGGTTCACCGGGGAAGTAAATCGCGGTAGCGCGGTTGAAGGCTTCCTGCTCGGCGGCACTGCCCGGCTCGATCATGGCGGTCGGATCGGCAATGGCGATGGACACCGTCCAGCCGGTGGCGTTGGGTTCGGCCAGCAGGGCATCGTCCATGTCCTGGGTGCCCGGGCTGTCGATGGTGACGTAGGGGCGATCGGTCAGATCGGTGCGGCCTGCCACGCGCTCTTCAATGGCCTGTTCGTTCAGTTGTTCCGTCTGCTGGAGGACGGCTTCCGGGAAATTGTCGCCCAGATCGAAGGTGGCCAGGGTCATGGAACGCTCGATGCCCGGCTCGCCAGCCTTTCCGATCACCCGCAAGACTTTGGCCTGGGCCTTACCGTCCTTGATAGGGTGACGGTGAATCTCGCAGTAGATGTAGTCGTCCGGCTTGGCTTCTTTTCGCTCCTTGGGGGGAATGAATATCCAGCGGTTGATGCCCGGTGTTTCCGGCACCACGAAGTGGCCCTTGCCCTTGATCTGATATCGGCCAACAAACCGGGTCAGGCTGCTGGAAAGCAGTTCGTCCACGATGCCCTGGGTCTTGCCCCTGTCTACCTCGTGCTCGGTCACCTTGACACGGTCCCCGGGCAACACTTTCTGCATTTCCTCGGGGGGCAGGAACAGGTCCCGGCCTTCATCCAGGGCGACAAAACCGAAGCGTCCGTTGGTGGCCTTGACGGTGCCTGGGAAAACCACCTTGTTGTCCTTGATGTCGGATTTTAGCTGGCGCAACTGGCTGAGGGCGTCGGCATTGAGCATGAAAAAACCTGGCTGATAGATAATGAGTGTTGGGCCGGAGTATACCGGTTCTGGCGTCAGGCGTCAGATAGCGGACTTCCTAAATTACACCTCGGCCCAGAAGCGTTGGAGATTGGCCAGTGACTTGGTCAGCAGGTCGAACTCGGTGGTTTTGCCTTCCCGTTCGAACAGCTTGCGCCGCGCGGTATCCAGGTCAAACAGCACTTCCCGCTGGGCCGGGTCCCGAATGGTGCTCTGGATCCAGCCAATGGCAACCCGACGTTGACCCCGGGTTACTGGCGCTACCCGATGCAGAGTCGATGAGGGGTACACCACGGCAGACCCGGCAGGTAGCTTGTAAGACTGTTCCCCTGCTGATGTCTCCGTCATCAGCTCGCCACCGTCGTACGTCTCAGGATCATCGAGGAACAGGGTGAACGAAACGTCGGTGCGAATCCTCCCGGCGCCACGTCCCATAACCGGGTCGTCTACATGATTGCCGTAGGTCATGCCGTCCCGGTAGCGGCTGAACAGAATGGGTGTCATTTTTGCGGGCCGAACAGCCATCTGAAACAAGGGGTGCTCGGTCAATGACTTTTCCACACTGGCCCGCAGGGCCTTTGCCGAATCATCGGACACCTGCATTTGTTCATTGTTCTTGACCAGCCGAGCGTGCCAACCCGCGGTTTTCCGACCATCCTCAAACTGACCTGAGTCCAGCGCAGTTCGAACCTCACGCAACTGCTGGTCCGAAAGAATATTGCCGATGCACAAGATCATGGGAATACCTCGTAAATAAGAATTATTTGCAATTGAGGGTTATGATGCCTCATTATCAGCCACCAATAAATAGCCGGTTCATTTCCGGGTGCCAAATAACGTGATTCAGGAGATTGTGATGAAAAACCAGAAGCTGAAATTGTGGACGGGCATCGGTGTAGCCACGATGCTGGCCAGCGGCGGTGTTGTTGCTGATGAACACGGCAATGCACAGGACGAAGAAATGATGACCTCCGGCAAGCACCACGGGGGTGAAGGCGGCGAGTACCATGGTGGCGAAGGTGGCGAACACCACGGCGGTGAAGGTGGCGAACACCATGGCGGTGAAGGCGGCGAGCACCACGGCGGCGAAGGCGGCGAACACCACGGCGGCGAAGGCGGTGAACACCATGGCGGCGAATACGGCGAGCACCATGGCGGTGAAGGCGGTGAAGGCGGTGAAGGCGGTGAAAAAGGTGGGCATCACGGTGGCGAAGGCGGTGAACACCATGGTGGTGAAGCTGGCGCTGCATTCAGCTACTTTGCCAGCGGCGGAGAAGGCGGAGAAGGCGGAGAAGGCGGAGAAGGCGGAGAGGCCGGCAACTCTGTATCCGCTGTTAGCTCCGATGGCGCCTACACCGCCATGATTTCAATGATGCAAGGTCACATGATGGCGGCCCGCGAACTGATCAAGGCGGGTGAGGTGGCCGAGGGCCGCCCACATCTGACCCACCCTTGGGTTGAAGTGTATCCGATGGTGGAAGAGGGCCTTGAGCATCGCGGTCAGAAGGGCATGGGGCCGAAGCTTGAGCGCCTGGCCGAAAAAGCTGGCGATGCAAACAGCTGGGATGACATTCAGGGCGATTTCCAGACTGCCTGGGTGGCCACTGAGGAAGCGCTGAATGGCGTGAATGATCGGGGCGAGGTTAGCCCGGCGACCGTCTCCAGGGTGGTGCTGGCCCTGACCAAACAGGCCGTGCTTGAGTACGATGAGGCGCTGGAAGACGGTGAGTTTGTAGCTGTTCACGAATACCAGGATGGACGTGGCTTCGTTGAGGCGGCCCGGAATTACCTGAATGACCGGCAGAGTGTTCTCACAAACGCCAACAAGGAAGCCTGGCGCGACGCCAATAAGGCGCTGGATAACCTCCAGAAAGCCTGGCCGACGGCTGTACCGCCCAAGAAACCGGTATTGGAGGCATCAGAGCTTTACTCGGCTCAGGCACGCCTGGAGCTGGCTCTGGCACCTTACCTTTACTGATCCGGAGGGAATACCGGGGCATTCAGTGCCCCGGTTTTATGCTTCGACAACGCTGCTCAATCCACTATCGCTTCGTTTTCGCCATCCATTCCGCTGATGCACACGGTATTTCGGCCTTTCTCCTTGGCCTGATAGAGCGCGCGATCTGCCCGCCGGAGAATGGCGTCGCAGTTGTCGTCTGGCTGGCACAGGTAACCACCCACGCTCACGGTCACTGCCAGGCCGGTTTTCCGGCTTTCCTGTTCCACCAGCAAACGGATCCGCGCGGCTATCTGTTCCAGGGTCTGTTCGTCGCAAGGTGAGAGCACCACCACAAATTCATCACCGCCCCAGCGTCCCGGGTGATCGTAGGGCCGAACACCGACTTTCAGCCACAGGGAAACCCGGCACAGGATTTCATCGCCGACCTGGTGGCCATGCTGATCGTTAATGGTTTTGAAATGGTCAATGTCCAGCCAGAGCACGCCGAAGCCCGTGCCCTGCCGCTTGGCGCGTTCGATTTCCTCTTCCATGACTTCGTCCAGACCTCGCCGGTTCTTCAGCCCGGTGAGCGGGTCAATGCGGGCAAGGCGACTCAGTTCGTCCGTGCGGGCTGCGACCTTGCGCTCCAGTTCCCGGTTGGATTGTTCGAGAGAGCGAGTCATTTTCTCGAAGTGATCGGCCAGGCGACCAATTTCGTTGTCGGGCTTGTCCAGTCTCGGTAATTCAAAGCTGCCTTCGCGCACTTTTTTCACGGCGCCTTCCAGGGTCACGATTGGCTTCAGGATCCGTGAGCGGATCACAATGTGCAGGACCAGCAGGCTCAGAAGCAGAGACGCCAGGAAAATGCCAATCAGGGGCCAGAGGTAGCTGCGGGGTAACAGGGTTTCCAGGTCCAGCAGGGTGACTTCGAACCAGCCAATGGAAGGCAGGAAGGCGGCGCTGGCCAGTTGGGTCCGGCCGTCTATGGTGACCAGGCCGCTTTCCACCTCACCTTCGGTGCCGGGTTTTTGTTTCAGCATCTGGAGCATGCCCAGTATCTGCTGCTTGTCCTCCGGATCGTTGAACAGCCCGTCGATGGTTGCGTTGGGCGTGTTGCCGATCAGGCCGGCGACATTCAGGTAATTGCGCTCCCGGTAGAGTTCAATGGTACCGTTGTAATTGACGAACAGGGTGGTCAGGCCCTGCTGGCCCACATCACCGATGTCCTCCAGCAGGGTAGCCAGCTCAACGCCGGTACCCATGACGCCGAGGATCTGGTCGTTCTCGTCCTTCATCAGGACGTCGATCCAAAGTTTCGTGACTCCCAGTTCGGTGTCGTGATTGACGTCCAGGCTCAGATCCCGCGCTTCATTAACCAGGGTGAAAAACCAGCTGTCGTCGGCGTCGTCGGGGTCGAGCAGGTACTTGAACGGGGTGTCGGTATCGTTACCGGCGTTGTAGTAGTAATGACGGTTGGCTAGCAGGGCAACGAAGTAACTCTTGTCACTGACGCTGGAGCGGAATTCTTTCAGCTGGCCCAGGGCTTTCGCCTTGAGGGCCGGATCGTCTGGCTGGTGCGCCCATTGAATCATGACCGGAGCGTTGGCCATCTTCTGGGCCAGGCTGATTTCACGCTCCAGTGATTGTACCAGGCGTGCACTGTCGTAGCGGACCTGTACTTCGGCCACCTGCTGGCCCCAGCGTTGGACCAGATGTTCTGAGAGCTGTTGATAGGCGAGCCAGGACGCGCCCGACGCGGCAAACAGCAGGCCGGCGATCAGGCCCAGAAGGCGGGTTTGCAAGCTCAAGAAGGAATTCCCGTCAGTTTCTCTTCTAACACTGGTAAGCATAGAACAGCTATTCAGCACCATGTAGAAAAACTGACAGGTAATGGCACCTTAAGAAAGACGGAAAGGGTGCTTTGACGCCGGTCGAGGCGTCACCAGCTCTCGATCCGGACCCTCAGTGATAGTCGGCGAAGACCCGAGTCTGTCCCTGCTCATTGAACAGCAGGACCTGATAGGGGTCTTTGCGATCGCCCGTCTCCATGCCCGGTGATCCCACCGGCATGCCGGGAACGGTGAGCCCGCGGGCCTGAGGGGCCTCCTTCAACAGCCTGTGGATATCGCTGGCCGGAACATGGCCTTCGATTACGTAATCACCCACGAAGGCGGTATGGCAGCTGGCGAGGCCACGGGACAGGCCCGCCTCAACCTTGATGGGGTTGAGATCGTTGGTGTCAGTCACTTCCACATCGAAGCCATTGGCCTCCAGATGCTCGACCCAGTCAGCACAGCAGCCACAGGTCGGGGATTTGTACACATGGATGTCGTTGGTGGTCTCCTCGGCCATCAGCGGTGAACTGAGACCGAGGCTGAGGGTCAGGGCGATACTCGCAAATGGTTTTTTCATCGGTTTTATCCCATCGGTTGTTCAGTGGTGATCGTGGTGCTGTTCTCCGGTGCCGGCTGAGGGCGCCAGCCAGAACCACCACACAATGGCCGCCATCAGGGCAATACCTGCGGCATTAACCAGTAACGTTCCAATCATGATTGAGTCTCCTTGTGACCCTGTGAGTCCCCGCTGGTTCGAAACCAGCGCAGCCGGTTGGCATTGGACACCACCGTCACCGAAGACAGCGACATGGCCGCACCCGCCAGTATCGGGCTCATCAGAATGCCCCAGATCGGGTACAGGATACCGGCGGCGACCGGAATGCCCAGGGTGTTGTAGGCAAACGCGCCGAACAGGTTCTGATGAATATTCCGTACGGTTGCCCGGGAAACTTCGATGGCATCCGGCACGCCGTGCAGGGAGCCCCGCATCAGTGTTATGCCCGCGCTTTCGATGGCGACATCGGTGCCTGTGCCAATGGCAAAGCCCACATCGGCGGCGGCCAGCGCTGGCGCGTCGTTGATGCCATCACCGACCATGGCCACGGTGTAGCCCTTGCCCCGCATGGCGCTCACCACTTCCGCCTTGTCCTCGGGCATCACTTCGGCCCGGAATTCATCGATGCCGGTCTGTGCGGCGATCGCGCGGGCGGTCCCTTCGATGTCACCGGTGACCATCATCACCCGAACGCCTGCGTCGTGCAGTCGGGCGATGGCGTCCCGGGAATCCTCCTTGATGGCATCGGCCACACCGATCACCCCCAGCGCTTTATCGCCCAGTGCCAGGAACAGCGGGGTACCGGCGTCGTCGATGATGGCTTGGGCTGCGTCGTCCAGCTGAGTCAGTGCCACGCCTTCGGATTCCAGCCAGCGGCGATTACCCAGCCGGAGGACCTCACCCTGTGACCGGGCGCGGACGCCCTGGCCATTCAGAGCCTCGAAACCCTCGGTGTCCTCGGGTTGGAGATTCAACTCTTCGGCCTTGCGCACGATGGCGTCAGCCAGCGGGTGCTCGGAATGTCGTTCCAGACCCGCTGCCAGGCTCAGCAGGGTGTCCTCATCGCCATCGACGGCGTGCACCTTGGTCACGGAGGGATGGCCCTCGGTGATGGTGCCGGTCTTGTCGAGGATCACCAGATCCAGCTTGCTGGCGGTCTGCAGCGCATCGCCCTGGCGAATCAGTGCACCGTATTCGGCGGCCTTGCCGACACCCACCATGATCGACATGGGGGTTGCCAGTCCCAGCGCACAAGGGCAGGCGATGATCAGCACGGTGGTGGCGGCGACCATCATATGGGCGACCGCCGGTTCCGGGCCCACGTTGTACCAGGCCAGCGCCGCGACCACAGCAATGAGCATGACCGCGGGCACGAACACCGAGGAAATTTTGTCGGCCAGTTTACCGATGGCCGGTTTCGAGCCCTGGGCCTGTTTGACCAGCCGGACAATCTGCGCCAGGGCGGTCTGCGACCCGACCCGGGTGGCCTCGAACACGATGGCACCATGGGTGTTCAGGGTGCCGGCGGATACCTCGTCACCGGTCTGCTTGGTCACCGGCATGGGTTCACCGGTCAGCATGCTCTCATCGATGCGGGTTTCGCCTTCGGTAATCACGCCATCCACCGGCAGCTGTTCGCCGGGCCGAACCCGGATATGGTCTCCGACTTTCACTTCGGCCACAGGAACTTCACGTTCGTCCCCATCGCGAATAACCCGGGCTGTCTTGGGGCGCAGATCCAGCAGCCGTCGGACCGCCTCGGAGGTTTTGCCCTTGGCACGCAGTTCCAGTGCCTGGCCGAGGTTGATCAGGCCAATGATCATGGCTGATGCTTCGAAATACACATGCCTCGCGGCTTCGGGAACCAGAGCCGGAAGGCTGGCCACCACGATGGAATAGAGCCACGCGGTCCCGGTGCCCAGGGCGATCAGGGTATCCATGTTCGCATTGTGGTTGCGGAAGGCCTTCCAGGCACCGGTGTAAAAGTGCCCGCCGGTGGCAACTATGACCACCAGCGTCAATGCGCCTAGGATTAACCAGGTGCCTTGATTGGCTTCGGTGATCATCATGGAGCCAAAACCCATGCCCCAGATCATCAGGCCCAGCCCGAGTGACAGACTGATGGCCATTTTGACCAGCAGGCTACGGTACTCAGCCTGGTCCTTCTGCTGCTTTTCGGCATCCGCTTCGTCGGCATCCTCAATCACCGATGCGCCATAGCCAGCCCGCTCGATGGCTTTTACCAGCGCGCCCGGGTCAGCCTGACCGCGCACCGAGGCGGTGTTATCGGCCAGATTCATGTGCGCCCCGGTGATTCCGGGCACCGAGTTGAGTGCCTTCTCGATGGTGTTCACGCAGGAAGCACAGGTGGCTCCGGTGACCGCCAGGGTGATCTGATCTCCAGAGTCATCGCCACTGCCGTGATCGTGGTGCGAGTCGTGGCCACTGCTGGCCCCGGACTCGGGCTTTTCCCCGACCTTCTCCGCTTTGCTGGCGCAACAGGCCGCTGGCTGGTCGTCTTTTTCCGCCAGTGGGCTGGCCGGATAACCGGCTTCGGACACCCGTTTGGCGGCCTGCTCTGGATCAATGTCATCGGGGAGCGCGATGGTCTGATTCTGGAGGTCCACCTCGATCAGCTCGGCGTGCCCGGTCAGGGGCTCCAGCGCCGCACGGATTTTCTTCACGCAACCTTGGCAGGTGGCCCCGGACACCGATAATGCCGGATGCAATGTGACGGACGTTTTCATGATGCGCACTCCCTGCTGTCTGGTGCGTCGTCCCAGTGTTCAATCAGCTGGCAGATGGTATGGCCATCGGGGGTGCCATCGGGCATATCCTTCCAGGCGCTCAAGGCAGATCGCATGCGTCCGCGCAATTGCTGAAGTTCCTCGATCTGGCGCTCCACTTCGGTCAGGCGCTCCTCGAATACGTCCCGCACCATGGGGCAGGGGGAGTGGTGATCATCGGCCTGCGCCATGATGGTTCGGATTTCCGGAAGCGAGAAACCCAGCTGTCGGGCTTTGCGGGCGAACCTGAGACGGCGGAGGTCGTCGGCGTTGAACAACTGGTAATTGTTGTCCGGATCCCGCTGTGGCGTTAGCAGACCCTCGCGGGTATAGAAGCGGACGGTGTCCGGACTGACCTCTGCGGCTTGCGCTATGTCTTTGACTTTCATGGGGCGGCTCCCCTTGTATGGCAGTCGTAAAGCATCCGAGGGGTGACCAATGTGCCAGCCTCGGAGCACTCAGTAAGCATAGCGTAAAACCTGTGAGTAACTCACAGGTCAAGCGTGTAATTAAGCGCTGATTACCGGGAGTGCAGGAAGGTACCGCAGTTTTTGCACTGGTCGGGGGCCATCAGTTTGGCCTGCCAGCCGATTTTCTGGCCACACGCCGGGCAGGCCAGCCGGAGCTGTAGAATGATGATGGGGGTTATGATGAGCGAAATCAGCACGCCAAGGGGGCCCCAGCTGTCGCCGCTGGACAGTCCGAGCTGGCTGCTGAACACCAGCAGGATGACAAGAGCAACGAAGGCAACAATGAAATAATTCCGGTTCCAGCGCTCCCAGCGCCGGATAAGGTAGTCCTGTTCCGGAGTCAGGTATTTCGGGGTCATAGGTTCGATTCCAGCTCACGATTCCTGATGTGGGTGCCCCAATAGTGGGGGCACCCATGACGGATTACAATCCGGAATCGGCCGTGGCTCCGGCAATCTGGGCATCGGTGGTCATGGCGGCCAGCCGGTACGCTGTGTCTGGTTGGTGGTAGGGCTAAAAGGCGTCTGAGAAGGATTTTGCCGTCAGCTGCTGGATTCGTCCCCTAAGGGAAATACCGAAGGCGCCGTCAGCGAGGGGATGGGCAATTTCCCGCTCCATGCCCGCTTCAGCGGTCTGCGCCCCCAGATCCACAACCCGTGGGGTCATGGGGTTCTTGTTGGCATCCAGGAGGATTTCCACCCGGGGCTTGAGCTTT
This sequence comes from Marinobacter sp. F4216, assembly GCF_019931195.1. GTDB lineage: Bacteria > Pseudomonadota > Gammaproteobacteria > Pseudomonadales > Oleiphilaceae > Marinobacter > Marinobacter suaedae. Next base: position 466,585 of record NZ_JAIOUO010000004.1, on the reverse strand, counting down.
CGGCCAGGATGGGTGGCCACCACCAGCGCGACTTCGCCGGAGTTCAGCTCCACCAGGCTGCCGGGCGGATACACGCCGATCATGCGAATGAACCCTTCCACCATGCCGGCGTCGAACTGCTGCCCGCGGTTTTTGTACAGGATGGAGATGGCTTCGGAGGCAGACAGACCATCCTTGTAGCAGCGGTCACTGGTGATGGCATCGAACGAGTCCACGATGGCCACCAGGCGGGAGTAACGACTGATCTGCCAGTCCGCCAGCTGATGGGGGTAGCCCTGGCCATCCATGCGTTCATGGTGATGGCTGCTGACGTCGCTGATGATCGGGTCTAGCTTGCTGTCGGCTTTCAACAGCTCATAGCCCAGGATGGTGTGCTCCTGCATGATCTGCATTTCTTCCTGGGTCAGGGTCCCGGGCTTATTCAGAATGCTTTGGGGCACCTTGAGCTTGCCCAGATCGTGCAACAGGCCGCACATCCCGACGGTTTCCAGATCTTTGTCCGGCATGCCAAGGAAGCGGGCAAAGGCGATGGAGAAAATGGCAACCCGCAGGCAGTGTTCGGCGGTGTAGGCATCCCGACTTTTAATCCGGCTCATCCAGAACATGGCACTGGCGTTGGCCTGAATACTCTCGACGCAATGCTTGATGATGGGCCGGGCTTCGTCGAAGTCCAGATCGTCACCCGACTCGAGGTCCCGGGTCACCTTGTCGATGAACTGCTGGCCCTGGATCCAGGCTGCCCGGGCCCGGGGCATTTCCTCGGCCAGAGAGCGCGTTTCGGGCAGTGGCCGGGTGGCCATTTCCTTGCGCAGGACCACGCGGTCCAGGATGGGGTTCAGCCGTTCTTCTTCGTCCTCGACAAGCACCCAGTCACAGTATTGCCGGAGAATGTCCGCCTGGGAATCGTCCGACAGTACAAACCCCTGGAACAGTACAGGTACCTCGTTCCACGGACGGTCCAGCTTGATGATGATCATTCCGCGCTCAAGCAGATCGACGGGCATGCGGACGCGGCGAAGAGAGGATGTCGGTTCCTGGCTCTGTTGCGAACCAGTTTTCCGGACTTGTGATGGCTTGGTGTGGGCTGCGGGTGTGGCAGCATTGCTGGATTTACGTCGGAACCACATGGCTCTACCAGTCTTATTAGATGTTTATCCAAAGTATGGCAGAGACCTACCGGGTGTCATTGTCAGTAGGAATAAGTGTGACACGTGTCACATTTTGGCGACGAAAAAGTCTCGGGTAAGTGACCACCATCAGGCCCGCTGACGGTGGTCACCGGGGTCTCAGCCCCGTTGCGCAACCAGCTGCAGGAACTCGTTGCGTGTTGCCTGGGATTTGCGGAACTGTCCCAGCATTACGGAGGTTTTCATCTTCGAGTTCTGTTTTTCCACGCCCCGCATCATCATGCACATGTGCTGGGCTTCGATCACCACGGCGACGCCCTTTGCGTTGGTCACATTTTCGATGGCCTCGGCAATCTGGCGGGTCAGGTTTTCCTGGATCTGCAGCCGGCGGGCATACATATCGACAATACGGGCGAACTTGGACAGCCCCAGAACCCGGCCCTGAGGCAGGTAGGCGATGTGGCACTTGCCGATAAACGGCAGCATGTGGTGTTCGCACATGCTATACAGCTCGATGTCTTGCACCACCACCATCTCATCCATGGCGGACTCGAAAACTGCGTTGTTCACCAACTCGTCAAGGCTCTGGTTGTAACCCTGAGTGAGAAACTGCATGGCCTTGGCCGCACGCATGGGCGTGTTTTGCAGACCCTCGCGGTCGGTGTCTTCACCCAATCCATCAATAATGGCTTTGAAGTGTCCGGCAAGGTCGTCTAGAGGGGTGCTCATAATCTGTTCCGATGCTGTGTCGTTCGGGGGGCAAGCTTAAGCCAATTTGATCTGTATCTCCACGCCTGCAACGGTTGTTACCTATGAAAATTCCCCTGGCTTAGGCGTCTTTGACAGCCAGCAGAAGGGCTATAGAAGGTGGCGGTGGAATGCTATACAGTCTGAACTTTGGAACCTCGCCGGGGATAACGCATGGAACAGGTATTCACCGATGACCCTGGCGCTGCTCAGACGGTGCGGGAATCGGGCACCTTGGAGTGGTGGCAGCAGGGAGGCAAGTGGTTCAGTTACGATGGCCACGCCATTTTCAGTCGCATGGCGGGACAGGGCGATGCTTTGGTCCTGCTGCACGGTTTTCCGACCTCCAGTTGGGATTGGAGCCGGATATGGCCCATGCTCAGTCAGCAGTTCAACGTTCTGACGCTGGACATGCTTGGTTTTGGGTTTTCCGACAAACCCGTTGAATACACCTACAGCATCGAGGATCAGGCCGATCTTTTCCAGGGCTGGATCGACGGACTTGGACTGAGATCGGTGCACCTGTTTGCCCATGATTACGGCTGTAGCGTGGCGCAGGAGCTGATGGCCCGGGAGCAGGAAGGCGTGCTGCCCTTTGGCATTGATAGCGTGTGTTTCCTTAATGGTGCCCTTTTCCCCGAGGTGCATTCGCCCCTGCTGATACAGAAACTCCTGAAGAGCCCTCTCGGTGGGCTCTTCAGCCGGGGACTGACCCGCCGTACCTTCGAACGCAATTTCCTCCGCTTGTTTGGCAGCCAGAATCCGCCCGGTCGGATCGATCTGGACGATTTCTGGTACCTGATCACTTACAACAACGGCCGGGGCATTCTGCACCACCTGATCCAGTTTATGGAGGAACGTCGCTGCCACCGCAACCGCTGGGTGGGGGCACTGCAGAAAACTTCCCAGCCCATGAGACTGATCTCGGGCACTGCCGATCCGGTGTCCGGGGCGGCGATGGCAAGGCGTTATCGGGAACTGGTGAAGAATCCGGATGTGGTCGGTTTACGAAACGTCGGGCACTACCCCCATGTCGAGTGCCCCTGGGAGGTATTCACCAACTACCGGGATTTCAGAAAAGACATTGCCCGGGAGGGTTGAATCAACCCTAACTGGTGGCCGGGGCAGGCTGGCCTGAAGGATCCGGTGCCTGATCCGAAGGACTGTTGGGTGCGATCTCAACGCGATTACGGCCCCGTGCTTTCGCTTCGTAAAGCGCCTGGTCAGCGCGATTCAGCCATGCGGACCAGGTCTCGCCCCGGCAGACTTCCGCCACACTCACGCTGGCCGTTACCCGTATTTCGTTGAAGAACGGTTTTGACCGTATGGTCAGAAGCAACTGGTTTGCGAGATTTTCGGCGTCTTTCTGTCGGGTTTCCGGCAAAAGGACCATGAATTCCTCGCCGCCGATTCGAAACAGCTGGTCGGTTTCCCGAAGCCGGCCACGGATTCGAGTCACCAGCTCCTGCAGAATCCTGTCCCCTGCCAGGTGACCCCATTGGTCATTCACGGCTTTGAAAAAATCCAGATCGATCAGTACCGCGCTGGATACCCGTTCGTAGCGTTCCCGCATCTGGATCTGGTTGTTCAGAAGATCGGAAAGCTGTGATCGATTCAGGCACCCGGTGAGTGGGTCGGTGGTCGCCAGGCGGACCAGCTCCTGCTGAATCTTGCCCACCAGCCAGGCAGACACCAGGGCGAACAGGCAGGTCAGCGCCAGGGAAAAAGTGATTCGCCAGACGTCGGCTTCCGGAAAAGTGAGGTACGACACCACGGCCAACAGGATAAGGAAAAGAATATTGCTGGCGATGGCTTCTCTCAGTGGCAACAGGAAAAAAAACACGACTGCAATCGGATAGGCCCAGTACAGGCCGATATGGCCGTTGACGGCTGTGGAATAGACCGAGCACATTATGGCCAGCAGAGGGAACAGGCGGCCTTTCAGAAAATAGGTGCCGCGGAAATGCAGAAAACCCATGACCAGCAAGGCGTTTAGACAGAAAAGCAGGAGCAGCGCAGTCAGCAGCAGGTGGTCTTGCTGCCATCGGATTATCAACAGCGGTGCCGCAGCGATCAGGGTCCAGGAATACAGATGAAAAACCAGTCTCTGCTTGAATTTGAGAACTGCAAGTGTCGGCCCTGAGGATGGCGAGTAAGGGTTATTGGCAAGGTCCACAGCATTCTCCGGCCGCAAGATACAGCGTCTGTCCGCTTCCGGGACAGATCTTGTTGGATCTCCAAAGTCTAGCATGGGTTACGTTAAGCCGGTCCGTTTCGATTCGTTAATGGACAGGTAGGGCGTTGTATTCAGTTGGCCGCCACCTTCGCGCTTGGTTACACTCCGGGATTCACTTAGGGAGAGCTTTATGACCGCCATTCATACCAGGATGCCGTCGCTGACCATCCGGGCCGGCCGCCGGGCCTTGCAGCGACTGAAAGACACCCCGCTGACACCGGCCGATGTTCATGTTGTTCCCGGTGCCGCCGGTGGCCCCAAGGCGCTGGGCATCAATGGGCTGGACAAGGCTGTTTTTGGTGACTGGCTGCCTAGGGTTCCCCAGGAGCGTGCACTGATTGGTTCGTCTATTGGCAGCTGGCGGTTTGCTGCGGTGGCTTCGACCGACGATCCCAAGGCCCAGCTCGATAAGCTGGCGGAGTTGTACACATCCCAACGCTTTGCCAAAGGTGTCAGCGCGGCCGAGGTGACCCGCAAGAGTGTGCAGTTCCTGGATGAGTTGCTGGATGGCCACCAGGACCAGATCCTCAATCACCTCTGGTATCGGCTGAATGTGGTGGTGGTCAGAAGTCGCGGGATGCTGGAACACGACAGCCGGGGGCGTCTGGCTCTCGGTCTGATGCAGGTGATCAGTGCGAACATGGTCAGCCGGCGACACCTGGGCCGGTTCATGGAGCGGGGTATCATCCACGACGCCCGCCTGCCTTTGCCCGTGGCCAAACTGGTGGATTTCCCCAGCCACCAGGTGGCGCTGACCCGGGAAAACCTGTTGCCGGCGCTGCTGGCCTCGGCCTCGATTCCCATGGTGATGTCCGGCGTCAGGAACCTGCCCGGTGCCCCTGAAGGGGTTTATCGGGATGGCGGCCTGCTGGATTACCACCTGGATTTGCCCTACGAACAACCCGGCGTGATTCTCTACCCTCACTTTACCGACAAAGTGGTGCCAGGCTGGTTCGACAAGAGCCTGCCCTGGCGCCGTGGCGATGCCACGCGCCTGCAGGATGTCGTGCTGGTGGCGCCTTCTCGCGAGTACCTGGAATCACTCCCGGATCGGAAACTGCCTGATCGGAAGGATTTCGAGAAGTACGCTGGTGATGATGCTGGCCGGGAGAAGGCCTGGCGCAAGGCGGTGGCCGAAAGCGAAAGGCTGGGGGATGAATTCCTGGAACTGACCGAATCCGGCAAGCTCGCCGAGGTGATTCGCCCATTGTAGGGCGTCAGGCCGTTTCGGGCTGTCGAGCGGACAGCCCGGCGGCAAAGACGGTGGCCAGCACTACCATGCCGGTGGATACCCACAGACAGGCTTCCAGTCCGTAAACCTGGTAAATCCAGCCTGAAAGCACCGTGCCCAGCAGCCGTCCGGCAGCGTTGGACATGTAGTAGAAACCCACATCCAGTGACACCCCATCAGCACGGGCAAAACTCACGATCAGATAGCTGTGCAGTGAGGAGTTGACGGCGAATACCGCGCCAAACAGCAGCAGCCCGCCAACCAGCGCCAGTTCTGAGTTGATGCCCAGCCACAGGGCGAGGGCAATGCCTGCGGGGACCACACTGAGCATGGCCGCCCAACGAACGGCAGCCTGTGAGCCCATACCGGTAAACCGGGGGGCGATGGTTTGAATAAACCCATAGCCAATGATCCAGCAGGCCATGAACGTCCCCACCTGCCAGAAATCCCAGCCCAGAACGGTTTTCAGGTAGACCGGCAGGGCTATGACGAACCATACGTCCCGCGCGCCAAACAGGAACAGTCGGGCGGCTGATAGCAGATTGATGGCCGGGCTCTTGGAAAACAGGTCTTTGAATTTCGGCTTGGCCTTGCTTCGGCCCAGGTCCTTGCCGAGCAGGAACAGACTGCTCAGCCAGATCAGTAGCAACGCCGCTGCCATGCTGGCCACCGCACCAGCAAACCCGATGGTCATCAGCAGCGCGCCGCCGAGGAAAAAGCCCACCCCTTTGAGCGTGTTCTTGGAGCCTGTCAGTAACGCGACCCATTTGTACAGCTTGCCCTGTTGAGCATCATCGACCAGTAGTTTGATACCGCTCTTGGCCGACATCTTGTTCAGATCCTTGGCGATACCGGACAGACCCTGAGCGGCCATCACCCAGGGGATGGTCAGCAAGCTGGCGGGCACGGCCAGCATGCCCAGAGCCACAATCTGCAGCAGCAAACCCAGATTCATGGTCCGGTTGAGCCCAATTCGGGCGCCCAGATACCCTCCGGCAAGATTGGTCAGCACGCCAAAGAACTCGTAGAACACGAACAGCAGGGCCAGCTCCAGCGGAGAATACCCGAGCTGGTGGAAATGCAGTACCACCAGCATTCGCAGGGCGCCATCGGTCAGGGTGAAGGCCCAGTAATTACCGGTGATGATCAGGTACTGGCGAGTAGCGGGTGTCACGTCAGGCCAGGCCCACCTTGCGCAGCAGTTCGGCGGTCCGGTTGGCGTAGCCCCATTCGTTGTCGTACCAGGCGTACAGTTTCACCTGGGTATCGTTCACCACCAGGGTGGAGAGGGCATCGATAATTGCCGAGCGGGGATCGGTGCGGTAGTCGATCGACACCAGTGGCCGCTCCTCGTAGCCCAGGATGCCCTCCAGCTCACCTTCGGCGGCGTCACGGAGCAGACTGTTCACGGTGGCTACATCCGTGGGCGTTTCTACCTCGAACACACAGTCCGTGAGCGAGGCATTGGTCAACGGTACTCGGACGGCATGGCCATCCAGCCGGCCTTTCAGCTCCGGGAAAATTTCGATGATGGCGGTGGCCGAACCGGTGGTGGTCGGGATCAGCGAGCTGCCGCAGGAGCGGGCCCGGCGAAGATCCTTGTGGGGAGCGTCAATGATGGTCTGGGTGTTGGTGAGGCTGTGAATGGTGGTCATCGAGCCATGCTTGATACCCAGCTTTTCGTGAATCACCTTGACCACCGGAGCCAGGCAGTTGGTGGTGCAGGACGCGGCCGTGACGATGCGGTCGGTGGTGGGGTCGAACAGGTTGTCGTTGATGCCCATCACGAGGTTTTTGGCGCCCGCTTCTTTCACCGGGGCCGTCACCACCACACGATTGACCCCTTGACCCAGATAGCCCTGGAGCAGGTCCATCTTGCGCATGACGCCACTGGCTTCGATCACCACATCGCAACCGGACCAGTCGGTTTCGCCGATCGACCGATTGTGGGTCACCCGGATTTTCCGGTTGTCGATCAGCAGGTGGGTGCCATCGGAGGTGGCTTCCCGATCCCAGGTCCCGTGGACACTGTCAAAATTCATCAGGTGTGCCAGGGTGGCGGCATCGGCGCCCGGATCGTTGATGGCGACAAAGTCGATCTCGGGCCAGTCCCAGGCCGCTTTCATGGTCAGCCGCCCGATGCGGCCAAATCCGTTGATGCCTACTTTGATTCGGTTCATGGTTCCGTTATCCAGATTGTCTGCTGAAGTCACCTGTCGCGGCGCGCGGGAGCATTAAACCATAAGCCTGTGACAGAAACCTGACAAGGGGAGTGGCCCATCTATACTGAGCCAGGGTGATACCAATGCATGGAGGGATCTGATCATGGCTGACGAAAAGCCGCACATAGCGCGCAAAACCCCCTGTTCTGTGCTCGTGGAGCCGGGTAAGAACTACATGTGGTGTGCCTGCGGGCGAAGCGAGAAACAGCCTTTCTGCGACGGGTCCCATAAAGGCACCGGGTTCACGCCGGTCAAATACACGGCAGAAAAAGAAGAGTGGGTATGGTTCTGCGGCTGCAAGCAGACCGGCAATCCGCCCCTGTGCGATGGCACCCACAAGACCCTGGATTAATGTCCCTGGCTAGGCGAGGCGCTGATCCGGAAGCCGGCGAGGCCGTGCAGCGGGTCCTGCAGGGCCAGAATCCGCAGCGTCACCGGGATGGACGTTTCCGTGCCTTTGTGTCGCAATGACACATCCACACGCTCTACCGCATGATCGCTGCGCGCCGACGCCAGGGCGAGCCTGAAATTCTCCTGGCCCGTTGTTTCCACCAGTTGCTCAAAGGGCGTCCCGAGCAGGTCGGACGGAGCCTCGCCGATCAGTTCCGCGGTTTGCGGGGACGCGAAGCCAATGGTTCCCTGCTCATCGAGTTCACAGATCATCCCTCCGGATAAGGCAACCAGATCCCGGCTGCGCAGCTCGCTGTCGTTCAGTGCCTGCCGGAGGATGTTTTTTTCGGTTTGCAGGTTGTTGATTTGCTGGTCCGAATGACGGGTTTGCTCACGCTGCTTGTAACCGAGGCTTGTCGCCAGCTTGAGGCGGCGACACAGCCACAACGACAACACGACGCCGACCAAGGTGATCAGCAGGCCATTGGCCCAGATACGGGTGGCGGCCTGGGTCGCATCGCCTTCGAGAAAGGGTTCGGCGGGCAGAGTGGTAAGCATCCAGTTGTTATCGCCGGAACGGATCTCGCTGCGCAGTGTTCGGCTGGCATCGACGGGGGTCCCGGCCCGGATATGCAGCAGTGGCTGCTTGGTGTGCCGGGCAAGGGTATCCACCCGCACGCCCATATTCTCCGGCAGTGCCTGATAAATCACGGGCCGAAGCCAGTCGTTGTTCTGGCCGGCTTCGCCATTGTTGCTATTGGTCTTTTCCCATTGCTGGGCACGAACCAGATTCACCAGCATCTGGTGCTGGGCCTGATATCGAGATTCGGCCTGGCTGCGGGCGCGCTCCGCCTCCAGATGGGCCGTCAGCGTGGTGGTTGCCAGGCCAGTCAGAAGAATCGCCAGCGGCACCCAGAGCCCGGGCGAGGTCTTCCCGGGGGGCGGAGGTGAGCCATTGGTGCGTTCCATGGGAGATTCCTGACGTATGCGGGCAATGCCAACGTGTTGCCGTACCTCCTAACTGTAGTCCAGCGTGGGGAATCCTGGGCCAGATTCAGGCCCGGGTTTGTGCCGTGCTGCCATACACCAGCAGGAAGGTCAGGAAGGCGGTGACTACCGAGGACGGACCGGCGGGTGTGTCGAGATACCAGGACAGGATCAGGCCACCGGTTACTGCGATGGCACCAAAGACCATGGCCAGGCCCACCATATGCTCCGGATTCCTGGCCAGCCGGCGAGCGGTGGCTGCAGGGATAATCAGCATGGCGGTGATCAGCAGTACACCGACGATCTTCATGGCAACGGCAATGACCAGGGAAAACATCAGCATCAATGCCAGGCGCAGGCGCTCGACGGGCAGACCTTCCACTCGAGCCAGTTCCTCGTGGATGGTGCTCATCAGGAGCCCGCGCCAGAGCAGTGCAAGCAGGGTGAGGATCACCACAGCGCCACCATAGATCCACGCCAGGTCGCCCCGGCTCATGGCAAGCAAATCGCCAAACAGCAGCCCGGTAAGATCAACGCGCACATCCGGCATGAAGCTTAGGGTGACCAGGCCTATGGCAAGGGCACTGTGGGCTAGGATACCCAGTAGCGTGTCCGTGGCGAGCGCCCGGGTGCGGGACAGCAGCACCAGCGCCGTCGCCAGCACCACACAGGTGATGATGACGCCAACATGCAGCGGCAGGCTGACCAGGAAACTGAGCGAAATGCCGAGCAGGGCGGAGTGTGCCAGGGTATCGCCGAAGTAGGCCATCCGTCTCCACACCACAAAGCAGCCCAATGGCCCGGCGACCAGCGCAATACCCAGGCCGCCCAGCAGGGCACGCCAGAAAAAATCGTCCAGAATGGCATCAAGGATGGGCATGGCCGGAGCACTCCTTGTGGGCCAGATGGCCATCGTCGCCTTCCACCACATCGCCGTGCAGGTTGTGGGCGTGGTTGTGATCGTGGTGATAAACCGCCAGTGATCGTGCGACGTCGTGGCCGAAGGTTTCGATAAAGGCCGGGTCCTGGGAAATATCCGCCGGGTGGCCGCTGCAGCAGATGTGCTGGTTCAGGCAGATGACACGGTCGGTAGCCGCCATCACCAGATGCAGGTCGTGGGAGATCATGATCACCCCGCAATTCAGCTCATCCCGTAGCTGGCGGATCAGCTGGTACAGGGAGGCCTGACCGTTGATATCCACCCCCTGAGCGGGTTCGTCCAGCACCAGTAGGTCCGGGCGCCGAACCAGTGCCCGGGCCAGCAGCAGCCTCTGCCGTTCACCGCCGGACAGGTGATGCACGGAGGCGTTGAGCAAGTGACCCACGCCGGTTTTGTCCAGTGCGGCCCGACACTCCGACACTGAGTGGCCGGTCAGCATCATAAACCGTTTGACACTCAGGGGCAGGGTGGACTCCAGAACAAGGTGCTGGGGTACGTAGCCAATCACCATGCCAGGCACCAGCCGGACTTCCCCGGCACTGGGCTTCTGAATGCCCAGTACCGACTTGATCAGGGTGGTTTTCCCGGCGCCATTGGGGCCGATGATGGTAATGATGTCGCCCCGGTGAACACTCAGATTGACCTGATCAACCACCGGACGGTCATCGAAGGCCACGGTCAGGCCATCGAGGGTTACAAGCGGGTCAGTCATGATCAGCGTTCGCCTGGCATCGGGGACAGACTCCGGACATTTCCAGGGTCAGGTCATTGAGTTCAAAGGATTCGGACCTGGCGGCCGAGTGAATCGCCGCTGACACCGATGGATCCGAGACTTCCAGAACGTTCCCGCAGTTACAGCAGATGAGGAACATCCCGGTGTGGTGTTCGCCGGGGTGCGTGCAGCCAATAAAGGCGTTGAGCGAGGCAATCCGATGAACCAGTCCGTTCTGCAGGAGAAAATCCAGCGCACGGTAAACCGTCGGCGGTGCCGCGCTCTGCCCTTCATCGGAAAGCTGGGCCAGCACATCGTAGGCCCCTAGTGGCTTATGGGACTGCCAGACAAGCTCCAGCACCCGCTCCCGGGTGGGTGTCAGGCGGGTGCCGCGTTCCCGGCAGATGGTGCGGGCATCGGCCAGTGCCTGGCTGACACAGGCGTCATGATCATGGGGGTGGTAGGGCAGGGATTGGGTAACCATGGTGGGTGTCCTGCAAAATTTGAAACATTATAACATTTTGCAGAATGGCCACCATGGCCGAAGGGGGAATTACTGAGCTGCCAGCACCAGTGACTCGAGGTATTCCAGGTTGGGAATCCAGGCGGTATCGCCGTCGACCTCGACTTTCATCAGGTCGGCCGGGCCGGTCTCGCCGTCGGTCTGGATAACCTGGTCTTCCGCCAGGCGTGTCTGACTGGGAATACCCTGGGTCAGCAACGCCAGGAAGGGTGCACGTTCATGCTGCTCGCCGATGGTGTTGAGCACCACGATACGGCCCCGGTTGTCGCCGGGTACCAGGAAGGTGCCGCCGTTGGCCGCATCGTAGGAGATCACCGGCAGCTTGAGGCCACGCCAGTCCAGGTAGCCGGCGAGCCAGTCCGGGGTGTTGGCACCGGCTTCGGTGCTGGCGAAATCCACTACCTCGGCAATGCTGACGTTGGGGAGCAACAGTTGCCGCTCGTTCATGGGGATCAGAACGCAGGCGAGGGTCTGACTGTTGTCTTTCATTGCTTAATTCCTCAGGCGGAGTCCCGTTTCTGTCTGCCCTTGAGCAGGCAGGATTCTTCTATCGTTTTGACCAGTTCCCGGGCCAGTGCTTCCGGGGTGCCACTCAGGGTGGTGCAACCGGTGGCGGCCACAGAGTCGGGCATGGAGCTGTTGCCACAGCTGTCACTTTCCTGCACCCAGATCTTGCTGCCATGGGCTTTCAGCATGGGCGCGGCAATAGCGCCATCGTTGCCCATGCCGGAGAACAGAATAGCGTGGCAGCGTGACCCGTAATGGTCGGCGACGTTCAGTAAAACCTGATCGATGGACGGGCCATAGGGCCCCGGCCATTTCCTGTTCAGCTCGGTCAGTTCACCGGCTTCATTGAACGCCCATTCGTGTTCGACGGGCATCAGCACCACGTCGCCATTGTGTACCCGATAGCCTTCCTCTGCCCGTTTCAGTTTGTAATGGGCGTGTCGGCCAAGCACACGGGTGAGCACACTGGTGAAGTTACCGTCGATATGCTGGGCGTAGATAAACCCCACGGGCAATCCCGGCGGCAGCTGGTCGAGGAAGGTCTTCACAGCGGCCGGCCCGCCCAGGGAGGCCCCCAGAATCCAGACCTCTTCGGCCGGTGAGCTATTGAAGGCGGGCGGAATCCACTGGGGCAGGGTGGGCGTGACTACCTCGGCGGGTGGTTGTTCTTCGAGTTGCTGGATGGCGTGTTCCGAATCCAGCTCTTCCAGCGGCCCCAGCTCCTGTTCAAGCTTCGCCAGCAACCGGCGTTCCCAGCGGAAATAGTCCGTGCCCCCGGTTTTGGGGGCCAGATCCAGGCCGAACAGCACCGGCGCGTCCGTGTTGCTGAACAGGTGATCGAACAACCCGGGATGATCGGCGTCGTCTTCCAACGTCACCAGCCAGAGGCTGGCGTCCGGAAAACCCGGGTAGTCCAGCAACCGCCCCGGGTCGCCGGAGAAACAGACATCCAGCCCCACCTTCGAGCTGGCGTTCTGCAGGCGATGGCGCTGCAGCACGATGTCCGAAACGATCCCGACCCGGGGCCGGCCAGTGTGGCCGACCATCACTGATTACCGGTCAACCGTTTGATGGTGGCGAGCAGTTCGCTCTCCTGGAACGGCTTGCCGAGGTATTCGTTCACGCCGATGGCCATCGCCCGGTCACGGTGCTTGTCACCGGTTCGGGAGGTGATCATGCAGATTGGCGTATCCCGCAGTGTATCGTCATGGCGCACGAAGCTGGCCACCTCGAAGCCGTCCATCCGCGGCATTTCGATATCCAGCAGGATGATGTCAGGCTTGTGATCCTGCAGCTGTGCCACCGCATCCAGACCATCTTTCGCCAGCACCACTTCCATGCCATTCCGCTCCAGAAGGCGGGAGGTAACCTTACGGACCGTCACCGAGTCATCCACCACCATCACCTTGGTAATGGTCTCTTCGTAACGGGCGGCTTCGCGGGCTTTCTCGAGGTTCACCAGGCGCTGACGCTCGGACAGAATGTCGGAACGGATCATCGCCGGCAGGTCGAGAATCACCACCACGTTACCGTCACCCAGGATGGTCGCCCCGGACACACCCCGGACGGTACCGAACTGAGGGCCGAGGGATTTAACCACGATTTCCCGGCTACCGAGGATGTTGTCCACCTGCAACGCCATCGGCTGCTCGGCGCCCCGTACCAGAATCACTGGCAGCGGCAGGATATGGCCCTGAAGCTTGGGCTGGTGGTCGGTGTTGAGCAGGCTGCCCAGGTACTGCAGGCGGTAATCCTGGCCGGCGTACTCATACAGCGGTGCATCCGGCTTGTAGTATTCTTCCAGCTCGTAGGAGCTGACCCGCACAATACCTTCGATGGTGTTCAGCGGAATCGCGTAGAAGTCGTCACCGCTGGAGACCATCAGGGCCCGGTTAACGGATACCGTGAACGGCAAGCGTACGGTGAAGGTGGTGCCCCGACCCAGTGCCGAGTCGATGTCCAGGCTGCCGCCCAGCTGCTTGATCTCGCTGGCGACCACGTCCATGCCCACGCCCCGGCCGGAAATCTGCGTCACCTGCTGGGCCGTGGAGAAGCCCGGCTGCAGGATGAACTGCAGTATCTCGCGCTCGGTCAGGTCTTCGTCCTCGCCCATCAGCCCCTGGCGGATGGCCTTGTCGCGGATGACGCCGGAGGGAATACCCTTACCGTCGTCCATCATGCGCAGTACCACATCACCGCCTTCCCGGGTGAGCGACAGGATAACTTCGCCGGTTTCCGGCTTACCGGAATTCTTGCGGTCTTCCGGCATCTCGATACCGTGGTCGAGGGCGTTCCGGAGCATGTGCTCCAGCGGGGCAATCATCCGTTCCAGGATGTTGCGGTCCATTTCGCCTTCGGCGTTGCGAACGTCAAAGTCGACCTTCTTGCCCAGCTCGCCGCTGATCTGGCGGACGATCCGGCGCAGACGGGGAACGGTGGACGAGAACGGAATCATTCGGGTCTTCATCAGACCTTCCTGCAGTTCCGTGTTGATCCGCGACTGCTGGAGCAACAGGGTTTCGGTATCGCGAATCCGGTCACCCAGGGTTTCCCGCAGGTCGGCCAAATCCGATGCCGACTCGGACAGGGCCCGGGACAACTGCTGGATCGACGAGTAACGGTCCATCTCCAGCGGATCGAAGTCCTCGCCGTATTCCGGACCGTGCTCTTTTTCTGCCGTGAACAGGATCTGTGTTTCGGTTTCAATTTCCATCCGCCGCAGCTGCTCACGCAGACGCTCGATGGTGGCGGCCATTTCCTCCAGGTTCTGGCCGAAATCACTGGTCTGGGTTTCCAGACGGCCTCGGGTAATACTGGTTTCACCGGCCAGGTTAACCAGGTCATCCAGCAGAGATGCCGATACCCGGATGGTTTCCTGGGCGGCCCGCTGCTTCTCCGCGGCTCGTTTGCCGGTTTTGTCTTTGCGCTGGTCCGGCAGCTTGCTGGCCTCCGACGGCTCTGGCTTAGCAGCTGTCTTGGGCTCGACCTTCGGTTCTGCCGTTGCCTCGACGCTGGCCTGCTGAGATTCCGGCTTGGCCTTTTCTTCCTGCTTTTGTTCAGGCTTGGCTTCGATGTCCTGCTTTCGCTCGGGTTCGGTTGCAGGTGCTTCGGCTACCGCCGCTACCCCTTTCTCCAGTACATCGGAAACCAGCTTGATGATTTCATCGTGGTCCGCCGTAATGCTCTGCCACTGGTCTTCGGTCGGTGCGTTGCCACCGAGATCAATCAGGCGAGTCTCCAAGGCATGGGCCTTGTCACCAAGGTGTGTGAGCTGGGACAGGCGTGCACCACCTTTGAGCGTATGGAGGGCACGTTGAGCTTCCTGGTTGAAGCCGTGGTTGGCCGGTTCCTTGCGCCAGTCCTCAAGGACCTGCTCCAATTGATCCATGATTTCCCCGGCTTCTTCCAGGAAAATCTCCAGAACTTCAGGGTCCACATCCCCGGCGGTTGCGGATGCGCTTTCGTCGGTGGCCAGAGTGTCCGCCTCAGCATCCTTGTATGCTGCCTTAAGCGCAGCAATCAACTCGGACTGAGGTGCGGGCTTGCTGCCATCTTCCAGCGAACTGAGCATCGTCTGCAGGGCGTCGTGGGCCCTGTCGCTCAACGTAAAGAGTTCACTCTGGTTATCGGCACCGGCAATCAGCGGGTCCAGTGCGTCGGACCAGGCTTCGGCCAGTTCGGCAATGGTGTCGATATCCGACAGCCGGGCGCCACCCTTGAGGGTGTGAAGCTCTTGCTGAAGCTGGGTAACACCGGTCAGCTCTTCAGGCTCTTCCCGCCACTGGGCCAGGCTATCACCAATGGTGGCGTGTATCTCGATACCTTCGTCCAGGAAGATGCCGATCAGGTCGTCTTCGCTGGCCTCTTCACTGACTGCTGGCGTCTCGGGGACCGGTTCTTCTTCCGCTTCGTCAGTCGGAGTTTCGCCGCGCAAAATGGCCTGAACTTTGGTGACCAGTTCAACGGCCGGTGGGCAGGGCGCCTGGCCGGCAACCTGATCGACCATCTGGGCCAGCCTGTCATGGCAGGCGAACAACAGGTCGTTCATGGCGTCGCTGGCTGCCAGCTGGCCTTCAGCGACTTTCTCGAACAGGTCTTCCAGTACGTGGGTCAGGTCACCAATGGCCTCGACACCGGCCATCCGGGCGCCACCTTTGAGGGTGTGCACGTCCCGCTGCAATTCGGCGGCAATGGCGCGGTCCGACGGATCTTCGCTCCAGGTGTGCAGGGCACTGCCGGTGGAGTTGATCAGGTCGTACGCTTCTTCGAGGAAGATGCCGACCAGCTCCGGATCCAGATGGGACAGGTCGGTTGCCGTCACTTCAGCTTCGGGCTCCGCTTCGGTTTTGGGAGCGGTTTCCCCGGTCAGTTCGGGAGACTCTTCGGTCTCCGCTTCAGTGCCCGCTTGTTCCGAAACCTCTTCCTCAACGAGGTAGTCCGTGGGCGCTTCCTGCTCCGGCTCGTCTTTATCAACAATGTCGGTCACCGGGCGCGATGCCGTTGCCGACGTCATATAGTTACGGATCTCGTCGATCAGATCCGGTGCTGCTTCAGGCTGCTCCTGGGCTTCCAGTGCATCGACCATGTGGGCCAGGCGGTCATGGGAACGGAACAGCAGGTCTGATAGCTGGTCATTGATGGACAAGCGCTGCTCAGTCAGTCCCTCGAACAGGGTTTCCAGTTCGTGGGACAGATCACCCACGGCAGCGACACCGGCCAGACGTGCGCCACCCTTGAGGGTGTGCAGATCCCGCTGAAGCAAGCGAAGGATGTCCAGATCACTGGTGTTCTCACTCCAGTTCTGAAGCGCCTCTGCGGTGCTGTCGATCAGGTCTCTCGCCTCTTCCAGAAAGATTTCGGCCAGTTCCTCGTCGAGCTCGCTGTCGGTCTCGAAGGCCTCGGGTAGCGGGGGCTGCCCGGCTGCCGCGGTTTGATCGTCGCCGGTGGTCAGTTCGATGTCGTCTTCTTCAAAGCTCAGATCAATGGCTTCAAGGTCACCGGTGAATGCCTGCTCGAAGTCGTCGGGTCCGGCCTCTTCCTCGACTTGTGGCGTGTCTACCGGCGTGGGCGCGAGTGCATCCAGGCGAGCCAGGATATCGTCGCTGGTCTCGGT
This sequence comes from Marinobacter sp. F4216, assembly GCF_019931195.1. Taxonomy (GTDB): domain Bacteria; phylum Pseudomonadota; class Gammaproteobacteria; order Pseudomonadales; family Oleiphilaceae; genus Marinobacter; species Marinobacter suaedae. The sequence goes on along the minus strand of NZ_JAIOUO010000004.1, from coordinate 449,850 downwards.
CGCCAGACCCGCAGCCACCTGATCCATCATGTTGATCAGGTGGTCGTGGGCGCTGTGCAGTGTTTCGATCAGTGCCGGCTCCGGTGCTTCGTCGGTGCGCACGAGCTGGTTGTAGATATCGCGAAGTGCGCCGGACAGGGCAGACACATCGGACAGCCCCGCGTCGGCGGAGACATCGGTAAGCTGATCAAGCTCGGCACGAAGGGGAGTGAGCAGTTCGTGGTTGGTTGACTCATCAACCCACTGGTCCAGAATGCGGTCCGCATCCAGGACGATGTCGAGACCTTCACTGAGGAACAACTGAACCAGCTGGGAGGCCGGTTGCTGATCGCTGTCCTCGCCATGCTCGCCGCCCTGGACGCGCAGGGTTGCGGCGGCAATAACCTCGAGCTTGGCGAGGAACTCCTCGGTACCCGGGAGACTTGCCTGAGGGTTCGAACGCAACTGCTCCAGTCCCTGGCTCAGGAACTGGCAGGCATCGTGCAGCAGAGCGAGAACGTCCCGGTCCGCACGCTTGTTCTGTGCCCTGGATTCTTTGACGAATCGCTCCAGCGGGGTGATGACAGCCGCGATCGGGGCAATGCCAGCGGTATGCGCACTTCCCTTGAGGGTATGGAGGGCACGGGACAGATCGTCGGTGTAAGAGACGGTCGCCTTGTCACCCGCTGCTTCCAGGTAGTTGTGCAGCGTTTGCAGATGGGTTTCGGCTTCGCTTTCGAAGATGTCCAGCAGAACAGGATCGACTCCACCTGCCGGAATGTCCTCGTCCAGTAGGTCGTCGGGTTCGGCTTCTCTGCCCGCGGGCGCGGTTTCCGTGGCAGGCATGCTGCTGGCCACCGGGATTTCACCCTTGGCCAACACCTCGGCTCGGGCCTCAAGGCTTGCCGTGTCGAAGCCTTCTGGCCGACGTTGTTCAAAGTCTTCCACCAGGCCGGGGAGGACTCCTGTGACCTCGTTGAGCAGCTCTGCAAGGTCCGAGTTCATCAGGATACTGCCGTCGATTACCCGGTTCAGCATGTTCTCAACGGACCAGGCCAGCTCCCCAACCACCTCGGCGCCAACCATACGGCCGCTGCCTTTCAGTGTGTGGTAGGCCCGGCGAACCTCGGACAACGCGGTGCGGTCGTCAAACTGGTTGAGCAGGGTCGGTAAGTGCTCCCGGATGGTTTCCAGAACTTCACCGGCCTCCTCGATGAAGATTTCGAGGATTTCGTCATCAATCAGATCGTCTTCATCGGCGGCTTCTTCTGCCACAGGTGCAAGTTCAGCAGGGGCTTCGCCAATGGGCTCGACCAGATCGGTTGCATCAGTCTCGTCGGTGGTGCTGTCGGCCGGCGCTTCCAGAGTAATTTCTTCCCCTGTTGCCTCGGCCGCTTCTTCAATCTGCTGGTTGCCGCCGGCTTCAGCGCGGCGGGTGTCGGCCATTGCTTCGGCGCGCTGAGTGAGTTCAGACACATCGGCGTCTGCCTGGCCAGAACGGAAGTCGCTGATCAAGGCCGGGATACGGGCGATTGCCTCGTCCACCAGAGCGAACAGTTCGTCGTTGAGCTTGATGGTCTGGTCAATGACCCGGTTCAGCAGGTTTTCCACGCCCCAGGCGAGTTCACCCAGGCTGGTGGCACCCACCAGGCGGCCGCTGCCCTTGAGCGTATGGAAAGCGCGACGTACTTCAGACAGGGCCTCGCGATCATCGTGATCCTGCCGGAGCCGCGGGTAGAACTCGTTGATGGTTTCGAGCACTTCCTCGGCTTCTTCGATAAAGATGCCGAGAATTTCGTCATCCAGCAGCTCCTGGTCGGATTCCTTGGCGGTTTCCGGTTCGGGCGCCGGTTCTTCCAGGGCAGCCGCATCAATAGTCGGAATGTCATCGACGTCGGCACTGGCGATCCAGGTGGGTTCGGCGCCTACCGGGAAACCAAGAGAAGCCAGACTTTCTTCGGCGACCTGCAGAATGACGTCGTTTTCGCCGTTGCCTTCCACCAGACGTTCCAGGTAGTACTCTATGCTGGTGACGGCATCGGCCAGTGTATCCAGCTGGCGCCAGTCGGGAATCTGCTTGCCGGTCAACAGTACATCGGTGATGTAGCGCTCGGCGGAGGCCAGCATGTCTGACACCCGATCCAGAGGAATCAGCCCAAGACCTCCCCGAATGCTGTGCAGCAGCCCGGGTACGTGTTCGATTTCCCGGGTATCCCACTGGGAGGCAATGAAGTTCACGATCGAGGACTTGACCTGCTCCAGGGTGTTCCGGGATTCACGCAGTAACGCCCCGCTGGCTTCACCCAGTTCCCGGGAGCCAAGTTGTGGTGTCTGGTCGGAACCGATGCTGGCTTCGCTGGTCTGGCCGTCCTGCTCCAGGCTGGACAGGCTGGCTTCCACATAGAGAAGGGCGCCGGCGATATCCATCATGGTGCCGTCGTCCACCGGATCGGGCTGGTTGATCAGTTTTTCGACCAGGTCGATCTGTTCGTTCACAACCTTGCGGGGAATCCCCAGGCCCAGAACCGCCAGGGTATTGGCGACCTGTTTCAGACCAGGCAACAGCTCTTCCAGTTCATGATTCTGGCGCAGTTCGGCGCGTACAAACAGGTCGAGCTGGTCCTTGAGCTTGGCGAGTTCTTCATTGAGCGCGCCAACCACCGACTGGATGGCCTCCCGGCCAGGGCCGGAGGCCCGTGTGCGGGCAGCGTCCACATCGTCTTCCGACGGTAGCGCCTGGTTGAGGCTGTATTCGTTGCGCAGGGCCGTGACGAGCGGGGTGTTCAGCTCACGAGCGCGGGCCACATAGTAAAGCAGGTGCTTGAGCAGTGCCTCGGGCGCCGGTTGCCGGAGAATGTCGGTGTGCTGGTCAGCCAGACGGCGGATTTCGCTGTCGAGTTCACGGAGCAGGGACTTCACCGCGGCATTGACCGGGTTCACGTGCGCCTGCAGGGTCTCTATGAACGCTCCGGCGGCTTTCCACAGTTCGCCACGGGGCGTTTTCTGGCACAGACGGTTCAGGCGAGAGATGACTTTCTGCAAGTACTCGAATTGGGCGTCGAGATCTTCCTCGCGAACCACGCCGGCCAGGGCGAACTGATACATCTGGCGCAGCTTGCGAACATGGCCCAGAACCTTGGGGTCCTGCAGGCGCTGGGAAATCTCTACCGGGACGCTCATCGTCGAGCGGCTCAGATCCGGTTTGAACAGCGAGGTGTCGGACAGCAGGGTATCCCCGCGGGCGGCACGCAGATCGTTCAGCAACGGCAGCAGCACCATCGGGAAGTCGTCCTGGCTGCTGCCCAGGTGTTCCAGATACTGGGGCAGCTGCAGGATGGCCTGCATCAGAACTTCGATGGCCTCATCAATATTGGCCATCGACTCATTCAGGATCGCCTGCGTGAGCTTTTCCATCTCTTCGGTCAGCAGTGCTGCGCCGTAGAGCTCGACCATCTGCAAGGTGCCGTGCACCTGATGAAGGTAATTCAGGCAGAAGCGCAGGCGCGTAGTGTCGTCACGATTTTCGACGTACGCTTCCAGTGCATGCTGTCCTTGAGTCAGCGTGTCCTGTATTTCGCCTCGAACCCAGTCGAGAGCGATGCTGTCATGGTGATTGCCCATAACCACTCCGGTTATTCTTCGTCAGTCTGGCGCTTGATCCACGCCAGTACATGTTCCGAGGGTACCCTCTGCAGGCCCGGCGGCTGATAATCCGTCAGCTCGCCCTGGCCCAGTACCAGCAGCCCCCCGGGCGCCAGTCGCTCTGCTAGTCGTCTGACTATTTCCCGCCGGCGCCAGCGACGGAAGTAAATCAGCAGATTCTGACAGAAGATAATGTTCATGCCGTGCATCGGTGCCTTGGCGAGGTTGAGCACGTTCAGCCCGGCGAAGCAGACCCGATCCCGGATACTGTCGACGATTTCAACGGTGTTCCGCTCGGCGGGGCGGAAATACCGGGCTTTCAGTGTCTCGTCCATTCCCATCAACTTGCGGGGATTGAACTGGCCTCGACGGGCCTTTTCGATAGCGGGCTTGCTGATGTCCGAGCCGGTGACGCCAAACAGTGGCGGCAACTCAAGCTGGGTCATGCATTCGTTCAGTACCATGGCCAGGGTGTACGGTTCTTCACCGGTTGAGCACCCGACGCTCCACACTTCCGGGGGGCGCTTTTTAAGCGCCTCCCGGGGGCGGGTCAGCACATAGTCTGACACCAGGCGAAAAGCATCAGTGTCGCGGAAAAACCGGGTTTCCTGCACCGTCAGCCGATCCACCAGGGTCGACCATTCACGAATGGCATCCGGGCCTGAGACGATCTGCTCGTAATAGGCCTGGTAGCTGCTGCAGCCGATTTCCCTCATCCGGATCCCGAGGTTGGTTTCCAGGAATGAGCGGCGGTCGGCCGACAGGGTCATGCCGGTTCGGTGCTCCAGCAAGGTCTGCCACTGACTGAACTGCGCCTCATCCATGTCCGGGAGTCGGCGCAGGGACCAGATGCCCTCGTCAGCAGACAGGTTGTTATGCATGTGCGCCATAAACCGTCAACAGCCCGAGACCGAAAATCAGCCCACCACCGGAACGTCGGCGTCTTCCTGTTCTTCCTGCTCGACGGCCTCTTCGTCCGGCAGGGTAAAGCCGGCAACGGAAGACCGCAGTTCGGACGCCATCTCGGCCAGGTGACCGATAGACTTGGCGGTCGCGTTGGTACCAGACGAGGTCTGCGAGGTGATTTCCTGGATGACGTTCATCGTGTTGGAAATGTGTGCCGCAGAGGACGACTGCTGACGCGCCGCGTTGGAGATGTTCTGGATCAATTCCGCCAGGCTCATGGATACGTTCTCGATTTCCTCGAGCGCGATACCCGCGTCCTGGGCCAGGCGTGCACCACGGACCACCTCGGCGGTGGTGTGTTCCATGGAGATTACCGCTTCGTTGGTATCCGACTGGATCGTCTTAACCAGGGCTTCAATCTGTTTGGTTGCTGCAGAAGAACGTTCCGCCAGTCGCTGAACTTCGTCCGCAACCACCGCGAAGCCTCGACCCGCGTCACCGGCCATAGAGGCCTGGATCGCAGCGTTCAGAGACAGGATGTTGGTCTGGTCGGCAATGTCGTTGATCAGGGATACGATGTCACCGATTTCCTGGGAAGACTCACCCAGTCGCTTGATCCGCTTGGAGGTTTCCTGGATCTGCTCACGGATGTTGTCCATGCCGCGGATGGTGTTCTGTACCACTTCCGCGCCTTTCTTCGCGATCGCAACCGATCGCTCCGCAACCGCGGAGGATTCCGCAGCGTTCGAGGATACCTGGTCGATGGACACCGCCATCTCGTTAACCGCCGCAGAAGCTCCGGCAATCTCTTGCGCCTGGTGCTCGGAAGCGTCCGCCAGGTGCATCGCTGTGGCCTGGGTTTCCTGGGCCGCAGAGGCAACGCCTACCGCCGTTCCACGGATGGCGGTTACCAGTCCGCGCATCTGGTCGATCGCGTAGTTGATAGAGTCCGCGATGGCACCGGTGAAATCCTCGGTTACCGTGGCCTCGGTGGTCAGGTCACCGTCTGCGAGGTCAGCCAGTTCGTCCAGCAGTCGCAGGATCGCGTTCTGGTTCTGCTCGTTCTGCTCTTCCGTGGTGGCCAGGCGATCGCGGGCGTCGCGGTACAGGGCCAGACCGATGAAGATAACGATACCGATCATGGCGGCCAGGATGATGAAGGCCAGGGTCGGTCCGATGAAGCGGGCGCTGGAGTTGGCACGGAAGCTGCCGGCCAGGGTGGACAGTTCGGTCAGCAGGAGCTCGGAATTCTGGAAGATGTCGCTGGCAGCAGTACGAACCTTGAAGAGGTCGGGAGAGGCTTCAAGGATTGCGTCAACGTTCTGGTTAACGAATTCGAACAGCTCGTCGACGGCTTCAAGACCGTAGATGGCGTCTTCGTCGTTTACCTTGGAAATGCCCATGCCCTGGTTGCCGTTGAGCTGGCCTTCCAGAACGCGACCGAACAGGCTGGCGTCGCGGCCAAAGCGGTCGGCGGCAATAACGGCTTCCTCGTCACCGGACAGTACGTTATTAACCGAGCGCACGATCCGCTCGGCCAGCAGTGACTGGCGCTGTGCCAGGGAAATCTGTTCGGCCGGAGCGCCGTTATCCAGCAGGATGCGAACGATGTCGTCGTATTCTACCTGGAGGCTGGGAATGGTCTCGTTCAGGGTCTGGGCTACTTCGTGAAGGCCCAGTACTGCGTCCTGAGTGGACAGAATCTTGTCGGCGTTTTCCCGAACCGTGTTCCAGTTGTCCTGAACGCCGCTTTCCTGAGCAAGTTCACTGGCCGGGAGGCCGGTTTCCGGGTTGCCCTTGGTGATGTTGGTCCAGAGCTGCTGGAACTCATCCCGTGACCGGCGAAGCTGGTTGAACGCCTCGGCGGTACCGCCAGCGGCCTCGGTGGCGTTCTTCGCGATGGCCTGCGAGAGAACCCGCAATTCAGCGGTGTGGGCGATGTATTCCTGGTCGTGCTGGCTGCTCCTGTTAATCATGAACAGGACTACAACGAGCAGGATGGTAAGTGCGATCAGTGCAGCGATCAGGCCGGCAACAAGCTTGTTGCCCCCCTGGTCCAGACTGAAACTTCCGGCTCTGTTTTTCATTTTCTGGCTCCCGGCCTCTTCAACATAGGTTTGGCAAGTTTGTTTTTTGTACGGGTATCAGGCGGTCAGGGTGAAGTTCCTGCCAGTTTCAACACCCTTTACCACTGTGCGACGTCTAGGAAGCGTTCGTCGTCGATCAGGTCGACGGCGGAAAACACTTTCCAGACTTCGTCGTTGCGCTCGAATCCGCCGGTGACGAACGGGCGAACGCTTTCAGGCACACCGTCCGGCGTGTCCTTGAAACTGTCGGCTGCGAAGTACTGCATGCCCAGTACGCTGTCTACCACCAGACCACTGAAAACATCCCCTTCTTCAACAACCAGAACCCGTCGGTCACGCGGACTGCGCGAGGAACGGGGAATATCAAAGAACAGGGGCAGATCCAGCAGGGGAAGGAGACGACCGCGGACATTGGCCGCACCCAGGAGAAAGGGACGAACCCCGGGAATGCGGGTGAATCGGGGGACATGGAGGATTTCGGTCACTTCACCCATGGGTGCTACATAGCGCTCCCCAGCAAGGATGAATCCGATACCATTCCAGAGTTCTACGGCTTCTTGTTGCTCTGGCAAGCCGGCCGAAAGGGACCGGCTGCGTCGGGCGATATCCGTCAGAACAGCAAAGGGGGCGGTCTGGGCGGACATGCTTACTCCATGATGTTGGGATCAGGCAATCAGGCTATTGATTGTTTTGATCAGATCGTCTTCGTTAACCGGCTTTACCAGGTAACCCTTGGCGCCCTGACGGGTACCCCAGACACGGTCTGTTTCCTGATCCTTGGTGGTGACAATGACCACCGGGATGGAGGCAGTTTCAGGCGCGCGTGTCAGCTGACGGGTGGCCTGGAAGCCGTTCAGGCCAGGCATGACCACGTCCATCAGGACCAGATCCGGAGTTTCGGCGCGGGCCTTGGCAACGCCGTCTGCGCCGTTATCAGCCGTCAGGATTTCGTGCTGGTGCTTCTCCAGGATGGTGGAGATCTTCTTAACCTCGGTAGGGGAATCGTCAACAATGAGAATGCGAGCCATGGTTTCCTCGAAAAATTCTGGGTTTCAGCAGGTTTACTGTTCCGCCTGGGGGACGTATTGGCGGATCGTGTTCAACAGCTCATCCTTGCTGAACGGCTTGGTCAGGTACTGGTCAGAGCCCACAATGCGACCCTTGGCCTTGTCGAACAGACCGTCCTTACTGGAGAGCATGATAACCGGCGTCTTTTTGAAAGAGGAATTGTTCTTGATCAGTGCGCAGGTCTGGTAGCCATCCAGTCGCGGCATCATGATGTCCACAAAAATGATGTCCGGCTGGGAATCGGCGATTTTGGCCAGAGCGTCAAAGCCGTCAGTTGCGGTGATGACCTCACAGCCAACCTTTTTCAGGAGGGTTTCTGCGGTGCGACGAATGGTTTTACTGTCGTCGATCACCATGATCTTCAGATTCTCGAAGTTGTCATCCATTATCCAACTGCCTTGCGCTCAGCTACTGTCATTATTTTTCGATGGGGTTTTTAACACACTTGTACAGGATGTTCTATTAACCTCCCCATTTATAGAGGATAAAGGGGGCTATAAAAAGCACTTCTTTGTGACCAAATGTACCCCTGCATGAGCCCTCACGTAATTCCCAGAACGCGGCTACGGGTGCATTTGCTGTCCGGTTACAATACCATTCGGGATTGCGTTTCAACGCAGTCAATCATCGGGTGTGCGAGCGAGTTGGCACACTCAATTTGGTACATCCAACCTCGGGAGCTCGGGAGACTCATGACAGTCCGACTTGGCATCGTGATGGATCCGATTGAGGATATCCACTTCAAGAAAGACAGTTCACTGGCCATGTTGCTGGCAGCGCAGCAGCGGGGCTGGGAGCTGGAGTACATGGAGCTGCCTGATATGTACCTGGACGGCGGGAAGGCCATGGCCCGTACCCGCGAACTGACCGTCCACGCCGATCCGGAGAACTGGTACAGCTTCGGATCGACCCAGGACCGGGCGCTGGGGGATCTGGATGTCATCCTGATGCGCAAGGACCCGCCCGTGGACCGCGAATTCATCATGGCCACGTACATTCTTGATGCGGCCGAGCAGCAGGGTGCCCTGGTGGTGAACCCTCCGGCGACCCTGCGGGACTGCAACGAGAAGCTGTTCGCCACCCAGTTCGAAGACCTCACGCCGCCCTTGCTGGTGAGTCGCTCTGCGTCCCGTTTCCGCGAGTTCTATGCCGAGCACGGCGATGTCATCATGAAACCGGTGGATGGCATGGGCGGCCATTCCATTTTCCGGATCAAGGAAAACGACGCCAATCTGGGCGTCATTATCGAAACCCTCACCAACTACGGTGAGCATCAGGCCATGGCGCAGAAGTTCATCCCGGAAATTCGGGATGGCGACAAACGCATCCTGCTGATCGAAGGCGAGCCGGTGCCCTACGCGCTTGCGCGAATCCCCTCGCACGGTGAAAATCGCGGCAACCTGGCGGCCGGTGGTCGCGGGGAAGGACGTGAGCTGACCGACCGGGACCGGGAAATCTGTGCCCGTGTGGCGCCGGTCATCAAGGAAAAAGGGTTGATATTTGTCGGTCTGGACGTGATCGGCGATTACCTGACCGAAATCAATGTCACCAGTCCCACCTGCATCCGGGAACTGGATGCCGCGTTCGGTATCGATATTGCCGGTATGTTGATGGAAGCCATTGCCAGGCGTCTGGGCAACGAAAAGCGGGCGTAATTACCGGCAGGCAGAGCAAGTAAGGTAACCAGGATCAGTAATGGCAGTACAGGTAAGCGACTTCGACCGGTTTTCTTTCACCCTTTTCGTGGCGTTGGCGGTCCATGCCATGATCGTCCTGGGCATCAGCTTTGCGCCGGAGGACCCTCAGGCCTCCGCACAAACCATGGAAATTACCCTGTCGCAGTTCGACGATGAAGAGGCACCGGACGATGCGGATTTCCTGGCGCAGACCAGTCAAAAGGGCAGTGGTGCCGAAGACGAAGTGAAAGAGCTGACAACGCCGAATCCGGCCGAGATCAGTCAACCGGAGGTGGCACAGGTCCAGCCCGAGCCACCGTCACAGGCACGGCCCCAGCCTGACCGTGAACAGCGGGTGATTCAGACGGAAGGCGTTTCCAGTCGGAGTGCCCGCCGGCCTGAAACCCGTACCGATCCCATGGAAGAGCCCCTGCCGGAGAACCGTAAAAAGAGCCTGATGGAGCGCAGCCTCGAAATTGCCAGCCTGGAAGCCCGCTTTGCGGCCCAACAACAGGCTTACGCCCGCAAGCCCCGGGTGATGAGGGTGACCTCGGCTTCCACGCTCCGATCTTCGAACGCCTATTATGTAAAAAGCTGGGTCGATAAAGTGACCCGTGTAGGCAACATCAACTACCCTACAGAGGCGCGGCGGGCCGGTATTCACGGCACGGTTCGTGTGTTGGTCTCACTCAAGAAGGATGGCTCGATCAAGAAAGTGGCCGTGCTTGAATCGTCCGGTAGCACCGTTCTGGACGACGCGGCCATCCGGATAGTCCGGATGGCTTCGCCATTTGCGCCCTTCCCGCCACAAATGCGGGAAGAGGTCGATGAACTGGAAATTATACGAACCTGGTCTTTCCAGCGACGGGGGCTCACATCGGGATGACCGCATCCAAGCATTCACCCAACAGCCTGCGCCACCACTTCCTGGTGGCATCGCCCTATCTGGCTGATCCCCGTTTTCACGGTGGGGTGATCTATCTGTGCGAACATTCGGATGAAGGGGCCTTCGGCCTCATGATCAACCAGCCCCTGCAGATTCATCTGGGGGAGATTCTTGAGCAACTCGACATGTCGGGAGGCGAACTTGATCTGCCCGTATACAGTGGCGGACCGGTGGAGCCCGAACGTGGCTTTGTACTTCACCCGCCGGGCACCAGCTGGCAGAACACCGCCAAGGTGACCGATGAGGTCCTGTTAACCACATCCCGGGACGTGTTGTCAGCGATTGGCAAGAATAACGGGCCGGACGAGTTTCTGGTCGCCCTGGGCTATTCCGGCTGGAGTGAGGGCCAGCTGGAGGAAGAGCTGGGCAGCAATGCCTGGCTCACCTGCCCGGCCACCACCGATCTGTTGTTCCGAACGCCCTGGGGTGACCGTTACCGGGCCGTCCTCGAGTTGATTGGTATCGACCTTAACCAGCTGAGTGATTCCATTGGCCATGCCTGAGGTAGGGCAACGCCGGGTCCTGGCATTTGATTTCGGTACACGCCGGATTGGTGTGGCCGCCGGCCAGGAAATGCTCGGCACCGGCCAACCCGTGACCATGCTGCCGGCCCGGGATGGCATTCCCGACTGGCAGGCCATAGGCCGTTTGCTGGAGGAGTGGCGCCCGGATGTGGTGGTCGTGGGGTTACCCCTCAATATGGATGATTCCGAGAACGAGATGTGTGCCCGGGCCCGGAAGTTTGGCAAGCGCCTGCACGGGCGGTATCACCTGCCCGTGGAGATGGTGGACGAGCGGCTGACCAGCTTCGAAGCCAAGGGTGATGTGATGGCCGGTGGTGGTAGCCGGGATTTTGGCCGGCATGGTGTGGATGACCGCGCTGCGGTTCTGATTCTGGAAACCTGGTTCGGGCTTCAGGAAACCCGGCCCGACTGAGTTCGGGAATGCTTTCTTCTACAGCGAGGATGTAATGACTGCACAGCTAGATATCGATCAACTGCTGGATAAGCTGGAAACGGGATTGCGTCAGGTGCTCAATGAGCGCGACATTGATGCCCCCCTGATGGTGGGCATTCGCACGGGCGGTGTCTGGCTGGCAGATTTGCTCAGCAAGCGGCTACAACTCGAGACGGCTCCCGGCGAACTGGATATCTCTTTTTATCGCGACGACTTCAGCCGCATTGGCCTGAACCCGCGGGTCCGGCCGTCCAGCCTCCCGTTCGATACCGAAGGGCGAGATATCATCCTTGTGGACGATGTGATCATGAGCGGCCGGACGATTCGGGCGGCGATGAATGAAATTTTCGATTACGGGCGTCCCGACAGTATCATACTCGCCACCCTGGTTGACCTTGGCGCCCGCGAGCTGCCCATTCAACCCGATGTGGTCGGCCGGAGTATGACCCTGGCATCAAGCCAGCGGGTGAAACTCAGGGGGCCCGACCCGCTGCGTATCGAGGTGCAGGAGGGCGGCGCATAACCCCTGCGCTCAGTTGCTGGCGACACCATACCGATGAACTTCAAGCAGGCTACTCATGACTGACCAAGGTCAATCCTTCCACAACCTGCAGCTGACCGACGACGGTCAGTTGCGGCATTTTCTCACTCTGGACGGCCTCGACAGGCAATTGCTGACCGACATTCTGGATACCGCCGATTCGTTCATTGAAGTGGGCGAGCGAACCATCAAAAAGGTTCCTCTGCTTCGGGGGCGAACCGTGGTCAACCTGTTCTTTGAGTCCAGCACCCGCACCCGCAGTACCTTCGAGCTGGCTGCCAAGCGCCTGTCCGCGGATGTGCTGAACCTGGATATCAGTACCTCGGCCACCTCCAAAGGTGAGTCCCTGTCCGATACCCTGCTGAACCTGGAGGCCATGGCCAGCGACATGTTCGTGGTTCGGCATTCCCAGAGTGGCGCCCCCCATTTTATCGCTGAGCATGTGACGCCGGGCGTTGCCATCATTAACGCCGGCGATGGCCGCCACGCCCATCCCACCCAGGCCATGCTCGACATGCTGACCATTCGACAGCACAAGGGCACCTTCGAGGGCTTGAAGGTGGCTATCGTGGGGGATGTTCTGCATTCACGGGTCGCCCGTTCGCAGATCCGCGCCCTGAACGAACTCGGTGCTGAAGAAGTCCGGGTGATTGCTCCGGGCACCCTGTTGCCGAGGGATGTGGAAAGCCTGGGCTGCACTGTGGAGTTCGATATGAACCGTGGCATGCGGGATCTGGATGTGGTGATCATGCTCCGTCTTCAGAAAGAACGGATGGAGGGGGCCCTGCTACCCAGTGAGCGTGAATTTTACCGGTTGTATGGTCTCAGTCAGGAAAAGCTCGCCCTGGCCAAACCGGATTGCATTGTTATGCATCCGGGCCCCATCAATCGGGGTGTGGAAATCGAGTCTGCTGTGGCCGATGGTCCCCAGTCGGTGATTCTCAACCAGGTGACCAACGGCATTGCCATTCGTATGGCGGTGATGTCCATGGCCATGGGTGGCCAGCTGGCGGATCGCAACCGGAAGCAAAGTGAGGTAGTCCAGCCATGAACCTGAGTGCATCACCCAATGTGGCTACCCTGAAGATTGTTGGTGGACGACTGCTGGATGGGCAGGGCGTAGACGCGGAAAACGCTGCGCTGTTGATTCGTGATGGCCGCATTGCGGCAGTTGGCGAGGCCGCCCGACAGGCCAAGGCCGATGGCACAATCAACGCCGAAGGCTGCGTCATTTCACCGGGTTTCGTGGACCTGCATTGCAACCTGCGGGAACCCGGCAACGGGCAGAAAGGCAGCATCGCCTCCGAGACCCGGGCTGCCGCCCACGGCGGGTTTACCTCGGTATGCACCTCGCCGGAAACCTCACCGGTGAACGATTCGGGGGCGGTGACCCATCTGATCCGGGATGTGGCTGCGTGTCGGTCTCCCATCCGCGTACTGCCTGTAGGAGCTTTGACTCGGGGTCTGGAAGGGGACCTGCTCAGTGACATGGCGGGTCTCGCCTCTGCCGGCTGTGTCGCCGTGGGTAATGGCTCCCGTGGTGTGCGTAACGCGCGCACCCTCCGCCGCTGCATGGCTTATGCAAAGACCTTTGGTCTGACGGTGATTCTGAACCCGGAAAACGCTGCCCTGGCGGCGGACGGCTATGCCCACGATGGCCTGGTGGCATCCCGTCTCGGTCTGCTGGGTATTCCGGAAGTCGCTGAAACCACCGCCGTAATGGAAATGATCCTGCTGGCGGAAGAGACTGGCGTCCGCCTGCATCTGGGGCAGATTTCCAGTGCTCGCAGTGTGGAGATGCTGGCGGATGCGCGCCGGCGGGGAATAGCCGTCAGCGCGGACGTTGCCATGCATCAGCTGGCATTCACCGAAGATGCCCTGGCAGGGTTCGACAGCCGGTTCCACGTGCGTCCGCCACTGCGCAGTGAGCAGGACCGGCTGGCCCTGATTGCCGGTGTTCGCGAGGGAGTGATTGATGCCATTGTCAGTCAGCACCAGCCCCATGACACGGCAGCCAAGCAGGCGCCGCTGGCAGCCACGGAACCGGGTTTGTCCACTGTCGAGAGCGTCCTGTCTCTGGGCCTGGAACTGGTCAACCGCAAGGAGCTGTCGTTGGCCGAGTTGATCCGTGGGCTGACCGGCGGCCCGGCTTCTGTCATTGGTCGGAGTGCGAGCCTGGGCGAGGGGGAGCTGGCAGATCTGTGCATGTTCGATCCCGCCGACCAATGGATCCCCGCACATGACAGCATCGTCTCTACCGGACGGCATACCCCGGTTTCCGACCGACCCTTGCCCGGTGTGGTTCGCATGACCCTCGTTGGCGGGTCCATTGCCTGGGGCAGCGAGCCTCAATAGGGCGCCTTCCTTAAAATGCGGCAGGGGTAATAGGGCCCCTGTCGACTTCATCACAGATTCCCTTTTTTCCCTCAAAAGCGCTTGAAGAGCGGCATCTGTGCCAACGTATCCTAGTGATCGTCGGTCTACTGTCGACCAAGGAAGAGCGCAACCGGTACATCTGGACGTGCCGGTTCTCGACGACAATAATTCAGGAGTTATCCCGTGAAACCAACAACCTTCCCGCAACGGGTCGTTGTGGCTGCTGCCCTGTGTGCCAGCCTGTTGTTCCCATCCCTGGCAGCTGCGCAGAATGAGCCCCTCGAACGTAGTTTCTGTGTATTCGATCCTGTGGGTGCTAATGGCCCGCTGTTCGCCATCACCAAGAGTTTCAAGCCGGTTGCCCTGAAGAAGGGCATCAAGCTGAATCTGCGTGCTTACACCGATGAAAAAGTCGCTGCCGAGGATTTCAAGGCAGGGCAGTGCGATGCGGTTCTGTTGACCGGCACCCGGGCCCGTGAGTTCAACAAGTTTACTGGCAGTCTGGAGGCTATGGGTGCGGTACCGGGTGAGGAGGAGATGCGTCTGCTCTACAACACCCTGAGTCAGGAGAAAGCGCGACCCTTCCTGGTCGACGGTCCGTATGAAGTGGCTGGCGTGTTCCCGGGTGGTGCCATCTATCTTCATACCCGTGATCGCAGCATCGATTCGGTCGAGAAGCTGCAGGGCAAGCGCATTGCGACCCTCGATTACGATGAAGCCTCTGTACGCATGGTGCGTCACGTGGGGGCATCGGTAGTTGGTTCGAACTCCGCCAACTTTGCCGGCAAATTCAACAACGGCAGTGTGGACCTTGCCTACGCCCCGGCCGTGGCCTACACACCGCTGGAACTGTACAAGGGCGTGGAGCCGAATGGCGCGGTCGTGAAATACGCACTTGGTTACATGAACTTCCAGGTCATTATTCACCGTGACCGTTTTCCCGACGACGCGGCTCAGATGGTTCGAGCCGAAGCCATCAAGCGTATTGACGAAGCCTACGACATCATCGCCAAGGCGGAAGCCGAGATTCCGTCAAATGTCTGGATGAGTCTGCCAACTGCAGACACCGCCAAGTACGACAAAATGCTGCAGAAAGTGCGGCTGTCGTTGCTGGAAGATGGGGTGTTTGACGAGCGCGCCATCAAGTTGATGAAGGCGATTCGTTGCCGGGTTGATGCCACCCGTTCCGAGTGCGCTTCCTGATCCGGTAGCAGTGATTGGGGCCGGCGAAGGCGGCCCCTGATTTCGGTCAGCCGATCTGTTCTTTGAAGGCCTTGCCAGCTTTGAAACCTACAGTTTTGCTGGCGGGAATCTGGATGGATGCGCCAGTCTGCGGATTCCTGCCATTGCGTGCTTCACGGGCACGGATGTTAAAGGTTCCGAAGCCAATCAGGGAGACATCCTCACCCCGGGCAGCTGCAGCCGAAATCTGGTCGGTGAAAGCCGTAATCACTTCACTGGCCTTATCCCGGCTGAGGCCGGTCTGATCAGCAACCGCAGCGGCTAGTTCGGGTTTGCGCATTTGGAACTCCTTCTTGTTGTGTTTTTTGACGTGCATGCGACGCCCGGCGGGCGGCGACTCGGACCATCTATAGAGGGTCCGCTGCCATTGTGCAAACAGACGCTGCAGCTGGATCTGGAGCCAACAGCGGCATTTGCGGCTTTGGTCGCATAAAAACAGCGGGTTATCAGACATAATTTGATTCTGGTTACGGTTTGTAACATCAGTTTTCCTTCGCTTGGCCAGACAGTTAGCAAGTGAAAACCAAGAAAACATCCGAAAGGTGAAGCAGCGATGACAGTCTCTCCAAACCTGACACTGGACAGTTTGCAGGTCCTCAAACGCTTCAAGGGCGTTGTTGCGGCTTTGATAGCCAGTGCGGCTCTGAGTGGCTGTGGGGTGGTCAACAACATGATCTACAAGACCACCGGAGATGTGATGCAGGGGTTTTCCCGCGACCATACCGTGCCGTATCTGCTGGAAAGTGATGATCTGGCCATGGGCTGTGCCATGAGCGAGGCCACTGCCCCACTTCTGATGTCCTTTGGCCGGGTAACCTCAGAGCCTGATCAGCTGGCAGTAATGCTGTACCTGTCTGCCGGTGGTTGCGCTGAGGAAAAAGCGCGCGAACACGAGCTGGCAGGGCTTGCAGCCATGCACAGCCTGAAAGCGGTGGAAGCGGAAGACGCCATGATTCGTCAGAAGCGTGCTTATGTGCTGGCGGCCAAACGATATCACAAGGCCTGGCAGCACCATAACACCTTCTACGGCAAGCCTGATGATGGGGAGTGTCCGGGTTTTGATGACGACATGGACGAGTTTATCTACATGGCTGGCCTGATGTCAGGACTGCAGGCACTGAACGCCCAGGTACAGTCAACCGCCTCTCTGGGGGTTCCGGACAACATCGGCTCCATCGTTGCGCGCGCTACCAGTTGCCTGGACAACGAGAAATGGTGGGGGGCTCCGATGGCGCTCAGAGCCACGGTCTGGGCCATGATCCCGGGAGCCCTTCCACAAGGTGAAAATGCCTTCGAGCGACTGGAGCGTGCTGATAAACAGGGCGAAGCGGCTGGCGTCCGGCTGCCCCATGTGTTCCACGCCATTGCTGCCCTGAACCAGGGCGATTCTGAGAAAGTGAAGGCCGTCATCCGGGGCCATGCTGAGGCGATCAACGATCGCCCGGCCGACTGGGATTGGCGGTTCGTCGATGCCATGGCCACCGACATGATCGTTGCGATTTCCGACCGCATGTGGGTAGAGAACACCGGACATCGTACCCCGCTCGGTCAGCTTGGCAGTTTCTGGGACGACCAGCAGGAAGAAGTTGAAACCATGGATCTGGATGATCTTTTGTAATAACCGGATAGCCCAGAGTGTGTTGTTATGTCGGGTACCTCAGAGTATGCAGTGATGTCCAAGGCCGGTTTTCGTCGTAGCGGGTTGGAGTGGTTTTCGTCACTGCCAGCCTGTTTGCTACTGCTGGCCGTGGTCATATTTTCCACCAGCAGTGATATTCACAACCAGATGCTGCGCGCCGGTGAGTATTTCTGGAGCGGCTATTATCAGCTGCGAATGGATCCGGTGGAGCCCACATGTAATCCTGATCGGAATATCGACGCTGCCGTCGCTGCAGAAATGGCAGAGGCTCCCGCGACCGATGATCCGATGGCGGCCCTGTTGGGTGTGGAAGAGAAAAATCCGGCGGACGTTCGGACTGCCATTGAGCGGGCCGTCAAGGATTGCCGCGAGGCGCACCTCAATTACGACAGCCTGAAGGGCAAGCTTACGGTCGGCGTCCAAGCCTACCGCACGGTCGAACTCTTCGTGGCGGATTTAATCGCCTTTGGCCTGACTTCCCAACGCTACATCCTGGTTATCCTGGTGATGCTGTGTGCGGTAACCGCCACGCTTACCCGCCACCATATTGCGATGCGGGCCATGGAAACCCGTCTTGATTACATGGTCTCCCACGGTCTGCAGACCGTCGCCAACCTGATGTTGTTTGGCTCCAGTTTTATCTTTCGCCAGTCAACCCTGGCGGCGGAAACCCGGGTAACCCAGGAAGAAGTGCTCTTGCACAATTTCTGGATTATCGGCTTTGCCTGTCTGACCCTGGCAAGCGTTTACCGGCTGTTGCGGGTGCCCAATGATCTCCAGCTTGGCGGTACCCTCAACAAGGCCTTCCTGTCTGTCCCCCTGTACACAGTCATGTGTCTGATTTCCGGCACCTACTTCTCGCTGATCGGGCATTCCTCTGGCGTCGGTATCTATCTTGGCAAGATGATGGAACTGGCGGATATGTTCCTGAATGTGGGCCTGTACGTCTGGGTCGGCATGATGCTAAAGCAGACGCAATTGGCCACGCTGGTTTTCAACGTGTTCCGGCCCTGGCGGATGCCGCCGGAAATGCTGGCTGTGGTGGCTGTGCTGGTGGCGGCAGTGCCAACCGCCTATACCGGTGCCTCGGGCATTTTTGTCATCGCGGCCGGTGCCGTTATCTACAGCGAACTGCGGGCTGCCGGTGCCCGCCGGCAGCTGGCCCTGGCGGCCACGGCGATGTCCGGTTCTCTGGGTGTGGTCCTTCGCCCCTGCCTGCTGGTGGTCGTGATCGCCTATCTGAACCGTGAAGTGACCACCGATGAGTTGTTTGGCTGGGGCCTGTGGGTATTTGTGCTCACTGCAACCATGTTCATGCTGGTGGCGCTGACGGTGAACCGCGAGAACAAGATTGATCTGGCGCCTGCGAATCAGGCCCTGCCCGCCATGCTTGAGGCGCTCAAGCCGCTGGTTCCATACGTTGTGGTGATTGCAGCGGTGGTGCTGTTCTACCGCTTCGCCCTTAATGTGCAGATGGATGAGTTCTCCGCGCCCAGGCTGTTGCCGGTCATCATGCTCGGTATCCTTGTATACGAGCATTTCCGGTTCAAGAAGGATCCTGGCCATGCCTCTGCAAAGGCAGAAGATGTCAAAGGTCTTGAGAAGAGCCTGCGAGGGGCCACCAACGATACCACGGCGGAAATCGGTGCGCTTTTGCTCCTGTTGGGCCTGTCGGTCAGTATCGGCGGTGTGATTGAGCGTTCTCACCTGATGGAAACCTTCCCGCAGTCATTTGATAGTGCCTGGTCTGCCATGCTGTTGATGGTAATGATCCTGGTCGTTCTGGGTATGATCATGGACGCGTTTGGTGCCGTCATCCTGGTGACGGCTACCGTAGCGACCATTGCCTACAGCAGTGGGATTCACCCGATCCACTTCTGGATGGTGACCCTGGTGGCGTTCGAGCTGGGGTATCTCAGTCCGCCGGTCGCACTTAATCACCTGCTCACCCGTCAGGTGGTCGGTGAGGCGGAGGTGACTCTGGCCTTGCGGGAAGACGGCACCTTCTACCAGCGTCATGAACGGATCATTATGCCGCTGATTGCCATGGGCATTTCCCTGCTGATCGTGGCCTTTGTTCCGCTTATGTTCTACGCCTGATACCGTCTCAAAAGGGGCCGGCTTTATGCTGGCCCCTTTATCTTGCTTCTCCTTAAACTCCTCACGTTTCTGCGCATGTGAACACTGACTTACTCTGAGTCGGCCTTTCGCTCGCCCGATGCCGCCCGGCGGGATAGGCGTCCTGTGTCTATTCTTGTTGTGATCCTCGTTAATCTGACAGAAGGAACTGGACCATGATCTATGGGCGCCATTCGCTGAAGGGTTTGTTGGCAACAATGTTGTTAACTCTGAATAGTCCAACCCAAGCCATGGACATGGCTGACCGCATCTACCTGGGTGGGCCCGTGTTGACCATGGACGACCGACAGCCGGAGGTTGAGGCGGTGGCGGTCAAAGATGGTCGTATCCTGTCGGTTGGGACCGAAGAGGAAGTGATGGACCGCAAGGGCGCCAACACCGAGATCCATGACCTCAAGGGGAGGGCGCTGCTACCGGGCTTTGTCGACAGTCATGGCCATGTGGTTGTTGGTGGTTTGCAAGCCCTTTCCGCCAACCTGTTGGCCCCTCCCGACGGCGAGGTGCGGGATATAGCTGGTTTGATTGAAACCCTCAATGACTGGGTTGAGGAAAACGCGGAGATCGCTCAGCAGGTGAACCTCATTGCGGGTTTTGGTTACGACCAGTCGCAGCTGGCCGAACAACGACACCCAACCCGGAAGGACCTCGATGCGGTATCGGCGGAGATCCCTGTGGTGATCATCCACCAGTCCGGGCACTTCGGTGTGCTGAACAGCCCGGGGCTGGAGGCAGCAGGCATTGATGCCAGCACCGACGATCCCGATGGCGGTTTGATACGCCGCGGCGAGGATGGCGGGCCCAATGGCGTCCTGGAGGAGAATGCCTTTTTCATGGCGTTGGGGAAACTGTTCGGAGGCATCGGCCCCGAGGGCTTCAAGGCGTTTGTGAAGGCGGGGGCGGGCCTTTGGGCAAGCTACGGCTACACCACGGCGCAGGAAGGGCGAGCCACTCCGCAGACCACGGAGATTGTTAAGGCCTTTGGCGCGGAGGGGGCACTGCCGGTCGACATTGTGATCTACCCCGATGTTCTGGTGGACAGGGACTATATTGCCGAGAGCGTGTCTCTTGCCTACGACAACCGGGTCAGGGTCGGGGGGGCAAAACTGACCATCGATGGTTCGCCTCAGGGATTTACCGCGTTGCGGGATCGCCCTTATTACGACCCGGTGGGGGATTACCCGCCCGGATATGCCGGCTACGCAGCCGCTACCATGGAGCAAGTGATCAGTGCGGTTAACTGGGCTTTTGACAATGATATCCAGTTAATCACTCATGCCAACGGTGAGGGTGCATCCGACATGCTACTGGCCGCAATCAAGGCGGCCAGCAAGGAGAGCGAAGGCGAAGACCGCAGGCCGGTGCTGATTCACGGTCAGTTCCTCCGGGAGGATCAGGTCGACAGTCTGCAGGCTCTCGATGTCTTTCCGTCGGTTTTCCCCATGCACACGTTTTACTGGGGCGATTGGCATCGAGACCATACCGTTGGACCGGTAAACGCTGAAAACATCTCGCCCACGGGCTGGATCCGGAGCCGGGGCATGAAGTTCGGCACCCACCACGATGCCCCGGTGGCCTTCCCCGACAGCATGCGGGTGCTGGATGCAACGGTAACCCGGCGTACCCGATCCGGCGATATTCTGGGACCGAGTCAGCGGGTGGATGTGCTGACGGCGCTGAAGGCCATGACCATCTGGCCTGCCTGGCAGCATTTCGAAGAGGATGAGAAGGGCTCTATCGAGGTGGGCAAGCTGGCTGACTTTGTGATCCTGTCTGAAAACCCGCTGGCGGTGGATCCGGAGAATCTGGACCAGCTCAAGGTAATGGAGACCATCAAGGAAGGGCAGGTGGTTTACCGAGCCGATGGAACCGGTTACCAGGGGGCATTTCCCGCAGGAACCAGCATGGCGATGGGCCGGGAGTTCCTGGAAGCGCTGGAGGATGCCGGGAGTGAAGAGTAAACGCCCAGAAAATGGTGTCGTCTAGAGCCATTTTAGTGAGGTTGGCAGTGCCTAGCGATTCGCAGGGTACTGTCAGCCGTCCGGTAAATTCACACCGGATTTATCGATGCCCCCACAACTTGGAGACCGCAGCATCGGTTCCTACACTGCCAACAATCAGGCAAACCCCTCCCAGGCCCAGGAAAGCCACTACCGGAACAAAGGCACCCAGCTGTCCCGTGTAAACCATGGCCACCAGGGAAATGGTGCCCAGAATCATAAACAGCGTGCCGACAGCGATCAGAATGGTTCGGTGTGAGGCTTTGTAGTTGGGGCCAACTTCCCCGGATTCCAAGCGCTTGAGCAGTGGGGAGAAGAGTTTTCGAATAGCTTGTTTCATGCCGTGATCGTGCCTGGTTGAAAGGGTGACTGAGAGGTACCGGTTAACTGTGCCACAAACCTGAGGAAGAAGGGAGCTGGAGGTCCTTGTGCAGGCATGAGTCAGCAGGCACAAAAAAAGCGCCGTGCGGTTGCAGGGCGCTTTTTTGGCCGAAGCCGAATCAGCTGGCCAGCTTCGGGCCGGCGTCAACGATGGACTCGGAAACGTCGAACTTCTTGAAGTTCTCGACGAACTGAGCAATCAGCTCGGCTGCCTTGCCGTCGTAGTAGTCCGGGCTGACCCAGGTGTTGCGCGGGTTGAGCAGGTTGGAGTCGACGCCCGGGACGTGCTTGGGCACGTCCAGGTTCAGGGCCGGCAGGTGCTCGGTTTCCACATCGTCCAGATCGCCGTTCTGGATGCCGGCAATGATGGCACGGGTGGTCGGGATGCTGAACCGCTGACCTTCACCGTAGGGACCGCCGGTCCAGCCGGTATTCACCAGGAACACCTTGCTGCCAAACTCTTCCATCCGCTTCATCAGCAGCTCGGCGTAGACGCCGGCGCGACGCGGGAAGAATGGCGCGCCGAAGCACGTAGAGAAGGTGGATTTCAGCTTGGAGGAAGAGCCCATCTCGGTGGAGCCTACCAGGGCGGTGTAGCCACTCAGGAAGTGGTACGCCGCGGATTCCTTGGACAGGATGGATACAGGCGGCAGTACGCCAGTCATGTCACAGGTCAGGAACACAATGTGTGACGGCTCGCCAGCGCGGTTCTCTTCCACGCGCTTTTCCACGTGCTCAAGCGGGTAGGCACAGCGAGAGTTTTCGGTCAGGGACACATCGTTGTAGTCCGGCTCACGGGTGTCCGGATCGATCATCACGTTTTCGACAATCGCACCAAAGCGGATTGCGTCCCAGATGATCGGCTCGTTCTTTTTGGACAGGTCGATGCACTTGGCGTAGCAGCCACCTTCCAGGTTGAACACCGTACCCGGGCCCCAGCCGTGCTCGTCGTCACCGATCAGGAAACGGTGCGGGTCGGCGGAGAGGGTGGTCTTGCCGGTGCCGGACAGGCCGAAGAACAGGCAGGTCTGACCGTCCTCGCCCACGTTCGCCGAGCAATGCATCGGCAGCACGTCTTTTTCCGGTAGCAGGAAGTTCTGCACGGAGAACATGGCCTTTTTCATTTCGCCGGCGTAGTGCATGCCGGCCAGCAGCACCTTGCGCTTGGCGAAATTGATCATCACGCAGCCGTTGCTGTTGGTGCCATCGCGCTCGGGATCGCACTCGAAATTGGCGGCGTTGAGGATCTGCCATTCCTGCTTGTCGGCCGGGTTGTAGCTCTCCGGACGGATGAACAGGTTGCGACCGAACAGGTTCTGCCATGCCGTCTCGGTGGTCATCTTGACCGGCAGGTAGTGCTCGGGATCGGAGCCAACGTGAACGTGGGAGACGAACTGATCTTTCTCAGCGATGTAGGCCTCAACACGATCCCACAGGGCATCGAATTTGTCCGCATCAAAGGGGCGGTTGATCGGGCCCCAATGGATATCGTCAGCGGTGCTCGGCTCCTCGACGATAAAACGATCCTTTGGTGACCGGCCCGTACGTTCACCGGTTTTGACGACCAGCGATCCGTTCGCTGCCAGCTGGCCTTCGTTGCGTTCCAGTGCCAGCTCGACCAGTCGTGCTGAACTCAGATCAGTATAAGTGTTGCTCACTTCGACCTCGCCCTCGGGGTGTCTTCGTGATTGCTCAGGCCCACGCCCCCATGATTGATGGAAAACTGAGCAATCGGGTCAATTCAGGCGCGCTATTATGCCAGAGAAGATCGTAAAAAACGACTGGCCGAAAATCCGCGCCACGTCTGGCCTAACGCCGGTTCTACATGGGTTTCAGTGTAACGTATGACCGGTGAAAAGATGATCAATGTCGTTTCTATCGAATCGATAGTGTGCGTGACAGAACTGACAATCCATTTCGATCGAGCCTTGCTCATCAAGGATGCTGTAGCACTCCTCCTTGCCGATGGCCTCCAGTGCGCCCAGTGTGCGCTCCTGGGAGCAGCTGCAGCGGAAGGCCACGGGTTCTGCATCGAACAGGCGAACCGTTTCCTCGTGGAACAGCCGATGCAGCACGGTTTCACTGTCGAGTTCCAGCAGTTCCGCCTCGCTAACGGTGCGGGCGAGGTGGTTAACGCGTTCCCACAGATCATCGTCTTCCTCGGTCGCGCCCGGCAGCCGCTGAAGCAGAAGCCCGGCAGCGCCTTCTTCTGAGGCAAAAAGAATCAGGCTGGTGGCCAGCTGTTCGGAGCGCTCGAAATATTCTTCCAGGCAGCCGGCCAGGGAATCCGACTCCCGGGGTACCACGCCCTGGTAACGGTTGCCCTTTTCCGGTGTGATGGTGATGGCCATGCGTCCCTCGCCCAGAAGATCATGGAACGCTTCTTCACCGACAGCCTGTTCATCGAATCGGGCCAAGCCGCGGATAAAACGGTCGTGGGAGCACTCCGCCATCAGTGTGCTCAGTGGGCCCTGGCCCTGGGCTTGCAGCGACAGTGTGCCCTCGAATTTCAGGGTGCTGCTCATCAGTACGCTGGCCACCAGTGCCTCGCCCAACAGGCCCCGCACGGAATCGGGGTAGGGGGCCTGGCTGCCGATTTCGCGGTAGCTGGCGCCGAGTTGAACCCAGGCGCCTCGGACATGACTGTCCTCAAAAATAAAGCGCTGGAACTGGTCGCGGGATGCCATGGTTTTTCTCCTGGAGATGCTGGTAGACGTTGGTCTGGCGCCAGCTGGTAGGTTCTGGCGCTTATCGGAATTCAAAGGTTGTTCTGTTCGCGGAACCGCTGGATATCGCGCCGGTCCTTTTTGGACGGCCGACGGGCCGGTGGAAGCTGGGCGGCCTGCATGGTTTTGCGTTGCCACGCCAGTTCCTCGCGTTTTTTCACACTTTCTTCGGTTTCGTGGTAGAGCTTCTGGGCTTCCGGTGCGCCCCGGCGACGGTCGCTGATAGCGTCGATCACAATCACCTTTTCCATCCAGCCCAGGCGAAGGGTGACGGTCGCTCCGGTTTCGACCAGTTTGCCGGGTTTGCTGCGTTGTTGATTGTAGTGCACCTTGCCGCCCTCAATGGCTTCCTTGGCCAGCGTGCGGGTCTTGTAAAAGCGCGCTGCCCAGAGCCATTTGTCGAGTCGGACCCGCGGGTCGTCAGCCGTTGCCGCCATGTCTCCTCACCTGATGGGGTTATGCCCGGATTATAACCTGCTCAACGGGCCGATTGCAGAGACTGTTGCCGGCGAAGTCCCGGCAGAATCTCATCGAAATGGCGGATGCCGGGGATCTCGCTATGTGCTGGCCGCGGTGCCTGTTGACTGTCCGGGGCGAGGATCGCCAGGCACTGGCCAATGCCGGCCCGGCGGGCGCTTTCCAGCACCGGCAGGCTGTCATCCACCATGAGTGTTGAGGCCGGATTGTAGGGAACGGCATTTTGCAGATCCTGCCAGAACTCGGGATCTTCCTTGGCTTTACCGAACTGATGGCTGGAGACGATCCCCTCCACATGGTCGGCCAGCCCGGTGCGCTCGAGCTTGAGCGCCAGCGGATCCGGGTGGCAGTTGGTGACAATCACCGAGTGGAGCCTGCCTGCCTTCAACGTTTGCAGGAACTCAACCACGTGCGGGCGATAACCGATCCGTTCGCCTACTTCTGCCTTCAGGGCGGTGATGTCCAGGTTGAGCCGTTCACTCCAGTAATCGGTGCAGTACCAGTTCAGCGAACCGCGTTCCGCCATGATCATGGGGATCAGCCGGTCTTTCGCTTCCTGGGGAGCAAGGTTGTGCTGCTCCGCATAGCGCAGAGGCAGGTGCTCAAGCCAGAAGTGATTGTCGAAATGCAGATCCAGCAGCGTTCCATCCATGTCGAGAAACACTGTGTTCAGAGAGGACCAGTTCACCATAAACAAAAACAGCCTGAAGAATTTTCTTCAGGCTGCCGGAGATCCCGCCTTCTGACAAGTTGGGATATTACGGACGTCTGTCCGGGGATATCAGTTGGACGCGTAGCTTGCCTGCTCGTCTTTACGGCCAGAACGCGCGCAACCAAGGCAGCGAACGAAGGTCGCGCGGGCGGGGCCGAGGAACAGGGTTTCGCCGGCTTCATCGGCGTTGCCACCGAGCAGGGAGAACGGCAGGGAGACCAGGTACACCGCCCCGCCCACAAGTGTCGTGGCGAACAGTACCGGGCGGGCAAACAGGGCATCGCCGGTCATGGCCAGGGCGGAAGGAGATTCATCGATGGCCCGGGCGTGACCGATGGATGAGAAAGCCAGCAGGCAGGCAGCCACAGCGGCGATGAGCGTGCGAGATAGTTTTTGTGTCATTGTTGGTCTCCTCAACGTTTTGGCTCAAGCCCCTGAGGGTGCCGGGCCGAGCGTTCTGTGTGCCTTGGTATGGTAGAGATTGGCGTCAGATTCTTCGTTAACTATGAAGCATGTTTCAGTATTTTCAACGACTTTTACGTTGCAAACTGTGTCGGCAAATCAGCGTTGGCAGCGCGGGCAGTACACCGTTGATCGGTTGTTCATCCGGATTTCCTTGAGAAGCGTGTTACATTGGGTACAGGGTGAGCCGGTTTTGCCATACACCAGCAATACCTGGGCGAAATAACCGGGCTTGCCATCGCTGTTGACGAAATCCCTCAGTGTCGTGCCTCCCATCAGGATGGCGGCGCTCAGGGTTTCCCGGATCGCTTCGGCCAGACGTCGGTACCGGTCAAGGCTGATGCGACCAGCCTGCCGTCTGGGGTGAATGCCCGCTTTGAACAGGGCTTCGTTGGCGTAAATATTTCCGACGCCAACGACGACATGATTGTCCATAATAAAGTTCTTGATGGGTGTCTTTTTCGAGCGGGAACGCTGGAACAGCAACTCGCCGTTGAATGCCTCTGAAAGAGGTTCTGGCCCAAGGCTTTCGATGAGCGGGTGGCGGTCCACAGAGTCGGTCCAGAGCCAGCAGCCGAATCTGCGTGGGTCGTTGAATCGGAGCACGGTTCCGGATTCCAGCGTCAGGTCAAGGTGATCGTGGGTCATGGGCGGCGCGTTGTCGGTGATGACCCTCAGGCTGCCGGACATGCCCAGATGGATGATGAGGGTGCCATCCTCCAGATGAATGAGCAGGTACTTGGCCCGGCGATCCGCGCTCTGGATGCGTTTGCCGCTGACTCGTTCGGCAAGATCGCTCGGTACCGGCCACCGAAGGCTGGGGTTGCGAACGGTCACTGCGGAAATGACCTGCCCCTCGCAGTGCGGGGCGATGCCTCTGCGGGTGGTTTCGACTTCGGGCAGTTCGGGCACGTCAGGGTTCTCCGGGGGCTGGTTCCAAGATTGGCAATATGAGCACAGTCACAAAGTTGGGGCAATGGGTGTAATTGGTAACAAAACGATGTTTAACTTCGGTTGTTCCGGCGAACATCTGTACGCTAGAGTGGCCACGCTGGTTTGGTTCTCATGCCTGCAGGAAGGGCTTGCAATGGCAAACGCCGAAGTTCACCAGCCATGATTTACGATTGAGGAATATGTATGTGGTTTAACGGACTGCTGGATCTTTCGGTAACGCAGATGATCCTGGTGCTGCTGGGCATGACCCACGTCACCATTATCAGTGTGACGCTTTACCTGCATCGCCATTCGGCTCACAACTCGCTGGACCTTCATCCGGCACTGAAGCACTTTTTCCGGTTCTGGCTGTGGCTGACCACGGCACAGAACACCAAAGAGTGGACTGCCATCCACCGCAAGCATCACGCAAAGTGCGAAACCGAAGACGATCCCCACAGCCCGGTTGTTCTGGGCATCAGAAAAGTCTTGCTGGAAGGGGCCGAGCTCTACGCCGATGCCGCTACTCCGGAAACCCTGGAGCGATACGGCCAGCGCACGCCGGAGGACTGGGTCGAGCGTAATGTGTACAGCAAATACAAGATGTTGGGCATTGTGCTGATGGCAGTCATCGACCTTGCCCTGTTTGGCGTGCACGGTATCTGGATGTGGGCCCTGCAGATGATGTGGATGCCGGTATGGGCGGCAGGCGTCATTAATGGGCTGGGTCACTGGTTTGGTTACCGCAATTTCGAATGCGCCGATAACGCCCGCAATATTTCTCCCTGGGGTATTTTTATTGGTGGTGAAGAGCTGCATAACAACCACCATACCTATCCGAACTCGTCCAAGCTGTCCCGGCGCTGGTATGAAGTCGACATCGGCTGGGGCTACATTCGCCTGTTCCAGTTGTTCGGGTTGGCCACTCCGAAAGGCTACCGTCCGATTGCCCATCACGTCCCGGGCAAGCAGGAGGTGGATGTGGATACCGTGCAGGCGATTGCCAACAACCGTTTCGACATCATGCGCCAGTACCGCAAGCGGGTGATGGAACCGGTTCTTCGCCAGCAGAAGGCGATGATGGATGAGGGCATTCGCCCCCGTTACCGGAAGCTGCGTCAGCTGCTGTCACGGGAGGCCTCGCTGATTCACCCCCGGGAAAAGGAAACCCTTGAATCCGTGCTCGAGAAGCACGAGATCCTGCGGCAAATCTACGACAAGAGCCATGAGCTCCAGGCGCTCTGGCGGCAGCGGGGGCTCAAGCCCCAGGACAAGCTGCAGGCGCTGATGCAGTGGTGTAAGGAAGCGGAGGCCAGTGGCATTCGCTATCTGGAAGAGTTCGCCGCACACTTACGGGCCTATTCGCTGCGCCCGGCTTCCTGAACCCGATACAGGTTGTAGCTCACCTGCCCGGCGGTCTTCTGCCGGTGCAGGTGCCAGTCCGGAGGCGTTGCTGGTGCTGCCAGTTCGCTTTCATGCTCTACGTACACCCAGCCGCCGGGCTTGATCCATCCCTGTCCACTCAGCGACGGCAACAGCGTGTCCAGCCAACCCTGCCGGAACGGTGGGTCCATAAACACGATATCGAAAGCCTGTCGGGCCGGCTGGTCCAGAAAGCTGTCCACACTGGCGCATATCACTTCTGCTGACGTTGCCTCCAGTAGCCGTAGATTGCTTCTGAGTGCCTGTACCAGTTCCGCAGTGTGATCAACAAAGGTGGTGCTGGATGCGCCCCGTGACAGGGCTTCGAGTCCCAGTGCCCCCGAACCGGCAAACAGATCCAGGCAGGTGCTGCCGGGTACTTGAAAATTCAGCCAGTTGAACAGGGTTTCCCGGGTTCTTGCCGGTGTCGGCCGAACGCCGCCCGCATCGGGGAAGCGGACCTTCCGGCTCCGCCAGTCACCGCCGATAATCCTCAGTTCGCCCGTGCCAGTGGCTTTGGCCTTGCTGCGGCTTTGGCCGGTGTTGCGCTGAGGTCGGGCGGATTTTCTGCGCGCCATACTGGATGCACTCCTGGTATCTGGTTTGGCTTTGCCGTCGGGGCTGTTTATGGGCAAATGGTAGCCGAAAGGCGGTTGTGGGTGATAACGCGCGCTCCCCACTTGCCCGGGACAGTCTGTTAGAATACGCCCTTTCTTTGTCCCGCCCATTCAGAATGATGGTAATGACTCTATGACGGCAGAATGGATTTCAGTCGGCCTCCTGGCCCTTCTTGTCCTTGTTTTTGTCCTGGATATCGTTGGCAATCGTCGGCGTGCGCCGCGACCGAAGCCGGTCCCTCAGCGCAAGCCGGACGTGGCGCGAGGCGTTGAGCCCGAGCAGCCGCAGGCGAAGGCCCCGGCGGAAGACGTTAAAGCAGCCGTTGACGAAAAACCCGAAACTGTCGAGGCGCCAGCCGAGGTTGAGCCGGCCCCAGCGCCTGAGCCGGTGCCCGAACCTGAGCCAGAGCCTCAGGTCAGTGTTTTCGAGCGGATCAAGCTGGGCCTGGGGAAAACCCGGGCGAGCCTGACGGGTGGCTTGGCAGACCTGTTCTCGGTGGGCAAGAAGATCGATGAAGACTTGCTGGAAGAAATCGAGACCTCTCTGCTCACGGCGGATGTTGGCGTAACTGCCACGTCCGAAATCATCGACTCTCTCACCGACAAGCTGGAGCGCAACCAGCTGAAGGATGGTGAAGCTCTGCGAAAGGCGTTGCAGGGCGAGCTGCGTAGGCTTCTTGAGGGTGTTACCAGGCCGCTGACCGTCGATGCTGGCAAGAAGCCCTATGTCATTCTTATGGTGGGCGTCAACGGCGTGGGCAAAACCACGACCATCGGCAAGCTGACCAAGAAATTCCAGAGCGAAGGCAAGTCCGTCATGCTGGCGGCCGGCGACACCTTCCGGGCGGCGGCGGTGGAGCAGCTGCAGGTGTGGGGTGAACGTAACAATGTGCCGGTTGTGGCCCAGCAAACGGGTGCCGACAGTGCCTCGGTCATCTTCGATGCCATCCAGTCGGCCCAGTCCCGTGGCACCGATGTGGTGATTGCCGATACCGCCGGGCGCCTACAGAACAAAGACAACCTGATGAACGAGCTGGAAAAAGTTGTGCGAGTCATGAAAAAGCTCGATGACTCGGCACCCCATGAGGTCATGTTGGTGCTGGATGCGGGTACCGGGCAGAATGCCCTGAGTCAGGCCCAGGTGTTTCAGCAGGCGGTGGGCGTCAGCGGTATTACATTGACGAAACTGGACGGCACGGCAAAAGGCGGTATCGTATTTGCCATTGCCCGTCAGTTGCAGCTTCCGATCCGCTTCATCGGTGTGGGAGAGCAGGTGGATGACCTGCGCAGCTTCGACGCGGAAACGTTTGTGGAAGCACTGTTTGACTAAACGCCGGCTTTTTGGAGTAGTAGCCGCCCATGATTGAGTTTCGTCAGGTCACCAAGCGGTACGACAGTGACCACACTGCCCTGCGTCAGGTTAACTTCCGGCTGGACCGGGGTGAGCTGGCGTTTCTGACTGGTCACTCCGGGGCCGGAAAAAGTACCTTGCTGAAACTCATCATGGTGATGGAGCGTCCCAGCGCCGGAGAACTTGTTGTCGGCGGGCAACTCCTGAACAAACTGCCCAAGCGGCAGGTTCCCTACATGCGCCGGCACATCGGCGTGGTATTTCAGAATCACCAGCTGCTGTTCGACCGGACGGTCTACGATAACGTGGCCATGCCGCTGGAAGTCATGGGCGTACCGCCAAAAGAGGCGGGCCGCCGGGTGCGGGCAGCACTCGATAAGGTCGGGTTGCTAAGCAAGGAAAAAATGAACCCCATCCAGCTCTCCGGCGGTGAGCAGCAGCGGGTGGGTATTGCCCGGGCGGTGGTCAATAAGCCACCGGTGCTGCTGGCGGATGAGCCGACCGGTAACCTCGATCCTGAGCTGTCCGCCGGTATCATGAATCTTTTCAGTCAGTTCAGCCAGGTGGGCGTGACCGTACTGATTGCCACCCACGATATCGCACTGATCAACGAGATGGGGCACCGGACCCTGACGCTGGATCACGGTCGCCTGGTTTCTGGCGGCACGCCATTCCAGGGAGGTGTTCATGGTGCCTGAGTCCCAGCGCAAACACGACGTGAGCCGGGGCGCCAGAGTGTCCAGGTCGGCCGGGCGTCAATTGATGGAAGGTTACGTCAATCACCATCGCAAGGTCGCCCGGGACAGTGCGGAGCGTTTGTGGCGAAGCCCCGTTGCCAGCTTGATGACCTGGGCGGTCATCGGTGTGGCCCTGGCACTGCCTGTGGCGTTGTTACTGTTGCTGAGCAGCCTGGAAGGGGTCAGTGCCGGTTGGGACAGCAGTGCCCGGCTAACGGCCTACGTCGAGCTTGAGTCGCCGCTGGAGGACGCCGAGGCGATTGCCGAGCGGGTCGCTTCGGATGGCCGAATCGACGCGGTCGAACTGGTCAATCGTGATGACGCCTTCAGGGAATTCCGGGTGTCGTCGGGCCTTGAGGATGCGCTGGATTTCCTGGATGAGAACCCGCTGCCCCATGCCTTGTTGATTACCCCGGAAGCCAGCGCCCGGTCCGAAGCGGGAATGCAGGGGTTAATCCGTTTCATCGAGGCCATAGAAGGTATTGAGCGTGTTCAGGTGGATCTTGGCTGGCTTCAGCGCCTGAATGCGGTCACCGATCTGCTGGTGCGAGCGGTCTGGGTGCTGTCCCTGTTGCTGGCCGCTGTGGTGGTGCTGGTGATTGGCAATACGGTGCGTCTGGCGATAGAGAGCCGGCGGGATGAAATTCTGGTCGCCAAGCTCGTGGGCGGGACGGAAGCGTTTGTGCGTCGACCCTTCCTGTACACTGGCGCCTGGTTTGGTCTTGGCGGCGGAATTCTTGCCTGGATTGTGCTGGAGGTGTCGCTCTGGTGGCTGAGCGGTCCGATCGAACGTCTCGCCGACCTGTACCGGACGGAATTCTCTCTGTCCGGTCCGGGACTTGTCGGCGGGCTCGCATTGATAATTGCCGCAATGGTGCTAGGCTGGCTAGGAGCCTGGCTGGCGGTCAAGCGTCATATGGACGACATTGAGCCGGGAGAAATTGCCGGCGGATGAGCCTGATAACGGAAAAACCGTATTGAGAGCAGCAGGATTCATCGAGTAGTGTCGAGAACAACCAAAACCAAGTCGATCCCCTCAGGTCGTTGAATTTGTACCGTTTTTGCGGGTGGGTCGGGAACTTATCAGGTTCTTGGCGGTCGAAAACTTAGTTGTTATATTTATCGGCTGTCTGGTTCGGAGGTCAAAGTATGGGTACGAGTTTACAGCTGGTCGACAAACTGGTTCCAGGTGCAAATCTCGAGTCTTACGTTCAGGCTGTATCGAGCATTCCGGTGCTCTCAGTCGATGAAGAACGCGAGCTGGCAGAAAAACTTCACTACGAGGGCGACGTTGAGGCAGCCCGTCAGCTCGTTATGTCTCACCTGCGTTTCGTGATTCACATTGCGCGCAGCTATTCCGGTTATGGCTTGGCCCAGTCCGACCTGATTCAGGAAGGCAATGTGGGCTTGATGAAAGCCGTGAAGCGGTTCAACCCGGAGTATGGTGTCCGGCTAGTTTCCTTCGCCGTACACTGGATCAAAGCCGAAATTCACGAATTCATCCTGCGCAACTGGCGCATCGTGAAAGTTGCTACCACCAAGTCGCAACGCAAGTTGTTCTTTAACCTCCGTAGTCAGAAGAAGCGTCTGGCATGGTTGAACCACGAGGAAGTGAAGGCCGTGGCGGCGGACTTGGGTGTTGAACCGAAAGTGGTTCGTGAAATGGAAGGTCGTCTGGCCTCTCAGGACACCTCCTTCGACGGGCCAATGGATGACGATGATGAATCCGCGTATCAGGCGCCAGCCTATTATCTGGAGGATCGTCGGGCAGACCCGGCCACTCAGCTGGAGAAGGCCGACTGGACTGAGGATTCCAACAGCCGCCTGATGGAGGCGCTGAGCAGCCTCGACGAGCGCAGTCAGGACATTCTGCGGGAACGCTGGTTGTCCGAAAGCAAGTCCACCTTGCATGAGCTGGCCGATAAATACGGTGTTTCAGCAGAGCGGATTCGCCAGCTGGAAAAAAACGCCATGAAGAAGATCCGGAAGCAAATCGATGACGCGGCGTGATGTAACGCCAGTCAGGGTTTGATCCGTCGATGATCGAAAACGCCACCACCCTTCCGGTTGGTGGCGTTTTTGTTTGTATAATCAAGCACATTTCAATAACGCCATAGCCCTGCGAGAGCTTTCATGACGACCACCGCCACTGCCCGTATAGCGTTTCTTGGAATCGGCCTGATGGGCGCCCCCATGACCCGTAACCTGCTGAATGCCGGCTTTTCCATGACGCTCTGGAACCGGACCGCTGCCAAGTGTGAGCCTTTTTCCCAAGAAGCCGTTCTTGCAACTTCTCCTGCCGAGGCGGTGGCCGAGGCGGATGTGGTTATCACCATGCTGGAGAACACCGACGTCGTCGAACAGGTGCTCGTTGGTCAGGGGGCGATTGAGGCGATCAGGCCCGACACCCTGGTGATCGACATGAGCTCCGTAACACCGACGGTGGCCCGTCGCCATGGCAAGCTGGTGGAGGCTCAGGGTGGGCACTATATTGATGCCCCAGTATCGGGGGGAACGGTGGGTGCTGCCGAAGGGCGACTGAGCATCATGGCTGGTGGTGATGAGACGAGCATTGCCCGGGCCGAACCGGTGTTTGCCCCCCTTGGACGCTGTACTCGAATTGGACCCGTTGGCTCAGGGCAGCTGGCCAAGCTGGCGAACCAGGCGATTGTCGGAATTACCATCGGTGCCGTATCCGAGGCGCTGTTGCTGGCGGCGAAAGGTGGCGCCGACCCCGCTGCCGTGCGCGAAGCGTTGATGGGCGGCTTCGCCGGCAGCCGGATACTGGAGCTGCATGGTCAGCGCATGATTGACCGGGATTTCGCGCCTGGCGCACCGGCACGGATCCAACTCAAGGACATGCGGATGATTCTTGATGAAGCCCGGGCTGAAGGCTTGACCCTGCCACTGGCCCAGCAGGTCCATAATGAATATTTGTCCCTGGTGGCCAATGGCCATAGCGACGTCGACCACAGTGGCCTGCTTCTGGAACTGGAGCACCTGAACGGTGCTTTGATGGGATCCATTGGCCGGGGGCCTAAGGAGTAGCGTTATGCCGCGATTTGCTGCCAACCTGTCTATGCTGTTCACGGAGTTCGAGTTTACCGAGCGCTTTGCTCATGCCAGGAATGCGGGCTTTGAGGGCGTGGAATACCTGTTTCCCTATCCCTACCAGAAGGAGCAGCTTGCTTCTCTCCTCAAGGACCATGGGCTAACCCAAGTGCTCTTCAACCTGCCGCCCGGTGACTGGGATGCCGGGGAGCGGGGCATCGCCTGTCTGCCAGACCGGGTGGCGGAGTTTCGTGAAGGCGTAGACCAGGCCATAGAATACGCCCGGGCACTGGATTGTCGGCAGGTGAATTGTCTGGCGGGTCTTCGACC
The DNA here is from genome assembly GCF_019931195.1 of Marinobacter sp. F4216. Classification (GTDB taxonomy): domain Bacteria; phylum Pseudomonadota; class Gammaproteobacteria; order Pseudomonadales; family Oleiphilaceae; genus Marinobacter; species Marinobacter suaedae. The sequence continues at coordinate 415,456 of NZ_JAIOUO010000004.1, read as the reverse complement.
CCCATCGTTGTCAGAGGAAGACGCGTGGCAGACGTTGCAGGCCAACGTGAGTTATGCGGCCGAAAAGCTGTCCGCGGAAGGCATCACCCTGTGCCTGGAAGCCATCAATTCCCGGGTGGACATGCCGGGATTTGTGCTGGACACCTCCGGAAAAGTCCTCGCCCTGATGGAGGCGGTGGATGCCGACAATGTGCGTCTGCAGTATGACCTGTACCACATGCAGATCATGGAAGGTGATCTTATCCGGTCCATGGAGTGTCTGCTGCCCTGGATTGGTCATATCCAGTTCGCCGATAACCCGGGGCGCCACCAGCCGGGCACCGGAGAGATTAACTTTTCGAATGTTTTTGCCGCCATTGATCGGCTGGGTTACGACGGCTGGGTCAGCGCAGAATACCGGCCTTCGGGCGATACCGGGGCCAGTCTGGGGTGGCTGGAGGGCTGATTTCGCCCGTCGCTTTAGGCGACACCCTCTTACAAGATGGTAACTGGCCGGATTCCGGAGTTCTTCGTACCCTTGTTGCCATTGAACGTAATCCGATATCGGGAGGATATGCCGGTGAAAGCGCTGGTAATCGAAGACGACCAGGACGTAGCCAATTATCTGGTGAAGGGGCTCAGGGAGTCTGATTTTGTTGTTGATCATGCTGCCGATGGCAAGGAGGGCATGATGATGGCGGCCAGTGAGGAATACGACATCATGATCGTCGACCGCATGCTTCCGGGTATGGACGGCCTGTCAATTATCAAGACGGTCCGAGCCACCGGGAATCAGGTGCCCGTGCTTATTCTGAGCGCCCTGGGAGATGTGGATGATCGTGTTGAAGGCCTGCGCGGTGGTGGGGATGATTACCTGACCAAGCCCTTCTCATTTACGGAACTGCTCGCACGTATTGAGTCCCTTGTCCGTCGGAACCGTCAGGCAGCGGAGACGGAAACGGTTCTGCGGGTCGCGGATCTGGAAATGGATCTGCTGGCTCGAACCGTCAAGCGGGCCGGACAGAACATTGATGTACAGCCGAGGGAATTCCGGTTGCTGGAATACCTGATGCGTAATGCTGGCCAGGTGGTTACCCGGACCATGTTGCTGGAGAAGGTGTGGGACTACCACTTCGATCCCCAGACCAACGTGATCGACGTACACATCAGTCGTCTGCGGGCAAAGATCGACAAAGAGTTCGACACACCCCTGCTGCAAACCGTACGCGGTGCCGGGTACATGCTTCGTGAAACTGCTTAGCCAGCTTCGGACGTCTTCCTTCCAGCTTGCCCTTCTTTACATGGTGGTGTTTGCCACCTCGGTCTTTCTGTTGCTCGCATTCATATACTGGCGAACGGCCGGGTTCATGACCGCCCAGACCGATGAAACCATCGAGGCGGAAGTGGCCGGGCTGGCCGAGCAGTATCGGGGCCGGGGCGTGAACGGTCTGATTACTATCATCCGTGAACGCGTGGCCCGCGACCCCAACGCCAAATCCATTTATCTCCTGACGACCGACGACTTCCTGAAGCTGGCGGGGAACATCGAATCCTGGCCTCAGGGCACTCGCTCGGAAAGCGGCTGGATCAACTTTACCCTAGACGAAAGTGTTGGCTGGAGTGGGCCGCAACGGCTTGCCCGTGCCCGGATCTTTGAAGTGCAGGGCGGTTTGCGCCTGTTGGTGGGACGGGATGTGGATGACCTCACCAGCCTGAAGCGGGTTATTGAAACCGCCATCAACTGGGGGATGGGCATCACTCTGGCGCTGGCTCTTCTGGGCGGGTTCCTGATGAGCCGAAGCACCACTCGCCGAATTGAGGTCATCAACAACACCTCCCGCCGGATCATGAATGGCCACCTGTCGTTGCGGATTCCTACCCGGGGCACGGATGACGATTTTGATCAGCTGGCCGACAACCTTAACCGGATGCTCGACCGTATCGTGTATCTCATGGAAGGCATTCGGCATGTCTCCGATAACATTGCCCATGACCTGCGCACGCCGCTGACCCGCCTGCGTAACCAGCTGGAGAATACCTTGTTGTCGGTAGACAACGACGAAGCCCGGGAGCAGGCTGGTCGAGCCGTTGCAGAGGCGGATCAGCTGCTGTCTACTTTCAACGCGTTGTTACGGATTGCCCGCCTGGAAACCCGCGGCAACACTGCCGACATGAAGGTGGTGTCGCTGGATGAGCTGGTCACTGACGCCTGCGAACTTTACGAGGCGCTGGCAGAAGACAAGGATCAGGTATTCGAGCAGCAACTGGAAAAAGGCGTGATGATCGAGGGCGACCGGGATTTGCTGTTCCAGATGGTCAGCAATCTTATCGATAACGCGATCAAGTACACGCCGGAGAAAGGCACGATAGGCGTCGTGGTAAGGAAGTCCGGTGGTGATGCGGTGTTTGAGGTCAGTGACAGCGGGATTGGTGTTCCGGATGAAGAGAAGGACCAGATATTCCAGCGCTTTTACCGGGTGGGCAAAAGCCGGTCGCTCCCCGGCAATGGCCTGGGTTTGAGCCTCGTCAGTGCCGTGTCGGAGATTCATCAGGGCCAGATTGTCCTGACCGATACCTATCCAGGTAAAAATCCGCCAGGTTTGACGGTATCCGTGCATATGCCGGCATTCACCGGCGTACGAAAGCGCATCAAGACAACGTCAGCCGAGTTGCCCGCGCCGGCGGGCAACTCTGAAACCCGCCACCCGGCTGAAACCAGTGACGGTTGATATCAGGACTTGGCGCGGAAGCTGTTAACCCGCTCCAGTACAGGGGCGATCAGGCTTTCAGCTCGACTTTCCAACCCATGGGTAAGCTGCTCAACCTGGGAACGACGGCGACCGAACTTGGCCTGCAGGCTGTCCCATTCGCCCTCAAGATGCTTTTGCTCTGCCGCCAGAAAGGCCGCGATGTTGTGTCGGTTAACCTTACCGGTGACACCGAACTGATCGAGGTGATAGCCGAGGTTGTCGATGCCCTCGAGGGCAAGGTTCAGTAATTTCTGGGTGTTCATCGGGAAACTCCGTGACAGACAAGCGTGGAAGATCAATTATCCCGCAACCTAACTCTGGTCCCTAGAGTGTGCAACCTAATTTCCTTCCGCATTAGCTAATCTCTGTCTAAAAGGTAATCAATGAGCCATTCGGCGGTAACGCTGGCTGTGCATAATAGATATTGGACTCACCAAAGCGAGAACCCTAGGTTTCTTGCTTACCCCTCCAGCACAGCGCTAGCCTTACCCCGTGGATTACGGGGTTTTTTTTGCCCGCATTTTCGGTACCCAGAACAAGGTCAGGATTGATGAGTAACACATCAAACGCCGGCGGCAATCGGCCGCGCTATATCACTCCGGAAGGTGAACGGGCCCTGCGGGATGAATTGCAGTACTTGTGGAAAACGAAACGGCCTGAAGTGACCCAGGCTGTGCGAGAAGCGGCCGCATTGGGTGACCGCTCCGAGAATGCCGAATACATCTACGGCAAGAAACAGTTGCGGGAGATCGATCGCCGGGTTCGGTTTCTGAGTAAGCGCCTGGAAGAAGTCACGGTGGTTGACCGTTTGCCTGATGATCAGGAGAAAGTGTTCTTCGGTGCCTGGGTAACGATCGAAGAGGAGTCGGGTGAGGAGCAGGAATATCGATTGGTCGGCGCTGACGAGTTTGATTTGACCAGACGTTATCTGAGTATCAACTCGCCTATGGCCCGGGCGCTGATTGGAAAGCGCCTGGACGATGAGGTCAGTGTACGCACTCCGGAAGGATGGAAAACCGTGGTGATTTCGGCGATTCGATACCGGTCACCGGATCGGCTTGGGTGAAAAGCGTCACATCGTTGACGCTTTTTTGAGCAATCTGGCCGCTGAGGCGATAATATGTCCGGAGATTGGCATGCTAGGCTTGAAGGGAATTGTCAGCCAGGGATTGAGTCATGGAACAGGACACAGAACAACGGTCACGTAGGAGTAGAAACCGACTTTGGCAATCGGGACTGATTGCCGGCTTATTCGGTTGCTCGGTTATCGCAATTGCTCAGAGTGAGAGCCCTTTCGTTGACGATGGGGTGTTTGAGTACGAAGAGCGTTCAACCATCGATACCATCCCGTTTCGTTCCATAGAGGAGGACGCGCTGGCGGATACGGTGATTGAAGGTGGGCTGTCGGCGCCGGCTGCCGGTGTGCCAGTGAAACCAGCAACGGACGACGATTTCTATCTGGATCCGCTGGCATTGGAGCCACGGGATCGCCGAACCGATCTTGGCCGTTCCGAGGTTCCCGTGGAATTCCAGTTTGCTAACCCGAAATCAATTCCGGGCGTCAATCACACCACGGGCTTCCAACTTCGCTTGCCGCAGAACCGAACCATCCAAAACCAGAATATCAATATGATGGAGCGCTAGGCCGCACTGAAGGCAGGGCTGCCTCAAGCTGCAGCCGTATCCCTTGACTCGACCTTGTCCAGAACATCCTCGTAGAAAAAGACGAGTGCCTGTTTCGCCTGATTCAGCCTTGCCCTCGATACCTGGGCTCGTTCGTCCAGATAGCGCAGAAATGCGTGCTGCTCCTCCTCGGCCAGCATCTCTGGATCCTGACAATCGTGGAATGTGATGAATCGGGTAATCCAGTGCAGGTAACTTTGTTCGGTTCGCTGACTCAGCTGCTGACGTTCAATGGCTTTTTTGACGCGCTTTGAAAGGCCCGGCTGGGATTGGTCCAGCGCTTGGGTATTCTCCATGGTAGATCTCTGTCGTGCTTGTTGTGCGTTTTTATTATATGCCGCGGATTCTATGACAAACGTGTAGCGGACGCAAAAATGGCAGTTGAGGTTGGATCCCGGCAGGGGCAGCCGGGATCCCGCAGGATTACTTCAGGGCGTTGAGCTTGTCGATGTACTGCTGCATGGCGTCCTCGTTGGACAGGCCTTTGAGCTTTTCCCAAGCGTCGTATTTTGCACGGCCCACAAAATCCATCATGCCCGGACGTTTACCAGACACGTCGCCCTCGGTGGCCTGCTTGTACAGAGCATAAAACTCAAGCTTCATTTCGTTTGACGGCTGAAAATCGCCTTCGGCTGTCTGGATGTAGTTAACGGCCTCATCAAACTGGGCTTTCAGGTCACTCATTTCCATCTCCTTATCGGTCAGTGCGGTATCCCACAGAAGTCTCGCTGAGTATACCGGCCTGCTTTCATCCCGTCATGACCGGGCGTTCCTTTACGCCGGGGAATGGGGTATCGTCCGGAGCCAAAAAGCTGTTTTTATGGGGATTTATTTATGGCTGGCACCAATAAGCTGTCTGGTATTGTGGACAAGATCAACACCTTGCCCGAGTTTGCCCGGTCCCGGGCATTGACCCTGTTTTTCGGCAAGGTGGTTCCGTTTACCGGCACCGCAGGCATTCGTATTGAGTCGCTGGATCACGACCGCTGCGTGATCCGTCTGGTCAACAAGCGTCGGGTACAGAATCACATTGGCGGTGTCCATGCCGTTGCTTCCCTGTTGCTGGCCGAGTCCGCTACCGGGTTTCTGGTGGGCATGAATGTGTCGGATGACAAGGTTCCCGTGATCAAGACTGCCCAGGCCGAATATACCCGTCGGGCCAAGGGAGACATGACCGTCGAGGCTTACCTGACGGCTGAGCAGCGGGAGCGGATTCGCATGGAGGACAAGGGCGAGGTGACTGTGCCGGTGACTATCCGAGACAGTGAGGGCAAGGAGCCCATCGAGCTGGCGATGATCTGGGCCTGGACGCCAAAGCGACGGTAATTGTCTGATCCCGAACGTCGAACGAAGGTTTGTCTAAGTGCACTTTCGGCGACGCTCGCTGGTCCCAGTCCATGCTGGAATCGGACAGAATCGAGCTCAGTAATGCCTTACGGCACCTGAGCGAAATCGTTTGTGGTAATCAGCGCGGAGTTCCGAGTTTGTTGCTCTATGCGGAGTTTGCGGAAGTGTGTGCTGACGAACGAAGTGATGAAGCTACGGGGGTTTGGTGGCAGGCTAGGATGGAAGCCTCCTGAGTGCAACGGAATGGTAAAAGGTGCTTCCCGGAGTCAGGCTAGCTGGACAAGCTCCCCGGTCAGGCTTGTGACCCGCGTGTCTCCCTTCGTATCGGCTGCGCCGATACATCTCTCACCTCGTGCTCGGTCATGTCGAAAAAATTTACATTAAAATTATCGAAAAACTCGGGCGTCATATTTTCTAAATAAATTCATACACATAAGTTTCTGGCCTAATTAATGCTTCCTGTCAGGGTGAGCGTAATGCTCAAGACTTAACCTTATAAACTCAAGGAAGAGGCCAAACCAACCATGAGGTTGGGGCGGAAAACCGAGGATCTCAAAACCGGGCGACCGGAGCCCGAGAGACAGCCAGGTTACATTCCTGAGTGTAAAAACCTCGAGGAAATTGAGATGGAACTTAAAAACTTGGTGATGGGTGCCGGTTTCGCAGTGGCTTCTTTGACAGCCACCAGTGCTTCTGCCCTTCCCTATATCAGTGGCCAGATCGGCTTTACCGGTGGCTACTACGTCACAGATAGCACTGGCACCGTTGTTTCTGACCAACTAGCAGCCGGTGATAGGTTGTCTTTTTTCGGTGTTACGGTTCTCGGAGAGCCCCCTGGAAAAAATATTGTGACTACTGGTGATTACGATGGCACAGAAGGTACGGCTGTCACCATGAGCGACATTGTTTATGACCCCTTCTATTCATTAGTAAACCCTCTTTGGAGTTTTACTCTTGCGGGTGTCACCTACGAGTTTGAAATGCTGAACTTGACAGCTGAATTCCAAAACGCCACCGACCTTGAGCTGGATGGTAAAGGCCTTCTCAAAATTACAGGTTTTGAAGATACCCAAGGCTACTGGTCATTTAGTAATCAGTCAGGCTTCACCTTCTCAGCTTCTTCTGCGGTTCCAGAACCCGGAACGTTGGCGCTGCTTGGTCTAGGCCTCGCCGGCTTGGGCGTTGCACGCCGCAGACAAACCGAAGCCTAATCGTTTCAGCCATAAGTTGTTGAAAAAGGTCCTGAGGGAATTCAGGGCCTTTTTTATTGCTTGAGCGGCTTGATCGAAGATCGTGGCGGTGATTTATTCCACACCATCGAAATGGTGAAGTTCAGAGCCCTGAAAGAGGAAACTCTTGAGGCTGCTTTCGTCGAGTTTTCCCCGCTGACTCTTGAAGCCACTCAATCCTGCCATCAAAGCCAATCGCCAACCGCTCAACAGGTGTAAGCTGATAGAAAGGGTCCCAAAGGAACGATGTCATGCCATTAGGTTCACTATCGCACTGGCAACGCCAGACCAGTGCCATTGCCAGTGGCTTTTTTGGCGACAGGCTTGAGTCACGCCGAAATCCGTTGGCTGTTTCCATGTGTTTGATCGAGAGTGGTCGTGAGCTGGATGTGGATAACCCGCAACCGGAGAATGTGACCGAAACTCTCTGCGTCTCCATTCACGGTTTGATGGAGCTGGAAACCGTCTGGCGGATATCGGGTTCAAAGGCTGGTGCGGGCTTTAGCACTTATGGCCAGCGTCTGGCTGCAGCGTTGCCGGGAAGCGCAACGGATTTAAGTCTTCGCTACAACACCGGGCTACCCGTTTACCGAAATGGTCAGGCCCTGTCAGTGCTCCTTAAAAAGCTCATTTCGGCGTGGCCCAAGCCAGTCAAACGCCTGATTCTTATTGGTCACAGCATGGGTGGATTGCTGATTCGCAGCGCCTGTCACTACGGCCGGATAGATGGCCATCGCTGGACCCGGGTGCTCAGCGACTGCGTCTATCTGGGCTCGCCCCACGATGGTTCGTGGCTGGCCCGGGGTGCACACTCGCTGGCGAACCTTATGGGCGAGTTGCCGAGGGACTATTTGCAGGTGGTGGGTGAGATGATTGATCTGCGCAGTGAGGGGATTCGCAATCTCTCTCGGGGCGAGGTGCTGGCAGAACAGGGCGAGCACCCGCCACTCCTGCCCGGGGTGAATCATTACGTGGTTTGCGGGCTACTGGCCCGCTCGCGGCAACATCCCGCGAATGCGTTATTCGGCGATGCCCTGGTTCAGCTGTCCAGTGCACAGGGGCGGAAACGTTCGGGCTGGCAGTTGGCCGGCGTTGCAACGTTTCCGGGTGTTGATCATCTGCGACTGGCACATCACCCGAGTGTGGCGGAACAGCTGGAGGCATGGCTGGTATGAATCATCAGGAACATCAGGATCAACTCGAATGGTGGCTTGGGCTGGCGGATCTTTTGGCAGAGGGAACTGGCCATGGCTTTCAGAAACTGCAGCGAGTTCATCTCTCGATAGCCGATGAATCTTTCAATGTGCTCGAAGCAATTCCGGTCACGCGACCCTGGGCTAAGGTCGTAAAGCACGCCCACCACGGCATTGCGAGGATTTGTTACGGTTCGGTGAAGGTTGGCGCCCAGGGACTCCATGCGGCAGCCGCGCTCATCATCAAGGCGGTTTAGCCTGGAAAATGTAATCTGCGAAAGCGCTGCGATTTCCAGATCGCAGCGCGCTTCGTTGTGTGCAATTAGAACAGTGGCGAGAGCCTACTGTTTGTTCTCCAGATCCCCAAACCGATCGGCAAACAAAGCCGACGACAGGTAACGCTCGGCGCAGTCCGGTAGTACCACCACGATGTTTTTGCCCTTGTGCTCCGGCTGCTGGCCAACGCGCACCGCCGCGGCCACGGCGGCGCCACAGGAAATGCCGCACAGGATACCTTCTTCCTGCATCAGGCGATGGGCCATGTCCATGGATTCTTCGTTGGTAACGGTTTCCACCTGGTCCACCATCTCCAGATCCAGGTTTTTCGGCACGAAACCTGCTCCGATGCCCTGGATTTTGTGGGGGGAGGGTTGGAGCTCTTCACCGTTCAGTGTTTGGGTGATGATGGGGGAGTCTGCCGGTTCAACGGCCACGGTGGTGATCTTCTTGCCTCGGGTTCCCTTGATGTAGCGGGACACGCCAGTCAGCGTTCCGCCTGTCCCGACGCCGGACACGAAAATATCGATCTCCCCGTCGGTGTCGTTCCAGATCTCCGGGCCGGTGGTGTCCTCGTGGATACGGGGGTTGGCCGGGTTCTGGAACTGCTGGGGCAGGAAATGGTTATCCGGGTCGCTGGAGAAAATCTCTTCTGCCTTGGCAATGGCCCCGGGCATGCCCTTTGCCGGCTCGGTCAGAACCAGTTCTGCACCCAGTGCCTTGAGCACTTTTCGACGCTCGAGGCTCATGGAGGCGGGCATGGTCAGCACCAGTTTATAGCCGCGGGCCGCGGCAACGAACGCCAGGGCGATGCCGGTATTGCCACTGGTGGGTTCGATGATGGTCATCCCGGGTGTGAGCGCGCCGCGTTTTTCGGCGTCCCAGATCATGGCGGCGCCAATGCGGCACTTGACCGAATACGCGGGGTTACGGCCTTCGATCTTGGCCCAGATGGTGGCGCCTTCGTTAACTCGGTTCAGTTTAACCAGCGGGGTGTTGCCAATGGACAACGAGTTGTCGTCATAAATGCGTGCCATGGTGCGCTCCTTGTTGTTATCGGGGGCTCTGGAACCGCCTATTCTTTGACGGCGCGAGCCTCCAGTCGGTTCCGGCCATTCTGTTTGGCCTGATACAACGCCTGGTCCGCCAGTCGCAGGAATTCTGCGGGGGTGTCCGACGGGTCGGGAACGCCCGTTGCCAGGCCAATACTGATGGTCAGATGAATGGTCTTGCCGGAATAAACGGTTGCGCTGTCTGCTACCGCTTCGCGGAAGCGATCAAGCCGTTCGATGACTTCTTCCGGGTGATGGTAACTGGTGAAAATCACAAATTCCTCGCCACCAAAACGGGATAAGCGGTCGGTTTCCCGGCGAAAATTCCTCCGCATGACATCCGCCAGGGCAATCAGGCAGTGATCCCCGGCTTCGTGACCGTAGGTATCATTGATGGCTTTGAAGTGGTCCGCGTCGACCATGGCCACCGCCAGGCCGGTTTCGTTACGCTGGCACCACTGGAAGCTTTTGCGGAATTCCCGGTCAAAGTAGCTGCGGTTGCCAAGCTGGGTGAGGTCATCGGTGACGCTCAGGCGTGCCAGGGTATCGTTGGCAACGGCCAGTTCCCGGTTCAGCCGGTCCAGTTTTCGGTTCCAGTACACCAGCAACGAGGCGCCAATAAGGGCAATGGCCAGTACCTGCCATAACACGGTGTAATCCACCGACTGCTCGATACGAACATCTCGCCAGTAGCTTTCGAGGTTCCTTCGCTCCTCTGGTGACAGACTGGACACCACTTTCTGCATGATGCTCAGAAGTATCGCTTCGTCGTTTCGGGTGGCGACTGACAGAGACCAGTCGGCGGGGATGCGCCCGATCACCTTCAGGTCGGCCAGTCCCTGATCCTGCATGTGGTAACTGGCGGTGGGAAGTGTGGTGATGTAACCGGCCAGTTCATTTTCCTGCAGCAGTTTGAGTCCTACGCTTTCGTTCTCTACTTCAACCAGTTTCAGACTGGGATATCGGTATTTGAGCAGCTCGGCAAACGCGTAGCCCTTCACCACACCGATTTTTCTATTGCGGAGATCGCCCAATCCTTCGATGAAAGGCGTTTCAATGCGCCCCAGCACGATGTTCGGTACTTGCACATAGGGATCGGTGAAACTCAGGTAGCGCGAGCGCTCGGGTGTTTTCATGGCCAGGGGCAGCAGGTCGCACTCTCGCTCCTGCGCTGCTTCCAGGGTTTCCTGCCAGGACTTGGTGCGAACGAGCTTGAATCGAATCTGCGTCCGTTCGCTGAACATTCGCAGGGCCTCAGCGGACAAACCCGTGTGGTTCCCCGCCGAGTCAATGCCCTCCAAGGGCATCCAGTCGTGGTCAACACAGTAGGGCAGAGTGTACTCACGAGCTTCCAGCCACGCCTGTTCCTCGGTCGAAAGGTTCAGGTTCGAGGGCCCGGGAGTATTGATGTCCATTGACGCCCCAAGCCAGCGGTTCTCGATACTGCGCATTTCGGTGGTGCTGATGGACGCCATTGCCTTGTTGAGGATCTCAGCCAGGGGGTCAAGGCTGGTCTGGATGCCAAAGCGAAGGTCTTCACCGGTCTGATCCTCGAAGTTTACCTCTCCGGCGATTCGTACGCCGGGTATGTTGAGCTGTCGAACCCAGTAGTTTCCATTGGGCAGGGACGACAGCACTACATCTACCCGGTCATGTTCCAGCGCCTGGAACATGGCCTCCTGAGAGGTGAAAACCTTGACGGCGTCACCCAGAGCGTTTTTCAAATCCTTTTCATAGAAGATGCCCCCGGTAATAGCCACGTCGTAGCCCTTCAGGTCAGTGATGTTCGTCATTGAAACGCCGCCATCCCGGGTAAAGGCGACATTGGGAATGATGTAATAGGGATCGGTGAACTGGGTGAACGACAAGCGCTCCTGATCAAGGGACATGTTGGCCAGGATGTCGATCCGGCCCTCCCGGAACATGTTCAGAAGGTCGGACCACTGTCCGCTGACGGGGATGATCTGCAGGCCGGTCATCTCCGCCAGACGGTTGATGACATCCACAGAAAATCCCTGCAGCCTGCCACCCTCACGAAAACTGAAGGGGGCATAATCCTGTACAATGCCGACCCGGATCGGGCCAAGCTCCTGCAGGAATCGCTGCTCCCGATCGTTCAGCTGCATGGCGGGCCGGTCACCCACCTGGGCACCGCCAAACTCCTGCCAGCGCCGCAGCAGTTCTACCTTTCGGGATTCCGGGATTTTTTTCAGGGCGGTCTGGATGGTTTCGAAGAGTTCAGGTTGGTCCTTCTGCACGCCGATGCGCAGATCTTCCAGGGAACGCTGATTAAACGGTACGGCCCCGGTAACGTTCAGAAAATAGAAGCCGGCGGTGTCGGCATGGTATTCGAGACTGAGTCGCGGCCCGATGATGACGTCCACCCAGCCGAAGGCCAGCGCTCTCACCATGCTGGGTATGGAGTCGTAGGTCACCATATCGACGTCCTGGTCCTCCAGATAGGGCAGGTAAAACATGCTTTCAACAACACCCAGCCGGACTGCTTTCAGGTCATCAATGGATTCGATCGGGCCGGTGGGGCGACCGCTGTCTTCCATCATGTAGGTTTGCCGGATGTGATAGGGATCGGTAAACAGGACTTTGTCAGACAGGTAGCCCCGGTAGGAAATGGCGTCAATGGCATCGAGTTCGCCACGCACAAACGCCTCATAGAGTTCGGGCCAGCTGCCGGCTCGGAACTCGAATTCCAGTCCGCTGTTGAACGAGATCTCCCGGAGGATGTCCGCCGAATAGCCGGACAGTGCGCGGCCTTCCAGAAATGAGTAGGGGGCGTTGTCGGCCGTCACACCGATCGAAATTTTATCGCTTTCACCGACGGCCTCCGCCTGGGCAATGGACCACGGCCAGAGCAGTGCAGCGAGCACCAGACAGGTCGCCCAAAGCAGAGTGGAGAGGGTTGTATCATCGGGTAAGCGGCGGTCGCGCATTATTATGTAATTTGTTGGACACGGTTACGGAATCAGTGTAGTTGGTGCACAGGCCTTTGCCTAACGGCCTGGCCCCTGGCAAGGATCAGTAACAGCCTTCTACAACGCTTAGGGACTGATACGTTCCAAAAGGAAAAATGAGGCACCGGGAGGGTAGTGAGCGGTATGGAAAACATAGACTGGGTGACCACACCTGCGGCGATCTGGCGGCGTCACCGGGCAGGACTGCGCGCCATCAGACGGCTGGATCCGGTGCAGTGGGAAAACCTGAAGGGCATCGACCGGCAGAAGCACGCGCTGGCCAGGAACACCGAGCGTTTTCTGGCGGGAGAGCCCTCCAACAACGTGTTGCTCTGGGGTGCCAGGGGCACTGGCAAGTCGTCCCTGATCAAGGCGCTGCTGAATCGTTACCAGGGTGACGGCTTGCGTATGATCGAGGTGGACAAGGATGACCTGGTAAACCTGCCGGAAATTGTCGATGACCTGTGTGATCTGCGTTTCCGGTTTGTCATCTTCTGCGACGACCTGTCCTTCGATGTGGGAGAATCGGGCTACAAGGCACTGAAAAGCGTGCTGGAAGGTTCGCTGGAATTGCCTCCTGAGAATGTCCGGGTATTCGCCACCTCGAACCGTCGGCATCTGATGCCCGAGTTCATGTCCGATAACCTGCGAGGCGAGAGGCACGATGGCGAGCTTCATCCGGCCGAAGCAATTGAAGAGCAGTTGTCGCTGGCGGATCGGTTCGGGCTGCAACTGTCTTTTTATGCCTTCTCCCAGGATGTCTACCTGCAGGCCATTGATGCGTTGTTCCCGGATTTTCCTGACCGGGAAACACTTCATCGGGAGGCAATTCAGTTTGCGACCTCGCGGGGCGTCCGGAATGGTCGCACGGCGCAGCAGTTTTTCCGGCACTTTTCCGTTTAAACCGATGGGTTGCTGTGACCTGCTTTGACGCAAGCATCGGTGGAGAGTTGGGAGCGGCTCTGAGAGCCCTCCTTCGTCGGACTCATGCAGGGTGCGGTAGGGCTTTTACTGTGCCTCAAAGTAGTGCCGATGACCGGTGGAGCAAAGCAGCTGGTTAAATAAAATATTCAATAAAAACAGAGAAATAAAAAACCTGAATACTTGGCCAGCTTTTTGCTCCTACACTTGTAGTGATCCGCGCTGACGGAAACAGCAAAACGATAACCCTTTTAGGAGATGTATACATGAATCTGAAACCCGGCCTGGCCTTAGTTGCCTCCCTCGCCCTGTCTGCGGGTGCGATGGCGGAAGACCCCATGAAAGTCGGCTTCGTTTACGTTGGTCCCATTGGTGACCACGGCTGGAGCTATCAGCATGACCAGGGTCGTCTTGCCGTCGAGGAGCACTTCGGTGAGAAGGTGGAGACAACCTACGTTGAGAACGTAAGCGAAGGCGCAGACGCTGAGCGGACCATTCGCCGTCTGGCCCAGGCCGGCAACGATGTCATCTTCACCACATCCTTCGGGTTTATGAACCCGACGGCTCGGGTGGCGGAGCAGTTTCCGGACATCACCTTTCTGCATGCCACCGGTTACAAGCGTGCTGAGAACCTTGGCACCTACCTGTCTGTGACCTACGAGGGGCGTTACGTCACCGGTCTGGCAGCCGGCATGGTGACGGAAACCAACACGCTGGGCTACATCGCGTCCTTCCCGATTCCGGAAGTGATCCGCGACATCAACGCGGTGTACCTGGGTGCCAAAGAAGTAAACCCGGACATTGAACTCAAAGTGGTTTGGGTGAATACCTGGTTTGATCCGGCCAAGGAAGCCGACGCCGCCAGCGCTCTGATGGACCAGGGTGTGGACGTTATCGTCCAGCACACCGACAGCCCTGCACCTCTGATGGCGGCTGACAAGCGCGGCAAATGGGGTGTGGGCCAGGCGTCCGACATGCGCAAGTTCGGTGGTGACGCGCACCTGATGTCGGTGGTTAACGACTGGGCACCGTACTACATCGACACCGTTCAGTCGGTGATGGACGGCACCTGGGAGTCTCAGGACTACTGGGGTGGTATCTCTGAGGACGTGATCCAGATTGTTGGCGTCAGCGATCGTCTGACAGACGAGCAGAAGGCCAAGGTCGATGCGGCCATCGAAGCCATCGACAAGGGCGAACTCCATCCGTTCACCGGACCTCTGAAAGACCAGAGTGGCGAGTTGCGCGTGCCTGAAGGCGTGACCATGACCAACGAAGAGCTGGCAGGCATGAACTGGTACGTTGAGGGCATCACGGCTACGCTGCCGCAGTAAGCTTAATACGTTACCGAAAAGGCCGGCAGGTTTACCTGCCGGCCTTTTTTGTCGGGAGGCAGGCAGCAAGCCCGGGCCTGCCCACCTTCGACACTTGCTGACGGCGGTGAACAGGCTTTCGTGCGATATCTGACCAAGTGGTCAAATCCGACAGTCTGGGAAATCTTATGCGAAACGCACCATGGTGGTGCGATCAGGTGCTTCCATGCACTGAATTGGGCTAATCCACAGCTTGCTGGGCGTCGAGCCATTGGCCCAGTTGCTGACGCTCCTGTTCTGTCATCCCGGTGCTGTTGCCCAGCGGCATGTAATGGGAGAGAACCGCCGCCTGGCGAACTTTGTCGCTGAAGGTCATCACAAGCGACAGCTCATCCAGACGCACACCGGCCGGCGCCGACTGGAAGGCAGGATGGCTCGGGTTGGTGGCATGGCAGGCCAGGCAATGGGTTTCCACGATGGTGGTCACCGTGGCATCGTCGACCTGGGTCCCATTCTTTGCCATGGATGTGGAGCCCGGCGGGGCAATCACCCAGATCAGGAGCGCCGTCATCACGGCCGCGGTCACCAGGATGGACGGCCGGTTGATCTGGCGGTGGCGCAGGTTGAAGTAGTGGCGGGCAAACGCCGTGATGAAGCCGATGGCGGCGAGAATGGCCCAGCCATGGGGGTGCCCGTACAAGAGCGGATAATGGTTGCTGATCATGATGAACAGGACCGGCAGGGTAAGGTAGTTGTTGTGGGTCGAGCGCAGTTTGGCCAGTGCCGCCAGGCGAGTGACGCGCTCATCCGGTTCACGCCCCTGTTCCAGAACGCTGACCAGTGCGCGCTGGGACGGGACTATGCCCAGGAAAACGTTGGCCACCATAATGGTGCCTATCACGGCGCCCACATGGATGAACGCGCCCCGCCCGGAGAACACCTGGAACAGGCCCCAGTCCACCAGCACCAGAATGCCAAAGAGCAGCAGGCCAAAGACTTTCCCATTATCGGCCAGGGGGCTTCTGATCATGGCTTCGTAGACGGCCATAACAGCGACCAGCGTGCCCAGTCCAATCACGATACCGGTGGTGGTGGATATGTCGGCCCTGGCGGGATCAATCAGGTAACCGGTTGAGCCCAGGTAGTACACCAGAACCAACAGGGCCATGCCGCTGAGCCAGGTGCTGTAGGCTTCCCACTTGAACCAGTGCAGCTGCGTGGGCATCTGGTCGGGGCCAAGGTGGTACTTGGCCACTTCGTAGATACCGCCCCCATGGATGGCCCAGAGATCCCCCTTGATGCCCTGTTGCTTCTTCCATTCCGGCGGCTCCCGGAGATTGTTGTCCAGCCAGACGAAATAAAACGACGCCCCGATCCAGGCAATGCCGAAAATGACGTGTAGCCAGCGGACGATCAACCCCAGCCACTCGTAGAGGTACGCTTCCATCACTCAAATTCCTTGTGGGTACTCAGTGGCTGCCGGAATGGACGACGATTCGGGAAGAGCCGCAGTAGCCCGGTGATACCGGATGGTGCCGCTGATGGCCGTTGCCGCGATGGCCCGGTCGTCACCGAGGATCATCAGATTGAACAGGGTCTCGGCCAGCGTCTGGCAGTAGGGCGCTTTCATGGCCAGCAGGGGTGATGCGCTCTGGTCCAGCACAATGAAATCTGCCTGCTGACCGGCGCGGAAGTTACCAAACTCCTGGTCCCGATGCAGGACCCGGGCGTTTCCCAGTGTCGCCAGGTAGAACGCCTGCCAGGGCGTCAGTGTCTGGCCCCGCAGCCGGCACACTTTGTACGCTTCCGCCATGGTGGCCAGCATGGACAGGCTGGTGCCCCCGCCCACGTCAGACGCCAGTCCGACCTTCACCCCAGCGGAACGGGCACTCGCCAGATCGAACAGGCCGCTGCCAAGGAAGGTGTTGGACGTGGGGCAGAAAGCAATACGGCTGCCGGTTTCGGTCAGGCGCTGGCGGTCGCGATCGTTGATGTGGATGCCGTGGGCGAGCACAGTGTTGGCGCCGAGCAAGCCATAATGGTCGTAGACGTCGAGGTAACTGGAGCGATCCGGGAACAGCTCCCGGGTCCACTGGATTTCGCCCTCGTTCTCCGCCCAGTGGGTTTGTACCAGGACATCCGTGTGAGCCTGTGCAAGCTGGCCGGCCAGTTCCAGTTGTTCCGGACTGGAGGTGGCGGCAAAGCGCGGGGTGATGGCGTAACGCTGTCGCCCACGGTTATGCCATTTTTCCAGCAGTGCCAGGCTGTCGTCATAACTCGATCGAGCCGTGTCGGTCAGCGTGTCGGGGGCATGCCGGTCCATCATCACCTTGCCGGCGCTCATGGCCATACCCTGGTGCTCGGCCGCCTCGAACAGGGCATCCACGGACGCCGGATGAGAGGTACAGAAGATCAGGCCCGACGTGGTGCCATGGGCCAGCAGGAGCTGGATAAATTGATCGGCCTGTGTCCGGGCCCAGTCCCGGTCCGCAAAGCGGCTCTCGTGGGGGAAGGTGTAGTTTTCCAGCCAGTCCAGAAGCTGGGTGCCGTAACTGGCCATAACCGGAAGCTGGGGCATGTGCGCGTGGGTATCGATAAACCCGGGCATGAGCAGGCCACCGTCCCAGTCGGTCAGTCTGGTTGCGTTCGGCAGCCGGGGAAGCAGTGCCTCGGCGTCGCCCACCATTGCCACCTTGCCGTCGTGAACGAGCAGCAGGCCGTCCTCGAAGTATTCAATGCTGCCACTGGCCGGGTCACTGTCATTACCGGGATCGTCCAGGAAGTGAAGTACCGCACC
Organism: Marinobacter sp. F4216; assembly: GCF_019931195.1. Classification (GTDB taxonomy): domain Bacteria; phylum Pseudomonadota; class Gammaproteobacteria; order Pseudomonadales; family Oleiphilaceae; genus Marinobacter; species Marinobacter suaedae. The sequence goes on along the minus strand of NZ_JAIOUO010000004.1, from coordinate 397,947 downwards.
GCGATGGGCCTCGATGCCTTCGGGCAGGGGGAGAGGGGCTGTGTTGGCCATCAGCTCCCCCTGTAGGTCGAGTAGCCCCACTGGTTGAGCAGCAGGGGAACGTGGTAATGGGCCCCGGTGTCGCTGACCTGAAAATCCAGGTTTACCTCCGGGAAAAAGGTGTCGAGCCCCTGTGCCTGATACCACTCGCCAGTCTGGAACCTCAGGCGATACTGGCCGGCTTCGAGGTCGCTAGCAAACCAGTCGGTAATGCGGCCGTCGTTATTGGTCCGGCCAGTGGCAACCAGCTGCTCCCGGGCTTCAGTGACTCGATACAGCACGACGGTCACACCGGTGGCGGGTTTGCCGCTGCCAAGGTCCAGTATGTGGGTCGTAATCGGGCTTTTGGCGGTCATACCAGTTTCTCCAGTCGCAGTTCCGTTATCTTGGCCTGTTCCTTCGCGGCGTTTTTCAGCTCTTCTTGCCGGGTGTTCGGTAGCCGGGCTTCGAGCAGGGTGAGCATCTCCATGGCGGATTTTCCCGTGGCGCAGACAATGAAAATGAAGCCGAATTTCTCCAGGTACTGGTCGTTGCCCGTTTTCAATCGGGCCAGAATCTCATCGGGTGCCGACTTGGCACCGGCCTGCTCGCCGCTGGCCAGCGCTTTGGTGTTGGCGTATTTGGCGCGCAGACTGTTTACGTCACCGATCTTCGGGTGAGCTTCGAAGGCCGCCAGCCAGTCGGCTTCGGAAAGGGTGGGCCAGAGCGATTGGCAGTGGTCGATCATGTCGTCCCGGCTGGCGTAGGGGCGACCGTCGATCATGCCCTGAATCCAGCCGGGTGCGGCACAGCACGACTGAAACAGGTCATAGGCCTGTTCGTGTGGCGCGAGGTTGAGTTCCTTGAGGCTCATTCCTGCAGTTCTCCGGCATCGTCGTTCTGAATCAGGCCACGCAGTTCCTTCCACGGCAGCCCACGCCGCGAGGACGGCTGACCCGGATTTGCACCAAGTGTCAGCAGCTCCGCGCAAATGGACACGGCTACTTCCATGGGGCGCTTGCCCGGAATGTCGGTGCGGCCCACGGGGCAGCGGACGGTACGGATCTGTTCGGGGCTGAAACCGCGGTGATCGAGCCGCTGGCGGAAACGGTCGGCCTTGGTGTCGGAGCCGATCAGCCCAATGCCCGCGCAGTTTCCGGCGGTGAGAAGGGCGCGGCAGAGATCGAAATCCAGCTGGTGCTTGTGGGTCAGGATCAGCGCCTGTTTGCCGCTGCAGAGTGCGGGCGCGTCACCCACCGGATCATCGGTGTGGTGAATGTGAATATTGTCGGGAATTTGTGCCGGGAACTGGTTCGCCCGCTCATCCACCCAGGTTACCCGCCAGGGGAGCTCCCCGAGTATGGATACCAGGGCCCGGGCCACATGGCCGGCGCCGAAGATCACCAGTTCCTGTTCGCAGCCGGGCTGGGCTTCCAGCAGGACCGATACACTGCCGCCGCAGCACTGGCCAAGGCGGGCGCCGAGGGGAAAATGAGCCAGTTCACTGGTGTAATCCCGGCGGGCGAGGCGTTCCCGGGCCTGAGCGCAAATTCGATACTCTAGGTGACCGCCGCCGATGGTGTCGTAACAGTGTTCGCCGGTCACCACCATCTTGCTGGCCGGCTCCCGGGGGACCGAGCCGGTGACGCCAAGCACGGTAACCAGCACATAGGGCTCACCCCGGGCTTCGCACTGCGCCACGGCCTGGTACCAGTTCAGACGACGTTCCATTACGCACTCTCCTTCCGGTCGGTCAGCCAGGCTTTGCTCGCGTTGACGGCAGCCAGGACACGCTCGGGCGTTGCCGGGGCGTCCAGAGGCGGGCTGAAACGGTAGTCCGTGAGACTGGACACCGCATCGCGAAGGGCGCTCCAGACCGAGATGGCCAGCATCAGTGGGGGTTCGCCGACGGCCTTGGAGTGGAACACGGTGGCCTCGTGGTTGGGGCTGTTCTCCAGCAAAGTGACTCGCAGATCGGGCGGGCAGTCGGACGCCGCCGGAATCTTGTAGGTGGCCGGGCCGGTGGTGAGCAGACGGCCTTCGTCGCTGTAGACCAGCTCCTCGGTGGTCAGCCAGCCCATGCCCTGGACGAAGCCGCCTTCGATCTGGCCCAGGTCAATATCTGGGTTCAGGGAGCGGCCGGCGTCGAACAGGATGTCGGTCCGGATGGCCCGGTACTCGCCGGTCAGGGTATCCAACACCACTTCCGAACAGGCCGCCGCGTGGGAGTAATACAGGAACGGGCGACCGGTGCCGGTGCTGGGGTCGTAGTGAATCTTTGGCGTCGCGTAGAAGCCAGAGGACGAGAGAGGGATCCGGTTCATGTAGGCGGTCTGGACAAACTCCGCCCAAGGGACCGAAAGCTTCCCCACCCGTACCCGGTTTTCCCCGAATACCACGTCGTCGGGTGCGACTGACCAGTGATCGCTGGCAAACCGGATCAGACCATCGAGAATCTTCTCGCAGGCATTCAGGGCCGCCATGCCATTCAGGTCGGAGCCGGAGGACGCGGCCGTCGGGGATGTGTTGGGGATCTTGTCGGTGCGTGTGGCGGAGACTTTGACTCGATCGATATCCACCTGGAAGGCAGAAGCCACCACCTGGGCCACCTTGATGTAGAGTCCCTGGCCCATCTCCGTGCCACCGTGGTTCACGTGAATGCTGCCGTCGGTGTAGACGTGCACCAGCGCGCCGGCCTGGTTCAGGTGCTTGGCGGTAAAGGAAATGCCGAACTTGACCGGGGTCAGCGCCAGGCCACGCTTGAGCACCGGGCTTGTGCGGTTGAAGTCCTCGATGTCGGACCGCCGCTGGCGGTAATCGGAACTGGCTTCCAGTCGCTCCAGAAGCTGGGGCAGAACATGCTGCTCGATGGTCTGGCCATAATGGGTGGTAGCCCGGCCGGGGCGGTACAGGTTACGTTTTCGGATATCGAGCGGGTCCTGGCCAAGATGGCGGGCAATATCGTCCATGGCCTGCTCGATGATCATCATGCCCTGAGGTCCGCCAAAACCGCGGAAGGCAGTGTTGGAGACCGTGTGGGTCTTGCAGCGGTGGCCGGTGACACGCGCCTGATCCAGGAAATAGGCGTTATCGGCATGGAACATGGCGCGGTCGACGATGGCGTCAGACAGGTCGGGCGAATACCCACAGCGGGCTGCGACCATAATATCGGCACCCCTGATGGTGCCGTCGTTATCGAAGCCGATGTCGTAGGTGTTCAGGAAGTCGTGGCGTTTCCCGGTCTGGATCATGTCATCCCCACGGGACAGCCGGTACTTCACCGGTCGGTTGGTGGCCCTGGCCAAAAGCGACGCGACACAGGCAAGCGCGGCGGCCTGGGTTTCCTTACCGCCGAAACCGCCACCCATTCTCCGGACTTCGGCCTGGACCTCGTGAATCGGCAGGCCCAGCACTTCAGCCACCAGTTTCTGCACCTCGGAGGGATGCTGGCTGGAGGTGTGCACGAACACCCCCCGGTCCTCGGTGGGTTCCACCAGGCACGCCTGACCTTCAAGGTACATGTGCTCTTGGCCGCCGACACGCTGATGGCCCTGAAGCCGGTTCGGCGCACCGGCAAGGGCGGTATCCGGATTGCCCCGGCACTGGGTCTGGGCGGGCCGCACAAACAGTTGTGCGTCCAGAGCCTGCTCGACCGTCACCGCTGCTGCCAGCGGTTCATATTCGACCTTCGCCAGGCGAGCGGCCTTGCGCGCTGCGTCATGGGAGGTGGCGGCGACCGCGAAAATCGGCTGGCCAATGTGTTCCACAAGGTCGTCGGCCAGTACCGGATCGCCGGGAAACACCGGGCCGATATCCAGGTGGCCGGGGACATCGCCGGCGGTGATGACCGCAACCACGCCCGGATACTGGCGAACCGCCTCCAGATCTATGGACACAATCCTGGCGTGGGCTTGTTCACTGTGGCCAACCGCTGCGTGCAGCAATCCCTGTGGTTCGGGCAGGTCGTCGATGTAACGGGCCTGTCCGCTCACGTGTTTCCACGCACTGTCGTGCCTGGCGCCCTGGCCTGCAAGCCCTTTGGCGCTGTGACGCGGTGTCGGGGTATTGAGGGGTAGTCTACGCATAGTCGGTCACCGTCAGAGCATCGCGGACAAGGGGGTCCGAAGCCAGCAGCGCGCGTTGAAGCAGGTTGCCCGCGACCTGCAAACGATAAGCTGCGGACGCGCGGACATCGCTCAGAGGGTTGAAATCACGGCCAAGTGCCTCGGCAGCGGCTTTTACGCTGGCCTCGTCCCAGCGGGCACCACGGAGTGCCGCTTCGGCCTCCCGTGCCCGTGCGGGGGTTGCGGCCATGCCGCCGAACGCCAGCCGGCAGTCGCTGACGATGCCGGCTTCCAAGTTGATCTTGAAGGCGCCGAGTACCGCAGAAATGTCGTCATCCAGGCGTTTGGATACTTTGTAAATGAAGAGTTTTTCGCCGGGCTTCGGCACCGGAATTCGTATCGAGTGGATGAACTCCCCGGGCTTGAGATCGGTTTGCTTGTAGTCATGGAAGAAGGCTTCCACCGGCAGTTTCCGTGCTCCGTCCGGGCCGTCCAGAACCAGTGTGGCGGCCAGGGCGATCAAGGGCGGGGACATGTCTCCGATGGGGGATGCATTGGCAATGTTTCCGCCCAGGGTGCCCCGGTTCCGGATCTGTAACGAGCCCAGGCGCTCCAGCATCGGATCGAAGGCGGGCCAGAGCTCCGACAAGGGCTTGCGGAATGCCTCGTAGGGTGTGGCGGCGCCGATCACCAGTTCGTCGTTGTCCCGGGTGCAGCCGTTGAGTTCGTGCACCCGTTCTACGCTGATGAGGTGATCGAGGGTTTGAAGTTGCTGGGTGATTTCCAGAGCCAGATCGGTACTGCCCGCCACAAGGCGGGATTCAGGGAATCGGGAACGTAGCTCACGGAGTTCGGCCAGGCTGGCGGGTGCATCGAAGCGGGGGCCGTCGTTCGCCGCCTTCAGGGTAATGCCGCCGGTGTGGATACTGGCCAAGGCATCGGCTGAGCGATCGCCTTTCAGGCCTGCCGCGGGATGCGAAGCGTCCGGGCTCCACGCCTGAACCATGGCATCGCGTCCGGCATCCACGATGGGACGGTAGCCAGTGCAGCGGCAAAGATTGCCCGACAAGGCTTCCAGCAGTTTGTGGTCGTCCGGTGTGGCTGACTGGTGGTTCGCGTGTAACGCGATCAGAGACATGATGATGCCCGGTGTACAGAAACCGCACTGGGCCCCGTGTTTTTCCATCATGCAGGTCTGAGCCGGATGGCCGGGCTCCTGCTGAAAGGCTTCCACCGTGATCAGTTCTTTGCCGTGCAGGCTGCCCAGTAACGTGATGCAGCTGTTAATCGCCTGATAGTGAATCTTGCCGGCTTGGTCAGGAGTTCCGGTAATGACAGTGCATGCGCCGCAATCACCGGAGGCACAGCCTTCCTTCGTGCCCGTGAGCCGCATTTTGGTGCGCAGCCACTCAAGAACGCTCAAGTTTGGGTCGGCTTGGTCAACTTTTTCCATTCGACCGTTCAGAAGGAATTCAATCACGGTTCTCTCCGGCATCACACTGTTTCAGGGGCCGTGTCTGGACTATCCGTCGGGCTGTCCCTGTCTCTTAAAGTTTAGTTGCAAAAAACTGACCAATCGGTTCAGTCCCATCATTTATAATGCCGTCGCTTAATTGGCAAGTTTATTGCTGACTGACTAAATATTGATTGATTGGTCAGTTTCTTTTGGGCCAAAAGAGAAGCAGGAATACCGCGGGGTTCTTTATGAGCGCGACACAGCGCCTGAAACTGGAAAACATCGTCAAGGAGTATCCGGGCTGCCGGGCGAACGATGGTATAGACCTGATTGTGGAAGCGGGTGAGATACATGCCTTGCTGGGCGAGAACGGTGCCGGCAAGAGTACGCTGATGAAAGTCATCTACGGCCTTGTCCAGCCGGACGAAGGGCAAATGTTCTGGAACGGCAAGCCGGTGCAGGTTGCCAACCCGGCGGAAGCCCGGGGCATGGGCATCGGCATGGTGTTCCAGCACTTCTCCCTGTTTGAAACCCTGACGGTGGCGGAAAACATAGCCCTTGGGTTACCCGCATACGAAGCACGGGACCGGGCGAAACTGGAAGAGCGAATCCGTGAGGTCTCCGCACACTACGGCATGGCACTGGACCCCCGGCGTTACGTGAGCACCCTGTCGGTCGGGGAGCGTCAGCGGGTTGAGATTGTTCGCTGCCTGATCCAGGAAAGTACGCTCCTGATCCTGGATGAGCCCACGTCCGTTCTGACGCCGCAGGAAGTGACCACGCTCTTTGCCACGCTGAGGAAGTTGTCTGCCGAGGGCTGCAGCATCCTGTTCATCAGCCACAAGCTCGAAGAAGTTCGGGCCCTGTGTGACAACGCCACGGTTCTGAGGCACGGGCGGGTCAGTGGCGACTGCCGTCCGGCCGAAATCTCAGCCACCGACATAGCCCGCTTGATGGTGGGGGAGGACACCCCCATTTCGACCCGGGTCACCAGCGCACAGCCGGGCGAGCTGCTGCTGGAGGCGAAAAACCTGAGCTGGCGATGCGATGACCCTTTTGGCACCAGTCTGAACAAGGTGAGCTTCAATTTACGCCGGGGTGAGATCGTCGGTATTGCCGGCGTGGCAGGAAATGGACAGGACGAGTTGCTCAAAGCGCTGTCCGGCGAGGTGCGGGTGGATGCCGGCAGCCTGGAGTTTGATGGCCGGCGCATTGAAACGCTGACCCCGGATCAGCGCCGGGGCAGTGGTGTTGCTATTGTGCCGGAAGAGCGCCTCGGTCGTGGCGCGGTACCGGGCATGACGCTGGCGGATAACGCCTTGCTGACGGCGTCCGGACAGGGCCTTGTCCAGAAAGGCATGATCCGGTTCGGTCGGGTCCGGGAATTCTGCCGCAACGTCATCGATCGTTTTGATGTCCGCTGCAATGGCGAAACCAGCACCGCCGGCAGCCTGTCCGGCGGCAACCTCCAGAAATACATCATTGGTCGCGAAGCGCTGCAGAATCCCAAGCTGCTGGTGGCCTCCCACCCGACCTGGGGCGTGGATGTCGGCTCGGCCGTGGCCATTCATGAAGCGCTGATACGCTTGCGGGATGAAGGTGCGGCGATTCTGCTGATCTCCGAGGATCTGGACGAGCTGTATCAGCTCTGTAATCGCATGGGCGCCCTGTGTGGCGGCCGGCTATCGCCCCTTGCCGAGGCGTCGGATTTGAGTATCGAGCAGCTGGGGCAATGGATGGCGGGTGAGTTCGGATCCGAGGAGGCCAGCCATGTTGCAGCTTGAGCGTCGTCCCGTTGATTCCGCACTGATGCGCTGGGCCTCGCCCGTGCTGGCGTTGGTGCTGACCGTGATTACCGGCTTCGTCCTGTTCCTAGCCATGGGCAGGGACCCGGTCGAAGGTCTGCGTTTCTTCTTCATTACCCCCATCAGCGATGTGATCGGGCTGGCGGAACTTGGCCTCAAGATGGCACCGCTTCTTCTGTGCGCGGCCGGTCTGACCGTCTGTTACCGGGCAAGGCTCTGGAACATCGGTGCGGAAGGGCACTTCCTCATGGGAGCGCTGGGGGCCAGTGTGGTCGCCGTGCAGTTCCTGGAGGCCGATGGTTTCTGGGTCCTGCCTCTGGTTCTGCTGGCGGGTGTGCTGGCTGGCGTCCTGTGGGCGGCCATTGCCGCCGGTCTCAAGACCCACCTGCACTGCAATGAAATCCTGACAACCATCATGCTCAACTACATTGCCCTGAACTTCCTGCTGTATGCGGTGCATGGTCCGCTGAAAGACCCTTACGGCTTTGGCTTCCCCCAGTCCGTGATGTTCGGTGATTCCTCGCTCCTGCCGGCTCTGATACCCGGGACCCGGCTGCACATCGGTCTGGCGTTTGGCTTGCTGGCTGCGGTGGCGGTCTGGGTGATGTTCGCCCGCAGTTTTGTTGGTTTTCAGCTCAACGTCATCGGGCAGGATCACCGTGCTGCGGATTTTGCCGGCTTCAGTGCCCGGCGGCTGACCTGGCTTGCCTTCCTGGTCGGTGGTGCCACAGCCGGTCTGGCCGGCGCCTCGGAGGTAACCGGGCCCATCGGTCAGCTGGTTCCGCAAGTCTCTCCGGGTTATGGCTATACCGCGATCATTGTCGTGTTCCTCGGGCGCATGCACGCCCTCGGCATCATCGCAGCCAGTGCGCTACTGGCACTGACCTTCCTGGGTGGCGAAATGCTGCAAATCGCCATGAACATGCCCAAGGCGGTGACCGGCCTGTTCCAGGGACTGCTGCTGTTCTATCTGCTCACCTGTGACGCGCTGATCCATTACCGGATTCGATTCCGGCACCGCGCCCGTGAGTCGAAAGTGATGACACCATCTACTGCAGCCGGGGAGGCCTGAGATGGAAATGTTGACCAATATCCTCGCTGCCACCGTGGTCGCGGGTACCCCCCTGCTGCTGGTTGCGCTGGGTGAATTGATTTGTGAGCGCTCGGGGATTCTGAACTTGGGCCAGGAAGGCATGATGCTGATGGGGGCGGTGGCAGGCTTTATTGCCGCGTTGAGCTCCGGTAGCTTGCTGGTTGGCCTGATTGCGGCCATTGCCACCGGGGTGGCCATGTCACTTTTCTTTGGCTTCATGGCGATAACCCTGGCGGCTAACCAGTATGCCGCCGGGCTGGCCCTGACCATTTTCGGCACGGGCCTGAGTGCCTTCGTAGGTTCTGGCTTTGTGGGCAACTCCATTGAAGGGTTTACCCGTGTCGCCATACCCGTGCTCAGTGATATTCCGGTGATTGGCCGGGTTCTGTTTGATCAGGATCCGCTGGTCTATGTGTCCTTCATTGCCTGTGCGGGTGTTGCGTTCTTTATCAGTCGTACACGAGGCGGGCTGATTCTCCGGGCCGTGGGTGAAGATCCCGACGCGGCTAACGCAAACGGACTCAAGGTGCAGGCCGTGCGTTACATGGCGGTGGCGTTTGGCGGTGGTATGGCTGGTCTGGCCGGTGCCTACCTGTCACTGGCTTACACCCCGATGTGGACCGAGAACATGACGGCTGGCCGGGGCTGGATCGCCCTCGCGCTGGTGGTCTTTGCCACCTGGCGCCCGGGCCGCCTGCTGCTGGGCGCCTATCTGTTTGGCGCCGCCAGTATCCTGCATCTGGTGCTGCAGGGGCTGGGCTGGAACAGCCCCACCGAACTGCTGGCGATGCTGCCTTATGTGGTCACGATTCTGATGCTGGTTCTGTTGTCCTGGGACCCGGCGCGTACCCGGTTGAACACCCCTCTTTCGCTTGGCCAGCCCTACCGGCCAAGCCACTGACAATAAGAAAGTGCGAGCCCAACAACGACTCCAACAGACAGTAATTACCAAGGAATTTCCATGACTGCATTTCGTAAGACACTCATTGCCGGTTGCGTCGCGGCTGCTGTTGCACCTTCTGCTTACGCCGAGAAGTATTTTGGCGGGTCCAGTATTAGTCTTCTGCACAGTGACCAGTACCAGGGCGTCGAGTTCGATCCTGCCGGTAACGGTGGCAAAGAAGTCGAAGCGACCGTGTTCACCTTTGAAAATGCTACCGCCCACAACTGGGGTGGCACCTTCTTCTTCATCGACCGCACTCAGGGTCAGGGTGACATTGCGGACGAAGACGAAACCTACGGCGAATTCGCGCCGACGCTGAGCGGCAGTTGGCTGACCGGCGCCGACCTCAGTGCCGGAGCGGTGAAGGATGTGTTCCTGGGTGCTCAGTACGAGTTCGGCGGCAGTACAGAGGTAGACAACTACATGGCAGGCGTCGGTCTGGCATGGGACCTGCCGGGCTTCCTGTTCTTCACCACCGGCTTCTATTACGTGGATAACGAGCAGATCAGCGATGACCTCCAGCTGACCGTCGCCTGGGCTGCGCCCTTCGCAGTAGGCCCGGCCAGGTTCTTGGTGGATGGCTACATCGACTGGTCTACCGCCGAAGATGACCACGAATCCGAGTTCCAGTTCGTGCCGCAGGTCAAGCTGGACGTGAGCAATTTCTGGGGCGCGCCGGGCGTGCTCTATGCGGGCATTGAGTATCAGTACTGGAACAACAAGTATGGTCTGGGTGATGAGCTGATCGACACCCAGAGTTCCATCAGTGCGCTGGCTCAGTTCCACTTCTGATCTGGCCAGGGAATCCGGCCGGTTTCATCAGCCGGATTCCCGACGACATGGACGACGGGTGAGAATGTCATGACCGATCATTCAGTTGCCGATGCCGGCCTCGACACCCCCGATGATATCGGGGGTAACGGACGTAAGTACCGACCGGGCAGAATCCGCGAGCGGAATCGGGAAAAGATTCTGCAGGCAGCCGAACAGGAGTTCGCCCTCCACGGATACAAGGGGGCGACGATCCAGAGCATCGCGGAAAGGGCAGACCTGCCCAAATCCAACGTCCTGTACTATTTCAGTAACAAGGACCGGATATACAGCGCGATGCTTGATGACATTCTGGGGCGCTGGAACCAGGTGTTTTCCGATATTCGCCCCGAGGACGATCCGGCCAGGGCACTGGCCAGCTTCATCCGCGCCAAGGTGGAAATGTCCCGGCAATTTCCGTTGGCATCGCGTCTGTTTGCCACCGAAATCATTCAGGGCGCACCGTTTCTGATGGATCACCTGCGAACGGATCTGCGGGAGTGGGTCCGGGGCAGGGCGGCTGTTATCCAGCAGTGGATCGACGAGGGCAGAATGGCGCCGGTGGATCCGGTGCAGCTGATTTTCCTGATCTGGTCATCCACCCAACATTACGCCGACTTCCAGGTGCAGATCCTGATGGTGGAGAACAAGGCAGAATATGAGCAACGGGATTTTGATCACGCTGCCGAGTTCCTCATTGACGTCATCCTGCGTGGCTGCGGCCTTGAGAAACCAGCATGAATGAAGAGTACTCCTATCCGCGGGATATGCTGGGCTACGGCGCCCAGCCGCCCCATGCCCAGTGGCCGGGTAAGGCCCGGATCGCCGTCCAGTTTGTCCTGAATTACGAAGAGGGCGGCGAGAACTGTGTGCTGCACGGTGACGAGCACTCGGAAACCTTCCTGTCCGAGATCATTGGTGCCGAGGCTTACCGGGACCGGCACATGAGCATGGAGTCGATGTACGAATACGGCTCTCGTGCCGGCGTCTGGCGGATTTTGCGGGAGTTTCGCCGGCGCGGACTGCCGCTGACCGTGTTCGGTGTCACCATGGCCATGGCCCGAAATCCCGACGTCGTCAAGGCGTTCATGGACGATGGCCACGAGATTGCCTGTCACGGGTTACGCTGGATCCACTATCAGGACATGAGCGAGTCCGGCGAGCGTCGATACCTGCAGGCGGCTATTGAGCAGCATACCCGTTTGACCGGCGAGCCTCCCCTGGGCTGGTACACCGGGCGTGACAGTCCCAATACCCGCAGGCTGGTGGTCGAGCAGGGCGGATTCGAATACGACAGCGACTACTACGGTGACGATCTGCCCTTCTGGACGACGGTAGAAACGTCGGAGGGGGCGGTAAAACCGCATCTTGTCGTGCCCTATACTCTGGATGCCAACGACATGCGCTTCGCCTCGCCCCAGGGCTTCAATTCCGGAGAGCAGTTCTTCCAGTACCTCCGGGACAGCTTCGACGTCCTTTACGAAGAGGGGGCCGAGAGCCCGAAAATGATGTCGGTCGGGCTGCACTGTCGGCTTGTGGGTCGTCCCGGCCGATTCCGGGCACTGCAACGTTTCCTTGATTACATCCAGTCCCACGAACAGGTCTGGGTGTGCCGTCGTATCGATATCGCCCGCCACTGGAAAAAGGTACACCCTTACCAGCCTGACTGACCCGGGAGACAAAGAATGAGTGATTTTGTGGTGGCTCCTGCCGTTGAAGGCCCCGACTTTACCCGCCAGGGCCTGAACCTGGCCGACGCCAGCCTTGGTGCTGAGGTGCTCTGGGTGACCGACGAGTTCTTTGCGCCTCGGGAGCGCATGCTGAACCCCGGTCAGCCGGTGTTCTACCCGGACAAATATGACGATCACGGCAAGTGGATGGATGGCTGGGAAACCCGCCGCCGTCGCACCACGGGGCACGACTGGTGCGTAATACGTCTGGCACTGCCCGGCATCCTGACGGGCGTGGATTTCGATACCAGCTTCTTTACCGGTAACTTTCCCCCGGCGGCGGCCCTGGAGGGCTGCTATTGCCCGGATGGCGACCCCGATGAACACGCTGACTGGCAGACACTGGTGCCAGCGACCGAGTTGAACGGTAACGATCACCGGTTTTGCGAGATTCGCTTCAATCAGCCCTGCACCCATGTGCGCCTGCATCTCTACCCCGACGGTGGCATGGCGCGCCTGCGGGTGTATGGCAAAGCCTTCTGTGACTGGTCCGGGCTGGCTGTCAGTGAGACTCTGAACCTGCTGGCGCTGGAGCACGGGGCCGACCAGGTGGCGTGGAGCGATGCCCATTACGGCGAGCCCCGAAAACTCCTGCGACCGGGCCGTGGCGTGAACATGGGGGATGGCTGGGAAACCCGTCGCCGGCGGGAGCCGGGCAACGACTGGTGCATTCTGGCACTCGGTCACAAGGGCATCGCCCAGCGGATAGAAGTGGACACCGCCCATTTCAAAGGTAACTTCCCGGCCGCCTGCAGCATCCAGGCTGCCTGTGTGGACGCGGGCACCCCGCAGTCCATCAAAACCCAGAGCATGTTCTGGCATACCCTGATGGAAGAGCAGCCGCTGACTGCGGACAGCGTCCACGAATTTCTCACACTGAACAGTCTGGGGCCCATCACCCACATCCGCTTTAACATCATTCCGGATGGCGGCGTCAGCCGGCTTCGTTTGTTCGGGAAGCCGGTGCCATGAGCCACCCCAGAGAGCTTTGGGTTCAGCCACTGACGGCGAGTGCCTTTGCACCCTTTGGTCAGGTAATTGAGGAAGATGCCGCCAGGGCGTTTCCCATCAACCAGGGTCGCACCGAGCGCTTCCATGCCCTGGCGCAGGTTGAAGCATTGGGGGAGGGGGCTCAGGGAATCCTGTCCATCTTTCGCGGCCAGCCGCTGAACCCCCTCGTCATTACCATGATGGAGCGGCATCCACAGGGCAGTCAGGCTTTCGTACCCCTCAGAGGGCAGCCGTTTCTTGCGGTTGTTGCTCCGCCGGGAGATTTGGATGAATCCAGAGTTAAGGCGTTCCTGGTTCAAGGCCATCAAGGTGTGAATTACCTGGCTGGCACCTGGCACGCCCCCTTGCTGCCTCTGCAACCGGACTCGGAGTACCTGGTGGTGGATCGCCAGGGGCCGGGAAACAATTGCGATGAGCATGTTCTTTCCCAGCCCATCGTTCCAGTCTTGCCGGACGGGGCATGAGCCCGGTCAGTATCAGGAGAAACTATGTCTAGCTTTGCCATTCGCCACGCGGCTGTGTTCACGGTGGATCCGGAAAACCGGGTCATTCCGGATGGCACCGTGGTTGTGGAAAACGGTGTCATCACCCAGACCGGCGATGATCGGGAGGTCACCATTCCTGAAGGCTGCGAGGTTGTGGATGGACGCGGCCATGCCCTGATGCCGGGGTTGATTGACAGTCACTCCCACTCAAGCCTGATGCGCGGTGTCACCGAAAACATGCAGCTGATGGACTGGCTGCCGTGGTACCAGCTGGAACACCGGGCAATGACCGAGGAATTTGCCTACCACTCGGCGCGCCTGTGTTACCTGGAGGCCCTGCAGTCCGGCACCACCTGTGTGATGGACATGTTTCGCTACATGGACCGCTGCGCGGATGCGGCCGGCGAGCTGGGCCTCAGGGTTCATCTGGCCCCCTATGTGGCGGACCGCCCTGGTAAGGATTTCTTCTCAACTCGGGAGGAAAACCGCCGGCTGATCCGAAGCCACCACGACAGCCAGAGTGGGCGGGTAAAGGTATGGATGGGGCTGGAGCACCTGTTCTACTGCACCGAAGACGCCTACCGCGAGGCGGTGCAGCTCAGCAAGGAATACGGCGTGGGTATTCACACCCACGCCTGTGAGCAAAAGGAAGAAGAGCAGGCGGTGACCGCAGAGTTTGGTCGCCGATCCCTGGCGGTGCTCGACAGCTACGGCATTCTTGGCGAGCGAACCTTGCTGGCCCATTGTGTCTGGCTGAATCCGGAGGAAATTACCCGGGTCGCCGACACCGGAACCAGCATTGCCCATTGTCCGGTTTCCAACGCCAAGCTGGCCAGCGGTGTGGCACCTGTGCCGGAAATGCTGGCGGCCGGCATTAATGTGGGGTTGGGTACCGATGGCCCGGTCTGCAATAACAGCCTGAACCTGTTCGAGGAAATGAAGTTTGCGTCGCTGATCCAGAAGGCCAGCCGGCTGGACGCCATGGCCCTGCCGGCGGACCAGATTTTGCGGATGGCCACCATCAATGGCGCCAGGGCCCTGGGAATAGATAACGAAGTGGGTTCCCTTGAGGTGGGCAAGAAGGCCGACCTGCTGCTGCTAAGGCTGGACCGGGCCAACCTGACGCCCTACAGCGTCAACGAGCAGGGCGGAAATGTGCTCTGGAACCTGGTGTTTGCCGCCGACAAGAGCAACGTGGCGGGTGTCTGGGTCGATGGCCGCCGCTTGATCCAGGACAGTGAGAGTACGCAGGTAAACCAGCATACTCTGATCACCGAGGCCCAGAGTCAGGGACTGGCCCTGCACCAGGCCTGCCGGGACCTATCCCACACCCGAATTGCAATGAATTGATTAACAGAAACATCCGGAGAACCTGAATGTCTTCATTACCCATCATTTCGCTGACCGGCCTGATGAGCGACGACCTGGAGCAGCGCAAAGAAACGGCCGCCGAACTGGGCCGTGCCTGCCGGGAGGTCGGCTTTTTCTACGTGAAGGATCACGGTATCCCGGCGTCGGTTTCCGAGGGAGCCTTTGAACTTGCCCGGCAGCTGTTTGCCTTGCCGCAAGACCAGAAGCAGGCCATGTCCATCAAGAACTCGCCCCATAACCGGGGCTATGTGGCGATGGCGGATGAGAAGCTCAACCCGGAATCCGGTGCGGACATGAAGGAAGGCTTCAACATTGGTACCGATTTCCCGGCCGATCACCCGGATGTGCTGGCGGGCAAACCGTTCCGCGGTGTGAACTTCTGGCCGGAGATCGACGGCTGGCGGGAGCGTGCACTGGAATACTTCAACGCCTGCCTGGACATGGGGCGGGTCATCCATCGGGGCCTGAGCCTCGATCTGGGCTGCCCCGAGGACTTCTTCGAGCCTCATCTGAAAGAGCCGATCGCGACCCTGCGCATGCTCCGTTACCCCGCCAGTGCGGGTCAGATCGACAGGCAGGACGGTGGCGCAGGCACCCACACCGACTATGGCAACATCACCATCCTGGCGACCGATAAAGTGGCGGGCCTGGAAGTGTCCAATCGTCAGGGCGAATGGATTCAGGCACCCCACGTACCGGGCGCCTTTGTCTGCAACATCGGTGACTGCCTGATGCGCTGGAGCAACGACGTGTATGTATCCACCCCGCACCGGGTGCGCCCACCTGAAAGCGAGCGCTATTCCATCCCATTCTTCCTGGAAGTGGGGCCGGAATCGGTGGTGGACCCACGGGACATCGCGCCAGACGACACCCCCAAGTACGAGCCCATTGCCTTCGCCGATTATCTGGCGTCACGACTGAACGCCACCTACGATCATCGGGCCGACTGAGGTTCGGGCTGATTGATGTTCAGCGGCGCCTGAGGGGGATGACCTGGAACAGAACCTTTTGGCGCCGCTGGGTGGTGGTATTTACGCGCTGTTGGGGCGGCATAGTTTGACTATTTATTGTCCGATAGGTCGCAAAGCGGACATTCGGACCTGGCGGCCGCAGTCGGGTGTTATGAATTAGCACTGCAACCATCGGCCTTTACCACACGTTGCGTTGACGCTGGGTATTTGCCGAGCAGTGATGCTGGACGAACTGGACGCGACGAGAAATTACCACCGCAGTTGGGACACTGATTTCCCAAAACACCAGACGCGCAAGAGTCGCAGAAGGTGCATTCAAATGTGCAGATGACCGCCTCAGTGGAATCCGGTGGCAAATCCTTGTCACAGCACTCGCAATTAGGTCTCAATTCGAGCATGGGGTTCTCCCTGAGGATTCATAACGCTTTTGTCTAGCGGCGCTCCGTCAGGGGCGTCCGGTGCAGGCCACAGGCCGAAACGAACTACAACAATTTGTTAAGCGCCTTGCCTGAATTCATGTACAAGCTGAACCACATCTGGTGACTTGGCAATACTTTGGCCAATAGATAACGTTTCAAAGAAGAGACCATCGGAGTTGAACGCATTAAATTTACCTTCTAGTTTCGCAACTCTCTTGATAATTTCCTGCTCTTTCTTCCTTGCTCGACTTGAGCCCAGATGCACGCCACCTTTTACATTGGCCATATATTTAATCAGTTCACTTCTGGTAATAACTGATCCTTTGATGATGGCGCATGTGCTTGAGTCATAATTGGACAGACCTAGTTCACGTTCTAAAAAACCATCCTGCATTTCTGGAGCAGTACCTCCTTTGTTTATACACATGCAAGCAGCGTAAACACCGTGACTCAGAGCTCCTCCCGCAAGAGCGCACTCTATTTCTGCATAGTCGATGCCATTGAAGCCAAAATCGAGGTCCGTAGTTTGAATCTTTGGGTCTTTCTCATGACCCATTGCTCTCCATGCGTGACCCAGATATTTCTCAACCACTAACCTCCTAAGAATCGCTGACCCACGACGAAGTTCAGGGTCCGTTGCGCCTTCGGCCCATTGATCACGGAGGTACTCTATGTCTTCAATTACAACTTCTACTTCCTGCTTTGACAGTTGCACCAATTTCCTCTGCTGCTTAACGCTGGCGTAACGGGCCAGTTTGTGGAGCGCAGCGGAACAAACCGGTCCCGTTGACGCACTTGTTAAATATTCACCCAACTCTTAAATTTTTACCCCTGTTCGTCTACATAAACAGGAATGCCATCTGAAAGTCCAACCACGGAAAAATCAATTTGATCGATATCATCAACTTTTTCATCACGTATTGAATAAGAATATTTCATCTCCACCGTGAATGTTCTCGTCGCGCTGCCGGAATGCGAGGTGGTATCAAAAGCCCACATATGACCTTCTTCACTGTTATATACTCCGTTTAGGAAGTCAGGGCCATAAACTGTGTAGTCTAGATCAACGTCAACATCGAATGTGACCAAACACTCATCCTCATCAACGCGCACTACAAGGGGCTCGAAATCGTGAACCATCATTGCCTGAAGCTCTTCTACTTCTGAGTCTTCCCAGGGCGCTTCGTTGTACCCCCAAGAGTCATTTATTGCGCTCTCGATACTTTCCTTAATATCGGTCTCAACCGACGCCATGTAGGTCTTTATAGCATCTGCGACTGCCGACTCATGAACGTTATATATATCAAGAAGCCTTTCTAGCGTTTCAACACTAATCAAGTTATCGTGAATGGAGCAAAGCGATTTTAAATCACCATCATCTGAGACAACATAAACTTTGTCGTCACCAACTTCGCCCAAAATAGCATATATAGAAAACGCATCTGGGAATTCTGACTTCTTCTTCCCATTACCAAACGGTGGCTGAGTTTCAAAATAGAGATTAAAAACATCATCAGGATTTACATTTCCAATTGAAATCACATCCGTATTGGAAAAATTGATAAATTTATGAAACACCTCAAGCCCATTAGAAATTGCCTCTTTCTCATCTATATCCACAAAAAGGCCCTTCACTTTCTCATCTTCTATTTTTTCTAATAGTTTTGCTTTTCGTCGAAAACTTCTCAGAGATGCTAACCCGTCCTCTACCGAGGAGATGATTTTAGCTTCGACTTCACGTTGGACTACGCTAGTGCTGAGGTGCATTAAACTGCCATTGCTGCACAAACGGCCAAAAGAAAGCAGCGCCGGATGACTGAAATTCAATCCAAGTTTGATAAAAGACTGCGTATCGACAAAAACTTTGCGAGTTTCTAGGTTCATAGTCTCTTTATTATTTAACGCTTTTGTTTAGCGGCGCCCTGATAAGGGCGTCCGGTGCAGGGCCACCAGGCCCGAAACGTACTACAACTGCTTGTTAAAGGCTTTTGCAATGGGCGCTAGATAGTCGCTACAGCACCGACAATATTGTTTGGAAGGCGCTCACAACTGTCAGGAATCCGCCAATGACGATCAGTCGTCTATGAGAGAGATCGATACCCTGAATCAGAACAAAGGTTCCGACCACGCCACTGAAAAAGGCTCCACTGAATTGGGAACCACCGACCGCATAAACAAACACCAAATAAACTACTGCCAGCAGATACAGCAATACTCGTAACGGCTTGAACTCAAGCCGCTTGTAGTAGGCTTGGTCTTCTGGGGATAGGTCTTCCTTGCTCACCGAAAACTCCCTTTAGCCTTTAACAGCCTATTAGTTTGAATTCGCATTAAACCGTAACGCCAGCGTCCCGCCCAAACCTGGTTCACAGCGCCAATTCCCAATCTAATTCATAGAGATAGAAGAACACCAGCACGAATTTTCCGGCGCGCTGTCCTGCAAAAAATGTGTATCGGGCAAAACGTGCACACTACTGCAAGTTAAAAACCGGACACTGTAATTTTTATTCGTTTAAAAACAATCAACTATAGGAATGCTCTCGGGGAAAGCGTGCATGGCTCTGCAAATAAAACCGCAAGAAACTTGCGAAAAACGGAGGAAATTCATTGTAACTGTACATCCATACAGCATCAGGAGCCATGGAGGGCAACGGTGTCGAAATCACCATTCCTGGAGTCCATCCGCCGGGAAATCAGGACTCGGCAATACAGCTATAGAACGGAAAAGACCTATCTCTTTTGGGTTCGCCAGTTCATCCTCTTCAACGACATCCGAACAACGGAAATTTATACCCACATCATCGGTGATCGGCGAGCCGGAACAGTGAGTCCATTTGACCGGCTGCTGAACGATTAAAAGGGGTTTTTCAATCGTCAAAGCCGGGGTAAAAACGGCTCAAAATTAAGAGTCACGAATGTCCGCTTTTGTTGAATTAGTTGGGCAAATTGAGCAAGGCGGCCAGCATATTCCTGCCCGAGCGAGCCTCTCACGCATGCGCCGGCAGGATCACCCGGAACAAAACGCCCCCATCCACGTTTTCTGCGTCAACCCGGCCCCCGTGATGCTCTGCGATTAGCTGGACGATCAGCAACCCCTGACCCAGGTGGCCTTCCTGGGAGTCGCTTCGCACCGACACGAAGGGGCTGAAGATGTCGCCGGACAAGTCCTCGGGCAGGGACGAACCTTCGTTGTACACGCTGAGTTCGAAAACCTTCCTGCCCTCGTCGGGGTTCAGGCGGATTTCAATCTGTCCCTGTGGCGGGGTGAAATCCCGGGCGTTGTCCACCAGCTTGTCCAGCATCTGAACCAGTAACTCGGGCGAGCCCTGCATATCGCAGCCGGCGGGCGGTCCCTGGTAGGTGATCTGGTGAGCGCTGTCCATGGCCTGGTAAGCCCTGGCTGTTTCGGCAATCACCTGTGCCAGGTCGAAAGGTTCGTGTTCGGCCCGGTCAAAGCTCTGTTCCAGACGCGAGGCTTCGCTCATGGATTGCAGGATATGGCTGAGCCTGCCGGTGGCCTGGCTGATCCGGTTCAGGTAGGCGCGCTGGTCCTCGGAGGGCTCGGTATGCTCGAGGTTGTCCACGGAGGTGCGCACGATGGCCACCGGTGTTTTCAGTTCGTGGGACAAGCGCCGCGAGAAGCTTTCCAGATAGCCGGTGTAACCCTGCAACCGCTCGACCATCTGGGCGAAGTGATTCTGGAGCTGGCCGAGTTCGTCCGTGGCACTGGCGCTGGGCAGGGTTCCGCTGATCCTGCCGTCGTGATCCACGCAGGCACTGACGGCCTTTTGTAGCCGACTGATGCGCCAGGACAGCCAGCTGGCGTAACCCAGCAACACCAGGGTCAGACCGCTGATGACCAGTAAACTGCGAGCCAGCACCGACCCCAGCGCAGAGCCTGACAGGGTCAATAGCTGGTCCAGCGACTGTTCCAGAACCAGTGTCCTGCCGCCAAATACCTCCGCCCTTGCTTGCAGCCAGAGCTGCCCGTCGCCGGTTTGGGTCAGCCCGTCGGCAGGCAGGGATTCTGGCGGGATTCGGTGGGAGTCGTCTGCCGCGGGGGATGGTTCAGGTTGGAACCGCCGGATCAGGGCTCGCAGGGCGTTCAGGCTGATCTGCTCGACAATCTGCAGCGGGCCGAGTTGGTCGAACTCAGGCGGCTGTTGTTCGGTCGCTTGCTGGGCGCTGGCAGTAACCCAGCCAGCGGGCTCGAGCACCCGGATTCGTTGACCCGGATTAAGCTGCGTCGCCAGCAGTCGTTGCAATCCCTGCTCGGGCGCAACCAGAACGGGCAAGGGATCCAGGGAGGTGGACAGACCGGGAACCGGCGTTTTCTGGTTGTCGACCACCGCAAACCCCATCCGGGCGCCGGCATCCGGCTTTGGCATCTGGATTTCCAGTTGCCAGCCAGCCGGTACGGGCTGCCAGCTTCCGGCGACAAAGTAATCGGTCTGGTCGTATTTGCGACCGGTCAGGGCGGAGAATTTTCCGGGTGCACTGATCCGTATCAGCCAGCTTCGGCGGGATGGATCACCATCCACGGTGGTGGTCGGTTCCTGAACCCAGAGCATCAGGCCATCATGGGGGGCGTTGGGGTTACCGGGATCGAACAGCCGGGGTTGGCGGTTGGTGATTCCTATGATCAGGTACAGATCTCGGCCGTTGGCGGCCGCCTGCCAGCGAAGTCCCGGGGCCTGTGGATCGGTCTGGTCCGTGGTTGTTTGCCAGGGCTGATCGGTCTCTCCCTCTTCATAGCCCGGCCAGTCGTCGGCGTAGCCATCGGGATTCAGTGAGCGTTGCACGGGAGAGACATAGAGAGCCGGCTGGTCACCGGTCACCGGTGCTTGCCCGATCAGTGCGTCCCCGCTCAGGCTGGCCAGCCGACCCGCCTGAATGTGTAACTGCTCCCGGGCCTGCTCCCGAAGGGCCTGGTCCAGCTCCAGGACAAACTGAATCCCTGCCCAGGGAATCAGCAGCATCAGCAGGCTGGTGACCAGCAGCTGGCGCTTGAGGTTCAAGACTCAGGCCTCATGGGCGTTCCACCGGTAACCCATGCCATACGCCGTTTGAATGCCATCGAACGCGGCATCGGCCTGGATGAATTTCTTGCGGATGCGTTTGATATGGGAGGTGACGGTGTTGTCGTCCAGTACCGTATTGGCGGCATCCATCAGCTGGTCGCGGCTGCGCACATGGCCGGGGTGCTGGACCAGCGAATGCAGCATCCAGAATTCGGTGACGGTCAGGTCTATGGGCTGGTTGTCCCAGTCGACGGTCATCCGGTCGACATTCAGTGACAGGCGGCCCCGCTGAATCACTTCTTCGGTTTTCTGGAGCGCTTCGGCCCAGGCATCGGCCCGTCGGAGCAGGGCGGTGACCCTGGCCAGCAGGTGCTCCATGCTCATGTCCTTGGTGACGTAGTCGTCGGCCCCCAGTCGAAGGCCGTGCACCGAGTCGATGTCGCTGTCCCGGGCAGTCAGGAAAATGATCGGCAGGGTTTGGGAAAGGCCCCGGAGTTCCTGGCACAGGCTGAAGCCTCCCTCAGGCTCGTCCCCCAGGCCCACATCAATGATGGCCAGATCCGGCAGTTCCTGGCGTAACACCTGCCAGGCAGCGGGCCGGTCGCCATGGGCAGACACCCGGTACCCCCGGCGCTCCAGCGCCACCCGGTAGTTGTCCCGGATGGCCGGTTCGTCTTCCACCAGAAC
The DNA here is from genome assembly GCF_019931195.1 of Marinobacter sp. F4216. GTDB lineage: Bacteria > Pseudomonadota > Gammaproteobacteria > Pseudomonadales > Oleiphilaceae > Marinobacter > Marinobacter suaedae. The sequence goes on along the minus strand of NZ_JAIOUO010000004.1, from coordinate 376,063 downwards.
AATGTGTTTTTTCATGGCCTTAACACTCCCTAACTACCCAGGTTCCTATTTAAACACGGCGGACGCTGAGCACAAGAATCGGGTTGGCATTGCCACAATTGATCACGATTGGCCCCCGGAATGCCCGCTTTGGTCATGGTCGTGACCTTTGCGGCTGATGAGATGGAAGTACATCCATTCATCAGTGCAGAAAAAGGAAACGGTCATGATGGCATCGGAACGGCTTACACGTTCTTCGGCGGCTGTGCCGGGTTCCCGGGGCATGCTGCGACGCATCGCCGAGGGGCTCGGTCTCTGGTTGGCGTTTTCTCTCATGTTGTTCGTTCACCCGCTCTATGCGGAAGCCAGCCAGGCACCGATGACGAGCGGAGGCGAGCTGTACTTTGTTGACCAGAAAGGCCAGTGGCAGACGCCAGCGCTGACCCTGGACAGCGACTTCGATATTCAGGTCAGCGGGCTGATGGCGTCCACACGGCTGACTCGCCGTTTTCTCAATACCAGCGATGACTGGCAGGAAGGGGTATTTGTGTTTCCCTTGCCGGAAAACGCCAGCGTCCACGGCCTGACCATGACGGTCGCTGAGCGAACCATCGAGGGCGACATCCAGCCCAAAGCCCAGGCCCGGCAACGTTATGAAACAGCCAAAGCAGCAGGCCAGCAAGCCGCCAACCTGGAACAGCAGCGGCCCAATCTGTTTACCGCGCGGGTCGCCAATATTCCCCCGGGTGAAGGTATCACCGTGGAGTTGCGCTACCAGCAGCAAGTCGACTACCAGGCCGGTGTTTTCGAACTTCGTGTACCGACCACACTGACGCCTCGCTACATGCCCGGGCAGCCGGTCATGGCGACGTTGCCGGAGGGTGGTTGGGCGCCCGCCACCACCCAGGTGCCGGATGCTCATGACATCAGTCCGTTTACCGTTCGCACCAGCGACGTCGCCCCGGACAGCCACCGGGCCTCGCTGGTACTGCGTATCGATGCCGGGATGCCACTGGCCTCGGTAGACAGCCCGACACACCGGCTGAGCACCCGGACGGATGGTTCGCGGGTGGAGGTCCAGCCGGAGCAGGAGGCGATTGTGATGGATCGGGACCTGGTGGTGCGCTGGCAGGCCATGGCGGGCAAGGAACCAAAGGTGGCTGTTTTCCACCAGCGCTGGCTGGACGAGGATTTTCTGATGGCGATGGTGGTGCCCGGTGCATCGCAGTCGGCCCGCCTGCCCCGGGACCTGGTGTTCGTGATCGATACCTCCGGCTCCATGGCGGGCGCGCCTTTACGTCAGGCCAAGGCGGCCATGCAGTGGGGCCTGTCCACGTTGAGCCCGGATGATCGGTTTAATGTCATTCACTTCAACAACCAGGCCCATTCGCTCTTCATGCAACCACAGGCGGCCACCGGACAGAACCTGGCCCGGGCACGGCGTTACGTGGATGGCCTGTACGCTGACGGCGGTACGGAAATGGCGTCGGCGTTGCGTATGGCGCTGCAGGGCTCAGGTGGGTCCGTGGACGAAACGGGCGAGCGGGTTCGGCAGGTGGTCTTCGTGACCGATGGTGCGGTGGGCAACGAGGCGGCGTTGTTTGCCCAGATCCGCCGGTCCCTGGGTGATCAGCGTCTGTTTACCGTGGGTATTGGCTCCGCGCCCAACATGCACTTCATGCGCGAGGCGGCCCGCTGGGGGCGTGGACAATACACCGCCATTGCGGACCCGACCGATGTGAGCAAGCCACTGCAGAGGCTGTTTGCCGCCATGGAAGCCCCGGTGCTGACGGATCTGCAGGTTCGATGGCCCTCGCAGGCTTCGTCTGTTGAGAGCTTTCCTGATCGCCCGGGGGACCTGTACCTCGGGGAGCCCCTCGTGCAGGTGATCCGGGGCCAGGCTCCGGCGGGTGAAATGAGGATCTCTGGCCGCGTGCCCGGAGGTCGACAGTGGGAGCAGGTAATTGATTTGCAGCAGGCCAGCAGATCGGACGGCATTCAGCGACTGTGGGCCAGGGAGAAAATCGGGTACCTGCTCGATAGCGCGCATCTGGCGGGTGTGGAACCGGAAAGAGAGCGCATCACCCGGGTCTCAATGGACCATGGTGTGCTGTCGCCCTACACCGCCTTCGTTGCCGTCGACCGGCAGCCGGTCCGCCCCTCCGGCGCGACGCTCTCCACCGACCCTGTGCCGACCCTGTTGCCAGCCGGCACACAGCCAGGGATGTTGCGTTACCCCCAGACCGCTACGGGCTGGCCCCTGTTTACCTTGCTGGGGCTGATCGGTGGAACGCTGGCGCTGGTGTTCGCCTGGTTACGGGGGAGGGCGGAACAATGAAGCGGGTGTGGCTGACGCTGTTTGTTCTGTCATCGGGATTACTGATGGCGGGGCTCTGGGTGCCCCTGAAGGCGCTTGTGGCTCAGGAACTGCTCACCATGGCCTGGGCAGAAAGCCAGGCGAGACAAACCGATGTGCGCCCCTGGCCCTGGGCGGATACCTGGCCGGTGGCCCGGTTAATCCTGCCGGAGCAGGCGCAGTCCATGATTGTGCTGTCTGGCAGTGATGGCGAGAGTCTGGCGTTTGGGCCGGGTTGGTTCTACGGTTATCAGAACGGCTCCGGGCCGGTGGTGATTGCTGGCCATCGGGACACGCATTTCAAGCCACTGCAGCAACTGGAACCCGGGCACCTTGTGCAGCTGCAGAGCCGTGACGGGCGCTGGCGGTATTACCGGGTGATTTCCAGTCGGGTGATCGACAGTCGAAAACATCGTTTGAATACCGGACAGCTTGCCCGCAACAGCCTGATTCTGGTGACCTGTTACCCGTTTGACGGGATGACCGCCGGTGGCCCTCTGCGATACGTGGTGGAGGCCCGCGCATCCCATCACGAGGAGACCACTGGCACGGATTCGCCCCCGAGTAATCTGTTACCAATTGATACTGTTGCCGGGCTCTAGCTATGGCGTACACTTGTGCACCAAAATTTTTGTAAGAGCGGTTTGAATGGGTATTATTCGAAAATTACTGGCGTGGTTAAGTGTCCCGATTATCTGTTTTTTTGCGCTGATTCCATACCTTGCCCGGCCGTTCAATCCAGATAATAACCGTTTGCTGGGGCGCACGGTCGCGCGCTTCGGCCGCTGGATTCTGGGCATGGAACGCCCGCTGCAAGGCATGGAAAACATGCCAACCGATCGCCCGACGGTGGTCATCGCCAACCATCAGCACAACGATGACCTGTTCGTACTGGCAGACCTTCTGCCCAAACGTGGGGTGGTTGCGGGTAAATCGTCGCTGGTTTGGATACCGTTTTTCGGTCAGGTCTTCTGGCTCGGAGGCAATGTGATTCTGAACCGCTCACGTTCCCACAAGGCCGTTGCACTGATGAAAACCACCAGTGAGGCAATCGCTCGTGACCGCAAGAGCTTCTGGGTGTTCCCGGAAGGAACCCGCAGCAAGGGCCGGGGTCTGCTGCCTTTCAAGAAGGGGGCCTTCCACGCCGCCATCGCCTCGGGCGCGCCCATTACCATGATTTGCGCCGCCCACTACGAGGACAAAACCATCGGTTGGACCGGTCGAAGGGAAACCGTTCCGGTTCGCATTCTGCCGCCGATTGAGACCAGCGAGTTAAACACCAGCAACCTTCCCGAGTTGATGAATAAATGTCATCGCCTGATGGCTGAGGCCATCGCCGACCTCGACAAGAACGCCAAGCCCTGACAAACCGCTTGAAGCCCCCCGGCAAACCGGGCAGTCTTTGCCTGTCTGAACGCCTCGTTCAATGACTTTCAGGGAGAGACCCAAGATGAATCTGATTCTGTTTCTGATTATCGGTGGTGTGGCCGGCTGGTTGGCGGGCCTGATCATGAAGGGCCGGGGTTTCGGTGTACTGGCCAATGTGGGTATCGGTATTGTTGGCTCGTTTATTGGCGGCTTTGTGTTTCGTTTGCTGGGACTGGCGGCGCAGGGCGCCGTTGGCGAGCTGGTGACGGCGACGGTGGGGGCCATCATCCTGCTGGCCATTGTCAATAAAATCAAAAAGGGCTGACAATGATCGTACCAATTACCGGCGTCTTCGCAGCGGTAACCGGCATTCTGTTGCTGGTGTTGTCCATGCAGGTGGTCAGGTGTCGTTTTAAATACAAGAAAGGGCTGGGCTGGACCGACGATCGTGAGTTCCAGGTGGCGGTCAGAGCTCAGGCCAACCTGGTGGAATACGCGCCCATGGCGCTGTTGATGCTGGGTATTGCGGAGATCAATGGTGTGCCCGGCGGGGTAATTTACTGGGTCGGCATGGCTTTTGTCACCAGCCGGATCCTGCACGCCTATGGCATGTTCCAGGGCCAGGGTAGAACCCACTGGGCTCGCTTCACTGGCATTATTGTCACCTGGCTCGCCATTCTGGTGGTGGCCATCCTGCTGATGTGGAATGTCTGGCAGGTGTATGGGTAAGGTTTTGTTGTCAGTTGTCAAAAACGGGGGCAGATGGCCCCGTTTTTTATGGGATTAACCCTGCAGGGCCTGGGAGACGTCGTTGGTCAGGTACTCCAGTTCCACCCGGCGATTGGCAGCATGGTCGTCCGGTGTGGCCAGGGGGCGGCAGGAGCCCCAGCCTGTTTGCAGAATCTGGGATTCCTGCACGCCCGCCTGGATCAACAGCCGGGCGAGGTTACTGGCGCGCAGCCTGGATAAGAACTGGTTGTAGTCTTCCGAGCCAAAGTTATCGGAATGCCCGTGAATCCGAACCCGTACGGACGGGTTCTGCCGGATGTACACGGCATGCTGCTCAATCATCCCAGTATCGGCGTCGCTGAGACCATGCTTGTTAAAGCCATAGTGAAATTTGGTCCGGTGGGGACGGCGTTGCGCGCCATCGGCTTTACCGGGGGTGCTGTTCGCCACCAGGTTGGCGGCCTGGGCTAACAGCGATGGGTTGTCCAGAACAAGTACGGTCATCGGGAAAATCCTCAAGTGCAACGGCCTGTTTTTGTTGTTATTCACGCTCACTATTGAGATTGGCATGAATAACGGCAATTGGCGAAAGGTCGATGAGCGAACGTTCAGAAATGTGACGCCATCGTTTCTCTTCGCTTGAGGCCCATTTCAGCGCGAAAAGATGCCGGTACTGTGGTAAAAAACGGATCTTCAAGGACAGAAAATGATGAATTGTGAACGACTATGCTGTTAATTCCCGCCGAAAAGCGTCTGGACTGGAAGCGTCCGCCGATAGTGACCCTGGGATTGATGCTGGCGTGCTTTCTGGTGTTCGTGTTTTACCAGTCGGGCGACGGCGACAAGATCGAACAGGCCACCGAGGCCTACCTGGCCTCCGACCTGATGTCCCTGGAAGCGCCGGTCTACGAGGATTTTCTCCAGCGCCAGATTGAGTTCGAGGGCGAAACTGACCGGCGGATCGAACTGGAACAGTTCCGGGAGCTGCGGGAAAGCGGTGAAGACCATTTTGTGGCGTTCCTGCTACTGAGCGATCGGGACTTCTTCCGGTACCTGGAGCACAGTCAGGACATCGTCTGGACACCCCGGGAGCGTCGGCTCTGGAACGAGCAGCGATTGCCCATTGAGCAGGCGTACGTCAGCAAGCTCAGCTCCTTCGCCTTTGGCCTGATTCCCGCCGAGATGTCGTTGTACACCCTGATCACCTATCAGTTCATGCACGGTAGCTGGGGTCATATCATCGGTAATCTGGTCATGCTGTTTCTGCTGGGGTTCACGGTGGAAAAGGCGCTTGGTCCGGGTCGTTTCCTGATTGCGTATCTGCTGTGTGGTGCCGTTGCCGGCCTGACCTTTGCGGCCTTTTCCTGGGGCAGTTCGGCGCCTCTTGTGGGTGCGTCCGGGTCCATATCGGGCCTGATGGGCATGTACATGGCCATTTTCGGCCTGCGCAGAATCCGCTTTTTCTACTTCCTGTTTGTCTATTTCAATTATTTCCGGGCGCCGGCGATTGCCCTGTTCCCGGTGTGGCTAGGCAAGGAGCTCTACGACTACTGGTTTGCCGGTGCCACGGGTATTGCCTACATGGCTCACGCAGGTGGCCTGGTGGCCGGCGCGGCGCTGGTGTGGCTGCTGGGCAAGAGCTGGCTGCAGGTGCGGGAGGAATTTTTCGAGCCCGAGCAGGAAGAGCAGGACGCCCGCTTCACCAGCAGCTATACACAGGCCATGGGCAGTCTGGGTCGTATGGAGTTCGAGGTGGCTCAGCGTCAGTTCGAGGCACTGTACGCCCGTTATCCGGATCGCCCGATCCTTCTGGAGCACCTGTATCAACTGGCCAAGCTCCGGCCGGATCTGCCGGCGTACAGGGACCGGGCCCGGCAGCTGATGGACGACGCCATTGCCCGGCGCCAGCCCGAGCGTGTGGTTGCCCTCTGGCAGGAGTACCTCAGCAAGGGGGAGGCCCATCAGCCGTTAAGTGCCAAGGACCACAACCGGGTTCTGTTCCTGAGCATCAAACACGATGACCTGAAAGCGGCAGAGAAAGCGTTCGAACGGTTGCGCACTGCGGGAGATCAGATTCTCGCCTCGGAAGCCTGCCGGTTGCTGGCGTCCGAGTTCGAAAAGCGCCAGATGACGCCAAAGGCCCGCCACTACCAGCAATTGCTGCAGGCTTACTAGGACTTTGCCATCAGGGTGCCGCGAAGGTGGCGCGCGGTTCCTTGATGGGCTCCCGTCGTTCCACCTGCTGCAGGTTTTCCGCAATCTGTTCATGCAGCGGGTGATCCGCACAGCGCTTCTGAACAAAGGTCAGGAACGCTTTGGCTTTCTCCCACTGATCCAACCCATTCGCCAGCGCCTGGGCGGCTAACAGGTACGCCGGGGCCAGGTGCTCGCTCTGCGGAAACCGTTTGTGAAAATCCTGCAGCAGCTTGAGGGCCGGTTTGAACTGGCTGCGCTGATAGAGCGTTCGTGCGCAGCGCAGGGTCAGCTCCGGGTCGTCCAGGCGGAACTGGGGCTCGGCCTGTTGCAAACTCCGCAACAGGGCCGCCATGCCATCGGCATCGTTACGCTGGGACAGCCACTCGAGAATGCGGGGGTGGTAGCGATACAGCTCGGTGAGGTCGTTCCTGGCGGTCAGCAACTGGTACAGCTGGCCAACACGCTGCTGGTTGTTCGGTTCACGCCGCAGGGCCTCCTTCAGCATGGTCTGTGCGCGGTCGTAGTTGCCGTCTTTCAGGTTGATATCGAGATCGGCATCGAAGCGTGCGGCCCGATCCCGGTTATCCGAGGATTCCTCCAGGTCGCCATCCTGATGGTCAGCGGCAAAACCCAGTTCCTCCTGATACTGGAACAGCAGATAACCCAGCATGTGGAACAGGACAAGGGTAAAGGCGCTGTTCAGAAAACCCGCCAGGGATTGGGCGGCCCAGTCCGGAAGGTGAATCAGGGCAAACTGCTGGGCAGTACCGGACGCCATGGTCAGCAGAATCAGGTATCCGTAAAGCAGGAAGTAGGGCGTGCCGATTCTGGAAATGATCGCCATCAGGTTCAGGGGGTTCACCGCCGCGCCCACCGACCGCTCGGTCGCCAGCACCATGATGCTGGCGGGCAGCACCAGCACCACAAATGCTATTGCTGCCAGGGCCAGGAATGGCCCGCCGACCATGCCAGCGGAGGTGACCAGCGCGCCAATGAGGAAAAACACCAGGAATTGCTGGAATACAATTTCAAATCCGTTACCCGTGAAAGCGGCGGCCACGGGCGGTGGCTTCAGGTGACCCTCGGCGGTGTGACTGATTACTTCATAGGTGTACTTGAGCAGGGCGATCGCCAGCACTGCCCAGATAAACCAGCCAATAAAGTTGGCCGGGGCCAAGGCCGGCACCAGGGTGCAGATGGCGATCACAATCAGCGGGTCGCTGTGGAAGGGGTAGCGGAAAAAGGCCCCCACCCGCTTCCAGAAGGGCTCCACCTGGGTGGCTGCACCCAGGTAACGCATAAGCTGATTGCAGTTGGGGCACTGCCCCCGACGCTGGCGGGTGTTGGCGTCGGGCATGCAGCGGTTGCAGTAATGCTTCTGGCATTCGCCGCAGTGCCATTTGGCGGGATCGCCAGGGTGATAATCGCAATCGTGTTTCACAGCTGACCTTTATTCTGATCCGTCAGAAAAACGAGGCGCTCATAATGACAGAAGTTGTGATTGTGCGCAGCATCCACGGATGGAGGTAGACTGAGGAGAGATACAGCACGTATGGCTCTCACAGGCAGTTGATCAGGAGGCGATTTGAACCACCGTAATCCATCCGCGTCGCAAACCGACACCGATAACAGCAGGCACCGTTACTGCTGGCGGGATCTGTTTGAACTGGCGCTCCGGCACAAGCCCCGGCTGATTCGGGCCAACCTGCTGGCGATCATGGCCACCGTCCTGAGCGTACCCGTGCCCCTGCTGTTGCCGGTGCTGGTGGATGAGGTGCTTCTTGAGGAAAGCGGGCCCGTGCTGCCGGTGATGGATGCCATGTTGCCACAGGCCTGGCAAAAGCCGGTGGTGTACATCGGGCTGATGGTGCTGGCGGCGTTTGTTCTTCGGCTCGGGGCGTTGGCGTTCAATGTGCTGCAGTCGCGGGAGTTCTCCAAGGTATCCAAGGACGTGGTGTTCCGGCTCCGCTCGCGGATGCTGGGCCGGCTGCAGCGCCTGGCCATGTCGGAATACGAAACGCGGGGCTCCGGCGCCATCAGCAGTCATTTCATCACCGATCTGGACACCATTGATCAGTTCCTCGGTACCACCATCAGCCGCTTCCTGGTGGCCAGCCTGACTGTTCTGGGCACTGCCCTTGTGCTGCTGTGGGTCCATTGGCAACTGGCACTGCTGATCCTGTTGTTCAACCCGCTGGTGATATTCGCCACGATCCAGATCGGCAAGCGGGTCAAGGAACTCAAACGCCGTGAAAACGCCGCCTACGAGGACTTTCAGGGCGAGCTTACCGAAACCCTCGATGCCATCCACCAGTTGCGGGCCGCCAACCGGGAAAAGCACTACCTGCGGCAACTGATTGATCGGGCCCGCAATGTCCGGGATCACGCTATCCAGTTCGAATGGCGCAGCGATGCCGCGGCCCGGGGCAGCTTTGCCCTGTTCCAGTTCGGTGTGGATGTGTTCCGGGGTGCGGCCATGGTCACCGTCCTGCTCAGTGACCTCAGTATCGGCATGATGTTCGCCATCTTCGGCTACCTGTGGTTCATGCTCACTCCGGTGCAGGAAATGCTGAACATGCAGTACGCCTACTTTGCCGCCAATGCCGCGCTGGGACGCATCAATCTGTTGCTGGACCTGAAAGAAGAGCCCCGCTATCCCGCGCTGGAGAACCCGTTTCGGGATCGTCACACCGTTGGCCTGACCCTGCAGGACATTCATTTCAGCTACGGTGACGAGCCTGTTCTGCGGGGCATCAACCTGGATCTGAAACCGGGCGAAAAAGTCGCGGTGGTGGGCGCCAGCGGGGGTGGCAAGTCCACGCTGGTGCAGGTCATCCTGGGCATGTACACGCCGGAGCGGGGGGAGGTGCTGATTGAAGGCGTGCCGGTCCAGCGCATCGGGTTGCCGTGCCTGCGGGAGCACGTTGCCACGGTGCTTCAGCATCCCGCGCTGTTCAATACGACGGTGCGCCAGAACCTGACCCTGGGCCGGGACAAGCCGGAGTCGGAACTCTGGCACGCCCTGCAAATCGCTCAACTGGATCGCACCGTGGCTGCCATGCCCCGGCAGCTGGACACCGTGGTAGGGCGCCAGGGCGTGCGCCTGTCCGGCGGACAGCGCCAGCGTCTGGCCATTGCCCGCATGGTACTGTCCGACCCGGCTCTGGTGATTCTGGACGAAGCCACCTCGGCCCTGGATGCGGAAACCGAATTCCAGCTCCACAAGGATCTGGAAGACTTCCTGCGCCAGCGCACCACCCTGATCATTGCCCACCGGCTGAGCGCGGTGAAACAGGCCGACCGCGCCTGCGTGTTCGAGGACGGCCGGATCATTGAGGAGGGCCACCACGACGAGTTGATTCGTCGTGACGGTCTTTACGCGCAGCTGTATGGCGAGCGGCAGCATTAAGAGCGGCTTTTCGATCGGTCCACCGCATCCGGATATTCACCGCGCCTATATCGAATATCATTCTGAGCTGGTTGAATTTTATTCGTGCGCTGCGATAGTAATAAGCAGTCCATTCTTTTTGGGTGCTCGCAGCGTTTGCGTCAGGCGCCCGACCCGTGGCTGAGCGAGTGGGGTGTGCTTGAACACCCTGCACAGCAGCCTCAATGCCCTTCCGACAGTTCGGATAGTGACGACAAGGAGGCGCAACATGAGTACGGCTCAACCGGCAAAGAACAGCCTGAACGCCCTGACCAGCCTCTCGGCAGGTGGGCAGACCTATCACTACTACAGCTTACCCGAGGCGGCCAAGACCCTTGGGGATCTCGATCGCCTGCCGTTTTCCCTGAAAGTTCTGCTGGAGAACCTGCTCCGTAACGAGGACGACACCACGGTCGACCGCAGCCATATCGATGCCATGGTGCAATGGCTGGACGATCGGCGCTCCGATACGGAAATCCAGTTTCGCCCTGCCCGGGTGCTGATGCAGGATTTCACCGGCGTGCCCGGCGTGGTGGATCTGGCAGCCATGCGTGAAGCGGTGAAGACGGCTGGCAAGGACCCAGCGCTGATCAATCCGCTGTCGCCGGTGGACCTGGTGATCGACCATTCGGTGATGGTGGACCACTTCGGGGATGCGTCTGCCTTCAAGGACAACGTTGCCATCGAGATGGAACGCAATTACGAGCGCTACGAATTCCTGCGCTGGGGCCAGAAAGCATTTGATAACTTCCGCGTCGTGCCGCCCGGCACGGGTATCTGTCATCAGGTGAATCTGGAGTACCTCGGTAAAACCGTCTGGTCCCGGGAGCAGAACGGCAAACAACTGGCCTATCCCGATACCCTGGTGGGCACCGATTCCCACACCACCATGATCAATGGCCTGGGCATTCTGGGCTGGGGTGTCGGTGGTATCGAGGCGGAGGCCGGCATGCTGGGGCAGCCGGTGTCCATGCTGATCCCCGAAGTCATCGGCTTCAAGATGACCGGCAAACTGCGCGAGGGCATCACCGCCACAGACCTGGTGCTCACGGTCACCGAAATGCTGCGCAAGAAAGGCGTGGTGGGCAAGTTCGTGGAGTTCTACGGCGACGGTCTCAAGGATATGCCGGTGGCGGATCGGGCCACCATCGCCAACATGGCGCCGGAGTATGGGGCGACCTGTGGCTTCTTCCCGGTGGATGAGCAGACCCTCAACTACATGCGGCTGACGGGTCGAGAAGACTCGCAGATTGAACTGGTCGAGGCCTACGCCAAAGCCCAGGGACTCTGGCGCAAGCCCGGCCATGAGCCGGTGTACACCGACATGTTGGAACTGGACATGGGCCAGGTGGAAGCCAGCCTGGCCGGACCCAAGCGTCCCCAGGACCGGGTCGCCCTGAAGAACATGAAAGCGGCCTTTGAACTGCTGATGGAAACCGCCGAGGGGCCCGCTGACGCTGAGCCGGACCCCAAGATGACGTCCGAAGGTGGCCAGACCGCCGTGGGCGTGGACGACAGTTACCATCATGCGTCCAGTCAGATGCTGGAACTGGATGGCACCCCGACCCGGCTGGATCCGGGGGCGGTGGTGATTGCCGCCATTACCTCCTGTACCAACACCTCCAATCCCAGTGTGATGATGGCAGCCGGGCTGATGGCCCAGAAGGCTGTGGACAAGGGTCTGAAAACGAAGCCCTGGGTGAAGACCTCCCTGGCACCCGGTTCCAAGGTGGTGACCGACTATCTGAGGGTGGGCGGTTTCCAGGAGTCGTTGGACGAGCTGGGCTTTAACCTGGTGGGTTACGGCTGCACCACCTGCATCGGCAACTCCGGACCCCTGCCGGATGCCGTGGAAAAGGCCATCAAGGACGGCGACCTGACGGTCGCGTCGGTGCTATCGGGCAACCGTAACTTCGAGGGCCGGGTGCACCCACTGGTGAAAACCAACTGGCTGGCCTCGCCGCCGCTGGTGGTGGCCTACGCGCTGGCGGGCAATGTCCGGCTGGATCTGACCAAGGATCCACTGGGTGAAGACCATGACGGCAACCCGGTGTACCTGAAGGATCTGTGGCCGAGCCAGCAGGAAATCGCCGAGGCGGTGGAGAAAGTGAAGACCGAGATGTTCCGCTCCGAATACGCGGCAGTCTTTGACGGCGACGCCAGCTGGCAAAGCATCAAGGTACCCGAGAGCAAGGTGTACGAGTGGACAGACACCTCCACCTACATTCAGCATCCGCCGTTCTTTGAGGGCATGGGCGAAGAGCCTGACCCCATCGAGGATATCAAGGATGCCAACATCCTGGCCTTGTTGGGGGATTCCGTCACTACCGACCATATTTCTCCGGCCGGGTCATTTGCTCCGGACACCCCAGCAGGCAAATACCTGCAGGAAAAAGGTGTTGAGCCGAAGGATTTCAATTCCTACGGCTCCCGTCGGGGGAACCACGAGGTGATGATGCGCGGCACCTTCGCCAACGTGCGTATCCGTAACGAAATGCTTGAGGATGTGGAAGGTGGCTATACCCGTCATGTACCGTCCGGCGAGCAAATGGCCATTTACGATGCGGCCATGAAATACCAGGAAGACGGTACTCCGCTGGTCGTGATTGCCGGTAAGGAATACGGCACGGGGTCAAGCCGTGACTGGGCGGCCAAGGGAACCCGGTTGCTCGGGGTCAGCGCGGTGGTTGCCGAATCCTACGAACGGATTCACCGTTCCAACCTGATCGGTATGGGGGTCATGCCGCTGCAGTTCCCGGAAGGCTCGGATCGCAAGAGCCTGAAGCTGACCGGTGAAGAAACCATCAGCATCGAGGGGTTGTCGGGTGACATCAAGCCCGGGCAAACCCTGACCATGACGGTGACTTACAAGGACGGCTCCACCGAAACCTGTGAGCTGAAATCACGGATTGATACCGCCAACGAGGCCGTGTACTTCAAGCACGGTGGCATCCTGCACTACGTGGTGCGTGAGATGCTTCGCTCAGTCTGAGGATCGAGTGCGGTGCCTGGCGATTACGTCAGGTGCCGCCGGTCAACCAAAGGAAACCTGAGAGTGTCACTACTGAAGCTGGTTTCCATTCCAGCATTTCGGTAACCTTGGCGCCCCGATTCACCAGGCAACTGACCAAGCAACTCTCCAATCGACCCCGAGGCATCGTCATGGCATCTGACACTCCCCGCGATGAGCTGAAAGCAAAGCTGAACCTTGAAACCTCCCGGATACACTGGCACGAGCTGCAGACGTACTTTGCCCGTGGTCAGGTGGTGCGGGTCTCGTCGGATCTGGATCTGCTGGATGTGGCCGCAGAGCTTACCGCGGATAACAAAGCCCAGTTCGAACAGTGGATGACCCAGGGGCAGGTGGGGGAAGTGGCCCCCGATGTGGCCCAGGCCTGGTACGACCGCAACGCCGAACTCTGGGCAGTGGTGATCGCTCCCTGGGTGCTGGTTCAGGATCGTTCGGACCAGAACCTTCACTAATCCGATGCAGTTGCCCTGATACAAGCCGGTCTTGTTTGGGGCGGCATTTCTTTTTCCAATCCCTTCCTGTTTGAGGCCATCATGCTAACCGGCGCGTTGTTGATTCTTGCCCCGTTGTTTCTGGGTTTTGCCTTGTCGTTGGAAAACCGCCGGGCGATGACTGTTATCCACTACACCGTGGAAGGCCTGGTGTATTTCATCCTCGCCCTGCTCGGGCTTGGCCTGGGACAGATGGAAGGTCTGGCCAGTCAGCTTGGTGGCATGGCGCTCCAGGTACTGGTACTGGTGGTGGTGTTGTTTGGCGCCAACATGCTGGGACTGTGGCTGTTTCATCGCTGGCAGCCCATGGCCGCCGAACAGGCACCCATGGAGGGTAGCAAGGGCTATGGACGCCTGTTCATGGCGGGCCTCAAGCCCTTGATGGCCGTGCTGGTAGGTTTGCTCGCTGGTTATTACCTGTTGCCCAAACTGCCGCTAGTGGAAGACGTGGCCACCTGGGCCCTGATGCTGTTGCTGTTCCTGATCGGCCTGCAGTTGCGCAATGCGGGCCTGTCCCTGCGCAAGCTGCTGATGAACCGACAAGGCGTGGGCATCGCTCTGGCATTGACCCTGAGCTCTCTGCTGGCGGGCGCGGTACTGATCCCGTTCATGGCCTTGCCGTGGCATGACGTGCTGGCGCTGACGTCGGGCTTCGGCTGGTACTCGCTCTCTGGCATCGTGATCGGCGATGCCCTGGGGCCTGCCTGGGGCGGGGTGGCATTCCTGAATGACGTGCTCCGGGAAATCATCGCCCTCGCCATTATTCCCGTACTGATCGGCAGCCGTCCGGCCATGGCCATTGGCTACGGTGGCGCCACGGCCATGGATTTCACGTTGCCGGTGATTCGCAGCAGTGGCGGCTTGGCGTGTGTGCCCGTGGCTATAGCATCGGGCTTTATGCTGTCTTTCCTGTCCCCCGTGTTCATGGGGGTGTTCCTGTCGCTGGGCTGAGCCCAGCGACAGGTATCAGGCGAAAAACGTCCGCAGGCTGTTCTGATAAGTCTGCTCGATGACCTGTTCCAGCGGCAGTTCCTTCACTTCGGCAATTTTCTCCGCCACGAAGGGCAGGTAAAACGGCGCGTTCTCCCGGCCACGATAGGGTACCGGTGTCAGGAAGGGGGAATCGGTTTCCAGCAGGATCTGCTCGATCGGCGCCATGCGCACGATGTCCCGTACGTTTTCGGCCTTGTTGAAGGTGGTGATGCCGTTAAAACCCAGGCACCAGCCCTGATCCAGCGCGTATTGTGCCAGCTCCGGGCCGGAGGTGAAGCTGTGGATCACGCCACGGCGCTTCAGGGTGTCTTCGAACTCACCCAGGATGGCGATGGTGTCGTCGTCCGCGTCCCGGCTGTGAATCACCACTGGCTGGTCGTGGTCGCAGGCGATCTGCAGCTGTCGGCGGAACACTTCTTTCTGCACGCCCCGGTCGGCGTTGTCGTAGAAATAGTCCAGCCCGATTTCGCCCACCGCGACGATTTTCTCGTCGCTCGCGTGCTGGCGGATTTCCGCCTCCACCTCATCCGAGTAACTTTCGGCATCGTGGGGATGAATACCCTGGGTGCCGTAGACCCAGGACGCAATCTGACTGAGCTCCCGGACCTGGGCGAGATTGTCCGGTGACACCGCAATGGTGATGACCTTTTCGATGTTGACCCGCTGCGCCTGCTCCAGGGTTTCCTCCAGCGGGCGATCCTTGAGGTAGTCCAGGTGGCAGTGGGTCTCGATGATCGGGTGATCAAAAACGGGAATGTCGCGGCGTTTCTTGCTCATTCCGGGTATTCGCTCCTCTGCAGGCAAACACTGCCTGCTATGCTGAAAATTTAATCGTGCAAGTCTACCAGTTTGTACGAGGCTTGACCTGAGTCCGACCGATAGGGAGTTACCGGAATGAACATATCTTCCTTTGCCCGCCAGTGGCTGTATGACCCCGTTAAAACCAAATTCCGGGATTACCCGACTGAGTTGGACGAGGATGAGGATTTGCCGGACCTTGAGGACAGCCTGAAAGACATCGGCGAATACCAGCGGAGGCTCTGGGCCAACAAGCGTCGCTCTCTGTTGCTGGTGATCCACGGGCCCGATACCAGCGGCAAGGACAGCCTGATCCGGACCCTGGCCACTTACGCCGATCCTGCCGGTTTCCATGCCTGGTCCTTTGGCCGGCCGGAGGGGCTTGAGGCCAGCCATCATTTTCTGTGGCGGGTGGGTGGTAAGCTGCCGGCCAGGGGTGAATTGGTGGCCTTTAACCGGAGCCATCACGAGGCGGTGATTGCCGAAAGAATCTGGTTGGTGCTCCATCCGGACGATTACAACTGGAGCAGCCGCTACCGTTCCATACGGGACTTCGAACGGCATCTGGTGGCGGAGGGCACCCAGATCGTCAAGATCTGGCTCAACCTGTCTGAGGAAGAACACGCGCGCCGGTTGCTGAAACGGCTGGACAAGCCCCGAAAGCGTTGGAAGTTTGAGCGTTCAGATATCGCGGGTTGGGAAAAACGGCGCACGTATGAAAAGTATGCCGAAGAGGCTCTGGAGGAGACGCACACGGACGATGCTCCTTGGTTCATGGTGCCGGGGAATGAAAAACCCCAGGCCAGGGCTATTGTAGCTTCTATCGTGGCGGACCAGTTGAAGCGGTTGGCGCCAGAGTATCCTGAGGAGGATCCGGAGGTTCTGGATGAGTATCGGAAGCTGCTGGAAGACCACGGAGTGACGTAATCCGAACGGAGGCACATATGCATGTTGTCGTTGTCGGTGCCGGCGTGGTGGGTGTCACCACGGCGTATGAGCTTCGGCGTCGAGGGTATCGGGTCACCGTGCTGGAAAAGCATGACGTTGCCGGCAATGAAACGAGCAAGGGCAATGCGGCCCAACGTTCCTATGGCGTAGTGTACCCCTGGGCAGACCCGGCCATGGTCCGTAAAGCGTTACCCTGGCTGCTGAAAGCCGATGGCCCGCTGAAAATTCCGATGCCGCTATCGTCAGCGACCGTTCGTTTCCTGGTTTCCACACTTCGCTACGCCTACTCGCCAGGGCTGTATGGCCTGAATCGCCGCGCCATGCTGCGCCTGGCCCTCCATAGCCGAACCCGTTTCTTCGCCCTGGAAAATGAACTCGAGTTGTCATTTGATGGTGATCACCGGGGCTTATTGCAGTTGGCCAGCACGCCCGAGGCGTTGGAACATTACCTGGCCATTCACCAGTTGTTGAACGAGTTTGGCGTTCCGTCGCGTCTGCTGTCACCGGATGAAGTGCGGGAAACAGAGCCGGGACTCATCGGGTCGGGACCGCTTGCCGGTGCGCTCAGCTACGATCTGGACGGCACCGGCGATTGCCACCTGTTTTCCCGTTCGCTGGCCCAGGCCTGTGTGCAGGAAGGGGTGAAGATCTGGTATGGCGTGAACGTTCGCCGGCTGTTGGCGGATGAGCGTCGGGTAAATGGGGTCCTGTTCCAAAACGAGCGAGGGGGGCAGGAAACCCTGGAGGCTGATGCGGTAGTGGTTTGTGCCGGTTGCTGGTCCGCTCAGTTGGTCAAGCCGCTTGGCTTGAAGCTGCCGATCTATCCGGTCAAGGGGTACAGCCTGACCGCCACCATCACAGACCCTGATCGGGCGCCGGTGTCCACGGTGCACGATGACCATTACAAAGTGGTGTCTACTCGTCTTGGTGATCGTTTGCGGGCGACCGGTTTTGTGGAATTGGCCGACTTTCGGCGGAATATTCCCGAGGCTCGGTTGGCCACTATCCGTAAATCTGTCGAATCCCGTTTTCCCGGCTGCGCCGACTTGTCCAGCGCCGAGCCGTGGACCGGTTTCCGGCCCATGACCCCGGACGGCCCGGCCATCATCGGGCGTGGCCCGCGGGAAAATCTGTACCTGAACACTGGCCATGGCACCTTCGGCTGGACCCTGTCCGCTGGCAGTGCCGACGCCATTGTCCAGGTCATGGAGGGCAAGGAGTCGCCTGTGTGTCTGGACGCCTTCCGGCCCGGACGTTTCAGTGAGTAGAGGCGGGCGTTACTTGCGCTTGAGAAGGCGTTCGATGTTCCCACACAGGGTGTGCACGAACCCGATGTCCCGCTCACTGAGCATTGGCAGGCGTTCCATCGCCCACTGGTAGAGTTTGCCATCGGCCGGCGCATCCACCTGTGGCAGCATCGTTTCCAAACGGCTTCGTAAGGCGCCCAGACGAGCTTGAGGGGCTGCGGACGAACCGGTTTCGTCCGGCTCAAGTGCCGACAGGCCGGACATTTCCCAGGCATAGAGCATCACCGACTGCGCCAGATTCAGGGACGGGTAGGCCACTTTCATGGGAATACCGGTGAGCAGATCGCACAGTGCGAGTTCCTCGTTGGCCAGCCCGCGGTCTTCCCGGCCGAACACCAGGGCGGCGGTGGCCACCGAGCTGCCTTTGCTGTTCAACACTTCTCGTAACTGACCGGGCGGATGCCAGTCCTGGCGGTTGTGGCGGGGTTTGGCGGAGGTACCCATTAGAAGGTCTACGGAGTTTCGCACCGCCTCCAGATCAGGGAAAATGCGCGCATTATCCAGAATGTGGTCGCTGCCGTGGGCCAGCCAGTGGGCTTCGGGTCTGGTGTGCAGGTCGGAATTGACCAGCCAGAGCTCGCCAAATCCCATGGTGCATAAAGCACGGGCGGCCGCGCCGACGTTTTCTGGAACCTTGGGTTCAACAAGTACAAAGGCCAGTTGCATGACATTACCTCCGGCCGCGAGTTTACACGACAGCACGGAATCTGTTTATAGCCGGTGGCAGCCGCTGAACGACTGGCTGGCGGAGCACCGCGAACTGTGGGCGTCGGCACCGTTTATGGAACCGGTGCCGGGCTGGACGCTGAGCCATCCGGCGCTGGCAGACTGGCTGGCCGGGCTGAGCGAAGTGCGGTGCCAGAACCTGGACGACGATCCCTCACTGCTGGCGGAACAGGCCAGCAGGTACCTGTCGTCCCTGGGCCGATACGATGAGCTGGTGCATGTTGCCGAACTGGCCGACGCTCAGCAGGCTGAGCAGGCGACACTGCCGGAAATCCGGGCGGTGGACATGCCGGGCCGCAAGCGGCTGCAGGCTGGTGCTTTCTCCGCTGCCGTGCAGCCGTTAGCTCATTCGATTCTTGATTGGTGCTGTGGCAAGGGCCACCTTGCCCGAACCCTGGCCGCCGCCAGCGGTCAGCCCGTCACGGGGCTGGAATGGAACGATGAGCTGGTACAGGACGGTAATCGACTCGCCAGACGCTTCGGTGATCCGGTGCTGCTTCAATGCCAGGATGTGATGGATACAGAGCTTGCGCTTGAAGGCGGGGCTCACGGCGTGGCGCTGCACGCCTGCGGGGATCTCCACCGCCAATTGATTCGCCGGGGGAGTGAGTCCGGCCTGTCCCGGTTGAGTATCTCTCCCTGCTGCTACCACCTGACAGCAGAGGACCGTTATCAAACCTTGTCCCTCCGTGCCGCCGAGAACCCCCGATGCTTGCGCCTTGCCCGAAACGAATTGCGGCTGGCGGTGCAGGAAACCGTGACCGCGCCGGAGCGGGTGAGGGAGCAAACCCGACGGATCAGTCAGTGGCGGCTGGGCTTTGATGCCCTGCAACGTCAGCTTCGGGATTGTGATGATTACCTGCCTGTGCCATCACACCCTTCACGGCTGCTCAATGGCGACTTTGAAGGCTTCTGCCGATGGGCAGCGCACAAGAAAGGACTGACCTTGCCCCCAGCCACCGATTACGGTTACTGGCAGGCTGTGGGCGAGCGCCGCTGGAAGGAGGTGAAACAGTACGAACTGGTCCGCCATCTGTTCCGGCGCCCGCTGGAGGTCTGGATGGTGCTGGATTACGGGCTGTATCTGGAAGAACAGGGGTACCGGGTAAAAATCGGTGAGTTCTGTGACCGTTCACTGACGCCCCGGAATTTGTTGATTGATGCACTGCGGTAACGGTGATCGGTCCCAGAATTTCCCTCTCGCCTACGGCGTCCCAGTCTGCCCGGCAGCGTCAGCAGTCTCAGAGTCGGATGTTGCGCTTTGCTTGCCCCGCAGAACCAGATACAGCAACGGGCCAGCCGACACGAAGATTGCCGTCAGTACGAAAAACGGCATCAAATAACCCAGTCCCTTGCCGCGGGCCCTGGCATCCTGATACATCCAGACGCACGCCATTGCCCCAAGAATATAAAGATCAATGACCACCTGTGCGGTGTCCGGGCTGGACATCAGCCGGGCACCGAAATCCAGCAGCGATTCGTCGGCTATGGTCATTGTCCAGCCGGTATAACCCACGAACAGACACAGGACGATCAACGGTAAAACGGAAATTCGCATGGTTCCTCCTTGAGCAATGGAATTCTAAGCGGTGGATTCTCTGTTACCAGTAGAATGCACGTTTGCTGGTGAGAGACCAAGGAACCAGAGCGCAAAACCGGTACGTTCGCTGACGGTTGCGGTTTGAAAGATTGGGCGGGGGATCAGATAAAAAGGGCGCCCCTGAGGGCGCCCCTGATGGCTGCTATTGGGTGTTGGCGGATCAGCGACGAAGCTGAATCAGTGCCTCTACGCGGCGGTTGGCCGCACGGCCTTCCTGGGTATCGTTTGATGCGACCGGGCGCTGGGCGCCGTAGCCGGTGGCGCTAACGCGATACTCTTCGATGCCTGATTCTTCAATCAGACGGGCAGCGACCGCTTCAGCACGACGCTGGGACAGATCCTGGTTGTAGGCAGAATCGCCACTGTCGTCGGTGTGGCCGGCTACTTCCACGAAGGTTTCCGGATTTTCCCGCATGATTTCACCGATCCGTTCCAGGTGGTCCTTGTACACGCTGTCGATTTCATCGCTGTCGAAGGCGAACTGAACGTCCACTTCGATGGTTTCAATGGTTTCGACGATGCCAGAGCAGCCTTTTTCGTCCACTTCGGCTCCAGGCAGGGTGCTCGGGCACTGGTCTACGCCATCCACAACACCGTCGTTATCGCCGTCGAATTCACAGCCCTGACTGTCCACCTCGGCGGCCAGTGTGGAATCCGGGCAGGCATCGCGATCATCCGGAATACCATCCCGGTCCCGGTCCGCCACTTCTTCGACCACATTTCGGACGAAGGCCAGGCTGAAGGACAGAGCGATCTGGGTGTCGAAGGTGCTTTCGTCGATGCCATGAAATTCTCGCAGATCACCGCGCAGGGAAATCATGTCGCTAACGTTGTACCGGAAACCGGCACCGATGTTGACCCGGGTTTCGTCATGGTTGCTGCCCGAAGTTCGTGGACCGGTGGGATCGTCTCCGAAGTCGGCATGGCCACCACCGAAGGACACATACGGATTGAAAGCCTGGTCCGGGTCGGCGAAGTAGTAGGTGGCGTCGAGCCGGAGTTCATCGAACTCGGAATCACCCGGGGCGTTCTTGCGATCAATATCACCCCGGGAGTAGACGCCCTCCAGTGCCCATCGATCGGTGAAACGGTATTCGATACCAACGCCATAGACGTCGCTTTCGCTCAATTCCCGTTTGTCGTCAAAATACTGGTAGGCCGCAAAGGGGTTGATGTAGATGGTGTCCCGACGAACATCGGCAAAAGCCGCGGGCACAAGAGCAAATGCGATGGCTGCCACCGCACACGAGCGCATGATGTTCATGCGATACCTCCTGTTGTATTTCGTAAGGGGACTGCACTTGGGGGAACGCTGATCATACGGAAATCTAGGCCAGGGATCGGAAAAAGACAAAATTCCCTGGCAACTTTCCCGCGATGTATACGACGCCCCGTCAGGTTTGGTTTCAGCCCGGCGGTTTCAGGAGGGTGAAGTACAGGTGGGCGCTCTTCTTGCTGAAACTGAGTGCTTCGCCGGTGTCGAAACGGACTTCGAACGAACTCTCGTCCTCGCCAACCACATCGCCCGGGCCCATGATGGCGTGGTTCAGGCGTTTCTGGTGCCAGAGAATGGCGCTGTCATCGGGGCTGACCGTGGTGGCACCTTCCAGAGTGACACCCTCGCGTTCAGCGTATCGCAGGCTGACCGGGGTAAGGGGCGCATTCAGCGTGAGGGTTGCATTGACCTGATGGACGCTGGTGTCGAGCCTCTGACCCAGCTCCGAGGCCAGGTCAAAGCAGAACTCCTGGACAAACCGGCTGGGTCCCTGCTCACCCTCGAGATGGGGCTGGTTGCTGACGGGACGGCTGATCAGATGCAGCTGCTGGCGGCAACGGGTCATCGCCACGTACAATAACCGACGCTCACTCTCGAGGAAGGCGCGGGCATCGTCCTGAGAACGGGGGCTGTAGGGGAGGTATTTTTCCTGCAGACCGGGAATGATGACTTGCGGCCACTCCAGTCCCTTGGTGCGGTGGATGGTGGACAGCAACACCCCGCCGTCGCGCTTTTCTCCGGCTTGCTGCTTGAGGGCTTTCAGGTGATCCAGGGCATGGTTGGCGTCCACGTCCAGGCTTTTAAGGTATTGCCTGAAGCCGTGAATGGTGTCGATGCGTTCGTCAGCGCTTTCGTGGGTCAGGGCCAGGCTGCGAATGCCGTCGTACAGATCCGTGTGTTCGGCATACACCGTGATCAGGCCGGCGACCGGTCCAGTGTAGTCCCTCAGTCGCGCCAGAATTTCCCCCAGTTTGCGCAGCTTTCGACCTGCCATGGGGGATAGGGCATCGAAGTCCATCGCCAGCAGGCGTTCGTGCCAGTCGCTGGCAAAACCGGACAGGAAACGGGCCAGTTGCTCCAGTTCCGGTTCCTTCAGGCCAACATGGGGAAAACGCAGCAGTTGGCGGGCGACATCCACGCGGTCCTCGGTCGGCATCCGGGCCAGGCGGCCTGTAGTAACCTGCAGCAGAGCAATGATGGCCTGTACTTCCCGACTGAACAGGGCGCCTTTGCCGGCATCGATCCGGTAGGGAATCTGTCGGGCCAGCAGCTTGAGTTCGATGGGAACGCTCTGGCTCCATACCCGGAACAGGATGGCGGTGTCGGCCAGCGGGATGGCGCCTGGTGTGGTGGTTTGCTGCAGTATCCGGATGATGGTGTCGGCGTCGTTATCCACCCGATGCAGCTCAATCTCGGTGGCCGGCGTGGACGGGTGCGCATGGCACAGCACATCCTTTCGGCCCGTGTTGTGGCAGATCAGATGATTGGCCAGCAGGGCCACCCGGTGACCATACCGGAAGGTGTAGCTGAGGGTCTGTTCCAGCGGGCTTTCGAATTCGTCGCTGAAACGTTTGAGAATGAACTCAGGTTTGGCGCCCCGGAATTCGTAGATGGTCTGGTCCGGATCACCTACCACCGTAACCCGGGCCCGGTCACCGGCCACGTAACGCAGTAGTAAGTGCTGGATTT
Organism: Marinobacter sp. F4216; assembly: GCF_019931195.1. GTDB lineage: Bacteria > Pseudomonadota > Gammaproteobacteria > Pseudomonadales > Oleiphilaceae > Marinobacter > Marinobacter suaedae. The sequence continues at coordinate 353,149 of NZ_JAIOUO010000004.1, read as the reverse complement.
CGTTGGTGTCCTGGTATTCGTCTACCAGAATCAGATCCATCTTGTTGCTCACCAGGCGCTGCAGCGGCGGGTTCTGGTGAATCGCCATTACCGGCTCGTACAGCATGTCGGCATAGCTGATTCGGGATTCGGACTTGCGCCATTGCTCGAAGCTGTGGAACAGATCGATCAGATACCGGTGCTTGTCGGCATAGCCCAGTTCCTCGAACACCGTTTCGGCGGGTGACAGGGTGGTTTTCACCAGATCAATAAAACCGGTGGCGGTTTCCACGAAGTCCTTTTTATTCCGGCGGATTTCATCGGCCAGATCTTCCGGGGCCAGGCGCCGAGTCAGTTGCCAGGCCTGAAAGCTGATTTCCTGCTCAGTCAGAATCTTGTCGGAAAACCCGGGCAGGTAGCCTTCCCGCACGAACCGTTTGTACAGTCGCAAACCCATGGCGTGGTAGGTGCGGATTTCCGGCAGGGCCAGGCCTTGCTGATTACCTATTTGCTGGAGCTTGCGGCCAAAGTCCTCTTTCGCGCTGCGGTTGAACATCAGCACCAGCATGCGGTCAGGATCGTGGCCCTGTTGAAGCAGGTAGCGGATCCGCCAAGCCAGCGTGGAGGTCTTGCCGCTGCCGGCTACCGCGGTGATCACCGAATGCTCGTAGCCCGCGGTAATGATCGCGCGCTGTTCGTCGGTGAGGAAGTCAGGAAGCTCGAGCGGGATAGGCGATGTGGGTTCGGTTGGCATGGGCCTATTGTACTGGCCAACTGGTAGTGCGGATACCTGTCCCGCATAATTGCAGCGATTGAGAATACCCCATGCAATGCAGACCACCGGCCATAGGGTCGGCAAACTCTGGTCTGCCAAACAAGGATCAGCACGATGCAGATGTCCGAATCCGTTAATGTACTGGGCGAACCGCTCGAAACCTGTGGTAACGATCCGGTGACCGGTTTTTACCGGGACGGTTGTTGCAACACCGGGCCGGATGATCTCGGTTTTCACACGGTGTGTGCGGTGGTCACGGAAGATTTTCTGGCTTTCTCCCAGAACCAGGGCAACGATCTGAGCACACCCAGACCCGAATACGGCTTTCCGGGTCTCAAACCGGGCGATGCCTGGTGTCTGTGCGCGGCTCGCTGGCAGGAAGCGTTCGAGGCCGGCATGGCGCCCCGCGTCCGGCTGCGTTCGACCCATCAGGCAACGCTGGAAATGTGTGAGCTGGAGGATCTCAAGCGCCACGCGGTGGACTTGAGTTAATGCCAGCAGAGCCTGCCGCAACGCCTGTAACAGCGCGATGGCGGCTGCTCCAGGAGCGCCTGCAACAGCGGGGCGAACGCCGCCTGGTGCTGGTCGAGGGTGAGCGCTCCCAAGCCGTGGCCTGGGTCCGCCAGGTGTTGGCAGCGTTGCCCGAGCCGGCCGGCCTGTGGACTGGCCCGTCCGGGGAGTGTCCTGCCGCCCACCTGGTCACTGTACCGCCGCGCAGGGCGGATCAATGGCTGGGGCAAGAATTGTCTGTGGTGGTCTGGGATGGCTGGCAGGGGAATCCGCCGGATGGCATTGCAGCGCTGTCTGGAACCCTGCGCACCGGCGGTTTGTTTTTCTGGCTAATGCCTCCGCTTGAACACTGGCCTCACTTCGACGACCCCGGCTATGCCCGGACCGGATTGGATGGGCGTCAGGCCCACCCGTTCGCCGCTCGTCTGGCCCGTATTCTCGCGGCGGATGCCTCGGTCCTGCGCATCAATCCGGAGCACGGCGATCAGGTACCGTTTCAGGACCTTCCTGAGCCCGAATCCCCGTTCACCGTGCAAACCACCCGGGAACAACAAGTCCTGGTGGATCGTCTGGTGCAGTGTGGACTCGGGCGTCGCCGCAGGCCTCTGGTGCTGACCGCCGACCGGGGACGCGGCAAATCCGCCGCCCTCGGGATGGCGGCGGCGGAACTTCTGCGGCAGGGGCGAACGCGGATTGTGATCTCGGCGCCCCTGGTGGATAACGTCTCTACCCTGTTCCGGCATGCCCGGGAAGCTCTGGGGTCTGAGTTGCTCCATGAATCGGATCATGAACTGACCACCCGGTCGGGGGGGCGTATTTGTTTCCTGCCGGTTCGGGAACTGCTGGCTCAACAACCCGAGGCCGGGGTGGTGATGGTGGACGAAGCCGCCGCCATTGCCGCTCCGCTTCTCAGGCAGGTCCTGTTGGGTTGGCCGAGAGTGATCTTCGCTTCAACTGTTCACGGGTACGAGGGTTCGGGCCGGGGATTTGCGATCCGCTTCCGGCAGGTTTTGGATCGGGAAACACCCCACTGGCAGCCGGTCTCGTTGACCGCTCCGGTCCGGTGGTCTGACCAGGACCCGCTGGAACCGCTGATCTCGGATTTGTTTTTACTGGCGGCCGACAGTGAACCGGCTGATGTTCAGGCCTCGGGTGAGTCATCGATTTCGGTCGAGTCCTGGTCGCCCGGCACCGCCGATGAGTCAGAGCTGGCTGAAGCTTTTGGCTTGCTGGTTAACGCCCATTACCGGACCACCCCCTCGGATCTTCGCCAGTGGATGGATGCGCCGGATGTCGTCTGCTGGCGTGCTCGAAGGGGAGGGCACACCGTTGGCGTGTTGTGGGCGGCGGTTGAAGGGGGACTCGATGCAGGGCTGGCAGAGCAGGTCACCCTCGGTACACGTCGTCCTCGTGGTCATATGCTGCCCCAGTCCCTGGCCAGTCACAGTGGGTTTCCGGAAGCCGCTTCCCAGCGCTGTCTGCGGGTGGTTCGGGTGGCCGTTTCGGAAGGGGTGCGACGCCTGGGTGTAGGCCAGCGACTGGTCGAGGCAGCCGCCGAGTATGCCGGAAATGCGCAGTTGGATTCCCTGGGTACCAGCTTTGGTGGCAGCCCGGATTTGCTGGCGTTCTGGCAATCCTGTGGCCTCGATGTGGTTCGGGTGGGCCTGGGCCGGGAGGCGACCAGTGGAGAGTACCCGTTGCAGATGCTGCGGGGCGTTTCGCCGGCTGGCCAAGCGCTGCAGCAACGGCTGAAACAGCGATTGACGGAACACTGGCAAATCCTGGTGCCGCTGGCCTGGGTCGATATGGATGCCCGCTTGCTGGCCGCGTTGACCTGCAGTCTTCCGGCAGAGGTCAGGCTGTCCGGTGACGATCGACGTGATCTGGTGAGTTTTGCCCACGGTCACCGGGGCTTCCTGCTCACGTTACCGGTCCTTGGTAAACTCAACCAGGTTCCCGGCGTGATGGACTGGCTGCGTGAGCAGCCGGATTTACCGCTCTGGGTGGCGGCGGTGCTGCGCCAGCAACCCTGGGCGCACATGCAGGCCGATCGGCTTTGCACCGGGCAGCGGGATGGCGAGGACCGGTTGCGTGCCCTGGTGCGCTGTCTGTTGGAACATCCGCCGGAGATGTGACCGGCTCGATTTAATTGTGCCGGCGCGCTGCGCAGAATAGAGCAAAAATTCCCCATCGAGATTGACTGTTATGGCCAAGGGATCCGGCTTGCCCCGTCACCTGTTGTTTGCTTCTGCGCTCACCTTTCCCCTTCTCGCCGGCTGCGCTTTCAATGACCAGCCCGCCAATCTGACTCAGGAAACCGCAACGGAATCGGCCACGCCCATGATACAGGCAGCCGCGGACGGGGATCTGGCGGAGGTTCAGAGGCTGACCGGGTCGGGCGCCTCCCTGAACACCCTGACGGAAGCAGGGTCTCCGCTGATGGCGGCAGTCGCATCCGGTCAGGACCAGGTTGCGCTGTACCTGCTGTCAGAGGGCGCAGCACCGGATCTGGCCACCGGTTCCGGGGAAACTCCTCTGATGGTAGCTGCCGGCCAGGGCAGTCGGCGGCTGGTCCGGTTGCTGTTGTCAGCGGGAGCGGACGTCAACGCAAAGGATGTGAATGGCTACACTCCGGTGATTCGTGCGGCGGAGGCCGGCAACCTGTCGGTGGTGAAGGTGTTGCTGGCTGCTGGAGCCAACGTCAATGTAAGCCAGGGTGGAGAGTCGCTGTTGATGAAAATCGTCAACAGTGGCGACATGCTCACCGCTGAGATGCTGTTGGCCGCTGGTGCAGACGTCAATTATGACAACGAAGACGGTCGCAGCGCACTGGACGTGGCCCGGGCCAACAACAATCGCGATCTGGAAATGCTGTTGATCCAGGCCGGAGCGGCACTCTGAGGCGCCAGCACTTCTCTTTCTCAGTCAAGGGGCATCGGGTCCTGCCCGTCGATCTGAGCGGGCTGGAAGTGGGCCTCGACCACCTCGGTGGGCACCTCATCCACCCGGCTGAATGACCAGGCCGGCGGCTGAGGCGCTTCCATCAGTCGGGTGCGAATACCCTCTGCCAGGTCGGGCCGGCGCACGCATTCGGCGGCCATGCCCAGCTCCATGTTCATGATGTCTTTCAGGGACAGTTGCTGGGCCTTTTGCAGCTGCGTCCACACCAGCCAGGCAGACACCGGGCAGCCTTCCCTGAGGGTACTCATGCAGGCGTGCCACCATTCGCTGTCGATCTCCGCAGACAGCAACTGATCGACTACCTCCGGTAACGCATCCCCCGCACTCAGGCGAGCGATGTCTTTTTCATGCTGTGCCAAGTGGCTGGAGGGCAGGGAATGGTAATCCGGCACCGAGGTCTGGTTGAGCAGCCGGAACAGGCGATTGTCGTCGGCGGCGGGTTCACCGGTCCAGCGTTGATCCTGCAGCTGGCCCAGCAGTGATGGTCTTTCCTCCGGCTCGATGGCCATATCCACCAGGCCGATGCGAATGGCGTCGGTGATGTTCAGACGGGCGCCGGTCAGCCCCATGAACAGCCCGATCCGTCCGGGCAGGCGGTTCAGGAACCAGCTGGCTCCGACATCCGGAAACAGGCCGATGGATATTTCCGGCATCGCCAGGGTGATATCCGGCGTCGCCAGTCGATAACGGCACGCGGACAGCAGCCCGAGGCCGGCCCCCATGGTGATGCCATGGGCGATGCCGACCACCGGTTTCGGAAAACGGTGCAGACTGAAGATCAGCCGGTATTCCAGTGCGAACTGCCGGATGGCCTGTTCTTTCGATCCGGCGGTGAGCGTTTCATGCAGGTCCCGCAGCTGGCCCCCGGCGCAAAAGCCCCGTTCTCCTCTACCCTGGAGCGCGACCAGATAAATCCGGTCATCGTCTGCCCATCGATCCAGTGTGCTCTGAAGCTCGGTCAGCATGTCTTCCGAAAGCGCATTGATTGCCTCGGGAGCATTCAGAGAGATCAGACCAAGCCGACCTTCCATGCATTCGATTTCCTGTACCTCTACCGACATCAGGCAAGTCTCCGGGGTGTTAAAACAATCTGGGCCCGGGCGTGAACCGTACCATCTTTGGAATTTAAAGCGTGGTGAGTCGGCTCGGTGGTACACCCAAGGCTTTGATTTGACACATTTGGCTCAGTAAATAACTGTGCTATAAGTGCTAGACAGTTTACAGTCCGGCAGGTAAGGCTGGAATGCAAACACCACAAAAGGACGATGAGAGGGTAAAGACGATGAGAGTGAAACACTACGCCATGGTTGGACTTTTCGCACTCGGCACCGCCGTTTCCGGTGTGGCTTCGGCCGCTGATGTGGAGGCGGGCAAGGCGAAGGCTGCGGTTTGTGCAGCCTGCCACGGTCAGAACGGTATAGCCCAGATTCCCACCTACCCGAATCTGGCGGGCCAGAACGAGCAGTACCTGGTGTCTGCTCTCAAGGCCTACAAGAACAAGCAGCGCAGTGGTGGCCAGGCAGCCATCATGCAGGGCCAGGCCGCGGCGCTGAGCGATACGGACATTGCCAACCTGGCCGCATACTACGCCAGCCTGCCGGCCGGCGGTCAGTAACCTGGCGGCCACCGTCTGCGGGCGGCTCAGGCCGGCCCGCCGACGATGCGATAGCAGGGCTTATAGCCCGTGGAGCCCGGTAGTTTCATCCGGTTCTGAGCGACAAACTGCTCCAGCATCGCCTCCAGCGGTTCAATCAGGGTTGGGTCTCCGGAGATCTCGAACGGCCCTTTCTCCTGAACCTGTCGAATTCCGTTTTCCTTCACATTCCCCGCCACAATGCCACTGAACGCCTTGCGCAGGTTGGCGGCGATCAGGTGCGGCGGCTGGTCCCGATGCAGTGGCAGTGCCAGCATACTCTCGTGGGTGGGTTCAAATGGCAGCTGGAAGACCGGATCGATCTCCAGCATCCAGTTGAAGTAATATGCGTCCTGCATGGCACGGCGGAAAGTGCCCACATCCTTCATACCCTGCTTCATGGTCTGGGCGACGCGTACCGGGTCGTCGATGATTATGTCGTACTTGGCTGCGGCCTCATCGCCCAGTGCGTTCCGGATGAACTTGTCGATCATCTCGAAATATTCGGCGTTTTCCTTCTGGCCGGTAAACACGACGGGGAAGGGCAGGTCCGCATTATTGGGGTGCAGCAGAATGCCCAGCAGATAAAGGATTTCCTCCGCTGTGCCGACCCCGCCCGGGAATACGATCACGCCGTGTCCGCTGCGCACAAAGGCCTCCAGGCGCTTTTCGATATCCGGCATGATCACCAGTTCGTTGACGATCGGGTTGGGGGCTTCTGCACCAATGATGCCCGGCTCGGTGATGCCGACGTAGCGACCGTTCTTGATGCGCTGCTTGGCATGGGCGATGGTGGCGCCCTTCATCGGGCCTTTCATGGCGCCGGGGCCGCAGCCGGTGATGATGCTCAGGCCGCGCAGGCCCAGCTGATGCCCGACTTCCTTGCTGTACTGGTACTCTTCATGACCGATGGAGTGTCCGCCCCAGCACACCACCAGGTCCGGCTGGCGTCCGGGTTCCAGTACCCGGGCATTGCGCAGGATGTGAAACACCAGGTTGGTAATGTCTTCCGGGTTATCGCGGCGGAACCCGGATGCGGTTTCCGGCAGCGAGTACAGGTAGACAATGTCCCGCAGCACCGAAAACAGGTGTTCACGGATGGCCCGTAGCATTTCGCCATCCACGAAGGCATGGGCGGGCGCGTTGATCAGTTCGAGCTTCAGCCCGCGGGGCTGGGGAACCAGCCGGACGTCGAAGTCGGCGTGGGACTCCATCAGGGCTTTGCAGTCGTCGGTTTCCACCCCGGTATTCAAAACGGCCAGGGCGCATTGCCGGAACAGTCGGTACAGGCCGCCCTCGCTGCGGTCCTTGAGGCGGTTCACTTCATGGCTGGAAAGTATTTCCAGGCTGCCCTCGGGGGACACGAGGGCATTAATAGTCGGTTCGCGCATGGACGTTGCTGCTCCTAGCAATGCTTATTGTCGCTGTTGTTATCACTGGCATATCACCGAAATGATCAATATTTCGGCAATGCCTGATTTTGATGCCTGTTACTCTGAGGATACACTACGGCCTCTTTCAGTCATTAACCACTGTACATTCTGATTATGAAACTTCTTATTCGTCCGGCGTCGGAAGTCGCTATCAAAAGCAAACCCGTCCGTCGCCAGCAGATGCGCCAACTGCGCCAGAACATTCGCAAGCTACTTGTTCGTATCGATCAGGCCATTGTGGTGGACGGCAGCTGGGACCGGGTGACGGTCGATCTGCCCGAGGGTCAGGGCCTGCTCGCTCCGGTGCTGGAGGCGCTGTTCCGTATCCCGGGAATCTCGACCATTCAGGAGATCGCGGCCTTCCCGTTCGTGGATATGGACGATGTTGGTGCCAAGGCGGTGGAGGCTTTCGCTGACCGGCTGGAGGGTAAAACGTTTGCCGTGCGCGCCCGTCGTCAGGGCGACCACTCGTTCCGTTCCATCGATCTGGAACGCTACGTGGGCGCGGCCCTGTTGAAGGCGTCCAACGCAAAAGGCGTTGACCTGAAAACGCCGGACGAAGAAGTGCGGATCGAAGTTCGGGATGACGAGTTCCACATTGCCCATCGCAAGCATCGGGGCATGGGTGGCTACCCTGTAGGCAGTGTCGAGACCGTGATGACCCTGATTTCCGGTGGTTACGACTCTTCCGTGGCGGCTTACCTGATGATGCGCCGGGGCCTGCGAAACCACTACTTGTTCTTCAACCTGGGCGGCACGGCCCATGAGGTGGGCGTTCGTCAGGTAGCGCATTACCTGTGGGATCGTTATGGCGCTTCCCACAGCGTCAAATTTATCTCCGTGCCCTTCGATGGCGTGGTGGCGGAAATCATGCGCTCGGTGAACCATCGGCACTGGGGCGTGGTACTCAAGCGCCAGATGCTGAAAGCCGCGGCTCAGATTGCCAAGGAATACAATGTCGCCGGTCTGGTGACGGGTGATGCCGTGGCCCAGGTGTCCAGCCAGACCCTGACCAACCTGAACGTGGTGGACCGCGCCAGCGATGAGGTGGTGTTGCGCCCGCTGATTTCCATGGACAAAGAAAGCATCATTAACATTGCCAAGGACATCGGCACCGAGTCCTTCGCCCGCAACATGCCGGAGTACTGTGGTGTGATTTCCCAGAAGCCGGTGACGCGGGCCAAGCTGCACCGGATTGAAACCGATGAGGCTGAGATGGATCCCGCTGTTCTGCAAAAGGCGATTGATGATAGGGACGAAACCCCCATCGCCCGCCTGCTGGATTCGGTGACCACACCGGAAGAGGTGGAACTGGTGCAGACGCCGTCCCTGGATGATGTGATCATTGATGTGCGCCACCCGTCCGAGGGCGAGCAGTCACCCCTGATGCTCACCAATAACCGGGTGATGCAGATTCCGTTCTACGAACTGAATGAGCAGGTGGCCGACCTGCCTGCGGACCAGCAGTACCTGCTGTACTGTGACCGGGGCACCATGAGCCGTATGCACGCCGGCCACCTGAAGGCCGACGGCTACGAAAACATCAAGGTGTACGCGCCGGCGTCCTGATGGACTAGCCGGCCATGCCCTTGAAGAATTGCTGGACGTTCTCGCTGAGGGCGTCCAGATCATACCCTCCTTCCTGAACCACCAGCGTGGGCAAGCCCAGATGATCGATATGGGTGCTCAGCCGGCGGAAGCCTTCCGACGACACCGACACCTTGGCCTGCGGGTCGTTTTTGTACACATCAAAGCCCAGCGCCAGAATCAGGGCGTCTGGCTGGAACAGCCGGATCGCGGCCAGCGACTCCTCAAGCCTGGCAAAGAAATCGTCTTCCGATGAGCCATGGGGCATCGGCAGGTTGATGTTGTAGCCGAAGCCTTCGCCTTCACCCCGCTCGTTCTCGAAACCGGTGACAACCGGGTAGAAATTGGTGGTATCGCCGTGGATGGAGACGTACAGCACATCGCTGCGATCGTAGAAGATTTCCTGAATGCCCTGGCCATGATGCATGTCCGTATCCAGGATGGCGATGCGCGGGAAACGGGTTTTCAGGTGCTCGGCGGCAATCGCGCAGTTGTTCAGGTAGCAGAAACCGCCGGCGGCATCCCGGCGGGCGTGGTGGCCGGGCGGGCGGCAGACAGCGTAGGTATGGCGTTCGCCGGCGATCAGGGCGTCGGCAGCACCGAGGGCGGTCTGCGCAGACCAGTAAGCGGCTTTCCAGGTGTTCTCGCCAATCGGGCAGCTGCCGTCGGCCTGGTAGCGGGCCGCCTCTGCAAGAATGCCGGTCAGGTGGTTGGGCGAGCGCACGAAAATATTGGAAATGACCTCGTCACCCCAGTCGTCCATCTCCTTCCAGCGTCGGTGAGCGGATTCCAGGAATCGCAGGTAACCGAGGTCGTGGACTTTGGAGATCGGGCGGGCGCCCTGGTCGGATGGCTGCAGCACGGGAATGCCCATTTCCTTCAGACCTTCGAGCATGTGTCCGGTTCGGTCTGGCACTTCCTGTGGCTGACGCATCTGGCCACGGGTTAAGTAGGTCTTGGGGATGTGCTGATCCTGTGCAGGATGAAAAAACGCTTTCATAAATCCGACCTCCTTGGTTTTCTGTCTCCGAGTATAGGCCCGGACGCCCGGGTATCAAAAGCCCCGGTGATGACTTTACAGCCCCTGATTCAGCATCCACTATGGAAGACACTTGGAATCAACGCAACTGCATCCCCCACAGGGATTCAGTCAGTTACGGAGGAGAATGCGAGATGATCGAGTCACCACTGCTGGAAAAGCTGACAGGCTATATCGGTGGTCAATGGATCGAGGATGCACCGGGGGATACCTTCGATGTCTACAATCCGGCGACCGGGGACGTCATTGCACAGGTGGCCTCCCTGTCTGAAGCCAACGTGCAGGCCGCTGTCGAAGCTGGCAAGTCGGCTCTCAGGCTGACCGAGCCCTACAGCATCGACACCCGAAAGAAGTGGCTGGAAGACATCCGCGATGCGTTGAAAGCGAATAAAGAGGAAGTCGGCCGGATTCTCTGCATGGAGCATGGCAAACCCCTGCAGGAAGCCCAGGGTGAGGTGGATTACGCCGCCGGCTTTTTCGATTACTGCGCCAAGCACGTGCAGGCGCTGGACGCCCATGAGCTGCCCGACAAGGCGCGGGGCTGTTCCTGGACCGTGCACTATCGTCCCATTGGCGTGGCCGGTCTGATTACCCCCTGGAACTTTCCGATTGGCATGATCGCCAAGAAACTCTCGGCGGCGTTGGCGGCCGGGTGTCCGTCAGTCATCAAGCCCGCCAGTGAAACCCCGCTGACAATGATCGCCCTGTTCACCCTGCTGGATAAGCATGTGGACCTGCCCGAGGGTATGGTCAACCTGGTGATGGGTAAGGCCAGCGTGATCGGCAAGGTGCTGTGTGAGAGCCCAGACGTACCGATGCTGAGCTTCACCGGTTCCACCGAAGTGGGGCGCAAGCTGATTCTGGATACCGCTGAACAGGTCAAGAAGCTCGCTCTGGAGCTGGGTGGCAACGCGCCGTTTATCGTCTTCGATGATGCCGACCTGGACGCCGCGGCGGACAACCTGATCGCCAACAAATTCCGGGGTGGTGGCCAGACCTGCGTGTGTGCCAACCGGATTTTCGTGCATGAAGCCGTAGCCGACGCTTTCGGCGAGAAACTGGCCGAGCGCGTGGCAAAGATGACCGTGGGTAATGGCATCAACGGCGATGTGGATATAGGCCCGCTCATTAACAAGGCCGGGTTCGATAAGGTCAAACGTCACCTGGAGGACGCGCTGGATAAGGGTGCCGATCTGGTGGCCGGCAAGTCACCGCAGGATCTGGGGGATGGTCTGTTCTTTCCACCGACGGTGGTGACCGGCGTGACCCGGGACATGTGTTGCTATCGGGAAGAAACCTTTGGTCCGCTGGTGCCCATGGCCCTGTTCAGGACAGAAGAGGAAGTGATTGAGGCGGGCAACGATACCGAATTCGGGCTGGCGTCCTACGTGTTCACCAATGATGCCAAGCGGGCCCAGCGGGTCGCGGCGGGTCTGCGCTTTGGCCACTGTGGCTGGAACACCGGCACCGGCCCGACCCCGGAAGCGCCGTTTGGCGGCATGAAGGCCTCGGGCATTGGTCGCGAAGGCGGTCTGGAAGGCCTGTTCGAGTTCGTTGAGGCGCAGACCGTCCCACGGGGATTCTGATTCGTCTGGCAAACGCCCCGTCCGCCGCTTACTGGCCGGGCGGGGCAATCAAAAGCGTTGTGCGGGAATAAAGCTACCAAAGCCTTTCGCTGTGCCCAGCTCCGGTACGATTTCCTCGTTATCCACCGCCATCTGTCCATTCACCAGAACGTACTTCACGATGCCGGGGTTCCGGTTCACCAGTCGTTTCAGTCCGAAGTTCTCCATCTCTGCCCAATGCACGGCTTCGAGGTTCTGATCGAATCCGTCCGGATCGATGACCACCACATCGGCCCGGTCCCCTTCGCGAATCGTACCCGCATCGACATTAAACCAGTTGGCCTGATCGCCAGTGAGCCGGTGCACCGCCTGCTCCATGGTCATGATGGGGTTGCCTTCGTCGATGGCTTCCTTGGCCAGTTTGAGCATCCGAAGCGGCAGGTTGTAGAACGCCATGTTGCGGATGTGGGCGCCGGCATCGCTGAAGGTGATCAGTGATCTCGGATCTCTGACCAGTTTCTTGAGCACGTCTTTGCGGTGATTGCCCACGGTGGTGTACCAGCGGATGGCCTTGCCGTGCTCCACCACCAGGTCCAGGAACAGGTCCACCACATGAATGCCCCGCTCGCGGGCCACTTCGTCGAAGTTTTTGCCAATCAGGGACTGGTCCGGGCAGTCGATGATCATGGCGTCGCCGAAGTCTCGCTGCCAGACCCGGGGGCTGAGTTTCTCGCCGTAGAACTTGCGGAAATCCCGGCGATAGGACTCGTCCTGCAACAGCTCGTTGCGCTCCATCTCGTCTTTCAGGTCCAGGGCCATTTCGCCGGCGCCGAATTCCTCGAAGAACACCACGTCGATGCCGTCGGCGTAGACGGTGAACGGGGTAGGCAGCACCTGCCAGCGGAAATCCCCCCGCAGCAGGTTGGTAACTTTGGAGGTCAGCCTGGTCAGGAAATTCAGGTAGCCGCTGCCCTTGAGATCCATCTGGCTGATCAGCGTGGTCTTCAACGGATTGCGAAGCCAGCCCAGGCATTCCCGGATGTACTGGGTAATCTGTAACGGGGTGGCGGCATTGGGGGCGCCCTGATGCACCCGGCCATAGCGGCGCACCAGTTTGTTCAGACGGGAAACTTCCTTCCAATGGGCGTAGGTGCTGGGCAGACTCTTGGACCATTCCCGGTCTCCGTCCACCTTGTCCCACTTCAGGCACATGGTGGATAGCCCAAGGAAACCCGCCTCCAGGGCTTCTTCCAGCAAGCCTTCCATGTGCAGCATTTCGGGCTCGGTGGGCTGCTCATAAAGGTCTGTGGCCCGACTAAGCCCCATCACCCCGACACGCAGGTCACTGTGGCCCAGCAGGCTGATCACGTTGGGGCCCAGAGGTAGCTGGCGAACATACTCCACCCACTCCCTGGGGGTAGACCAGCATTTATTGTCCCGCAGGATGGGCAACACCCGTTCCCGGGGCACGGTTTCCACCCGGGTGAAAATGTCCGAGGCGTCCTCGTAGTCCGAACACACCATGCTCAGGGAACAACTGCCCACCAGCACCGTGGTCACTCCGTGACGGATGGACTCCGACAGGCTGGGGCTCACCAGCATCTCGGCATCGTAGTGGGTGTGGGTGTCCAGGAAGCCTGGCGTGATCCATTTTCCAGTGGCATCAATGATTCGATCAGCCAGGTCTTCGGGAATCGGATCGCTGCTGACCCGGGCAATCCGGCCATCGCGGATGGCCACGTTGCGGATCGAAGAGGGAGCACCGGTACCGTCGAAATAGCGGCCGCCGGTGACGATGAAGTCGTAATGCGCCATGGTCCCAGCCCTTGTCGGGTTGTTGTTTTTGTCGTTATTGCCTTTGGTTTTATGTCACAGCATAGGACACGTTTGTTCTATGATGGCACGGTTTGAGCCAGCGTGTTCGGTGTTTTTCAGGCCAGCCCTGAAATGGCTTTCGGTGGCCTGTTATACTTCGCTGTCCGAAGTTCACCAGCCGCAGGTCTTATTTCAGCTATGGATGTCTCCCACATTATCGATCCCCTCAACGACGCCCAGCGCGAGGCCGTTACCGCCCAGAACGATCACCTGCTGGTGCTGGCCGGAGCGGGCAGCGGCAAGACACGGGTGCTGGTGCACCGGATTGCCTGGTTGATGACGGTGGATCGGGTGCCGCCCACTGGCATCCTGGCGGTGACCTTTACCAACAAGGCCGCCAAGGAAATGCGTTACCGCATTGAGCAGATGATGAACATTCCTGCCCGCGGCCTGTGGTTCGGTACCTTCCATGGCATTGCCCACCGTCTGCTGCGTTCGCACTGGCAGGACGCAGGCCTGCCGGAGAATTTCCAGGTGCTGGACAGCGACGATCAGCTTCGGCTGGTTAAGCGGGTGATGCGGGAGAACCAGATCGACGAGACTCGCTGGCCACCCAAGCAGGCCCAATGGTTCATCAACAGCCAGAAGGACGAGGGGCTGCGGGCCGATCACATCCAGGAAAATCCGGGTGACCACTTCACTTCCACCATGGTGAAGATCTACCGCCAGTACGAAAAACTCTGCCAGCAGGGCGGGCTGGTGGATTTTGGCGAACTGTTACTGCGCTCCCACGAACTCTGGCTGCACCGGCCCGAACTGCTGGCCCATTACCAGAAGCGGTTCCAGCACATTCTGGTGGACGAGTTCCAGGACACCAACACCATCCAGTACGCCTGGCTTCAGGTACTGGCGAGCAACCGGGTCCCGCTCACCGTGGTCGGGGACGATGACCAGTCCATCTACGGCTGGCGTGGCGCCAGGGTGGAGAACATCCAGCAGTATCAGCAGGACTTCCCCAACGCCCGGCTGGTGCGACTGGAACAGAACTATCGCTCCACCAAGACCATCCTGAAAGCCGCCAACACGGTGATTGCCAACAACCAGGGTCGTCTGGGCAAGGAACTGTGGACCGACGGAGTGGACGGCGAGCCCATCAGCCTGTACGCCGCGTTCAACGAACAGGACGAAGCCAACTACATTGCTGACAGCATTTCCGCCTGGGTACAGGAAGGCAACCTGCGCAGCGAGACCGCCATTCTCTATCGCTCCAATGCCCAGTCCCGGGTGCTGGAAGAAGCGCTGATGCGTCAGGGCATTCCTTACCGGGTATATGGAGGGTTGCGGTTCTACGACCGTCAGGAAATCCGTAACGCGCTGGCCTATCTGCGTCTGGTTCAGTACCGGCGGGACGATGCCGCCTTTGAGCGGGTGGTGAATGTGCCGCCTCGGGGTATCGGCGCCAAGAGCCTGGCGGACCTGCGGGAATACGCTACCGAACAGGGTATTTCCCTGTGGGAATCCGCCGAACGCCTGCTGGAAGCCGGGCAGGTGAAGGGCCGGGCGAAAACCGGTTTGCAGACCTTCTTGGCCATCATCGAAGGCCTTTCAGGCATGGCCGACAACGCCACCTTGCAGGGCTTGATGAAGCAGACTATCGAAGACAGCGGACTGAAGGATTACCACGCGAGTGAGAAAGGCGAAAAAGGCCAGGCCCGGGTGGAGAACCTGGAAGAACTGGTCAACGCACTGTCGGATTTTGAGGTGGAGGACGGCGTGGACCCACTCTCCGAATTTATTGCCCAGGCCGCTCTGGATGCCGGCGAGGCGCAGGCGAGTGAGCATGAAGACAGCGTCCAGCTGATGACCTTGCACTCGGCCAAAGGGCTGGAGTTCCCCATGGTGTTTCTGGCCGGTGTGGAAGAGGGACTTTTCCCCCACAGCATGTCCCTTGAGGAACCGGGGCGGATGGAAGAGGAGCGCCGCCTGGCCTACGTGGGTATCACCCGTGCCATGAAAAAGCTGGTGCTCACTTACGCCGAATCCCGTCGTTTATACGGGCAGGAGAAGTTTCACGCGTTGTCCCGCTTTGTTCGGGAGATACCCGGCGATTGCCTGCAGGAAGTCCGCCTGCGTAACACGGTGACCCGTCCGGCCATGGTAGAGCGTCCCAACGAGGGATTGTTCAGTCAGGATGCCGCTCAACAGGTTGGCTTCAGCCTTGGGCAGCGGGTTCGCCATCCGAAGTTTGGTGAAGGTATCGTGCTCAACTGTGAAGGCAGTGGTGCCCATGCGCGGGTGCAGGTGAACTTTGATGATGGCGCCAAGTGGTTGGTGCTGGCTTACGCGCCGTTGGAGACCTGCTGATTTATTTTTCTTGGTGATATCGGGAAGCACAGGATGGGGGGTAAGGATTAACAAACGCCTCTAGACGTCCTGTGCGGCTTGGGCTCCGCCATCCATGGCTCCGCACATTGTTAATCCTTACCCCCCGTCCTGCGTCAGGCATCTACTCGTAGCCCGTGAGGTCTTAAAGACCAACTCAGGAGTTTGATGGGGATTGGGAATAACTTTCCAAAACTGTGCGGAGCCATGGATGGCGGAGCTCAAGCGTCACAGGGATGTGCTCGAGCGGGTCTTGGAAAGTTATTCCCAAGCCCCGCTGCTCCAGTGTTAAGGAACCGACGGATTACATCAAAACCGCGTAAATAACCCCAGCCAGAACAATCCGGTAGATCACATAGGGCCACATACCCACAGTATTCAGCCACTTCAGGAAGAAGTGGATAGCGGTAATGGCCATCAGGAAGGACGTAACGCCGCCAATCAGAAAGCCATTCCAGTCCACCACCACATCCGACGTGGCGACCTCCAGCAATTTGACGGACGATGCCAGCACAATGATGGGAATGGCCAGCAGGAAGGAAAACCGGGAGGCGGTTTCACGGGACATGCCCAGGAACAGCCCGGCGGTGATGGTAACGCCGGAACGAGAGGTGCCGGGCACCAGTGCCATCGCCTGAGCGATACCCACCAGCAGAGCATCTTTCCAGTTCAGGGTGTCCAGGGTTCGCTGGCGTTTGGGCAGCAGGTCGGCGATGCCCAGCAGGATCCCGAAGACCAGAGTGGTGGTAAAAATCACTTCCACCGCTCGCAGAGTACTGTCGATCAGATCCAGCAAAGCCAGCCCGGCCAGGCCTGCCGGAATGGTGCCGATCACCAGATACAGGGCCAAAGCACCCTGACCAACCACCTTGCGCCGTCCCATGGAAATGAGTCCGTCCCGGGCAATGCCAAACACATCCTCGCGAAAGTAGAACACCACAGCCAGCAGGGTGCCCAGGTGCACGGACAGATCAAAACCTACGCCCTGATCGGTCCAGCCGAAAAACGCCGGGGTCAATATCAGGTGAGCCGAGCTGGAAATGGGGAGAAACTCGGTAAGCCCCTGCAGGAGACCAAGAAAGAAGGCCTGGAAGAAGTCCATGTGGTGTATCCGTTGTCGAACTGGCGTGGAGAATCAGCAGGCTGCGATAGTAGCAGGGTGGGGGTGGGGTGAACAGATCGGGTGACTGGCCTCGGCCACCCAATCTCAGAAACGAACCACCAACCCCGCGCCCGCCTCAACCTGCAGGTAGCCGCTGCTGGCAAACCGAAGTTCGCATCCGCCGGAGCAGAATACCGAGCTTGCCGAATTCAGGGCGGTGTACACCCCTCGAAGATCCAGCCTCAGGCGCAGTGCTTCGGTCAGAAAGAACTGATAGCCGCCCCCGATAGACAGCGCCAGACGGTGGTCGGTCTCGAATCGTGAATCCTCCGGTTCCAGCCGTGTCATTCCCAGCACACCGGATACGAAGCCGCCGTGGTTTTGACCGCCGGGAAAATAAAGGCCACCGAACTGGAGCTGGTAAATCGTCAGGTCGATGGCGTCCACGCCTGGGGCGAAAAGGCCGTCGTCCAGCCGTGCCGAGGTGCTTTGTCGGCCGAAGTACAGCTCTCCCTGTTTGCCCGGTTCCTCAAGATCGAAATTGAGCACTAAACCGTAGCTGACGGAATCCCGAAAGTCGATCTGGTCCCTGGTGCTGGCACCGGCCGTCTCAACATCCACGGAGCTACTGATGCGATACCCGGCAAAAGGTGACAGGCCAATGTCAGCCGTCACCGGTGGCGCGGTTAAGAACAGGGCAAATAGGGTGGCCGTGCGACTTCGGAGGTTCATACACGTTTTCCGGGGCTGGGTGGTGGTTGGCACGATTCCGTGCAACGATGGAAACCTTGCATATTACTCTTTTCTTGCCAATGGTTTGCTGGAATGGGCAAAGTTCTTTCCCCGGGCCAAGCTGTGGCCATCAATCGGATGACAGATAACAAGAATGACCGATTTTCTTAAACGTTCTCCTCTACTGGTCATTGTGCTGGCTCAGCTGTTCGGTACCTCGCTCTGGTTCAGTATAAACGGGGTATGGCTGTCTTTTTCCCGGGATCTCGGATTCGGGGAAACCGAGCTTGGCTGGATGACTCTGGCCGTGCAGGCGGGCTTCATCAGCGGAACCCTGGCGCTGGCCATTACGGGTCTGGCAGACCGGTTCGGTGCCAGCCGGATCTTCGCCCTGGCCAGTTTGCTGGGCGCCCTGGTGAATGCCGGATTCATCCTGGTCGCTGATTTCTTGCCGGCCTCGTTATTGCTTCGTTTTCTCACCGGTCTGTGCCTGGCGGGGATTTACCCGCTGGGGATGAAAATGGTCATTGCCTGGACCCCCAAATACGCCGGTGCGGCCCTGGCCTGGCTGGTAGGTATGCTCACGCTGGGCACGGCGCTGCCCCACCTGATGAGAGGGGCGACGCTGGGGATGCCCTGGCAGTGGCCATTGCTGGGTGCCTCCATGCTGGCGCTGGTGGGTGGGCTGCTCATCTGGCTGTTGGGGGATGGGCCCCATCTGCCCAAGCGTGCTGGCTCGATGATGCTAACTCAGGGGTTGGCGGCCCTGCGTGTACCCCGCTTCCGGGCGGTGGCCGGAGGCTACATTGGCCACATGTGGGAGCTGTATGCGTTCTGGATGCTGGTGCCGTTACTGGTGGGGCGGGAGCTTGAACGTCTTGGCCACTCTGATCAGATCATTCCCTGGCTGGCTTTCGCGATTATTGCCACGGGCAGCATCGGATGTGTGCTCGGTGGCTTCCTGAGCCGGCGCCTGGGTAGCGCCTGGGTGGCCCGGCGGGCGTTAACCACCTCGGGCCTGGTCTGCCTGAGTTACCCGCTGTTGTCCGGTGCCCCATCCCTCATCTTATTGGTGCTTCTGTTTGTCTGGGGGCTGGCGGTGATCGCCGATTCGCCACAGTTTTCAGCGCTGGCGGCGGCCAATGCACCACCGGAGCTGGTGGGTTCGTCGTTGTCGGTGATGAATGCGGTTGGTTTCGGCGTGACGTTGCCAGCCATCTGGCTGACCAGCTCGCTGTGGGCGGAGCAAAGTGTCTGGGTGGTGGCCTGGCTGCTGCCCGGCCCGGTGCTCGGATTAATGGCGTTCCGCAAACTTGGGCCAGATGCCCCGCCGGCGTAGGTTTCCTACAGGGCGGGTTCAGTGAGATCCGACGTCTTGCTCGGGACTTCGCGAATCCGTCCCTGCTCATCAATGGCGACATAAACAAACAGGCCTTCGGTCACTTTTCTTGCCTGCTGGTCGTTGCGGTCGAGGGTCCAGACTTCCACGTTGATCTTCATGGAGCTGCGCCCGATCTCGACCAGATCGCAGTAAAGGCTTACCTGAGAGCCCACCCGAAGTGGTGACAGGAACTCCATGCGATCCATGGCCACATTGGCATTGCGGCCCCGGGATACCCGGCCGGCAACGGTGGCGGCGGCGATGTCCATCTGCTTTACCAGCCAGCCGGCAAACACATCCCCGTTAGGATTGGTGTCCGATGGAAGAGGGACGATCTGGAGCGTCAGTTCGCCTCTGGGTGTGGGCTTGTCATCATCAAATGCCATCATGGGGCTCGCCTTGTACTGCATTTAGAGTTGTTTTCAACGCATGGTAGCGATGTTTGGGGCGGCTGCAAGCAGATTAAAGTCTCAAATTTGTTTTTTTCATTTGCTGTAACAAACCTGTCACAGACCCTCCGTAGTCTGGCCCTATCGAAAAACAGACTGAAACTGGGTTTTCCACACTGAACTGGAGGTTCAACGTGAACACACTGAAAAAAGCATTCGCCACCTTTGCCCTGGCTGGCTCTGTTGCCGGAGTCTCTGCGCCGGCCATGGCCCGCGATACCATCAGCATCGTGGGTTCCTCCACTGTTTACCCGTTCGCCACGGTGGTTGCTGAACGGTTTGGTACCAAGACCGATTTCCGGACTCCGAAGCTGGAATCCACCGGTTCCGGTGGTGGCATGAAGCTGTTCTGTCAGGGTATCGGTACCCAGCATCCGGACATCACCAATGCCTCTCGCCGGATGAAGGCCTCTGAATTTGATCTGTGCCAGAAGAACGGCGTAGCCGACATTACCGAGTTCCGTATTGGCTCCGACGGCATTGTGATTGCCAGCTCCAAAGAAGCAGAAAACCTTGAGCTCACCCTGGAACAGTTGTTCCTGGCCCTGGGTGCCAAGGTCCCGGTGAACGGCGAATGGGTGGTTAACCCAAACAAGAATTGGAGTGACGTTGATGCCAGTCTGCCCAACAAGCCGATTCGTGTCATGGGCCCGCCCCCGACGTCCGGCACACGTGACTCCTTCAATGAGTTGGCGCTTGCCGCTGGCTGTGACGCTCTGCCGGAAGCCAAGGGTCTGAACGAAGACCAGCACAAGACGATCTGCGAGAGTGTTCGTGAAGACGGCGCCTTCATTGAAGCCGGTGAAAACGACAACCTGATCGTGCAGAAGCTGATCGGTGATACCGGCATGTACGGTGTGTTCGGTTACAGCTTCCTGGAAGAGAACGTGGACCGTCTGCAGGCGGCCACGCTCAATGGCATGACCCCGACGGCCGAGGCCATCGCTAGCGATGATTACCCGGTCGCCCGCTCCCTGTTCTTCTATGTTAAGAAAGCCCATGTGGGCGTCATTCCCGGTATGCAGGACTTTGTCTCCGAATTCACCAGTAACGCGGCTATGGGGCGCAATGGTTACCTGAAAGATGTCGGCCTGATTGTGCCGCCCCGTGATCAGTTGATGAATCTGATGGATAAGGCAGAAACTATGCCGAATCTGACCAAGGAAGAGTTGATGTAATTACCGGCTCTACCGGTCAATCCGAGGGGTGCGGGCCAGTCAAACGGCCCGTGCCCTTTCGCTTATTTAAAACCATCCCATTAAAGCCTTATCGGGGATGGGAATTGAACACACAGAAGGTTTAGACAGGAAATTTCATGCAACCGGCAAACCTGCTCTTACTGACCGTCGTGCTGGCCATTGTTGCCTATGGCTTTGGCTATGCAAGGTCACGAACACTGGCCACGCCTCTAGGCGGTATACGCCACCTCAAGTCCTTGCCGTTTTATTACGGTGCGCGGGCATCCCTGTGGTGTGCGATCCCCGCGTTGGTTGTACTGGCGCTCTGGGCGGCCTTTCAGGGCAAAGTGATTCAGACCTTGGTGCTTGGCTCATTGCCTGCAGAACTGGCGCCAGGTAGCGCCGGGGAAGCCAGCCTGTTGCTGAGCAAAATCAGCAACGTAGCCAGCGGGGCATTGCCGGCGGGATTTGTAGAGGCGCCCATTGCTGAAGCCGCCGATCGGCTGGAAGCGCTGCGTGAACAGAGCCGGATGTTGATGACCGCGTTGGTGGTGTCGGTTGCCGTGCTGGCGGGTTTCCTCGGATGGCTGAAAATCCGACCGAAGTTGAACGCTCGGGTTCAGGTGGAATCGATTCTCAAATGGCTGTTCTTTTCCTGTGCCGCACTGGCCATCCTGACCACGGTTGGCATTATTTTCTCGGTCGCGTTCGAAACCTTCCGTTTCTTCGGTAAGGTGCCGTTCACCGAATTTTTCTTCGGCAGTCAGTGGAGCCCTCAAACGGCGCTGAGGGCTGACCAGGTTGCCGCCGAAGGGGCTTTCGGCATGATTCCCTTGTTCACCGGCACCCTGCTGATTTCTGCCATCGCCATGACCGTGGCCGTGCCGGTGGGCCTGATGTCGGCAATCTACCTGTCTGAATACGCGGGTAAGCGAGTGCGCGGGATCGTGAAACCCCTGCTGGAAATGCTCGCCGGTATTCCCACCGTGGTATACGGCTTCTTCGCCGCGCTTACCGTTGCGCCGTTTATCAGCGATCTGGCGGCCTCCATCGGTATTGAGGCGTCTTCCCAGAGTGCGCTGGCGGCCGGTGCAGTAATGGGCATCATGATCATTCCGTTTGTGTCGTCCCTGTCTGACGACGTGATCAACGCCGTGCCCCAGTCTTTGCGGGATGGCTCTTTGGCGCTGGGGGCTACCCAGTCTGAAACCATGAAGAAGGTAATCTTCCCGGCTGCGCTGCCCGGCATCATGGGGGGGATTCTGCTGGCGGTATCCCGGGCCATTGGTGAAACCATGATTGTGGTGATGGCTGCTGGCCTGGCGGCCAACCTGACGGCCAACCCACTGGAAACCGTAACCACGGTGACGGTGCAGATTGTCACCCTGCTGACCGGTGACCAGGAGTTCGACAGTGCCAAGACACTCGCAGCCTTTGCCCTGGGCGCGATGCTCTTCATTGCGACCCTGCTGCTCAACGTAATCGCCCTGAAAATTGTTCGTAAATATCGGGAACAGTATGACTGATCAACACTCACAGGCGGAACTCGTCCGCCAGTCACTGAAGGCGCGTTATCGCAAGGAACGTCGCTTCCGTGCTTACGGGATTATTGCCATCGCCATTGCACTGGCCGCCCTGGTAACCCTGTTCGCCGATATCATCGGCAAGGGCTACACCGGTTTCCAGAAAACCACGGTTACCCTGAACGTGGATCTGGATGGAGAGATCATGTACCTGGACGACGCCACGGATAAACGCCAGCTTAAAATGGCGGATTTCGTGGAACCCCTGGTTCTGGCCCTGATGAAGGAAATTCCAGATGCGACCGAAGCGGATCGGGATGCCATCAAGGACCTGATCAATCCCTACGCATCGGTGACTCTGCGGGAGGCGCTGGAAGCCAATCCAGGCTGGCTTGGAACCACACGCACCATGACCTTCCTCACCCATACCGATGTGGACGTTTACGTGAAGCACGCCGGTGATGAAGGTTACTCCATCAAACTCAATGACCAGCAAAAGGCCTGGGTGGATGAGCTTGAGAGCCGTGGCATTGTGGATACCTCGTTCAACGATGTGTTCTTCAGCGGCGGTGATTCCCGAGATCCCTCCAAAGCGGGCATTCTCGGCGCAGTGGTTGGCTCCCTGCTGACCATGTTCGTGACCCTGGCCCTGTCATTCCCCATTGGCGTGGCAGCCGCGATCTACCTGGAAGAGTTCGCGCCCCAGAACAAGTTCACTGATTTTATTGAGGTGAACATCAACAACCTGGCGGCGGTTCCGTCGATCATCTTCGGTCTGCTGGGTCTGGCGGTGTTTATCAACCTGTTTGGTATGCCACGGTCGGTGCCGGTGGTGGGTGGCCTGGTACTCACACTGATGACGCTTCCGACGATCATTATTTCCAGCCGGGCGGCCATCAAGAGTGTGCCGCCATCAATCCGGGAAGCGGCCGAGGGCATGGGCGCCTCCAAAATGCAGGTTGTCCTGCACCATGTGTTGCCCCTGGCGATGCCCGGCATGCTTACCGGTTCCATCATTGGCATGGCGCAGGCTCTTGGGGAAACCGCGCCGTTGCTGCTGATTGGTATGGTGGCCTTCATCGTGGATGTCCCGAACGGTTTCTTCGATTCCGCCACCGTGTTGCCCGTGCAGGTTTTTCTGTGGGCAGGCAGCCCGGAACTGGCCTTTATTGAACGAGCTTCAGCCGCCATTATGGTGTTGCTGGCTTTCCTGATTAGTATGAACGCATTAGCCATCTGGCTGCGCAAACGTCTCGAGCGCCGGTGGTAAGGAGAAGTCCCATGACAAATATGAATCAAACTGTTGCCCGTGAAACAGCCGATCAGGACACGCCGGTAGTTGCAGTGGAAGCAAGCAAGCCGGCCCATGGCTCTGTCGAGGAAGGCAAAACGGTTGGTAAGCCGTTCAGCGACAAAGCCAAGTTCAAGCTTCGCGATGTCGAGGTGTTCTATGGCGAAAACCGGGCGATTAAGAACATCAGCCTGGATATCGCCCGCAACGAGGTTATCGCCTTTATTGGTCCATCTGGTTGCGGTAAGTCCACTTTCCTGCGCTGCCTGAACC
Source organism: Marinobacter sp. F4216 (assembly GCF_019931195.1). GTDB lineage: Bacteria > Pseudomonadota > Gammaproteobacteria > Pseudomonadales > Oleiphilaceae > Marinobacter > Marinobacter suaedae. The sequence goes on along the minus strand of NZ_JAIOUO010000004.1, from coordinate 329,541 downwards.
GGATGAATGACAGCATTGACAGCTGTCGCGTCACCGGCTCCCTGATGCTGGATGATATCGACATCTATGACCCAAAGCGGGATGTGGTTGAACTGCGCGCCCGTGTGGGCATGGTGTTCCAGAAGCCAAACCCATTCCCCAAGTCGATCTATGAGAACGTGGCCTACGGCCCGCGTATCCACGGCCTGGCGAACCGCAAGGCGGACCTGGACGAGATCGTTGAGAACAGCCTGCGCAAGGCGGGCCTTTGGGACGAGGTGAAGGATCGCCTGGATGCCACCGCCACCGGCATGTCGGGTGGTCAGCAGCAGCGTCTGTGCATTGCCCGTGCCATTGCCGTCAGCCCCGAGGTGGTGCTGATGGACGAACCCTGTTCGGCATTGGACCCGATCGCCACTGCCAAGGTGGAAGAGCTGATCGCGGAACTGTCTGAAAGCTACACCATTGTGATCGTTACCCACTCCATGCAGCAGGCCGCGCGGGTATCCCACCGTACTGCCTATTTCCATCTGGGTAATCTGGTGGAAGTGAATGAGACCAGTAAGGTCTTTACTTCGCCCGAGCACGAATTGACTGAATCCTACATCACCGGCCGCTTCGGTTGATGTCTGGGCAAAGCATTATTGGAGATCAAGGTTATGCCAGTGAATAAGGACAATGTGTACGGAGACCACATCTCTCACAAGTTCAACACCGAACTCATGGAGCTCAAGACCGAGTTCCTTGAGATGGGAGGTTTGGTTGAAGCGCAGGTCGACGGAGCTATCCATGCGCTGATTGAGGGAGATGCGCATGAAGCTGAAGAAATCCGCGCCCGGGATAAAATCGTCGACAAGATGGAAATGGACATCGACGAGGAAGCCACGCTGATCATCGCCCGTCGTCAGCCCACCGCCCGGGATCTTCGCCTGGTGATTTCCGTCATCAAGATGGTGGCGGATTTGGAGCGTGTCGGTGACGAGGCCAAGAAAATCGCCAAACTGGCCATCAAACTGTCGGAAGAGGGGCAGGCTCCTCGCGGTTATGTGGAAGTGCGCCACATTGGCCAGCATGTGAAAACCATGCTGCAGGATGCCCTCGACGCCTTTGCCCGCCTGGATTCAGAGCAGGCCCTGCGCATCATGAAGGAAGACAAGCGGGTGGATGAAGAGTATCAGGCCGCCACCCGGGCCTTGCTGACCTTCATGATGGAAGATCCCCGCAATATTTCCCGCTGCATGTCCGTGATGTGGGTGCTGCGGGCTCTCGAGCGGGTCGGCGATCATGCCTGTAACATTGCAGAAAACGTGATCTTCATGGTCAAAGGCGAAGACGTTCGCCATACCTCCGTTGAAGAGGCCGAGCGGGTGGTGGGGCGCTGAGCCCCACACCCTGACAGGATCAGGCCTGTTTCATTCGATCGGTGTAGGGCGGCCAGCCGAAGGGCTTGCCCGCCAGCACGTGCAGATGGATGTGGAACACGGTCTGGCCTGCATTCTCGCCACAGTTCATCACCGTGCGGTAGCCGTCCTCGGCAAAGCCCATCTCCCTGGCCAGCTTGCTGGCAACCCAGTACAGGTGCCCGACCAGTTCCCGGTCGCCTTCCTCTACGTCATTAATCGTGGCAATGCCTTTCTTGGGAATCACCAGGAAGTGCACGGGCGCCTGGGGATTGATGTCCTTGAACGCCAGGCTGATGTCATCCTCATAGATGATGTCGGCGGGAATCTCCCGGTTGATGATCTTGGTGAAAATCGTTTCTGACATGATGGCTCCTGAGTCGGTGACGTACGTGATGTAGCCGGCACACTAAAGCTGGTTCAGGCCGGGAATGCGATTCGCCAGCTGGGTCAGCACGGCTGGTAACTGGTCGTCGATGCCCATGGCGTAGCGCGCCACCCGGTTGCGGGCAAAGGGCAGAGCGCGAGCGGCGCCGAGGCCCAGGTTGCGCAGCAGGTGCACCGGCGGAATCCGGTTGCTGAACAGGTGGTAGAACAGATCCATGGTCAGCATCATCCGGTGGTTGGCCGGCCGGCGTTGCCGTTCATACTGAGCCAGTCGGTCGGGATCCGCCAGGTCCTGGTTGGCGCGCCGGGCCTCTTTGAGCACAGTCTGCAGGCATTGGGCATCCTGAAAGCCCAAGTTGACACCCTGGCCCGCCAATGGGTTGATGGTGTGAGCAGAGTCACCGGCCAGTACCACACGACCAGAGAAATAGCGTGAGGCATGCTGGCGGGCGATGGGGAAGCTGGCCTTGCTGTCCAGGTGGGTCAGTAACGGCAAAGTGGCAGGAAACGCCTTCTGGATGGTTGCCAGCAGTTCGCTGTCAGGCATCGCCTTCAGGCGGGCGAGTTGCTCCGGCGAGTCGTACCACACCAGTGAAGCCCAGCTTTCATCCGGATGTTCAGGGCCCGCGCTGTGCAGGGGCAGAAACGCTCGCGGACCGGAGGGATAAAACCCCTGCCAGGTAATGTCTTCCACCGGGCCCTGGTAACGCACGGACAACACCATGGCTTGCTGGGCGTATTGGTCACGGCTGACCCCGATGCCGGCCAGCTCACGGATCTTGGATTGCCCGCCATCAGCGCCAACCACCAGGTTCGCGTCAACTTGTGTTCCGTTATCCAGTGCCAGCGTGACCTTGTCCTGACGTTCCGTCAGTGCCGACACGCCGTGACCGGTAAAAAAGGTCACGCCGGCCGTTGCTCCGGCCACCTGCCAGAGTGCCTGCTGGGTGACCGCATTTTCCACGATGTGCCCGAGGTGGCTGGTACCCAGGCCGGTAGCATCAAACTCCACTTCCGTGAATTTGCGGGGAACGAGGCCGCTCAGTGGATGGGGGGTCTGGTCCCAGACGGCGAGGCGCCGATAGGGGGTGGCCCGCATGCCGGTTATCTGTGGCCAGGCGCCCAACTGTTGAAGGTAACGCTCTGAACCGGCGCTCAGAGCGGAGACGCGAATATCGGGAGCCGCGTCCGGTGCGAATTCTGGGGCTGGCGCGCGGTCGATCAGCGCAACCGTGAAGCCATCCTGTGCCAGGCCAGTGGCCAGCGCAGCGCCAACCATGCCTGCGCCAACCACCGCAATGTCATAAGCGTGTGTCATATCGGGTTCCTGTCTGGTGCCAACAGTTTACGCGATGGCAGCGCTCAGACAAACGGCCCGAAATTGCGTTCAGTCAAGGATCAGTAACCGGCGGCACCGGTCAGGCCCGTTTCCACATCGTCGGGCCGTCGTCGGCCCTTGGCGAGCCAGGCGGGTTTCTTCGCGCCCGGCTTCACGAAACCCTGATTAAGCACCATGGGTTGTACCAGATTCAAAAAATCCCCGGTCTTCATGTGCACGGATTCGGTGTGGGTTCCGGCGGCAAACGCCAGTTCCGGTTGTTCGGTCAGCACTTCGCTGCAATAGACCGACATGCCGAAGAGATTGCCGAAGGGAGGCATCGCACCCACCTCGCAATTGGGGAAGCGGTCTTTAAACTCCTGTTCGTCCGCCAGATCGACAAAGTCGGTATCCAGTGTGCGTGAGAGCCGGTCCCAGCGTACGCGCCAGGTAGCGGGCATGACCAGCATGGCCATCTTTCCATCCAGCTCGACGATGACCGTTTTGACGACGCGGTCTCCGGCAATCTGAACATGGTGGGCAAGTTCTTTTGCGGTAAAAGCGGGCGGGTGAGAGAGGCACATGTATTCGACGCCTGCCTCATCAAGGAACTTTTTTAACTGCTGTACCGGCATAGTGACAACCTCCTACCAGCAATGACAGCGTCACGGGGCCGGTCGTTGTTGGTTTGCAGGCCCCGACGGCCTGGCGGGGCCTCGTCCGCCCGCCATTCACCGTCAGCTTAGTTCGGGGTTGCGCAGTTTTCGAATGACTGGCTTTAAATTTGAGACATCAGTTCCGGTCATCATTCGGTCTTGAACAGGTGAACATCCCGTTGGGGGAAGGGAATTCTGATGCCTTCGGCGTCAAACGTTTTCTTCACGCTTTCCTGCATGGACCAGTAGAAGGGCCAGAGATCGGCCGATTTGGTCCATACCCGAACGGTCAGATCTACAGAACTCTCCCCCAGGCCGCCCACCACAATCACAGGCTCCGGCTCTTTCAGGGCTCGTTCGTCCTGATCAATCAGCCGCTGGATGATGGCTTTGGCGGCGTCGATATCGTCGCCATAGCCGATACCAAAGGTCAGGTCGCAGCGGCGGGTTTCGTAGGCACTGTTGTTGGTCAGGCTGGAATTGGCCAGTTGCCCGTTAGGGACAATGACGCGGCGATTATCGAAGGTGTCCATGATGGTGTAGAGGATGCTGATTTCGCGGACCGTTCCAACGTAGCCCTGGGCGTCGATCACATCTCCCACCTTGAACGGTTTGAAGATCAGGATCAGTACGCCGCCGGCAAAGTTGGCGAGACTGCCCTGCAGCGCCAGGCCCACGGCGAGGCCGGCGGCACCGACAATGGCGACAAACGAGGTGGTGGCAATCCCTACCATGGAGGCCACGGAAATCAGAAGCAGGACTTTCAGGATGGCGCTGACAAGGCCACACAGGAATTTATTCAGGGAAGGGTCTTTGTTGCTCAGCTTCGTGTCGAGAATCGCGACAAAGCGATTGATGATCCAGAGACCGATGATCAGGGTGACGATGGCCAGCAACACTTTCGGGGCGTAGGCCATCACCATTCTGACCGCCTGATCCATCCATTCTGAGGCGCGTCCGTCGGCGCCAAAAAGATCGTCCATTACCAGAACTCCTTGTTCTTGGGTTGTCACGGAAAGGTTGTATCAAAGCAAACAGCGTAAACGCCACCACTTTAGCCAAGGCGGTCAAAGCAGGCAAAGGAATAACTTGCCAAATCTGGTGGTGATTGGGGAATAATTACGCGCAACCGCTGTGGCTGGCCCAGTCCAACAGTTCCTCGGGCTCACCCCGCACCAGGATCCGGCCTTCTTTCTGGCCGAGCTGATAGTCGTACATGGGGTCGTAGTAGTCCTGGAGCAGCGCCTGAATCCACCGGTCGTGGCGGTCGGTCTCGCCACTGTCGTGCTGATGGTCCAGCGCGTCTTCCATCAGGTTCCGAAGATGCTGATGCCGTTCTCCGCCCAGTCGCTTGCGAATGCGATCCAGGGCGCTGAGCAGATAATCGCGGAAATTGATCCAGCCCGCCTGTTCGCCATCCCGGCCAAGGTAATCGGCGAGCATGCCCTCGACATAGTCTTCGCGAATAATCTGGATACGATCGGATAGCGGTCTTTCCAGAATCAGCAGTGGCGCTTCACCCATGCGATTCTTCAGGGTTTCTGGCAGGGCGCAACGGCCCACCAGACGGCTTTCGTCTTCCAGATAGATGGGACCACCAATGTGATGGTGTGCCTTGAGCATGGCCACAGCCAAACGATTCTCGAAATCAATCTGGGATGGCTGGGGCGTTACCTGGCGGCCAAAACTGGAACCCCGGTGGTTGGCCAGGCCTTCGAGGTCGACCGGATTGGGAAGCTGCTGGAGAACCCGGGTCTTGCCGGTGCCGGTTTTTCCGCTGAGCACCCGGAATTGCCCCTCCGCAATCTGGGCTTCCAGGCTGTCTATCAGAAACCGGCGCAGCGCTTTGTAGCCGCCCTTAACCAGCGGGTAATCAATGCCTGCTTCTTTGATCCATTGCTGGGTCAACCGGGAACGCAACCCTCCCCGGAAACAGAACAGGTAGCCCTCGGGGTGCTGGGCAGCAAAGCGTTTCCACGCTTCGAGACGCTGTGATTTGATGTCGCCGGATACCAGCTGGTGACCCAGCTCGATGGCCTGATCCTGCCCCTTTTCCTTGTAGCAGATGCCAACCCGGCGACGTTCCTCGTCGTTCATCAGAGGGGCGTTGATCGCGCACGGGAAACTGCCCTTGGTAAATTCCACGGGAGCTCGAACGTCCATCAGCGGGACATCGTTCAGGAACAGCGACAGGTAATCGTCAGTGTCAGGTCTGGTGGCCATTGGGGTATCTGATTGGTGAACGACAGCGGAGGCGGCAGTATACCGAAAATGCCATTCCAACGCTCACCGGCGCTGAATCCGGCGAGAGCCGCCGCTACAATAGCGGACAGGCCAATTACCGGGGTGGCAGGGGAGTCGATGGCGTTGGATTGTTTAGATCGTCACTTACAAAAAACACTGAGTCGTGGGCGGGTTGCCGTGTCCCGGCCGGCGGGATGCGAGCAGTTGCCGTTATACCTGTTCGACCCTTCGGTACTGGAAGGTCCATTAAGCCACGACGAAGCTCAGGCGGTTGTGGCCGAGCCGGCCTACTGGTCCTTCTGCTGGGCCAGCGGGCAGGTATTGGCGAGCTGGATTCTGGCCAATCCGCAGTGGGTGGCCGGCAAGCGAGTACTGGATTTCGGTGCCGGGTCCGGGGTTGTTTCGGTGGCGGCGGCAAAGGCAGGAGCCCGCGAGGTGATTGCCTGTGATCTCGATGAGGCAGCTCTGGATGCCGTGGCGGCCAATGCCGAACTGAATGGCGTGTCGGTGTCCTTGTGTCGGGATTGGGATGTGCGACCTGAGGATATTGAGGTAATTACCGCGGCGGATGTGCTCTACGATCCGGACAACCGGCCTCTGCTTCAGGTGTTCCGGTCAGCCGCGCCCCGGGTGTTGCTGGCGGATTCCCGGGTAAAGAACCTCGGCGATGAGGCCTACCGGCTGCTGACCACAGTGGAGGCTTGTACCTGGCCAGATCTGAACGAGTTCGAAGAGTTCAACCGGGTACGCGTTTATCTCGCGGGTGAGTAATGTCTGGCAGAAAAGAAAAGGGCAATCCAGTTGGATTGCCCTTCTTAAGCGGGTAGCGCGTTCCTGCGCCTGGCAACAACCTTGTCGCCGGTATCCCTGATCTTCCCTGATGCCGGCATCCTAGCCGGTCATCCGAAAAATTATCCCTAAGCGATTATTCCTTGTGTCCCTGCTTCTCCCTGCATTCCTTGCCGGGGTGCTTCCTAGCGTCTTCCTTTTCCCTGTCATCCCTGACGCTTTCAATATAGCAAGGGCTAGATTGCATGTGTGTGACAAAACGCCCTGTAACGGTTGGTAAAGAAAGCTGACATATTGTGTAACCCTTATTTACATGGAGTTACAGAGTGGTGTCGGATTTTTTTTCCACGTTTCGTACGACACGTATCAGGAACTTCTCACATGTTTGTGGGAAATATCGCACAAGATGAGTGGGGGATTTCCTACCCGTGCGATTCGGCATCCGTGGCGAACAGGCTGCGTGGCCACGGCAGCATTCCCAGCGCCACACCAGCAGCACCTGCCAGTAGATCCGATGTGGAAAAAACGCGGTAGGGCAGCGTTTCCTGCACGCCTTCGATGATCAGTCCAAAGGCCAGCAGCACCGGGGCATACAACAGCGGATGGGATTTGGGCCAGGCCAGCCGGATCAGGATGGTTAGTTCCAGAAAAGCCAGCAGGTGGATTAGTTTGTCGTGGCCCTGTGCCGGCATAAGGTAGGGCTTGCTGGTTGTGGCCAGGATCGCAATGGCCAGCACGGACAGAGCAAGCGCCGCTCGCCAGAGTGGACGGCAATTAAGAACATCAAGAACAAGCGCTTTTACTGGCACCATGGGGGAATCCCGCTACTGCTGGCTGGCTGTGTGAATAACACCAACATGATATGCTCTGCGCCCCGCCACTGTCATCGAAGGGGAGCGTAAGCCAAGTATGCTGAAAGGAAATTTTTTTCGTGGACTGGGTTACCTCGGCGAGGGATTTCGCCTGATTCGCCAGCCCGGCCTGCGCCTGTTTGTTATCATTCCTCTGGTTCTCAATATCGTTCTGTTTGGCCTGTTGTTCTATTTTCTCGCCGAACTGTTCACCGTCATGATTGCCGGCGCCATGGCCTGGCTGCCTGACTGGACGTGGTTACAAGCCCTGGATTGGCTGTTCTGGATACTGTACGGCGCCGTTATTCTGCTGATGCTTGCCTACGGTTTTGTCATTGTCGCGAATCTGATCGGCTCTCCTTTCTACGGCTATCTGGCAGAACTGACGGAAAAACACCTGACCGGAGAAGAGCTGAATACGGACGACAGCTGGCAGGCCATCGTGAAAGACATTCCCCGGGCCCTTGGTCGCGAAGTTCAGAAAATTCTCTATTACCTTCCGCGTGCACTGGGCCTTTTTATCATCGGCATCATTCCGGTGGTCAATCTTGTGGCTGCGGTGCTCTGGTTCCTGTTCAACAGTTGGATGATGGCTCTGCAGTATGTGGACTATCCTGCAGATAACCACAAGGTCAGTTTCAAGGGGCTGAGAGGCTTGCTGGGTGAAACGCGGTTGTCCGCCCTCGGGTTTGGGCTGCCGGTCGCCCTGGCGGCCATGGTTCCTTTGCTTAATCTTATTGTCGTGCCGGCTGCGGTGTGTGGCGGCACAGCTTACTGGGTGCGTGAAAAAGGCGCTGCCCGCAAGTCTGTCTGATCGGAGGTTACTTGGAAAAACTGGATTTTGTCATAGGTCAGCGTTGGGTCAGCCACAGCGATACCGGATTGGGGCTTGGTATCGTGACGGACATTTCTGGCCGCCGAGTCACGCTGGGTTTTCCTTCGGCCGACGAGGAGCGCACCTACGCGATTGATAACGCGCCGCTCTCTCGCATCATGTTTCAGGTTGGCGAGGAAATTGAAATCTATGACGGCAGCCGCTACGTGGTGCAGGCGGTCGAGGAAGCCGCTGGTGTGCTGATGTACGAGGCTGACGATGGTGAGCAGACGCACCAGATTTCCGAAGTGAAGTTGAGTGGCGCGGTCAATTTCTCGGCCCCCCACCAGCGCCTGTTTGCCGGCCAGTTCGATCGGAATGGGGCGTTCCGGCTTCGGGTGGCGACCATGCAGCATCTGGAGCGCCTGCGGGCCTCCTCGGCCCAGGGGCTGATCGGGGCGCGAACCCAGCATCTGCAGCACCAGATCTACATCGCCCATGAGGTGGCTAAGCGCCATGCGCCCCGGGTGCTGCTGGCGGATGAAGTGGGGCTTGGCAAAACCATCGAGGCCGGCCTCATCCTGCACTACCAGATTCATACGGGCCGGGCCAAGCGTGCCCTGATTGTGGTGCCTGATTCCCTGATTCACCAGTGGCTGGTGGAAATGCTCCGGCGGTTCAACCTGCGTTTCTCCATCATCGATCAGCAGCGCTACGAGGCTCTGGATGCGCAGAAAGACGATGTCGATGCGCTGGTCAGTCATATCTTCGGCGATGATGACGACGAAAACCCCTTCGAGTCCGAGCAACTGGTGTTGTGCAGCCTGGATTTTCTGACCAACAGCACCCGCGCCCAGAAACATGCCAGCGCAGCCGGGTGGGATCTGATGGTGGTAGACGAGGCCCATCACCTGGCCTGGAGTCCGCAAGATCCAAGCGTTGAATACCGTGTGGTTGAGGAACTGGCAGCGGAAAGCCAGGGGCTGCTGCTGTTAACAGCCACACCCGAGCAGGTTGGGGTGGCCAGCCATTTCGCCCGTCTCCGGTTGCTGGATCCGGCCCGCTTTCACGACCTGGAGGCGTTCCAGAAGCAAGAGCAGCAGTACGAAGCGATCAACCGGGTGGTCCGCCATCTGCAATCCGGCTCGTCTGAGCTGACGGCAGAGGATCGCAAGGCGCTGGAAGGCTGGTTGGGCGACGAACTGGATCAGTTGCTGGCGGGAGAGGCCCCGGAGCAGGCCATCATTGATGCATTGCTGGATCGGCATGGTACCGGGCGCGTACTGTTCCGGAATACCCGTGCGGCGATCCAGGGCTTTCCGAAACGAGAACCCAGGCCGGCTGCGATACCCTGTCCGGAGATGTATCGGCCCCACTCCTGGGGCGAAACCGGACTGGCGCCGGAGCAGGAAGTCACTGAAGACATGTGGCTGGCAGACGATCCCAGGGTTCCCTGGCTGGAGAAAACCCTTGCCTCACTGCGACCACAGAAGGTGGTGGTCATCTGTGCCCGGGCCGAGACGGCCATGGCACTGGAACACTACCTGCAGTTGCGGGCCGGTATTCGGAGCGCTGCCTTCCACGAACACCTGAGCCTGATTGAACGCGACCGCGCCGCAGCCTATTTCACCGACAGCGAACAGGGTGCCCAGGTGCTGATCTGTTCGGAAATCGGTAGCGAGGGCCGTAACTTCCAGTTTGCCCACCATCTGGTGCTGTTCGATCTGCCGGCTAACCCGGACCTGCTTGAGCAGCGCATCGGTCGCCTGGATCGTATTGGCCAGACCGAGACCATCAAGATACACATTCCGTACCTTAAGGGCACCGCGCAGGAAGTTCAGTACCGCTGGTTTGATGAAGGCCTGAACGCCTTTGCTGAAAGTTGTGCGGTTGGCGTCAGTGTGCAGGATAAGGTTCAGGACGACTGGCGGGCCGCCATTGATGGGGATTTATCCGCCGTGGACAGGCTGGTGTCCGAGTCTGCGGAGGAAACCGCTCGCCTGAAAGCCATGCTGCAGAAGGGCCGTGATGCCCTGATTGAATTGAATTCCTGCCGCCCGGAGGTGGCCCAGTCGCTGATTGAGGCGATTGAGACCGAGGAAGAATCCGCCCGGGTCCGTGACTACATGTTGGAAGCCTTTGACATTCTTGGCGTGGATGTCGAGGACCATGGCGAACATTCCGACGTGCTCAAGCCCGGCGAACAGTACCAGGCGGGACATGTGGCGGAACTGCCGGAAGACGGTATTACTGTTACCTGGGACCGTCAGGACGCCCTTGAGCGGGAGGACCTGGGCTTCATGAGCTGGGAGCACCCCATGGTGACCGGGGTGATGGACTCAGTCATCAGCAGTGGCCTGGGTAAGGCGGCGCTGGCGAATCTCAGTGTCAAGGCGTTGCCGCCCGGCACGTTGCTGCTGGAAGCCCTGTTCTCCGTCCACTGCCCGGCACCGGAAACGCTTCAGCTGACCCGTTACCTGCCGGTGTCGCCGCTGCGCCTGCTGGTGGATGTGACCGGCAAGGATCTGTCTGCGGCGTTACCCCATGGTCGCCTGAATGATCTGTGCTCCAACATCCGTCGCCGCACGGCCCAGGCCATCGTGCCGAAAATCCGTAGCCAGGTGGAAACCCTGGTAGGCCATGCAGAGACTCTGTCCCGGCCTCATCTGGAACCCCTGCGACAGAAAGCCCTGGAACAGGTGGAATCCCATTTCACGCCGGAAATCCGACGGCTGGAAGCCCTGCAGGCCGTGAACCCGGCCATCCGCGAGGAAGAGGTGAACTACTTCCGCGAGCAGCTGGCAGCGGCCCGGGATGCCATCGGCCATGCCACTCTGGCACTGGAAGGCATCCGCGTTATCGTGACCTCCTGATCAGTGTGAGCCGCTTGGCTCTCTGGTGATCGCTGGCTGTTCAGCTTTCATCTGATGCGGTACTGTTGGCGTACCAACTTTAGTCTTAATGTGTTTCCGAAATACGGGTGACAGAGAGAACCTATGATGACTTTCATTCTTTTTCTGGTGGCGCTGGCTGGTCTGCTGATCGTCATGCGCCGTGAGGCCGGAGCCATGCCGGCCATTGGTGTCATGGTCGCGGTGGGCATTGTGTCGTGGATCTTTGGCTCTGGATGGCTGACCCTGGTTCTGTTCCTGGGTGCCGGCGCAACGGCAGCAGCAGGCCTGCCAGGCTTCCGTCAGGGGTGGTTGACGCCGAAAATTTTCGCCATGTTCAAGAAGGTGGCGCCGAAGGTATCCGCCACTGAGAAAGTGGCCCTTGAGGCCGGCACTGTTGGATGGGATGGCGAGTTATTCACCGGGCAGCCCAACTGGCGCAGCCTGTTGTCCAACCGCCACGACGGCTTGCGGGAAGAAGAGCAGGCCTTCGTCGATAACCAGTGCACCGAGGCGATCTCCATGTGTAACGCATGGGACCTGGCCATCGAGCGTGCTGATCTGCCCAAGGAACTGTGGGATTTTCTGAAGAAAGAGAAGTTCTTCGGCATGATCATCCCCAAGGAATTTGGCGGGCTGGGCTTCTCTGCCAAGGCACAGACAGCTGTGCTCCAAAAACTGGCCGCCAACGAAATGCTGATGGTGTCCGTGGGTGTGCCCAACTCACTCGGCCCGGGCGAGTTGCTGGTCAAGTACGGTACCGATGAGCAGAAGAACCATTACCTGCCGCGTCTGGCCGACGGGCGTGACATTCCCTGTTTTGGCCTGACTGGCCCGCGGGCTGGCTCCGATGCGACTTCCATTCCGGATACCGGCATCGTGTGCAAGGGCAAGTTCAATGGCAAGGAAGTCGTTGGTATCAAGCTCAACTTCGAAAAACGCTGGATCACCCTGGCGCCGATTGCCACGGTGGTTGGACTGGCGTTCCGGATGTTTGATCCGGACGGCCTCCTGGGCAAAGAGAAAGACATCGGCATCACCTGTGCCCTGATCCCCCGGGATACCAAGGGCATGGAGATCGGCCGCCGTCATTGCCCGATCGGCCAGCCGTTCATGAACGGCCCGATCAAGGGCAAGGACGTGTTCATCCCGCTGGACTACATCATCGGTGGGCAGGATATGGCGGGCGAAGGCTGGCGTATGCTGGTTGAGTGCCTGTCGGTGGGTCGCTGCATTACGCTGCCATCCGGCGCGGCCGGCATTGCAGCCTATACAGCGGGCACTTCGGGTGGCTTCACCCGGGTTCGCCGCCAGTTCAATACGCCGGTGGCCGACATGGAGGGCGTGCAGGAGCCACTGGCTCGTATTGCGGGCAAAACCTACATCGCCCAGTCCGCGGTCAATCACACCGCGAACATGATTGATCAGGGTGAGAAGCCGGCAGTGCCGTCTGCGATCCTGAAATACCATTTGACCGAGTTCCAGCGTGACGTGCTCACGGACGCCATGGATGTCCATGGTGGCAAGGCGGTTACCCTGGGTCCCCGCAACTACCTGGGCACCAGCTTCAGTGGTGCGGCGGTGTCCATCACCGTTGAGGGTGCCAACATCATGACCCGCAGCCTGATGATCTTCGGTCAGGGTGCAATCCGATGCCATCCCTATGTGCTTAAGGAACTGGCCGCCAAAGATGCGGATGACATCCAGGCATTCGACAAGGCCTTCTTCGGCCATGCCGGCCTGATCTTCGGCAACGCCGCCCGTTCCTTCACCCAGGCACTGGGTCTGGGGCGTGCGGAGGTTCCGTTTGACAGTGCCAGCCGTCGATATGCTCAGGCGCTGTCCCGCTTCAGTGCGGCCTTTGGCCTCTGCTCGGATGCCGCCATGACGACGCTGGGCAGTGAACTGAAAATGCGCGAGCTGATCTCTGCACGCTTGGGCGATATGCTGTCGAACCTGTATCTGGGTTCGATGGTGTTGAAGAACTGGCATGAGGGGCAGCCGGCTCAGGGTGAGCGCGAGCTTATGGAGTACAGCATGACGCTGTTGCTGAACCGTATTGAGCGGGCCCTGGATGAGTTCCTGAACAACATGCCAAACCGTGCAGTAGCTCTGGTGCTTCGGGGCATCACGTTGCCTCTTGGGCGCCGTTGGCATGAGCCGGCTGACGATCTGACCCGCAAGATCGCCCGTGCGGTCTCCACCGATACGCCCATCCGCTCCAAGCTGTTGGCGGGCGTGTGGACGACCGAAGGTGCGGGTGGCATTGAAAACCCGCTGGCACAGTACAATGGTCTGCTTAAAGATTACGACCGGGCCGAAAAGCTGTATCGCAAGGTCACCAAAGCTTACGCCAAGGGTGAACTGCCAATGACCGCGCTGCACCCTGAGGATCGCTTCGAGGCGGCTCTGGAAGCAGATGTGTTCAGCAAGGAAGAGGCTGAGTTCATGCGCAAGTACGAGGCGGTGGTGCTTGAAATGCTGACCGTGGACGACTTTGCCTTTGATGAGTTCGCCAGTAACAAGAAAGCGGTCATCAAACACAACGCAGCCTGATGGCAAGGCATTGAAAGTCAGTGGAGGGGCACCGATCGGTGCCCCTCTTTTTTTGGTCTTAACTTGTTGGTTTTATGTCGGCATACTGAAATCTGGTTGCCGCCCGGCGGTGCAGTTTCAACGTGAATGGATATCAGACGCATGTGGCTTTCCGTATTGGCGGTGAGTGCCGGAGCGGTCATAGGTGCCAATCTGCGGTGGGCGCTGGGACTCTGGCTGAACAGCAATTACCACCCGATTCCCCTGGGTACTCTGGTGGCCAACCTGGCCGGCGGCTGGTTTGTTGGCTTTTTGATCGGGTACTTCAGCACGGGTAGCAGCCTCTCTCCGGAGTGGCGGCTGTTCGCCATCACCGGCCTGTGCGGGGCGCTGACGACGTTCTCGACCTTTTCACTGGAAATGTTTTCCGCCCTTCAGGAAGGCAAGTGGGGAATGGCGCTGGCCGGTGTTCTGGCTCACGTGGTTGGCTCGCTGATTATGACGGCTCTTGGTCTGTACAGCTATGGTCTGTTGAGGACCTAGAGGCCTCCCTGTCGTGGGTACGAGTACGTACTTAAATTATTGAAATATCTCTTGGCATCACTTTGGTTCAGGAGTAGAGTGGCTCGGTAAGGAAAGATTCGTAATGCAATTCATGAATAAGGCGTACTTCCGCAGTTAGTAGTGACCGTCCCTGTTTTTGATTCCGCGATTTCAGTTTTTCCCTACCCCCGGTCTGAGCCATGAAGGCGTCAGGCTATAGATTATGTGATTGATTTCAGGAAAATTAAGTATGTCTACTACTACCGGCACCGTTAAGTTCTTCAACGAATCAAAAGGCTTTGGTTTCATTACTCGTGAAGGCGGCCCGGACGTATTCGTTCACTACAGCGCTATTCAAGGTAGCGGCTTCAAGACTCTGGCAGAAGGCCAGCAGGTTGAATTCACTATTACCCAGGGCCAGAAAGGTCCTCAGGCGGAGAACGTTGTTGCGCTGTAATTCCTAATGGATTACAGGCAGTAACCGCTTGAAAAAAGGCAGCTTCGGCTGCCTTTTTTAATGCCTGTCTTTTGGCATGTTGTCGGTTGTGCCGCTTTATATTTCCTGTGTAAGCTCTGAGCAAGCTTGTTACCGTGTAGCTTGCTTACGTTGTCGAGAGTTGCAGGAATCTCTTCATGCTGAATCTGCTAAAAGCGGTGTGGATTTGTAGCTGGGCTGTCGTGCTCACGCTTGCGCTGTTTGGTCCGATTGTTGTCGCGGCCTTGCTGGGCAAACGTGGCGACGCCGCCTTTCACGGAACTCAGGTTTTTGCCTGGTGTATTTTGAAGGTGTGCGGCATCCGGCTGCGGGTTACCGGCAAGGAGCACATCCAGCCTGACCAGAAATACGTTATCTTGAGCAACCATGCCTCCTACTTCGACCCGCCCGCGCTGGTGTTGTCGCTTGGGCTGCAATATCGCTGGGTCATCAAAAAGGAACTTCGCAAGGTGCCTCTGTTCGGGCTGGCACTGGAGACATCACGAAATCTGTTTATTGACCGCTCGAAGGGCAGTGACGCCCTGGAGAGTATCAAAAACGGCGTCGCTCAGTTGCCGGATGGCACCAGTATCCTGATGTTCCCCGAAGGCACCCGATCCTGGGACGGAGAGCTTCTGCCGTTCAAACCGGGCGGTTTTGTGATCGCCGGTCAGAGCGGATTGCCGATTCTGCCGGTCACCGTCAGAGGTTCCCACGACCGCTTGCCGAAAGGGCACGCGGCGTTCAGCCCCGGTGTTATCGACATTGTGATTCACCCGCCGGTGGTTGTGGGGGACGAGCCAATCGAGCCCCTCATGAAAGCGGTGCGGGACACCATTGGCTCTGCCTTGTCGTAAGGAAATCCTGGCCGGGGGACGGCCAGGGTCGGTGCTTACTGACTGAATATGGCGTTGTAGAAATCCAGTGTGCCTTGCCAGGAGCGCATGGCGGCATTTTTGTCGTAGCCAATGGGCAGGCCAAACTGTTCGGCAATCTTGTCGGCTCCGGGGTTGGTGAACGAGTGTAAAGCGTCCGGGAAGGTGACCAGGGTCAGGTCCACGCCGGCCAGTTGCATTTCCTCCACCAGTCCGGCTACCTGTTCGGGCGGCACCATCTGGTCTGCGCCCCCGGTGTACACCTGAACCCGGGCTTTGACCTTGTCCGGTTCCGCCTTGATCGGGCTGGCCAGTGAGCCGTGATAGCTGACCACGCCGTCCAGATCCACACCGCTACGGGCCATATTCAGCACCACTGCGCCACCAAAGCAATATCCCTGGGCGGCAATCTTGCTGCCATCGACGGTGTCATGTTCTTCGAGCAGGCCTTTGGCCGCGAGGAAGCGCTCCTTGAGTTGTTCGAAGTTGCTCGTGGCTTCCTGCATGAACTGCTTGGCCGTATCCGGATGCTCCGCGAGCTTGCCCTTGCCGTACATGTCCAGTGCAAAGGCGGTATAGCCCTCTTTGGCCAGCTTCTTGGCCTGCTCCCGAACAAACTCGTTGTGCCCCCACCACTCGTGGACTAACAGTATGCCGGGACGCTTGCCGTCAAACTCGTCATCCCAGGCCATGAATCCCGAGAAGGTTTCATCGCCGATCCGGTATTCGATGGTCTCGGTTTTCATGGCTGCCGTTGCCTGTTGGCCGATCAATGCCATAGCCAGGGTTGCGGCGGAGGCAAGTGCTGTAAGTCTCGTCATGATCCTGCTCCTTGTGATTCATCCTGTTTGCGAGAGTCTGATACGAGCAAAAGGGCGCATCCGATGCCCGGACCTCTGCCCATTCAGGAGGGCTTCGATGTTGTGCCTTTTGACTACAATTGAGGCTCAGGTACACGAATTTGTCGAATCCTGGAGGTGAGCCATGAAAATTGGGGTGCCGAAAGAGATCAAGAATCACGAATACCGGGTGGGCATGACGCCAGCGGCTGTGCATGAACTGGTGGGTCAGGGGCACGAGGTATTCGTCGAGGCAAACGCAGGCAATGCGATTGGCTTTACCGACGAAGACTACCAGCAGGCAGGCGCCTGCCTGCTGGATACCGCGAGTGAGGTGTTTGATGCGGCGGAAATGATCGTCAAGGTCAAAGAACCGCAAGCTGAAGAACGGGCCCGATTGACTGCCGGTCAGACACTGTTCACCTACCTGCATCTGGCGCCGGACAAGCCCCAAACCGATGACCTGGTGGCTTCCAGGGCAACCTGCATTGCCTATGAAACCGTGACCGACCGTTGGGGGCGGCTGCCCCTGCTGGCCCCTATGTCCGAGGTGGCTGGCCGAATGTCGATCCAGGCGGGTGCCCACTGCCTCGAACGGTCCGTGGGTGGCCGCGGTGTTCTGCTCGGTGGTGTGCCGGGGGTCGAGGCCGCCCATGTCACCATTGTGGGTGGAGGCGTAGTTGGCCAGAACGCCCTGGCGATGGCGGTGGGAATGGGCGCCCAGGTGACAGTACTGGATCGTGATATGGAGGTTCTGCGCAGCCTCGACCACCGCTATGGCAACCGGATCGCGACTCTGTTTTCCACCGCGCATACGCTGGATCAGGCCGTCACCCGATCGGACCTGGTCATAGGCAGTGTGCTGATTCCGGGCGCGTCGGCCCCCAAGTTGATTACTCGGGACATGATCAGTCGGATGCCGGAGGGCAGTGTGCTGGTGGATGTGGCCATCGATCAGGGTGGTTGTGCGGAAACCTCGAAACCGACCACTCATGCAGATCCCACCTATATTGTTGATGGCGTGGTACATTACTGCGTTGCGAATATGCCCGGGGCTGTCGCCAGAACCTCGACCCTGGCTCTGAACAATGTGACCTTGCCGTTTATATCAGCCATTGCCAACAAGGGCGCCGATCAGGCGATGAAAGATGATCCGCATCTGCTCGCCGGTCTGAACGTCTACGATGGCAAGGTCACCTATCGGGAAGTGGCTGAGGCCACCGGGCATTCGTACACCAACCCGGCATCCCTGCTGGGAATATAAGCTGTAATCCACTGGGAGGCATGATGAAGCTGATTGGATCGACCACCTCGCCCTACGTCCGGCGTATTCGAATCCTGCTGGGGGAGGAGCCCCACGAGTTCGTGAATCTGGATATTTATGGTGAAGGCCGGGATGAACTGCGAAAAACCAATCCAACCCTGAAAATTCCGGTGCTGGAAGACGAAGGGCAGGAGATCTATGACTCCCGGATTATTGCCCGGTACATCAGCGCAAAGCAGGGCCGGGATCCGCTGACCTGGGACCAGCAAAATCAGTTGACGCTGATCGATGGTGCCAACGACTCGGCCGTCATTATGCTGCTCTCCGAGCGCTCGGGTATCGACACGGGGCAGGACCTGATGTTTTACAACCTGCAGCGGGAGCGCATCCTGACGACGCTGCGCACCCTCGCCGCCATGGTTGATGATGGGCACTTCGACGACTGGGATTATCCCTCCATGTGCCTGTATTGCCTGGTCGACTGGCTGGATTTCCGCAGCCTCGTGGAGTG
The DNA here is from genome assembly GCF_019931195.1 of Marinobacter sp. F4216. Lineage (GTDB taxonomy): Bacteria > Pseudomonadota > Gammaproteobacteria > Pseudomonadales > Oleiphilaceae > Marinobacter > Marinobacter suaedae. Next base: position 311,170 of record NZ_JAIOUO010000004.1, on the reverse strand, counting down.
GACCGGCATCGAGAGTCTGCTGTCATTCCGGGATCGCCATCAGGACGAGCCCTGGGTAGCCCGTACCGATCCACGCGGCTGATTGTGATCCTGTCGATCGCCCATGGAGCTCCATCGGGCGATCACTTGCCGCGAGGTGAGACAGGCAGCAAATTTTTACCGAATTCCCTTTCGGCTCCTTTGATCTTGTCTATATTTAAATTGAGGGAGGTGGGTTGATCTGAGCAATTTGCCTACCCGTATCTCATAATATTAACAATAGGTCTCTAAAGGGGGTCGTCCATGCTCCTGACTCACGCGTTTGGTTTATTCACCCACCCGGACGAAGAGTGGGCTTCCATTCGAAAAGAACACGAAACTCCTCGCCGACTGTACGTGGCCTACGTGGTTGTTCTCGCAGCCATTGCTCCAATCTGTGCCTACATCTCGACCGCCTTCTTTGGCTGGACGGTCGGAAACGATCGCCTGATCAAGTTGACTCAAATAAGTGCGCTGCAGTTAAGCGTCCTGACCTACATCGCCATGTTGGTCGGGGTGTTTGCCCTCGGTTATGCCGTTAACTGGATGGCCAAAACCTACGGAGCGAGGGAAGAACACGTGCCCTCCTACGGTATCGCGCTGGCGGCCTATTCGTGCACGCCTTTGTTCCTGGCGGGCTTTGCCCTCCTTTATCCGGTGCCCTGGTTCAACGCCATCGTCTTTCTGGCGGCGGCCTGTTACGGGGCGTGGCTCATGTATGACGGCTTGCCGATCGTCATGGGCGTAGAAAAAGACCGCGCGGTCTTCTACGGTGGTGCAATCCTCACCGTGGCTCTGGTGATTCTGGTCACCACACGGGTTGGCTCGGTGATCCTTTGGAACTGGGGTGTTGGCCCGGTGTTCGTCAGCGGGTGACGTGAGGCCGGTCGGGTATCGGGAAGAGCCTGGCCGTGCCGCCGGTTTACCATGACCGTAATCAAAGAGGGGAGCTTGGGAGCTCCCTTTTTCGTGTCAGGGCGCTAAACCCCGGTGATCACCCCAGGGGTGCCCCGGCCCTCTACGGCGGCCAGTTCCGCTGCCGACAGCCACTCGCCGGGAGGCTTGTCCATCACCAGCGCACAGGCCGCCAGAGTGTGCGCCCATGAGCACCGGTTGGTAAACAGCATGCCCGCAGTATCCAGCGTACCGCCGCGATTGAGATAACCGAGCACCCGACTGTGCTTGGTTTTCGGAAACAAACTGTGCAGGTGTCCCCTGAACACTTCCGGTCGCATATGGGTTAGCGCCACGCGCCGAGTGATCTGGGCGGGGAATAGCTGTTCCCGGGCAAAGTCAGGCAGTGTTTGTTCCGCCTCCATGGCGTCTCTGGGCTGGCGGAGTCGTCCGGGTTCCTGAATGTAAATCAGCCGGAATGACGTGCCTGTTTCTCGTAGCCGCTCGCACACCCGAATCGCCTCGGCCAGCTGGTAGGCACCATTGGCCATCAGCAAAAGTGGTTCGCCGCCAGAGGTATCCTCGTCCACCACGATGGCTCCCCGTTCGGACAGCGCCTCAGCCTCATCCCAGGAGAACAAGCACGGGCGTTCCCGCTTGGGGATCACCAGGGTGGAAATCTGCCCGCGCCGACGATAAACGCTGGGTAGCAGGGCCAGGGTGCTGTTGTAATCGGCAGGGAACAGCACGCGGGAGACGTCATTCATCTCGGCCAACAGGCTTTCGCAGAAGGTGGTGTCCTGGTGGGATTGCTCGTTCTTGCCGTTTTCCCAGGTATGGGAGGTGGCAACCACGGGAACGCCGAGCCACTGTGCTGGCCGCCCGATTTCCTTCTGATGGCGTGAGAAGATCAGTTCCTGACGAATGGCGCCGAGCATTTTGACGCAGAAGGCCTCGTAGCTCGCCACCAGATTCAGCCCCGCCTTGTTGGCCAGGCAAGCGGATACCACAGCCTCTTCGTTCAGCGCGGTGATGATCTTGCCGTGAATGGATTCCTGTTCGTTTTCCGGCTCCAGGACCCGATGCTTGAGCGCTGCCAGTACGCCGTTCAACCGGTTACTGGCCAATTCGTCGGGATTACCAACCCGGGCCCGTAGTTCGGGATTGGCGTCGACCAGAGCGCAAAAGAAGTCGTCCACCGCGCTCATGGGGGAGCGTCGGTTTTCGCAGGGAGGCAGGTGTGGATAAGTGGGCTCCTGCGGATTCCGCAAAGCCAGAGGGTGGTCTCGTTCCAGAGGCCGGCATTGCCGGGCGTGCTCGGAAATGCGGGCGATGCTCAGGTTCAGCTCGTCCGGCGCTACCCAGAGCCTGGCTGCGTGCTGGTTGAAGAGTTCCCGAGCGGGTGCGTCCAGGCGCGGGTTGCCGGGCAATGGCAGGTTGTGGGCCGCGTTACTGCCGGCACCGTAGAAGCCAAAGCCCTTGACCGTTTCTGCAATCCCGTAGGGTATGCGCACGGGATAACGGATCTTGCCCTGAAGCGCTTCCTCTCCGCTTGCCTTGAGCGACTGTTCCATTTCAAACAGCGCGCAGACAAAGGCCGCCGGATCCCGGCCGTCGAAGGGGTAGGGATCGAAGCCGCGCGCCGCCAGATGCTCTTCGAAACGTTCAAGGCCGGCTCGGGTTCCGAGTTCCGTGCGCTGCTCAATACGCCGGCCGTTGGCGATCATAATCGGCATCACCAGGCCGCAGTCTTCGGCTCGCCACCAACGCGGTATCCAGTCGCTGCCCCGCTGCTCTTCCGCGGCGCCATCGGACAGAAACGCCACCAGGGATTCCCCCGGCAGTGGCATATGGGCGTATTGAAGTTCGGCGAAGCCCAGATACCCGCCCTCGATAATGCCCCCAGCGGTGTAGGGGGTAACATGACTGCCCAGGGGCGCACTGACCGTTCCGTCGGTACACTGCCGGTAGTTGTAGAAATCCCTGGCAAGGCGTGACTGGCCATCCGCTGACCCGTAGCGTTGCGCCTGTTCGGGGTGCAGGTTGCCGGTCAGCACGTTGATTGCTTCTACGGCGGCTACGCAGTGCCCCTGCCCCATTAGCCAACTGCGGGTTTGGCCGGTCAGATTGTTGAGGGCAAGATAAGCGGCGTAGGCCGGGACCATGTTCAGGGCCCCGCCGGTGTGACCCTGGGGCTGGAGTTTGAAATCATGTGGCTTCAGCGGATCGCCGCTCACATCGACCCGGTTGGCATAGGTCATGTGTGCCACCAGCCAGAGTCCCGCACTGGCCAGCCGGTCCAGCGCGGCGAGCTTCTGGTAAACGGTCGTCTCATCGGGCTGCAGGCCCGCTTTGACCAGCCGATTGGCCAGGCTCTGGACACGGCCGCAGGTGGCTTCACTGTGTTCTATGACGCCGTAGCCTTTTTGCCAAAGGTCATAGGCGCACCCGTCAACGGCCTGAGTGGGCTCGGATGCCGGCTGAGGGATGTTATTCTGCATGGTTTCACCTGCCTCCATGGCGTCGAGTCTGGAGGAAATTGTAGGAGTGAGAGGTGCAGGTGTAATTGATTCAAGTCAGTAAGCCGGCGGGGACGACAGAGCGGTCTTGTGTCCGAAAAGGCCTCTGTACGGGTCTGACCGCATTGGCGCTCTATGATGATTATCTTAAACTTGGCGTTTTTTTAAGCAATTGCAGGATTCAGATCTTATGATAGTACGTGGTGGCCTGGCCTTAATGCTCGCCCTGTTCCTGGGTTTCTCCGGACTGGCTGTTGCCAGTCAGAGGTCCGAAGGGCCTAACCTGGCCTCGGTCAATGCCGCTGTGGCCGCCGTCGGGGAAGATTCACTGGTATTTGGCAAAAATGCGAATCGGTCAGTGCCGATCGCGTCTCTGACCAAGGTGATGACGGCACTGGTTGTTCTTGAGTCAGACCAGCCGCTGGATGAGTGGCTGACCTTCAGGAAACGGCATACGCCCCCTGCTGCCAACGCCTATACGCGGATTCGCGTCGACTCCCAGTTGCGTCGTTCCGATGCGTTGCGTATTGCCCTGATGTCGTCGGAGAATTTTGCGGCGTATACCTTGGCCCGCAGTTACCCGGGAGGCTTCGATGCCTTTGTCGCGGCCATGAATGAAAAAGCCAGGTCGCTGGGTATGACCGGAACGCACTTTGTGGACCCAACCGGGCTGTCAGCGGATAACGTGTCGACCGCCGCCGATCTGGTGAAGCTGGTCAATGCCGCCTCCCGGCACCCGGAATTTGAGGAGTATTCAACCACCCGTTACTATCGGGCCAAGTTCCGCAAGCCCCGATACAGCCTGTCGTTCGGTAACACCAACGCGTTGGTTCACCGGGATAGCTGGGGCGTGTCTCTGAGCAAGACCGGTTATCTTGAGGAGGCCGGGCGATGCCTGGTGATGGTGTCCCGTATGGAGGGCAAGCCTGTGGTGACCGTATTACTCGACTCCCTGGGTACCCGTTCTCCGATGGGTGATGCCGGGCGCATCAAGCGTTGGCTGGACACCGGTGCCCGTGGCCAGGTGGCCAAGGCCGCCCGTCGTTATGAACAGGAGAAGAACGCAGCCTACGCAGCTACCGCCAACAATACAGTCAGTGCCAACTAACCCAGACTAAAAGGTCCGTCGTAATGATCCAGATTCTTACCACCGGTGGCACCATCGACAAGGTGTACTTTGATGCCAACTCGGAGTTTTCCGTGGGCGATCCTACGGTGCCTGAGATGTTGACCGAGTCCAATATCCACGATGGATATGAGCTCAAGGAAGTGCTGCGCAAAGACAGCCTTGAAATGACTGAAGACGATCGGCAAGCCGTCTTTCAGGCGGCCAGCGAGTCCCCCTCCGACCGGATACTGATCACCCATGGCACGGACACCATGGCTGAAACTGCTTCGGTTCTGTCCAAATTGGAGGGCAAGACCATCGTGCTGTTTGGGGCCATGCAGCCAGCGCGGATGCGCCGAACGGATGCCCTGTTCAACCTTGGGTTTGCCTGGTCGGCGGTCAGCCTTCTGCCACCGGGTGTATACATTGCGATGAATGGCGAGGTGTTTGAGGCAGGCTCAGTTCGAAAAAACCTCGAAGCGAAGCGCTTCGAACGGGTCTGAGTTCAGCTTACACCGTCTATTTCAGCCTGGGTCAGCGGGCGGTACTCGCCCGGGCCCAGCGTCGGGTCCAACGTGATCTGGCCGATCCGGATTCGGTGCAGGGCCTCCACATGATTGCCCACCGCCGCCAACATCCGTTTGACCTGGTGGTAGCGTCCTTCCGAAATCGTCAGTTCGATCACCTTCGGTTCCAGCACGGTTATCCCGGCTGGCCGGATCGGCTTTGACTCATTCCGCAATTCCACACCGCTTTCAAGGGCGCTGATAGCGGGCTGTTCAATCGGCTCGCTCAGGGTGACCCGGTAGGTTTTCTGGCATTCCACGCGGGGCGAGGTGATCCGATGTGACCACTGCCCGTCGGTGGTGAAAAGCAACAAGCCGGTGGTGTCGATATCCAGTCGACCGGCAATGTGCAGATCCCGGGTCAACTCCTGTGGCAGCAGGTCCAGAGCGGTGGGGTGTTCGCTGTCCCGGGTGGCGCTGACCACGCCCACAGGTTTGTTCAGCATCAGGTATTGCGGCCCGAGTATGGTGCAGGGCTGCCCGTCTAGAGTGACGCTGGCGGTCTCCGGAATCTTAATATGCGTTTTTTTGCAGGCCTCTCCGTCTACCTGCACTCGGCTGGCATGGATGGCACGCCGGGCCTCTTTTCTGGATAACGGTGTACTGAGGGAAATGAACTGATCCAGTCGCGTCATGGTCATGAGCAGGTTTGCTCCGGAGCGGGGATGGACAGGCTGGCCAGGCACAGCAAGGGCGCCTCCCCGGTCAGGCGTGACCAGAGCAGGCTGAGCATTTCTGGCTTAACCGAAGGCCGGGGTGTACGGGTGCTGGTAACGGGTGCCAGGTGTTCTCCTTTGCCTTCGGCGAGGATGAAGGTAAAAGGATGGGCTCCGGGCAGACCGAGCCGGATATCCGTAGCGGTCACTTCCTGGTCCTGGCGCTGGTACGATAGGAATCCGTTAGTGAACCATTCCAGTCGCCTGGTTTCAGGCAGTTCTGCCACGCTTTGTGCCAGCTCCGGATCGCGGGGAAAGTATTCCAGGTTAAGCGGGCGGTCGCCATCCAGGAATCCAGTCACGATCTCCACCTGCTCGGTGTCTGAGATGGCGGTTGCTCGCCAGAGGATGGTGTTGAATGGCATCGGTTGCACCAGCAGGTTTGAATGCTCGAGGCCCACGGCAGCCAAGGCGGGGGTGACCCGTTCAGTGATAATCTGCTTGGCTGCTACCGTCCAGCCCAGGTAAAGCGTGGACAAAACCAACCCCATCGTCAGCGCAGTGCGCGCTGGTGGCCGTATCAGGAAAAACAGGCAGCCGGCCAGAAGGGGCAGGGTGTAAGCTGGATCGATGATGAAAATGCTGCTGATGGCGACCGGTGGTCCAAAGGGCCAGAAAATTTGCGTGCCGTAGGTAGTGAAGGAGTCCAGCAGGGGATGGGTAAGCAGGACCAGCCCGGTCAGCGTTAGCCAGCGACCCAGACTCAGCTGTGGCTTCCAGCGCCACAAGACCCAGGCCAGGATTATTGCCAGTGGCGCCAACACGAACAGCGAGTGGCTGAAGCCACGGTGCTGGGTGAAGTTAGCCACTGCCGAGCCGTAATCGATCAGTACATCCATGTCCGGCAGGGTGCCCAGAGCCGCGCCAATGACCAGGGCTGAGCGCCCAAGCTTCGGGCCGGCAACCGCGCCTGCAATGGACGCGCCCAACGCGACTTGTGTTACTGAATCCATGACTGTTACCGCTCTGTGCTCACACCGAGTTCTTGCAGCACCGAATCACCCGGATAACCGTCAGCCACCATGCCATTGGAGGCCTGGAAGCGCCGAATGGCGTCCCGGGTTCCTGGCCCCATAATGCCATCCGGTTTGCCACTGTCGAAACCGCGGGCGTTGAGTGATTCCTGCATGGCCATAATGGCGCTTCGGGAAAGGGTCGGCAGATCCTCCGGTGGCGGATTCTGCAGTTTGCCTGCTCCGGCAACACGATCGGCGAGATGCCCGACCGAGATGGCGTAGAACTCCGACCGGTTCCAGCCCATGATCACACGGAAATTCTTGTACGCCAGAAAGGCGGGGCCTTCATGACCGGCGGGCACCACCAGGGCGGCCTTGATCGGGGCGTTGGCCAGTGGCTTGCCGAAGGCATCGGTAATACCTTTGCTGCGCCATTCGGAGAGCGGCAGGCGCCGTCCGTCGGCCAGTGAATAGTTAAAATTGTCCGGTAAGATGACTTCCCGGCCCCAGCGATAGTCCGGATCCCAGCCCATGGACTGCAAAAATTTACCGGCTGACATCATGGCATCCGGAATGCTGTTCCAGAGATCGCGGCGGCCATCGCCATCGGCATCCACTGCGTGCTCCAGGAACACCGTTGGCATGAACTGGACGTGGCCCATGGCGCCAGCCCAGGAACCTTCCATCTGTTCCACAGCAATGGCGCCTTCATCAATGATGCGCAGGGCAGCGATCAGTTGCTTGCTGAAAAAGCTGCTTCGTCTGGGATCACAGGCCAGGGTGGTTAAAGAGCTGGGAACAGACATCTTGCCGAAATAGCTGCCGAAGTTGGTTTCCAGTCCCCAGAAGGCCACCAGGTAAGGTGCCGGAACACCGGTCTCACGAGTGACGCGCTCCAGTAGCTCACTATGCTCGCGCAGCAGTGCCCGGCCTTTGCTGACCCTGTCGTCGTTCACGCGACGATTCAGGTAATCGGCAAAGGTGGTGGTGAATTCGGGCTGTCGACGATCCAGTTCGATGACCCGATCCAGGTATTCCACCTGCGCCATGACTTTGCTGGCCGTCTCTTGGCTCACGCCGGATTCAACAGCACGCTGCTCCAGTTGCGCCTTGCAGGTGTCGAAGGTGTCGGCTGTGGGTGGCTGTGGGCTGTCGGCGGCATGAATGGGCAGGGCCAGAGACACAAGCGCAGTGGTCAAGGGCAGGCCTCGGATGAAACGCTGGCACGGCAGAATCCATGTGAAAGGGTTAGGCACGCGAAACCTCTGTCAGGATGGCGGTTGTGGAAGCTTTGGGGCCCATGGTAGCGCGTTTTTCCACGTCGAAAATACCGTTTGGGATTAATCGAGGTGACAATTGTTTAACCTCGGGGTTCCGCCCTGTCCGGGCTTTCGTCCGATGCATCGGGGTTGTGGACTGCCCCGATCCTGTCGCTGATTGCGGTGTCATTGTTGCTAGTTGTCATCGCTTCCGCCTCCCTGCTAATCAGTCGGTTGGTGGGAAAGTGGCAGATAAATTCACTGCCTTCACCCATCCGGCTACGGATATCCAGTTTTCCATCGTGGTTCAGCAGCACGTGCTTCACGATGGCCAGCCCCAATCCGGTGCCGCCGGTGTCAAGGTGACGGCTGGGATCCGCACGGTAAAAGCGCTCGGTCAGTCGGGGGATGTGAATCGGGTCGATGCCAATCCCGTTGTCTTTCACAGATAGGTGAGCGCCTGTTGAGTCGGCAGCCCAGGTAATGGTGATTTTACCCTGAGCTGGCGTGTATTTTACGGCGTTGAATATCAGGTTGGAAAAGGCGCTTCGAAGCTGGCCCTCGTCACCGCGCAGCCAGCGGTGGTCATTTATTTCAAGCTGGATGGTGTGCTCTTGGTCACCGCTGAGAACCTGGGCATCGTGGACGATTTTCTCAAGAATCTTGGTCACATCGTTCAGGTGGTCGTCGTAGGCCTGTTCGCCGATTTCAATCTTCGACAGCAGGATGAGGTCGGTGATCAGGGCTTCCATGCGCGACGACTGCGTAGACATGGTATGTATAGCCCGGCGCCACTTGGGGGGCAGGTCCTCGGCGTTGTCTTCCAGAGTTTCCAGGTAACCGCTGATCACCGTTAACGGTGTACGCATCTCATGAGAGACGTTGCTGACGAAGTCTCTCCGCATTTGTTCGAGCTGGTACAAACGGGTGACATCCTTGGCGACGATCATCCGGTCGTTGTCCCCGAACAGGCTAATCTGCAACTGCAGGCGTATGTGCGGCCGGGCTGGTGAGTTCAGTTCCAGCGGTTCGTCGTAGTTTCTGGACTCGAAGTAGCGTTTAAAGTCCGGGGAGCGAATCAGGTTCTGGATGTATTGGCCAAGGTCGGTTTTGAGCCTGAAACCTAACAACCGCTCCGCCGCACCATTCCACCATTCTATGGTGCCCTGGCTGTCGGTCATGATCACGCCGTCACGCATGGCGTTGGTGGATTCCCGAACCCGATTAATCTGGGTGAGGAGCTTCTCTTCGGTTTTCCTGTTTTTCAGCTGCAGCTTGTGAAGATTGTCGAACAGGTCGCCCCAGAGCCCTACGCTTTGGGGCGGATTGCTGGTCGTCTGGGGGTTAATCAGCCACTGGTACATTTTGCGCGATTGCACCATGGTCCACGCGAGGTAGGCGATCAGTCCGACAGAAAGAACCTGCAGCGGGTAGCCAATCATGAATCCAAGAATCAGGCAGCCTGTAAGTGCGCCCAGCAATTGCCTTAGGTGTTGTGACCAGCTGTTCTGCATCCAAACACTGCCTTGTATGTGTGCGAACCGACCCGATTAGGCGGACTGCGTTGAAAACCGGTAGCCGGCTCCCCGTACGGTCTGAATGAGGTGATCATGGCTTTCACCCAATGCCTTGCGAAGCCGCCGGATATGAACATCTACGGTGCGTTCTTCGACATAGACGTTGCCACCCCACACCTGATCCAGCAGCTGGGAACGGGTGTAGACCCGCTCCGGATGAGTCATGAAAAACTGCAACAGCCGATATTCCGTTGGGCCCACATTCAGTGGGCCTTCTTTGGTGGAAACCCGATGCCCGACAGGATCGAGGGTGAGCCCGTCAAACTCGACCGGAGAATCGACACCCGGCGGTGTGGCCCGGCGAAGAACGGCTTTCAGTCGGGCTACCAGTTCTCTTGGGCTGAACGGCTTGGTGATGTAATCATCGGCCCCCATTTCCAGCCCCTGGACTTTGTTGTCTTCCTCGACCTTGGCGGTGAGCATGACAATGGGGATGTCGGCGGTTGTCTCGTCCTGTTTAAGACGGCGAGCCAGCTCAATCCCACTGGTGCCTGGCAGCATCCAGTCAAGCAGGATCAGGTCCGGTTGGTTGTCGATGATCAGGGCATGGGCCTCGCGGGCATCAGCGGCTTCGAGGTAATGGTAATCAGCCATTTCGAGGGCCACGGCGATCATTTCGCGAATCGGCGCCTCGTCATCGACGATCAGCACGGTTTTTCCAGACATAAACCTACCCTGTGTCAGTCCTTGAATGTTGCCAGCCTATTACAACGCCCAAGTGTGACAAGTATATGACAGGTTTAGTTTAGCAACCGGTCAATCAACAGTCCGACGAAGACGGCGAGTCCGGCCCAGTTGTTATTCAGGAAGGCTTTGAAGCAGCCTTCCCGTGAGCGGTCACGGGTGAGGAGTTGCTGGTAGACAAACAACCCGGCCATGCCGGCCACCCCGAGGTAGTAGAAGAAACCCAGTTCTGCGCGCGGGCCAATCATCAGCAGGATAATCACCACCATAACTTGCAGGGTGGCGATGATCGTGCGGTCAGCCTCGCCAAACAGGATGGCGGTGGACTTGATCCCGACTTTCAGGTCGTCGTCCCGGTCTACCATGGCGTAAAAGGTGTCGTAGGCAACGGTCCAAAGCACGTTGGCGGTAAACAGCAGCCAGGTAAGTTGGCTGACTTCATTCGCCTGTGCAGCCCACGCCATGGGAATGGCCCAGGAAAAGGCCGCACCCAGAAACAGCTGAGGCAGATGGGTGTAGCGCTTCATGAACGGATAAATGAACGCCAGCAGTGCGCCGCCAAAGGACAGGTACAGGGTCAGACTGTTGGTAAATAGCACGACCATCAGGAAAGACACCAGGCACAGCCCGACAAACAACGCAACGGCTTCCCAGGGGTCGATCCGACCGGCGGTGAGCGGGCGGTCTTTGGTGCGCTTGACGTGTCGGTCCCAGTCCCGGTCGGCGTAATCATTGATGGCGCAGCCTGCCGCGCGCATGAAAATAACGCCCAGGGTGAATACGATCAGGTTGCCGACATCCGGTATACCGTCGGCAGCCAGCCAGAGCGCCCAGTAAGTCGGCCAGAGCAGCAGCAGGGTGCCAATGGGGCGGTCGATACGCAGAAGTTTGGCGTACTCTCCGAGCCGTTGATGCACGTGGGCAGGCATGACGTTCTGAAGCATAGGTTGTTGATCCGTTGGGTAATGCGGATGAATCGACAGATGCTGCCCGATTATACAGTGGCCGGTCGATGATGAAAGGGCGGGTTAGCGGTACAAAACGGGGAGCAGGTACTCACCAACGAGCAGTTTTCGGTCGTCGTGCCGGAATACGGAGCGCCGGGCGATTTCCGGTTGGCCTTGTTCTGTGCGCTGGCACAGGCCAGTCTCCAGAGGACCCCGTTGCCAGTCGGGGCTGCTGAACAGGTAGGCGCCGAGCGGCCGATTTCCAAGGTGTCGCAAGCGGCGTCCCCGTCCCTCAAGACAACTGAGAGGGACGACGGTGCGGGCCAGTACCCAGGGAGAGCCATCGCCACACAGTCGTACCTCGCGGATCCATGCCCGCTGTCGAATCGGGATATTCAAGTGTCTGGCTTCTTCCAGTGTGGGCACCGCGAAGCCTTCGTGCTGGACTTCCACGTGGAAGGACCGGGTGCACCGACTTTGAAGGGCCCGGGTAAACGAGCCCTCGACTTGCAGCCAGTGACGGGCCGGGCCATGGACGTCCGGATTACGTAAGCCAGCCGCGGCGAGGGAGTCGTACCAGTCGGTCGCAGGAATGCTCAGATCCCATTGAGCACGGTCGGCGGTGGGCAGCTTCTTGGGTGGGTCAAAGTCCTTTGACGGCATAAATTCCCGGCGCGTTGCGCCAATAGCCTTTGTAATCCATACCAAAGCCAAACAGGAAGCGATCCTCGACTTCCAGGCCAGTGAAATCGGCCTTCAGGTTGGGCTTTGCCTTGCGGTCGTGCTGTTTGTCGACCAGTACCGCAGTCAGGACTTCCTTCGCTCCGTGGGCGAGGCAGTAATCGGCGATGGCGCACAGGGTTGTGCCCTCATCAAGGATGTCGTCCACGATCAGAATGGTGCGGTCCCGCATGTCTGCTTCCGGGCGAAGCTTCCATTCCAGGATGCCGCCGGTGGTTTCCTGCCGGTACCGCGTCGCGTGAAGGTACTCGGCCTGAACCGGGAACTTCAGCAGCGGCAGCAGTTGCCCGGTCAGAATCAGTCCGCCATTCATCACGCAGAACAGAAGAGGGTCGCTGTCTTTCAGGCGGCCGGTAATCTCATCGGCCATGGATTGAATGGCTACCTGCACTTGCTGTTCATTCACCAGACAGTCAGCTTCGGCCATTACCTGGTTCATTTCGGCGACGGTATCGGTCATAGCGGTCGGATCCAGTCAGAAAACGGTCGATTATACCGGAGTGATTCCGGGGAAGGGAGGGCCTTTGCCCGGGAACCGTGTCTGTATTTATGGCTATTGGCAGAAGTTCTTGCAAGCCGCGGTCTGTGTTGGCATTGGTCAATGTCTGGCGGATGGGTATCATGGCTTCGACGTTCTACACGGGCTGGTTTTGCGTCACGGGTCCGAAATTGAGAATCAAGCTCTTGCGTGCAATATTGTTCGACAATTATGATGGCGCGCGAAGTACATAGGAGAGAACCGATGAAAAAGTGGCAGTGTGTGGTGTGTGGGTTGATTTACGACGAGGCCGAGGGCTGGCCGGAGGACGGTATCGAACCCGGCACCAAGTGGGAAGATGTGCCGGAAGACTGGGTTTGTCCCGACTGCGGTGTCGGTAAAGAAGATTTCGAAATGATTGAAATTGGCTAACCGCCACGGAGTAACGTTATGACTGATCAGGCCCCTATCGTCATTGTGGGTACCGGGCTTTCCGGTTATTCGCTGGCCCGGGAACTGCGCAAGGTAGACAAGGACACGCCCATTGTCATGGTTACGGCGGACGACGGTGTCAGCTATTCCAAGCCCATGTTGTCCACCGGGTTCACCAAGGACAAGGACGCCGATGGTCTGGCCCAGGCCTCCAACGAGGCGATGTCGGAGCAGCTGAATGTCCAGGTGCGGACCTTTACCACCGTGACCGGTATCGATACCGAAGCCAAGGTACTGTTGCTGGGGGATGATCGCCTGAACTACTCACGCCTGGTGCTGGCGTGGGGGGCGGATGTGATTCGTCTGTCCCTGGCTGGTGATGGTCTTGAACACGTGTTTTCCATCAATGACCTGATCGATTACCGGACCTTCCGCGACGCCCTTCACGGTGGCAAGCGCGTGGCGGTGATGGGGGCCGGCCTGATTGGTTGTGAGTTTGCCAATGACCTGCGCAACGGTGGCTACGAGGTCGATGTGATAGCACCGTCCGAGGTGGTGATGCCCGGCCTGCTGCCGGAAGCTGCGGCCGGTGCCGTGCAGGGCGAATTGGAAACCCTCGGGGTGAGATTCCATCTCGGCACCGAAGTGACCCGGGTCGACCGTGAGGGTGAGGGCGTGCGCCTGACTCTGGCCAACGGCGATACCCTGGAGGCGGACCTGGTGGTGTCGGCCGTGGGATTACGCCCTCGTACCGAGCTGGCCAAAGCGGCAGGTATTGAGGTGGGTCGTGGTATCCAGGTGAACCGTGCGCTTGAAACATCGGCGCCTGATGTATACGCCCTGGGCGATTGTGCCGAGGTGGATGGCCACGTCCTGCTGTACGTGCTGCCATTGATGGCCTGTGCACGGGCACTGGCCAGGACCCTGACCGGTGAGCGCACAGAGGTGCGTTATGGAGTGATGCCGGTCATGGTGAAAACACCCTGCTGTCCCACTGCCGTGGCGCCGCCGCCCCATGATGCCGCCGGTGACTGGGAAATCGAACAGGATGGCAGTAACGTCAAGGCACTGTTCCGAAGCCCGGAGGGCGATTTGCTTGGCTTTGCCGTCACCGGCAGTTATGCGGTTGAGAAGCAGGCGCTGTCAAAGGAAATGCCGCCGATCCATTCCTGATTGTTGTTTTTCGCAGTGTTGCAATACAAAGCCGGCCTTTGCGCCGGCTTTGTGTTTCATGACGGACATTGCGAATTCTCCGTTCATGGGGTAGAAAAGTAATTCGTGTGCTAACGAATTAAGCGAGAGCGAAGATGCTAGAGGTGACGAAGAAACTGTTGGAGCTGCTGGACCTGTCGCCCATTGGTGATGATCATTTCCAGGGCGACAGCGAAGACCTGGGGTTTCCGAATGTGTTCGGCGGACAGGTGCTGGGTCAGGCCCTGATGGCCGCCAGTCGCACTGTCGAAGACCGTCTGTGCCATTCGCTGCATGCCTATTTCTTGCGTCCCGGCAACCACAGCATGCCTATTGATTACGAAGTACAGCGGGTCCGGGACGGGGGCAGTTTCACGGTTCGTCGGGTCATTGCCCGGCAGGGCGGCAAGGAAATCCTGACCGGTTCGATGTCGTTCCAGGTGGATGAACAGGGCCTGGAGCACCAGCTGGACATGCCGGAAACACCGGCGCCGGAAACCCTCAAGTCCGAGCAGGAGATGGGGCGACTGTTAGCGCCGAAGCTGCCGGAGCACATGCGGGAGACCGCCACCCGGGATCGCCCGATTGAAATTCGTCCGGTCAATCCGGTGGACCCGTTTAATCCTGAAAAACGCCCCCCCTACAAGCAGAGCTGGTTTCGCGCCCAGGGATCTCTGCCAGACGATCCGGTATTGCACCGTTGCCTGCTGACCTACGCATCGGATTTCCAGTTGCTGGGCACGTCTCTCAGGCCCCATGGCAAAACCTTTATGAGCCGGAACATGCAGGTGGCCAGCCTGGATCACGCCATCTGGTTCCACCGGGATTTTCGCATGGACGAATGGTTGCTGTACGACAAGGACAGCCCAAGCGCCTCGGCCGGTCGTGGGTTCAATCGGGGGAATTTCTTCAACCAGGACGGAGTGCTGGTAGCCTCCACGGTGCAGGAGGCGTTGATCCGTCAGCGTAGCGGCTGACAATCAACCCAGTTTCCGCTGCTGGCCGGAGTAGTGATCCAGCCAGTTAAGCGTGTTTTCAAAAGACAGTGGCGGTGCCACCAGGTAACCCTGGATGATGTCGCAGCCCATGTCTTTGAGCAGGCTGGCCGTCTCATCGTCCTCGACCCCCTCGGCAACCACCTGATATCCGAGGTCGTGACACATATTAATAGTGGTCTGCACGATCACGCGGTCTTCCGATTCGTTGATCAGGTCCGAAATCAGTGAGCGATCAATCTTGATTTCACTGGCCGGCAGCTGCTTGATGTACGACAGCGACGAATAACCCGAGCCGAAATCGTCGATCGACAACGGGTTGCCAAATGCCTCCAGCTGGCGGAGGGCGGCCAGGGAGTTGGTGGGATCCCGCATCATTGAAGTCTCGGTGATCTCGAGGGTGATCTGGCCCGGCTGATGCGCCTGCTCGTCCATCAATTGCTGGACGAACTGCGGGAAATCGGGTTCCAGTAAATTGTTAGGCGAGATGTTCACCGAGATTCCCAGCGGCCAGCCCTGTTCACTGAGCTTTTTGCACATGGCGAGTGACTCCTCCAGGGCCCAGCGGGTGAGCGGTTTGATCAGCCCGGTTTGCTCGGCGAGAATGATGATTTCATCGGGTCGGATAGTGGGTTGCTTGTCCGGCCAGCGAATCAGCGCTTCAAGCCCCACCACCTCGTTCGTGCTCAGGGACAGCTTGGGCTGGAGATGCAGTTCAAACTGTTGCTCCCCTAAGGCGTGGCGAAGTTCCGACACCATGGTCAGGCGGTCAGCGCTGAAGGAGTCGCGAGTGGGTTTGTAGTAAGCCATGCCTCGCTCCAGGGCCCGGTCGGAGCCTTCCGCGATGGCCGCACGGCGAATCAGGGTGCTGGCGTCTCGCCCATGATCCGGGAAGATGGCCACGCCCATGCGGGCATCCAGCGGTACCTGCATGCCAAGGTAGTCAACGGGCGTTCGCAGCTCTTCAAGTACCCGGACCACGTCATCCGGCGCGCCTTCAGCCACATCCGCATCCACCAGGAAAGCAAAGGTCTTCGGGTCGAGCGACGCCAGGAAGTGTGACTGATTTTCGGCCTGCTCAACGGCGATGACACCGGGAATGGTGCTGATGGTCCTGTTGAAATGACGGGACACCAGGGTCAGCAGTTCTTCGCTGTTGTTGTGGCCCAGGGTCTTGGTGATGGCATCCAGGTTATTCAGGTGAATCACCGTCACCCCGTGCCGGTGTCCCGGTTTCCGCAGCATCAGGTCGTTCAGGGCCATCTCGAAACAGGCCCGGTTGGGCAGGCCGGTGAGCGGGTTGTGCAGGGCATGCTCCATCAACCTGAGTTCAGCATCACGGCGGGCTGCCATGGCCCGGAGCTCAGCATCACGCGCCTCGATTTTGTCCTGACGTTCCTGCAGCAGCTTGATGGCCATTGCCATGGCCAGCAGGATGGCCTGCAGGGCCGAGCCAATCTGCATGGCATAGAGTGTGAGGAAGTTGTTGGGCAGAAAGCCCAGCTTGTTGGCAGCGGTGATCGCGCTGCCCAGCGTCAGCAGGCCCCAGGCCAGCGTGTAATAGACCCCCTGCCGGTTTCCTCGCAGCCACTGTTGGGGCCCGACTATGGTCAGCAGCAGGCTGCTGGGTATGGACAGACCAACCACCAGCTGAATCGCGATGCTGTAGTCCAGCATGAACGTAGCCACTGCGGCAGCGGCATTGATGCCAATGGCGGCATCAACGGTTTTCTCCAATGCCCGACTGGTAGCGCCAATATTCAGGTAGGCGCGGGCAAACCAGAGGGTAAACAGCAGGGCCGCCGGAATGCTGAGCAGCATGGCCTGATTCTGGATCATCGGGCTGTCGGGCCACAGGGCCTGGAAGGCAATGCCGTTGAGGGTTCCGATCAGCAGGAGATAGCCCATGGTGGAGAGCGAATACAGCAGGTGGACCCGCTCCCGGAGTGCGACAAAGACAAACAGGTTGAAAAAGATGACGGTGGTCAGGATGCCGTAGTAGATGGCATGCACCTGATCTTCAATGAACGCTTCTTCGAAGAAGGCCTTGTCGTTCCAGAACCTCAGGGGTACTTGGATGGCCCCGCTGGTGCGGATCTGAAGCAGAATCTCGTAGTCGGCCCGCTCGGTGCGCTCGAAAGGAAACAGGAAGTGGCGGTGCAGGATCGGGCGCTGGTCAAAGGGGAAACGGTCCCCGGCGGTGATCCGGTCAACCACCTTGCCGTCTGCCAGCAGGAAAAACCGAATCTGGTCCAGGTGCGCGTAGCTGATTTCGAGAAGGTTCAGTGACGACTCATCGGGCACAGGAAACCTGAGCCATACCGTTTCGTCGATATAGCCGAAGTTGGGGCTTCCACCCTGGAGGTGCTGCCAGTCTTCGGATGACAGCACATCCTCCAGCAGCAACTGAGCGTCTGCCGGTACCAGGAGCATGCGTGCCCGGTCTATTGAATTGCCAGCAGCTTGGCAGGGAAGGGCCAGCACCGAGAGCAACAGCAAGGCTGTCAGAATTCGCGGCCAGAAAATATCGGTCACCCATTTCCATGGTTTAGTTGGTTAAATTATCACCTGTCTGAACGGGCCACTCAATAGCTGTAAATCAAACAATGCTCGAATTTGGGGCGCTTGTATCAGATTTGTTCGGCCCAAGTTCTGGCCCAGGGGAGTGCCTCGGCTTCCGGCTCCATGGTTTCCAGAGCATCGATTTTCAGCGTGTCGCCCACTTTACGCGCGGCGGTTTCATACAGTGCTTCTTCCATCAGGTCGCCGGCCCCGCAAAAGGTGTCTCCATAGGAACTGTCGCCCAGCACAATCACGCCGAACGGGCGTCCCGGCTGTTGTGGCAGCTGATCCCTTAGTTCGACATAAAAAGGCAGCAGGTTCGCCGGCACTTCTCCCTGGCCGGTGGTCGAGGTGCAGACCAGTAATGCATCGTCATTGCTGGTGATATCGCTCAGCGCCGGATTTTCCAGCACCGTTACCTGATGGCCCTGGCTCTCGAGGTCTTTCTTGATTTCCCGGGCGGTGAGAAGTGCGCCGCCATAGACGCTGCCCACCAGAATTCGAATGGCTGTCGTCATTGTGTGTCCTGTCGTCTGGCTATGTCGAAAAGGTCTGGTGGCCGATCTTACTGGCGGGGCAGGGTGGTCTCAAGCATCGGCTGGTTCTGCCACTGGCTCGTCGCGGGTACGGACCCGGGGCGCGATGCGGTTACGACCGGATTCTTTGGCGTTGTAGAGGTTGGCGTCGGCTTGTCGGAGCAGTTCTTCCAGTGTGCCAGCCTTGGCAATGGTGCAGACGCCGGCACTGATGGTCACGGGCAGTTCCTTGCCCCGGAACTCGAAGGGGTAACTGGCTACCTCCGATCGCAAACGCTCCGCCAGTGACAGGGCCTGGAGGAGGGAGGTGTCCGGCAGGAGAATCAGGAATTCTTCGCCGCCCCAGCGGGCGATCACATCGGTCTGGCGAACGATAGACTGGGCGAGGGTGGCGAATTGTTTCAGTACGTCGTCGCCAGCGTCGTGGCCGGCACTGTCGTTGATGTTCTTGAACAGGTCCAGGTCGAGCAGGGCAATGGAGAAGTGGTGGCCTGCACGCTGGTAGCGGGAGAACTCCATCTGCAGTCGGCTTTGCATATCTCGCCGGTTGGGCAAGCGTGTCAGTTCGTCGGTACGGGCGGCCTTTTCCAGACTGTCGGCCTGTTTTACCAATTCGTTGCGGGCCTTGAGGCGGCTGGCCTCTAGGATGTAACAAAACATGGACTCGAAAATCAGGGTGGAGAAGAACCGGATCTTGAAATCGGTGTGGTACTCGGCGGTGACAAAAGGCAGTTCCGGAAAGGAAAAGACAATGAACGCGATCACCGTGCATAACACCAGTACCACGGTGCCAACCCGAAGGGAGGTGACATAAAACAGCAGCGGCGGAAACGCGTACAGCCAAAGTGGGCCGGTATTGCTTTCGCCACCGGTAGCAACCAGGTAGGCGAACAGGATGCTGACAATGAGCAGCAGGCTAAACTTCTGAAAGGCCAGATTTCCGGTTCGGGCAAAATAGGCCATGTTGATGCTGAGGGCGATGGCGAAAGACCAGAGTACCCATGCGTGAACCATGTGGTCACTGGCCCAGGATTTTGCACCGATTCCAATCAGGAACGCCGTTGCCATGACGGACAGCCACGTCAGCACACGGGAGACCTGGGCTTCCTCATGTTCTCCGGCGTATCTGTGGTCGATCGGGAGCAATTCCGACATGGACGTTCCAGCTTCTTATTTTGACGCAATTTGGCTCGATTATGGGTCAAATTGTCCAGAATTTATATCCATGAATGTGACATGTTTGGTTGTAAGGGATACTACGACAGCCGTTTCATTTTTATGTCAAAGGTCCTATAGTTCGCGGCGCGTTGTGTTTATTGATTTGTTCACCCGATCAACAAGAGATTTTCCGCCATGGCCCGTTCCTCCGCAGGATTCGTCGATACACTGCTGACCAGTCCCACCACCGAACGTTACCGTGTGGGTATCAGTCTTCTGTTCCTACTGGGTATCTGGCTGGTGGTAGGCGCCATCAGCAAAGATCTGCCCAATAGCATGTTGTTGATGGCTGCGGCCGTTATCGGCGGCTATATGGCCATCAACATCGGTGCCAACGATGTGGCCAACAACGTTGGCCCGGCGGTGGGCTCTGGCGCACTGTCGCTGGGCGCGGCGGTGATCATTGCGGCTATTTTCGAAGCCTCCGGGGCCTTGATCGCCGGTGGTGATGTGGTGTCGACCATCAAAGGTGGCATCATCGATCCGTCTACCCTTGGACAGGGACAGGCCTTTGTCTGGGTAATGACCGCCGCGTTGCTGGCGGGCGCCCTGTGGCTCAATCTGGCTACCTGGATGGGCGCGCCGGTCTCCACCACCCACTCCATTGTTGGCGGTGTGCTGGGTGCCGGTATTGCCGCGGGTGGCTGGGCGATCGCCGACTGGGGTGTGATGGGCAAGATTGCCGCCAGCTGGGTGATTTCCCCGGTTCTGGGCGGTGCTCTGGCAGCGCTGTTCCTGTTCCTGATCAAGAAGACCGTTCTGTACCGGAAGGACGTGGTACCGGCGGCAAGAACGTTTGTTCCCTTGCTGGTTGCGATCATGGCCTGGGCGTTTGGCACCTACCTGATGGTGAAAGGCGTCAAGAAAGTGGTGAAGGTGGACTTTTATGAGGCAGCCCTGGTTGGCCTCGTGGCGGCAGGTATTGTCTACTTCCTGGTTCGCAAGCTGGTGAACCGCAAGGCCGCCACCATGGAAAATAGTTCCGCCGGTGTGAATACCCTGTTCACCTGGCCGCTGATCTTTGCCGCGGCCCTGCTGAGTTTTGCCCACGGTGCCAACGACGTGGCCAACGCCATCGGCCCCCTGGCGGCCATCAATGACGCACTGTCGTCCGGTGGTGTGGTGACCAAGGCGTCGATTCCTCTGTGGGTTATGATGGTGGGTGCTCTGGGTATCGCTGTCGGCCTCACGCTGTTTGGTCCCCGGTTGATCAAAACCGTGGGTAGCGAAATTACCGAGTTGGACAAGACCCGGGCCTTCTGTGTCGCCCTGTCTGCCGCGCTGACCGTCATTTTGGCCTCCCAGCTGGGTCTGCCGGTCAGTTCCACCCACATTGCCATCGGTGGCGTGTTCGGTGTGGGCTTCCTGCGCGAATACCTGAAGTCCAATTATGCCTCCAAGCTGCACAAGATCATGGAGCAGCACGACGAGGAAGAACAGAAGCGCCTGAAGCCGTTCCTCGATAACTTCCGCGACGCGTCCGTTGAGGAAATGGAGGACTTGCTGAAGCAGGCCCGCAAACAGAAGAAGCAGGTGCCGCTGGCCAAGTCCGAGCGCCGTCGCCTGAAGAAGATCTACCGGGAAGAGCTGGTCAAGCGTTCCCACCTGATGAAAATCGCTGCCGCCTGGATCATTACCGTGCCGGCGTCTGCCCTCATGGCGGCTCTTCTGTTCTTCACCCTGCGGGGCATGTTGATCTAAGTCGGGGCTGGTGGAGGCCCGCCGGTTTGGGTCATACTTGCTGAAAAACGGGGGCGGAATTGCCCCCGGTTACGACCGTATTCGTGGAGTGAAGTAATGAGTACATCTGTTGAAAGCCGCCAGGCCCGGATGATTGATGAACTTCGAGTGTTCATCAAGAAAGTGTTGAGTGAGCCGACGATCGCCGTGAAGTCCATGGAAATCGCCCGCAAGTATCGCTCGGAACCCAACGCCAACGAATTGATTGCGCAGGAAATCAGCGCCAACACCAACATTCGTATTCCTGAGCAGTGGAGTGAAGCTGACCGGATGTTCCTCGATATCATTCACGAGGTTCTGGAAGACGAAGAGGCGCTTTACTAAGCGCGACGGCACCCTGCGCTAATCCCCGCGTGGGGTCACGCCAGCCGGGCGTCCGGCTGGTGTTTCTTGAGTACTTCCCGGGCCGTTTTCTGCAACAAGCCCATCTCTTCCTGAATGCCTGGCTCTTCAGCCAGTCCTCTCTGCTCCTCGAGTATCTCGCCCAGGATTTCCCTTGTGGTCAGCGGGTTCGCCAGCACCACCCGGAAGACAATGCAGGGGAAGTGATAGTAACGGGCCGGTTCCAGCCGGGTTCGTGAGACAAACGCCTTGCCCCGTTCCCGCTGGGTTTTCTGGAGAAACTTGGTGATCCGGTTCAGGGAGGCATTGAGCTTTTCAGCCTGCAGCGGATCGGCGACCGCTAGCGCCTGCTGGACGTTCTCCGGGCAATACCGATAGGTCATAATGTTCAGCTCGGGGCGGGTAACCAGCTCAAAGTCGGCAT
The DNA here is from genome assembly GCF_019931195.1 of Marinobacter sp. F4216. Taxonomy (GTDB): domain Bacteria; phylum Pseudomonadota; class Gammaproteobacteria; order Pseudomonadales; family Oleiphilaceae; genus Marinobacter; species Marinobacter suaedae. The sequence goes on along the minus strand of NZ_JAIOUO010000004.1, from coordinate 289,267 downwards.
CCGCCTCGATCAGCCCGGCAAAGGTCCTGGCCTTGTCGATACCCTGGTCAATCAGGATCTCATAGCCCTCCCGGCCCAGGATCTTCAGGCCGGAATGGATCAGCATCGACATGCCCGGCCGCGAACCTTCCAGGGTATTGCTGCCAAGATCCCGCGAACCTTTCCGGATGATGTACTGGGCGTGATGTTCCACCGCGCTGGCCAGGCTCGGATCCCGGAACACCACCAGGCCCACGCCCATGGGCACGTAGAGTTGCTTGTGGGCATCGAAGGTCACGGAATCGGCTTTTTCGATGCCCCGCAGCAGCGCCTTGTAACGGCGGGAGAACAGTGTGGGGCCACCCCAGGCCGCGTCCACGTGGAAGTGGGCTCCGAATTCCCGGGCCACGTCCGCCATGGCCTCCAGGGGGTCCACGTTGCCGGTCTCGGTGGTCCCGGCAATGCCGCAAATGGCCATTACCTTGATCTTCTGGCGCTGCAGCTCCAGACACTTGTCCCGGAGCGCATCGATCTCGATGCGGTTCTCATCATCGGTATCCACCGCGATCAGGGATTCGCGGCCCAGTCCCAGCACATCCGCGGCCTTCCTCAGTGAGTAGTGTCCACGGCGAGATACCACAATGGCCGCGCCTTCGTAGCCGTAATACTTGAGGGCCCGGAACAGCCCTTCCTGATGCAGGCCCCGGAAGCTGCCCTCGGCGGGGAAGGCATGGTTTCGGGCCACCCACAGGGCGGTCAGGTTGGCGATAGTGCCGCCGGAGCACATGGCGCCCAGAGCGTACTGGGGGTTGTGCATCCACTTCTGGTAGAACGAGCCGTCCTGTTCGTACACCAGCTGATGAATCATCCCGAGCACCTGGCGCTCCATGGGCGTAAACGCCTTGGAGGTTTCGGTTTTCACCAGATTCTGGTTCAGGGCGATCATGATCTTTGACAGCGGCAGCATGAAATAGGGCAGTGCGGATGTCATGTGGCCGATGAACGCCGGGGAGGCCGTATGAACCGAGTTTGCCACCAGTTTGTCGAGCAGGAACTGGGCCTGCTCCGACACGAACACCGGCTTCTCGGGGATTATGGGATCGGCAAAGTCCTTCTCAACCTCAGCCAGATCCCGTTCAATCGCGACAATGTGCTCCTGCAAAAAGCCTGCAAGGTTCTGGGAGATATTCTGGTCAATCCGGCTGAGTGTAGAGTCGGGTGCCTCGGGCACCGTGAACACACGGTACATGGCCTCCACGGAAGCCTGGGCGGATTTTTTCTTTCCGGTCATAGGTGGCACGCGTGGTCAGTGTTGCTTCGCCGGGCGGATGTCCGATGCCCGCGGGAGATGCCGGGCTCGATTCCCGGCGCAGAGTTCTCAGAGGCCCGAAAAAGTGCAGGCACAGCGGCGTTCCTGAAGCTTCTCAGTATACGTTTTGATCACCGGCTTCGCTACAGGTCGGACCGGGGCTGGACGGGGCTCAGAGAATCTCCCGGTGGATGTCGAGTATGGCCGCATCCACCCGGTCGGCGATGGCCTTTTCGACCTGGTCCAGGCGCTGGGTGATCAGTTGGGAGGAGGTGCCCAGGGCCGCGATGGTCCAGGTGGCACAGTCCAGGGAATCCTGGTCCGCCGTTTCGGACACCGCCAGATCCGGCTCCTTGCCCCATACCGCCCGGAGTGCAGTGAAGACCTTGCGCTTGGCTTTGAGATCCTCGCAGCCATAGAGCTGGAAATGCAGGGTAAGAACGCCCACGTGGGGCGTGATGACCGGCTTGGCCGTTGGCTGGTTCAGGAGTTTTCTCAGGGCTTCAGACATAGTGCTTCACACTTACCGCGTCAAAGTTTCAATCTACTACAGGTGTCGCCCGTTTGAGAATGGCTTTGGCGTCGGTGTCAGCCGGTAGGTTGCCAAAGTTCAGCCCACCGTGTGGGGTGAGGCGGGTGGCACAGAAGGCGTCGGCCACTGCCTGATCGGAGTGCTGAAGCAGCAGTGCCGCCTGAAGGGCCAGCGCCATGCGGTCCACCAGATTGCGGGCCCGGTATTCGGCGTCGCTCAGATCGCCGGTATCCTTTTGCAGATGATCGAGGAAGCGGTCGAATCGGGCGTCCGCGCCCCGGGCCAGTGATACCTCACTCAGGAAGGCGTCGAGGGTTTCCGGCGCCTTGTGCATGGCTCGCAGGGTGTCGAGGCACTGGATGTTGCCACTGCCTTCCCAGATGGCATTAACCGGTGATTCCCGGAACAGCCGGGGCATGATGGAGTCCTCCATCACGCCATTGCCGCCGATGCATTCCATGGCTTCATAGGCGAGATTGGGCGAGCGCTTGCAGATCCAGTACTTGCCAACCGGGGTCGCGAGTCGTGTCAGCAGTCGTTCGTGTTCCTGGTCCTGGTGATCCAGCGCACGGGCCATACGCATGGTGAAGGCCAGCGCAGCTTCGCTTTCTATGGCCAGATCTGCGAGTACGTTCTGCATCAGTGGCTGGTCCGCCAGTTTGTGGCCAAAGGCACTGCGATGACGGGCGTGGTGGCTGGCCTGGGCGATCGCTTGCCGCATGCCGGCGGCACTGCCGATCATACAATCGAAGCGAGTCAGGGCGACCATCTCGATGATGGTGGGGACGCCACGGCCTTCTTCACCAACCATCCATGCCAGAGCCCCACGCAGCTCGGCTTCACCAGAAGCGTTGGCGACGTTGCCCATTTTGTCTTTCAAACGCTGCAGTTGGCAGGGATTCTTGCTGCCATCCGGACGCCAGCGCGGCATCAGGAAGCAGGACAATCCACCCCGGGATTGCGCCAACACCAGGAAAGCGTCGCACATAGGTGCTGACATGAACCACTTGTGACCGACCAGTTCATAGGCTTCGCCCGGGCCTTCCTTACCGATGGCAAAAGCTTTGGTGGTGTTGGCGCGCACATCACTGCCGCCCTGTTTTTCGGTCATCGCCATGCCGATGGTCACGGCATCTTTCTGGCTGTCCGGTTTGTTGGCAGGATCGTACCGATTTGCCAGAATCCTGGTTTCCCATACCTGGGCCAGCGAAGCCTGGTGGCGGATGGTGGGGATGGCCGCGAAGGTCATGGTAATCGGGCAGCAGTGAGCCGCCTCGACCTGCGAATGCATGTAGTACTTGGCCGCTCGGGCAACGTGCGCGCCGTTTCCGCTCCGGGTCCAAGGGCTGCTGTGAAGCCCGTGTTCCAGGCCTGTGCGCATCAGGTCGTGGTAGGACGGGTGAAACTCGACGGCATCGATGCGATGGCCAAAGCGGTCATGGCTGTGGAAAACCGGTTTGAAACGGTTGGCCTCGAAACCCCGATGGATCATCTCAGCGGTCCCGGTCAGCGCTCCGTATCGGTTCAGCTCCTCCCGGGCCCAGTTGGCCCCTTCGCGAGAGGCGGCCTCGCGCAGTGCGGTGTCTTGCTCGAACAGGTTGTAGTCTTGCAGCACCGGTGGCTGGTTGATGACCTCGTGGGTCGTCGCCAGACAGCGGTCCGTACCGGTGGTGAAGGTGTCATAGTCAGACCGCTGAGCGTCCATCATGTGCCTCGTTTTAGTTCCGTGCGCCCGTTAACCCCTGCATGCAAAAGCGAATGATGGAGTTAACCAGCCTGTCTTTGTCTTCCGCTGCAATGGAGACGTTACCGTCTGCTTGCGCCGGGGATAATGGTCCGACCAGGCTTTCCGCGATGGCGCCCACCAGGCAGGTACTGCTCTGGCTGGCGTCCTGGTCGGGAATGCACTGGTTCTGAATGCCTTCCCGGATCGCTCCTTCGAACAAGGCTGCGTACGCCCTTCGGTACTTCAGTCGTTCCTCTTCCACTTTCGGGTCTACGGGTTCTGCGATCAGCGACCAGGCCATGACCGGGCCACGAATGGCCCGCTCGGCAAACTGGCGAAGGGCATGCTCAAGACGCGCAGTTACATCGCCTTCAGTTGCCAGTGCTTCCGCTACCTTGTCCACTTCACGTTGAGTCGCGAGGCGAAAGACTTCGGCGAACAGGTCTTCTCTGGACTCGAAATGCCGGTAAATGGTTCCCGTTGCAACGTCTGCCAGAGCCGCGATCCGAGTGATTCGTGCACTTCGGAATCCACCGTCTGAGACGCAGGCGTAGGTGCAGTCAACAATTTTTTGTCGCGCCATCGCCTTGCGCTGGCGCATCTTCTCAGTTTCCCGGTAGGCCATGGGGCTCCCTTGGAAATAGTGAATCAATATTCATTCTTTGTGTCAACGTCCGACTGCCTATTATCTCCGGATTTGGTGCCTAAAAAAATCAACAGGTTGTAATTGCTGTTAAAACCTAACAAAAAATTAATTAACGGTGGATGGCGCGGCCCAAAAAACCGGATTATAAAGTCGCCAAGGTGATGCCAAAGGGCGCGTCGCCGAGACTGAGTGTAGCCCTCTCTGGAGCGGGCGGCACTCCAACGACTGTTTTCGTTGATGGAGAGAGGTTCATGAGCGAATTCGACGAAAGCAACCTGGAGCAATCCGGGAGCTGGAGCGGTGACAATGACGGCGGCCATTCCCTCGCCAGTCGGGCCAGGGTCCGCGCCCAATTAGAAGCAGATATCGAGGCGTTCCTCAGTGGCGGTGGTCGGATTCAGGAAGTGGACACCACGCTTCGTTCTGATACGCCTCGCAAGGTCGGTGTCGGATTCAATAATCGCTCACTGTAAGCCTTGTCTTTTCAGGCCGGGCAGAACTGTCCGGCCGGTTTATGATTGTGTTCGCCGCACATTTCTTTACCGATTCCATCCGGTAATACGCTCGTCATACCCATCCCCCAGAGTCTCCTGTCAGCCTGCAACAACGGGCTGTGGCGGTGTATGATGGTGGCAGATTTACTCACCCGTTATCACTCCAGGAGGTTATCTGTGCCCCGTTCGACGCCCCGTGTTTTCCCGGCAACCCGACTTCGCCGTAATCGGGCCAGCGATTTTTCCCGTCGTCTGGTGCGGGAACATCAACTGACTCCGGACCACCTGGTCTATCCGGTGTTTGTTCTTGAAGGCGAGCAACAGCGAGAGGCGGTGCCCTCCATGCCCGGGGTTGAGCGCCTGAGCATCGATCTGCTGGTGGAGCTGGCCGGCGAGCTGGTGGCGCTGGGAATTCCAGCCGTGGCCCTGTTCCCCGTAGTCTCCGCCGAACAGAAAAGCTTGTCGGGTTCCGAAGCCTGGAACCCGGATGGGCTGGCCCAGCGGGCGGTGCGAGCCCTGAAACAGGCGCAGCCCGAGTTGGGAGTGATCACCGATGTCGCGCTGGATCCGTTTACCACCCACGGTCAGGACGGCATCATCGATCATGACGGGTATGTGCTCAATGATGTGACCGTTGAAGCACTGGTCAAACAGGCGGTGTCCCATGCGGATGCCGGTGCCGACGTGGTTGCACCCTCGGACATGATGGATGGTCGGGTGGCGGCCATTCGCGAAGCACTGGAGTCTGCGGGCCACGTGAATACCCGCATACTCGCCTATTCTGCCAAGTATGCCTCGAGTTATTACGGTCCATTCCGCGATGCGGTGGGATCTGCCGGCAACATCGGCAAGGGCAACAAGTTTTCCTACCAGATGGACCCGGCGAACTCGGACGAAGCCATTCACGAGGTGGCCATGGATCTGTCTGAAGGGGCGGATATGGTGATGATCAAGCCCGGCATGCCGTATCTGGATATTGTGCACCGGGTTAAAACGGAGCTGCAGGCGCCGACGTTTGTCTATCAGGTCAGCGGCGAATACGCCATGCACATGGCTGCGGCACAAAATGGTTGGCTGGACGGCGATGCCGTGATGATGGAGAGCCTGATGGCCATGCGGCGGGCAGGTGCGGACGCCATTCTGACCTACTTTGCGGTTCGGGCTGCTCGCCTGATGCGCGATCAGCGCCGTTAAGATTCTGGAGTGCCTGGCTCAGGCCAAAGCATGGGCGCAGTGAAAAAGGATGTAACTATGGCAACGGAAATCACGCAAGACCCGGGCGCGGAAGCCGGCACGGGGGTGGTCGCCGGGGCGGAGTCCGAGGACTCTGAACTCAACGTCATTGATCTGGACGCCAGCGAAAACTATTTCAACCGGGAAATCAGCCTGCTGCAATTCAATTACCGGGTACTCAAGCAGGCGCTGGATACCACGCATCCGCTGATCAACCGGCTGATTTTTTGCTGCATCTTCAGCAGCAATATGGACGAGTTTTTTGAGATCCGTGTTGCCGGGCTGCGTCAGCAGATGAAGTATGGCCGGGAAACCGTCGGGATGGATGGCCTGATGCCGGAACAGGCGCTGGCGGAGATCAGCCGCGTGGCCCACGAGTACATTCAGGAGCAGTACGAGATCCTGAACAATGTACTGATCCCTGAAATGGAGAAAGAAGACATCCATTTCGTCCGCCGGCGCGAATGGACGCCTGCCCAGGCCGAATGGGTGCGCAATTACTTTGAAGATGAAATCCTGCCGGTGGTCAGCCCCATTGGGCTGGACCCCTCTCACCCGTTTCCACGGCTGGTGAACAAGAGCCTGAACTTTATTGTCGAGCTGGACGGCAAGGACGCCTTTGGCCGGGAAACCGGCCTGGCCATTGTACCTGCACCCCGTTCCCTGCCGCGGCTGGTGCGCCTGCCAGATGAAGTATGCACTGGCGGTGAGAACCTGGTGTTTCTGTCGTCGATGATTCACGCCCATGCCGATGAGCTGTTCCCGGGCATGGAGGTCAAGGGCTGTTATCAGTTCCGCCTGACGCGGAATGCCGACCTGGAGCTGGAGGATGATCTCGAAGACCTCGCCTCCGCCCTGCGCGGCGAGTTGCTCAGTCGTCGTTTTGGCGATGGTGTCCGGCTGGAAGTTGCGGATAACTGTCCGGAGGAACTGACCCAGTTCCTGCTCACCGAGTTCGGCTTGACCGAGCGGGATCTGTACCGGGTGCATGGGCCGGTGAACCTGACCCGCCTGATGGCGGTGAGTGGACTCGTGGATCGCCCGGATCTGAACTATTCCGCGTTCTCCCCGAGCATTCCGAAACAGATTCGCAGCAAAGATTCGATGTTCGACAGCATCAGCAAGCGCCCTATTCTGTTGCTGCACCCGTTCGAGAACTTCAGCCCGGTGGTGGATCTTCTCCGCCAGGCGGCCAAAGACCCGCACGTGCTGGCGATCCGGCAGACCTTGTATCGGACCGGCGTCGATTCTGAAATCGTCGCCGCCCTGGCCGATGCAGCCCAGCGGGGCAAGGAAGTAACCGCGGTGATCGAGTTGCGGGCCCGCTTCAGTGAAGCGGAGAACCTGGAGCTCGCCTCGAGGTTGCAGGAAGCCGGCGTCATCGTGGTCTATGGGGTAGTGGGTTACAAAACCCACTCGAAGATGATTCTCGTGGTACGAAGGGAAGAGGGCCGTTTGCGTCGGTATGTGCATCTGGGAACCGGCAACTACCATGCTGGTAACGCGCGGTTGTATACCGATTACAGCTACATGACCTGCGATGAATCCATCGGTGATGACGTGAACAAGCTGTTCCAACAGCTCACCGGTATGGGCAAGGCGCTGAAAATCAAGAAGCTTTTCCACGCGCCATTCACCTTGCATTCGCGTTTGCTGGAACTGATCGAGCGCGAGGCCGCCCTGGGCGAAAAAGGTCGTCTGGTCTTCAAGTTCAACTCCCTGACCGAACCCCAGCTGATCAAAGCCCTGTACCGGGCCTCCCAGGCTGGAGTCCAAATTGACCTGATCATTCGCGGTATCTGCTGTTTGCGGCCCGGCGTGCCCGGGTTGTCGGAGAACATCCGGGTGCGCTCCATCATTGGCCGGTTCCTGGAACACACCCGGGTGTATTACTTTGGCAACAGCGGTCGCCCGCAGGTGTATTGCTCCAGTGCTGATGGCATGGAACGAAACCTTCTCAGCCGGGTTGAGGTGGCATTCCCGATAGAGGATCCGGATCTGGTCGCAAGGCTGCGGGAGGATCTGGATACCTACCTGGCGGATAACTGCCAGTCCTGGGAGCTGCAACCGGATGGTCAGTATGTCCAGAACCAGCCAGCCGAAGAGGAAGATCGGTTCGCCTCCCAGCTGGTGCTGCTGGAGCGCCTGGCGGGCAAACCGTGATACGGAGATTCGCTGTGAAAAAATCATGGATGATTGCTGGTGCCGTTACCCTCGCGGTGACAGGCGCCTTGCCCTGGGTGGTGGGCTATGTCACTGAAATCCAGTGGCAGCAAGCCACTGAGGAGATGAATCGGGCACAGCCATTTTTACAGATGGAAACGGCCGATTATCGCCGGGGTGTGCTGGGTTCGGATGTCGAAGGCGTTCTGGTGTTTTCCAACCCGGAGACCGGTGAATCCCATCGCTGGCACTACCATGCCCGGGTGAGTCATGGGGTAGTCGGAAGCCTGTTGTCGTTTGAGCCCGAGGGTGGCTGGTCACCTGCTGGAACTGACTGGTTTCCGGAGGCGGAGCCAAAGCTGACGCTGGAAACTCGCCTGTGGGGCAAGGCTACGCTGGAGCTGGAGGCGCCGCTGATGACCATCAGTGATGCCAGTACCGGCGAGTCATTGACGACAAGCGGAGGTCTCGCACGATTGGAACTGGCCGGTGCCGGGGCCAGGTCGCGGGCGCTGATGGTTTGGCCGTCCGTCAGCCTGTCGGGTCCCGAGCTGGATATCCGGCTTGCTGACCTGCACATGGAGCAGGACATGGAGCACCTGGCCGGTGATGTATGGACCGGTCAGATGGATTTTTCGGTTGGTTCCGTTGAGATGGCTCAACCGGGCCTGCCTGCTACCCGGTTACAGGGCCTGCGCATGAACACTCAGGCAGAGGCGCAGCACAACGATACTCGTCTGAGTTCGTCAGTTGCCCTGAATGTGGATGAGGTTATTCAGGGTGACCAGTCGTACGGCCCTCACCAGCTTGGCTTGTCACTGAATAATCTGGATATCGCCAGCTGGAATGCCTTTCTGGACGCCTTTTCCAGTATGCAGGCTCTGCATGCCGACGGAAGCTTGGCGGCTCAGGAGCAGGGGCATGCGGTTATGGATCAGGTGAGCTCTTCATTGCGGGATGTTGCAGCAGCGGGTTTTTCGCTAGCTATGCCGGAGCTGATGGTAACGACCCCGGAGGGTGAGATCACCGGGCACGCAGAAATCCGCCACCCGGAACTCTCCGGGGAGCAGAAGGCCGGAATGCTGCTGGTCATGCAGCAGCTGACCGGGGATTTCGGGCTGAGTCTGCCACGGGCGTTGATCGACAATTATCCGGATCTGCGGCTACAGATGGCGCCCTTGATCAAAGAGGGCCTGCTGGTGTCCGAAGGTGACCGGCTGGTGATGAACGGGAAGATGGAAGATCTGGTTCTGGATGTTAACGGGACGGAGTTTCCGCTGCCGCCCCTGCTGTAAGTCAGCGTCCCCTGAGAGCGACCTTTACTGGCCGGTCAGCTGGTGGTATTTCTCCATCAGCTCTTCCTGGGTTTCCTTGTGGTTCGGATCCAGGGGGATGCAGTCCACCGGACACACCAACTGGCATTGGGGTTCATCGTAGTGCCCCACGCACTCGGTGCACTTGTTCGGATCAATCACGTAAATCTCTTCGCCCGCTGAAATCGCTTCATTCGGGCATTCAGGCTCACAGACGTCGCAGTTGATGCATTCGTCAGTAATGATCAGGGCCATCTGCTGGATACCTCAGGACTGGTTAAACTTCTTTTTCATGGCTGCTTCAACGGCCGGATCGACAAACTCCGATATCTCTCCGCCCAGTGATGCGATCTCACGAATGAGTGTCGACGAAATGTAGGACAGGTGATTGGCCGGGGTCAGGAACACACTCTCTACCTCTGGAGCCAGGCGCCTGTTCATATCGGCCAGCTGGAATTCGAACTCGAAGTCCGACACCGCGCGCAGGCCCCGCAGGATCACCGTGGCGCCCTGTTGCCGAACAAAGTCCGCGAGCAGGTTGCTGAATCCGGTGACGGTGACATTGGGTAGATGGGCGGTTGCCAGTCGTACCAGTTCGCAGCGTTCCTCAAGATCGAGCAGTGGCTGTTTGTTCGGATTGTAGGCAACGGCAACCACAATTTCGTCGAACATGCGTCCGGCACGTTCAATCAGATCTGTATGACCGTTGGTAATTGGGTCAAAGGTGCCCGGGTAGATGACTTTCCGCATTCATCGCTCCTCTCGTCGGGCTGTATAGGATACCAGTTTGCCCGATTTCCCAAAACGGTGAAGATCATCCGGTGAGTTTACTTGCCAGTCGGCTGCTGTTCCTTGCTGCCAAAGCATACACCGACAGCTGGGGGTTTGCGCCAATGCTGGTGGGGAAAATCGAGGCATCGTGCACGCTCAGGTTGCTGACGTGATGATGCTCGCCAAAGCTGCTGACCACGGAATTCTCGGGATGCCGCCCCATACCACAACCGCCCATTTGATGAGCGGTGAACAGCCGGACGCGGTGAGCTTCCATAGGCAGTTTGTCGAGAGCGGCACTGGCCTCGGCCCAACTGCTGTACCAGTCGGAATCCATGTGTACGAAACTCACTTTTCTGGCACCGGCAGCAAACTGAAGCTCCGCCATAATGCCAAACGCCTTGCGCAGGCCGGTCCACAGATAGTCGGAGATCGGATAATCCAGAACCGGGCTGCCATCACCCCGAAGGCTCACGTTGCCGCCAGGGCTGTCTGGATGGAATCCGTCCCGCACCAGAGCAAGGGTCGACTGGGTCCACGGCAGGTTGGTCATGGCATCGATTTGTTTCTGGCCATGGTGAGGGATCACGCCCGCAGACATGGCGGGATGCAGGGGAGGTACTTCTAACTTGAAGCCTGCCGGCCCATCGACACCTTCCTTGAAGTTGAACTCATCGGAATAGATGGATTGAGGCGCGCCATAATACGGCTCAACCTTCTCGGGCATGATTGCCGTGGTGGCATTCACCGGGTGCAGGAAGGAGCGCTTGCCGATTCGGTTGAAGGGGTCGGGAATGTCCGATCGCAACAGCAATCCGGGCGAGCCGATGGCACTGGCGGCCACAACAAAGTGCCTGGCTTTCAGTGTGACGGTTACTCCCGAGGGTGATACCCCGTCAGCACTCATGGCACTGGCCAGCAGGTGGTCAATGCGATCCTGGTTCATGACCAGCCGATCCGCCCGCAGGCGGTGAATCAGGGTGGTGTCATTCGCCAGAGCACCCGGGATGGTGGTGGTCAGGGCGCCCTGTTTCGCGTTGGTTGGGCAGCCAACGCCACAGTAACCCAGGTTCCAGCAGCCTTTTACGTTGCGGGGGATGATTTGCCAGGCGTAGCCGAGCTGTTCACAGCCTTGCCGCAGGACATCGTTGTTGGTGTTCGGATCAACCGCCCAGGGTTCGATGTTGTGGCGTTGCTCTCGGCCATCAAACCAGGGCGCCATCGCGTCCGGGGTGAGGTCGCCCATGCCCAGCTGGTTGGCCCAGTAATTCAGCGTTTCGTCCGGGGTGCGAAAGCTGGACGTCCAGTTCACGGTGGTGGAACCTCCGACGCAGCGGCCCTGGAGTATCGCGATGGCTCCATCCTGTGTTACCCGGCTCATGCCATCCTGGTACAGGCTGGCGTAGGCCGTTAATTCGTTCATTTTGAAGTCTTTCTGGTGGTACAGCCCGCCTTCTTCCACAAGGATCACTGACAGTCCGGCCCGCGCCAGGATTTCTGCGCTGGTCCCACCGCCGGCGCCGGTGCCGATGACCACCACATCGGCCTCAATGGTCTGATTCTCCGTAAGCGAGGCGCCGTCCGTGACTTTCCAGCCTAACTCCAGGCCTTCGGTGAAAGGATCATTTACTGACATGATGACTCCATTACTTCTGGGCGGATGGTGGGATCAGGCGTTTTTGAATTGGGGCAGGGCCTCGACAGCCCACTGGGGTGGCCCCGGGTAGCCGGAAAGGTGCCACTGGTCCTGATGGCCATAAAAAGCGACGTTGCTGATTTTCACCAGCGCCATGTAGCCATTGTTGAACAGCCCGATGCTGCTGTTTTGCCAGCGCTGGAGGAAGGCTTCGGCTTCGCCAGTGGTCACGTCTGGCCAGCTGGACCAGACCCGGGCAATGGTGATGCGGGTCAAGCTGAATCCCAGCAGATCAAGCAGGCGCCGTAGCTCGCTCTGGTTGGCCGGGCCAAACTGGGTGATGCCAGCATCCATGCGCTCGATGGTGTGGGCGATGATCAGCCGCCGGGATTGTGGCTGCTCTGGCAAGCTGGGGCCCAGAATGGCCGGAAGCAGCGCTTCGAAAATCTCGATATCGGTGTCGGTCAGGAAGCGGAACTGATAGCGCGCATCCATCCGGGTTCCCACCGCTGGCAGGCGCTCAGAGGGGGATGAGGCGCAGCCGGTAAGCGTCATGGTGGTACTGACGGCACCAAGGAACAGGGTGCCACCCAGGCCGGTTTTCAGGAAGCTTCGACGGTCGAGTTTGGCGACATCGGTGGGGGTGTCGGGGCAGGAAGATGGCTGTGTCATGACGTCCTGTCTTGTTGTTATTGTTTTGCCGAGCGGCCACCGAACAAGCCGGTGGCCGCGCAGAAAAGTCAGCGTATGAACAGTTTGTATATCATCTTGTGGAGTGGCGTTCCGTGCGGTGGGTAGACAAACTGGCCACTGTTGAACTTCTGCTTGGTGAAAATGGCCCGGTGATGGGAGAAGGTCAGGAAACCCTCTTTGCCATGGTAGTGACCCATGCCCGAATCACCAATTCCTCCGAAGGGCAGGTCGTCCTGGGCCACATGCATCAGTGCATCGTTGATGCACATGCCGCCGGAGTGAGTCTGGTGCACCACGTATTGCTGCTGCTCTTTGTCGTACCCGAAGAAGTAAAGGGCCAAGGGGCGCGGCCGTTCATTGATGTAATGAATGGCCTCCTCCAGGTCGGTGTAACCGACAACCGGGAGCAGCGGGCCGAAAATTTCGTCCTGCATGACCTTCATGTCCGGAGTGGTGTTGAGCAGGAGAGTCAGTGGAATCTTGCGGGTACCATCTCCCAGATTTTCCCGACCGGGATTGATTTCAATGACCTTCGCGCCTTTTGCACGGGCGTCGTCCAGGTAGCTTTGCAGGCGTGCGTATTGCCGCTCATTAATAATGGCGGTGTAGTCGTCGTTGTCCCGAATGGTTGGGTACATTTCGGAAAAACGAGACCGGAATTCGTCCACGAAGGCCTGGACCCGATCCGCCGGGCACAGTACGTAATCCGGCGCGACACAGGTCTGGCCTGCGTTGAACGCCTTGCCAAAAGCGATGCGTTGGGCGGCATCTTCCATCGGTACGTCCGGTGAAACGATGGCGGGCGACTTGCCGCCCAGTTCCAGGGTCACCGGAGTCAGGTTTTTCGCGGCGGCCTTCATGACCATACGGCCCACGGATGTGGAGCCGGTGAACAGCAGGTGGTCGAAAGGTTGTGCGGAGAAATCGGCGGCCACATCGGCTTCGCCGGTAATCACGGTGACCAGGTCTCCGGCGAAGGAACCTTCGATGATTTCCTTGAACAGAGCCGACGTGTGCGGAGTGTATTCCGACATCTTGATCATACTGCGATTGCCGGCAGACAGAGAGGCTACGAGCGGACCAACGGCCAGATACAGCGGGTAGTTCCAGGGCACGATGATGCCAACGACGCCCTTGGGCTGATAATGAACCCGGTTGCTGGCCGGCCGGAACAGCATGGATACGTGTCGCTTGGACGGCTTCATCCAGGCGTCCAGGTGCTTGAGGGTGTAGTTGATGGACTGGATCGAGGGCATGACCTCGGCGATCAGCGTCTCATCTTTCGAGCGGCAGCTGAAATCGCGGTCGATGGCTTCGATCAGCCGATCCTGATTGGTGAGGATCAGGCGCTTAAGCCGCTTCAGGTTTTCCTTACGTTCGGAGATCGACGGCATGGGATTCTTACGGAACGCCTTGGTTTGATCGTCGAACGTCCGGTGGGTATGTTGGATCTGCTTCTTGCTCTCGGTGAGCTGGACGACGGTGGCTCCCATACTCGAGTCTCCAATTTTTTTGTTGCGGCAGGCGCTGATTAATGTTGTTGGAAAAATGCTCAATTTGCCTTTGGTTGTATTATTAGAGTATATACTCTAGCCAGTCAAGTTAAGGCGGTGGTCAATCGGGCCATCCAGAAATACGACCGTTACCCATGCCGGCAGGTGTATGAAAACAAGAGACAAGATCATACTTGCGAGCCTTGAGCTATTTAACGAGCGGGGTGAGCGCAATGTCACCACCAATCACATCGCAGCCCACCTGGCGATTTCGCCGGGCAATCTTTACTACCACTTCCGAAACAAGTCGGACATCATCTACGAGATTTTCCTCGAGTACGAAAAGCTGGTGGACTATTACCTGGATATTCCTGAAGACCGGGCGATGACTGCGGAGGACATGATGTTCTATCTGGAGTCGGTGTTTGATGGTTTATGGAGCTATCGCTTCTTTCACCGGGATCTGGAGTATCTGCTGGACAGCGATCCGCGCCTGCGTCAGGACTATCGTGAGTTCACCAACCGCTGCCTGAAGGCCATCAATCGTATTTTCGAGAAGCTGGCCGAAGCCGGCATCATTGAGGCTCAGCCAGAGGATTTGCGCACGGCTATGTCGCTGAACGTCTGGCTGGTGGTCACCAACTGGATGGCCTTCCTGAAGACGGCGCACGCCGAGGAGACCTACGCAAACCTGACGATCAACGAGTTGAAGCAGGGTATTTACCAGGTTCTGACGCTTGAAGTTCCCTATCTCACGTCTGGGTATCGTGACCGGGTGCTCGCTCTGAGGGAAAAGTATCGGCCGACTTTGCCAGATCGGAACGAAAGTGAGACATCGGGCTAGGTAAAAACCGAAACCATGGTCAATTATTAGGCGATTTTGGGAACTTTCACCGATTGCTCTTATCCAAACTCGTGACGTAGAAAATTCGGACTTTCTGCGTCTCCTGAGTGAGTTCTCAGGTTTTAGCACACGTCGCAAACCCTGACGTTTCGCCGGTCTGTCCTTGGGCAGACCGGCTTTTTGTATGGGCTATGCAAATTATTCGGCGGGGTCGGCGCTTTCCAGCCAGTCGGTCAGGGCTTCCCGGCACTCCTCCACGCCTCGTTTCGAGGTGGCCGAAAACATGATCAGGTGCTTCACGCAAGCAAACGGCTTCAGCTTCTTTGCGATGCCCAGCATGGCCGTTTTGGCCTGTCCGAACTTCAGTTTGTCCGCCTTGGTGGCCAGAATCATCAGTGGCAGGTTGTTATGCTCGCACCAATCCACCATCATTTGGTCGAAATCGGTCAGCGGGTGGCGGATATCCATTACCAGCACCAGGCCGCGCAGGCACCGCCGGTCGTTCAGGTAGTGGCCCAGGTGTTGTTGCCAGTCGTCCTTCATGTCCCGGGATACCTTGGCGTAGCCGTACCCGGGCAGGTCCACCAGGCGGCAGCCTTCACGGTTGAGGGTGAAGAAGTTGATCAACCGGGTGCGCCCGGGGGTCTTGCTGGTCCTGGCCAGTTTTCCGTTTGCTGTGATGGCGTTCAGTGCGCTGGATTTGCCGGCGTTGGAGCGACCGGCAAAGGCTACCTCCGAGCCCATATCGGGCGGACATTCGTCCAGGCGGGAGGCGCTGATGAGGAAACGGGCACTGTTATAGGAGATGGCTTTCGGAGTCAGATCGGGGTCCACAGCGGTCGGCTTTCCTTTGGATTTCAGTTATCAGGGATTAATGTATAATGCTACACCAATTCCGGGCGGCGCGCTGAGCGCGGCCGCTGACAGCCCCGGTTTTGAGCCTGACTGATCAGTGCCTGCCGGCTGCACGATGAAGACTACCTTTATAGATGGATGAGAGAAGCGGAGCGAGCATGAAAAAACTGATCGCAGGAGTTGTTCTCGGTGTTGGCCTCACAGCGATGGCGCACGGGGCAGGAGATCCTCAAGCGGGCGAGCAGAATGCCGCCGTCTGCGCGGGCTGTCATGGTCAGGGTGGCCAGAAGCCGGTGATGGGCGCGTACCCCAAATTGTCTGGATTGGGCGAGAAATACCTGTACAACCAGTTGGCGGCTATTCGCGATGGTGAGCGCGTCATTGCCGAGATGACGGGTTTGCTGGACGGCAAGTCTGACCAGGAACTGCAGGACCTGGCCGCTTACTTCAACAGCAACGAGATGGTCGTCAGTCAGGCGGATCCCGAACTGGTTGAGCAGGGCGCTGCATTGTACCGTGGTGGTAACCTGGCCTCTGGTGTGCCAGCCTGTGCCGGATGTCATAACCCGCAAGGTAAGGGCAACGAGCCAGGCGGTTATCCGGCCCTGGGTGGCCAGAATGCCGAGTATGTGGCCAAGCAGCTGAAAGCTTACCGTGCCGGCGAGCGTAACAATGGCGCGAACGCCGCGATCATGATGGACGTGGCGGCCAAGCTGACCGATGCGGAAATCGAGGCAGTATCCAGCTACGTGTCTGGACTGAACTGATTGATCGTTCGTTCGTCGTCAAAAACCCCGCAACTTGCGGGGTTTTTTGTTGCTTTCCAATCTGTAACCTGATGATTTGTTGGTGCGGTGGAACTTTTTCAAGCGCCTGGGTCATAATCACCCGTTAGCAAGTTACTCAATAAAAGTGGAGATGCCTGATGATTAGAAAACTCGGACAAGCAGCTGTTCTCGCGGTGACGGTCGGCTTCGGTGCGCAGGCCGGCGCCGAGACCTGGGAAGAGGGCACGCACTACGAAACCCTCACAACGCCGGTCAGAACCGCCACCGAGGGTGATGTCGAGGTTGCTGAGATTTTCTGGTACGGCTGTCCGCACTGCTACAGTTTCAAGCCGCTGGTCGAAGCCTGGGAACAGGATCTGCCTGAAGGTGTTGAGTTCGTCCTGATGCCGGCTGCGCTGGGGCGTTCCTGGGAGCCGCATGCCCGGGCCTTCTACGCCTTGGAAGCCATGGGTGAGCTGGATAAGGTGCACGATGCCCTGTTCGACCGTCTGGCCGGCGAGCGTCGACCGCTGAATACGCCGGAAGAGATCGCAGACTTCGTCGCGGGCTACGGTGTGGATGCCGATACTTTCCTCAGTACTTACAAGAGTTTCGGTGTGAATGCCCGGATGCAGCAGGCGCAGGCGAAAATTCGTGGGGCGCGTATCACCGGGGTTCCGGCTATGCTGGTTAACGGTAAATACAAAACCAGTGCCTCCATGGCTGGCGGTCACGAGCAGGTGCTTGAGGTCGTTGATTATCTGGTGGCCAAAGAGCAGGGCGAGGCGGCCGAATAAGCTGCAAGGGATGCGGTTGAGCTGATGTCCGGTATGACGGTGGAACAGGTGCCATGTACAAGCGAATCCGCAAGCAGGTGAGCGAGTTTCTCAATGTTGCCGGTGAGCCCCGTGGCACCTCCTCCGGGGTGGAGCATGTGCCCGATTTCGAGCCTCATCGCCACATCCGGTTGCTCACCTTCAACATCCAGGTGGGCATCAATACGTCTTCCTATCGACATTACCTGACCCGCAGCTGGCAGCATGTGCTGCCCCATCGGCACCGCATCCAGAATCTCGATCGCATTGCCCATCTGATTGGCAATTACGATGTGGTGGCGCTGCAGGAATGTGATGGCGGCAGCCTGCGCAGTGGTTACATCAATCAGGTGCAGTATCTGGCCGAAGCCGCGGGCATCCCTTTCTGGTACCAGCAACTCAATCGGAACCTGGGGCAGATTGCCCAGCACAGTAATGGCTTACTGAGCCGTTATCGGCCTCTGGATGTGACGGAGCACAAGTTGCCGGGGCTGATTCCCGGCCGAGGCGCCATCATTGCCCGCTACGGTGCAGAGGATGATCCGCTGGTGCTGGTGCTGATGCATTTGTCGCTTAGCAAGTCCGGGCAGCAGCGGCAGTTGGGGTATATCCGGGAGCTGATCGCGGACTATCAGCACGTGGTGTTGATGGGCGATATGAATAACCATGCGGAAGAGTTGTTGACCCAGACGCCCCTGAAAGAAACCGATCTGGTGCCCCTGCCGGAGTCTGCGCATAGCTTTCCGAGCTGGCGTCCGGAGAAAGCGCTGGATCATATTCTGGTGAGTCCGTCCCTGGAAATCCGGCGTTCTGAGGTGGTCAGTTTCCCGGTTTCAGACCACCTGCCTATTGCCATGGATATTGCGCTGCCGAAGGGCTATGTAAAAACGTTCTAATAATCGTCCCGGCGATACAGTCTTTGGGTAAAGCGTATTGAAGGCACAAAAAAACCCGGCATGGCCGGGTTTTTTCTTGGATGCCGGATCAATTACTTGATCTTGGCTTCCTTGTACGCAACGTGCTTACGGACAACCGGATCGTACTTCTTGATCTCGATCTTTTCCGGGGTGTTACGCTTGTTCTTCATGGTCGTGTAAAAGTGACCAGTGCCTGCTGATGATACCAGCTTAATCTTCTCGCGCATGATGCGGCTCCTTATACTTTCTCGCCGCGGGCACGGATGTCGGCCAGCACAGCGTCAATGCCTTTCTTGTCGATGATGCGCATGCCTTTAGTAGATACGCGCAGCTTCACGAAACGCTTCTCGGTTTCAACCCAGAAACGGTGGTTCTGCAGATTCGGCAGAAAGCGACGACGGGTGTGGTTCATCGCGTGGGATACGTTGTTACCGGTGACCGGGCGCTTACCGGTAACCTGACAAACTCTGGACATACTTGCCTCCGACCTGAGCAATGGTCTCAATCATACGAATTCGTTTTTAATGCGTCTCTGGTTTCTGAGGAGCTTCAAGCTCCTGTTCGCGCCGCTAAAACTGAACGCTGCTCGCCAGACGCCGCCAGAAAGGGACGCTTTTATACCAGAACTCATGCCCCAACGCAAAAAATTGTTGGGAATTTGGCCAACTTTTCGGCGGTGGTGTCCGGTTGTTCACATCAGTCCCCGTTCGGCAAGCGATATTACCTCACCGTGGCCGACAACCATATGGTCAAGAACCCTGATATCCACCAATGCCAGTGCATCTTTCAGTCGGCGGGTAAGTTCGATGTCGGTCTGACTCGGTTCGGCTGCGCCAGAGGGATGGTTGTGGGCAAAAATGACCGCCGCAGCATTGTCTTCCAGAGCCTGGCGCACCACTTCGCGGGGGTAGACGGCGGCGCTGTCGATGGTGCCCCTAAACAGCTCTCGGTACTGCAGGACGCGGTGACGGTTGTCCAGAAAAAGACCTGCGAACACTTCGTGAGGGTAGGTGGCCAGCCGGCTGGCGAGAAAACGTCGGGTGTCGTCCGGGGATTTGAGAGGGTCGCCCTGTCGCAGGGGTTCGTCCATCACTCGTCGGGCCATCTCCATGGCGGCCTGTACCTGGGCGTATTTGGCCTGTCCCAGTCCCTTGATGCTGCAAAACTGCTGCCGGGAAGCGGTCATCAATCCCCGGAGTCCGCCAAAGCGGGTCACCAGATCCCGGGACATGGTCAGAACCGGCGTGCCGGCGGTGCCGGTACGAAGAAAAATGGCGAGCAGTTCGGCGTCTGACAGGGACTGCGGGCCGTGCTGGAGTAATCGTTCCCGGGGGCGCTCGTCCGAGGGCCAGTTTGGGTCTGCCATGGCTGTCTTCCTTGCAGCGAATTGACTAACCAGCCTGTCCTTGGCTGGCGCGAGGTCTGAGGATTACAAAGGTTACTGGAAACAGTAACAAATGGTAAACGTCCGGGGCCGTGGGCAGGCTGTCTGCAAGGGCCGGGCATGCTATCTTATAAGCCTTTATTTTTATGAGGATAGGGGCCTTATGGCTGCCAGACGCATTCTGCTTGGCATCACCGGCGGTATTGCCGCCTATAAGAGTGCCGAATTGGTTCGCTTGCTGAAAAAAGCCGGCCACAGCGTTCGCGTGGTGATGACGGCGGGCGCGGAGGCATTTATTACCCCGCTTACCTTTCAGGCGCTCAGTGGCGAGCCGGTTCGAACCTCGCTGCTCGATCCGGAGGCGGAATCCGGCATGGGGCATATCGAGCTGGCGAAGTGGGCCGATCAGGTAGTGATCGCGCCTGCCTCCGCAGACTTCATCGCACGCCTGGCTCAGGGCATGGCGGATGATCTGCTGGCGACGCTCTGCAGCGCGACCGAAGCTCCGATTGCTGTGGTGCCGGCCATGAATCAGGCCATGTGGGGCAACCACCGGACTCAGAGAAACATTCGATTGCTGGAAGAAGACCCTCAGATTTCGATCTGGGGTCCGGACCGGGGTGAGCAGGCCTGCGGTGATGTGGGCGCCGGGCGCATGCTGGAGCCGGTGGAACTTGCCGGGCTGATTGAGCAGTCTGGCGACACCGGCCCGCTGGCTGGCCGCCGGGTGGTGATTACCGCCGGCCCGACTCGCGAGCCCATCGATCCGGTCCGCTACATCAGTAACCACAGTTCCGGCAAGATGGGCTATGCCCTCGCGGAAGCCGCTCGCGATGCCGGGGCCGACGTGGTGCTGGTCAGCGGGCCGGTCAATTTGACTGCGCCTGCCGGTGTGGAGGTCCGAACGGTCGAAACCGCGGAGGATATGCTGCGGGTTTCTTCCTCTGCCGTCGATGAGGGTTGCGATGTCTTTATCGCCAGTGCGGCGGTTGCGGATTATCGCCCGGAAACCTGCGCCGGGGACAAGATCAAGAAAACCAGCCAGGAGATGGCACTGCCACTGGTTCGCAATCCCGATACGCTGGCCACCATTGCCGCCCGGGACAATCCACCCTTCACGGTGGGGTTTGCGGCGGAAACTGCGGATGTTGAAAAGTACGCCCTGGATAAGCTCCAGCGCAAAAAGTTGCGCATGATCGTTGCCAATGATGTGTCGGTGCCCGGGCTGGGGTTCAACAGCGAAAATAACGCTGTCACGGTGTTCTGGCCGGAGGGGCGTGAGTCCTTCGGACCGGACTCAAAACGGCAGATCGCCGGGCACCTGATGGCCCTGATCCGTAATCACCTCGAGGCGGCCGGCTGACTACCCGGTTGCCCTGTTTCATTGTTGTGGAAAACGTTATGACCAGAAAGAAGTTGCAAGTGCGTGTGCTGGATGACCGTATCGGAAAGGACATTCCATTTCCCGAGTACGCGACCGATGGCTCCGCTGGGCTGGACCTGCGCGCGTGCCTGGATGCGCCGCTGACCCTGGAGCCGGGCCAGACCCAGCTAATCAAAACGGGCTTGTCCATCCATATCGCCGACCCTTCGCTGGCGGCAATGCTCCTCCCCCGCAGCGGTCTGGGACACAAGCACGGTATCGTGCTGGGCAACCTGGTTGGACTGATCGATTCTGATTATCAGGGCGAGCTGATGGTATCTTGCTGGAATCGGGGCGATACGACCTTTACGGTTGAGGTGGGTGAGCGGATCGCTCAACTGGTGCTGGTCCCGGTAGTTCAGGCGGATTTTGAAGTGGTTTCAGAATTTGATTCCAGTGAACGCGGCGAAGGTGGATTTGGCTCTACCGGCAAGCACTGAGCGGGCGATACGCCCGCGATAACGTACAGAACCTTAAGAAAACCATAACTCGGAACAACAACGACAAAGACGGGAACCATTATGAAGTTGGGTAAAGACAAAGCGTCCGAGCCTTCCGCAAAGAAGGCGAAGAGTGGCAAGGTCGGGAGTTCCGGGCCGGGTCTGAAACAGAAACGCCTGGATTCCGTTGCCCTCAAGCAGGCCCTGGCGGTGTTTCTGGCAGGCATTGTTGCGGTCGTACTGGTGCACTTTCTGGTGGTTCAGCCTGCCACCCAGGCTCACCACTCGGCGCAAAAAACCGTCGAAGCGGATGCCGCTGCCCAGCGACTGAATCTGCACCTGACTCAATTGCAGGAGAGTGTGAATAGCCTGGCAACCCGTTCAGATGTGGTGTCCGCGGTCACCTCGGGACGTGGTGTCGAAGCCGTTCTGGATAGCCTGGATCATGCGCTTCCCGGTTTGAAGGACGCCCATCTGTTTGCCAACAAGAAAATCCCCCGGTCGGCGGGCAGCAGTGGGCTGTTGGGTTTTGCTGGTCTGGAGCTGGCACGCAAAGCCCAGGAGGGGCAAGCGTCGGTGGCGGATGCCTTCCCCCGCGACGGTCGCTGGTACTTTCAGATGGCCGCACCGGTCCAGCGTACGGGCAGTGACGAGACTCTTGGCAGCCTGTTGGTAATTTTTGAGGCTGCCCGGTTGCAGCCGCTGTTGCAGGTGGTCAATGCGGATCTTGGCGGTACGCTGGCGTTGACCCAGTCGGTTTCCGGTACTGTTCGTACCGTAGCGGGCAGTGGCCAGGTCTCTGCGGCTTCAGAAACCCGGGCACTGATCAACCCGGACTGGTCCGTGGCCTATATGCCCGCCAGTGGCCCCCAGGCACCGGTCAATATCATCCTGCTTGCTGGTCTGATCGGGGTTCCTGTCCTGCTCGCCGCTGTTTTGGTCTGGTTATTGCTGACCGGGGCTCAGCGTAGCCTGAGGACCGATGTGTCCCGGTTGATCCAGTGGGCCCAGAAAGCCCTCGCTGGCGAACGGGCCGCTCCGCCGATCGCTCGTTGGGAGATGGTGGGCTCTGCCGGTGAGGCCATGAACCGCATGGCCCAGATGGTGGAAAAGCGAGTTGCCAAGGCTGCGGGTTCCGCCAAACCACGAAAGCCAGCCAGTCTTGATTCAACACTGCCTGAGGATGACGAACCATTGTTCCAGGGGGAGGATTCCCTGGATATCGACGTGCTCAGTGAAGACGAGGATGTGCTCAATCTGGGCAGCGGCGATGACTCGCTCTTTGGCGACGATGCGCTGGACGTGGGCGGGGGTGCCCAGCCGTCGGTAAATCTCTCTCCGGAGATTTTCCGGGCCTACGACATTCGCGGTATTGTTGGCGAGAGCCTCTCAGAAGAGGTGGTGCAGGCTATCGGCCAGGCCATTGGTTCCGAAGCCCTGGTCCGTGGCGTTCAGGCTATCTGCATTGGTTACGATGGTCGTCATTCGAGCCCGGGTCTTGCCGCAGCGCTGGGCGAGGGCATCATGGCGACCGGGTGTGATGTCATCAATGTTGGTGCCGTGCCCACGCCGGTCCTTTATTTCGCCACCCATGAGCTTGGGACTGGCTCCGGTGTGATGGTGACAGGCAGCCATAACCCGGCCAACTACAACGGCCTGAAAATCATGCTGGGTGGCGAAACGCTCTCGGGCGAGGCGATTCAGAAACTGTACCAGCGGGTGCGGACCGGCGATCTGGCGACGGGGCAGGGCAACGCATCCCGGCAGGATGTTCGTCGCGCCTACCTGGATCGCATCCTGCAGGATGTTGGCGTGGCTGTGCCCATGAAAGTTGTGGTGGATGCCGGGAACGGCATTGCCGGAGAACTGGGACCGATGCTACTTGATGAGCTCGGTTGCGAGGTTATCCCGCTTTACTGTGACGTGGACGGTAACTTCCCTAATCATCATCCGGATCCTGGCAAGCCTGCCAATCTGGCGGACCTGATTGCCAGGGTACAAGAGGAAAACGCGGACATCGGCCTGGCCTTTGACGGCGATGGCGACCGCCTGGGCGTTGTGACCAATACCGGCAAGATCATCTGGCCGGACCGGTTGTTGATGTTGTTTGCCCGGGATGTCGTTTCCCGCAATCCCGGTGCGGACGTCCTGTATGACGTAAAATGCAGCCGACGGCTGGCGAATACCGTCAGCGAAGCAGGCGGGCGACCGATTATGTGGAAAACCGGCCACTCCCTGATGAAGGCGAAGATGAAGGAGGCCGGCGCCTTGCTGGCGGGTGAAATGAGCGGTCATATCTTCTTTGGCGAGCGCTGGTTCGGCTTTGATGATGGCCTTTACTCGGCGGCCCGTCTTCTGGAGATTCTGGGCGCTGAGGATCGGCACAGTAGTGAAGTCTTTGAGGACTTCCCGGAAGACGTCAGCACCCCGGAGCTGAACGTGGACGTAACGGAAAGCACCAAGTTTGCCATCGTTGAGCGCCTGTCACAGGAAGGTGAGTTTGGCGATGGCCGCATCAGCACCATCGATGGTGTGCGGGTGGATTATCCCGATGGCTGGGGCTTGTGCCGGGCATCCAACACCACGCCGGTTCTGGTGTTGAGGTTTGAAGCAGAAACCGAGGCGGCTCTGGAACGGATCAAGGATGTGTTCCGGGCGCAGTTGGCCAAAGTCGCACCGGAGGTAACGGTCGAGCTCTGAGTATCGGCCGGTCATTTTTATCAGCATGGAAAGGTAAGGCATCAGCATGGCATTGGATCGTGATTCGGCAATTCAGGTAGCGTCGGTATTGAGCAAGGGGCTGCCTTACATTCAGCGCTTCACTGGCAAGACAGTGGTCATCAAGTACGGTGGCAACGCGATGGAGAACGAGGAGCTCAAAAGCAGCTTCGCGCGCGATGTGGTGCTGATGAAACTGGTGGGCATCAATCCGATCGTGGTGCACGGCGGTGGCCCGCAGATTGGCGACCTGCTGGATCGCCTGAATATCCAGTCCCGCTTCGTCAACGGCATGCGGGTCACCGATGCCCAGACCATGGACGTGGTTGAGATGGTGCTGGGTGGCCAGGTCAACAAGGAAATCGTGTCCCTGATCAATGCCCATGGTGGTACGGCTGTCGGTCTGACCGGCAAAGACGCCAACCTGATCCGCGCTCGCAAGCTGGAAGTGGTCAGCCGTTCGCCGGAACTCGAGCGCCCGGAAATCATCGACATCGGTCATGTGGGCGAAGTGGCCAGTGTGAACGTGGACGTCATCGACATGCTGACCCAAAGCAACGTGATCCCGGTGATTGCGCCGATTGGCGTGGGACCGGATGGCGCCTCTTATAACATCAACGCGGATCTGGTAGCGGGCAAGGTGGCAGAAGCCATGAAAGCCGAGAAGCTCATTCTGCTGACCAACGTGTCCGGCCTGAAGAGCAAGGAAGGTCAGGTGTTGACCGGCCTCACCGCCCAGCAGGTCAACGACCTGATCGACGATGGGACTATCCACGGTGGCATGCTGCCGAAAATCCGTTGCGCCCTGAACGCGGTCGAAAACGGCGTGCGCACCTCCCACATCATCGATGGCCGGGTTGCCCATGCCTGTTTGCTGGAAATCTTCACCGATGAGGGTGTGGGTACCCTGATATCGCGCAATTGATCAGACAGAGGTAGGAGTTGCCGGATGTTGCGTCTGTTGAAATGGCTGGTGGTTCTGGGGCTGGTCGGGGTGGCGGCCTTCAAGGCGGGAGTGTGGTGGCTGGCGGATCAGCGAGCGGCTGATGCGCGTACGGCTCTGGAGCCTCTTGGCGTCTTTGAACGGGGCACTATCAGGTCGGGGCTGGAGGGGCAGCTCGTGTTGTCGAATGCCAGCTGGCAGGACTTTCGCCTGACCAGTCCGCTGGCGATTGGCCGCTTTGAATTCGACGCCGGATCGCCTCTCGACCTGATCGAAGCACTGATGGATCCTGCGTCTTTATCCGGTGGCTGGACACTCCAGGCGGAAGGCCTGGAAATGAGCCTGAACAGTCCGATGCTGCGGAACTGGGTGACCGATGAAACCGTTGCGCAGGCGAGTCTGCCACCGCTGTTTGTACTTTCCTGTTCCGCGGATCCAAACCAGCCTATCAGCAGTCAGGATTTGATGAATATTGGCATTCCGGGGCTCACCGGCGGTGAGCTACTGATGCACCAGCGTCCCGATGGCTTGCTGATTGAGCTCAATACCGCTGGCACCGGGAGCATCGAGATCGATTGGCCAGGTGCTCGTTTCCAGCCTCATGATCCCGAGGCTGTGCTGGATAGTTCCAGCCAGCTTATTACCGTCACGCTGCGGGACAGCGGCCTGATGCGACGCATTTCCGCCTACTGCAGCGAACGGGCGGGTATTGAGCCAGCTGACTGGGCTCGCCGAACCGTCCAGGTCCTCGAGGGTGCCCTGAAGGCCCGTGGTCTGCTGCCCAGCGATCAGTTTGAAGCACTCTACCGTCAATGGTTACTGGAAGGTGGTGAGGTGACGGCGGTGCTCCGACCGGATGGTGAGTTTGCCGGTGTTCCTGTGTATCCCGCCGGTGTTGCCGGGCCTGGCTGGGATGTCACCTATAACAGTGCCGTTGTGCCCGATGTGTACCTGCAGAAGACTCAGGCCCCGGCTGCGCCGGTTTCCCGGGCCGCAGTACCGGTTGTCGAGTCGGGTGAATCGGCCCGGGAGAAAAGGTGGTATGCTCAGTCGTTAGAGACGGCCGACCGTTGGATTGGCCATACCGTCAGAGTGACTCTCTCGAATGACAATGTGGTTGAGGGGCGGCTGGTGAAGGTTGGCGAACGTGAGCTGGAAGTCGCCCGCAAGGTGGGTGGCGGTGAGGTCGCCTATCCGATGTTGATTCGCGCCGTGACCGGTTTTGAAGTCTGGCGCCGCGGCCAGACACAGTGATCTCGGGGTAGATCCGGAGGGAGTATGTCCCAGATGAATGAGAAGGCCGCTACCGTTCCCGGTGTGAAAACCATGATGGAGCGGTTGATTGCCATCCCATCGATCAGCAGCGCGTCTGCTGAGTGGGATTACAGCAACGAGGCGGTCGTCCATCTGCTTGCCAGCTGGCTGGAGCCGCTCGGATTTGACCTGGAAATCCTGCCGGTGCCCGGCGTGCCCGGAAAGTTCAACCTGATAGCCACGCTGGGGTCCGGGCCGGGTGGGCTGGTGCTGTCGGGCCATACCGACACCGTGCCGTTTGACGACAAGCGCTGGCAAAGTGATCCATTCCAGCTGACCGAGCGGGACAACCGCTGGTACGGCCTTGGCACCTGCGACATGAAGGGCTTTTTCGCTTTGGCCATTGAGGCGGCCCGGGAGTATGTTGACCAGCCTCTGAAAGAGCCACTGATTATCCTGGCCACCGCGGACGAAGAAAGCTCTATGAGCGGGGCTCGCGCGCTGGCGGCCGCAGGTAAGCCCAAAGCCCGGTATGCGGTTATTGGTGAACCGACCGGGCTTCGACCGGTTCGCATGCACAAGGGCATCATGATGGAACGCCTCAAGTTTGAGGGGCGTTCCGGCCATTCCTCGAATCCGGCTCTGGGGCGCAACGCGCTTGAGGGGATGCACGAGGCATTGAACGAGTTACTTGCGCTGCGCAGTCAGTGGCAGGAGACGTACCGCAATCCTCACTTCAAGGTGGATGTGCCCACGCTGAACCTGGGCTGCATTCACGGTGGTGATAACCCGAACCGGATTTGTGCCCAGTGCGAACTGCATTTTGATCTGCGCCCGTTGCCCGGTATGAGTATGGAGGAATTGCGCCAGGCCATTTTGCAACAGGTCCAACCCATCGCTCAGCGGCGTGAGCTTGAGCTGGAATTTGAGCCCCTGTTCGAAGGGGTGCCGCCCTTTGAAACTGCGGAAGATGCGGCTCTGGTCAAGGCTTGTGAGGCATTGACCGGGCATTCGGCGCAGGCCGTGGCCTTTGCCACCGAGGCTCCGTGGTTACAGAAGGCGGGCATGGAAACCCTGGTCATGGGGCCCGGTTCCATCGATCAGGCTCATCAGCCGGATGAGTTTCTGGAGCTGGCTCAGCTGGAGCCGGCGGTACGCATTCTGAAAGGATTGATCAGGCAGTTCTGCCTGTAATTGAGTTGATAGGGAGCCCGGATTGAAATCGAACGACTGGCTGCACGGATTCCGCCATTCCTCACCCTATATCAATGCCCATCGGGGCCGAACCGTGGTGCTGACGCTGCCAGGCGACGCCATTGCCCACGGCAACTTCATTAACATCATCCATGATATTGCCCTGCTGAGCAGTCTGGGGGTTCGACTGGTGGTGGCCTATGGCGCCAGGCCCCAGATTCAGGCACGGCTGGATTCGGCTGGCTTGGCGTCTGATTTTTCCCAGGGGCTGCGTGTTACCTCGGAGCAACAGTTGCCACTGGTGCTGGAAGCGGTCGGCGGCCTTCGGGCGGTGCTTGAAAGCCAGTTGTCCATGGGACTGGTGAATTCACCCATGCACAATGCACGAATCCGGGTCAGCAGCGGCAATTATGTGGTTGCCCGTCCCGTCGGCGTGCTGGATGGAACCGATTTCGGCTACACCGGTAAAGTCCGCCGTGTGGATGTGTCCGGGATCGAAAGCCTGCTTGAGTTAGGGCATATCGTCTTATTGCCGCCGCTGGGCTATTCGCCCACCGGAGATGCGTTCAACTTGTCCTATGAAGATGTCGGCAGTCAGGTGGCTGCGGCCCTGAAGGCGGAAAAACTGATCGCCTTCATTGACGGTCAGGGCGTGCTGGATAACGGCGGAGAGCTGATTCGGGAGCTGTCGGCCCGGCAGGCCTCGGAGCGTCTCGCGCAGGAGACCATGGCCAATGAGAATGCGACCCTGTTGCGGGCGGCTTGCGAGGCCTGCGTGAAGGGCGTTCGGCGGGCGCACATCATCAGCTATGTGGATGACGGCGCGCTGCTGGAAGAGCTGTTTACCCGGGACGGTTCCGGAACGCTGGTCAGTGGAGACCTCTATGAGCAGATTCGTCCGGCCCAGGTCGAGGATATCGGCGGCATCATCGAGCTGATTCAACCACTCGAAGAGCAGGGCGTTTTGATCCGACGTTCCCGGGAAATGCTGGAAACGGAGATTGACGGATTCGTGGTGGCCGAGAGAGATGGTAGCATTGTGGGTTGCGCGGCCCTGTACCAGTATCCGGATGAGCAGGCGGGCGAGCTGTCCTGTTTTGCGGTGGACCCCGCCTATCGACGTTCCGGTCGGGGCGACGAACTGCTGGCCATGATCGAAAAGCTGGCCCGGGGCCATGGGTTCCGGAAACTGTTCGTGTTGACCACCCAAACCGAGCACTGGTTCCGAGAGCGGGGCTTCGAACCGTCTACCGTTCAGGAGTTGCCCGGCCCGAAACTCGCGGCCTACAACACCAACCGAAACTCAAAGGTGTTCTTCAAACCGCTCAACTAACGCCGTCAGTTGTTGCTGGCGTTCGGGCTCTGGCAGGGCTCCCAGGGTTGCCACTGCGTCATAGAAGGCGGGGAAATCGTAGTCATGGTCCCTGAGCAGCTGGCGGAATCCGTCGACGTACTGGTTGTATTGCCGGAAGAGCGCCAGATTCGCGTTATTCAGGCTCTCTGGCTGAGTGCCGAAAGGGCCGGGTTGTTGCCATTGCTCGGATAAGCGGTCGTACTCGGCCAGAAGCTGATCCAGTACTTCGGTTTTCTCAGCCCGGAGTTCTGTGTCGGGGCGTTGGCCCGCCTGCCGGTAAAGTTCATCCAGGCGACTGGTGGTGTGTTTTACCAGGGCAAGTGTCTGTTCCCGTTGCTGCAGTCGTTCCTTGGCCCGTTCAAACCACTCGGGGTTGCCATGCCGGCTGACCCAGAGCGCCAAACCTTCTAGCTCGACCGCCGTCGCAAAGCTCTCGTTGAACGCTGTATCGCCGCCTATGTACACCACCCGATGGGCCAGTTCGTGGAACATCAGGGCCAGCATCCGCTCTTCCGGCAGGGCGATAAAGCTGGAGTGAAGGGGATCGTCGAACCAGCCGAGTGTGGAGTAGGCCGTCACGCCGCCGATCAGTGTGTCGTAGCCGGACTGGTCGAACTGCTTCTGCTCTCTGCGGGCATCCTCAAGCTGGAAATAACCCCGATAGGCCTGGCAGCCCAGCACGGGATAGCACCACTGGTGTGGACTCAGGGAAAACTCCGGCACGGCCACCAGATTGACGACCACCCAGGGTTGCTCCAGTTCCACGTAGTCGGTGAACGCGTCGCCCACCGGGAGTGACAGCTCGTCACGGGCAAACTTCCGGGTCTGCTTGACGAGTATCAGCCTGTTGCGCAGCGTCGTTTCCGTCGCGGGGCTGTCGATCAGATCGTCGATCGAATCGCCCGACATCATCAGGGACGTGTGACCGCCGATGGCCTGGGCGTAATACGCCACTGTCGAGCATCCGCTGACAAAGGTAAAAATTAGCAAAATGATGCAAACGCTAAGGGGGTTCATGTGTCCGAATGCTATACTGGTGGGGTGGTAAGGTGGAAGCCTGAGGCTGCAGTACAGGGAAAGTTTTCACAGTAGCAGCAGACGATTACTACCGTTTTCAGGGACGAGGGCCGGGGACCAGGAAACGGTCATTCCTTTCGGCCCGTTGTTCATATCATCAGGATGTTCATGGATCCGAGAGAACGCCGAGGCAGCCCCCGAAAAGCGATCAAGCTGGCTGCCCAGTTGGAACTTGGTGCTGGCCAGTCCTGGCCATGCCAGATTGCTGACTTCTGCGCCGAAGGGCTGTTTGTCCGTTTCTCCGGCGACACTTCCCGTCATCTTGAGCGTGCGCTTAGCGGAACCGAGTTGCCCGAGGTGTTGGTTCGTTTCCGCAGCCCGGACGGTCGCCGCCATGAACTCCATGTGTCGATTGTCCGTCGCATAGAAGGTGCCATGGGTGTGTGCTTCACCCGCCCCAATCCAGAAGCTGTGGACGCGATGCTTCAGCTTTGTGGTGCGTCGAAAGAGCAGGATCGTCCGAGCCTCAAGGCACCGACCGATAACCTCCAGTTTGTCTTGCATCAGACGGCGAAGGCAGTGGTTCAATACATTCAGCCGTTGATGGAGAACTGCTTTCCCCAAATGGTCGAGGCGTTGAATAGCGCCGCCCAGAAAGCATTGAATGACCAGCAGGCCAACGAATTGATGGATGCCAGTGGTCAGCTGCAGGCGCGTCAGCGTGTCATCTGGCACCAGATGTCCCGCAATCTCGAATCACCCATGAAGCCCGTTCCCAAGGGCTTTCCGGGTTCTGAATTGTCCATTGTCGATAAGGGGGAGTTCGAGGACTGGCTCACTATTCGGGTGATGGTGACCAAGGCGGACACCCAGTACCGTGGTGACCTGCTTCAGCTCAAGCTGCGACTCGACAAGCTCGGGGTCGCCAATGCGACTGGCCATCATAATCCCCTTGGGCCCTCGCTGGTGTGTGAGGCCTTCCATACCGGGCTCAGTCAGCTCAAACTGTCCAGGGATGTTGAGAAGGTCTGCCTGAAAGTCTTTGAGCAGACCGTTCTGCAGAAACTGGCCCCCCTGTATAAAGAATTGAATGACATCCTGATTCGTCAGGGCGTCTTGCCCGATCTCGATCTGAGTAAATACCTGAGTGGTAAGGAAGCAAACGCTGCTCCGGCCCGCCGCTCGCCACCTGCTCCAAAACCGGCACCCAAGCCCGCACCGAAGGCAGCCAGCGCGCCAAAGCCACAGGCTACTTCGGTGTCTGCCAGGTCTGAGGCAGCTGACGCCACTGACACCGTGGAAGCTCCGGTTCGCCAGCGGGCCGGGCGAGCGAAATCGGCATCACAACTCAGCGGTGAATGGAACAGCCAGACGCAAGCTGCCCAGTCTGCCTTTGCTACGGTGCGCAATCTGCTTGCCAGCTTGTCGGCCAGTCGTTCGCCTCAGGTAAAAGAAGAAAAGGCGACCTTCGCCGCTGATGCGAAGCCATTGTCGAGCGGGGAGCTGTTCCGGGAGTTGCAGGGTCTTCAGGTTGAGCCGGTGGAAGCTGCCGAGGGCAGTGGAACGCTCAAAGAGCGCGTGGTAGAGCGCGTTCGTGCCAGTGGGCCGGCCAAGCTGGATGATGCCCAGCAGGAAACCCTGGATGTGGTTGACCGGTTTTTCCGGTCTGTGGTGGAGAGCCCGAAACTCAGCGACGATGCCCGCGAACGGGTACGTCAGCTGGAAGTTCCGGTACTGAAAGTGGTTATGCGGGATCCGGCCTTTTTCGATGACCAGAACAGCCCGGTGCGCGGGGTGATGAACCGTCTTGCCCAGCTGGGTGTGAAGGGCGGGCGTAGTAATCCTGTGTTGCAACGGCGGGTCGATGAACTGGTGCAGCGGATCACCACCGAATTTGAGCAGGATATCGGTGTTTTCGAACAAACGGTGCATGAGCTGGATGCCCTGATTGAGCGCCAGAATCTGGTGTACCGTCGTAACGTCGAGCGGGTAACCGCGGCGGCCGAGGGCGCACAGAAAGTTGCGGAATCCAAGGAGGCGGTCGCCCAGATCCTGGATGAGCGACTGGCGGGTCGTCGGGTGCCCAGGGCTGTGATGACCCTGGTTGAGGGCGGCTGGCGGGATCTGCTGTCGCTGACCTGGATTCGCCAGGGGCCGGACAGCCAGTTGTGGGTCGACTACCTGGCCGTGATTGATTCATTGCTGACCTTTGCCGATGATCCGGAAAACGCGCCCAACATGGCCGAGATGCTGCGGGTGATTCAGGACGGCTTGGCGTCCATTTCCAGCAATCAGATGCCGGCCTCACAAATCCGCGAAGACCTGAAACGTTTCCTTGTGCGGACCCCGGGGGAGACGCCGGAGATGGTTGACGTGCCTGCCGCCGGCATCGGTGGGGAAGCCGATGCCGGCGAGGCGTCCGGTCAGGGCCAGGAAGATCTGCAGCGCTGGGTGCAGCGCGTTCAGCATCTCAAGGTTGGTGATTGGCTGCGGGACCAGGAAAAACCAGACACACCCCAGTACATTCGTCTGGTGTGGATTGCCCGCGGCAGTAGCCGCTACGTGTTTGTTAACCATCAGGGTATGCGGGTGGTGGATCTGGATCTGGATGCGCTGGCCAAGCGGATGCGGGACGGCACGATCGTCGAGGATGACCAGTACGAGCGGCCACTGGTGGATGAAAGCATCGATCGGATGGTGCGAAAGGTGTACGACCAGCTTTCCTGGGCCGCTACCCACGATGAACTGACTGGTGTTCTGGGACGCCGGGAATTCGAACGTACCGTCAATCAGCATCTGGTTCAGCGTGAGAGCCTCCAGGCCCTGTTGAGAATCGACCTACGGCACTTCCGCCTGCTCAATGACACTGCGGGTGAAGAAGCCGGCGACGCGGTGCTGAAAGAAATTGCTGAGGTGTTCCGCAAGCTGGCGGGCGAGCAGGTTTCACTGGCCCGCCTGGCCGGCAACGAATTTGCCATGCTGGTGCCTTCGGATAACGCGGAGTCGATCGCACAGGCGTTGGTGCAGGCGGTAGAGAGCGCGGAATTCGAGTTCGAAGGCCGGACCTATCATTTGTCGGCAAACATTGGCGTGGTACCGGAAGTGCCCTCGATGGTCAGCGCGGAGCGCTGGATGAGAGCCTGTGAGCACGCACTGAAGGACGCCAAGCACGAGGGCGCTGGCAAAGTGAACGTGGCCCCCATCGATGCCGGAGATGAAGCGCGCAAGGCGCAGATCGCCGCCCGCGTGGCGAGTCTGGGCAACCTGGATGAGGAGCGCATGCTCCTGCGCTGCCAGAAGATCATCCCCCTGCACGCCAAGGCCAGTATGTCGCCCCAGTACGAGATTTTGATCAGCATGTACGACGATGTCGGCAATCTGATTTCGGGCCGGGACTTTATCCGCATGGCTGAACGGTATGACCAGATGCAGGCGGTGGATCGCTGGGTGGTGGGGCACATGCTGGACTGGGTTCAGGAAACCGCGCCGGATCCGCGTCACCTGGGTGGTATCTGCATTAATCTGTCCGGCTATTCCCTGAATGACAAATCCTTGCTCGAGTTCATCTACGAAAAGCTCAGCCACAAGGACGCGCCTATCGAGCGGCTGTGGTTCGAGTTGACCGAAGCATCGGCGATCCGGGATATCGAGTCTGTGGTGGAGTTCATGCGGGAGATCAAGGAACTGGGCTGTCGGTTCTGCCTCGGTAATTTTGGCAGTGGCCCGGTGTCTTTCGAGTTCCTGCGCTCCCTGCCGGTGGACATGATCAAGATCGATGGCACCTTTACCAACCAGCTCAATCTGAGCGAAACTGACCGGGCCATGGTGAAATCCATGGTGGATATGGCGCATTACATGGGGCGCGAGGTGATTGCCGCCCAGGTGGAATCCCGCGAGGTACTGGATATCCTGACCCAGCTGGGTGTGGACTACGCTCAGGGTTTCGCCATCGAAAAGCCAAGGCTACTGGAGAGCCTGACCTGACCTTCGGACCAAGGAATTATGTCCAAACGCCACCCGATTATCGCGGTAACCGGTTCATCCGGAGCTGGAACCACAACCACAGGCCAGATTTTCAGCCGAATGTTTGCCAGCGAAGGCCTGACTGCCGCCATGGTGACCGGTGACAGTTTCCATCGGTACAACCGGGAGCAAATGGCGCGACTGGCGGCCAAGGGGCAGTTCGGTGAGCGCAACCACTTCGCGCTGGCGGCCAATCACATCGATAAGCTCGAAGCCCTGTTTTACGACTACGCTCACACCGGCAACGGACGTTATCGGCAGTACGTGCATGATGAAGACAGGGAGCTGATGGAGCTGGGACACAAGCCGGGCACCTTTACCCCCTGGGGGTCCCTGCCGGCAGACACGGACTTGCTGTTCTACGAGGGATTGCATGGTGGGGTTGTAACCGAGAGCTACAACATCGCCCAGTACGTCGACCTGCTGATTGGCGTGGTGCCGATCGTCAATCTGGAGTGGATCCAGAAAATCCACCGGGACACCCACAAGCGGGGCTACAGCCAGGATGCGGTGGTGGAGACCATCATTAACCGGATGGATGACTACGTGCACGATATCGTGCCGCAGTTCTCCCATACCCACATCAACTTCCAGCGAATTCCGCTGGTGGATACCTCCAATCCGTTTGTGGTTCGGGATGTGCCGACCGAGGATGAAAGCCTGCTGGTGATCCACATCCGTGATCCCTCGGAAGTGGACTTGCCTTACCTGCTGCAGGTTATTCCCGGCAGCACTTTATCCCGCCACGACACCATGGTGATTCCGGGTACAAAGATGCCGCTGGCCATGGACCTGATGGTCAGGCCCATGGTGCAGCGGCTGATTGCCGGAAAGCCTTTCGCCTAGGCCGTCAGGCGTCCATCCCGATAGTCTTGCAGGGCCTGTTCGATCTCTTCGCGGGTGTTCATCACGAACGGACCGTACTGCACGATCGGCTCGCCGATGGGCTTGCCAGCAATCACCAGCAGTCTCGCTGGCTGGCCTCCCGCCCGCAGGTGCACCTCGTCGCCGTCCGTCAGCACGCTGGCGGCAGAGCCCTGTAATGGTTTGCTCTCGCTGTCCGCTACGACCGAGGCCTCGCCCTCGTAGAGGTAGACCACGGCATTATTGCCAGCCTGAACCGGAATACGGATGTCGGCGCCCGCCTCAAGCTGTACATCTGCATACAGGGGGCGTGTTGAACCACCTGACACGGCGCCTTCGAGCGTGGACTCCGCCAGATTCAGGGAGCCTGCAATCAGCTTCAGCGTTGCGCCCTTCTGGTGGATCTGCGGAATGTCCTCAGGCTGGATATCCCGATATCCCGCTGGCTGCATCTTCTCGGACGAAGGCAGATTGAGCCAGAGCTGGAAGCCCCGCATCAGGCCGGATTCCTGTTGCGGCATTTCCGAGTGCACGATGCCCCGGCCCGCCGTCATCCACTGCACGCCACCGTTACGCAGATGGCCGCGGTTGCCCAGATGATCTTCATGGAGCATGTGCCCCTCAATCATATAGGTGACCGTTTCAAAGCCCCGGTGCGGGTGCGCCGGGAAGCCGGCGATGTAGTCCTGGGGCTGGTCGGAGCCGAACTCATCCAGCATCAGGTAGGGGTCCAGCCGCACGCTCGGGTGTTGGCCCAGCGAACGCTTGATGCGAACGCCGGCGCCATCGGAGGTTTCCAGGGCTGGAATGACTCTTTGCACGGTACGACTGGTCATACGCTGTCCTCCATAGATGTATTGTCAGACCGTGACGGCCTCGATACGTTCGTGGGCTTCCTCCAGCGCGTTTTGCTTCTGGTCGTCGCCCATGTTCAGCCCTTCGGCATAAACGAAGTGGAGGTCCTTCAGGCCAAGGAAATTGAGGAACGAACGCAGATACGGAGTCTGGCTGTCGTTCGGTGTGTTGGCATACATGCCGCCACGGGCTGCCAGAATGTAAACCGGACGATCCTCAAGCAATCCCTCAGGGCCGTTCTCCGTGTAGCGGAAGGTAATTCCGGCCCGGGCTATGTGGTCGAAGTAAGCCTTTAGCACTGAAGGAATGCCGAAGTTGTACATGGGAACGCCAAGCACAACGACATCGGCCTGCTTCAGTTCATCAATCAGTTCGTTTGAGTGGTTCAGGGCTGCTTTCTGCTCCGCGTTGAGATCCTCTTCCGGCGTCAGGAAGGACTGAAACCGTTCTGCATCCAGATGGGGTACGGGTTCGCTGGCGAGGTCCCGATAGTTTACTTCGGCGTCCGGATAGTTGTCCTTCAAGCTTTCCAGTGTGCGGGAAACCAGTTGAGATGACTGGCCTTGCTTGCCAAACATGCTGGCGGTAACAACAAGAATGGTGTGGCTCATATGCGTTCTCCCAAGTGAGAATGACAGGATATGAGGCTATTTAACGCGCTCTGGACGACGGTATAAAACGGAGAAAACTGGCAGGAATATTCAAAATAATTGAATGATTGGGCGGGTCTGGAGGAGACCCGCCCGCCGGGACGATTAACCCAGATTGCGGGAGTAAAAGATTTCCAGCATTTCAGTACGCAGGCGATCTTCAATGGACCGCGCTTCTTCCGGATCCAGATCGCTGGGCTTCAAACCGAACAGGTAGTTCTCGAGGTTGAATTCCTTCAGCATCATCTTGGTGTGGAACAGGTTTTCCTGATACACGTTCACATCGATCATCTGATAGGCGTTCCGGGTATCTTCGGTCAGGTAGTTCTGGATCGAGTTGATGTCATGATCAATGTAGTGCTTGGTGCCGTCCACGTCCCGGGTAAAGCCGCGTACCCGGTAATCGACGGTGACTACATCGGAATCGAAGCTGTGGATCAGGTAGTTGAGCACCTTGAGGGGTGAAATCAGGCCACAGGTGGATACATCGATGTCCGCGCGGAACGTGCTGACGCCGTCGTGCGGGTGGCTTTCCGGATAGGTGTGAACCGTTACGTGGCTTTTGTCGAGATGCGCCACGATGGCGTCAGGCAGGGGGCCTGGTGATTCCTCATTATCCCGTTCGCCGGGACTGGTCAGCTCATGTTCGGCGATCAGCATGGTCACGGAGGCGCCGTGGGGGTCGTAGTCCTGGCGCGCAATGTTCAGTACATTGGCTCCAATGATCTTGACCACGTCAGTCAGAATCTGGGTCAGACGCTCGGCGTTGTACATCTCGTCGATATAATCGATATAGGCTTCGCGCTGCTCTTCGGTCTGGGCGTAGCAGATATCGTAAATATTGAAACTCAGGGATTTGGTCAGGTTGTTGAACCCGTGTAGCTGAAGTTTGTTTTCCATGTTCAGCCCCCTCCGTGCAAAAGATTGAATGACAACAGTAAGCTCGCCGGAGCCCTGCCGAGGCCGTCCTTGATCAAACTGTACGTCTTTTGATCAGGTCGGCTTAGAGGCTGCGTATTATGCACACAGCCATCGGGCGTGAATAGTACCGAAAGTGAACATTTTGACGTGGTGCCGGGAGGCGTGCTCGCAGACAGATCGCCGCCCGGCCGTAAGATGGTTGTTTGGGCGGTTATTCCGCCTCGCGGATCTCGTAGCTGTGGGTGATCTCCACACCCGCCTTTTCCATCAGGATGGAGGCGGAGCAATATTTCTCGGCAGACAGGCTGACTGCGCGCTTGACCTGGTTTTCCTTCAGGCCCCGGCCAGTGACCACAAAGTGAAGGTGAATCTTGGTGAAAATGGCCGGCACGGCATCGACACGTTCGGCTTCCAGTTCGGTGTGGCAGGCGGTGACATCCTGACGGCTCTTTTTCAGGATGGTGACCACATCGTAGGAAGAGCAGCCGCCCACGCCCATCAGCAGCATTTCCATCGGACGGGGACCAAGATTCTGACCGCCATCGTGTGGTGGTCCGTCCATCTGGACCTCGTGTCCGGTGCCACTGGTGGCCTTGAAACTGACGTTACCCGTCCAGTCAACAGTTGCTTTCATCGAAAACACTCCATGATCAATCAGTAAAATACCGGTGCAAGACCAGTACTGCCAGGGTTTGGCGGGATGCTAGCACAGACCAACGGTGCGAACAGCCAATGGACGGGCTTGCGAGCACATGTTGTAGTGGTTTTGCTGTTGCTCAGTGTGGGCCTTCTTGCTATAAGTGTGCGTGATTTTGAACGAAATGTAATGAACCCGCATGGAAGGCGGGATAAACAATAACCATTGGGAAGCGCCCGCATTCAGGAGGCACAGCTCGCATTATGGCCACTATCATCAAGCCGGTTGAGCAGAAGACCAAGCATCTCGACTACTTCCTCTCTCAGTGTCACCGTCGTCGTTATCCGGCGAAGAGCACCATTATCTACGCAGGTGACAAAAGCGATTCGCTGTTTTACATCGTCAAGGGGTCGGTCACCGTTATCATTGAGGATGATGATGGCCGGGAAATGATTATGGCCTACCTCAACGCCGGAGACTTCTTTGGCGAGATGGGGCTGTTCGATAAGTTGGATTCCCGCAGTGCCTGGGTTAAGGCCAAGACTGAGTGTGAGGTCGCAGAGATCTCCTACACCAAGTTCCGGGAAATCGCTCAGCAGGATCCCCGCGTCCTTTACTTTATCGGCGAACAGATGGCATCGCGTCTGCGCCAGACCACCCGCAAAGTGGGCGACCTGGCGTTCCTCGACGTGACCGGACGAGTGGCCCGCACCCTGCTGGATCTGTGCAAGGAACCGGATGCCATGACTCACCCCGACGGCATGCAGATCAAAATCACCCGGCAGGAAATCGGCCGTATCGTGGGTTGTTCCCGCGAGATGGTTGGTCGGGTTCTGAAAACCCTGGAAGACCAGGGGCTGGTTCGGGTCAAAGGTAAAACCATGGTGGTGTTCGGCACCCGCTAACCGCTCTTTCTGCATGGCGCAAGGCTGGCTCCGGGAAGGGAGCTGGCCGGCATCATTCGCCGGGGTGTTCCCATTGCGCACGGCGTGCTCCCAGACCTCCCTTTCCTTTCTCCACCTGAGCCACAATCGCCACTGACTTTATCTGCATCCACACCGCCCCCTCATACTCCAGCCGGGCGGGGCGCTTCTTCATCGGCGGCAAGGAAAAACATCATAGGGCGCTGTTGCGGATCAGGCTGTCGGTGCTGTGGTCTGTTTTTCGGGAGCCTCCTTGGGCAGATGAGACTGGCACAGTGCCAGGATGTACTCGCGAACTTCTTCCACATTGGTTTCGTTCAGCATTTCGTGTCGGCCGCCATTGAACAACCGGAAGGTAACCCGTTTTACCCCTGCATTGCGAATGGTCCGAAAATGCCGGGTGACCCCTTTGCCCATCTCTGCCACCGGGTCGTCGGTGCCGGCAAACAGGTGCACCGGCAGATCCTTGCGCCAGGCTCTGGGGTTGATAGACAGCATGCCCTGAACCAGGTCGTGCCACAGGCCGTTGGTGCAATTAAAGCCACACAGGGGGTCGGCCAGATAGGCATCCACCTGGTCTGGGTCACGGCTAAGCCAATCCGCGTCCGTTCGGGCCGGAACAAAGTGCTTGTTGAAGCGACCGAAGGACAGGTTGGCCAGTATCGGGCTTTGATGGCGTTTGCCGAACACCTTCTTGAGCCCGATGATCAGTGTCCGGTAGGCCAGTAGTTCGGGCTTGTTGATCCGGTTGGTGGCGCTCAGGATCAGGGCATCCGCCGCATTGCCGTGCTGCTGAAGGCAGCTTTGGGCGATGAACGAGCCCATGCTGTGTCCCAGCAGGATGACCGGTATTCCCGGAAACTGCTGCCGGGCATGGGTCAGCACCCGGTGCAAGTCGTCCGTTACCTTGTGCCAGCCGTCCCGGTCGCTGTAATGCCCCAGATCTTTCGGTGAGCAGTCCGGGCCGTGGCCCCGATGATTGAAGGTAATTGCCGCAATTCCGTGCTGGCCCAGCCAGCGGGCAAAATCCGCGTATCGTCCATTGTGTTCAGCCATGCCGTGGGCAATGACCAGAACGGCTTGAGGGCGATCGGTGGTAAAGGTCGTGCCTTTGATGAGGTGATCGTCCTCACTGGTCAGTGTTAACGGGTGTTCGTGCATGGGCGGTCCCTGAGTTTGGCGAAGCCGGGCGTTTCCATTCCGGCGGTTTCCATAGGTGTTTGATCCGTAACATTAATCTTCCCGGCTGAGCCATGTCACGGAACAGGTCGACGTATTCGTGAGTCCACAGAACCAGCAGGTTGTTGGACGGGGGCGGTGTAGTGACGCCGTATGTTGGCGGCTCCTGGCTGTCTTCGGCAGTAAAGGTGCCAAAGAGACGGTCCCAGATGATCAGTACGCCGCCAAAGTTGCGGTCAATATAGCCCCGATTTCGGCCGTGATGGACCCGATGGTGGCTTGG
Organism: Marinobacter sp. F4216; assembly: GCF_019931195.1. Classification (GTDB taxonomy): domain Bacteria; phylum Pseudomonadota; class Gammaproteobacteria; order Pseudomonadales; family Oleiphilaceae; genus Marinobacter; species Marinobacter suaedae. The sequence continues at coordinate 249,019 of NZ_JAIOUO010000004.1, read as the reverse complement.
CGTATTGAAGATCAGTTCAATCCAGCCCGGCAACTGTCCAACCAGGGTGGTGTGGATGAAGAACTGGTAGACCAGCGACAGGGCGTAGGCCACGCCTATCCAGACCGGATTGAAGCCCAGCAGAGCCAGGGGCAGGTAGAAAAGCCAGTTGCCGTTGAAAATATTGGTGGCGTTCTGGCGCATGGCGGTGGAAAAGTTCATGCGCTCCGAGGAGTGGTGGACAATGTGCGCCGCCCAGAACCAGCGCACCCGGTGACTGGTCCGGTGCATCCAGTAAAAGCAGAATTCCACGCCGATAAAGGTCAGAAACGCCGTCAGCGCGTTCAATTCGAGGTCAAACAAGCGGTAGTGATAGCACAGGGCATAGACCGGAAAGGCAATCAGCCCGGCGAACAGCAGTTCCGTGGTCTGGTAGCCGGCGCCCAGGGCAAAATTGCGTATGGCCTCGCGCCCGTCCATCAGCGCCGGATTATGCCGTATGCGCAGGTATTCCCACAGGGTGATGGCGATGAACACTGGTGTCGCGATCACAAAGATCAACTGGCGTTCGTCCAGGGCAAGCCAGGGGGCAACCATCTGCCAGAGAGGCATCAGTCCGCTGTCCTCAAGGACAGCCAGCAACATGTCGGTGATGGCCATGGGGTGTATCCGTTTTACTCTTATTATGTGGTGTTATTCTGGCACGGACACGCTCCGGCTGCGTTGTCGTTTTCCGACACAGCCGGTGGCGGTTTGCGACACCCGGGCGGGTTTACCCGGCTTGGCGATTCCGTTCGTACAGGTTGGACAGTACCTGGAGCTGCTCCTGCCATTGGTTCAGCCAGCCGGAGACATCCGCCGGAATCTTCTCGGGCTTGGGCCAGGGCACCGGGAAAGCGGCTGGCTGGAACATGGGGGAAAACATGGCCGAAGCCGTCAGGTCTGCACGGGTGAAGCTGTCGCCCACGAGGAACGGGCTGTTCTGATAGGCTTCCGTCAGGTCCGTCAGCAGTTGTTCCATGACCAGTCGAGACTGTTCTGAGGTTTTCTCGTTGATCTTCATCCACTGGCGCATCATCTCCTCCACCCGACTGAAGATCAGGCTCAGCAGATAGCGGTTGTAGAAGGGGGTACCGGCGGCGAGCATCGGGATGACCACTTTCGGGCGCTTCAGGAAATGGTGGTAGGCATAGCAGCGTACGGCCGGGCCTGCCTCGGCGTCCAGCCGCTGCTCCCAGGCCAGCGCCTGTTCCCTGAGCTCCGGATCGGCTGGGGTCAGTGGATTGTCTGGAAAGGTTTCATCCAGGTAGTCCAGAATCTTCGGGGAGTCCTGCACAACATGGCCATCGTGCTCCAATACCGGTACCGAGGAGGTCTTCCCCCTGGTCAACTGCCGGATGGTCTTGATGTGCTGGCCGGGCAGGAGCGTAACGGTCTGGTACTTGAGACCCTTGAAGTCCAGTGCCCAGCGGACTTTTTCGCAGTAATGGGAAATGGCGAACTGGTACAGCTTGATAGCCATGGGTAACCTCCTGATGCTTTGGTACTAGCTTAATCGGCTGGCCGGAAGATAAGAAGGCCCCGACCGGAAGTATCGCCAGCGTCCAACAAATGGCTTGCCGCGGGTATGGGGCTTACACTGTTTCCAATGGCTTCGATATCAAGGAATCCGATTATGCACCTACCAGGCCTTCGGGCGTTTCCCTTTCTCGCCATGGTTGGCCTGTTGTTGTCTGCCTGCCAGAGCTCGCCGGAACCCGAGATCAAGGTGGAAGAAGGCTACGCCTGTGGTCAGCTGGATATCACGGTTCTGTCGAACGATGAGAATCCACTGCTCACTATTGCGTATCAGGACAACCAGCTGCTCGTGAAGCCCGCCGAAAGCGATGCGGGCGAACTGTTCGTGGCCCCGGGCAACGAAAGTACCCGCTTCCTGCGCACCGGCGATACCGCCTTGCTGACCATTCGAGGCCAGCAATATCCGGAATGCCTCCCCCCGGGGGCCATAGAGATGCCGTTCCGGGCAGTGGGCAATGAGCCCTATTGGCAGGCCCGGGTGATCGGGGACGAGTTAATCCTCAACCGGCCATTTGAGCGGGACACCACACTGCGCTTGCCCGCCAAGCTGGACAAAACGGATCGATACGGTCGCCAGTTCATCGCGGCCGGCGCAGGCATGAACGTGAAGCTGACGGTGACCCGGCAGGTTTGCCAGGACTCTATGTCGGGTGCCCAGTATCCCAATCAGGTGTGGTTGTCGGTGGACGAGGACATCTACGTGGGCTGTGGCGGCAATCCAGAACGCTTGTATATGGGGGCTGAATGGGTGGTGGGTAAGCTGGCGGGTGCTGACATCATTAATCGTTCGCGCATGAGCATCAGCTTTTTGAACGGTAACCGGGTAGCCGGCACGGCTTCCTGTAATCGGTATTCCGGAACCTACCTGATGGATCAGGAAGGTGGTGTGAGCTTCAGTCAGATGGCCAGCTCACGAATGGCCTGTTCCCCGGAGCTCATGTTGCAGGAAGAACGCTTCCTGGAGCTCCTGAGTCGGGCATCCTCCATTCGGATCGGGCGTTTTGGCGAACTCCTGCTGGCGACCCCGGAAGGGGACGTGATCAAGGCATTTCCCTCCGACCAGGTTGATCGGGCCGGCGAGTGATGAGGCCGCTGGTACTCCTGCAAAGGCAAACGGAGGTTTTGACTGACTACCGCCAGGTTTTGACCAGGGGCCAGTCATTCTGGCAGCAGCACTAAATTTTTAGCAGTGCACGTTCGATCTCGCTGCTGCTTTCCGGGCGGACGACCCGCGCCATTTCTTCACCATCCTTCAAAAAAATCAGCGACGGCCACAGTTGAACGCCAAACGTCCGCCCCAATCTGCGGCCTTTGCCATCTTCAACCTTTACATGCGGGACGTCGGGGTGATTGTCCAAGGCCGCCCTGATCGCCGCCTGCGCACCCCGGCAGATCCCGCACCAGTTAGCGCCGAACTCGATCACCATGGGGCCAGAACTCTGGTCCAGCTCGTCACGGCTCAGGGTTTCGGGTGTGTAGTGGCTGGTATACGACATGATGTCTCCTGATGACGGCAGCGTTAACTCCGGTGTATTCGCATCTGGATGCTACCTTTTAATGGATACAGGCATCCAGAGTATGGGGGAACTATGGCTGGCGGATGGTCGCGTGATGGCGCGGTTCAGGAGCAGATCGACGCAAGCGTTGAAGACGAGATTGAGCGCGCACGCCGTCAGTTGGCCGGGGGCGAGAGCGCCACGCAGTGCGATGAATGTGACGCCCCGATTCCGGAGGCCCGGCGCAAGGCGATTCCCGGCGTCCGGTTGTGCATAGACTGCCAGTCGGCCCATGAAAAGCAGGATACCCGCGCCGGGGGCATCAATCGCAGAGGCAGCAAAGACAGCCAGCTTCGATAGCGCCGGATCCCCCGGGCTGAATACATAAAAAAGCCCTGGCGCCGGAACGTCGGGGGCTTTTGTTCGGGGAAAGCACTCAGGCTGAGCGCTTTTCCCGTTCGCTGGAGGCTTCGGTTGGCACCAAGGCCCTGGTCAGAGCTTTCATGTCCAGGGTACCCACCGGTTCATTCTCTCGCATGACCCGGAAAGTCAGCGAAGTATCGCCGCCGGAGCGGGAAAGCACGGTTTCCAGATTGTCCTGGTCAGACACATCCCCGGCGAATTGCAGGCTGTCATCGACGCCTTCGGTCATCACCGACCGGGTCCGCAGTACGCGGGCGCGGTTGATGTCACTGATGAAGTCGACGATGTAAGGATCGTTCGGATTCAGCAGGATATCCTGCGGGTCGCCCTGCTGGACTACTTCGCCATCCTTCAGTATGACCAGGTGGTCAGCCAGCTTGAGGGCCTCATCCAGGTCGTGGGTGATGAACACGATGGTTTTTTGCAACTCTTCCTGCAATTCCAGCAGCAGGTCCTGCATGTCCGAGCGGATCAGCGGGTCCAGCGCCGAGAAGGCCTCGTCCATCAGCATCACCGGCGCGTTGGACACCAGGGCACGGGCGATGCCGACCCGCTGCTGCATACCGCCAGACAACTGGTGGGGGTACTGGTTTTCGTTGCCTTCCAGACCGACCCGGGCCAGCCACTTGCGGGCCTCGCTCTCGAAGTCCGCCGTCTTGAAACCACGAACGTCCATGGCCATGCCGGCGTTCTCCAGAACCGTGCGGTGGGGCAGCAGGGCGAACTTCTGGAATACCATGGACATGCGCTCGCGGCGGAGCTTGCGCAGGTCTTCCTCGCCGTAGTCCAGCACATCCTCGCCGTCGAACCGGATTTCGCCAGCCGTGGGTTCGATCAGGCGGTTCAGGTGGCGGATCAGCGTGGACTTGCCGGAGCCGGACAGCCCCATGATCACGGTGATCTCGCCCTCTCGCATGTCCACGTTGATGTCTTTCAGGCCAAGCACGTGATTCTGCTTCTCCAGCAGGTCGTTCTTGTCCATGCCGCGCTTGACGTATTCCAGTCCCACGTCCGGTGTCGGACCGAAGATCTTGTACAGATTCTTGATGGAAATCTTGATGTCGTTTGCCATGTCTCGATCCTTACTGCTTCTGGGCGGCATTGATGCGCGCAAGAGATGCCTTGGTGACGCGGTCGAGAATGACGGCCAGCGCTACGATGCCGAGGCCGGAAACCAGGCCTACACCCAACTCAAGATTGCGGATGCCTCGCAGTACCAGTACACCCAGACCCGGTGCCGATACCAGTGAGGCAATCACCACCATGGCCAGGCTCATCATGATGGTCTGGTTTACCCCTGCCATGATGTTCGGCAGTGCGAGAGGGATCTGTACCTTGAACAGTTTCTGTCGCGGGGTCATACCGAAGGCATCGGCGGCCTCAATCACATCCTTGTCCACCAGTCGTATCCCGAGGTTGGTCAGGCGGATAACCGGAACGATGGCGTACAGGATGATGGCAATGCCATACAGCTTGGACTCGGTCACGCTGAACAGGAAGATCAGCGGAATCAGGTACACGAAGGGCGGCAGGGTCTGCAGCATGTCGAGTATCGGTATGGTCATGCGCTGCAGCGTGTCGCTTCGGGACATGGCGATACCGATCGGCACCCCAAGTAACACACATATGAAGGCGCAGACGAATATGATGGCCAGGGTCTGCATGGCGTATTCGTAGTAATCAATAAACGCCAGGGTGAAAAAACTGATCGCAACGAAGGTGACCAGCTTCCAGGATTTACTGACCACCAACACCACGGCGAGCAACAGGGGAATCACAATCCACCAGGGCGCGCTGAGCATGGCATACAGGGTGCCATCCAGTGCCCAGCTCAGTGGTTGGGTAATGGGGTCGAGTACAACGCTGAGGCTGTCCTTGATGTCGAGGAAGCCTTGCTCCAGCCCTTTGGTCAGTTCCCGGGATTGGGGGAACGCGGGGCAAGCTTCGTTCAAGGCGTCCATGGAGGGGAACGGCAGGTCCCAGATCGACGTGTCCTCCTGCTTGCCACCATTGGCCTTGGATAACAGGTCCGCCATGGACATGGGGCCGTCACTCTTGCCCGCAGAACACCAGTCATCCAGACCCAGTGATGAAAAAACAAAATCGTAAGTAGCCATGATCTATCCGTTTCCTGCGCGTGAGAGTCGCCAGGTAAGCATCAATGGGATCGCTTGGAAGCAGACAGGGCCGTTAGAGGCCCTGTCTTGGAGTGGAAGGATTAGTTGCCCAGAATCGAGGCAAGCTTCTGTTGGGCTGAATCGTTCAGCCACTCCTTCCAGGTATCGGTGTTGTTGCTCAGGAAGTACACCGCGGCTTCCTCGGCGGAAGCGTTGTTTTCGCTCTTCCAGGCCAGGACAGCGCTCATGGTGTCGGTCTTGAAGGTCATTTTGCTGAGCATGTCAGCAACCGCCGGCTCCCGCTCGCGGAAGTCAGTGGTGACGGAGGTCAGAACCGGCGCAGCCGGGAAGTCAGACACTTTCGGGTTTTCGTTGTCTTTGCTCTGGTTGGCAAGATGCGCGTCGGCATCGTACTCACCCAGATCTACGCGGGTCATGTCGAACTTGCCCAGCGGAACGGTCGGGCCCCAGTAGTAGCCGAACCAGGGTTCTCCGTCCTGTACCGCAGCGGCCATGGAGGACGCCAGGGTTTCACCAGAGCCGTGGTTGAACACTTCGATACCGGAAGCTTCCAGGTCCAGGGCTTCAACCAGGTTGTCGTTTACGATACGGCAGCCCCAGCCGTCCGGGCAGTTGTTGAACTGCGCGTCAACCAGCTCTGGATTGGCCATGATGCCTTCGATGGTTTTCAGTTCCGGGTGCTTTTCCACCAGGTAGGTCGGGATCCACCAGCCCTCGACTCCACCGGGAGACAGAACCTCGCTCAGTCGCTCTACTTTGCCGGCATCTTCAAGACGGGTATACGCCTCACCAGCGGAGTTCAGCCACAGCTCGGTGACGATGTCCGGCTCGCCGTTTTCCGCAACAGAGGTGACGGCAGGCACAGTGTCAGACGGAACCACGGCGACGTCGCAGCCATAGCCTTGTTCCATGATGAATTTTGCCACGTTGGTTACCACCGAGGCGGAAGCCCAGTTCATTTCGGTAATGGAAACCTGGCCACACTCGTTGGCTTGTGCCATAGACGGTGCAGCAGCGGCGCATAGCAATACAGCAGATGTAAGTTTACGCATGACTTCTCCTGTCACTCTTGAATTTATGTTGAGGTGTAGGGAAATTACGGGACTGTGATCGGAACCGATCAGGGGAAGACGTCTTGTGAGAAACCAGGATTGTTCGCTCAAGTCTTTGATCCCGTTTTGAATGTTCACTCTTCAGGATAGAGAACCTGAAAAAAGTTACAACCCTAAAGATTTTTTGAAATGTAAAAGATTCGGGGGCCACGGGGCCGTTTTCCCCCGCTTGACGCGCCCGCTGGTTCCCGGCAGGCTCAAGCCTGATTTGAACGTCTGTCCATCAGATACCTGCCCGGAATGGAGTCAAAAACAATGAAAATATTCGAAACCAGTACCGCACCGAATCCCCGCCGCGTTCGCATGTTCATGGCGGAAAAAGGTCTGCTGGATCAGGCCGAGTTCATTCAGGTGGATATCGAAAAAGGCGAAAACCTGACCCCGGAATATGTCGTCCGTAACCCGATGAAGAAAGTCCCGGTCATGGAGCTGGACGATGGCTCCTGCATCGCCGAAACCATGGCCATCTGCCGCTACTTTGAAGAGGCCTACCCCAATGCTCCCAGCTTGCTGGGCGACACCCCCCTGGAAAAGGCCTATCTGGAACAGTGGCTGCGCTGGATTGAGCTGTTTTTCTTCCTGCCTACCGGCATGGGCTTCCAGCACAGTACCGGTTACTTCAAGGATCGAATGAATCCCGTCAAGGAATGGGGTGCAGAGTGTGTGCAGCAGGTCGAGAAGTTCATGGCGTTTCTGAACGACCAGCTTGAGGGAAAAGAGTACATCTGTTTGGACCGGTTCACAGCCGCCGATATCAATGCTTTTGTCACCGTTGCCTTTGCCCGGGTGATCAAGGTCCGTATCAAGCCCGAGCAAACGAATCTCCAGGCCTGGTATGAGCGTATCAGCGCACGACCATCCGCCCAGGTTTGATGTTGAGTTGTCCACAGGAGGACGCTGTGATTGATCTGTATACCGCACCCACGCCGAACGGCTACAAGGTGTCTGTTTTGCTCGAGGAGTTAGGGGTTGAGTACAACCTGATTCCGGTTGATCTGTCCAAGGGCGATCAGAAGACACCAGAATTCCTGGCTATGAATCCGAATGGTCGGATCCCGGTGATTGTGGATCGGGATAACGACGACTTTGTGGTAGTCGAGTCCGGGGCCATCATGATTTATCTGGCCGAAAAATACGGCCAGTTTTACCCGGCTGACCCAAAGGTGCGTTCACGGGCATTGCAGTGGCTGATGTTCCAGATGGGCGGCGTTGGTCCGATGATGGGGCAGGCGAATGTGTTTTACCGGTATTTTCCGGAGAAAATACCGGCGGCCATCGATCGTTACCACCACGAGTGCCGGCGCCTGTTTGAGGTGTTGGACACCCGGCTGGCAGAATCCCCGTATCTGGCGGGAGACGAAGTTACCATCGCTGACTTTGCCAACTGGTGCTGGGTGCGGACCTACAACTGGTCCGGGGTCTCCATCGACGGCTTGGCATATCTGAAGCGCTGGATGGACGAGCTCTATGAGCGTCCGGGTTGCCAGAGAGGGATTCACCGCCCCGAACGGCCGAAGAAGCCGGATGAACTGATCAAGCATGCCCAGACCATGGTGACCCGGTAAATCCGGGCTTACATATCCAAACAGCGAACGACCAGGAGTAAGGCATGACCGCCTCGGCACAACTGACCTGTGCATTGGAAAAAATCGACAGAGCCAACCGGGCAGACCCCAACGAGGAATTGCTGGATGGCGAGGCGGTGCCACGTGAGCTGGCTTACAGTGAGCATATGACCCGCTGGCTGTTTGCCCTGGAGCCCAACCCGTCGGAGCGCATGCAGATTGCCTGCCGGGCCCAGCACATTGAGCGCTGGACCATGCCGCGCAGTGACTACCCGGAAGGGCGCAAAGCCTATTACCAGTGGCGTCAGGCCTGTGGTCGCATGCATGGCCAGCGGGCGGCGGAGATTATGGCCGAGTGCGGCTATGACGCCGCCGAGTGTGAGCGGGTGGAAACCATTCTGACCAAGCGGGAACTGCGCAAGGATGCGGACACCCAGTTGCTGGAGGACGTGGCGTGCATGGTGTTTCTGGAGAAGTATTTCGCCGGTTTCTACGAGGAGAAGGCGGACTACGATCGGGAGAAATGGCTACGGATTGTGCGCCGGACCTGGGGCAAAATGTCACCGCGGGGCCATGAGGCAGCTTTGACGCTGGCAGAGGGTATGCCGGAGCATTTGCTGGCATTGTTGCAGGAGGCGTTGGCGGAGCCGGAGAGTTGAGGTTGGCTAGGCACTGTGTAATTAAAGAATCGAGGTAACGCCAGAGGGTCAGGCCTTCGAAAATACGCTGTGAATACATCCTTGTACGCTCGACTGCGCCATCCTTGGCGCAGTACGATTTTCGAAGGCCTGACCCTCTGGCTTGTGCAGACTATGGTTTTCAGTCTGCCGGGAAAAACAGTTCTTTTAGTTTCTGTCCGGGCTCTTGGGCCCGCATGAACGATTCGCCCACCAGGAAACCGTAAATCCCTCTGTCAGTCATGGCCATGACGTCTTCGCGGGTCATGATGCCGCTTTCGGTGACCGCCAGTCGCTCAGAACCAATCCGCTCGTGCAATGTGTAAGTGGTGTCCAATGACACCTCGAAGGTGTGCAGGTTGCGGTTGTTGATACCCACCAATGGAGTGGTGAGGGTCAGGGCGTCGTCCATTTCTTCGTCGTTGTGGACTTCCACCAGCACGTCCAGCCCGATCTCGTGGGCGATGCCTTCCAGTTCCTGCATCTGGTCTTTGGTCAGGCAGGCGGCGATCAGCAGGATGCAGTCGGCGCCGATGGCCCGGCTTTCGTAGACCTGATAGGGCGCCACCATGAAGTCCTTGCGGATGACCGGTAATGAACAGGCAGCGCGTGCGGCCTGCAGGTAGTCTTCACTGCCCTGGAAAAAGTCCCTGTCGGTCAGCACGGACAGGCAGGTGGCGCCGCCTTGCTCGTAGCTCTCCGCAATGGGGGCAGGTTCAAACGGATCCCGGAGTACGCCTTTGCTGGGGGACGCTTTTTTGATCTCAGCAATGACCGCCGGCTGACGCTCACCGATGCGCTGTGCCATGGCAGCTGCGAACCCGCGGGCTGGCGGCTGGTCTCCGGCACGAGCTTTTAGATCTTCCAGCGATGCCCGAGGTTTACGCTCGGCGATTTCCTCCCATTTGCGCTCGACGATCTTGCGCAGGATGGTGGGGGTACGGTCGTTGTGTCGGTCGGTCATGTCAGCTGTCGCTCAAAAACACTTGGAAAAATCAGCCAGCTCGGACATCTTGCCCGCCGCCAGGCCAGAGCCGATGGCGTCCAGGGCCATGTCCACGCCCGCTTTCGGGGTGTCCGCCAAACCAGCCACATAAATAGCGGCACCGGCGTTCAGGGCGATCATGTCGCGGGCCTTTTCGGCCATGTCGTCGTGGCCGCGGCCGAAAGCGGCACGGATCAGTTTCAGGGATTCCTCGGCCGAATCCACACTGAGCCCTACCAGTGACTGGCTCTGGATGCCCAGGTCTTCCGGGGTGATCTCGTATTCGGTGATTTCGCCGTCTTTCAGTTCGGCCACATACGTCGGGCTGGCCAGGCTGATTTCGTCCAGGCCATCACGGGCGCACACCACCATGATGTGCTCGGAACCGAGGCGCTGAAGAACCTCTGCCATCGGGCGGCAGAGTTCGCGGGTGAATACACCCAGCAGCTGGCGCTTGACCCCGGCCGGGTTGGTCATGGGGCCGAGAATGTTAAAGATGGTCCGGCAGCCCATTTCCTTGCGCGGGCCGATGGCGTGCTTCATGGCGCCGTGGTGGGCCGGAGCAAACATGAAGCCGACACCGATTTCCTCGATGGCGCGGGCCACCTGTTCCGGCGTCATGTTCAGGTTGATGCCGGCCTTCTCGATCAGGTCGGCGCTGCCGCTGCTGGACGACACGCCCCGGTTACCGTGCTTGGCCACGTGACCGCCTGCCGCAGCAACGACAAACGCGGCAGCCGAGGACACGTTGAACAGGTTGGCGCCATCGCCGCCGGTGCCGACGATATCGATCAGCGGCTCGGCGCTGACGTCAACGCCGGTGGCCAGCTCGCGCATCACTTCGGTGGCGCCGGTGATTTCGTCGATGGTCTCGCTCTTCATGCGCAGCCCCATCAGGAAGGCGCCAATCTGGGCGTCGGTGGCTTCCCCCTGCATGACAACGCGCATCACCTGTTTCATTTCGTCCCGGGACAGGTCCAGGTTTGAGGCGATCCGATTGAGTGCTTGTTTCATATCCATGTGTTGCGGCCTCTTGATGGTCAGGTTCAGCTTCGCAGGAAGTTGCGCAGCAATTCGTGTCCCTGTTCGGTCATGATGGATTCGGGGTGGAACTGCACCCCTTCAATGGGCAGGGTCTTGTGTCGCACACCCATGATTTCCTCGACGGAGCCGTCGTCGTGGCGGGTCCAGGCGGTCACTTCCAGGCAGTCGGGCAGGGTGTTCTTGTCGATCACCAGGCTGTGGTAGCGGGTGGCCTGCAGCGGGTTGTTCAGGCCACGGAACACGCCGGTGTCCTGGTGATACACCGGGGACACCTTGCCGTGCATGACCTTGCCGGCACGGATGACGTCACCGCCAAACACCTGTCCGATGGACTGGTGCCCCAGGCAGATACCCAGAATCGGCAGCTTGCCGGCAAAGTGACGGATGGCCTCCATGGAAATGCCCGCCTCGTTGGGCGTACAGGGGCCCGGTGAAATTACCAGACGCTCCGGCGCCAGGGCTTCGATTTCTTCGATGGTGATTTCGTCGTTCCGGTATACCTGCACGTCCGCGCCCAGTTCCGCCAGGTACTGCACCACGTTGTAGGTGAAGGAATCGTAGTTATCGATCATCAGCAACATAATCTTTCCTCCGCCTCAGTGGTCGAAATCGTTGTAGGTCATGGCGACTGCGCGGAAAATGGCGCGACCTTTGTTCATGGTTTCCTTCCACTCAAGGCGGGGCACGGAATCCGCCACCACGCCGGCCCCTGCCTGAATGTGCAGGGTGTTGTCCTTGATCACCGCGGTGCGGATGGCAATGGCGGTGTCCATGTTGCCGTTGAACGACAGGTACCCGACAGCACCGCCGTAAACGCCCCGCTTGACCGGTTCCAGCTCGTCAATGATCTCCATGGCGCGGATCTTCGGTGCGCCACTGAGGGTGCCGGCCGGCAGGGTCGCCCGCAGTACGTCCAGGCAACTGGTGCCTTCCTTCAATCGGCCAGTCACATTGGAGACGATATGCATCACGTGTGAATAGCGTTCGACGATCATCTTGTCGGTTAGCTTGACGGTGCCGGTTTCCGACACTCGCCCGGCGTCGTTCCGGCCCAGGTCAATCAGCATCAGGTGTTCGGCGATCTCTTTCGGGTCGGCCAGCAGTTCCGCTTCCAGCGCCTTGTCTTCGGCGTCGGTGGCGCCGCGTTTGCGGGTGCCGGCAATGGGGCGCACCGTCACTTCGTCGTCTTCGACCCGGGCCAGGATTTCCGGTGACGAGCCAACAATGTGGAAATCCTCAAGGTCAAGGAAGTACATGTAGGGGGACGGATTGAGCACGCGCAATGAGCGATACAGGTTGAGGGGTGGTGCTTCGAAGGGGATGGACATGCGTTGGGAGATGACGGTCTGCATGACATCGCCATCCAGCACGTATTCCTTGATTTTGCCCACGGCGGCTTCGAATTTTTCCTGACTGAAACCGGACACAAAGTCGCTCTCATCCACAGCCTTGCCGCGCAGGTGCTCGGGGGTGCGCGGTGCGTCAGAGGTCTGGCGATGCAGGCGGTTTTCCAGTTCGTTGATGCGAGCCTGGGCGTGTTCGAAGGCGCCCTCAATGGCGGGATCGGCGTGCACGATCAGGTGCAGTTTGCCCCGCAGGTTATCGAATACGACGATTTCATCAGACACCATCAGCAGGATGTCCGGCGTGCCGATCTTGTCCGGCGGACAGGTCTGGCGAAGCCGCTTTTCGATATAGCGAACGGTGTCGTAGCCAAAGTAGCCCACCAGGCCACCATTGAATCGGGGCAGGTGGTCCAGATCCGGTGCCCGGAACCGAGCCTGGTATTGCTCGACAAAAGCGAGCGGATCCTCGACTTCCGCTTCTTCCACCAGCTCACCGTACCGGCGCACTTCAATCCGCTGATCAAACACTTTCAGTACTTCCTGGCTGGGCAGGCCGATGATCGAGTAACGGCCCCACTTTTCACCGCCCTGAACGGATTCGAACAGGTAGGAGTAGGGGCCGCTGGCCAGTTTCAGGTAGGTACTCAGTGGTGTGTCGAGGTCCGCGAGGACTTCGCGGTGAACGGGAATGCGGTTAAAGCCGTCTTGTGTGAGCTTGGCAAACTGCTCGGGTGTCATGATCGGGTTTCCTGGAGTCTGAACTGCTTTCCTTGGCGGGTCGGCCTGTGCCGGTGCCTGCCGGGTGAGTGCGCAACAGACGGGCGCGTGCCGGTCTGCCGCAGGGCTTTCATCAGCCGTTGCGCCATCGCCACCATCGTGTTGCGCGGGAGGTCAGAACGCCTCGCCTCGCTGTCAGCTTCAGTCCCTGCACGGCAGGAATCTCCCAGATCAGAAGGTCAGTGTAAGTGTCTCGGGAGCTTACAAAAGCTCGGCCAGTGAATCAACAACAGCGTCGGCGCCCAGCGAGTCCACCGGCTTGCCGAAATTGTACCCGTATCGAACCGCCACGCAGGGGATGCCCGCGGCTTGCGCCGCCGACACGTCCGCGGCCGAATCGCCCACCATCACCGTGGTGCCCCGGGTGCCGCCGAGCACTTCCATCGCATGGAGCAGGGGCGATGGATGGGGCTTCTTCTGGGGCAGGGTGTCGCCACCGATCTGGATGTCGAAATGGTGGTCAAGTCTCAGTCGTTTCAGGAGAGGTGACACAAACTGCTCTGGCTTGTTGGTGACCACGCCCAGTCGACAGCCATGTTCCTTGAGCCTGTAGATGCAGGACTCAACACCCTCGTAGACCTTGGCGTGCTGGCCGTTTATCTGCCCATAGCAGTGGTAGAAAATGTTCAGTGCATCGTTGAACAGGGCATCGTCTTTGGGCCGGGGCGGTTCCCAGTTAATGTCGCCGGCCAGAGCCCGGCGAACCAGGACCGGTGAGCCCAGACCCACCCACTGGCGGACACGGTCAATGCCGGCGGGAGACCGACCCAAATGTGCCAGCATCTGGTCGACGGCGGCGGTCAGGTCTGGTGCGCTGTCGACCAGAGTTCCGTCCAGGTCAAACAGGGCGACACCGGGCCACCGGGGGTTAAACAGGCCAGACAGACTCATCAGGCAAGGCTCCCGCGAGCCTGCTCCAGTTCCAGGCGCATGGCATCGATGGTGGCTTTGTAGTCATCGGTGTTGAAGATTGCCGAGCCGGCGACAAAGGTGTCTGCGCCGGCTTCGGCAATCTCACGGATGTTGTCGGTTTTCACCCCGCCATCGATTTCCAGACGGATGTTGAAGTTGCTCTCATCGATTCGTCGGCGCGCTTCCCGCAGTTTGTCAAGGGTGCCCGGAATGAACTTCTGCCCGCCAAAGCCCGGGTTGACGGACATCAGCAACACCATGTCGAGCTTGTCCATGACGTGGTCCATGTAATGCAGTGGTGTGGCCGGGTTGAACACGAGGCCAGCCTTGCAGCCACCGTCACGGATCAGCTGGAGGGAGCGGTCGATGTGGTTGCTGGCTTCCGGGTGGAAGGTGATGTAAGTGGCGCCAGCATCAATGAACATGCGGATCAGGTCGTCGACCGGGGAGACCATCAGGTGTACATCGATGGGGGCGGTAACGCCGTGCTTGCGCAGGGCCTCGCACACCATGGGGCCGATGGTCAGGTTGGGGACGTAGTGGTTGTCCATGACATCGAAATGAACGATATCCGCGCCGGCCGCGAGAACGTGATCAACCTCTTCTCCGAGTCGGGCGAAATCGGCAGACAGGATAGATGGTGCGATGAGATATGGGTTCATGAAGGCTCTCTCGATAACTGTGTGCGCGAATCCGTTCAGAATCAGTGGTCGGCCGTCCATGCCATGTGAAATCGCGGCTTAGTTTAACAGCATGCCCGGTGATTTCTCAGTGCCGGATGGGCAAAAAGCGCCGTTCACCTGGCAACACGATGACGGCGCTTGACCAGTTCCCAGGCCTGTTGATAGGTCAGCAAGCGTTGTTTCGCCAGTTCGGCTTCTTCGGGAGTGACACCTTGTTGTGACAATTTGTCAGGATGGCAGCCTGACACCTTCTTTTTGTAGGCGCGTTTGATGATGGGCAGTGAGTCCCGCCGGGTTACGCCCAGAAGATTGCAGGCCTGTTCGTAACTGACCGGTGGGGCCAGGTTTTCGGCGTGGCGAATCCAGATCTTGCGGGCGTAGCTGTCAAAGATGTCGTCGCTGACGATAACGGGCAGGCCCATCTGGTCAATGGCGTCTTCACAGCGGTAACGGCGGGCCCGGGTGGGGCGGCCCTTCAGTTGCGAGGCATGGCAAAGACAGAAGGCTGTAATGAGCGAGGGCACCGGCATCAGTCGTCGGGTGATCCGCACGGCAAGGCCGCTTCGCGCAGGCAGATCCTCAACGGTTTTTCCGTCCTGAAACCAGCCTATGGCTTTCCGGCGCTGGCGCCGAGACAGGCGGAGCGCCTTGATCAGTCCCTCGGCGTAGGTGATGTCGGCTTCGGTCACCCGGCCTTCGGATTTGGCAATGTAACCGAGAAAAAAGAACAGTGACTGACGGCACCAGAAAGGCAGGCCGACTCGTTCCAGCAGTGTGGTGGTCTGGTGCCCACAGGCGGACAGCTCCCGCAACAGACTGGTAAATTCCGCCTCCAGGCGGCGCGGCAGGGCCGGCTGCTGCGGGCTTTCCTCCATTCTTTAAAGCTCCCTGTGCTGGAGTTGTTCGTCCAGTTCCCTGAGTCGTTCCGGGGTGCCAACGTCCACCCATTTTCCCGAATGGTAGAGGCCGTGTACACGTTTATTGTTCATCGCCTGGCGCAACACGGGTCCCAGTTTGCCGGACTGGTCGTCCAGGCCATCGAACAGTCGTCGATGCAGCAGGCTGATGCCAGTATATGTCAGTTTCGGCGACTTATCTTCAACCAGTAGACCGTCTTCGCCAAGGTGAAAGTCCCCGTCGGGATGGTGGTCGGGGTTGTCGGTCATCACCAGCAGGGCATCGCCCTGTGCAGGCGGGCTCAGGCGGGCGAATTCAAAGTCGCTCCACACATCGCCGTTCACCACCAGAAACCACTCGTTGTGTTCGTCTGCCAGCATGGGCAGTGCCCGGGCAATGCCACCGGCGGTTTCCAGCGGTTCGCCCTCGCGGGAGTAATGAAGTTGCAGGCCAAACTGTTCGCCGTTACCGAGTGCCTGCTCGATTTTTGAACCCAGCCATGCGTGGTTGATGACCACGTCCCGGAAGCCTGCCCGTTGAAGGTGCTCCAGATGGTGGACGATCAGCGGTTTGCCGCCGGCTTCCAGCAGGGGCTTGGGGGTGGTCAGGGTTAACGGTCGCATCCGTTCGCCCTTGCCCGCAGCCAGGACGATGGCTCTCATGGCTGCTCCGGCAGCGGGGCAATGCGTTGCTCGATCGCCGGGATCACCTTGTCTACTAGCCATTCATGGAAGTGCCGGAGCGCAGGCTGGCGACTGCTGGCGGTCTTCAGGTAACCCACGGTTCGGGGGATGTCGCCCAGGTAGCCCTGCTTGCCGTCACGGATGCACAGGCGGGCGAAAATGCCGGCGGCTTTGAGGTGGCGCTGCATACCCATGAGCTCAAACCATTGACGGAAGGTCTCCGGATCCGCCCGGTGCAGGCCAGCATCGGCACTTTGAGTGCGGAAGATCTCCAGCCAGTCGCAGATGTTTTCTTCGGGCCACTGGATATAGCAATCTTTTAACAGAGAGACCGCGTCGTACGTGATCGGGCCGGTGACGGCATCCTGAAAATCGATGACGCCAGGGCGGTCGGTGCCGGGGCGAACCAGCAGGTTGCGGGAGTGGTAGTCCCGATGCACGGTTACCTCGGGCTGGGCAAGGGCACTTTCCCGCAGAAAGGCAAAGGTGGTGTCCAGCAGGGCGCGTTCACTGTTGCCCAGCGAGAGCCCCAGATATTGTTCCAGCAGCCAGTCCGGAAACAGGGCCATTTCACGATCCAGCAAGGCTTCGTCGTATCGGGGCAGAGAGTAGGTTTCCGGTGACTTGAGCCGCTGGATGTCCACCAGTTCGGTCAGCGCACCCCGATAAAGCCGGTCGGCGGTCTGTTCGTTGAGCTGGCCGAGCATCAGGTCGTCGCCCAGGTCCTCCAGCAGCAGGAAGCCCAGGTCCAGGTCCTCCTGCAGAATATCGGGCACACCAACACCATGCTGGTGCCAGTGCCCGGCCAGTGTCACGAACGGTACGCAATCCTCGTGTTCAGGCGGTGCGTCCATGACGATCAGGGGCGTGGACTGCCCTGCCCCCCCCCGGCGATGAACCCGGAAGTAACGGCGAAAACTGGCATCGCCGGAAACCGGCTCGGCTTCGGCCTGCTCAAGGCCGGAAAACTGTCTGACCCAGTCGGTCAGCATCTGCAGACGGGAATCCATGGTGGGGACTGCTATCCTGAAGTGTTGGCGAATCGCTGTCAGCGAAAGTTAGCAGACCGGCCGGACGCTGACCAGTCGCGTCAGGTGGCAGGTACACCATGCGGAATACGGCGATACACAAGTGGTGGTGTTTCCGTTAACAAGCCTTCAGGGCCCGTGTAAACTAGGCGCCTGAATTTCTTACCCGGCCCACTTTTCTGCAACAGGGACCTGTTACTGTGCCAATCTCACAACGCCGTCTGCTGACCTCAGTGTCCCGGTTAGGGAGCCTTGCGCTGGCTGCGCTGGGCGGAGTGTCGGTTGCCCTGGCGCAGGAACAAACGTCATCGTCGGCGGCAGAAATTGACTGGCGGCAGAGGGCCGAATTGCCGGAATCCGTTCGTGCGGAACTGCCAGTGTTTTGCGAGGGCGGCTATCTGCCGTCGGGCGCGGTGACGGATACCCCGCAGGGGCGCGTGGACAACAGTGGCCAACCGCTGCAGGCCAGCGGTTTGAGTGCGCGTTATGAGATTGACCAGACGCTCTACCTGGAAGGCGATGTTCGGGTACGGCAGGGCAGCTTTGAGGTGCAGGGCTCCCAGGCGCGATACAGCCAGACCGAAGGTACGGTGTCGGTGGATGGCGGCCTGGTCAGCCGGGGTGAAGGCTTCCTGATGACCGGTGACTCGGCCCGGTACGATGTGGACTCCGGGCAATTCGATCTGAATACCGCCACCTTCCTTCTCCACGAACAGGAAATGCGGGGCAGCGCCGGTAGCCTTACCCGGCTCAGCAATAATCTGGTACTGATTCAGGATGGCATGCTGACCACCTGCGGCCCGGGCCAGAATGACTGGGCGATTGTGGCGTCGGACATCGAGCTGGATCGGGCCGAAGGCTTCGGTACGGCAAAGCATCTGCGCCTGGAGGTGCTGGATGTGCCGGTGTTCTACTGGCCCTGGGCCAGCTTTCCTATCGATGACCGTCGAAAGACCGGTTTCCTGTACCCCCAGTTTGGCTCGTCGAGCGCCGACAGCGGTGGATTCATCGCGCTGCCTTATTACCTGAACCTGGCCCCCCATTACGATGCCACCCTGACACCCCATTACATTCACGGCCGGGGCCTGTTTACCGAGGTGGAAGGCCGTTACCTGACTTCGCTGGGGCAAACCACCCTGCAGGTCGGTTACATCGGCAATGACTCCTATTTCAAACAGGAGAACCCGGGGGAAGGGGGGGAGCGCTGGGCTCTGGATGCCACCACACGGGCCCGGTTCAGCAGCGGCTGGGTTGGTTATGGTGACTACTCGGTGGTCAGCGACGAGGATTATCTGAGTGACCTGAACCGGAGTCTGGACATCAATCAGGCCACCCATCTTGAGCGCCGTGGCGGCTTCCGCTATCGGGACCGGGTTCAGTATTTTGATGCGTACCTCAGCGATTATCAGACCATCGCCGACCGCATTACCGATGTGGACAAACCCTATGCCCAGCTGCCGGATGTGCTGTACGGCACGGTCCGGGATATCGGCTGGCTGGAGGCCGGTTTGGAGAGTCAGTACACCTGGTTCGAACGGGAAAACGAGAACCTCGCCGGGCTGGACCGGGCGAACGGACAACGCATTCGCGCGGTGCCGGAGCTGGCGGTGCCCATGCGCGCGATCTGGGGCTTTGCCCGGCCCTCGGTCAGCGTGGACTACACCCGTTACGACCTGGAGGATTACACTCTGGGTGACAGCAGTTTCGACCGTACCGTGCCCATCGCCGAGTGGGACAGCGGTCTTTATTTCGACCGCCGGTCCAGCCTGTTTGGTACGCCGTACAACCAGAGCCTCGAGCCTCGTCTGTATTACGCCTGGGCCGATGCCGATGCGGATCAGAACGACATCCCGGACTTCGATACCGACCTGCAGACCTTCCGCTTCGATCAGCTGTTCCGGCCGGACCGCTTCACCGGCGGCGACCGGGTTGGTGACGCCAATCAGCTGACAGTCGCACTCACCAGCCGCTTCAACGACCTGATGACGGGGGCCGAGCGGGCCCGGTTCAGCATTGGACAGGTCCAGTATTTCCGGGACCGTGAGGTCACGTTATTCGGCCAGGGCGATGCGACTCGCAGCCGGTCACCCTTGGCCGGCGAGCTGGCCGTGTATCCGGTGGATAATCTCGAGATACGTTCCTCCGGCCTCTGGGATGCTGAAACCGGTGAAACCGAAGAAGGCCGCAGCCAGCTCGTCTATTATTCCGACGACTACCGGTACCTGGCCAGCGTGGGGCACACCTATCGCAAGAGCGAGATTGAACAGTCCGATCTGGCGGCGGTTGTTCCGGTCACAGATCGTGTTAGTCTGATCGGCCGCTGGGTGTATGACTCCAGGCTGGATCGCACCGTCGGATCGCTGGCTGGCCTGGAGTACAACAACTGTTGCTGGAGCTTCCAGGTGGTGCACCAGAATTACCTGACCGACGATCGCGAACTGGATACGCGTCTGTTGTTCCAGATTCAGCTCAAGGGGCTGGGCGGCACCGGAGGTGCTTCCAGCAACATCGCCGATGCCATATACGGGTTTGATGAGCGGGAACGTCGCCGGTTTGGAACTCCCTGATTCCCGTCATGACTAAACCGGGTATTCCGCCCGCAGTTCATTATTAACAAGAGGTGTCTATGAAGGCGACTGTTCGCCACGTTGTCCAAACATTGTTGCTGATCGCGCTGACCTCGCTGAGTGTGTATGCACAGGCAGAGCGCAAGCTGTTGGATCAAGTGGTTGCTATCGTGGATGACGACGTGGTCCTCCAGACCGAGCTGGAAAATCGAATTGGCACCATTGTCAGCCGCCTGCAGGCTCAGGGCACCGGTCTGCCGCCACGGGAAGTACTCGAGAGTCGGGTGCTGGACCAGCTGATTGTCGAGTCCATTCAGTTACAGATGGCCGACAGAATGGGCATGCGCATCAGCGACAACGAACTGAACGAAACCATGGCCAACATCATGCGCCGCAATGGCATGAGCATGGACCAGTTCGAACAGCAACTGGCCACCGAAGGTGTGACTTTTCGCCAGGCCCGGGACCAGATCCGCACCGAGATGCTGATCAGCCGAGTCCAGCAGCGCCGGGTGGGCAATCGGGTGCGGGTCACGGACCGGGAAGTCGACAATTACCTGGCCGCCCTGGAAAGTCGGGGTGAGAGTAGTGCCGAGTACCGTCTGGCCTATATCCTGATTGAAGCGGAAGATCCGGGCAGTGAGGAGTCCGTGGCCGAAGCCCGGACCAAGGCCGAGGCCCTGCGCGAGGAGATTATCGACGGACGGGATTTCCGTGAGGTTGCCGTGGCGGAATCCGATGCCAGCAATGCCCTTGAGGGTGGTGATATGGGCTGGCGGACAGAGAGCCAGTTGCCCTCCCTGATTGCGCCGGTGGTACCGGACCTATCGGTGGGTGTTCCTTCCCGAGTCCTTGAGAACAACAGCGGTTTTTACCTGGTGATGGTGTTGGACCGTCGCGGTGGTGATCAGGCGCAGCTGGTAGAACAACACAAGACGCGCCACATCCTGATTCGTCCATCCGAGGCGGTGACGGACGCTCAGGCTGAAGCCAAAATTCGCGACCTGTACCGTCGACTGGAGCAGGGTGCCGACTTTGCGGAGCTGGCCAGGGAATTCTCGGACGATCCGGTCTCAGGCTCCGATGGCGGAAATCTGGACTGGGTGAGCCGGGGGCAGATGGTTCCCGAGTTTGAGCAGGCCATGCTGGAAGCCAACATCGGTGAACTGAAGGGCCCATTCCGGTCCCAGTTCGGATGGCACATTCTTCAGGTTCAGGAACGCCGTCAGAAGGATGTGAGTGGCGAAATGCGCCAGTCCGAAGCGCGTCAGGCGATCTATCGTCGCAAGTTCGAGGCCGAACTGCAGAACTGGTTGAGAGAAATCCAGGACGAGGCCTTTATCGAGTTCAAGGGTGATTACGCTGATAACGATACTGCTGAGGAAGCCGGCGGCGAATCATGACTGATCCTGTGACCCTGGCGCTGACCGCCGGCGAGCCCGGTGGCATAGGCCCGGAGCTTTGCCTGCAGCTTGCGGCCCAGCCCCGTGAGGCAGGGCTTGTGGTGGTGGCCAGCAAAGAACTGCTGGCTGCCCGCGCTCGTTTGCTGGGTGTGACGGTCAATTGGCATGACTGGGCGCCAGGTGATGCGCCCTCCCAGGCTGCCGGCAGTCTGTCGGTGCTGGATATTGCCGGTTGCCACTCTGTCGATGCCGGCAAACTGGATCCCGCCAACAGCGCTTATGTACTGAAAACCCTGGAGACTGCAGCCCGCGGCTGCCTGAACGGTGAGTTCGACGGCATGGTGACGGCGCCGGTGCACAAAGGTGTGATCAACGAGGCAGGTATCGAGTTCAGTGGCCACACCGAGTTCCTGCAGGAACTGTGTGGTGTGGAGCGGGTGGTGATGATGCTGGCTACCGACGACCTCAGGGTGGCGCTGGTGACGACTCACCTGCCGCTCAAGGATGTGCCAGCGGCCATTACCCCGGAGCGGCTGATACAGGTGGCCCGAATCCTTGATGCCGATCTTAGAACCTTCTTCGGCATCGAACAGCCGCGCATCCTGGTGGCTGGTCTGAATCCCCATGCGGGTGAGGGCGGACACCTCGGTCGCGAAGAGCTGGATACCATCGAACCTACTCTGGAGCGTCTGCGTGCCGAGGGTCTGAAGCTGATCGGGCCGTTGCCGGCGGATACCTTGTTCACGCCCCATTGGCTGGACCAGGCCGATGCGGCGTTGGCGATGTACCACGACCAGGGCCTGCCCGTGCTGAAGTACCAGGGTTTTGGCCGCGCGGTGAATGTCACCCTCGGCCTGCCCATTGTCAGGACGTCGGTGGACCATGGTACCGCGCTGGATCTGGCCGGGACTGGCAAGGCCGATGCCGGCAGCCTGCACACCGCCATCCGTGTTGGCGCCCACATGGCCCGGAGCCGAAAAAACGTGAACCGAGGATTGGATTCGTGAGTAACAAAGGCGGCCACCAGGCCAGAAAACGGTTTGGCCAGAACTTCCTCCATGACCCCGGGGTGATCGAACGCATCGTCCGGTCGATCAACCCCAAACCCGACGACACCATGGTGGAGATCGGGCCCGGGCTGGGCGCCCTGACCGAAGAGATTCTGGCGGTCAATCCGTCCCTGCAGGTGGTGGAGCTGGATCGCGACCTGATCCCGGTACTGCGCACCAAGTTTTTCAATTACCCGGAGTTCCGAATCCACGAAGCCGACGCGCTGAAGTTCGATTTCAGCCAGCTGGTTCGGGATGGCAAGCCGCTTCGGATCGTCGGCAACCTGCCGTACAACATCTCCACGCCCTTGATTTTCCATTTGCTTGAGCAGGCCGGCGTGGTGAAAGACATGCATTTCATGCTGCAAAAGGAAGTGGTACAGCGGCTGGCGGCGATACCCGGCGATAACAACTATGGCCGGCTGGGTATCATGGCCCAGTATTTCTGCAAGGTTCAGCCACTGTTCGAAGTGGGGCCAGGGGCCTTCCGACCGGCGCCGAAAGTGGATTCCGCCATTGTCCGGCTGGTGCCCCATGAAACCTTGCCTCATCCGGCCAAAGACCTCACGGTGCTACAGGCCGTGGTCCGCACCGCCTTTAACGCCCGCCGCAAGACCCTGCGCAAGGCCCTGGGTGGCCTGGTGACCGCCGAGCAGCTCCAGGGCATGGGCATCAATGACGGGCTGCGCCCGGAGAACCTCACACTGGCGGATTATGTGCGTATTGCCGACTTTCTGGCTGAACACAAAGGCGATAGTGAAGACGTATCGGATGTAAGTAATGACTGACTACGCCATTGGCGACATTCAGGGCTGCTATGACCGGCTTCGGGAAGTGTTGGGCAAGGTGTCTTTCTCGCCGTCCCGGGACCGGCTCTGGGTGGCCGGGGACCTGATTAACCGCGGGCCGTCGTCCCTGGAAACCCTGCGATTTATCGAGCAGATGGGTGAGTCCGCCCAGGTGGTGCTGGGTAATCACGATCTGCATCTGCTGGCGGTTGCCATCGGCGGCCATCAGCCCCGCAAGAAAGATACCTTTGCTGACATTCTTGACGCCCCCGACCATGACAGGCTGGTGGATTGGCTCCGGCAACAACGGCTGTGTATCCACGACAAGAAACGAAACCTGGTAATGGCCCATGCCGGTATTCCCCATATCTGGAGCGTCAAACAGGCGGTGTCGTTGGCGCAAGAGGTGGAGTCGGTGATTCGGAGCAGGCAAGCCGAAGAGTATTTCACACACATGTACGGTAACGAGCCGGACCGGTGGAGCAAGAAGCTTGAGGGTGCCGAGCGCTGGCGGGTTGTCACCAACTATTTCACCCGAATGCGTTTTATCGACGAGCACGGCGCGCTGGAACTGAGTTCCAAGGAGGGTGTCGACACCGCCCCCGAAGGCTATGCCCCCTGGTTCGAGTTCCCCCGGGAGGACGACGTCCGGATCGTGTTTGGTCACTGGGCGGCGCTGGAAGGAGAGACCGGGCAGGATCGCTTCATCGGCCTGGACACGGGCTGTGTCTGGGGCGGGGCCCTGACCATCATGAATCTGGATACCGGCGAGAAGCTGCACTGTGACTGCTGAACCTGTGGCCGCCGACAACCCTCGTCTGATGCGTTTGCCTTTGGTGTTGGGCGCATTTCTGGCGCTGTTGTCGGTCATTGCCGGCGCCATGGGTGCCCATGCCCTGCGGGGGGTACTCGAAGGACGTGGGCTTGAGGTATTCGACACCGCGGTCACTTACCAGTTCTACCATGCCATTGCGCTGGTGCTGGTCGCGCTGCTGTCGGCCAACGGATTGAACCGGCGTTTGCTGATGATGGCCGCAGGTTTGTTTCTGGCGGGCATCCTGATGTTTAGCGGCAGTTTGTATTTGCTGGTGCTGACCGACATGCGCTGGGTTGGCCCGGTCACTCCCCTGGGCGGGATTTGCTTGATGGCCGGCTGGGCACTGATTATTGTGGCGGCGTTACGCCGGGCACCGTGATGGTTCAGCCGCTGGCTGGATACGATGGCAACGAGGTAAACCGGATGCTGGTACACGTGAATGGCGAATCGATGGAGCTACCTTCCCGCGCGACCGTCTCGACGCTGATAGAACAGATGGCACTCGCCGGAAAACGTCTGGCTGTGGAGGTTAACGAGGACATCGTGCCGCGCAGCCAACATGGTGATTTTACCCTCAGCGAGGGCGACCGGGTGGAGGTGGTCCAGGCTATTGGTGGCGGCTGATTCCTGAGCTCTTTCCCACATGCAGTGACTCTCAATACATTCGAAGACGCAAGGAAGGTTATGAGCGAATCCCAATCGAATACGTTGCCTGAAGACAATCCGTTGCGCATTGCCGGCCAGACGTTCGCTTCCCGGCTCCTGGTGGGTACCGGAAAGTACCGGGACCTGGCCGAAACCGGACAGGCCATCGAAGCCAGTGGAGCAAACATTGTTACCGTGGCCGTGCGACGGGCCAACCTTGGCCAGAACCCGGACGAACCCAACCTGCTGGATGTGATCTCGCCGGCCCGATACACCATCCTGCCCAATACCGCCGGCTGCTACACCGCAAAAGACGCCGTTCGTACCTGCAAACTGGCCCGTGAACTGCTGGATGGCCATGATCTGGTCAAACTGGAAGTGCTGGGGGAAGAGAAAACCCTGTATCCGGACATGACGGAAACCCTGCTGGCGGCCGAAGCGCTGGTGAACGATGGCTTCAAGGTCATGGTCTATTGCTCCGATGATCCGTTGCTGGCCAAGCGGCTGGAAGAAATGGGGTGCGTCGCCATCATGCCGCTGGGCGCCCCCATTGGCTCGGGGCTGGGTATCCAGAACCGTTACAATATTCGCCTGATCGTCGAGAATGCCCGGGTGCCGGTGCTGGTGGATGCGGGCGTGGGAACGGCCTCGGATGCGACCATTGCCATGGAACTGGGGTGTGATGGGGTATTGATGAATACCGCTATTGCCCAGGCCAAAGATCCCGTCCGGATGGCCCGTGCCATGCGCTATGCCATTGATGCAGGACGGGAAGCTTACCTTGCCGGGCGCATGCCCAAGAAACTCTATGCCAGTGCATCGTCGCCCATTGATGGCACCTTTTTCTGATCTGGTGCACAATTCCCCTCATAAGAATTTCTGGGCCGGCTGCTGAGTCGGCTCGGCCAACGAACAACAGAGCACTGCAGTCCTGTCATGACCGACCAAAAAACCAGTCGCCGCGAGGCGATTCTCCACGCCCTGGTGGAGTTGCTAGAAAACGACCCGGGCGCCCGCATTACCACCGCTGGCCTGGCCAAATCCGTTGGCGTTACCGAGGCCGCGCTGTACCGGCACTTTCCCAGCAAGCGAAAGATGTTCGAGGCGTTGATCGAATTCGCGGAAGAGGCAGTGTTTACCCGTTGCCAGACGATTCTGCAGGAGCAGGACGATGTTGCCGTGCGTCTGCAGCAGCTGGTGCATCTGGTCCTGCTGTTTGCCGAGCGGAATCCGGGCCTGTGCTGTGTGCTGACCGGTGATGCCCTGATGGGCGAGAACGAGGCCCTGCGCAAACGGGCATCCCAGTTCTTCGAGCGCCTCGAAACCCAGGTCCGGCAGGTTCTGAAGGAAGGCGAGATTCGCCAGGGCGTTCGGCCCCGGACCAGTCCGGCACGGGGTGCCGAGTTCGTGCTGGTGTTTGTCGAAGGTAAAATCCAGCGCTTTATCCGCTCATCCTTCAGCCGCCTGCCATCGGCTGATCTGGACGAGAGCTGGGGCCTGATGGTCGACAGCGTCTGGGAACAACCGGCCTACGCGTAACCGGACGCGGATCTTAGCAATTCGCGCGCGCCCTGCCAGATGTCCGGGGCGGAGATCAGGATATCCCGTCCCCACAGGTCTGCCGGGTAGCCGTCCGGGACGTCGCTGAAATGCCCTGCGGTTGCTCCCGCCTCCAGCGCGATCAGGCGGGCAGCGGCAAAGTCCCAGGGGCTGACGTTTTCGTAGTAGATATCCAGTCGGCCACACGCCACCCAGCAGATATCCAGTGCCGCGGAGCCAATCCGGCGCAGATCCCGACACTGGTGAATCATCGCATCCAGCCGTTTGATCAATGGCTCAAGGTTGTCCTTGGTGTAGGGGAAGCCAGTGGCAAACAGAGATTGGCGCAGTTCGGTCGCGCCACTGTGCTGAATAACTTTGCCGTTCAGTGTCGCGCCATCGCCGCGTGTACCCCGGAAGGTCTCGCCAGCGAAGGGCGCATGCACCACACCCGCCTGAACCCGCCCCATTTCCGCATAGGCTATCGACACCGCCACCTGGGGGTGTCCGTAGGCGTAGTTAACGGTGCCGTCGATGGGGTCGACGATCCACAGCGGCGTGTCCAGATGCTCGGCCTGGCTCAGGTCCGGCATGGTTTCCTCGGACAGAATCCGGTGCCCGGGAAAACGTTTCCGGATGGCGTCGGTGATGAGCTGATCCGCCAGCACATCCGCGTGGGTCACCAGTTCCGTTTGTGCCTTGTAATCCGTGCGCAGGGTATTCTGTTCCCGTTCACGAACAATCAGCTCACCCGCTTCCCGGGCGATGGTTTCGGCGAAATCGGTGATCTCGGTGACGGATGTCGGGTTGGTCACGGTGCCCCCAGAATGCAGTCAAATTGAGGGCACCAGTCTAGCACGGGCGGGTC
The DNA here is from genome assembly GCF_019931195.1 of Marinobacter sp. F4216. Lineage (GTDB taxonomy): Bacteria > Pseudomonadota > Gammaproteobacteria > Pseudomonadales > Oleiphilaceae > Marinobacter > Marinobacter suaedae. Next base: position 222,020 of record NZ_JAIOUO010000004.1, on the reverse strand, counting down.
AGAGGCTGCCCAGCCAGCGCTCCATTTTATCCATGGCCATGACGATGCGCGGGCAGGCTTTCTGGACGAATTCATCGTTCAGGTCGCAATCGCCAAACTCGGACGCTGCCATGGTCAGTGCCTGTGCGCCGTCAAAGTCGACGAACGCCAGCCGGGCCCCCAGATGATCGGGCACGAAGCCGAAATCACTGGCGGGCAGAGTCGCCACGCCGGTGCTTTCAAGCAGCGCCTGACAAAAGGCCTGGCTGGTCTTGATGTCCCGTTTGGCGAGGATCTCCCGGAAGCTGGAAAAGTTCGGGAACAGGTAGAAGGCACCCTCGGGTTTCTGAACCTCGGCGCCCATGTCACAGAGTCTTCGATGCACATACTCCCCGATCACCTTGAGCACCCGTCGCGACTGAACCAGGTATTCCTCGATGTCATCGCCGCCCTCGAACGCCGGAATGGCGGCGTACTGGATGGGGGCGCTGGTGGAGGTGAACGTCTCGCTGGCAATAATGGCCATGGCGTCCAGCAGCGGCCGCAGCTCGGGCGGGAAGATGAAGGTGCCCAGGCGCCAGCCACCGGCCCCTGCCCACTTGCTCAGGCCGGTGCTGATGATGGTGCCCTCGGGGTAATAGCGGGCGATGGATTTGTGTTTGCCCTCGAAATGCACCTCACCGTAGATTTCGTCCGAGAGCAGAATCAGCCGGTACTTGCGGGCAACGTTGGCAATCGCCAGTAGCTGTTCTTCCGTGTAGGTGCAGCCCGTGGGGTTGGACGGGTAATTGAGAATCAGGATGCGGGGGCGTGTGGGGTCATCCCGGCAGATGATATCCAGTTCTTCAGCGGTCAGTTGCCAGTTGTTCTCGGCGTGGGTTGGCAGCCAGTGCACGGAGCGGCCAATGATCCGCGCTTGCGGGGCATAGGAGACCCAGCTTGGCCGGGGAATGAGCAGGTCACCGTAGTAGGCCAGCTGCAGGATGAACAGCAGCTCCTTGGAGCCCGGGCCAATGAGTACGTCCTCCCAGCTACTGCTGAGTTTGGCTTTCCGGTTGATGTACCCGGAAATTGCTTGGCGTAGGCCCTTCAGTCCTTTAACTGGCAGGTAGTCCTTTTCCTGGGCGTGGTCCTGCAGTGCCCTGACTACCCGTTCGGGTACCGGGAAGGGCGACTGCCCCAGGCCCAGCTTGATGATGTCCTTGCCCTCCGCCTTCAGGTGGTTGCTCAGTTCATTGATGCGAAGGGTGGAAGACGGCTGAATGCCCCGGACATTCAGGTTAATGGCATAGCGATGTTCGGTGTGGATATCCATATTCCCAGCCTGTGGTGAAAAAGTGACCGAATCAGTATATGAAACCAAGCGCCGCTTGTTAGCAAGGCCGGGGTACGTGGTTGCCGTATTTCGAGTGAGACTTTGGTCGGTATCCGAGGGCTGACACTCGTCATGACGGGTTGCTTGATTAATTGTCAAAAAGTGTTAAATGGCTCCGGGTGATAAACACGGTGCTGGCCTATAGTGGGTGGTCCGCAGTATCTAACAATCACAATATGCGGAGGTATCATGAGACACTCCATGGCCGAAACCCAACCCAAAGGGAACCCGGGGATTGGGCCGGGCCTGCCATTGGGCCGGGTTCTGATTGTTGATGATCACTCGTTGTTTTCCCAGGGGCTGGGTGGCCTGATGAAACAGGCCGGCCTGACGGGTGCGGTATATACAGCCAGCTCCGTCGACGAGGCGGTAAACGTTTTATCAAGCCAGGCTGTCGACTTGGTGTTGCTGGACGTTTCCCTACAGGGGGAAACCGGCCTTATGTTGTTGCCACGGGTTGTGGCTCGTGGGCTGGATGTACCGGTGGTGGTCATTTCGAGTTCCGAGGATGAAACCACGGTCCGGGCTGCCAGGGCGGCCGGAGCGCGGGGGTTTGTGCCCAAGTCGGCGGGCCGAACGGCACTGGTCGCCATGTGCCGGAGTATCAGTCAGGGAGCCGATTATTTCCCGGGCCGTGCTCGGACGACGGATCAGGTCCATGGTCTTACGCCTCGTCAGACGCAAGTGTTGTTTTTGCTGGCGCAGGGGTTTCCGAACAAGCGAATTTGCCAGAGCCTGAATCTGACCGAGCACACGGTTAAAACCCACCTGAAGGCCATCTTTACCCTCATGGGCGTTCACAACCGAACCGAGTGTGTTAATCAGGCACGGCAGATGGGTTGGATCTGAGGGGCACGTCACCCGCCGCATCGGCGGTCGCCGCCGTTTCGTCAGGGGGTGGTGCGACCGCCAGTTCCACCCAGAAGCTGCTGCCCTGGGTAGGGTATGAACGAACGCCGCAGCGCCCTCCCATCATCTGTGTCAGCTGTTGCACAATGGCCAGTCCGAGACCCAGGCCGGCGGGGTGGTCCGGCCCATGTTCGCCACGGATGTAGGGTTTGAATACGTCCGGTTTGATTCGGTCATCCAGCCCGCCGCCATCATCGCTGATCTCTATCCGCACCGTATCACCGCGCTGATTGGCAGAGACACGTATATTACGGCCCCCGCTGTGATCAATGGCATTGAATACCAGATTCTGCAGGACCCGCAGCAGCAGATCCGGATCGGCATGGACCCTCAGGTTGGCCGGGATGGTGTCCTGCTTCAGGGTTATTCGGTGGATCGCTGCCTGATCCACGGTCAGGTCAATCAGTTGTCCGATCAGCGGGGTGAGTGTGAAACCTTCGTTCTGGGGACAAACCATGCCTTCATGCAGCCTGGAAACGTCGAGCACGTTGCTCAGCAGCTGGCGGAAATGCCCCACAGTGCGCTGAAGCCGCTGGATCAGGGACAGGTGAGTGGCCGACAGTCGGGCTTGCGAGAGATTGTCCAGCATCAATGCGATGACATTCAGCGGCTGCCGTAGGTCGTGGCTGGCCACGGAAATCAATCGTCCCTTTTGCTCGCTCTCTTCTTTTGCACTCTGGTGCAGTAACTCGATCAGCTTCTGGTCGAGGAAGTGGGCGCGGTGCCGATATTCGCTCAGCCAGGAACCCACCATGCCAATGGTGTTGGCGGTCAGGATGAAAAACAGGTTGACCAGCAGGGGCGTGACGGGATGCCCGGTGGCTAACTCCGCGGCAACATAGGTGGCGATGATGAGGGCCGAGGCAATGGACACCGCGAAAAACGGCAGGCCCATGGCGAAGTAGCCGAACATCAGTATCAGCAGCATACCCTCGTAGGGCAGAGGAAAGTCCCGGACCCGGGCCGCGGCAATAATGGCCACAACGCTCAGCCCGCCGATGAGATAGGCCAGGGTGTAAAGATGTTCGAACAGGATGTTGGCCGGCTTGTGGCAGAAGGACAGCCACCAGACCACCGTAATCGTTGGCAGTGTCAGCCACAGCCGGATAGCGATGGTGACGCTTGCCAGTTCGGCAGGAAGGAGCAACAGATCGGCGAGGATGAAGGACGAGAACAGCATCAGGCCAGCGGCAGACACCAGCCTGGCCCGGTCACGAACCACGGAAGCGCGGAACTCCTGATACCGGGGTTCCAGTTCCTGACTGAAGCGCAGGCGGCGGAAGCCCGCTGCCTGCTGAGATCGAATAACCTGCGTGTCCACGTGTGCCCGCCCTGTCCCTGGCCTTGTCAGTGTACGTTGGCTGTCGAACATTGGGCGGGAGTGGGTCCACATTCTGATCAATTACTGCTCAAAAGCTGGAGCCTGGCCCAGGTCTGAAGCTTCTGGTCCGGGAAGTAACGCTGAATCAGTTCCTCGGTCTGGCTGGACTCATCGTCCGGGGCGAGGCCAGAGGTCTCCAGTTGAGACAGTGCGATCTTGAACTGGTCAAAGCGCTTTTCAAACGCATCCCGTTGGTTCAGGTAAGAGGTCACTTCGGCGGCAGCGACCGGAGACATGCCGCGCTCCAGCAGTTGCTGACCTGCGGATTCCGCTGACACCGAGCTTTCGATGATGTCCATGCGCTGCAGATTTTCCTGCTGGCTTGCCAGCATTTCCTGTTCGGTGACTCGCAGGGGTTCCGGTAACTGGTTCCGGTGCCAGGTGGCGAGCGCCGCCTTGGCTTCGGTACCGAGGTCCTCGCGGCTGGCGAGGTCGATCGTTGCCAGGGTGTATTCGCCATACGCTTCCTCCAGGCCAAAGAAGGCCTGATGAACATCCGGACTGAAAATGGATTGCCTGAGTTGCCTGAGTTCGGCAAACGCCTGCTGCAGCATCTCCCGTTGGTAGGCAGGATCACTCTGTCGTGACGGGTCGAGCGGCCTTTGCTGCATCAGTACCGCCTGTTCTTTGAAATGCAGGTACTGATCCAGTATTGCCATCGCCTGCCTGGCGGCTGATTCCGGCAAGTTGTTGTAGGCAAGTGCACGGACCTGTTCCAGGGCAACCTCCGGCGGCACCTCGCCGACGGTACTCATGAAGTAGTCGAAAAAATCCCGGGTTTCGAGATCGACGATCAGTTCGCCGTTGTGGTCAGCCTTCAGGGCGCCATCGATTTCGGTACCCTCAAGGGAGGTGGCGAAGGGCCTGGGCCCGAGGGATGCCGGGGTGCGTGCTGCCACCACGTCGGCAAACTGGTCAGGATTCCCCAGCCAGGCTTCCAGCGTTTCCGGCGCTGACTTGGCCGGGGGGGGCGCCGGTTGGGGAACCTCACGGGTAACGCCCGGTTCGAACGGAACTTCGGTACGGGTCTCCGACAGGTGGAACCACATGGCACTGCCAGCCACCAGGGCTGACAGTGCGATGCCGGAGAGCCATCGACGGTTTAACAACGGACGATGTCTCATGCCTACCTCGAATTACAGGCCGCGGTTTTTCAGACGATTAGCCTGGTTGCGGTACAGGGAGACCGGGTTTACCCAGATCGAACGATTGCCCAGGATATGGTTGATGGCATCCACGTGGTTCATGTCGTAATGGGTGCCGATGACACGGCCCATCATGGTTGCGCAGACGCCAACCAGACCATCGCTGGGCTCACTGCCGAAAGCCTTGGAGGTGATGCCAAGGAACGGGTCGGAAACGTCCAGAATGTTGGTCCAGATGCCTCGGCCGGTCCAGGAGAAGAACTTGATCTTGTTGCCGTTGATCCAGACGTCTTCGGACGTGCCGGAGCAAGAGGATTTGTTCACGCCTTTCCAGCCAAGAGCGTCGTTCAGCGCGGTGGTACCCCGTGTGGTCAGGGTTTCCAGCGCAGCAACACCATCCTGCGGGTTATTGGCGTCGGACAGCTCGTTCACAATGTCGCCCAGGGCGCGGGCAATGGCATCCGCGCCACCTTCCACATAACTGCCAGGTGGAATGATGCCGCGAATCACGTCGGCTACCTTGGAACCCTTGTTCACCCCGTTGATGGAGGTGATGGAGGCGATCTTGTGAGGAATCAGCGAGGCGGTGACCCGGGAGGTGGGCGCGCCCTGGCTGTGTGCCATCAGGTTGACCTTGGAGTAGCCAAGACTGTTGACGAAACTGGCCAGTTGCTGGCCGCGCTTCTCACTGCTGTTGACGAACGAGACGCTGGCGTTATGCACGGTGGCACCGCTGCGTCTCAGGTTCCAGGGAATGGTGTGGAAATAGTTGATCAGGCCGCCGATGGTGTCGAATCCGGTAACGCCGTGGACAAGCACGATGGGGTAGCGGGTGTTGGTATAGCTTGCGTGTGAAAAGAATGAGGCTGACAGCAATACGAGCCCCAGCGTAATCGCTGCGGTCATACGGGAACGCATAATTGACTCCTGTTGTTTTTGTAACGGCTGCCCATGCAGCCATCGGTCTTTAATGCGGGATCAAGTATTCGCCGATGGGGGAGAGGCGGGTATCGCCCATTTGGGGGAGGGCTCAGGAAAAGCGGTGGGGGTCCAGTTCCATGTGCAGGATGCGCTGGCCGAGCATGATGACCCGACCAGTGTAGCGCTCTTCGCCGGTGGAGGTAAAGTCGAACAGGAAACGGCGCCAGACCCGGATACGACCGTTGTCGTCCCGCTTGAACCACAAGCCACGCAGGTAGACGGCATCGTCCAGCAGCATCACATCCATACTCTTGCAGTATCGATGTGCGGCTTGCAGGACAAAATCCTTGATGGCCTTGGCCCGCCACCAGTACCAGACGGCAAAGCCGGCCAGGAAAAGCCAGAATAGGGAACCCAGAGTCACGACGTTGGCTTGCTCTCAGTAATGCATGGGAGGATGCGATAACAGCCTAACTTATTGGCCAGAGGGTAGAAAGGTGCTTGTCCTTTTCTGAATGCTGAAAAAAAGCCCGGTGCACTTTGCAGTGACCGGGCTTTTAGTTCGACCTTGATCAGTGAGCCGTTTTGCTGTGGTCCCGGGCCAGCAGTATGTAGAACGCTGGCAGCACGAAGATGGTGAACAGGGTACCTATGCCAAGGCCCGCGCTGATGGTAAGGCCGATGGCAAACCGGCTCTCCGCTCCGGGGCCGATGGCGATCAGCAGCGGGATCATGGCGAAGATCAGCGCCAGTGAGGTCATGATGATCGGACGCAGCCGGATGGCTGCCGCTTCCACCACGGCCTTGGTTTTGCTGAGGCCCTGCTCAATCTGCAGCTTGTTGGCGAACTCAACGATCAGGATGCCGTTCTTGGAAACCACCCCGATCAGGGTGATCAAACCTACCTGGCTGTAAATGTTCATGCTGGTAAAGCCGAGCACGATAAAGGCCATGGCGCCCGCCACCGACATGGGGACCGACACCAGGATGATGAACGGATCACGCCAGCTTTCGAACTGGGCGGCCAGCACCAGGTAGATGACCAGCAGTGACAGGAAGAAGGTCACCACCAGGGCGCTGCCCTGATTCGCCAACTGGCGGCTCTGGCCGGTGTAATCGTAAGTGAAGCCCTGGGGCAGAACTTCCGCTGCGGTGCTTTCCATGAACGCCATGGCGTCACCGGCTGCCACGCCCGGCATAACCACGCCTTCGAGGGTGACCGAGTTCTGCTGGTTCAGCTGGGTTCGGCTCGAGGGTTCGATGTCCCGGTTGAAGCTGACCACGCTGCCGAGCGGAACCAGTTCGCCCGAATCGGCTCGTACGTAGTAGTCGTTCAGGGCCTGTTCGTCCAGACGGAAGCTTTGCTCCACCTGAGGAATCACCTGATAAGAGCGACCTTCCATGCTGAAGCGGTTGATGTAGCCGCCGCCAAGCATGCTGGAAAGTACCTGACCGACATCCTGCATGGACAGGCCAAGGTCCGCGACCCGGTCCCGGTCCACATGAATACGGGTGACGGGACGGTCGAAGTTGATCGACTTGCGCAGGAACATGAAGTTGCCACTGCCCATCGCCTCGCCGAGTATTTCACTGGCCACCTGATCGAGCTGGGCATAATCGTTGCCGGTGGTGATCACGAACTGGAACGGCAGGCCGCCGCCCGCACCCGGCAGGGAGGGGCGCGGGAACACGGCCGTCTGCAGCCCCGTTACTTTCTTAAGTTCGGCATCCAGCATGGGCTGAACCTCGAACTGCGAGACCTCTCGTTGACTCCAGGGCTCGAGCTTGTAACCACCGAACACGGCATTCGGTCCGGTAAAGCCGATGATCATGAAGTCCTCGCTGTACCCCGGAAGCTGGGACATGCGGTCCTGCATCTCATCACCGTGTTCCTGCAGGTAATCCAGGGTTGCTGTCTGAGGACCGAGGCCCTGATAGAACAAAATGCTCTGGTCTTCGGTGGGGGCCAGTTCACTCTTGCTCATCATGGCCATGAAGTAGATGGATGCCAGGACGACCAGGGCGAAAAATACCACCACCGACTTGGTTTCCATCATGGAACCAAGCGCTTTCTTGTAGCCGTTGGCGAGGCCGTTGAAGGAGCGTTCGACTACCTGCTCGAACATGCCGGATTCGCCGTGAGGCTTGAGCACCTTGCCGGACAGCATGGGCGACAGAGTCAGCGCTACGATACCGGAAATGACCACAGCACCGGCGAGGGTAAAGGCAAACTCGGTGAACAGAGAACCGACGAGGCCGCCCATGAAACCAATCGGGGCATAGACCGCCACCAGGGTGGTGGTCATTGCAATAATGGGCACTGCCATTTCCCGCGCGCCCTGAATCGCTGCATCGAAGCGGGAGGCTCCCTGCTCGATGTGCCGGTGCACGTTTTCCACCATGATGATGGCGTCGTCCACCACCAGACCGATGGCCAGCACCATGGATAGCAGAGTCAGCAGGTTGAGGGAGAAACCAAGCAGCAACATGACGAAGGCGCCCCCGATCAGCGACAGGGGAACCGCCACAGAGGGAACGATGGCCGCCCGGATTGAACCCAGGCACAGGAACACCACCACCAACACAATAACCATGGCTTCCAGCAGCGTCTTGATTACCTCGTTGATGGAGTCGTCAATAAACTCGGAGGCATCGTAAGACAGGCGTACTTTCAGGCCTGAAGGCAGCTGGCTCTCAATGTCCGGCAGGGTATCTTTCACCAGTCCGGCGACGGTCAGTGGGTTCGCGCCGGGGGCCAGTTCGATAGCCACGTACGTAGCGGGCTGGCCCTTATAAAGCGCGAGCTGATCATAGGATTCCGAGCCCAGTTCCACCCGGGCAATGTCCTGCAGGCGGATCTGGGTGCCGCCGGATTGCTTCACCACCAGCTGGCGGAACTGATCCGGATCCGCGACATCGGTGTCGCTGGTCAAGGCGATTTCCGTGTACTTGCCTTTGGTGTTGCCGACGCCTGCCTGGTAGTTGTTGGCCCGCAGTTTGGCGGCCACTTCTGGTGGGGTCATGTCCACCGCGGCCAACCGCTCCGGATCCAGCCAGACTCGCAGCGCGTACTTGCGGCCGATCAGGTCGGCCTTGCCCACGCCGGACAGTGCCTGCAAGCGGGGCTGAACCACCCGGGTGAGGTAATCGGTGATCTGCGGTACGGCCAGCTCTTCGCTGTAAAAGGCGATGTACATCAGGGCCGTGGAATCGCCAGTGGTGGAGGTGATCACCGGATCCTGGGCTTCGGCAGGCAGCACGTTACGCTGACTGGCCACCTTGGCCTGGATTTCCGCCAGCGCATCGTTGGCATCGTAGTTCAGCACCATATTTGCTTCGATGGTGGAAACGCCCTGGGAGCTGGTCGAGGTCAGGTAATCAATGCCACTGGCCTCGGCAATGGCCTGCTGCAGCGGTGTGGTGATGAATCCCTTGACCAGATCCGAGCTGGCGCCAGGATAGGCGGTGGTCACCGTCACTGTAGTGCTTTCCAGCTCCGGGTACTGGCGGATTTCCATTTCCAGTGCGGCCCGGGCACCGAGCAGCAGGATCAACAGGCTGACCACCGTCGACAATACTGGACGGTGGATAAATATGTCGGTGAATTTCATCAGTCAGTGGCCTCCGCGGCGGCATCCGCCTCCTGCTGAATTTCCACCGACTGGCCGGCGCGCAGGCGGAGCAGACCCTTGGACACCACAGTCTCGCCTTCTTCCAGGCCGGACAGAACCGCGACACGGCCTTCTCGGGTCTCACCGGTGTCCACGGTCCGACGGTTCACCACCAGAATGCCCTCGTCGTTTTCCTCCACCACAAAGACAAAGTCACCGTAGGTGTTGTAGGACACCGCAGTACGAGGCACGGTAATCACTTCGTCGTCTTTCGGCTGGCGGGTCATCACGGTGGCGAACATGCCCGGGCGCAGCTGGTTGCCGTCGTTGCTCACGGTGGCGCGGATACGCACTGTACGGGTTTCCGGGTTCACCGAGGTGTTAATGGCGCTGACTTCACCGGCAAACTGCTGGTCCGGTACCGCTGCTACGGTGGCAACCACCGGGTAGCCGGTGGCCACTTCCGGCAGGTTCTTTTCAGACAGTGTGTAATCCACGTAGATCGGGTCCAGCATGTTGACCTCGACAATCGGCGTGCCGGTGGCGATGTATTCGCCCTGGTCCACCATGCGAATGCCGAGGGTGCCGTCGAACGGAGCGCGAATCACCTTCTTGCTCAGCGTGGCCTCGGCTTCGTTAACCCTGGCCCGGGCTGCGTCAAAGTTGGCCTTGGCTTCGTCATACTGGGACTGGGATACCGCCCGCTTGGGTAGCAGGTCCGACACGCGCTTGAATTCCTGAGCGGCCAGCTCCGCCTCTGCACGACGGGTTCTCAGCGCCGCTTCATCGATGTCGGTGTTCAGTCGGATCAGGACGTCGCCCTGTTTGACGGAGTCGCCGGATTCAAAATTGATGGACTGAATAACACCCGGCACCTCGTTGGCCACCTGAACACCATTCACCGCCTCGATGCTGCCAACGGCTTTGATGGCCGGAGTCCAGAATTCCTTTGTCGCGTCAACCGCGGAAATCTGAACCGGCGGCTGCGGCTTGCTCATCATCTCCTTGAACTGGCTGAACTGGTAGAACTTGTAGCCAAAGATGCCACCGAGAACGGCACCGAGAAAAATGAGTACGATCACGAAGCGGGAAGCTGTGCGCATAATGACGGGTCCTGAAAAACGGAGTTCAGTCTGGTTAAGAGTTCAGGCCAATCAACAGACCGGCGCTGTCACGGCCTGGTAACCGCAACCACCTCAAGGTCTTTGCTGATTGGCATCTGCCCTGAAAAGGGTAGCATCCTACAAAACGGGCCTGGTTTTGTCACTCGATTGCCCGCCCCATTACGTACAGACCAGTACGAATGGATTGGTTGTGCGATTGGCTTTGTGCTGGAACCGTGGCATCTTCAAGTGACACAATACGTATCTGTTTGTTTCCAAGGGATTGACCATGCACTGGATTCTGGGCATCGCACTGACGGCCGCCGCCTTCGTTATCCTCAAGAAGTGGGGGGCGCTCAGCCCGGAGAAGAAAAAGGACGCTGTCTGGAAAATCGCGTTGGTGGCTGGTGGGGCGCTGCTGCTGTTTATGGTGCTGACCGGCAGGGTGCACGTGTTAACTGCCGCCGTCGCAGCACTTATTCCCTTATTGCGCAAACTGCCGGGGTTGCTGTCGCTGGTGCCTCGCGTCAAAGAACATCTGGGGCCGGGTAGTCATGGCCCCAGGCAGGGCCGGCAACAGGGTCCGGTTGACCGTTCGATGATGACCCGGTCGGAGGCTTGCGAGGTTCTTGGCGTCGCCCCTGGTTGTGGCGAGGACGAGATCGTTGCTGCCCACCGCCGGCTGATACAGAAGCTCCACCCGGACCGCGGCGGAAACGACTATTTAGCGGCCAAGATCAACGAGGCCCGGGACGTGCTTCTGCATGAACTTCATGCCTGACCGTCAGGGCAGGATATCTACTTTCACTTCGTAGCTCATGGACTGGGCCTGATTGCCATTCACACTGTACGTTATGCCGGATTGCCGATTGCTCGTTTGGGTTGATGTGCTGCCCAGTGACACCCATTGGCCGGGCTCTACCCGCCGCATGGTAACCACCGCTTCGGTGTCGTAGCCCGGTAGGGCCGCGGGGTCTTCCTCGAACGACATAATGTTCAACTCAATCGCCTGGTCGGAAATCATCTGCGGGCTGACCAGGAAACCGCTGCGGGTCTCAACCCGTTCCAGTATGGCCGCCGGGTTGCGCCCTCCCTGAATGGCGAAGGGCAGGGTACGGACCTGGCCGGAGGTGATGTGGGCGGACTGACCGTCCTGCACAATCAGGCTTCGCTGTCGGGAGCTGCTGGTGCTGATGACCTTGCGTTCGGCATTCAGTGTCAGCTGGTTGGAGGAGCCGGAGACTCCCGCGCCGGAGCGTTTACCGCCAATATCCTCCCTGGATCGAACCGTCACTCTCAGTTGAACCGGCGCCACGTCCAGCACGGTGACCAGTGTGCCAACTTCCTCCAGAATCTGGCTGTCCCCCCGAACCACGAGCCGCTGCCCCCTTGCGGTGACGGTCATGGATGTGTCCTGGTAGAGATCACGGATCTGGCTTGCGATGTCTTCAGCAGCGCGATTCTGTACGTCGTAGATTCGTGTGTCTGTTTGCGCCTGAGCCGTGTTTCCCGTCAGGGAGAGTGCGAGCAGCAGGGCGGTGGCCAGGGTCAGAATCGAAGGCCGGTTCCATAGGCGAACGTTTTGAACATCAGTCATGAGCGGTCCCGTCTTTGGTCGACGAATTCGGATCTTTGGGCTTTCGGGGTTGCCAAGCCCGAAATGCAGGGTATATATTGATCAGCATGAAGACGACACACGCTACCTGTCAATTGAACGTTCTGAGCGCTTTCGGTGAAAACCTGAAGGCGGCAGGCGCTGCTGTGTTTTCTTGGTGGTTTGGTTATGGCTTTTATTTTAGCCAGAGCCCGGGCCGCCCGTAAGATCTTCATCAAACGAACAACGAGGAAGGCAGCCCGGCAGACAAACCAGGCTGCCACCGGATTCAAAAAGCCCCGACTGGTAGCCCAGCCGGGGCTTTTTTGATTCTGACACAGGGAAATGGGACCACTGACATGAACATGCCGCCAAGCACCGAGGTACTGAACGAGGTAGCGTCTGAAGCCATGAAAGGACGGCGCACGGAAACTGCACTGCCGACACCGGAAGCCCTGCGGGCGGCCATGCCACTGGAAGCTGGCGTGGCGCAACGGATTGCGAAGCATCGGTCGGCGATTCGAAACATCCTTCGGGGCGATGATCACCGTACCTTGCTGGTGGTCGGGCCTTGCTCCATTCACGACGAAGTGGCGGCGCTGGAATACGGTGAAAAGCTCAAGCGCCTGGCGGACGAGGTAAGTGACCGCTTCCTTATCGTGATGCGGGCCTACCTGGAAAAGCCCCGTACCAGTGTTGGCTGGAAAGGTCTGCTGTACGATCCTGAGCGCACCGGCAGCGGTGATATACACAGTGGTCTGGTCCGGTCCCGCCGGCTGCTGTCTAACCTGTCTGCCATGGGCTTACCACTCGCCACCGAAGCACTGAGTCCCTTCGCTATGGATTACCTGGGTGATCTGGTGAGCTGGACGGCCATCGGTGCCCGCACCACAGAATCCCAGGTACACCGTGAAATGGTCAGCGGCTTGCCAATGCCCGTGGGCTTCAAGAACGGAACCGATGGCGGGGTCAGTGTTGCCATCAATGCCATGAAATCGGCGGCGCATCCCCATCATCATATGGGCGTATCCGCCACCGGTGCGCCAGCCATGATCAGCACCAGTGGCAACCCGGACACCCATCTGGTGTTGCGGGGCGGTCGGGGCATCACCAACTACGATGCTGACAGTATTGCTGCGGCTGCGGCCAATCTTGCCGAACATGAACTGCTGACGTCGGTCATGGTCGATTGCAGTCATGACAACGCCTGCAAGCAGGCCGAGCGTCAGGTGGATATTGCCCGGCAGGTGATGGAACAGCAGCGTAACGGACTGCGCCATATTCGGGGATTGATGCTGGAAAGCTTCCTCGAGCCAGGCCGCCAGAACGATGGCGAGGACCTGATCTACGGCTGCTCGATTACCGATCCGTGTCTGGGCTGGGCGCAGACGGAGGCTCTGATCCGCTCACTGTAGCCAGCAGGAGCTGCCCGGCAAGCAGCAGGAGCACGCCACCCATGAGGCGGTCGAGCCAGTGGCCGAAGCGCGTGAACTGCTGTCGCACCCTGGGCATGGTGAAGCAAACCGCCACCAGGGAAAACCACAGGCCTGTGGCCAGCGCCATGTATAGACCGTAGCCGGCCTGCATCAGCACCGGGGTATCCGGACTGATCACCACGGAAAACAGGGATACAAAAAACAGGGTCGCTTTGGGGTTGAGGGTGTTGGTCAGGAACCCCAGCCGAAACGCCGCGAAGCCGGTCTGTCCGCGTCCCGTTGCGCTTTCCAGTTGCACATCGCCAGCCCTGGCCTTCAGGCATTGCAGGGCGATCCAGGTGAGGTAGAGGGCGCCGACGACCTTGAGCACATTAAACAACCATACCGACTGTTGTATCAGCAGCCCTATTCCCAGCAGCGAATAGCTTACGTGCACCAGAATGCCCAGGCCAATTCCCGGAGCCGTTAGCAGGGCGTTGCTGCGGCTCTGGCTCAGAGCTTGCCTCAGCATCACGGCAAAATCCGGCCCCGGGCTGGCCACTGCCAGCAAGTGCACCACGGCTACCGTCACGAATTCCGCCCAATAGTTTTGCACGCCGTTTCCATCTCCTCTGGCCGTCGTTTTAGCAGGGCGACAGCTTAAGCCAATTCGCCGGGCGTGTCCGCCCCGGATCTCCGGATGGGTTGCAACGGCTTCTATACTGAAAAGACACCCGGGTTGCCGACGAGCATCCCGTTACCGGATCACCGGCAAGGAGAGTATTGGATGGAAAAGCGTGATGTGGATGTCGCGATTATTGGCTCGGGCACGGCTGGCCTGGTGGCCTACCAGCGTGTGCGAAAGGTAACCGACCGGGTGGTGATGATCGAGGCGGGCCAGTACGGTACTACCTGCGCCCGGGTGGGGTGTATGCCCAGCAAGCTGTTGATCGCCGCCGCTGATAGCGCGCATCAGATGGCGAACGCCTCGCTCTTTGGTGTCACGGCCGGACAGGTTCGGATAGACGGGCAAGCGGTTATGAACCGGGTTCGCCGGGAGCGGGATCAGTTTGTGGAGGGCGTGATCCGCTCGGTCGAGAAGCTGCCCGAGGAGCATCGGGTGCTGGGCCATGCCCGGTTCGTGGATCCACACCGGTTGATGGTGGAACGTGACCGTACGTCTGATCTGGAAATCCAGGCCGAGCGGATCATTATCGCCACCGGGTCCCGGTCAGCGGTTCCCAAAATGCTCGAGGAAGCCCGGGACCGTCTGGTGATCAATGACAATATCTTTGAATGGCAGGATTTGCCGGACTCCGTCGCGGTGTTTGGCCCGGGCGTGATCGGGCTGGAATTGGGGCAGGCGTTAAGCCGGCTTGGGGTTCGGGTGCGCATGTTTGGCCTCGGTGGCGCGGTCGGACCGATCCGGGATGATGCGATCAGGGAATACGCCCTGGGAACCTTCAATCAAGAATTTCCTCTCGACCCCGACGCGGACGTTAAGCACCTGGAGCGCACAGACGATGGGGTCGCAATCACTTACCGGCACCCGGAACAGGGGCAGATTACCGAAACCTTTGACTACGTGCTGGCGGCTACCGGGCGGCAGCCCAATGTGGATGGATTGGATATCCAGAACGCTGGTGTTGATCTGGAGGACAGCGGGGTACCAAGTTTTGATCGCTACACCATGCGGTGTGGCGACAGTCATATCTTCATTGCCGGCGATGCCAACCAGCTGAAGCCGCTGTTGCACGAGGCCGCTGATGAAGGACGTATTGCCGGGGACAATGCCGCTGCCTATCCGGAGGTGCGCGCCGGGCTCCGCCGGACGCCGCTGGCGATTGTGTTTACGGATCCCCAGATCGCCTCCGTGGGGCTGACGCTGGATGAGGTGGATGAGGAGTACAAAGGTTGTTTTGCGGTAGGGGAAGTGTCGTTTGAAGACCAGGGGCGGAGCCTGATCATGGGCAAGAACCGGGGCTTGCTGCGGGTGTACGCCCGGCAGGGAACCGGACAGTTTCTGGGCGCCGAGCT
The DNA here is from genome assembly GCF_019931195.1 of Marinobacter sp. F4216. GTDB lineage: Bacteria > Pseudomonadota > Gammaproteobacteria > Pseudomonadales > Oleiphilaceae > Marinobacter > Marinobacter suaedae. The sequence goes on along the minus strand of NZ_JAIOUO010000004.1, from coordinate 206,550 downwards.
GTTTGCACCGGCAGCCGAGCATATGGCCCATCTGCTGGCGTGGTCCGTGCAACGGCGATTAACGGTCAGTGAGATGCTCGAGATGCCGTTCTACCATCCGGTGGTGGAGGAGGGTTTAAGGACCGCTTTGAAGCAGCTGAACCGCAACCTGAGTATCGGACAGGAGCCGGCAGAAGGTTGCATGGAGTGTGGTCCCGGCGTCTGATGACTCGGATAAAGTAATTATAAAACTATTTAAAGCCGGATTGTCATAGGGTGCAACTATCCGGTGGATTGGCTAACTTCACTGGCTCAACAAGCCTTGGGTCCGTAATGTGAGGCTTATTGATTCAGCGGAAAGCAGAAGGAGCCAACCATGACCAAGAATTTCATCGGATTGGATACGGACAAAACAGCCGGTTTGACAGAGGCCCTGAACGATCTGCTGGCAAACTATCAGATCTTCTACATGAACGTGCGCGGTTATCACTGGAACATCAAAGGGGATAACTTTTTCGAACTGCACGTGAAGTTTGAAGAGCTCTATACCGATTTGCTACTGAAGATCGATGAGATTGCAGAGCGTGTTCTGACGCTCGGACACACACCGGCCCACGCCTACAGTGATTACATCCAGGCGTCAGCCGTTCCCGAACGCAAAGACGTGTCGAACGGCAAGGAGGCGGTCGGCTACATCGCAGAGAGTTTTGCGACGCTGATTGCCAAACAACGCGATCTGCTCAGTCTTGCCGGCGAGGCGGAAGATGAAGGTACCGTTGCTCTGATGAGTGATTACATTTCCCAGCAGGAAAAAACCGTTTGGATGTATCGCAGTTACTTGGGTCAGTAACACATCCTTTCTAATAAGCTAAAAAAGGCGGCCATGGGGCCGCCTTTTTTACGTTGATTGAGGGAGGAGATCACACCGCCCGTTTCAGCGGCGGTGTTTCCTGGTGCAGGAACCATTTCTCCGTTACCACCTTGCGAGTGAACCAGTGTGAGCGCATCAGCGCGCTGGCCAGGGGCATTTTGACCCAGTCCGGTACTTGCCAGGCGGGTTCCATGTCGGTGGCCCGGGTGCCAAAGCGCTCGGCGATGGCGTCGCCGTATACCTGCAGGGACGCCGCCGAGTAGTCCGAGGCATCGCGTATGACGTCAGCGGCCATCATGGCGGACTCAATGGCAGGGCGAATGCCTTCACCGCTCTGGGTGTAGGCCAGTCCGGCGGAGTCACCAATCAGCATAATGCCGTCGTCCACCAGCGGGCGTTCGGCGTGGGCGTAAAGAAGGTAGGCGTGGCCTTTAAAACGGCCGGGGAGGTCGTTCGGGATGCGCCCGGAAGCTTTCATTTCTTCAACAAAGCTTTCCAGGTGGTCGGTCAGCTTCTGGTTATCCTCCCGGCCCAGTCCGATGTTCAGGTAGTTGCCCTTACGGAATACCCAGGCGTAGCCCTTGAGGTCTTTACAAAACCAGAGTTCCGGCGTGTCGCCCCGGGCCTGGCACAGTTCTGCCTGCTCGTGAGTCATTTCGAATTCGACTTCTTTGGCAGCGACGATGGTCTCGTGGCTGCCGGGGCCCTCACCCAGCAAACGGGCGACCGGGCAGAAATGACCACCGGCACCAATCAGCAGGGGCGCTTCCCAGGTGTTGTTGATCACCCAGTTGCCAGACTGGCGTTCAATCGATTTGACCTGTGTGGCAAGTGCTTTCGGAGACGCCACCCGGTCAAGCAGGTACGCATCGAATTCACACCGCCGGATGCCGTAGCTGACCACTTTGTGGTGGTCATTTTCTACCGCCGGCTGCCCCATCATGCCAATGCGGAATCGTTGGATGGGCTGCAGGGTCCGGCCCTTCCGGTAATCATTCAGGTCGATGTCCAGGGATTCGAAGACTGCTGGGGTGACCCAGCCGGCGCAGGTCTTGTCCCGGGGAAAGGTCTGTTTGTCGATGATCAGCACCCGCTTGCCGGTGTTTTGCAACCGATGGGCAAGGGTGGAGCCCGCGGGGCCCGCACCCACGATGATCAGGTCGTAGTACTCCATCAGACATCCTCCGGCGCGGCAGGCGAGCTGTAGATGTCACACCGGTTTTGCGGCAGCTGGTTGTTGCCACCGTGGGTAAACACCACCTGGAACAATTGCAGGGAACCCGCCCGGAAGGCGGCGATGGAGCCGGCCAGGTACATCTGCCATGCCCGGGTGAAATGGGCGTCGTACATGTCGGTGACCCGGGCCTGATTCTCGGTAAAGCGTTCCATCCAGTGCCTAAGCGTCTGGGCGTAATGCAACCGAAGGTTCTCCACATCCAGTACGGAGAAATCCGAGTGTTCGCAAATGGACATGAATTCGCCGATGCTCGGCGGGTAGGCGCCGGGAAAGATGCGTTTCTCGATCCAGGCGTTCATCAGCATGGGGCGGTTTCGGCCGATGCTGTGCAGCAGTGCCAGCCCCCCCGGCTTCAGGCTGCGTTTGATCAGCTCGGCCAGGGCGGGAAAGTTGTCCTTACCAACGTGTTCCAGCATGCCGATGGAGACGAAGGCATCGTATTCGCCCGCAATGTTCCGGTAATCGTCCTCGACGTAGGTCACCAGATGATCCAGTCCCTGCCGGCGCGATTCCTCGCGGGCATAATCCAGTTGCGCCCTGGAGATGTTATAGGAGTACACCTTCACGCCATAGTGGCGGGCCATGTAACGAGCCAGACCACCCCAGCCGCAACCGGCCTCCACGACGGTCATGCCGGGTTTCAGGCGCAGTTTCCGGCATACATGTTCCAGCTTGGCCAGCTGAGCTTGTTCTAGTGTCAGGTCCGGTTTTTCGTAGTAGGCGCAGGTGTACTGCATAGCGGCCTGGTCCAGCCAAAGGCGGTAAAACTCGTTGCCCAGGTCGTAGTGGTGATGAATGTTTTCCTTGGCTTCACTGATGCCGGTGGAGCGCGGGTTGTGGTTGCGCCACACGGCATCCAGCCAGCGTGGCCACTGTTGTTTGGCCCGGTGTACCGAACGGTACAGGGCTTCCATTAATTCGGGCAAATCGCCTTCCACGTCCAGCCGGCCTGCGCTGTACAGGTCGCCAAAGGCCAGGTTGGGATTGGCCACCAGGGAGTAGAGGGCTTTGGGATCTTTTAAATGGATGACGAACTGGGCCTCGGCCTTCTCGGGCTCGATCACATCGCCATTCCACAGCCGGAAGCGGATGGGTGGCGAGCCCGCCATACGCATGAGCTTGGCGACCAGCCAGCGTTCGTACGTATGGGGCTGTCGGTCGGCGTTGCGGGCCTCGGTAGGAAGGGTCAGCACGTGGGCCTTGCCTGCCGATCTCGTCTGCTCGGTTTTCTGAGCGGTATTCTCGGTCATAAATCCATTTCTCCCTTCCTGATCTCAACGCCGTGCTGGCGGAGGACGCTGCGTAAGGGCTTGGCCCGACTACGGGTCTGAGAATCGCCATGCCTAAGTTAAGTATAGAAAAAGGTCCAGTTTTGTCAGGTTGGAATAGGCCAGAAAGGAATGTAGGTAGTGCAAGGGCAGGGTGCTCAAGGCCAAAAAAAACCGGGCTCCAGGAGCCCGGTTCCAGTTGGCGTCAGTAGGTTGAACTCATCCCGAACCATTCCGGGAAGATCACGATCAGTGCCAGGACCAGTATCTGTATGGCAATAAACGGAATAATGCCCCGGTAGATGTCTACCGTTCGTACTTCCGGTGGGGCCACCCCTTTCAGGTAGAACAGCGAGAACCCGAAGGGTGGGGTCAGGAAGCTGGTTTGCAGGTTCATGGCAATCAGGATGGCGAACCAGAGCATATTGATGCCCATGGCTTCGGCCACCGGCGCCAGGATTGGTACGATGATGAAGGAAATCTCCACGAAGTCGATGAAAAAGCCCAGCACCAGAATCACCAGCATGGCCAGAATAATGAAGCCCCACTGCTCGCCTGGCAGCGCGTGCAGCCAGTCTTCCAGGAGGTAGTCGCCACCGGTGTAGCTGAACACCATGGAGAAGGCCGTTGCCCCGATCAGGATGGCGAACACCATTGCTGTGACTTTCACCGTGTCCTTGGCGCTGTCCCAGACCATCTTGAAGGAGAACTGGCGGTAGATTATCGCCAGGATGATTGCACCAACGCCGCCCAGGGCCGAAGATTCGGTCGGCGTGGCGATGCCGCTGAAGATGGAGCCCAGCACCACGATGATCAGTGCCAGTGGCGGGATGATCGCCAGCAGGGCCGAGACGATTTCCTGCTTGCGGGAGCGCGTCGGGTCCTCGGGCATGGCCGGGGCGGTTTCCGGCTTGAGCCGGGTAAGGATCAGAATATAGATGATGTACAGGCCAATCAGCACCACTCCTGGCCAGACGGCGGCCCTGAACAGATCGCCCACGGGCAGCCCCAGTACATCCCCAAGGATGATCAGGATGATGGAGGGTGGAACAATTTGCCCCAGGGTACCGGAGGCACAGATGGTACCGGTACTCAGGCGTTTGTCGTACTTGTGGGCCAGCATGACCGGCAGGGAAATCAGACCCATGGCCACCACGCTGGCGCCCACCACACCGGTTGATGCGGCCAGCAGCGCCCCTACCAGAATGGTCGAAATGGCCAGGCCCCCGGGCAGTCCGCCAAACAGCCGGCCCATGGAGGTCAGCAGTTGTTCAGCCAGTCGGGTGCGCTGCAGCACCACTCCCATGAAAATGAACAGGGGCACGGCCATCAATACGGTATTCTGCATCACGCTCATGATGCGGAAGGGCATGAAGGCAAACAGATCCATGCCCTCAGCAAGGACACCGAAGAACAGGGCCACGCCACCAAAGGTGAACGCCACCGGGAAGCCCAGCATCAGCATGACGAGGGCGACACCAAACATGATGATTCCGATCATGCCAGACCTCCTGCGCTGTGCTCGACTTCGTAGCTTTTCTCACCGGACATAACCCGTAGGGCGAGGGTGATCATGCCCAGGCCGGCGGTGGCGATGAAAAAGGCAGAAAAAGGAATAACCGCTTTGATGATGAAGCGATGCGGCAGGCCACCGGGGTCACCACTGCTTTCGCCCATCTTGTAGGAGTCCAGGGCGAACTCGTAACCGTAGGTGCCGATCAGGTAAGCAAAGGGCAGCACAAAAATGACGGCGCCGATCAGGTTGACCCAGGCCTTGGCCTTGTTACCCCATCTGGCGTAGAACACGTCCACCCGAACGTGGCCATCGGCCCGCAGGGCGTAGGGGATACCTAACAGGAAGACAACGGAATAGAGATGCCACTCCATTTCCTGCATTCCGATGGAAACCGAGTTAAACAGGTATCGGGCGACCACATCGTAAAACACGTTGGCCGTCATCAGGATCATGGCAATACAGGCAATCCACCCACAGAACGTGGATAAACGGCCGAGGCCTTCGTCGAGTTTAATTATCCACTGCATCAAAAACCCTCCGCCTCGCGGTCTGGTGCGTTTTGCTCTCTGGTCGTCGTCGATCGACTCCCTATAAACAACAAAACCGGGATCGCTCAGAGCGATCCCGGCTCTTTGACGGCCTCTATCTTACTCGACTTCAGCCATGGTGTTGAGGTATGCGCGCTCGGAAATATCCGTGTAAGCGCGGGACTTCTCCAGATATTCCTCCTGGGAGGCAACAATCCGGGACGCCAGTTCGTCACCCTCAGCCGCTTCTTTCAGAAGCTTCTTGTTAGCCTTGTACATGGCTTCAAACACCTCTTCCGGGAATTGCTTAACCTGCAGCTCCGGATGCTCTTCTTTGATGGTGGCCCAGGCCTTGGCATTTTCATGCTGGGATTGGATCAGCATGTCGTAGGCGGCGGTACGCATCGAGATACGCAGGATCTCCTGCAGGTCAGCCGGCAGCTTTTCCCAGGTCTTCTTGTTCACCAGGAATTGCAGTTCGGTGGCAGGCTCGTGCCAGCCGGTATAGTAGTAATCGGCGATCTGCTGGAAGCCCAGACGCAGGTCCAGAGCCGGGCCTACCCATTCAACGGCGTCGATGGTATTACGCTCGAGCGCGGTGTACAGCTCGCCCGGGGCAATGTTGGTGGGGCTGACGCCGACTTCGGCGAAGACTTCGCCGGCAAAGCCCGGAATACGCATTTTCAGGCCCTGCAGGTCGTCAATGGAGTTGATTTCCTTGCGGAACCAGCCGCCCATCTGGATGCCGGTGTTGCCACCCGGGAAGGACATCAGGTTATGGGGCTCATACACTTCCTGCATCAGCTCCATGCCATCGCCGTAGTAGAACCAGGCATACTGCTCCTGCGCAGTCATGCCAAATGGCATGCTGGTGAAGAACAGGGTGTTGGGCACCTTGCCTTTCCAGTAGTAGGAGGCCGAGTGGCCCATGTCGTACTGGCCGGCCTTGACCATGTCGAAGACGCCGAACGGAGCCTTATGCTTGTTGGAGGAATCGATGCGGATGCGCAGGCGGCCATCGGACATCTTTTCGGCCATCTCGGCCATGTTCTTGGTAGCTTCACCGAAAATCGGGAAGTTCGGGCCCCAGGTTTCTGCCAGACGCAGAGTGAATTTTTCCTGTGCGAGGGCCTGCGTGGATGCGAACACAGTGCTCACGGCCAGCACGGCCGCGGAAAGAACAGAACGAATCTTCATTGCTCTTCTTACCTCTACTCATTTTATTTATAAGCCCATTCCGTTGGGAAAGAGCCAGCGCTTATCGGGCGTTCAAGTTAGCAATTGTAGTAGGAAAACTGAACAAAAAGGGGGCGGTTTACGACCTTGGTCTTAGGCGGCTACAGGTCATCAGCGCTACCGATCTGGCGAGCCAGGCGCATGGCCTCGTGCTCTTCCAGGGCCTTGAGGTCTTCCAGCAGGGCTTTGGCCTCGGGGATTTCTGCCTTGCCGATCAAGGTGTCATACAGGTCCATAACCTGGTCATGAAAATCAAAGACTTCCCGTTCGATGTCGGAGAAGCCCAGCTCGGCGTAGTGGGTATCAATGGTCCGGTGGGATTCAATGGGCTTGTGATTCGCGTAATCGTACAGCCGGGTATGCATGGCCTTGGGGTCGGCCTGTTTCTCGAATTCAGCCACTGCCTGTTCCAGCTTGGCTTCATGGGTGCTGATGTAATCCAGCAGGGCGCGGGCTCGTTCATCCGTGGCTTTCTCGGCTGATGCCTGAAGGCTTCTTGCCAGGTGGGCATGCAGCTGGCGCGTCCAGTCAATCAGCTCCTCATAGGTTTTTATTTCCATGGTGGGCTCCTACAGCGGATGTTGTCCGGGCAACGGGGTGACCATTGGCGATGACAGACAGTCTAGACAACAATCGGAACGACTGCGTTTGAGGCACGTCATTCCGTCAGGGCGGATGCCGCCGGCTTCTCGCTTCGGCGTCGCCAGCGGCGGAAAGCTGAAAGGGCGGGTTTTTCAATGGTGTAGTGCACCAGTGCTGCCAGCGTAAGGGCCGTGGTCAGCGCCAGCACCACCCCCAGCCAGCCGGGCAGTCCGGACGCGTAGCTCAGGTCCATCACGCCATAGCCGATGTTCTGGTGCAGCAGATAGAGGCTGTAGGAGAGACTGCCCAGCCAGAGCAGCGGACGGTTGGCCAGCCAGTTGGCCCACCCGAATACGGCCAGGGTAAACAGCCCGAGGCAGAGCAGGACAAAGATGTTATAGGGCGATTTGTAGGCAACCAGCCCATGGCCGATACTCATCAACAGCAGGAGCGTGTCCCAGTGGCTGCCAGGGCCGTGACGGTAGCGGCGGTAGATCAGCATGCCGGTGACAAACAGCGGAGCGTATTTGACGAACAGCAGGTCTTTGATCAGGAATTCCAGTGGCTCGGGAATCTGTTTCCACCAGATTACGCCAGCGTAGCTGATGGCGACCCAGAGTGTCAGCAGGGTTCTGAGTTGATGCCAGCTGCGCAGGCCGAAGAACAACAGTGCCATCCAGCCGTAGAAGGTTACCTCGATCACCAGGCTCCAGTAGGCGCCATCTACATGTTCGGCCCCCAGGTATTCGTGCATCAGGGTGGTGTTCAGCAGTGCGGTGCCAAAGCTGACGGCCCGATCTTCAGGACCCAGCCACTGGACCGACAGGTAGGTGAGTGCAATGCCAGCCCACAGGGCCGGTAACAGTCGAAAGGCGCGTGCCAAGCCAAACCAGCGAGCGTGGCTGGTCTTTTCAAGGGTCATGAAAATAACGAAGCCACTGATAATGAAAAACACGTGGACCCCGTAACGGCCAAAGCTTAGCAGCCATTCGCTGTTGTCTGATAAATTGAAGGAATGGCCGTAGAGCGTGTTGTAATAGGGCAGGTAGTGAAACAGCACCACCGCCAGTGCGGCCAGCCCCCGCAGGGCATCAAGGCTGGCAAGTCGTTGAGTGGATGCGGTCATAAATAATTCCCGGGGCCTGTGGCTATAATAGCCGGCTTTGGTGACAGGCCCTAACCTTGGCCGATGTTATTGTCCGCAGCTGGCGGCGTAGCCCGGTTTCCACGCCAATTCATACAAGGAGGTGTAGCCATGAGTATCACACTGGGCGTGATCGAGGGGTTCTACGGGCCGCTCTGGAGTTGGGAGGATCGGCGCCATCTGGTTCAGGCTCTGGCACCCCATGGCTATGGGTTTTATCTTTACGCTCCCAAGGCGGATCCGTTCCTGCGTCGGCGCTGGCAGGAACCCCATCCGCCAGAAGCCCGGGCGGAGCTGAAACATTTTGCCCGGACCTGTCGGGAACAGGGCGTCCGCTTTGGCGTTGGGTTGAGCCCCTATGAGATCTTCAATCACTTCGACGATGCTGCCCGGGAGGCACTGGCCCAGAAACTGATCTGGCTGGAGCACATCGGTATCGAAGAACTCGCCATCTTGTTCGACGACATGCGCGCTGACACGCCAGACCTGGCCCAGACCCAGGCGGATATTGTTCACTGGGTGCGGGACCAGGTGTCGGTTCAGCGCCTCAGCGTTTGCCCCAGCTACTACTCGGACGACCCGGTACTGGACCGGGTATTCGGGGACCGGCCTTCGGATTACCTTTATAACTTCGGGCGCCTGTTGGACCATGACATCGATGTGTTCTGGACCGGCGAAGAAGTCTGTTCCCGGGAGATTACGCCGGGCCATCTTCGCAAGGTGGGTGACCTGCTCGGGCGCAAGCCGGTGCTGTGGGACAACTACCCGGTCAACGATGGCGATCGGATGTCCCGTCATCTGCACTTACGTGGCTTTACCGGCCGACCGGCGGCCAACGCGGCCTACCTGCATGGGCACGGCATCAATCCGGCCTTGCAGCCCACACTGAGCCAGATTCCGGCCATCACCCTGGCGGAATCCTATCGTCTGGGGCCCGACTACCAGTACATGCATTCCTTCCGCCACGCAGCACGGGAAGTGCTGGGCCTGGAGCTGGCAGATCAGATTCATGCCGACTTGCTGGTGCTGCAGGATGCTGGCCTGGGTCGAATCAGCGATGAGAAAAAGCGATCGCTGAAGACCCGCTACGAGGGATTCGAGCATCCGGCGGCCAGAGAGGTGGTGCGTTGGCTGAACGGTGATTACCAGGTTACCGACGAAATGGTCCAGACCCAGTAATCACATCAAACGGCGTTGGTTTGCCAGTGATTTCAAGCACCGAGGAGGCGTTGCCATGAGTCAGGTGACTGTCGAATGTGTGCAAGGGAATATTGCGGATCAGCCGGACATGGATGCCATCGTGAATGCGGCGAATGCCCAGCTCATGCCCGGTGCCGGGGTGGCGGGTGCGATTCACTCCGCTGCCGGACCGGGACTGGCGCAGGAGTGCCGCCCACTGGCGCCGATCCGGTGTGGGCAGGCGGTGATCAGTTCGGCCCATGCACTGCCCAACCGTCACGTCATCCATTGCCTGGGGCCTGTGTATGGTGTGGATGAGCCATCGGACCAATTATTGGCCTCCTGCTACCGGGAGGCGCTGATGCTGGCGGAGCAGAACAGCCTGTCCTCGGTGGCTTTCCCGGCCATTTCCACCGGCGTGTTTGGTTATCCGCTGCGGGAGGCCGCCGAGGTCACGGCGCAGGCCATCGCTGATACGCTTCCCCGCCTGAAGAGCGTCAAACAGGTTCGGCTGGTACTGTTCAGCTCAGGTGATTACCGCACCTTTCGACACGCGTTTTCCCAGGCGGGACTGGTGCCTGCCGGCTAGATTCCGAATCAATCGCACTCGGTATCAGCACTGCGGTTGAATCGTGCCCGCATGGCCTTTTTTTCCCGCTCCGAATCACGGAACTCCGGCGGCAGGGGGTGGATGAGATACAGGTAGTCGCCTTTCCTGCCGTGTTCCTTCATATCTGGCTCCGTTCCATTTTCAGCACGGAACACCGGCGAAATAACGGCGACTGACACATCCGGAGCCATGGCTTCGAGCAGGCCGACGGTGCCAAGGCGGTCCTCACTGTGAAACGTGCCGGTGACATGCAGTACCTGATGCCCGGGGTGTTGCTCCCGGGCCTGACGGATTCGCATGGCCATGGTGTTGTCGCGAAGGAGCTGCGCGCGATAGGTGTTCTGCATGCGGGCACTCATCTCGCCAGAGGACTCCCCGTGGCTGTGGCCTATCGCCTCCAGGAATTTCTCACGGTAGCCCTCCGTGTCGGCGAAAGGTGTCTCCGGTAGTTGCATGCGGGCCTCTGAGGACAGGGTTTGCAGATAGTCGGCGCCTCTCCTGCCCACGCAGCGAACCACATCGGCTGGCGCGTTGGCCGCGACAACCGGGATGCTGTGTTGACGTGCGAACTCAACCAGAGGGCGATAGGACGCCCGGTAGTTTGGCCAGGCATCGGTATCTTCGATCATCTCTGTTTCGCCGGTTCCCCCCCTCAGGTAACGATCGACATCGGCCTGGTGATCCAGGTTGAACTGCTCCATGGTCAACACCTGTTCCGGCCGCTGGCCGTGCAACGCCACCTGCAGGCGGGATTGCAGCAGGTGGGCTCCCTGGTGGCCGTGGTACTCGCCAACCACGACGACGTCGGTGTCTTTCAGTTGCTGCGCCAGTTGTTCGATCGACAGCGCAGTTGCGGTAGCCGCATCGAACACACTGGCATCGTAGAGCGTGTCGTGCGGGAGAGCCGGGTTTGAAGAGGTTGTCATGGTTGAGCAGCCAAGTGTGCCGAGCAGGTGAGCGATCAGAAACAGGGCGGGGAAGGATGTTTTCATACAGGCAGTATACGGCAACCCGTCAAAATGAGACTTCGGCAAGAAAAAGTTTCGTGAAATCATCCGGGTATCGGATAAGCTGATGTAATTCAGTTTGCTGGAAAGGGGCAGCGATGCAGCCGTTGAGGATTCTTGATCGACTCAAGTTTGTAATAGAACGCCAACTGGTCAAAGGCGCTGGCTTTCAACTAATGGTGGTCGCCCTGTTTATCGCCCTGATATCGCTGGTGGGCGGCTTGCTGGTCCTGCCTGTTGGAGGGGCGTTCGATAGCGTAGGCTCGGCCATCTGGTGGGCTTTCCTTCGCCTGACCGACCCGGGTTATCTGGGCGATGACGTCGGCAATTGGCAGCGGGTTGTTTCGACTCTGCTGACCATCAGCGGCTATGTGGTGTTTATGGGCACCCTGGTGGCCATTCTCACCCGCTGGTTGATCGCCAAGATGGCCGATCTGGAACGTGGCCTGACACCGGTGACACTGAAGAACCATCTGGTGGTTCTGGGAATGAGCCGCCAGAGCCTGCCGCTGGTGTCCGAGTTGCTGGCCTCCTCCGGTCGCATGAAGCGTTTTCTCGAAAAACACGAAACCCAGCGGCTTAATCTTGTGGTGCTGTCGGAAGAAGCTTCGGCAGATCAGCTGATCGAACTTCGAAACCAGCCGGGCATCGGTCGTCGTGTGCGTCGGGTGATCCTGCGCTCGGGCACGGCGATCCAGCCCGAGGCCCTGAATCGAGTGGCCTGTCTGGATGCGGCGGTGGTGATTCTGCCCAGCGCGCCCAATGATTCTGTCAGCCATCTGGTGACTTCTGACGTTGAAACGGTCAAGGCGTTATTGTCGATAGCAGCGTTGGCACGCCAGTCCCGCTCCCCGTTGCCCTTCGTGGTGGCGGAAATCCAGGATATTCGCAAACGGGCTGTGATTGAGCGGGCCTACCCAGGTGCTGCGGAAGTGGTTGCCGGTGATGCCACCATCAGCCGTCTGATGGCTCAGAACCTTCTTCACCCGGGCCTTTCCGAGGTCTACAACGAGCTCCTGACCGCTGGAAGCGGTAACGAAATATTCGTTCGAGGGGGAGAGTCGATGGCCGGCCTTACCCTGGCTGAGATTGCTGCCGCCAGGCCAAGCGCCATTGTGCTTGGTGTACTCAAGCGTAACCACCACGAATGGCATGTTCAGCTTGTCGCATCCTCGGATACCCGTGTCGACACTGACGACCGTGTCATCCTGATGGCCCGGGACTATGCGGACACCGAGGCCAGTCCAGAACGCCAACGTATGGCGGCTGTCCGGCTGCAGGAACCCCGAGCGGTGACGCTGGAGCGAAGCTCTGAACCCCGACGCATCCTGGTTCTCGGGTGGAATCGACGGGTTCCCAGCTTGTTGTCAGAGCTGGCCAGTTATCCGTGTGCTGGCTTTCATTTGACCTGTGTGTCGGTGGTTCCAGCTGAGGAAAGGGAGCTGGCTATTCGGACATACAGCAGTACACCGCCAGTGATCTGTCGGCATATCGAGGCCGATTACATGCTCGAAGGGGAGCTGCGGCAGTTGGAGCCATCGACATACGACTCTGTGATTCTGCTGAGCAGTGATCGCCTGCCTTCCGGGGAAGAGGCGGACGCCAGAGCCATGGTCGGTTATCTGCAGCTGGAAGATGTTCTTTCGGCGTCGGCGCACAGACCTCAGGTGATTTTGGAGCTCAGTGATCCCGCCAACCGACACCTTCTGGATGGCAGCCCCGCGGAAATGCTGGTGAGCCCGGTGATACTGTCCCATGTGCTGGCCCAGGTGGCGCTGCGTCGGGAGCTCAGGGTTGTTCTGGATGAACTCTTTACGGCCGGAGGGGCCGAGATCCAGTTCCGGGACCCGGCCGATTACCCGTTGCCGGAGAGTGTCGATTTTCACCATCTGAAGAAAATGCTGGCCGAGGGTGGGGAAATCACTCTTGGCGTGTTTCGAGCTCGGCCCGATAAACAAGGCCGCCACCTGATTCTCAATCCGCCGAGGCAGCATTTTCTGGATCTTCAGGAGGCCGACAAACTCGTGGTCCTGTGTTTAACTGAATGATCTTTTTGAACCCTTGGTCCTTTCGAATGACTCCGCCTGTTCATTCCGTGAACACTGCTATGCGGTGATGGTTTGCCATTCACCAAAAAAATGCTGGAAATAGATCATATAAATTTCAATTATAAAAATGAAACCACTAAAGTAGCCCCATCGCCATCGGGGTACGTAGAAACCGACCCGTTGGCAGGAGCAGCATCTGCTTCTCCAGACCTTATCGGTACATCATCTAGAAAGGATCGAAACCATGCCGTTTGCACAAGATGTAGACCACATCGCTTCCCTGGTTCAGCAGAACCCGACCTGGAACGCCATCAACCCGAAGCACGCCGCTCGTATGCGCGCCCAGAACAAGTTCAAGACTGGTCTGGACATCGCCAAGTACACCGCCAAGATCATGCGCGAAGACATGGCAGCCTACGACAAGGACACTTCCCAGTACACCCAGTCTCTGGGATGCTGGCACGGCTTCATCGGTCAGCAGAAGCTGATCTCCATCAAGAAGCATTTCGGCAGCACCAAGCGTCGTTACCTGTACCTGTCCGGTTGGATGGTAGCCGCCCTGCGTTCAGAATTCGGTCCCCTGCCTGACCAGTCTATGCACGAGAAGACTGCCGTTTCTGGCCTGATCGAAGAGCTGTACACCTTCCTGCGTCAGGCTGACGCCTGGGAACTGAACCACCTGTTCCGCGCTCTGGACGAAGCTGAGCAAGCCGGTGACGACGCCAAGGCCAAGGAAATCGAAGCTCAGATCGACAACCACGAAACCCACGTTGTGCCGATCATTGCCGACATCGACGCTGGTTTCGGTAACGCCGAAGCGACTTACCTGCTGGCCAAGCAAATGATCGAAGCCGGTGCCTGCTGCATCCAGCTGGAGAACCAGGTTTCTGACGAGAAGCAGTGTGGCCACCAGGACGGTAAAGTAACCGTTCCTCACGCTGACTTCCTGGCCAAGATCAACGCTGTTCGTCTGGCGTTCCTGGAGCTGGGTGTGGACGACGGTGTTATCGTTGCTCGTACCGACTCCCTGGGTGCTGGCCTGACCAAGCAGATCGCTGTAACCAACGAGCCGGGCGACCTGGGCGACCAGTACAACAGCTTCATCGACGGCGACGTGATTGAAAGCGCTGACGACATCGCCAACGGCGACGTTGTTATCAAGCAAAACGGCAAGCTGGTTAAGCCGAAGCGTCTGCCTTCTGGCCTGTTCCAGTTCAAGCCGGGCTCTGGTGAAGACCGTGTTGTTATGGACTGTATCGCCAGCCTGCAGAACGGCGCTGACCTGCTGTGGATCGAGACTGAGAAACCCCACGTTGGCCAGATCGCCAGCATGGTTAACCGCATCCGTGAAGTGGTGCCCGATGCCAAGCTGGTTTACAACAACAGCCCGTCCTTCAACTGGACCCTGAACTTCCGTCAGCAGGTATTCGACGCATGGCAGGAAGAAGGCAAGGACGTATCTGCTTACGACCGCGCCAAGCTGATGAGCGAAGAGTACGACAACACCGAACTGGGCCAGCTGGCCGACGAGTGGTGTCAGAACTTCCAGCGTGACGGATCTCGCGAAGCGGGTATCTTCCACCACCTGATCACTCTGCCGACTTACCACACTGCGGCCCTGTCTACCGACAACCTGGCCAAGGGCTACTTCGGTGACGAAGGCATGCTGGCCTACGTTGCAGGCGTACAGCGTAAGGAAATCCGTCAGGGTATCGCCACCGTTAAGCACCAGGACATGGCTGGTTCCAACATCGGTGACGACCACAAAGAGTTCTTCGCTGGTGAAGCGGCTCTGAAGGCTGGTGGTAAAGACAACACCATGAACCAGTTCGGCTAATCGACGGTTCTGAGTTGTCGCTTCCGGAGTGATCCGGAGGCCCCAAAAAGCCCCATCGTTTGATGGGGCTTTTTTTGTGCCTGTACGGACCAGAATAGTGTGGACGTCAACTGTGCTTCGAATTTCGGGTGCTCACTCTGGAAATCCTGGAGTTTCGGCCTCACAACGAACCAATGACCCAGCAGGACGATGCCCAAATGCGTTTCCTCATGTTTGATCCTGACAAGTGGTTTCGAGGCGGGCGCTTCGACAGGGGTGGTCCATACTGAGAAGGCAGCTTTGCTCGTCGGAAGTGCTTATCGCGAGGGCAACGCCAGTAAGGATTTCCCTGGTTTGCCCAGACTCTGTGCGAAACAACGAAAACTTACTTCGTGAGACAACGATGACTACCCAGCACATTGGAAAAGCAGTTGAGAACGTCGAAACCTACATGAGGACCAGAACCGGACCAGAGCCCGATGTTTGTGCCACGGCAGTGGTTGAGGATGGGCTCAAGTGCCGTATTCAATCGCCAGACGGCAGATTTGTTTATACCGACATGCCCGAAGAGGTCGGTGGTACTGCCACCTGTAATTCGCCGGGATGGTTGATGCGGGCTGCAATTGCCAGCTGTGATGCTACGTTGTTGGCGATGAGAGCTGCCCGATGTGGGATTGATCTGGATTCGATAGTCGTGAGAGTTGATGCTATGTCTGACGGTCGTGGAATGTTTCTGGATGAGGGGATATCTCCGGGGTCTTCTGAAATGCGAGTCAGTTTTGATATTCGAGCTAAAAATGCCCCTCGGGAAGAAATTCAGGAGCTGGTTGACTGGGTGATTGCTCATGCCCCTGTCGGCAAGGATATTTCGCAAGCAGTGGATATATCCTATTCGCTCAAGACTGAATGAGTCCGTTGTCTGGCATAAGCAGCGGCAAAATGTGGTTGCATTCCCAGTCGATGATATCAACAGCTGCGCTGTTGCTAACAATGGATTTTCGTTGGTGTAGGATTGCTCGCTGTCGTCGCTGGCCCATTCCATTTTGAATCCATCTAACATAGGTCTGGCTAGTCAGATGTCGTTTTCGGCCATACCTATCATCTGACCCTCAGATCTCCAAGCAGTGTTAACATGCCGCTCTCGCTGCCTGGAGTTATTTGTCATGATTGTTCGTGATCGTCCCGGTGCTCTCGGGCTCATGCTGGCCTGGAAAGGGTCGGTCGTTTTCCCATATCCTGCCTCATATGCTGTTGGCTGGCCTGTTTGCCGCAGCCGTAAAGCTTAAGGAAATCCGTCAGGGTATCGCCACCGTTAAGCACCAGGACATGGCTGGTTCCAACATCGGTGACGACCACAAAGAGTTCTTCGCTGGTGAAGCGGCTCTGAAGGCTGGTGGTAAAGACAACACCATGAACCAGTTCGGCTATCGACGGTTCTGAGTTGTCGCTTCCGGATCACTCCGGAAGCCCCCGAAAAGCCCCATCGTTTGATGGGGCTTTTTTGTAACTTTTGCCCGTTCCCTGTGATAAGAGCTCTGATACATAGACAGTTGAGTAATGACAAGGATAAGTGGTTTCGTTTTGACGACAACTTTGACTGCTAGCTAATGCGCCCTGCTTAATGTCCAAAGTCTCAGCCAAGGTAGTGGTATTACCTATTCATGTCTGTTCTCTCTGAGTACTAGCTTTCAGACTCACATCTTGTTTGGTTTGAAACATCTAGTTCTTGATCTTTAGATTGCTCAGTAAGCTTCAAAAGTTGAGTGAGTGCGTACCTCTGGTCGTCGCATACGCTTGAAGCTGCAGAAATGGGTTCGGCGTTAGCGCTCTGCGCGAGGAAGGATCATGGCCAAAAATGACGTAATCAGAATTACCCGAGAGGCGACGAAATCGGCAATAGCTCAGATCCCTGAGTCAGATTTCATCGATAAGCAATACGATGTAGAGCATGCGCAAGACATCAAAGGGGTTTTTCTTCTTCTGAGCACCCCACGGTCAGGCAGTACGATGATCTGTGATCTGCTCTTCCAATCCGGATTCTGTTTGGCGCATGAGTACTTCCAGCCCTATAACTACCTGCCAATAATTGCAAAAAGATGGAAGTGTCTACGAAAAGGCATTCTTGATAAAGAGAAGTTCATTAATCAGCTAATTCGATTCCGAACTATGGAAAGTGGATGGCTCGGTATCAATTTACATGGACGTCACTTGCCCTTGTATTGGAAGCTTGAAGAATACTTTCCGCAATCGGAGAAAGTCGTGGTAAGAGTTCGGCGAAAAGATGTGGTGGCTCAAGCGGTATCCTACGAAATCGCGACTCAAACGGGGGGGTGGAGCAGTGAATTCCAAGCTAGGGCTGAGCCCGTATACTCTTTCAAAAGTATAAAGTATCGAATCAACTCCATTAAGCAGCAGGATATATTCTCGGATATCTTTGTTTCGTCGATAAATGTTCCTGTAATTGAAGTTGTATACGAAGAGCTTGTTAAGAGTCCTCGCGAGGTTTTGAGTTTTTTTCTTCCCAAAGAATATCTTGACAATGTCGAGTTAAAACCCTCCTTGGAAAAGCAAGCCTCAAGCCTGAATAGGAAGTGGATTGATCGGTTTACCCAAGAGTATATTGAAACAGATGGTAAAGGGCACTCACTAAGAAAGAGAGACGTTCTCAAGAGAATGAGAAAAAAAGAGGCATTTAATGAATCGAATCGTGCTTGAGTGGCTGTGTCTTTCGGTTAGAACATGAGCTAAGGTCCGGTTTGTCTTTTCTCCGAGAATCAGTGGTGGTCGGGTTCCCGGCTTTTCATCATGAGTTTCTCCAAATAGTGGCCTTAACTTATGAATACCCTCTTCGGCAAGAATTCCCAGAAATCGGAACAGGCACTGAGGGCGATTGCCCACATGCCGACCAAGAGTTTGCCTGTGTTGATGGATAGTGACTTTGCGCGAACGCTTACCGATGCGGACTTCATGCGGATCGCTGTGATGCTTGCGCAAAAGAGTTATGACGAAGGAGGTTGCCCGATTGGCGCGGTCATCGTTGATAAGGATACCAACCAGATTCTGGGTAAGGGGCACAATACCCTTGTCCAGGAAGGGCACCCGTACAATCATGGGGAAACCTCTGCTATTCGGGATGCGGGACGCATAGATTTCAGCAACACCACGATCTACAGTACGTTGAGCCCCTGTGATGTGTGCGCGACACTCATTCATATGCGCGGATTCCATCGGGCCGTGGTCGGCGATGTGACGAATGCTTCTGGCACGGAAGCGCTGCTACGGGAAAAAGGCGTTCAGGTGGATATTCTGGAAGATCAGGCTGGCATCGATCTTTACGCGCGCTTTCGCGCCGAAAAGCCGGAGCAGGATCTGGAGGACTGGCGCGGTTTGAGCGCTCTGAAAAACCGGTAGTACGGAGTGATTGCCAGTAACCGGGCCGCTTACAGGCCCGGTTTGTGGTTAACCTTGGGGCGAACCGGAAGGACTTCCAGAAGCCCGGCAATCAACACAATCATGCCGCCAATCACTTCGGCCGGATGCAGAGTTTCCCCCGCGAGAACGGCTGCGGACAATGCACCAAAAAGCACCTCTGACATCAACAGGATGCACACCCGAGCCGGCTCCAGCCGGGCCGTTGCCCACATCAGTGCCACCAGATTAAGACCCCACCAGAGACCGCCCGTGATCAGTGCCAGTCCGGCCATAGCTGGGGCCTCGGTGCTGGTTAGGGTTGGAACGGGCTCCAGTATCGGGGCCAGAACCAGCGCTGTTATGGCTGCACCAACGGCAAAGATAAAGGTCGCGGGCATTGCCTCAATGTTGGATTTCACGCGAATGCCGGTGGTCGAGAATGACCACAGGATGCCGGCGATCAGCGCCATCCACTCACCAATACCCTGGGGTAAGGGTAGTCCTCCGTCAGCCCCGAGCATTATCAACAGACCCACCAGGCCCAACACGATGGCAACAATCCGTAACCGGGGTGTTGGCCAGCCCATTACATAGCGGCCGATCAGTGTGCTCCAGACCGGGCTCAGGAACCAGAGCAGGATAATGATTGCGACCCGCCCATACATGAAGCCCACGGAGTAGAGGGCAAAGGCGGCTCCCCCCGCGGCAATGGAGACAAGGGCGATGGGATGAGTTTGCCTCAGCTGACGACGGTGCCGAATCGCAATGGGTAACAGCAGTAGAACGGTTGCCACCGTAATGGCGGCGGTGCCCCAGGCACCGGTCAGTCCCATGTCACCGAGGGCTCGAACCGGTAACCAGTAGATACCCCAGAGTACGCCGGTAAACAGGACGATGGCGGAGGCAAGTAGGGTGTGGCGATCATCGTTCATAAGACAGGCCTCGCAATTCAGGGGGAGCCAGACGGTGGTCTTCCACAGGCCGCAGGCCAGCTAACGATGATAGCTCGGACGGTGTCCTGGAGAGGAAAACCTTTTCTAACGCGTGAGCACGCGAGCGGCGTTATTTTGCTTATCTTTTTAGTCTATGCAATTCATTTGATCTACCCCGAGGGGTTAGCTAATCTAACTTCTAATGAGTCAGCCGCTACCCTCCCTCAACGCACTCCGCGCCTTTGAAACCACCTGTCGCCACTTGAGTTTTGCTCAAGCGGCCGAGGAGCTCCATGTGACCCCGGCTGCTGTGAAGCAGCTCGTCCGGAAGCTGGAAGAGCACCTGGGTATTGCACTGGTGGAACGTAGTGGCCGTGGACTGAAGGTAACACCGGCAGGTCGGGCAGGGCTGGATGCTCTGGCCGCTGGCTTCCAGCAGATTGAGGATGCGGTTGGTCAGATTCGTGGATACAGGCAGCCCCGGCGACTGATTATTTCGGCCGAACCCTCTTTTGCCACTGCCTGGCTGGTGCCCCGGCTTGAACGGTTTCGGGCGCTGCACGCCGATGTGGATGTGCTGATTGACTCGTCGTTGCGCCTCGCGGACCTGGAGGCGGGCGTGGCTGATGTGGCGATACGTTTCGGAGCGGCGCCGCAGAAGGGCGTGGTGGCCCATCGGCTATTTGACGAAACACTCTGCGCGTTTTGCAGCCCGTCATTGACCAGGGGGCCGGATGGCTTGAAACAGTTAACAGACCTGTCCCGTGCCACATTGATTCACTGGGATACCTCGGCCCTGACCTGGGCGAGGGCGACCCGGGACTGCGTCAGTTGGCAGTCCTGGCTTAGCCAACTGGGTGTTGAACGTATTGATGCGCGCCGGGGAATCAGTTTCAGCGACTATAACCTGGCCGTCCAGGCCGCCATCGCGGGGCAGGGAGTGGTGCTCGGGAGCCTGCCGATTATGCGAGACCTGGTGTCTGCAGGTCTTCTGGTTCGGCCCTTTACGGACGTGGTGGAAACGAGTATCGGCTACGATATCATCGCCTCGGAGAGAGCCGCCCGAACAATGCTTGTTCAAAGTTTCATTGCCTGGATCAAGGCAGAAGCCGCCAGGTGAGTGTGGCCTGCGATCCGAAGATCCCATTAGCGTGCAGGAGAGATGATGGTAACGACCGAAGAACTCAGGGAATTTTTCCGTACCGAGTTTCCTCAGGCGGACTTTGTGATCGAGTCTGTGGGCAACAAATCGGCCACCGTCCGCAAGCAGATTAACTTCGATCATCTCCGGCCCGGCGGCACTGTGTCCGGTCCGGTTCTGATGGCCATGGCGGATGTGGCCCTGTACGTGGCGATTCTGGGCGAAATAGGCCTGGTGGCACTGGCGGTGACCACAAACCTGAATGTCAATTTCCTCCGTAGGCCGGCCGCAGATCGTGACATTATTGCGGAATGCCGGTTGATCAAGGTGGGGAAGACGCTCGCCGTCGGCGATGTGCTGATCTATTCCGACGGCTTGAGTGAGCCCGTTGCCCAGGCGACGGGCACCTATTCCATACCGCCGAACCGCCCGGGCTAGGGCTCTTTTACCCTTCTGGAGAGCTTTCAGTCACGGGTCCCGAGCCAGGCCTCGGAGGCGTTCCTGAATTGTTCGATGCGCTCCCTCGAGATCGGGTGGCTCGACAGCATCACTTCGAGCAGGAAGGTGCTCTCATCGGTTTCTTCTTCGGTGAGATCCTCTTCCGTCAGACGGGCCATGATGTTGGCGAACAGCATCGGATCCAGGTCGTGACTGAGCAGGGTTTCCAGCGCATAGTCATCGGCCTGCTGCTCCATGTCCCTTGAATACGACAGACTCATCAGGAAGGCGGGAAGCGCCAGAGTGGGGTCTGAGAACGCTGACAGGTCTCCGGTCATCATCACCATCAGCCAGAACAACAGCGATGACTGCACCATCCCCTGCATGCCGTGGCGATGCTCGATATGGCCGATCTCATGGGCCAGTATGGCCACCAGCTCGTCGTCTTGTTCAGCCAGGGCGATCAGGTCGTCGGTAAATACCAGCGTGCCATTGGGCAGCGCGAGGGCATTGGCGCCAAGCAATGGCGCATCACGGAATTCAACGGCAAGCTCCTGACCTCCTGCCGTGCCCAGATACGGCGCGAAGTGCTCGAGCAGGGCCTGTTTGCGCGGTTGTGACAGGGTCGAGGGTTCGAACCAGGTGTCGTCCAGCGACTGCAGCGCGGTTTCGCCGACTGTTTGTGCTACCTTGTCTGGCAAACTGTAGGCGATGGTTTTGGAGGCCAGAGGGACGCCGTAGGTGAGCGTCAGGCCGGCGACAGCGACGGTCACCACTGCCGCAATCAGAATCAGTCCGAGGTTACGCTCAAGGCGGTGCACCAGTCGCGAAAAAACGCTGCCGGAGGATTGCCGGCTGAGCTGGTCGACACCGTCGTTGTCGGTGGTTTCGAAAACACCATCGTCCGGGAGGTGAAGGTAGCGTGGCGTGTTACCCACTCTTGGGGAGATGGTCAGGTCCTGCCAGGTAAGAATCCGCTGTTCAATGTCGGTTTTCAGCTCTACCACTCCGTCGCCAGAGCACAGGACTGCGCTCTGGCGACGGGAGTTCTGGCCGGTGTAGTACTGGCCCTCAATCGCCAGCTCAGACAGCGGAGAAGGCGACATCAAAGGCGTCTCCCAGTTCCTGGCCTACGGCGCTGGTCCGGTTCTGTTCAGCGGCGGTGAAGTGATCCAGGTCGCCGGCAATCCACATCGCTGAACAGTTGGCGCGGTAGCGTGCCATCCGGACCTTCGCCCAGGGCGTGAACAGGCCCAGCGTCAGCACGATCAGGAAAACGTTGCTGGCGTAGATCCAGACCATCTTGCCCGGACTCAGCTCAGATTCGAACTGATGGTCGGCCAGAGTGGTGGAACCCAGGAAAAGATTGGTCACACCGGCCATGAAATAGCCAATCAGAGCGATGTAGCCTGCGACGGCAACCAGCGTTGCCAGGATTTCCTGACCAACCTGCATCAGTCCCAATGCTGCAGCAGCAAAACCGAGAACCATCAGCAGAGCCATGCCGAAGAACCGGTAATAGGCCCTGGTGGTGGCCTGGAGTTCAAAGGCGGTTGTGCCATAACGGCTGTTATCGGCGATGAACTGGTGAGTCTTCTTCAGCACCAGAGGGGTCAGCAGAAGCAGGCAGACCAGGTTCAGCAGCGGCCACACGAAAGTGACCATGAACGCCTGGCCATAGCTACCCACAAAATCGAAACGAATGTTCCGGTAGGCGCTGTTGATGGCATTGAAACGCAGGGAGCGAATCATGATCCAGGGCGTTGCGACCAGGAATACCGCAACGAACAGGATGGCTGCTTCCGGAACGAGGTTAGTGATGGCCACATAGGCAATCAGGACTGCCAGGGCAATCAGGCGTCCCTTCAAAATGGTGATCGGGCTGGCCAGGTACTGAAAGCTCGCACCATCCAACTGGGTGTTGCCATAAAAGTACTGATTGTTGCGAACGGTGGCCCAGGCGGAATAAATACCGAGGGTGAGGATGGTCAGCAGTATGTTGACGATCCAGATGCCGAAGTATTCGCCACCCTTACCGGTGAACTCCAGGCCCGCACGGCGACGGTCATCGTCTCCCGGTTGTTCCCGACCTGCATTGGGGGTGGCCGGAGGTGGAGTATCTGCGGTTGCTGGGGCGTTGGCTTCAGAATCGACTACCGGCTTGGCTGCCGCTCTCGGTTGGGCTGAAATCCGGACGTTGGCGCCTGCGCGGGTCAGCTTCTGGTAATAGATCTCAGCGTCCTGATGGTTCAGGTCAGACTTGATGACCGGTGTGGCGGTGGGCAGAAACAGGCGTTCAATGCGAGCCTCGGTGGCTCTGAACAGCTCCTGCAGGTTGGCTTTAACCTGGTTTTCCTCAAAGCCGTCCAGAATCTGGCCGGAAAACAGGATCTGGTAGCGATCAACGGACATGTCGGTTCCTTTCGGTGGTGCTGTGGATGGACCGAAATTAACAGACTTTTCCGATGGTTAAGTGTCAAATTGTGCAATTTTCCGGGAAACTGTGACGGGGCACTGAAAACGGGCGCTGTTACAGCGGTGCAGAGGAGCCCGGACGACGCCGGGACGGCGGAGGCCCGGGGGTGGCCCCGCTAAACCGGGTCGCGAAGAAGATCAGGGGTCCGCGTGATGGCTCTGGTTGTACTTTTCCATCAGGCGGTAAAAGGACACCCGGGAGATTTTCAGAATTCGTGCCGCGGCAGATATGTTGTGATGGGCTAACGCCAGACTGCAAGACAGCGCTTGCCGGTCGGCCCGGGCACGAAACTCTTCCAGGCTGAGATTGGTGCTCGCCATCTGGGTGGCATCAGTACCCCCTTCATCCAAGCCCAGATCCTCGGGTTCAATGGTGCCCTTATCGCACAGCAGCGAGGCTTGGCGCAGCCGGTTCTGCAGTTCCCGGAAGTTGCCAGGCCAATTGTGTTTGACCAGGCACTCGATGGCGGCCAGGCTCAGTTGCTTGGGCTTCTGATGACTCGCCGTTGCTGCCAGCAGAGCGCTGGCAATGGCGGGAATATCCTCCCGGCGATCCCGCAGCGGAGGCATGCGGATCTCCAGCCCCCCGAGCCGGTAGAAGACATCGCTGCGGAACTGACCACTGTTTACCAGATCTTGCAGTGGTCGGGTTGCAGTGGTGATGATTCGGCAGTTGATGGGAATCGGCGTTGTACTGCCAACCCGCTCAATCTGACCCTCCTGCAAGAAGCCCAGGAGGGCCGACTGCTGGTTGTCGTCCAGTTCATCGATAGACGACAGCATCAGCGATCCGCCATTGGCCTGCTCAATACGACCCGGTTGGATGGTTTCCACGTCGTCTTGCGAGGAGTAGCTTTCAACGCCAAACAGTTCGCTCCGGGCGAGGGTGTCTGGCAGTGCGGCACAGTTGACGTTGATGAGCGGGCCGGCCGCACGGGGGGAGGTCTGGTGAAGAAACCGGGCCGCCGCGTATTTGCCTGATCCGCTTTCCCCGGTAATCAGCACGGGATCAGGCGTTACCGCAAACCGTCTCAGTAAACCGCGTATTTTTCGAATGGTTTCCGAATCGCCCTCCATCGCGAGGGCGTGGTAGTTGTCTCCGACCGGATCTGGTGCGGATGCACGAATGGATGCCATGCCCCACAAATGACCGAGCACCGTATTGAGCCGGTCCACATGCACGGGCGTGGTGTGGAAATCGGAACAGTAGCGGGCGATCAGCTGGGCCGCGGGCATGCCGCTGACGGGGCGGTGGGCGACAATGCCTACCCATACATCAAGGCTCAGTGCTTCCAGCCACTGTTCCGCTGCCAGAGCCGCCTCGGGCGGAAGGTTGGTGAGATCGAGAATGCCAACACGGGTATCCTCAGGTACCGACATCATGATCGGAACAGGGGCCTGCAAGCTATAGCCTGTGATGTGCCAGTGGGCGTCCAATGCCCGGCGCAGCGTAGTACTTCCGTTTGCCGCTGACAGCCAGACAAGCGGTCTCTTTTCCGACATGCCAAACCTCCAAAGTTTGACCCATGGGGAAACGGGACTGCCAACTGAACAGAATATGCCCAATTCACCTGGTGGGGCGATGCGCTGGAAGGTGAGCTTCCAGATCCCGGGCTTCGATCCTGTCGCACCCCGGATTTGAGACGGGAGTCACATTGTGTGCCAATCTTTCAATGTGGCTTTGTTTCAACTGGTTGGCAAGGCCGATCCAAAACGCCGTTCGTAAAGTCGTAAAGAATCTTGACGTTTTACTGCTGACGTTTCGGAACCGCACCTTCTGCTATGCTGGGGAAAACCGAAGGAGTCTGGTGATCTATGGGTGAAATGAACGCGATCGATGCGGTGGAAACCTGGCGCAACACGTTACTGGCCGATCTTGAACGCTCCCGGCAGCGCACGCGGGCGCTGATTACCTCACTGCCTGATGAAAAACTGGATGTTCCGTACCATCCCGGAGTGAACCCACCGCTGTGGGAGATGGGACATTCCGCGTTCTTTTACGAAGTGTTCGTGTTCAACCTGCTCGACGGCACACCCAGTGTTGACCCTTCCATGGATGATTTGTGGGATTCCTTTCACATCGAGCACCGGGACCGCTGGAATCGGGAGTTTTTCCCGGGGCGGGAACAAACTCTTGCCTACTTTGACACGATCTACGACCGGGTGGCCGAGCGCATCCGTTCAACGCCGCTGGATAACCAGGCCTTGTACCTGAACCGATATTCGGTGTTCCACCAGAACATGCATATCGAATCCATGACCTGGTGTCGCCAGACGGTTGGTTATCCCGCGACTCCGGACGCGACGTTTGAGCGTCCTGCGCCAGGCGCTCCGGTACCCGGCGATGCTGAGATTCCCGCCGGACGCTGGGTGATTGGCATGCCAGATGCCTCGCCCCGATACCCAATGGAAGACTTTGCTTTTGACAACGAGAAGCCGAGGTTCGAAGTCGAAATGGACGCCTTTGCGATCGCCCGGCAACCGGTGTCCTGCGGGGAGTATCTGGCCTTTGTGGAAGATGGCGGTTACCGCAAGCCCGGCTTGTGGTCGTTTGGCGGTCGCAAGTGGCTTGAGACAGAGGTGGACGTTGCGCTGGTCCATGGCAGCACCGAACCCATGCCACGGGCACCATTGCACCCGCTGTACTGGCGCTGGCACGACAACGCCTGGCAGGAGCGGGTGTTTGACCGCTGGCAACCGCTGAACCTGGATGCACCTGCGAAGCACCTGACTTACTGGGAAGCGGAGGCCTACTGCCAATGGGCGGGCAGGCGCCTGCCAACGGAATTCGAATGGGAAGTGGCCGCCCTGGCCAATCGACCGGGTGAGACCTTCCGCCGTTTTCCGTGGGGCAACGAGTATCCCGATAAGCATCTGGCGGATCTGGACGCCCTTTGCATGGGGCAAAACCCGGTGTTTGATTATCCGGAATCCGACAGTCCTTTCGGTTGCAGACAGATGATCGGTAGTGTCTGGGAGTGGACCAGCAACCAGTTTCTGCCTTACGACGGCTTCAAGGTGGATATGTATCCGTTCATGTCCACCTTGCAGTTCGGGGATCACAAGGTGAGCCGGGGAGGCAGTTGCGCTACCTCTTCGTGCCTGATTCGTGGCACCTATCGGCAGGCCTATTTGCCGCTGCGCAACGACGTCTACACCGGTTTCCGAACCTGCGCCCGGTAACTGGGCGTCAGCTTTCTTTCTGTTCCTGGCGCGTGATGATGTGGCTGCCCAGAGCCACGCCCGTTTCGCTCATGGTCAGGTAGGCGTCATTGGCACCGGCTTCACGAATCGCCTTGGCTTCGTCGTCGTACATGGTGTGCGCCACAATGTAGCCCCGGAAGCCGAGTTTTCTGAGCATACGGGCGGCGACCAGCTTGGCTTCAATATCCCCGAGCGCGAGGATCACCGAGTGCACGGATGGCATGTGCAGCCCGCTCCAGAAGGAGGCATCTTCCGCATCGGCAAAGACCACATTGCGACCCCGCTTCTGATGCTTCTGCGCTTTTGCCGGGTCCGAGTCCAGCCCCATCAGTTCGGTCTCGTGCCTGGCTATCCAGTCATAAGCGGCGGTGCCGGTCCGGCCCATTCCCATGATCAGAACCCGGGTGGTGCCCAGAGAAATCGGCTGTTCATCCGGATGATGCTGTTTGCCTTCAAACGGGGTGAGCCGGTTGCCATAACGCTCGAAGATCGGGTGGGCAAACCGGTTCAGTGGGGCAGAGATGGCAAACGAAATGGACACCGAGATCGCCAGTGGGACCAGCCATTCCGGCAGAGCCACGCTGGCGACGATCAAACCGAATTCGCTGTAGTTGGTCAGCGCCAGTGACGAGAGAAACGCACTGCGCGCTCGTAGCCGGAAGGCGAGTAGCAGGAAAAAGAACAGTATCCCTTTGAGGGGCAGCACCAGCCCAGCAATCACCGCGAACATCAGGGAATCGGCATCCGGTAGTCCGCCGATACCAATTTGCAGGAAAAAGCCCACCAGGAACATCTCTTTCACGCTCCACAGCGACTTGGACAGCTCCTGAGAACGGGGGTGTTTGGCCAGCATGGCCCCGAACACCAGGGCGCCAAGTTCGGAGCTCAGGCCCACCATGTCAAATCCGTAGCCACCAAGGACCAGGGCCAGCAACAGGCCCAGCAGCACCAGCAATTCGTCGTGACCACTGGCGTCGAGCAAGCGGAACAGCACCGGTCGCAACAGGGGCAAGCCGAACACAATCAACGCCCACTGGGATGGTGTCTGGCCGGCAGCGAAACTCATCACCGCCAGGGCAATCAGATCCTGCATGATCAGGATGCCGATGGCGACCCGACCATGAAACGCCCTCAGTTCGCGCTTTGATTCCAGAACCTTGGCCGCCAGCACCGTGGAGGAGAACGACAGGGCGATGGCCAGCAGCAGGGCGGTGGACCAGGACAGGTCCATCAGCAGGTACAGCCCCGGAGTGAAAACCGTGCAGGTAATTGCGAAGTGCAGCAGGCTGCCACCAATGACTTCCGGGCTGAAAATGGACCGGAGCTTGAGCTTGAGACCGACAGTAAAGAGCAGTAGCAGAACGCCAATGTGAGCGAATTCTTCCAGTGCGTGTGTGGACTCGATTGTCAGGTCGGTGACCGAGCCAAGTCCACTTAGTAGGAAGCCGGCAGCCAGATAGCCTACCAGAGGAGGGAGTCCGACGGTTTTCACCATCAGGCCAAGAATAAAGGCAAAGGATATCCAGAGAGCTTCAGGCATTGGCGGATTCTTTCTGTAATCACAGGGTTACGAGTGCAAGGCTATCCTTTTTCGCGCCCCCGTTGTAGTCGATTAACGTGGAATCCGCCGGAATTTATTCCGGAGCGCCGGTTAATCCGACGCGTCGGCCAGTTCCCTGAAAAGCTCTGCGGAGCGTTCGGGTGCTTCGATCATTGGTGCGTGGCCAATGTCTTCCATGATTTCCAGCCGGGCGTTGTCGATCAGTGACACGAACAGATCGCCGTTACGGTAGTTGATGACCCGATCCTCTTTGCCCCACACCACGAGGGTCGGGGCCTGTATACCTTGGATGCGCTGGCGGAACTCGGTCTGGAAGCCACTGTCACGGATGGCTTCGAAAATCACTTCGTTGATTTCCCGGTTAGCGATCTTTTTTTCTTCCACCACACCGAGCACTGGCCAGGGGATGAACGGCTTTTCCTGGAGGGCAAAGTCGATCAGACGCTCAAAGTCGCCCGGTTTGCTTGGAATCAGCGGGTTGTCACCGGCGACAACCAGGTCCACCAGTTCCGATTCGTATTCCATGATGCCTGCCGGGTTGAGCAGCATGGCGGACTTGATGCGGTCCGGGTAACGGGACGAATACAGGGCGGTGATGGCGCCACCCATGGAGTTGCCCATCATGTGGTACTGGTTCAGGGCCAGGGCGTCGAGAATGCGGGCCAGGTGTTCCGTCTGCTGGGCCAGGCTGTAACCCAGGTCCATCGGCTTGCTGCTGTCACCGTGGCCGGGCAGGTCGATGGCGTAAACGTTGAAGTCGTCGGTCAGCTCCCTGGCCAGGCGGGTCCAGTTGTCCTTGTCGGCGCCGAAACCGTGAACCATCACCACGGTGTCGCCATCGGTTGGTTCCTTGTTAGCCAGATAGGCTATCTGCCAGTCCCCGACCTCCACGGTCTTGACCTGCAGCCCGGCACCGGAACGCTCCAGGCCAATCGCAGTCTCGTACATGCTGTGCCGGGAGCAGGCGCTCAGCCACAGCATGGAGAGTATTAACAGGGAAACCTTGAAGCCGGTTTTTCGGGGCATAAGAACAACTCCTGATCAATCACGAGACGGCGATGCCGGTGTGATCACAGACTGTATCCCATAAAAAAGCCCGGTCAATGACCGGGCTTTGATTTCGTGTGTTGTATCAGGCCTGCTCACGGGCGATGGCCCGATATGCAATGTCCTTGCGGTAGAACACGCCGTCCCAGCAAATGGATTCGGCGAGCTTGTAGGCCCGCTGCTGGGCTTCGGTGACGGTGTTGCCCAGTGCGGTGGCGCACAGTACCCGTCCGCCGGCGGTCACGACCTGTTCGCCGTCCAGCTTGGTGCCTGCGTGAAACACCTTTTCGCCTTCGGTTTCGGCCTGTGGCAGGCCGCTGATGGCGTCCCCCTTGTTGTAGCTGCCGGGGTAGCCGCCGGCGGCCAGAACAATGCCCACAGAGGCGCGCTCGTCCCAGTCGGAGCTGCACTGGTCCAGCTTGCCATCAATCGCAGCGTTGCACAGCTCGACCAGGTCGGAGCGCATACGCAGCATGATGGGCTGGGTTTCCGGGTCACCAAAACGGCAGTTGAATTCGATCACCTTTGGCGCACCGGACGCGTCGATCATCAGGCCGGCGTACAGGAACCCCTTGTAGGGATGCCCTTCGGCGGCCATGCCACGCACGGTAGGGTAGATCACCTCGTCCATGATCCGCTTATGGATGTCGGCGGTGACCACAGGCGCAGGAGAGTAGGCACCCATGCCTCCGGTATTGGGTCCGGTATCGCCATCACCGACACGTTTGTGGTCCTGGGAGGTCGCCATGGGCAGGACATTCTCGCCATCCACCATAACGATGAAACTGGCTTCCTCGCCGTCGAGGAATTCCTCGATCACCACGCGGCTGCCTGCGTCACCAAAGGTATTGCCCGACAGCATGTCGCGAATGGCGTCTTCAGCTTCTTCCAGGGTCATCGCCACGATAACGCCTTTGCCGGCGGCCAGGCCGTCGGCCTTGACGACAATCGGGGCGCCTTGCTCACGGACGTAGGCCAGCGCCTGGTCCACATCGGTGAAGTTGGCGTAGGCTGCGGTGGGAATGGTGTGTCTTGCTAGGAAGTCCTTGGTGAAGGCCTTGGAACCTTCCAGCTGTGCTGCGCCCGCACTTGGGCCGAACACTCGCAGGCCTCGCTCTTCAAATTTGTCGACGATGCCGGCAACCAGTGGCGCTTCCGGGCCCACAATGGTCAGGCCAACGTTGTTGGCTGCAGCGAAGTTGGCCAGGCCGTCCAGGTCCATCACGTCGATGGCCACGTTTTCCAGACCCGGTTCACGAGCGGTGCCGGCATTCCCGGGCGCTACAAAGACGCGTTCGGCGTCCGGGCACTGGGCGGCTTTCCAGGCCAGGGCGTGTTCACGACCGCCGCTGCCAATAACAAGTACGTTCATGCTCATAATCCTTTTGCGAAATCCGAATCAGTGGCGGAAATGGCGCATGCCGGTGAATACCATGGCAATGCCGTGCTCATTGGCCGCATCGATCACTTCCTGGTCGCGCATGGAGCCACCCGGCTGGATGACCGCGGTAATGCCCGCTTCGGCGGCGGCATCAATGCCATCGCGGAACGGGAAGAAGGCATCGGAGGACATCACGGAGCCTTTCACTTCCAGGCCCTCATCGGCGGCCTTGATGCCGGCGATGCGGGCACTGTAGACGCGGCTCATCTGGCCTGCGCCAATGCCAATGGTGCGGCCGGCCTTGGCATACACGATGGCGTTGGACTTGACGTACTTGGCCACTTCCCAGGCAAACAGCAGGTCGTTCAGCTCTTCTTCGGACGGCTGGCGCTCGGTGACCACCTTGACGTCTTCCATGGCCACCATGCCCAGATCCCGATCCTGAACCAGCAGGCCGCCGGTCACTCGCTTGTAGTCCATGCTCTGGATACGCTCGCCATTGAACTCGCCGCAGGCCAGCAAGCGCACGTTTTTCTTGGCTGACACCAGTTCGGCGGCTTCAGCGCTGACGGTTGGCGCAATGATCACTTCGACGAACTGACGCTCGATGATGGCGCTGGCCGTTTCGGCGTCCAGCTCCCGGTTAAAGGCAATGATGCCGCCGAACGCGGAAGTGGGGTCGGTGGCGAAGGCCAGGTCGTAGGCCTGACGGATATCCGCGCCAATGGCGACACCACAGGGGTTGGCGTGCTTGACGATGACACAGGCAGGATCGGCAAACGGCTTGACGCACTCCAGCGCGGCGTCGGTATCGGCCACGTTGTTGTAGGAAAGCTCTTTGCCCTGCAGCTGCTTGGCGGTCGCAACACAGGCTTCCTTAGGGTTGCGTTCGGCGTAAAAAGCCGCCCGCTGGTGCGGGTTCTCGCCGTAACGCATGTCCTGCACTTTCACGAACTGAGTGTTGAAGGTGCGGGGGAAATCGGGAGTCTCGTTGTCGGCCGTACGTCCGCCCAGGTAGTTGGCAATGGCGCCATCGTAACCGGCGGTGTGCTCGAACGCCTTCACGGCCAGATCAAAACGGGTGCGATAGGTCAGTTCACCGCCGTTGTCTTTCAGCTCTTTCAGCACGCTGCTGTAGTCGGACGCGTTTACCACGATAGCAACGTCGTTGTGGTTCTTGGCGGCAGCACGGACCATGGTTGGCCCGCCGATGTCGATGTTCTCGATGGCGGTAGGCAGGTCACAGTCCGGGTTGGCCACCGTTTCTTCGAACGGGTACAGGTTGACCACGACCATGTCGATGGCGTTGATACCGTGTTCGGCCATCACACTGTCGTCGGTGCCGCGCCGGCCCAGGATGCCACCGTGAATCTTCGGATGCAGGGTTTTGACCCGGCCATCCATCATCTCGGGGAAGCCTGTGTAGTCGGAAACTTCGGTGACCGGAACGTTGTTTTCTTTCAGGAGGCGGAAGGTGCCGCCGGTGGAAAGCAGTTCGACGCCGAGTTCGGTGAGGGCGCGGCCGAAGTCGACGATGCCGGTTTTGTCACTCACGCTGATCAGTGCGCGACGGATCGGGGTGTTAACCTGATTTGCCATGTGTCACTTTCTTTTTGCTGCGGGATGAACGAATAAGGGCCTCGCGAAGTGTGTCCGGGAGGCCCTTATTAAAACGGGTGTCGGGATTATAGCAGACCGTACTGCTTGAGTTTCTTCCGCAGAGTGCCGCGGTTCAATCCCAGCATCACTGACGCCTTGGTCTGGTTGTTACGGGTGTACTTCATCACCTGCTCCAGCAGGGGCGCTTCCACTTCGGACAACACCAGCTGGTAGACGTCGGTTACCGGTGCGCCGTCCAGCTGCGCGAAGTAGTTTTTCAGCGCAACTTCGACGCTGTCACGCAGGGTGACATGGTTGCCGCCGCCATTCAGCGTTTTCAGCTGATGGATATCATCGTTAACCTGAGTGTTCAGGTTTTCAGAAGCCAAAGTCTCAGCGGTCATGCTGCGAATACCTCTCCATTTCGTAAATCTTCAAAGTACTGTTGAATACTGTCTCTCTGCTCCAGCGCGCAATCGATCGCGTTGAAGCGTCTGCGAAACTGTTCGCCCTGCTCGTGGGTCTGCAGGTACCAGCCCACATGCTTTCTGGCAATCCGCACGCCCATGGTTTCGCCATAGAAACCGTGCAATGCATCCAGATGCTCCGCCAGGATCTGCTCCACTTCGTCCATCGGTGGTGCGGGCAGGTGCTTTCCGGTTTCCAGGAAATGCAGGATTTCCCGGAAGATCCAGGGCCTGCCCTGTGCTGCCCGGCCGATCAGCAGGCCATCGGCACCGGTGTACTGGAGCACGTGCCGGGCTTTTTCCGGGGAGTTGATATCGCCGTTGGCAAACACCGGAATATCGACCTGGGCTTTCACCTCGGCAATGGTGTCGTACTCTGCGTCACCGTTGTATTTGTCGGCACGGGTGCGACCGTGGATCGCCAGGGCCTGAATGCCTGCCTCTTCCGCCATGCGGGCAATCGTTGGCGCATTGCGATGCTCGTGATTCCAGCCGGTGCGCATTTTCAGCGTGACCGGAATATCCACCGCATTGACGACGGCGGTCAGGATTTCTCCGACCAGTTTTTCATCCCTCATCAGTGCAGAGCCTGCTGCCTTGTTACACACTTTCTTGGCAGGGCAGCCCATATTGATGTCGATTATCTGGGCGCCGAGCTCGGCGTTCTTCCTGGCTGCGGTGGCGAGCATCTCCGGATCGCCGCCCGCGATCTGAACCGACCGTGGCTCCGGTTCGCCCGTATGATTCAGACGAAACTTGGACTTGCGGGTATGCCAGAGTTTGCTGTCCGCTATGACCATCTCGGAGACCGCCAGGCCTGCTCCCATCCTCCGGCACAGAAGCCGAAAGGGACGGTCGGTCACACCGGCCATCGGTGCAACAATGAGCGGATTGGGCAAGGTGTACGGCCCGATTTTTGCCGTCGGCAGCATGATCTGAGTCCGTGTCACAGCGGGTTAAGCAAATTTCGGATATTTAATGGTTGTTCAATTAGTGATCGACCAAGAACCGAAGGGCGCTAATGATACCGTCGGGGCCGGCCTGATTGAAGGGGCCTGACGGTGAAAAAGGTGATTATTTTTCGTGCTTTTTGTTTGACTTTTGTTCTTCTGAGCGGCGGTCCGTATTTACTTGCGGGTAAATACTTGCTAGCCGCTCAGGGTGTGTGGGGGCGGAAGATAATGTTGTAGTTGACCGCATCTTTGCCCGGGTCGCGAATGGAAATGGCAATGCGAACCGGTGTGTTGGTCGGCATGGCTTCCAGACTTCGGCCTTCGCCTGCCAGGTATTCTTCGGGTGTAAAGATGCTCTGGGCCACCACATCGCCGTTCAGGTTGGAGAAAGTGAGGGCGATGGCCGGGAACGGCTGTTCAAACTTGCCCCGGTTGATGATAACTGCGTCCACCAGCAGCTGGGTCCTGTTTTCCGGATTGGTTTTGACCACCAGTTTCCGGCTCTGAATGGCGCCCACATTGACCAGCGGTTCGAGTTCGCATCCTGCCAGTTCGCAGCCTTTTTCGTAGAAGGGGCGTAATTCGGGAATGGCGGACAGGCGATCGAACTGGAACCAGGTGACCTGGGCGACCAGGACGCCGAGCAGTGCCAGGACCACAAGACTCCAGAGGAAGGTGCGCAGCCGTCCGCCGCCACTGCTGGGCACCGAGACCGGCTCACGGCGCAGGTCACTGAATGGGACGGAAGCGGACATGGGTTCGCCAAGACGGTCTTCCTGGCCGGTGGCACGGAAGGTCGTGGTGTCGTCCATCAATTCAAAGCCGGATTCGGTTGGCGGTGCGGTTGGAGCTGGCGTTTGCTCGTTGGCAGGCGGCTCCGTGGGCGTGTCCTCGGGCACAGATGTCCTGGCCGGCTCAGGGGCAATGGGTTCCGGTGCTGGCTGCGGGGGTACCTCGGCCCGGGCGGCGGGTTCCCTTTTGGTGGGCTTTCGAGGGGCTTCCGGTTCGGCATCGCCGAGCTCGTTGAGCATCGCCTCGGCCCAGCTTTCATCGATATTTTCGTTCGAGTCTTCGTGGTCGATGTCTGTGAAGGTGCTGGAAGGTTTTTCGTCGATGGTGCGGAAGCTGTCGCTCAGTTCATCGTCGGAAAAGCTCAGCGTGCTTCCGGTGTAATGGCCTTCGGTGGCGTCTTCGTCCGGGTTGTCGGCGAAGACAAACTCTTCTTCCGTGGAAAATTTTCCAGGCTGCTCCGCTTTTGGCGCTTCGGTCTGTGGCTTGCTCGCCGAGCCCTCTGGCACTACCTGATGCTCAATGGCGTTGAACACCGACATGCAGTTTCCGCAACGAACCTTGCCCCTGGCAACGCTGAGTTGGTCCTCGGTTACCCGGAATCGTGTCTCGCATTTGGGGCACTGGGTTTGCAGACTGCTCTGGCTCATTCTTCCGTCCTGAAAGGCACTTAACTACAAAATTGGCAGTTTAGAGGTTCTCGTGCCTTGCGTCACCCGTCGTGGCGGCGTCCTGTGAGGCGTATCCATTCTTCCCGCTGCTCGGGCTCGTCCATGATGAACCAGGGCTCATAAGCTTCCATGACCTCACGGGCCTGATTCGACAAAATGCCAGACAGCACCAGTTGGCCGCCGGGCTTGGTGAGTTTGGCCAGATGGGAGGCCAGGCCGATAAGCGGCTGGGCCAGAATATTGGCCAGCATAAGGTCGGCCTGGGTATCGGGCTCGTTTTCCGGCAAATACAGGTCCAGACGACTGTCTTCTACGCTGTTGCGCCGGGCGTTGTCGCGACTGGCCTCCAGGGCCTGGGGATCGGTATCCACGCCAACGACATGGTCCGCGCCCAGCAGCAGGGCGGCCAGGCCCAGAATGCCAGAACCGCAGCCGTAGTCGGTCACTTGCTTGCCCTGCACATCCTGGCCGTCCAGCCATTCCAGACACAGGGCGGTGGTCGGATGAGTGCCGGTGCCGAAGGCCAGGCCCGGGTCCAGCATCAGGTTGGCCGCCTCAGGATCGGGTGGTTGATGCCAGCTTGGCACAATCCACAGTCGCTGACCGAACTGCAGAGGCTGAAAATCATCCATCCAGGCGCGTTCCCAGTCCTGGTCCTTGATCAGGCTGACCTCGATATCCGGCAAGCTCTGCTGGGTGGCCTGATGCCAGGCATCCCGGACGTCCGCACACAACTGATCGATGTCCCGGTCAGACTGGAACAGCCCCTTAACGACCGTCTGGCTCCACAGCGGGGTGGTGCCGGGATCCGGTTCGTAAAGGGGCTGGTCGGCGGCGTCCTCCATGGAGACGGCGTCAGCGCCCATCTCCATGAGCACGTCTTCAAGCTGGTCCGCGTCCTCCGGGGTCGCAGGGATCTGGAGTTGTATCCAGGGCATAGTGGGTCCTGCTGTTGGCGACGGGGCGATTATTCCCGCATCAGTTTTTCCAGGTGGTGAATGGTAAAGTCTACCTGCTTGAAGCCACCGTCGCGTACCAGTCGGCGGTGTAGCGGCTGATTGGTCTTGATGCCTTCCACCACCAGTTCGTCCAGCGCGTTCTTCATACGGCGACGGGCGATTTCCCGGTCGTCTCCCCAGGTAATGAGTTTAGCAATCAGGGAGTCGTAGTAGGGCGGTACTGTGTAGCCGCTGTACAGATGCGAATCGACCCGCACGCCATAGCCGCCGGGGGCGTGGTAGTGCTTGACCTTGCCGGGGCTGGGCACGAAGGACTTCGGGTCTTCGGCGTTGATCCGGCACTCCATGGCATGGCCGGAGATGCGGATGTCCTCCTGGCTGTACTGCAGGGGCAAACCACTGGCGATGCGCAGCTGTTCGCGCACGATATCCACGCCGGTGACCATCTCGGACACCGGGTGCTCCACCTGAACCCGGGTGTTCATTTCAATGAAGTAGAACTCGCCATCCTGGTACAGGAATTCAAAGGTACCTGCACCGACGTAACCAATTTCCTTGCACGCATCCACGCACGCCTTAAGGGTGCGGGCCCGGGATTCCTGGTTGATGTTGGGGGCCGGGGCCTCCTCAATCACCTTCTGATTCCGGCGCTGCATGGAGCAGTCCCGGTCACCCAGGTGAATGCAGTTGCCGTGCATGTCGGCGAGCACCTGCACCTCCACGTGGCGGGGATGCTCCAGGAATTTTTCCAGGTACACGGTGGGGTCACCGAAGGCGTTGCGGGCCTCACTCTGGGTAATCTGGATGGACTTGAGCAGGGTTGCCTCGGAGTGCACTACCTGCATGCCCCGACCACCGCCACCGGCGGCGGCCTTGATCATGATCGGATAACCAATTTCACGGGCGATGCGCAGGGTGCGTTCGTGGTCATCGGTGATCGGGCCGTCAGAGCCGGGAACGGTGGGTACGCCGGCCTTGATCATGGCGTTGATGGCCGACACCTTGTTGCCCATCAGGCGAATGGTTTCAGCCTTCGGGCCGATGAAACGGAAACCGCTCTTCTCAACCTGTTCGGCAAAGTCGGCGTTTTCCGCCAGGAACCCGTAACCGGGATGGATACCAACGGAGTCCGTCACTTCCGCCGCACTGATGATGGACGGAATGTTCAGGTAGCTGTCCAGCGGATTGTTCGGGCCGATACAGACCGATTCGTCTGCCAGCCGGACATGCATCAGGTCGCGGTCAACCTGGGAGTGTACGGCAACGGTCTTGATGCCCAGTTCCTTGCAGGCTCGCAGGATGCGCAGGGCAATTTCACCCCGGTTGGCGATCAGAACTTTTTCTAGCATAGCCATGGGAAAGGTTCACCGAATTCAGGAAATGACAACCAGTGGCTGGTCGTATTCAACCGGCTGGCCGTTTTCGACCAGGATGTCCGTGATGGTACCGCTCTTGTCGGCTTCAATCTGGTTCATCATTTTCATTGCTTCCACAATGCAGATGACCTCGCCGGCTTTCACGGTCTGGCCCACTTCCACAAACGGGGTGGCGGTGGGGGACGGTGCCCGGTAGAAGGTACCCACCATCGGCGATTTCACGCTGTGGCCGCTGGGTTGGGCCGGCGCCTCAGCTTCCTGGCTTGACGACGGTGCCGGCGCAGTGTCCGGAGCAGCAAACTGCTGGGGCGCAGCTGGCGCGTAATGGCTTACGTACTGGGTGCCGCCAGTCTGTTCGCGACGGCGGGAGATGCGAACGGAGTCATCTCCCTCGTGAATCTCCAACTCCTCGACATCGGACTCTTCGAGCAGCTCAATCAGTTTTTTTACTTTACGAATATCCATGGTTATTCCGATCCCGTTATATCTGTTCTATCAGTGAAGTCGTTTCAGGGCAGCCTGCAAGGCCAGATCGTAGCCTTGGCTGCCCAGGCCGCAGATAACGCCGTCTGCGATATCTGAAAAATACGAGTGGTGGCGAAAGGCTTCCCGTGCATGAACATTGGATAAATGCACCTCAATGAAAGGAATACCAGACGCCAGCAAGGCGTCGCGCAGGGCGACGCTGGTATGGGTGAAGGCGGCCGGGTTGATGATGATGTAATCCACCCCTTCCGCCTTGGCCTCATGAATACGGTCAATCAGTTCGTACTCGGCGTTGGATTGCAGGTGAAGCAGATGGTGTCCCTGCGTCGAGGCGGCTTCTCGCAGGCGATTGTCAATGTCGTCTAGGGTCTCATGTCCATAAACCTCCGGCTCGCGGGTGCCGAGCATGTTCAGATTCGGGCCATGGAGTACAAGGATAGTCGACATGGAGTGAGGCGCCTTAGTAAGTTTTGCAGGATCACGGAATTTCGCGACATTTTCCTGTAATGGTGAGCAGTTTTTCGGCTCAGATCAATGCTTTTTGGCGGTTTTCGAATGGGCAATTGGTCGTAGCCCGAAGCGAACCAGACCGGGTGCGGCCGGATCTGGTTAGCCCCAGCGGTGCCTATTGTCGGCAAGTGCCGGCCCGGCATCCATACGACGTTGGTTTCATAGCTGTGGGGGGCGCCGGACGCAGGGAGGTGCGCCCGGCCGCGGAATGGTCAGTCTTCGGCGAGGGTGACGCAGTTACGACCCTGATCCTTGGAAGCGTAAAGGGCCTGGTCGGCCCGCTCGCACAACGCCTGAGAGTTTTCTTCTCGCCATTGGGCTATGCCACAGCTGAAGGTCACGTTGAACACCCGTTCACCGGCCGGCTGATGCAGTTCGGCAAAGCGTTCCCGGATTTCGTTGAGGATGTTGCGGGCATCGCTGGGCCGGGTATCCGGCAGGATGATGGCAAACTCCTCGCCACCGTAACGGCCGATGTGGTCGGTTTTGCGCAGTCGCTGTTTAAGGAACATCGAAAGGCTGCGCAGGACCCGGTCACCAATTGGGTGGCCGAAGGTGTCGTTGATCTTCTTGAAGTAATCGATGTCGATCATGCCAAAGCACAGGGGGTGTTGTTTCTGCTTGGCCTTGCTGATTTCCTGATCCAGCAGTTGCAGCGTATGAGTGTGATTGTACAGGCCGGTCAGGCTGTCTCGAATCATCAGCGCCAGCAGTGAGCGTGCCCGGCGACCCCTGTTATGGATGGTGGCGATCAGATGCTTGGGATCGATCGGCTTGGTCAGGAAGTCGTCGCCGCCGAGACTCATGGCATGTAACTGCTTGCTGACGTCGTCCTCGGCGGACAGGTAAATGATCGGTACGCTGTGCAGCTTGTCCTGCTGGCGGATCACCCGGGCGATTTCCATGCCGGTACAGCCCGGCATGTACATGTCCAGGATGATGATCTCGGGGGGGAACTCCTCCAGGGCATGCATGATCTGCATTGGGTCGGTAATGACGTGCGGGTTCATGCCGGCCTTGGTCAGTACCGTTTCCATGTATTTGGCCTGGGCCCGGGAGTCATCCAGCACCAGCACCCGATAGGGATCTACCGTATTGCCGTAGGTGTAGGTTTCGATTTTTTCGATCAGCTGCCCCGGGTCGACGGCGGGATAGAAGAACTCTTCACCGCCACAGCGGGAAGCCCGCAGGCGGGTCTCAATACTGCCGTCCTCGTCGCTGACAAAAATGACTGGAATGGCCGTATCGTGACGCTCCTGAAGGTGCTCGATGGTGGACAGCCCCGCATTGGCCTCGCCGCCAAAGTTTACATCCATCAGGATGGTTTCCGGTTTATGCAGCCCGCAGGCTTCGATCAGTTTTTCGGGATCGGTAAAGGCGGCCGCCCGGAAACCGAAGAATTCCAGTTGGCGTACCAGCCGGCCCGACAGATCTTCGCTGGCCAGCGCAATGTAGACCGGGGTGCGCCGGAACTGACGGGGGGGCTGGGTGTTGCCGTGATCGGTACGACGAAGTGTGCTGCGGGAGAGGTTTTCAATGGCGTCATGGAGCGTCTGGCTCAGGGTGTCGTCGAGGGTTGTCTCCTCGGGCCAGGTCCGGATCAGATCGAGGATTCGGGTGCCGGACTCGGCATGGTTCGCCATTTCGAAGCGCTGTGCATACCGCACCAGCTTGTCGGTGGCTGCGAAGAAGTCCGAGCGATGGGCGCTGGATCCTTTCAGGTCCGAGTGAATTTTCTGCCAGGTATCCAGAACAACCCTTGCCTGTGTTGTCACACGTCGCGCGAAATGCTGCCTGAGTTTTTCTTTCTGGCTCTCGTCGTTCATTGTGTTCCGGCCTATTTCTTTTTTATTAGGTCCTTGTCCACTCCCACTCGGACAATTTTCCCCGTCAGTCCTTTGTTCAGAGTCTATAGTGTTTACTTATGTGGGCGCAGGTTGTTCTGTGTAAATCTTTGTCAACCGCCCGGAGTAAGTCACATTTCTGCCGGTCGGCTGGCCCTCAATCAGCCAGAGTATTCATGAATGGTGGTTAACCGGGCTCCCAGTCATCAAACGCAGCGTGGGGCTGTTTCCCTGCGCGTCATCCTTCTGCTATTTACTGGCGCCTTGCTGCTGCTGGTACTTGCTGTTGGCTTTGTGTCCAGCTTCGGCTACTTCCGTTCCTATGTGTCGGAGCAGTTAGCTGAGCATGCCCAGGATGGCGCCACAGCAGTTGGCTTGTCGCTTTCCAACGCCATCGACGGTCGGGATCCGGTGGCTTCAGCGTCACTGATCGACGCTGTGTTTGACAGTGGCCACTACCAGTCGGTGCGCTACCTGGATCTCAACGGTGAGGAAATCGCCGGTCGCGTCCTGCCTATGTCAGAAATGCCCACGCCAGGCTGGTTCCAGTCACTGGCAGACCTGGATCTGACGCCGGGACAGGCCGAGGTGGTGCAGGGCTGGAGCCGGCTGGGCACGGTGGAGGTGGTCAGTAACCCGCAAAGGGCCTACCAGGACTTGTGGCGCATCACCCTGGGGTTGGTCATCGGAACCCTGGTGATTGGCGGCCTCGGCCTGTTGGGATTGTTTTTACTGCTTACCCGTGCGCTCAGGCCTTTGCGTGCACTGGAACAGCATGCCAAGGCCCTGAGTCAGAGGAATTTCCGAAATCGGGTCACTGCCCAGTCTACCCGCGAGCTTAATCAGGTGACCTCGGCCATGAACCAGATGACGGACGACCTCGGTCGGTTGTTCGATGGACAGGGCAAGCTGATCGCCCATTTGCGCCGGGTCAATAACGAAGACCCCATCACCGGGTTGTCCAGCCAGCGGGCTTTTGATCAGCGCCTGAAAACCGAAGTGGAATCGGAGGAACGCTCGGCTCCGGGTGTCCTGGTGTTGCTGCAGTTGGCGGGTTTTTCGGAGTATAACCAGACCTTTGGCCGTAACGAGGCCAATCGCCTGCTGTCATCCATGGCGAAGTCCATCGGTGCCTTTGTGGCCGCGCACGCGGGTTCCTTTGCCGGCCGGCGCAACGGTGCCGAGTTCTCGATCTACATACCCGGTGTACTGCCTGCCGATGCGAAAATCTGGTGTGGTGAGCTGCTCAGGCAACTGGACGGACTCTATGCCGATCTCGCCACGCCCATGGACGTGGCGGTTCATGCCGGGGTGGCACCGACCGGAGTAGAGCGGGGCATTCGCGAGATGCTGGCCTCGGCGGATGAGGCGCTGCGGGCGGCGCAGGAGCGAGGCGACACCGGTTGTGTGCTGTCCGAGCCAGACAGCGAAGGGCACCACAATCTGGAGACCTGGCGGGCCATCATCAGTCAGGCCATTCGTGAGCAGAGTCTGGTCCTGTGGATGCAGCCAATGATCAGCGAAGGTCAGGCGGAGCCCGTGTATTACCAGGTATTCTCCCGCCTCGACGGGCCTGAGGTCGCCCTGAAGGCCAGTGCCTTCGTGCCCCTGGCAGAGCGTTTCGGCCTGATCGCCGATATTGACCGTCAGGTGGTCCGGAAGGTGCTCACCCATCTGGCGAGGGAGCAGGAGCGCGGTCTGGCTATTTCGCTGGGCGGCGCGTCCGTGGCGAGTGAGGCTTTTCGGGATAACTTACTGTCGATGCTGTCAGACGCCGGTGAAGAGCGCGTCAACCTGTGGGTGGGTATCTCCGAGCATACCATTCACCATCACCGCACCGAGGCGGGCATTCTGGTGAAGGCACTGGTTCGCCTCGGTGTGCCGGTGCTGGTGGACCGCTTCGGTGTGGGCGGCGTGCCCTTCAGTTACCTGAGGAACCTGCCCGTGCAGGCGTTGCGCATCGACAACACCTTCGTCCACGATATCGACACCCATGACGATAATCGCTTCTATGTGGAATCGGTGCTCTCCATTGCCCATAGCCGTGGTGTGAAAGTGTTTGCCACCGGTGTGGAAACTGCCGCAGAGTACTCGGTACTCACTGAATTGGGTATCGACGGAGCCATGGGTTACCATCTGGGACGACCGT
Organism: Marinobacter sp. F4216; assembly: GCF_019931195.1. Taxonomy (GTDB): domain Bacteria; phylum Pseudomonadota; class Gammaproteobacteria; order Pseudomonadales; family Oleiphilaceae; genus Marinobacter; species Marinobacter suaedae. Next base: position 164,137 of record NZ_JAIOUO010000004.1, on the reverse strand, counting down.
TTGTTGCCGACAACTAATCGATAGGGGAATCGCAGTCTATGCCGGGCAAAATCAGACAGTATTTCAGGGACAAGAAAAACGACGTTCAGGATTACGCCGGCGGAGGCAGCGTGTTCGGAAAATTCGTCATGATTGTCCTGGTGGTGTATCTGCTGGTGACCATTGTCCTGGGCATGTTCTGGAGCAGTGAGCCGGATACCTTCTCGGTGCGCGAGCACACCCGGTCTCTGGCCAACAGCATGGATCGCGAACCGATCACCGGTTTCGCTACCACGGCCACCCTGATTCGCATCGCAGAAACGCTTCTGGATAAACCCGGCGGCTACATTTATAACGATATTTTCCCCCCCGGGCTCTGGCTCGATAACATGCCGAATTGGGAATACGGTGCCCTGGTGCAGTTGCGTGATTTTTCGCGGGCCATGCGCAAGGACATTAGCCGGTCCCAGAGCCAGTCCGCGGAAGACCGCGACCTGAGCATTGCCGAGCCCCAGTTCCACTTCAATGCTGGTAGCTGGGCGATTCCCTCGACAGAAGCCGAGTACCGTCGTGGTATCCGGGCGCTCAAACGCTACCTGAATCGCCTGTCCGATCCCCAGCAGGCGGATGCCCAGTTCTTCGCCCGGGCGGATAACCTGAGCAACTGGCTGGCGGACCTGGAAACCCGTCTGGGCAGCCTGTCACGCACCCTGGGTGAGAGCATCGGTAAGGCCTCGGTGTCCGATGCCGTAGCCAATGTGTCCGATGAGAATCCGCTGGAAGAGGAAGTGGGTGGCATGTCCGTACAAACCCCCTGGACCGAGATCGACGATGTGTTCTACGAAGCCCGCGGCAGTGCCTGGGCGTTGTTGCACATCTTCCGGGCTATTGAGGTGGACTTTCGTAAGGTCCTGCGAGACAAGAATGCCATGGCGAGCGTAAAGCAGGTAATCATCGAGTTGGAGGGCGCCAACAGCTCCATGTGGAGCCCGGTCGTGCTGAATGGCAGTGGCTTCGGCGTGCTGGCGAATCATTCCCTGACCATGGCGGCCTACCTGTCTCGGGCCAACGCAGCGATCAGTGATATGCGTGACTTGCTGTCCCGGGGCTGACAAAGCGAATAAACAGGTATGAAAAAACCGGGCAGATGCCCGGTTTTTTTGTGCCGAGTGCGGCCCGATCAGCCGTTGTAGGCCTTGATTGAGTCCTCAATGGCCTTCTTGGCAGCGGCGGCGTTGTCCCAGCCCTGCACCTTGACCCACTTGCCCGGCTCAAGGGTTTTGTAGTTTTCGAAGAAGTGCTGGATCTGGTTGCGCAGCAGTTCCGGCAGATCGTCGATTTCCTTGATGTCGTGGTAGGTGGTGGTCAGCTTGTCGTGAGGAACGGCAACCAGCTTGGCGTCGCCACCGGCTTCGTCTTCCATGTTCAGAACGCCGACCGGACGGCAGCGGATCACGGAACCGGCCTGTACCGGGTACGGAGTAACAACCAGCACGTCCAGTGGGTCGCCGTCGTCAGCCAGGGTGTGCGGGATGAAGCCGTAGTTGGCCGGGTAGAACATCGGCGTGGCCATGAAACGGTCGACCAGCAGGGCGCCCATGTCCTTGTCCAGCTCGTACTTGACCGGGGAGCTGTTGGCCGGGATTTCAATAGCGACGTAGATATCTTCAGGCGGGTTCTTGCCTGCGGGGATGTTTGCAAATTGCATAGTTAATCCTTCCTGGCGTGTAAGTCTTGAATGTGACTGCGGTAAAAAGAGGCCGATAATTATACGGCAGTCTCAGGAAGTTCGAAACCAAACCGTCGGGCGCAGCCCTAAAGCCTGAGCTGCTTGGCTATCAGTTCCTTCATAATTTCGGTGGTGCCGCCGCCAATGGACAGGATCTTGGCATCCCGGTACAGGCGCTCGACCACCGACTCCCGCATGTAACCCATGCCGCCGAATACCTGAACGGCCTCCCGGGTGACGTTTTCGCACACCTCGACCGCAAAGTTCTTGGCCATGGCCACCTGCTTGATCGGGTTCTTGCCGGCCTGCATCAAAGCAGCGCAGCGATAGGCGTATTCCCGGGCCACATCGATCTGTGTCGCCATATCCACCAGCTTGTGGCGGGTGACCTGGAAGCCGCTCAGGTTACGGCCAAAAGCCTGGCGCTGGCCGGCATAGTCCAGGGCTGCTTCGTAGGCCAGCTGGGCGGTCATGTACGCCATTACCGACAGGCTCAGGCGTTCGGCCAGGAAGTTGCTCATGATGGCAATGAAACCGCCATTCTCGGCACCGATCAGGCGGTCCGCGGGTACCCGACAATCCTCGAAGAACAGCTCCGCGGTGTCACTTGCCCACCAGCCCATCTTGCGTAGCTTCTTGCCGGTCGAAAAGCCAGGGGTGTCCCGGTCAATCAGTAACAGGCTGATGCCGTTGTGGCCTGCGTCGCCGGTGCGCACCGCGACCGTATAATGATCGGCCCGGTGCCCGCTGGTAATAAACGTTTTGCTGCCGTTGACGACAAAATGGTCGCCATCCCGCACGGCACGGGTTTTCAGATTCGCCACGTCTGATCCGCCGCCGGGTTCGGTGATGGCCAGTGCGGCAATGTTATCACCGCTCAGTACGGCTGGAACCACCTGCTCGCGAACGGCGGGTTGCGCCCATTTCACGACGGGTGGCAGAGCAATGTCCAGAGAACCGAGGCTGGCCACCAGACCGCCCGAGGTGGAACGCATCAATTCCTCTGAAACAGCCACTCTCAGGAAAATATCATTCTCACCGCTGCCGCCGAGAGCCTCCGGATAGCCAATGCCCAGTAGGCCGGCTTTTCCAGCCTTCTGGTAAAGCTCGCGGGGAAACTCCCCGGCCTCTTCCCAGTCGTCGATATAGGGTAGGACTTCGGTGTTGATGAATTTTTGTGCGCTCAGACGGGCTTGCTCGTGGAGATCGTTGAAGTACTCGGCCACGGTGACGGTCCCTCGTTGATGTGCGTATGCAGGAGTGTTGCTCAAAGTAGTGTGCCAAGCAAGCGCTTGGTTTGGTGTTTAGGGCTAAAAAAGCCGGCATAGCAGCCGGCTTTTTACGAAATTGATGGGGCTAGCTATCGGCAGTGATGGTTTTCACTGCATTGGCTGTGCCGAGTAGCAGGATGTCTGCCGGCCGACGGGCAAACAGGCCGTTGGTCACCACGCCAACGATGTTGTTGATCTTGTTTTCCATATCCAGCGGTCGGGAAAGATCCAGATTGTGAACGTCGATAATGATGTTGCCGTTATCGGTCACTACGCCTTCCCGGTAGACCGGGTCGCCGCCGAGTTTGACGATTTCACGCCCTACATGGCTGCGCGCCATGGGGATGACTTCCACCGGGAGTGGAAAAGCCCCGAGGACGCCGACCATTTTGGATTCGTCGGCTATGCAGATGAAGGTTTTGGCGACGGCCGCTACGATTTTTTCGCGGGTCAGGGCCGCACCGCCGCCCTTGATCAGTTCCAGGTGTTCGTTGGTCTCGTCGGCACCATCCACGTAGAATTCCAGAGAACCCGCGCTGTTCAGGTCGTACACCGGGATGCCATGGCTTTTCAGGCGTTCTGCTGTGGCTTCCGAGCTGGCGACGGCGCCATCAAAATCGGTTTTGTGTTCCGCCAGCAGGTCGATGAAAAAGTTCGCAGTGCTTCCGGTGCCTACGCCAATAATGCTGTCGCTGTCCAGCTTGGGGGCAATGTAATCCACGGCGGCCTGGGCCACGGCTTTTTTCAGTTCGTCCTGGTTCATTTTGAACTCCGGCAGCAAATCAATGTGAGTTTGACGTCATTATAGCCCTTCGGCGTGCCCAGCTTATAGACGGCTATGGTGCAAACTTTCTACACTGTGCGTTTTTACAATCACTTACGCTTAACCGGAACTGTTATGCCGCAACGCTATATCAAGAAGATTCTCGATGCGCGGGTTTATGATGTCGCCAACGAGACACCGCTGACGGAAGCCCGCAGTTTGTCCAAGCGCTTTGCCAACAATATTTTTCTCAAGCGCGAAGACCTTCAGCCGGTGTTTTCTTTCAAGATTCGCGGCGCCTACAACCGGATTGCCCAGTTGTCAGAGGAACAGAAGGCGCGGGGGGTGATCTGTGCCTCGGCCGGTAACCATGCCCAGGGCGTGGCGCTGGCGGCCAAGAAACTGGGCATCAAGGCGGTGATTGTGATGCCCCAGACCACGCCGGAGATCAAGGTGCGGTCGGTACGTGATCATGGTGCAAAGGTGGTGCTCAAGGGCGACGCTTTCGATGAGGCCGCAGCCCACGCCCAGGAGCTGTTGCAAAAACACGGCTACACCTATATCCCGCCCTACGATGATCCCGATGTGATTGCCGGGCAGGGCACTGTGGCCATGGAGATCATGTGGCAGTTCAGCAAGCCAATTCACGCGATCTTTATCTGTGTCGGCGGTGGCGGTCTGATTGCAGGCATGGCGGCCTACATCAAGTATCTGCGTCCCGAGGTGAAAGTCATCGGTGTGGAGCCGGAGGATTCCAACTGCCTGCAAGCGGCCATGCAGGCGGGCGAACGGGTGGTGCTGGACGAAGTGGGCATCTTCGCCGACGGCGTGGCGGTGAAGCAGATCGGCGAATACCCGTGGGAGATCTGCAAGGATCACGTGGATGAAGTTATCACCGTGTCCACAGATGAAATCTGCGCAGCCATCAAGGACGTGTTTGAGGACACCCGCTCCATTGCCGAACCTGCCGGAGCGTTGGGTGTCGCCGGTATCAAGAAATACATCGAGCGTGAACAGATCGAAGGCGAGAATCTGATTGCCACTCTCAGTGGTGCCAACATGAACTTTGATCGCCTGCGGTACGTGTCCGAGCGCACCGAGGTGGGCGAGAAGCGCGAGGCCATTCTGGCGGTCACCATTCCGGAAAAGCCGGGAGCGTTCAAAACGTTTATCAACGCGCTGCACAAGCGCAACATCACCGAGTTCAACTACCGTTATTCGGACTCTGCGGAAGCAACCATCTTTGTTGGCGTGCAGATTGAGGCGGGTGGCCATGGTCGTGAGGAACTGGTTCATGACCTGCGGGAAACGGGCTACGGCGTCATTGACCTCACCGATAGTGACCTGGCCAAGCAGCACATCCGCCATATGGTGGGCGGCCATGCGCCGAATATTGGCGAAGAGCAGGTATTCCAGTTCGAGTTTCCCGAGCGCCCGGGCGCGCTGATGAAATTCCTCAGTTCTCTGGGTACCCGCTGGAACATCTCCATGTTCCATTACCGCAATCACGGAGCGGCCTACAGTCGGGTGCTGCTGGGTGCTCAGGTGGCGGCTGATGAAGTGTCCGATTTCGAGAAGATGCTCGACAAGGTCGGATTCCGCTACGAAAACATGACCGATAACGATGCCTACCGGCTGTTCCTGGGCGCTGGCAACGGTAAGGGGTAAGTGGCGTCAGTCGGGGCAGGGGGGTAGTCAAAAAATTACCGCTCTGTAACCCGCCAAGAATTGCCAATGTGAAGATACGTGTTAATCTTTGTTTTAATTCTGAGAAGTTTCTGTAGCTTACTGTTTTTCAGATAATTCTAATCACAAAAATCTGAAGGAAGCACGCACCATGGGCGCCAAGCCTGACATCATCAAGGCCATTGTGCTGATCTTTGCCGTAGGGCTGGTTATCAGTGGCTTCACATCCATCGAGTTTTCCGAAAAGGCATCAACCGCGCAGGCGGGCCTGGGACCAGTGACACTTCAGTCTGTCGAGGATCGCCTGAATCGGTAACGTTGTTGGTCGGTGACCACGCCGTGCAGGGGAATGTCCCAGGGTTCGATGGGCAGTCGGTCAACGCGCTGGAACTCGTGAGCCAGTCCAATCAGCTTCGGAGCCATTGCCGGTCGTAAGCGGCTGAAGGCAAAGGTCCGGTCGTAGAACCCTCCACCCATGCCAAGGCGGCCGCCTTTGGCATCGAATCCCACCAGTGGAAACAGAACCGCATCCAGGGCCCAGGCGGGCCGGGTCATCTGCGGCTGAAACGTCGGTTCCGGTATGCCAAACCGGTTCGGAAACAGTTTCGTCTGTTCATCAAATCGCATGAAACTCAGTTTGCCATCGTGAATCGGATGCAAAACTGGCAGGTAAAACTGTCCCTGCCGCCGGTGAGCCATTTGCATGAATATGCGCGGGTCTATCTCGCCATCGTTGGGCAGATATATCGCAATGTGTTTTGCCCGAATCAGGTCGGGATGGGTCAGCAGGTTAAGGGCCAAGTTGTTGGCGGCATCCCGCTGGGCGTTGGCGGTCAGGGAGCGTCGCTGACGGCGCAAAGACTTGCGCAACTGGGCGCGGTTTGGCTTGTCCGGATGATCGTCAAACGGTTGGGGCGTGGTGAGGTGAGTCAAAATAAAGCTTCCGGGGCTGCTCTGATTCGGTTGCCCCTGAATGCAAGGTTCAGGGATTGGCTGATTGTGACGCTTCAAAGTGTCTTCAGGATCGGTTTTCCGGTCGTTGTTTGTGATCTGTTTCATAAATTTGAAACATAAATCGGAGCGTGATCCCGCTAAAAGCTCCTGATCAATAGTGTGAGCTATTTTTAGTTTAATAGAACACGGTAGAGAATAAGAAAGAAGTACGTTAGAGAGGAATATATGTTTGCAAGTATTCGCATGACATTCGGCTTTAACGCTGCATTAACAGCTCTTGGCATTGATCCGGCGAAGATTGATTTATCGTTCCGAAGGTGCGTTCAAAGCATGGCACTTGAGGAAGGATACAATGCAAAGGAGGCGGCTACCTTCATGTTCTATCAGCTGCCCTTGGGGAGAGTTCCCCTGGATACTGAGTTAAAGATGTTGGCTTGGGTCTCTCAAGGGAAAATGAGATCGGACGTTATTGAGAAAGCCCAGCGCGCCGAAATTCAAGTCATGCTCCCATTGGAGGAAGTTGGGCATTTGGATCTAAGCCGTTAGAAGTTCCGTTTGCTGTGGCTACCAGATCCCAAAACTCAACTGTTAGGTTTCTTGAGGCGACTTGTTGTGCACGAGAGAGGTGCTGGCGCTGAGATCTACCGCTGGCTTTGACGCACTGAACCCTACCTTTTGTGCCAGTTCAGTGTTGAGTGCAGGCCGTAAATAACCGCTTTTGATTAACTGGTTGAAAAATAAGCTTCCCGGGCTGCCGTTGTCGGATGTGGCCCTTGAACCCAAAGTTCAAGGTCGGTGGCCGCTGTGACATATTAGGCTTTCCCCTTGTGGGGACGTGCTCACAATGCCCTGAAGTAGCCACCTGGGTAGTGCGCATCGGCTCGAGGACGTATCCGACCCGTCGAACAGCCCAGGAAGTTGGGATCATTATACGGGTAGCCCCCGGGCTTGATGCAATAGCTGTTTCGGGAAGCCTCGATGCACACAAACTATTGGCGGTTATTCGGAAGGCTTGCCGAGCGCGCTGTCGAGTTTGCTGTCCATGGACTCGAGAATGGATTTGGTGGCCCCGGACATGCTGTCCTGTTCAAGCAGCTCGTGGGTGATGTTGAGCGCCGCCATGACCGCAATGCGCTCGGTACCGAATACCTTGCCGCTGGCGCGGATTTCACGCATTTTCTTGTCCAGATGCTTGGCAGCCCGGGTCAGCGCGTCTTGTTCTTCTTCCGGGCAGGCGACGAGGTATTCCTTGTCGAGAATTTTGACCTCAACGGTGGTGGGTTCCTGAGACATCAGTGGTGCTCCAGCGCCCGCAGGCGGCCAATCATGGCTTCGATCTTGTTCTTGGCAAGATCATTCTTCTGCATCAGTTGGGCTCGCTCCCGATTCCAGTCGTCCTGAAGCTGTCGCAGGGCAGCGTTGTCTTGCTCCAGTTTCTGGCAGTGTTCAATCAGCTTGTCCAGCTTGTCCGCTAATGCTTGTACATCGGACTGTTCCATTATACGTCCAGCATTGTTGTTGAGGATGCAACTAACTATAAGTTGGTACGCTAAGTCGGTCAATTTACAGGAAGGTTAAAGACTTGGCGCCGTGACTCCCGTCACTCGCCAGGTGCACTTCCTAGTGTGATCGAGCGGCTTCGAAACCAGGCTCCAAGCGCCGGAATGAGCCCAACCAGCCCCGCGACCACCGGAACGGCAGCCAGCAGCATCCATTCGGACGTGTTCAGTGGGCGCAGGCGAATCTGCAGGCCGTATTGGCTCTGTAACCAGGGGCCAAGGGCTGACACCAGCAGGGCGCTGAGCGCCAGGGCGAGGGCGCAGGCAACAAGACCCAGCACGACGCACTCGAAAACCTGGAGTGCGGCAATGAGGCGGGGGGATGCTCCGGTGGCCCTCAGAATCGAGATTTCATGGGCGCGCTGCGCCTGAATCGAGAGCAGAACGGCCACCAGTCCGATAAAGCTGGTGATAATTACCAGTCCGGTGATGGCCAGGAGCACGTTTTCGAACTGCCCCATCAGTCGCCAAAGCTCGCTGAGTGCCACGCCCGGCAGGATGGCTGATAGAGGCTCCCGGTTGAACTGGTTGATGTCGCGCTGAACCTGGAATGTCAGCAGGCGCTGTTTCAGGCCCGCGTATGCTGCCGAGAGGTTCGAGGGAGTCAGGTCCCGCTCGGATGCCTGATCCGGCGTGAGGGTGCGCCCCGGGATGGCGACGCCGGACTCCCACCCCACATGCATGGCTTCGATGCCGGCCAGGCTGACGTAGACTGCCTGGTCCACTGGCGTTCCGGTGCTTTCCAGAATGCCGGACACTGTGAACGGTGTTTGTTCGTGGTTGGAGAAACTGGTTCGTCCGGCGCCATGGGACAGCACGATGCTATCCCCGGTGGCGTGTCCGAATTCCCGGGCGACCCGGGCGCCCAGAACCACTTCGAACACGCCCTCAAACCAGCGTCCCTCGCCAAGCTCCAGAGCGGTGCCCTGGCCGTATTGGAAATGCTCCAGGAAGCGGGCGTCGGTTCCCACAACGCGGTAGCCCCGATAGGAATCTCCAAGAGAAATGGGGATCAGCCAGTCAATGCGGGCGTCGTCCTCAAGGCTCTGGAAGGTGTCCCAACTCACATTGTTGGTGGGGTCGCCGATATGGAACACGGTGTACAGCAACAGGTTCAGTTGGCCGCTTCGCGCACCGATAATGAGATCCGTGCCGCTGACGGTGCTGGTGAAGGAGTGCCGGACTTCGGTGCGCAAATACTGGATGCCCAGCAGCAGCGAGATGCTCAGGGTCAGTGTCAGACACACCAGTGCCAGTACCCGGCGCCGATGCCACAGGCTGGCCAGGGCCAGCGATAGCGTCAGGCGAATGTTCATGCGTGGCCTCCGGACAGCTCTACCCGATGGTGAAAATGGCTGGCGAGCCGATGGTCGTGGCTGACAAACAGGACCGAGGTGTTGCGTTTGTCGGCCAGGTTCAGAAGCAATTTCAGGAAACGGTCGCGGTTGTCGGTGTCCAGGGCCGATGTGGGCTCGTCGGCCAGGATGACACCTGGAGCGCCAATCAGGGCCCGTGCGGCCGCGACCCGTTGCTGCTGGCCAATGCTGAGCTGGGTGACCTTTCGGTGCCACAGGCCTTCGGGAATGGCCAGGGCTGAAAGTAATCGGTGCGCCTCTTCGTCCGTGTTTGGCGCTGTGGCCTTGCTGCGCAGCTTCGAGAGCGAGCAGGGCAATGTGACGTTGGCCAGCACGGTCAGGTAAGGCACCAGATTGAACTGCTGGAAAATCACTCCCAGGTGGTTGGCCCGAAAACGGTCCCGGGCACTGGCCGGCAAAGCGGATAGCTCGGTTCCCAGTATCGTGACGCTGCCAGTGACGGGCGCCAGCATGCCGGACAACAGGCTCAGAAAGGTGCTCTTTCCAGCGCCGCTTGGTCCATGCAGAAACAGATGCTCGCCAGCCAGCAGGTGGATGTCAGGGAACGCCAGAGGCTTTTGTCGGGGCTGCCACTGGAATTCCAGTGATCGGGTCTGAATGGCCAGGGTTTCCGTGTCACTTGCCGGTTGAGGGTCTGGCTGTGTCCTGATCTTCATGTTCGAGCGTGTTCGCCTCGTATATGATAGGGACGATCGTGTTATCGAGTTGTCCTTCGCATTGTGGAGATTGCCGTGTTTTTATTCCGGATGCCAAAAAACCAGACGTTTATCATTGTGGCCTTGTTGCTGGCTTTTGGTCTTGGGCTGCCGTCGGCAAGCCGCGCCGAAGTCCCGGAAATTGACTGGCTGGAACTGATGCCCGCCGAGGATCTGGCATTGCTGGAAAATCTGCCAGAGGTAGAGCACGAGGGCGATGGCCCGGCACTGCTGCCGGATGAGATCATGACTGGCCGGGTCGTGCCGGAGATGAATAACACCGAAGGGCGTATTCCCGGTTTCGTCGTACCCCTGAAAACCACCAACGACATGAAGATCCTCGAGTTCTTCCTGGTTCCGTACTATGGCGCCTGTATTCATGTGCCGCCACCCCCGCCCAACCAGATCATCCACGTTCGTTACCCGGAGGGGTTCAAGCTGCAAGCCCTGTACGATGCCGTCTGGGTGGAAGGCAAACTGGTGATCGACCGCACTGAAAACGATCTGGGTACCTCCGCTTACTCCATCGAGGCTGAGTCCGTCACCCTCTACCAGCAGTAAATCAGGGGTTCAGTTCAGGCGGATGCTCTGCTGAGGATCGGTCAGCACCGTGCCCCCTTGCCCTGTGGGCGTTACCCACATGACATCCAGTTCTTCCAGCCCCGGATACTGCTTGAGCAGCGGCGTTGTCAGTTCCGGGGCGTTACCCGTACCCGGGCAGTCGAGTGTCTGGCTGACTTGGATATCACTGTGTTCACCATCGTGATACTGGTGCCCGGCGTATGAGTCTACATCCGGCTCAGATGCCTTCAGGGTGCAGGTACCACTCGGGGTGTTGAGCAATGGGGTGGCGCTCAGCCACTCCGTCACCTCGCGGACAACCGTTTTCTCTTCCTCGGTGTGGGCGGTGTGCTCAAAGCCGAGCAGATTGCCTGCCGGCGACGAGAACACAATGTCCACCTGCGAGTTTTCAATGGCGAATTGAAGCGTGCCATGCCCATGAACATGGGGCGCTTCGGAGGCTGCCATCGCCGTGCCAGAGCCGAGGATGGTGGTCACGCAAAAAGTGGCTAGAAAACGGGATGGTGCTGGTCGTTTCATCGATGGATCTCGGTTGCTTTTGCAATGTTATAACATTTTGCATGGGGCGGAGATAAACGCAAGCGGTTCGTGTTTTAAAGGCCCGTGAATGCTAGGATAGAGCCACCATTCAACAACACAGGATTGTCTTGGTTCATGTCAGAAACCGATACTTCCGGTGCCGCCCGCGCGGCCGAATTTGAGCGCTGGGCAAACGTATTTACGGCGCACCAGGCCTTCAGTCATCCCTCCGAGTTGCACGGAGCCCTGTGCGGTCGCCTGGCCACAGGCTCACGAATTCAGGAGGCCGACTGGCTGGCGATGGTCTGTGAACACATGGGCTTGCCCGAACAGGCCGTTGAAGATTCTGAAGACCTGGCGCCTTTCATGAACAAGGCTTACCAGCAGGCGCTGGCGCTGCTGAGCTCCGCGGACATGAGTTTCCACCCCCTGCTGCCAGACGATGACTACGCCATCGAACAGCGGCTTGAAGCGCTGATTGCCTGGGTGCGGGGTTTCCTCGAAGGTATGGCGCTTACCGCCGGCGCCTCCCTGGGCGAGGCACCGGATGAAATTCGTGAGCTGATCGAGGATATGGTGGCGATCAGCCAGTTGGCCGAAGACGAAGAAGCCGACGAGGAAAGCGAGCAGCAATTGCTGGAAATCACCGAGTACGTCCGGTTGGGCGCGCTGGCGGTGTTCACCGAGTTCAACGCGCCGCCGAAACCGGAGTCCGGTTCCCCGACCCTGCACTGATCCCCGTTCATCATCACTGGAGACCCTATGTCATCCATTGTTCCCGTCAAGGAGTTTGCCGCGCGCCGTCGTAAGCTGATGGACGTTATGGCGCCGGACAGCATTGCCATTTTGCCCGCCGCGCCTGAGCGGGTGCGCAACCGGGACGTCCTGCATCCGTATCGGCAGGACAGCGATTTCTTCTACCTGACCGGGTTTGACGAACCTGACGCGGTGCTGGTGCTGATTCCGGGGCGTGAGCACGGCGAGTCCGTCCTGTTCTGCAAGGAGCGGAACCCGGAAAAGGAATTGTGGGATGGTTTCCTCGCTGGCCCCGAAGGCGCCATCGAGCGCTTTGGTATGGACGACGCGTTTCCGATTTCCGATATCGACGACATCCTGCCGGGCATGCTGGAAGGCAGGAGTCGGATCTATTATCCGCTGGGCAAGGATCATCAGTTCGACACCCGGGTGATGGACTGGGTGAAGAGCCTGCGGGCGAAAGTACGGACCGGGGCCCATCCTCCCGGTGAGTTTGTGTCCCTGGAGCACTTCCTGCACGACCTGCGTCTGTTCAAGAGCGCCAACGAGATCAAGGTAATGGCCAAGGCGGGGGAAATCAGTGCCGAGGCCCACTGTCGTGCCATGAAACGGGCCCGCAAGGGTGGTTTCGAATATCACCTGGAAGCTGAGCTGATCCATACGTTCATGGAACATGGCGCCCGTTCCACCGCCTATCCTTCGATCGTCGGCGGTGGTCCCAACGCCTGCATCCTGCATTACATTGAAAACCGCGCGCCCCTGAAAGAGGGTGACCTGGTGCTGATTGATGCCGGTTGCGAATACCAGTGCTATGCCTCGGATATTACCCGCACTTTTCCGGTCAGCGGCAAGTTCAGTCCGGAACAGCGAGCACTCTACGAGGTAGTGCTGGCAGCCCAGTACGAGGCCATCGATGCGGTGCGCCCCGGAAACCACTGGAACCACTCACACGAAGCCGCCTTGCGGGTGCTGACCCGGGGCCTGATTGACCTGGGCCTGCTCAGCGGAACGGTGGAGGAAGCCATTGCCGGGGAAGCCTACAAGCCCTTCTTCATGCACCGTACAGGCCACTGGCTGGGCATGGACGTTCACGACGTGGGCGACTACAAAGTGGGTGATGCCTGGCGCCAGCTCGAGCCGGGGATGGTGCTGACGGTCGAGCCTGGTCTGTATATTGCGCCGGACAATACCGATGTGGATGAGAAATGGCGTGGTATCGGGATTCGGATTGAAGACGATGTGGTGGTGACTAAGGATGGGTGCCGTGTTCTGACCGACGGGGTACCCAAAACCATCACCGAGATTGAAGCACTGATGGCGGACTGACCCTGTGGACCGTTTGGATACGGACGTAATCATTGCCGGTGGTGGCCTCGCGGGGGCAACCCTGGCCCTCGCCCTGTCTCGGGTGCTGCCGTCTCTGAAGGTGACGGTGGTGGAAGCCTTCCCGTTATCCACCGATGCCCTGCCAGAGGATTACCAGCCCAGTTACGATGCCCGTTCCACGGCACTGGCCTGGGGCTCTCGCCTGATTTTCGAGGAGCTTGGGCTGTGGGACCGCTTATCCGAACACGCTACACCGATTCGGCGGATTCATGTGTCTGACCGGGGCCGATTCGGTGCCACCCGCCTGAGCGCAGAGGATCATGGCCAGCCGGCGCTGGGCTACGTGGCTGACAACCGCTGGATGGGCTTGAGCCTGATGCGTGAATTGCAGACCACAGCTGTCCAGTGGAAAGCGCCGGCAGAAGTGCTGGGAATGACACCGCAGCCGTATGGCGTTTCCGTGGCGGTGAAAACCGGCGACAAGGTGGCTCAGATGTCGGCGCAGTGTCTGGTGGTAGCCGATGGCGGGCGTTCCGGCCTGAGGGAATCTCTGGGCTTCCAGGCACGGCACGAAGACTATGGACAGAACGCACTGATCGCCAACGTGTCCACCAGTGACAGTCACCAGTTCACCGCCTTTGAGCGATTTACCGACGCCGGCCCCATGGCGTTGTTACCCGGTGGCGCACCCGATCGTCCCGGTAATCAATCCGCGCTGGTCTGGACACTCACCGACCAGGCATTGCAAGCGCTTATTAAGCTGGATAGCGAAGGTCGATGCCAGCGGTTGCAGGATCGGTTCGGCTGGCGCCTCGGGCGATTCACCCGGATGGGCGAGCTCAGCCACTACCCCCTCAAGCTGACCACCGTGGCAGAACCCGTTCGGCCCGGCGTGGCCCTGGTGGGCAATGCAGCCCATACCCTGCACCCAGTCGCGGGACAGGGATTCAACCTGGCCCTGCGAGGCCTGATGACGCTGGTGGAACAATTCCGCTCGGCGATTCAGCAGGGGCGTTCGCTGGGCGATCTGGGCGTACTCGGCGGCTATCAGCAGGCGCACCAGCAGGACTGGCAGCAAACCGTTCGTTTTTCCGATTCGTTGATTCGTATCTTCGGGCAGGCTCCCGCTCCGCTGGCAGCTGCCCGGGATGCCGGACTTGTGGGGCTGGATCTTTTGCCGGGGGCCAAACGCTGGTTTGCCCGGCGCGCCATGGGCATAGGAGGGCGAAAACCTTTGATCAGCGGCCAGGGTGCTTTTGCGGAAGGGGAGTCTGCAGGGAATGAGTGAGACCCGGAGCCTGGATATTGTGGTGGTCGGCGGCGGGATGATCGGTTCCGCGTTGGCGCTCGGGCTGTCACGGCAGGGGTGGCAGGTAGGGATGGTGGAAACCAGCGAGCGTAAATTCCTGATCAGTCCCCCTGAGCCGGCAAGCGGCGTCGAGGGGTTTGAGCCCCGGGTGAGTGCTATTTCGGCCGCCAGCCAGAGATTACTGGAAAACCTGGGTGTTTGGTCGACGGTGCAGTCGACCCGGCATTGCGGCTACCGGCAGATGACGGTCTGGGACGGCGATGGTACCGGACGGATCAACTTTGATGCCGCGGAACTGCATGCGCCGGCCCTCGGCACGATTGTCGAAAATCGCCATGTCGTCAGTGCCCTGTTCAGGGCGCTGGAAAACAGCACGGTTGAGATAGTGGATGGCACTTCGGTGACCGCGTTTTCCCAGCAGGGAGACGTTCGTCGCCTTACCCTGGCGGATGGAAGCTGCCTTGAGTCAAAACTGGTGGTGGCGGCCGATGGCGGCAATTCCAGGCTGCGCCAATGGGCCGGGCTGCCGACCCGCGAATGGGATTACGGGCAGGAAGCCATCGTCTGCACGGTCCGGACCACCCAAAGCCATCGATTTACGGCCTGGCAGCGCTTCTCGCCGACGGGGCCGCTGGCGTTCCTGCCCCTGCTGACGGAATCCGGGGACGATCACTACTGCTCTATCGTCTGGTCCCAGGATACGGCCGAGGCCCGCCGTCTGATGGCCCTCGATGATGGCGCATTCCGTGCCGAGCTCCAGGACGCCATTGAACGGGAGTTGGGTGCCGTGGAGGATATTTCCCGGCGCTTCAGTTTTCCCCTGCGTCAACGCCATGCGAAAGACTACGTGGCTGTCGGGGTGGTGCTGGTTGGCGATGCCGCCCACACTATCCATCCGTTGGCTGGCCAGGGTGCTAATCTTGGTTACAGCGATGTCCGGGTTTTGCTGGAGGAACTGTCCGGCGCCAGAAGGGCTGGCCTGAGCCCGGACGAGGCTCTGGTTCTGGCGCGTTATCAGCGCCGCCGGAAGGCCGACAATCTGGCCATGATGACCGCTATGGAAGGCTTCAAACAATTATTTGCGCGGGATGAGCTGCCCCTGCGCTGGCTGCGAAACGCCGGGATGCGGTGGTTGGACACACTGGGTCCGATCAAACATCGGATTGCGGCTGAGGCCATGGGACTGAGTCGCTAGCACACTTAACCCCTCTGTTGTTAAGGATGTTCAACTATGGCTGCAAGCAGTCTGCTCGTACTGATCGATGACATCGCCACGGTGCTTGACGATGTCGCCCTGATGACCAAAACCGCTACCAAGAAAACCGCCGGGGTGCTGGGCGACGACCTGGCCCTTAACGCCCAGCAGGTCACGGGGGTGAAACCGGCCCGTGAGCTGCCGGTGGTATGGGCGGTGGCCAAGGGCTCCATGAAGAACAAGGCGATCCTGGTGCCGGCAGCACTGGCGATCAGTTTCTTCGTGCCCTGGTTGGTGACGCCTCTGTTGATGCTTGGTGGCGCTTTCCTGTGCTTCGAGGGCTTCGAGAAAATTGCGCACAAGTTTCTTCATCGGGAAGAGGATGCGGCCCACAAGAAGGATCTTCACGAGGCGCTGAAAAATCCCGAAGTCGACATGAGGGCTCTGGAGCAGGACAAAATCAAAGGCGCCATCCGGACGGATTTCATCCTGTCCGCCGAGATCATTGCCATTACCCTGGGTACTGTCACCGATCAGACGATCGGCATGCAGTTCGCGGTGCTGACGGTGGTGGCCATCATGATTACCGTTGGCGTTTACGGCTTGGTGGCTGGCATCGTGAAGCTGGATGATGGTGGTCTTTATTTGAGTCAGAAAGAGGGCGCATTCACCCAGGCAATAGGTCGAGGCATCCTCTGGCTGGCACCCTACATGATGAAAACCCTCTCCATCCTCGGCACCATCGCCATGTTCCTGGTAGGCGGTGGCATTCTGACCCACGGTTTGCCGCCGGTGTATGACGCCATTCACCACTTCGCCGAAGGGTTTGGTGGCCTACTGGGCGCCATTCTTCCGACCTTGGGGGATGGGCTGTTTGGTCTGATTGCCGGGGCGATTCTGGTGGCCGTGATTACCCCGCTGCAGAAACTCTGGGCAGCGCGCTCGGCCTGAACTAGAGACAGGCGTCGAACAGTCGGCTGACCAGCACCGGTACTGCGGTTTCAACGCGCAGAATTCGCCGGCCCAGATGAACAGCCTGGCAGCCGGCTTCTTCCAGTTTTCCGACTTCGTAGGGGGTGAAGCCCCCTTCGGGCCCCACGCAGAGGACAGCGGCCTCCGGCAGGTGTGTCGGGCAGGGTACTTCGGTGCCCGGGTGGGCCACGAGGGCTCGTTTGCCAGCCAGCAGGGCGGGTAATTCATCCTCCACAAAGGGTTTGAAGAGCTTGCGGATATGCACCCGCGGCATGACCGTGTCCTTGGCCTGTTCCAGCCCTAATGTGAGGTTGTCCAGAAGGCTCTGTTCGGACAGCCAGGGGGTTTGCCAGAAGCTCTTTTCCACCTTGTAGCTGTTGATCAGCCAGAGGTCTTTCACACCCAGGCTGGCGCAGGTTTGCAACACCCGTCGAAACATCTTGGGCCGGGGCATGGCGAGAACCAGGGTCAGCGGCAAGGGTGGGGGCGGCGATTGATCCAGGGTGACGGTCAGTTCGGCTTCGGTGTCCGACAGGCGGATCACTTCACCGGTGCCCATGGCGCCGTCTACCCTTCCAACCGCTATCTGGTCACCGGCTTTGACCTTGATCACCGAGTGCAGGTGAGCAAGGCGACGACCGGTCAGTTTCACCCGATCAGACGCCGTGAAATCCTCGTCAAACAGTAATGCCAGGTTCATTGACCGCTGGACTCATCCGGCTGCGGTTCGTTGACCTCGCGTTTGGCGAGCCGCCCAAAGAGAATACCGAACTCGAACAGTATCCACATGGGCACGGCCAGCAGCGTCTGGGAAATGATGTCGGGCGGGGTCAGCAGCATGCCGATGATGAAGCAGCCGACAACCACGTAGGGACGCTTGGCCGCGAGGCTTTCCGGCGTGGTGGCGCCCGTGAGAATCAACAGCACGGTGGCCACCGGTATTTCAAACGCCACCCCGAAGGCAAAGAACATTTTCAGGACGAAATTGAGATAACTGCTGATATCGGGTAGCTCCACAATTCCGTCGGGCCCGATCGCCGTGAAGAAACCGAACACCAGAGGGAACACCACGTAGTAGGCAAACGCGGCTCCGGCGTAGAACAGGATGACCGAGGTAAACAGCAACGGGAAGGCCAGCCGCTTTTCGTGGGCATAGAGACCGGGTGCCACGAAACTCCAGATCTGATAGAGGATGAACGGAATGGCGACGAATACCGACAGAACCAGTGCCAGTTTCAGCGGTGCGAAGAAGGGCGAGGTGACATCCGTGGCAATCATGGTCTGGCCGACCGGCAGCAATTCCCTCAGAGGGTCGGAGATCCACAGGTAGAGTGGGTTGGCAAACGGGTAGATCGCCGCAAAACAAATCACCACGGCGAGCGTCATTTTCAGGAGGCGGCCGCGCAACTCCAGCAGGTGCTCAACGAGTGGCATTTCCGATTGTTCAGGGGGGTGCTTGCCCTCTGGCTTGGCTGTCATGAATGCTTATCCGACGATCCTGACTTCCGGCCCGCAGAAGGTTCTTTGGCCGGCTCTGAAGGTTTGCTGGTGTCCGGGGATGGCGTCCCTTGGCTCGCGGGTGGTGCTAGCGGGTTTTCCGGTGTTTCGCCACTGGTCCGGCGGGTTGCCGGTGCTGAACTGGGGGCTTCGATCTCACTGTCCGGCAGGATCATGTGTTCGTATTGCTTGGCCTCATTCAGGGCATCGCGCACCGTTTTCTGCACATCGCCAAGACCCACATCGCCCGCCTTGCGAAGCTCTTCGCGCAGTTCATCCGCCTTCAGCTGCCGGTCCAGCTCCGATGTGAACTGGCCGACCATGCGGCGCGCAGCACCGACCCATCGTCCGGCGGCCCGTGCCGCAGTGGGCAGGCGCTCGGGACCCAGAATGAGCAGGGCAATGACCGCGCAAATGATCAGCTCGAGAAAGCCAATATCGAACATTCAGCGTGGTCTCAGCTGTGGGACTGGTCCCGTGGCTTTTCTTCCGCTTTGGCCTGCTGCTGCGGCTGGGCGCTCTCTTCGATGGCGTCCTTCTCGGAAGGTTTGCTCTCTTCGTCATTCATGGACTTCTTGAATCCACGAATGGCGCCACCGAGATCGCTTCCGATGTTGCGCAGTTTCTTGGTTCCGAACAGCAGGATAACAATGCCAAGTACGATAAGGAGTTGCCAGATACTGATACCCATCACGGGACCCTCGCTTTTTGGTTTCTGCTTTTTATTATGGCACGTTATCAGATAGATGGGCTGATAACACGCATGTAATTACTGACTTTTCCGCCCGGCCTTTTCTTCCAGTCCCGACAGGTCAAAGCGTCGGGCCAGTTCTTCGAGAATATCCTGTGGCCCGAGGCCTAGGTTGGAGAGCATGACCAGGCTGTGGAACCACAGGTCTGCAGTTTCATAAACCAGCTTCGAGGTGTCGCCGGACTGCTCGGCGTCCTTGGCGGCCAGCAGGGTTTCTGTACACTCTTCGCCCACCTTCTCAAGGATCTTGTTCAGACCCTTGGCGTGCAGGCTGGCTACATAGGAAGTGTCCGGGTTGGCAGCCTTGCGTTGCTCCAGCACCTCAGCCAGTCGTTCCAGTAGGTCACTCAACGTCTGTGCTCCTTATGATTTGCCGTAAATGGCATCGGGATCTTTGATCACCGGCTCCACGCTGATCCACTGGTCGCCTTCAAGGGTGCGATAAAAACAGCTCTTACGACCAGTGTGACAGGCGATGCCGCCTTTCTGTTCCACTTTCAGCAGGATGACGTCTTCGTCGCAGTCCAGCCGGATGTCTTTTACCAGCTGCTGGTGGCCGGAACTCTCGCCTTTGCGCCAGAGCCTGGCCCGGGAACGGGACCAGTAGATCGCCTGGCCTTCCTCTGCGGTCAGGCGCAGGGATTCGCGGTTCATCCAGGCCATCATCAGGATGTCACCGGTTTCGGCGTCCTGGGCAATGGCCGGGACCAGTCCGTCGTCGTTCCAGCGGATCGTGTCCAGCCAGTCAGTGGTGTTGACGTTATCGGGTGAATCTTTCATTTCCATGAATCCTGAGCCAATGAGTTAGCGGCTGCCACGCAGAATGACCAATCCTGCTGCCGCCAGCAGGCCCCAGCTCCAGGGCGGTGCCTGTTCTACCCAGATGCGGGCTTCGGGCAGGGCAACCAGGACTGCGGCGGCAACCAGCGCGGAGGCTGTCAACCCCCGTCGCCATCGGCGATCGGTGCGCTTTTGCTGTTCCCGGAGTAGCTCCAGTGTAGCCTGATTCTGTTGCTCGGTGGGCCCCGCCTGGCGCAGCTGAAGCAGCGCGTCGTGCACCAGTTGCGGCATTTCCGGCGATTGCTCCAGCCAGGAAGGCAGGTGGCTCTGCAGGGATTTGAAAAGGCCGGATGGACCAATGCGTTTACGCATCCAGTCTTCCAGGAAAGGCTGTGCGGTACTCCACAGGTCCAGGTCCGGATACAGCTGGCGACCCAGGCCTTCCACGTTCAGCAGGGTTTTCTGCAGCAGTACCAGCTGGGGCTGCACTTCCATGTTGAACCGGCGGGCGGTCTGGAACAGGCGCAACAGGAAATGTCCGAAGGAGATGTCCTTCAGCGGCCGTTCAAAGATGGGTTCGCACACGGTGCGGATGGCGGCTTCAAACTCGTTTACCCGGGTATCCGGCGGTACCCAGCCGGATTGAATGTGCAGTTGCGCCACCTGACGGTAATCCCGACGGAAGAAGGCCAGCAGGTTGCGGGCAAGGTAGCTCTGGTCGTCCGGTGCCAGGGTGCCCACGATGCCGAAATCGATGGCGATGTACTTGGGATCCGCCGGATTGGTGGTGTCCACGAAAATATTGCCCGGATGCATGTCGGCGTGGAAGAAGCTGTCCCGGAAGACCTGGGTAAAGAAGATTTCCACGCCTTTTTCCGCCAGTACTTTCATGTCGACACCCGCCGCCTTCAGGGCAGGCACATCGGCAATGGGAATGCCGTGGATGCGCTCCATGACCAGCACAGATTTGCGGGTGTAATCCCAGTCGATGGCCGGGATATAGATCAGTGACGAATTCTCGAAATTGCGCCGTAACTGGCTGGCGTTGGCGGCCTCGCGCTGCAGATCCAGTTCGTCGTGGATAGTGCTGTCGTAATCGGCGACCACATCGACCGGATGCAGCCGTTTGCCTTCGGACCAGTATTTTTCCAGCAGCCCTGCCATGAGGTACATGAGCGCCAGATCCTGGCGGATCACCTTTTCGATACCGGGGCGCAGAACCTTCACCACGACCCGCTGGCCGGAGGGCAGGGTGGCACCGTGCACCTGGGCGACCGAAGCCGAGGCGAGCGGGTCCGCCGTGAACTCAAGAAACAGCTCCGACACCGGCGCACCGAGGGAGGATTCGATAATCTCCCGGGCGACGTCACTGGAGAACGGCGGAACCCGGTCTTGCAAGTGTTTCAGGGAATCGGCCATGTCGTCCGGCAAAAGATCGCGCCGGGTGGAGAGAATCTGTCCGAACTTGACGAACACCGGCCCGAGCTCTTCCAGCGCCAGACGAAGACGGTCGCCACGGCTCAGTTTGGGCTTGGGGAACAGGTGCCAGGGCGCCAGAAGAAACACAATCTTGAGCGGTGCAGGAAGTTCCGCCAGGGGCAAAAACGTATCCAGCCGGTAGCGGCAGAATACCCAGGCAATTCGGAACAGGCGTTGCAGGCGGGTCACGGGTTCTCCGGTTCGTCGGTGTCGGCTCGGTTCTCGAGGTGGTTCAGTCTTGCTTCCAGGCGTTCGGTGCGCAGGTGCAACTGGTCGATGTCCCCGAAGGTGGCTTCCAGTTCACGTCGTCCGGGCAGGCTGCGGCTTTCCTCGTGCAGGTATTCTTCAATATTGGCGTTCAGTGCGCTGACGGCGTTTTGGCTCCAGCTGACGGCACTGCGAATGCGTGTGCCCAGAAAGTGAGCCGGTACATCGCCCAGATACCGGGCCATGGCCGCTTCCCAGTCCGGGTTTAGCTGGTGGATGGCGCGCTGAATCTGATGGGCCAGCCCCATGTCGCCATCGACGCCAAGCCGGCCATCGCCGAACACCTTGTCGTCACCAATGGCCAAAGCGGCGAACGCAATGGGCTTGCCGCTGATGCTCAGGGCCGGCTGCTCTGCCGGCTGGCTGCTCACACTCACGCGTTCCCCAACACGAGACAGGGAATAAGTCAGGGGCACGGGGGCGGTGACATGAATGTTCACCGGCGCTGTCAGGGCATCCAGCAGCCCCTGTCGGCCGGCCGGATCCAGCTCCAGGGTGTGGTTCAGTCCGCCCTCAATGATGGCCGTTATGGCACTGAGCAGAGTAGGGCCGGGAAACATCAGGGCTTGATTCCCACGTGCAGGGCAACGATGCCGCCGGTCATGTTGTAATACTTGCAGTTCACCAGGCCGGCGGTTTCCATCATGCCTTTCAGGGTGTCCTGGTCCGGGTGCATGCGGATGGACTCGGCCAGGTACTTGTAGCTTTCGCTGTCGCCGGCAATCATCTGGCCCATCAGCGGCAGGGCATTGAACGAGTAGGCGTCGTACACCTTGCTGAGCAGCGGGTTGCTGGGTTTGGAGAACTCCAGGATCATCAGCTTGCCGCCGGGCTTGAGCACCCGGGCCATGTCCCGCAGGGCCTGGTCCTTGTCGGTGACGTTACGCAGGCCAAAGGCGATCGACACGGCGTTGAAGGTGTTGTCCGGGAATGGCAGGTGCTCTGCGTCGGCCTGAACATACTCAATGTTGCCGGCGTAACCCCGATCGGTAAGGCGGCTGCGCCCGACCTGCAGCATGGAGGCGTTGATGTCTGCCAGTACCACCTTGCCGGTGGGGCCCACCAGGTCGGAAAATTTCATGGTCAGGTCGCCGGTGCCCCCGGCAATGTCCAGTACCTGGTGGCCCGGGCGAACGCCGGACAGTTCGATGGTAAAGCGCTTCCACAGCCGGTGGATGCCCATGGACATCAGGTCATTCATGAGATCGTACTTGCCGGCAACGCTGTGGAAGACCTCGGCAACGCGGCCCGCTTTCTGGTTCTTGGGCACATTGCTGTAGCCAAAGTGGGTGAGGTCGTTCGGTTCCTCGGAGGTCTGGGCCTGATTGCCTTGCGGTTGCTGCTCACTCATGAAAACTATCCTGTCAGATTTCCAAACCCCGTATTCTAACGGCTGAGGGGGTGGCTACAAGCTTAAACCGGCCTTACACTTACATTCCCCCTATTTTGCGAGAGAAATTCGACCTATGTCCGTTATCGATGTTCATCGTCCGCACGCCCTGGATCGGGAACACGCCCGAGAAGTGGCGGAAACCCTGGCGCAGGATTTGTCCCAGCAGTTTGACGTCAATTACCGGTGGGACGGCGATGTGATGGAGTTTAAGCGCAGTGGTGTGAAAGGGCACCTGAACATCAGCCCGTCGGACCTGCACGTGCACCTGGAACTCGGCATGCTGTTGCGACCGTTCAAGCACAAGATCGAACAGGAGATTAACTCCCAGCTCGATCAGATTATTCAGGTCTGATTCTTTACCAGGCTTCTGCTCTCACAGGTCGCCCGGTAGCGTGAACGGGTCCGGGTGACCCTGCAGGATATTCTCCATCACCCGGGTTTCCCGCCTCACCAGT
The DNA here is from genome assembly GCF_019931195.1 of Marinobacter sp. F4216. Lineage (GTDB taxonomy): Bacteria > Pseudomonadota > Gammaproteobacteria > Pseudomonadales > Oleiphilaceae > Marinobacter > Marinobacter suaedae. The sequence continues at coordinate 140,844 of NZ_JAIOUO010000004.1, read as the reverse complement.
CGCCGTATCAGGATTTCGACGTTGTCCATCTGCCGAAAGGCGCTGTATCCCCGATGCAGGAAACTGTGAAGGTCCTCCAGACCGGCCATCTCGGCAGGCGTCTTGCCGATTGAGAGCAGCCAGCCGAGGGTGCGATTGCGCACATAGCGTTCCAGCTGCAGGCCAACGTCTTCAACCAGGTCAATCTGGCGCTCCCTCAGTTCCGGTTGCCGGCTCAGGCGGTAGGCCTCGCAATACGCTTCTGCGGATAGGTCAGTTGCCAGCATGTCGTGGGCTGTCAGGTACTCAGTCAATTCCAGGTCCAGTTGCTGGGTGACAAGGTTGAGTTCCACCAGACCGGCGAGGGTATCGAGCTGGCGTTCCGGTAGCCATTTCACCATCTTGGGAAACACCCGGTCGATGTTGTCATCCCGCTGAGTCATGGAGGTGGGGGCGTAGAGGTCGGTCAGCAGAAATTCCAGGCCGATGTGGTAGCCCGGGTGTTCGTAGAGGTCCTGATGAGTGGCTTTCAGGCGCTGGGCCTGCCAGTCGGTGACGCGGTAGGTGTCGTCCAGCAACGGGTGTTGCTTCTTGTGCTGGCGGAAGTCGTGATAATCGATCAGCAGCCGCTGAAGACGGCGGGCGCCATCCGATGAAACCTCGGTGTCGACAAGGCGCTGACGATACATGTGCTTCTGCTCCGTTACTTCCTTCCTTTTAAACGACGCCAGTGTAACGAAGCAGGGCGCCGGAGGCACCTTATGCCTGACTGGCGGCCGGCAGGGTGTCGAAGCCGGGTATCCAGTCCTTACTGTCCAGCGTGATGAAGTGACTGGGTGCTTCGGTTTCCACAATCCTCATGGTGGTGGGACTCTTGCGGGCGCTGGCCAGCATGGCATTGCGGTCCAGGATGCGGTCTACGGCGGGGATCAGGAAGGTGCCATGACGTACATGGTTGTAGACACTGGTGTCTGTGCGTGCCATCCAGTCCATGATGTTTTCAATGTTGCGGACGATGGTCAGGTGGTCCTTGGTGGCCGAGAACAGGCTGCTGAGCAGCTGTTTCTTGCGCGGGTTCATCTTGCCGAAGAAGGTCTGGCCATAAGCCGATGAGGGTGCGCTGTTGATCAAACGAACCACCCAGGGCCACATGCCATGACTGACGGGTTCGAGCAGGGTGGTGACCAGCGCGTGCAGCTTGCCTTCCGGCAGTACCGGAGCTTCCAGCACCACCTCGACCTCATCGTAGAGTTCCGGCCACTGTTTGATCGCTTCCAGTATCACCGCGCCGCCACGGGAATGGCCGTGGATGCGAATGTTCCGGGTGGAGGGCAGGTTGGCCAGGGCCTGGTTGAGAATGGCGGCATCGTATTCGATGGTGCCTTCCAGTCGCTTGATGGGCACCGACCAGTCCGGTTTTTCCGGCGTTACGCCATTGACCGGTATATGGTAATTGCTGCAGGTCAGCAGGATCAGTTCGGTGGTGGGACCTTCGTAGGCTTGGGTGAAGTAGCAGTGGTTTTCAAGGAAGCCATGTACGCCAATGACTGTCTGTTCCGCCCGGCCGCTGTGATTGCGGACGGACACAGCCCCTTTGCCAACGCGGAAAACTTTGCCGGAAAACATTTCCGAGTAGGCGCTGTCGATCGGCTTGATCAGTTTGCGAACATGGCTCGCTTTCATAATCAGTGCTCCTGTCCAGCCTGCGAGTCGGTCTGTTATTGGTGTTGGAACCTGCTGGTGGCCCTGTTGTACTCCGAACCGGTCACACTGTTATTGACGCTGGGAACCTTACTTACGCTGCACCCCAGCCAATCGATGACTCTTTTCGGCAGTGGTTACCTTCTCACTGTAGCCTGTTTTCCGTAAAGAATTTAACGGTTATTAACGTGTAGCGTTCTGTAAGCTTGTGCATCAGCAGCTTATGGAGCCGTTGTACTATGTCTGGCGTCTGGCACAATGCAGTGTCCGTAACGCACTCGCTATCTTTCACTTGTCCGGGGAATTCCAGGTTTGAGCCACAAGCATTCGCATTTGATGCAGCCTGCCGATTCGGCCTGGTTGGCCCTGGAACGACCTGAAAATCCGATGACCATCACCGTCATGATGCGGGTAGATGGTTTGACCGCCCCCCGACTACGAGAGTTCCTCAGGGTGTACTGGATGGCCTGGGAGCGCTTCTATTATCGGCCGGTCAAGCGCTCATCGGTCTGGCACTGGGAAGCCGACCCGGTGTTTGACCTGAAACACCACCTGGATGTGGTGATCGATCGTTTTACCCGGGATCAGCTGCAAGACTGGGTTTCCGCCCGGCTCAATCAGCCGCTGACCCTGTATCGTCCCCTTTGGAAATTCTGGCTGGCCCCCAGGGCCGAGGGCGGCGCGGTTCTGCTACTGCGCATGCATCACTGTTACGCCGATGGGCTCTCCCTGCTTGGTCTCTTCAACAGCCTGTGTCCTCCCTCACCACTTCAGCACCCGGCCATTTATGGCGCGCCGGAAGTACCGGAGTTGGGGCGTTGGGCCGATGCCGCCAAAGCCTGGTTGGACCGGCTGGTGGCCGGGGAGAAAACAGTGGTATGCAGCGAACAGGTCGATGCCCGGGCAGCGGGGCAGACAAGTCAGTACCAGCAGGCCGCACGTTTGCTGGAAAGAACCGCCCAGCAGGGGCTCAAGCTGGTGCATGAAGTCAGCGAGTTCCTGGCAGAGGCGGAGGATACCCCGTCGGATCTGCGGCGCGACCTGCTTGGCCGTTGCCATTGCCGATGGTCCGAGCCCTTGCCATTGGATCACTTCCGGTCGGTGGCCAGGGCCACCAATGTCACCATTAACGATGTGTTGCTCAGTTGCGTGGCCGCTGCCGTGCGTTCCCGGCTGGGGCTGACTGAGGAAGAACTGGATGATGCCACCCTGCACGCAGCCGTGCCGGTGGATATTCGCGATCGTTTGCCGGAGGAGTTGCAGCCGGAACCCGGCATGCTGGGGAATTATTTTGGCACCGTGTTCGTGCCGCTGCCGGTGGATGGTGAAAGCGCCCTGGAGCGGCTGTTCCGGATCAAGCATGAAACCCGGCGCCTGAAAAAAAGCTGGCAACCGGGCATTGCGTGGGGGCTGGCAGCCAGCGCCTCGGTGATTCCGGAGCCCTGGCGCGACCCTGTTGCCGAGGTGTTCTACCGCAAAGCCAGCGCGGTGGTGTCCAATGTGCCTGGTACGCCGGAACCCCGTTATATCGCCGGCTGTCGGATCAGGGAACAGATGTTCTGGGTGCCACAGGCCGGCAGCATCGGCTTGGGGGTGAGTATCATCAGTTACGCCGGGCAGGTGCAGTTTGGCGTCGTGGCGGATGAGGCGGTGCTGAGTGACCCGGATGATTTCCTGGAGGACTGTCTGCGGGAGCTTGACCAGTATTCCACATTCGCTGGTTATCAAAGTAACCGCTAGCCCCGCGATTCACCAAAGACTGTAAAAATGTTTACATTTTGTTGGCGGTCTTTGCATTAGACTGACCGGCAACGCAGCATGGCCGTTCCTCGCCCTGTCCCGAAAAATTTATTAAAACCATCGGCGCTGGATGCCTGCATCAAAAACAACAATGTCCGGAGTACCCCCCGTGGAATCCAGTCCACTTATCTCGATTGGCTTGCCCGTTTCCCTGTTCATTATCATGGTCGGTATTGGTCTGACCCTGACCCTTCGGGATTTTGGCCAGGTTACCCGCAACCCGAAAAGCATTCTGGTTGGTACTGCCGCCCAGATCCTCGTGATGCCGCTGACGGCTTTTGCCATTGCCCAGGTGTTGGGGCTGGCCCCGGCTCTGGCGGTGGGGTTGGTGATTATTGCCGCCTGTCCGGGCGGGACTACCTCCAACCTGTTTGCACTGCTGGCCCGGGCCAATATCGCCCTGTCGATACTGCTGACGGTCTCGGCCAGCCTGATTACCATCCTGACCCTGCCGCTGTTCACCAACTTTGCGTTGCAGACCTACATGGGAGAGGGTGCCGACATTACCCTCCCGGCAGGTAAGACCATTGCCATGCTGGTGGTGATCGTCCTGCTGCCAGTGGCCCTCGGGATGATCATCCGCACCCGGGCACCGCAAGCGGCCCAGAAAGCCGAGAGCATTGTCAGTATCTTTGGGGGTGTGGTGTTGCTGGCTTTGATCGTGGTGATTCTCTGGGGGGCCAGGGAGCGCTTGCCGACGCTGATCTCCGAGGCTGGGCCTGCCGCTTTCCTGCTCAATCTGGCGGGCCTGATCGTGGGGCTTGGACTGAGCCGCCTTGCCGGGCTGTCCCAGCGCGAGTCCCTGGCGGTGGCCATCGAGCTGGGTATCAAGAACGGTACGATCGCGCTGATGGTGACCCTGACATTGCTGGAATCCAGCGACATGTCGGTGCCCGCCGTGATCTACAGCATCATGATGTACGGTTTCGGGGCGGTATTGATCGGTCTGGGCAGGAAGCTGGTGTCTGCGCACCAGTAGGAGTAGGCCGGCTCCCGGGGGGCGGGAGCCGGCAGGCAGGGTTATTCCGAGGGTTTGACCAGGATCTTGATGTCCTTTTCAGGCTTTCCGAGCCGTTCAAAGGCCGATTCAATGTCATCCAGCCCTACGGTATCGGAGATCAGGCTGCTGGCTTCCAGTTCGCCCTCGGCGAGATGATGCAGGGTCGCACCGAACTCTTCCGGTGTGTAGAAACTGGCAAAGCGCAGATCCAGCTCCTTCAGGATCGGGAAGGCCGGCACCATGTTGTCTGGCTCCATGCACAATCCCACAACCACCACTCTTGCACCGTAGGGCGCACCGGCACAGACGTTCTGGATCAGACCAGGAATGCCAACGCATTCGAAAATCAGTGACGGCCGCAGGTCTGCGCCGCCGAACAGGGGCGAGAATGGTCCCGCCTGGTCGGCGGAACTGGCTTTGGCCGCTTCTTGCCAGCTCTCATAGGGTGATTGTTCAGCCGGGTTGACTACCACATCGGCACCCACTTGCTTGGCCAGTTCCCGCCGCGCTGCAGAGAAGTCCGACGCCACAATCGGGCCGATGTTCTTCATCTTCAGTACGGCAATCACCGCCAGGCCAATAGGGCCGCAGCCGATAACCAGGGGAACGTGGTTCTGGGTGGGTTCGCCTCGATTCACTGCGTGCAGGGCGACCGCCATGGGCTCGGTCAGGGAGGCAATATCCGGGTCCAGGCCGTTCGGCACTTTCATGGTCAGCCGGCTGTCCAGTAGCAGGCGCTCTGAAAAACCGCCGGGCAGATTGGGCGTGCCAGAGCCAATAAACGCCATGCCCTCTTCGCGCATCAGGAACGGCAGGGACACTACCCGGTCGCCGGGTTTGAAGGAGGTCCCGGGGGCATTGCTCTCCAGAACTTCACCGACAAATTCGTGGCCCAGGGATATGGGCTGGCTGATGTCCACCAGTGGCTGGCCAATGATCTGGCGTGTGGCTTCGGCCATGTCATTGGCGTGGTGGACGCAGTGCAGGTCTGTGCCGCAGATGCCGCACACCATGGACTTGACCAGCAGTTCGTTTTCTTTCGGGGTGGGCTCCGGTACCTCCGCAACTTTTAATTTACTGTTTTCTACGACGGCTCCGCGCATGGTCGGTCTCCTGTATGTTTTCCGGTCTGGCCACACGGCTACCACGTAATCGTGCGCGCCAGTTGTTTTGTTGATTTACTGAAGTTCGCCGATTTCTCTGAGCCATGCTTCCGAGCGCTTGAGGCCTTCTTGCAGTTTTACCTTGGGCTCGAATCCCAGGTGCTTGCGGGCGTTTGTCATGGTGTAGCCTCCCTTGCGGGAGAACATCAGCATGGTATCCGGCGTCACTTCATCTTTGCGGTTGAACTTCTTGTTCACCCACCAGATGCTGGACGTCAGTTTCAAAGCCGCTGCCAGCGGAAGACTGGGTGGTGCGCCTTTGCGACCGGCCCAGGCCCAGTGGTTGGAGAAGAACTCCCGGCAGGTGATGGGCTCGTCGCCCCACAGGATAAAGATACGCCCACTGCCGGCGGGTAACCCGGCCGCCAGTACCGTGCCATCCACCAGGTCATCAATGTAGACCGGGGTATGGATGCCTTTGCCCTGATCTGGCAGGATCAGTTGCGCGGCCTTGGCCATTCTGAGAGGCTCCAGCAGCCATGGGCGCGAGCCTGGACCGTAGACATCCCCAGGGCGGATGATGGTGCAGTCGATTTCCCCGGCGGCATGAGCCGTCAGTACCGCGTGTTCGGACGCTCCCTTTGCTACGCCATAGCGGTATTGCTCGCCAATAACCACAGGCGCGGTTTCATCGGCTCCAGGCGGGTAGTCATAACCCATGGCGGCAATCGACGAGAAATGAACGAAGCGCTTGGCACCACCGCGGATGGCGACATCCAGGGCATTGCGAACACCGGCCAGGGATACCCGAGTGTAGTCGTCCCAGTCCGCTGCCAGCGAAACCATGGCGGCGGTATTGATGAACAGGTCGCAGCCCTGAGCGTGATCCTGCCAGGTGTCAGGTTCGGTCAGGTCACCGGGCACCACATTGCGGGATTCGTCCGAATGCAGGTCCATTCCCGCAACCTCGCAACCCAGCCCTTTATAGCGGTCATAGAGTTTGCGGCCAATGAAGCCGTTGGCGCCGGTGATGAAAACTTTTTTTGGTAGTTCAGGGGTTTGTCCGTCTTTGCCTTTCGGCACAGATGTTTCTGTCATAGCAGTGGATTCTTAATTTTTTAAGAAATGTTGGGGCCTCCAATGAACAGCATTGGGGCCCCGTATTTTTGTGTGAGGATCAGCGCAGGTTCCGGCGCAGGATCTTGCCAACGTTGGACTTGGGGATTTCGTCCAACACGACCACTTCCTTGGGTACCTTGTAGGCCGCCAGGTTAGCCCGGCAGTGCTCGATAATGGCGTCTTCGTCCAACTCGCCCTTACCGGACGGTGAGACGAAGAGCTTGACCCGTTCCCCGGTTTTCTCATCAGGAGCGCCAACCACGGCGGCTTCAGCGACACTGTCCATCTCGCATACCACGCCTTCCACTTCGTTCGGGTAGACGTTGAAGCCCGACACGATGAGCATGTCTTTCTTGCGATCGACGATCTCGAATTTGCCGTCCTCGTGCATCACTGCGACGTCGCCGGTGCGGAAGTATCCGTCCGGTGTGAAGACCTCAGCGGTTGCCTGTTCCCGGTTCCAATACCCCTTCATGACCTGTGGGCCCTTGGCGCAAATCTCACCGGGCTCGCCCGGAGGCAGCGGTTGGTCGTCCGGGCCGAGGATTTTCACGTCGGTGGAGGGTACCGGGTAGCCCACAGTTCCGGTGAACTCGTTGTTGCTCATCAGGTTCAGGGTCAGGATCGGAGCCGTCTCGGACAGACCAAAGCCTTCGATAATGTGGGAGCCGGTCACCGCGTGCCAGCGCTCGGAGGTGCTCGGGAAAATCTTGGAACCACCGCCGAAGGCCACCTTGTAGCGGGAAAAATCGACGTCCTTGAATTCCGGATGCATGGTCATGCCGGCAAACAGGGTGTTCACGCCGCCAATCACCGAGAAACCCACATTCTTGATGGCGCCAATGTAGGCATCCATGTCGCGCGGATTCGGAATCAGAACGGCCTTGGCCCCGATGGCCGCGTAAGCCACGTAAATCATCAGTCCGAAGATGTGGTACATCGGCAGCGATAGCACCACGCACTCCTTGCCGGGTTCGTTGGCATCCGGAACGAAGGCTTTGAACTGCAACGTGTTGGCCACCAGGTTGCGGTGGGTCAGGGTGGCGCCCTTGGAGGGGCCGGTCGTCCCGCCCGTGTACTGCAGGAAGAGAACGTCCTCGCCGTGGAGGTCAACGATATCGGGCTTTTCGCCATCGTGGCGAGCCAGTAACTCGGTCAGCGCGACGTGCTCACCCAGATTCTCCGCCACGGGCGGCGCAGGGATGTCGTGACCGGAACCATCCCCGGGGCCAACGGTGATTACGTTGCGAATCGAAGTCTTGTCGCGGATATCGGCCAGGGCCGGCGTAGACCCGGTGTATATGATGATATGTTCTGCGCCGGAGTCGTTGAGCTGGTGTTCCAGTTCCCTTGGCGTGTAAAGGGGATTCACGTTGACCTGGATAGCACCGGTTTTGAGGATCGCCAGTAACGAAATCGGGTAGGCGAACAGGTTTGGCAGCATCACCGCAACACGGTCGCCCTTGGCGATGCCGAGCTCTTTCTGCATCGCTGCGGCAAGCGTGTCTGAAACTGCATCCAGCTGCTGGTAGGTCAGCGTGAGGCCAAAGCACTCAAGTGCAATGTGATCGGGGAATTTTTCCACCGCCTGTTTGAACAGCGCCTGCACGGAACTGAATTCGTCAGGGTTGATGGTATGGGGGACATTATCTGGGTAGTGCTGGAGCCAGGGTTGTTGTTGCATTGTGCTTGTTTCTCCAATTTAGCAGCCAGTTTTGTTTTCGCCCTCTGAGTCAAGCGGGTGTCTGCCCATCGCCTGAGGGCTCCATTGTCGGTGCCATGCAATCAGAATTTGAGGGTCGCTGGCAAGTTGGTCGGAGAGGGGCGGCCGCCCCTCTCGGGCTTTTCTTGCCTAGCGGGAAATCTTATCAGCGTGATTTGCCATCGGCGTGGTGATGTACATGGATGGGTCCAGTCCGCGCTCCTGAATGCAGGCCTCAATCATGGCCATAATGGAGCTGGCGTCCAGAATACTGTGGTACTCGCCGTTCTCATCGAAGTTCACATTGGCACCTTCGATGATCATCACGGTTTCAGTAACTTCTTTGTTGTCCTCCGGGACGTTAAACGTATGGATGCTGCCGCCCGGTTCAAACAAGTAGCTTCCGGCGGTCTGCGGCTGGTCCGGATGCTCCACATAGTTCCAGCGGCCGGACAGGGTCCAGAAATGCACCGTACCGGTGTGGTAGTGGGTTGGCAGTTTTACGCCCGGGTGGAAGAACACGCGCAGTGCCCAGATGCCCTTGGTCGGATCCAGATACAGCGGCTGAACATCCAGCCCTGGCACCAGGATATCTTTGTAGACGGGGGCGTCGTTGGAGTTGATTGTCAGAAGAGTATCATTGTCCTGAACAGTCACGGGAAGCATAGGTTCGCTCCTGTTGGTGGTTGTCGTTTTGTTATTAACGTTCAGTTTCCATGTTGGCTCATGGCGACACGCTTGGTTTTAGCTTTTCACGACATTTTTCTCGTAAATTGTACCAAGGGCAAAATAAAGGCAGGGTTCTGGGCGGGGCGAGTCAGTACTCAGTGAGACGCCAGCAACTGCGCACGAATCACCTTCGGTGACTGCCCAAACCATCGCGAGCAGGCACGATTGAACGAGCTCTGCTGACCGTAACCCAGCAGGCCTGCAACCTGGTTCATGCTCATACTCCGTTCCCGCAGGTAGTCTTCGGCCAGCTCCCTGCGAACATCGTCCACCAGTTCTTCGAATACGATGTCTTCCTTCTTGAGCCGGCGTTGCAGCGTGCGTTCGCTGACCGCCAGGTGGCGAGCAATCAGGGTGATGGTGCAGCGCCGTTCCAGAGGCAGAAGCGAGATGACCAGGGATCGGACGTTCTCCCGGAGCGTGGATCGTTGCTGGGCCAGCTTCTGCCGGACAAACTCCTCCATGGCGTTGAGCAGTGCTGGGTCGCTCTGCCGGATGGGGCGGGTGAGATCGATATTGGCGATGGCAATGGCATTGACCGGTTCCCCGAAGCTGACCGGACCGGCGAAAATGGTCCGGTAGCGGGCCGTGGGGCTGATGAGTTTATGGCGAAAGCGCACGTGGCGAGGGACGAAATCCCTCCCGATCAGGACCCTGAGCACCTGGATCGCCAGCACCAGGCTCATCTCGACGGTCTGTGCCCGTTGCTGCCCCTCGGTCAGCGCAATATCGAACTGCAGACTACGCGCCTTGGTCTCTTCCTGGGGCTGTAAGCGCAGGAGGACGGCCGGACTGTGGTAACCGATGTACTGGATAACATGGTTCAGGGCTTCTTCGACTGTGGACGAGTTCTGGGCAATCACGGCGATGGGGCCAAGTACGGTCATGCCCTGTTTGAGACCGACCCTCAGACCAAAGTCCGGGCAGCCAAACTCCTCGGCCGCCTGCTCCATCATCTGGATCAGGTTGAGGTAGGGCATCATTTGTTTGGGGTCGTCGATCATCTCTTCGCGCAGATGAAAACCGGCAAGGAAAGGTTCCGGGTCGGCGCCCAGCTCGCGGATAACGTCCGGCACGGCCGTCATGGCACGGACTCGTATCAGCGGTGCATCGGTCATGACTTCCTCGCTCATAAACAACCATCGGTAGGGCTAGAGGATGGCAGTGTGCAGGTTAACGGCAACCGTTCGTGACTGCACGTCTTCGTTTATTCATTGTCTACATTGCATGATCGGATTCAATACGCGGCGGGAGGAGGCTTTATGTTCGGAAAAAACGAGATCTTCCGTATGGTTGGCAAGTGCATGCCGGCCGGCAGCGGCTACACTTAACCCGTAACACGACAAAAGCAAAAGGGGAGAGTGACCATGAGTGGCCAGGATACCAGACTGACCAATCACGAGGTGACCATCTGTCTGGCCGGTGGGGCTGTCTTGGGGCCGTTTAACGCGACCTGGACCCGCAATGAGGGCGGCGACGTCCGGGAACTTGTGCGCGAATACGACGCCTACCTTCAAGGGGAAAAACAGCATCGTTTCAAGTTTCATCTGCACGACACCTACACCAACACGGTACACACGCTGATCCTGGAGTTCGGCAACGTAACCGGCATTTGCGATCATGTCCGACTGAATTCACACACCGACTGACGCTGACGATCATGATTTTCGAGGGACAAACAGGGAGCGACAGTCAGGAGTACAGGAATCATGAGCCAATTTCGGATAGAAACCGATAGCCTGGGTGATGTTCAGGTGCCCGTGGACGCACTCTGGGGTGCGCAGACCCAGCGTGCCGTCGAGAACTTCCCGGTCAGCGGCCTGGCCATGCCGGCAGGCTTCATCGCGGCCGTGGCGCATATCAAATGGGCGGCGGCCGAAGCCAACGCCAGTTTGGGGCTGCTGGAAAACGAGCAGCGGGATGCCATTGTGTCCGCCTGCCAGACGCTGATCGAGGGGGAGTACGCGGACCAGTTCCCGGTGGACCGGTACCAGACGGGGTCCGGTACCAGCACCAATATGAACGTGAACGAGGTGGTGGCGGCCATCATCCGTCAGCAGCAGGGGATGAACATCCATCCCAACGATCACGTCAACATGAGCCAGAGCTCGAACGATGTCATCCCGACCGCCATCCACATCAGCGCTGCCACGGCGGTACAAGAGCGTCTGATTCCGGCCCTGACCCATTTATGTGGGGCCATTTACGGACAGGAATCCCGGTTAGCGGAGCAGGTAAAAACCGGTCGCACCCACCTGATGGATGCCATGCCGGTGACGCTCGGGCAGGAGCTGCGCACCTGGCGCGAACAGATCTTGGCGTGCAAGGCACGGCTTGAAACGGCAATGGACGAGTTGCTGGCGGTGCCCCAGGGCGGGACAGCGGTGGGGACGGGCGTCAATGCCGGCCCCGAATTTGCCGGGCAGTTCATCCGTTTCCTGAAAGCCAACACCGGTTATTCCTTCCGCGAGCTGGAGCACAAGTTTGTTGGCCAGAGTGCGGTGGACGCGCCCGTGGCCCTGTCGGGCCAGTTGCGAGGCGTGGCCATCGTGCTGACCAAAATCGCCAATGATCTCCGCTGGATGAACAGCGGGCCGATCCACGGTCTGGCGGAAATCAGCCTGCCTGCGCTGCAACCGGGTAGCAGCATCATGCCGGGCAAAGTGAACCCGGTGATCCCGGAATCGGTCGCCATGGCGGCGGCACAGGTCATGGGGCTGGACAGTACGGTAGCCATTGCCGGTCAGTCCGGGAATTTCCAGCTCAATGTCATGCTGCCTCTGGTTGCGGCCAACTTGCTGGACATGATTGCTCTGCTCAGTAACGCCTCCAACTTACTGGCTGATAAGGCCATCCACGGGTTCACCGTCAATGCGAAAAATCTCAACGAAGGCGTTGGCCGGAATCCGGTGCTGGTGACCGCGCTTAACCCGGAAATCGGCTACAGTCTGGCGGCTGATATTGCCAAGGAAGCCTACGCCTCTGGCCGGCCAGTAATCGATGTGGCCGAAGAACGCAGCGGCCTGAGCCGGGAGCGGCTCGAACAATTGATGGACCCGTTGAAGCTGACCCACCAGGAGGTTACCTGAGGCGCTGATGGACCAGGCTGATGGAGAGCTTTCCCTGTTGAAAATACTGCTGGAATTGTTCGTGATGCTGGTGCTGGCAAACGGAGCACCGGTTGTTGCCGCACGCCTGTTCAGGCGTAAATGGGCGGCGCCGGTGGACGGTGGTCGGCTCTGGTCTGATAGCCGCCGGGTTCTGGGTAAGAGCAAGACGTGGCGTGGCCTGGCCGCTGGCTCCCTCAGTTGCGCCCTGTTCTCGTGGGCCGTGGGTCTGGGGTTTATGTTCGGCCTGTTATTCGGCGCGCTTGGACTGCTGGGGGATCTGCTGAGCAGCTTTACCAAGCGGCGAATGGGGCTCGATTCAAGCGCCCGGGCGGTTGGGCTGGATCAGGTGCCGGAGTGCCTGTTGCCCATGATATTGGCGGTATTTTGGGGGCTGGCCACCTGGTGGGGGCTGGTGGTTCTGGTGCTCATCTTCACCGTGGCGAACATCCTGTTTTCACCCCTGCTTTACCAGCTGGGGATTCGGCGCCATCCCCACTGACCGGCTTGATTGCGTCGGGCTAACGGGGGCCTCGCGTCAGGGTGTGAAGGGTAATTTCCGGAGGGCAGTTGAGCCGTACATTGACCACCGATGTACCGGCCCCCGGCGAGGTATACCCCAGCATGCCATTTACCCGCCAGAGCCCCCGGCCAAGACGGCGTGGAATGTCGGAATCCAGGGTGACGGGAATACCACCGGGCAGGCAGATCTGACCACCATGGGTATGCCCGCACAGGAAGATGTCGTGGCCCGCATGGGCGGCCTCGCGCCAGATTTCCGGGGTATGGCTGAGCAGAATGCTGGTGCCTTCCGGGGGGATCTTGTCGCCGGCCTGCTGCAGGTTATGCACCTTGTAATAGTGGGCATCATCCACGCCCGCCAGGTAGATTTGGTGGCCGCTGCGTTCAAGGGGAACCATTTCGTTCATCAACAGGGTATAGCCCATGTCCTCCAGACCGGGCAGCATGCGTACGCTGTCGTGGTTGCCAAGTACCGCATAGGCATCCCCCTTTATGGCACCCCGCAGTTTGGCCATTCCGGCCAGGGCATCGTCGACCGGGCCCCAGGTCTGCCGACGGTAGTCGCCGGTCAGCACACACAGGTCGTACTCCAGCGGGGTAATTTTGTCGATGACCGCCTGGAGGTTGGCTTCGTCCATGTCCACGTGCAGATCGGTCAGGTGGAGAATACGATATCCCTCGAACGCCTCTGGCAGTGCTGGCAGGGAGAATCCGTTATGCACCGTTTGCAGTTGTCGGCTGTTATTCTGGCCGCGCTGGTGCAGCCCGACCAGCTTAAGGCAGAAACGTATAAACCCCGGTGCGTTGGTGATATTTTCCAGATGGAATGACCAGCGTTCCCGGTCAAAGATGCGTGACTCCGCTTCCTGCTCGATGCCCAGCCGCTGGCGGGCGTGAACAGGGCCAAGTCGCAAACTCAGGCGATAACTCAGGAGTTCGTCATGATTCTTGGGAGTGGGAGCCCGTGCCGTCATACTTCTTTCCTTGATATGCCGTGCGGGACTGCGTGACTGCGTTGCAGCAAACCCTTTATGTCATTATGGTTGCCATCCCGCGGTAATCAACCGGCGGTTCCATTTGTTCATGTTTGTACCGTCATCGTGAGCCGCAGTCAGACTCGCAGCGTACTAGCGACATTCCCGGGTGTTTTATGCCCCCGGCTTAATACATTCCGATCATTGAGGATTTCAACGTGACATCATGCGATATTCCGGGCCTCAAGGTGCCCCGCAGCCGTTTCCCGGATCCGGAACAGGATCTTCCACAGCAAGGCAGTGAAGCGAGGCTGGTGCTGGCGGGTGGCTGTTTCTGGTGTGTTGAAGCGGTATATCTCGCTATCAATGGTGTGACCCGTGTCGAATCCGGGTATGCGGGAGGCAGTGCCGAGACCGCGAATTACCAGGCGGTAGGTTCTGGTACCAGTGGCCACGCGGAGGTGGTTGACGTTCACTACGATCCGTCCAAAGTCAGTTTTGGCGAGTTGCTAAAAGTATTTTTCTCGGTTGCACACGACCCCACCCAGCTCAACCGTCAGGGCAACGACCGGGGCACCCAGTACCGTTCTGCGGTGTTTTACGAGACCGATGAGCAGAAACAGGTTACCGAGGCGTACATTCGGCAGCTCGATGCGGCCGGGGTCTATCCGGAGCCTATTGTTACCCGCCTGGAACCGCTGGACGCCTTCTATCCGGCGGAGGAGTACCACCAGAATTTTGCTGCCCGTAATCCTTACCAGCCCTACGTGATGGCCGCTGCGGCGCCGAAGGTTGAGAAGCTGGTAGCTAACTACCCTGATCGGCTGAAACCGGAATACGTGCAGTCTGATAATGACCAATGAGACGAACACACAGCCTGAGGAGGTAACCATGGCCGTGTCTGCAGCAGGTTTCGACCTGACGCCGCTGACAGCGGACGAGATTGAGAAGAAAGCCGCCGATCTGACTCCCGAGGAGCGGGAAGTTCTGCTGGATCACGGTACCGAGCATCCGTTCTGTGGAACGCTGCTGGACAACAAGAAAGAGGGGGCCTACCACTGCCGCCTGTGCGATTTGCCGTTGTTCAGCTCCGATTCCAAGTTTGATTCCGGTACTGGCTGGCCGAGTTTCTTTCAGCCCTACGACCCGGAACACATCCGGTACCTGGAAGACACCAGCCTGGGACGCGTGCGCACGGAAATTCGCTGTGTGCGTTGCGACAGTCACCTGGGCCACGTGTTCCCGGATGGCCCGCCCCCGACCGGCAAACGCTACTGCCTGAATTCCATTGCCATGGTGTTCAACGAAAAGGCCTGAAGGCCGGAAGGAAAGAACGGGGCGCAGGCCCCGTTTTTTTTATTCGCCGCCGGTGACCGTGGCCACATAGCGGGCGACGGCTTCGATTTGTTCCGCCGACAGTGACTCACCGAAGGCGGGCATCACTCCGACGCCACTGCGAACTGCGTTTTGCACCTGTTCCATAGACGGCGCAAGGTCATCCAGATTGGGGCCAATGGTGCCCGCCGACCCCGCATCCGACAGCGTGTGGCAAACGGTGCAGGAAGGCTTGGCTTCCTGGGTGAAGATCTTTTTTCCCTGTTCAAGCTGCTCGTCGGCAACTCCATTCATGGTCACAAGGGCGCCGATAAGCAGCCCGACTGCGTGTTTGATCATGAAGAGATATCCCTGATTGGTTGGGTAAGAGCGGACCGGCAGGACGCCGGCCCGGTATGGTTAACTGACGACAAGGGTAACCCCGTGGTCACTCCAGCCATTGTGGCCATAGCCGCGCTCATTATCGGTGCGGCCTTCGGGCTGGCTGTTGCCCTCGACGTCCGTGGCCTTGCTGACAATCCGGTACTCACCGGGTGACAGGTCCGCCGCCAGTACAAATGGCCGCCACGCGAAGGGGCCAAGATCCGGCCCCAGGAACCTTGCCTGCTGCCAGTTCTCGCCGCCGTCCAGTGACACCTCCACCTTGTCGAGGTCCACCGTGCCACCCAGCGCCACACCGTAAATCATGGTGCGTCCCTTGCCGGCGCTTTCCAGCGGGGAGGTGACCCAGGACTTCACGTTCATTTCCCACATGGAGGGCTGGTCCGGGGAGCCTTTGACGCCCACATCCCGCACCCGGTAACTGGAGGCCTGAATCTTCACGTTGGTCTGCGCCTCGGTGAGGGCCACCTTTTTCACGTATTTGACGTTGTTCACGCCGTAGAACCCGGGGATGACCATGCGTAGCGGGCCTCCGTGGGTCAGGGGCAGGTCTTCGTCGTTCATGCCCCAGGCCAGCAGAGCCTGTTCCATGGCGCGCATGGGAACGGACCGCTCGACCGTGGCCTGCATTGGATCCAGGCCTTCGGGCAGTTCCTCACCTCCGGTGCTGGTGATGTATCCGGCCCCGTCGGCCGGGCCACCCATGGCTTCCACCACATCTTTCAGTGGCACGCCGGTCCAGGCGATACAGCCAGCGGCACCGACGGACCACTGGGTCCCTCCGGCACCGTGGGGAAAGAAGGCCCGGCCATTGCCGGAGCATTGCAGCACCGAGGCAACGGTTGTCACGCCGAGTTTTTTCAGTTCGCCAATGGTGATGGAGCCCGGGTTTTTCACACCTTCAACCTGGATTTCCCAGGCATCCCGGTCGGCGACAATGGCCTCGGGTGGGGTGGGCAGGTTGTTGCGGATGAACAGTCGGTCGCTCGGGGTAATCACTCCCTGACCAATGGCGTCCCGCTGGGTTTCCATGGTGTTGGCGCTGTGGACGATCAGCGCATTGCGTTCTTTCCAGGCCGCGTAATCAGGCAGTGATTTTGGCTCTTCAGCGCGGGCCAGCGGTGTGAACCCCAGAAGGGTTACGGCTGCCATAGCGCTGGCACTGCCAAGCAGGATCTGGCGGCGGCCGGGGTTTTCCAGCCCGGGTGTTGCCGGGGCTTGTCGGGGCATGATGTCCCTGTTCATGTTCCGTCTCCTTGGGCCTTTTTTTGTTGGACGGTGGGATGGCACCACGACCTATCGTGGTGGGTAATATCCTTATTACCTTTATAGAAGCTGGCGAAAAAATGTCCAGTTTGTAGGCGGGTTATCCCCGTCAGGAGCGAGTGGGTATAATCCGGCCAACTGTCCGGGCAGCCAATTCCGGACGCGGTACTCGATGGTGCGGATGTAATGATTCGATTGAAACTCAACCCGCTGACGGAGTCGGCGACACTGTTGCGCCGGGCAGGCGTAGTGCTGGGCTCCGTTGGCCTGACGGCTTTGTATTCGTTACTTGTTCTGTTGCGAGCGCTGGTCGGCAAACTTCACCGTCCCATTGTGGACAAGTATTGCCGGGAATGGTCGGCCGCCCTGTTGCGTCTGGTGAGGGCCAATCTGGCGGTGCGGGGTGAGGTACCTGATTTCAACGATGGCCGGCGCTACATCATCATGTCTACACACGCCAGTCATTACGACATTCCCGTGGCCTTCGTGTCTTTGCCCGGCTCCATCCGGATGCTGGCAAAGAAAGAGCTTTACGCCATTCCCCTGCTGGGGCAGGCGATGCGGGCAGGGGAGTTCCCGTCGGTAGACCGGTCCAACCGCGCCCGGGCCCTGAAGGATCTGGACAAGGCGCGGGAGATGATGGAAAGCGGCATCGTTTTGTGGGCGGCGCCCGAGGGCACCCGTTCTCCGGATGGGCAGCTACTTCCGTTCAAGAAGGGCTGTTTCCATCTCGCCCTGGATACTCAGGCGGTTATCGTGCCGGTCGCCATTCGTGGCATCCACCGGGTGTTGCCGGCCAGAACCATGCAGATCAACATCGGGCAGTCGGTGGAGGTTCAGGTGGGGGAGCCGCTGGATACCGCCGGCAAAACCAAGGAGGAACTTCCGGAGGTAATGGCAGAGGTGCGTCAGCGGATTGAAACTCTTCTGGGGGATGGCGAAGCCCACTGACCGTGGGCTCCGCCTGGTAGTGGGTTACGCCGTTGCGGCGGATACCACGGTGGAGAGCAGGTAGCCTGTATAAGCCACGTAGACCAGCAAAAGGATGGCGCCATTGGGCCGGCTGATGGCCTTCTTGCCGCTGATCAGGCCGTAGCCCATCAATAGCAAGCCAACGGTCAGCGCCAACATCAGCGTCCAGTCTCGATAAAGCACTTCCGGGTCTACCTGCAGGGGCTCAATAGCCGCTGCCAGACCAACCACGGCCAGGGTGTTGAAAATGCCGGAACCGAGGATGTTGCCGAGAATCAGGTCGTGCTCGTTCTTGCGAACGGCGGCGATGGCCGAGGCGAGTTCCGGCAGCGAGGTGCCGATCGCCACGATGGTCAGGCCAATGATCAGATCACTGACGCCCAGCGTCTGAGCAATCGTCACGGCGCCCCAGACCAGCAGGCGGGAACTGACGACCAGCAGAACCAGGCCAATCAACAGCCACACGATGGCGCTGTTCATGGACATGGCCGGGACCTCGGCGTCGTCGCCCGCACCGGTCATTGGATCAGCCTTGTTGCGCAGGCCCTGAAAAATCGACCAGCCCATGACTGCCGCAAACACCGCAAGCAGCACCCAGCCATCCAGGCGAGACAATTCACCATCGATCAGCTGTGCGCCAGCAATGAGGGTCAGTACCACCAACAGGGGCAGTTCCTTGCGGATCACCTGGGAATGCACGGCAATGGGCGCGATCACGGCGGTCAGGCCCACAATCAGGGCAATGTTGGTGATATTGGAACCATAGCCGTTACCGAGGGCCAGGCCCGGATTGCCATCGGCGGCGGCCATGGCCGATACCGCCAGTTCCGGGGCCGAAGTGCCGAAACCAATGATTACCATCCCGATCAGCAGGGCAGGCATGCCCAGGTGCTTGGCCGTCGCGGCGGCCCCATCGACGAATTTGTCTGCGCTCCAGACCAGCAGAACCAGCCCGGCAGCAACCGCGGCAATCGCCATTAACATAGAAAGACCTCAGTGAATGAATTTTCCTAGCATGAAAACCCCGGCGTACCCCAGTGTGTAGGCCGCTAGAAGGTGGGCAAGATACCGCATGTAGGCACCGAAGGTCAGCCCCGGGATTTTGCTCATGGCCACAATGCCGGCGGCTGAGCCGATGATCAGCAGCGAGCCGCCCACACCAACGGCGTAGGTGAGCCCCATCCATTCACCCGGTGTCATGGTAATGCCGGCCTTCAGCAGCGCTGCAGTCAGTGGCACGTTATCAATCACCGCCGAGAAAATGCCCATCAGGTAGTTGGCATACAGGGGCGGTAGTACATCATAGATCGCGACGAACGAGTTCAGCGCATGAATCTCCTTGAGCATGCCCACCAGTAGCAGGATGCCAAGGAAAAACAGCAACGTTTCAAACTCGATGATACGGATGTATTCCAGAATTGGGTCCAGATCCGAATCGTCGCTCATGAAGCGGGACACCAGGAACATCACCGACAGTCCAAACAGGAACGTTAGTACCGGTGGAATGCCCAGCAGCGCATTGCCGGCAATGGTGCCCAGAATCGTCAACAGGAACAGGGCGCTGATGGTGGCATCAACGGGGCGGATCTGGGTTTTGTGGGCTTTCAGAGTAACGGTGCCATCCAGCCCGCGGGACAGGAATATGGCGAGCAGGAAAACCGTTATGGCCGCCGGCAGGGACAGGGTCAGCAAGGTGAGGATTTCGACCTTGTCGGCCAGGAAAATCATCAGCGTCGTTACATCGCCGGTAATCAAGGCAACGCCACCGGAGTTCACGGCAAACACCACCAGGGTGGTGAACTGCAGGCGTTTCTTGCGGGGTAGGTCCAGAGACAGGATCAGTGTGCAGGAGACGAGCGTGGCGGTGATGTTGTCGGCAAGAGAAGAAAACAGGAAGCAAAACAGCCCTGTCAGGAACAGGAGTTTTCGCTCGCTAACCTGGCCGGGCATGATCAGATACACCAGATTCTCGATCATGCCTTTCTTGTTCAGGTAGGCCACGAAAGTCATTGCGGCGACCAGGAACAGCCAGAGCCCGGCAATTTCGGCAATACTTTCTGAGAGTCCGGCGGCAATGGCATCCGTTTCCAGAGTGCTGTCACTGGCGCTGAACAACAGGATCCAGCTCAGTGTGCCGAAAAATAGTGTGACCTTGGCTTTGTTGATATGAAGCTTTTCTTCAAATATGACGCCAAGTAGCGCCAGGACCGCCAGGGCGATCAACACGATTTCAAATGCAGGCATCGGGCGAGTATCCAGTCCGGAATTCTTAATGGGCGGTCGCTGTCGGGCCGCACGCGAACGCGGGCGAAGTGTAGCGCCGTGACCCACACTAAACCAGTGTGCGTACCACCCAACTGCTGATTCAAGGGCCAGATTGGACCGGTGAAGCACGGGTTCGCGAATCACATTTTATTCTTGCAGCGAAAATCAGGATAATTGCGCCCGCGTATAAAACAGGAAGCAAACGGCCGCGCTTTTACCTCGCATAAGACCGGCTTCCAACAGGCTTCCCTGCTGATCGTGGGGGAGCACGACAGGCTCATTACAAGCTAGGGTATAAACCAATGGCCGCTAGACAGGCAGACGTAGTGCTGGTCGGTGGTGGTGTCATGAGCGCCACCCTCGGCATGATGCTTAGACAGCTTGATCCCTCTCTGGACATCGTCATGGTGGAGCGTCTCGACCACGTTGCCCATGAAAGCACCGATGGCTGGAATAACGCAGGCACCGGGCACGCCGGCTACTGCGAACTGAACTACACGCCGGAAACCGGCGATGGCGACGTGGCCATCGATCGTGCACTGAAGATCAACGCGCAGTTCGAAGTGTCGCTTCAGTTCTGGTCGTACCTAGTTGAGCAGGGCATGTTGCCCGAGCCAAACAAGTTTATTAACCGCACGCCTCACCAGAGCTTTGTCTGGGGCGAGGATGGGGTTAAGTTCCTCAAGCGCCGGTTCGAGCGCCTGAGCAAGCATCACCTGTTCCGGGACATGAAGTACACCGAATCCCTCGACGAGCTGGGCGAGTGGATGCCACTGGTGGTGAAAAACCGTCAGGCCGGAGAGCCGATTGCGGCCACCCGTGTGGAGTATGGCGCGGATGTGGATTTCGGGTCCCTGACCCGCAGCATGGTGGACTATCTGCAGAGCCAGCCCAATTTCGAACTGATGCTGAGCAGTCCGGTTCATTATCTGGATCAGCGGGACAACGGACGCTGGAAAGTCCGTGTGCGCAATCAGAAGACCGGTGAGCTGACCAAGCTGGAAGCCGGGTTTGTGTTTCTGGGGGCTGGAGGTGGTGCGCTGCCGTTGCTGCAGAAGTCCGGCATCAAAGAGGCTCGCGGCTATGGTGGTTTCCCGGTCAGTGGTCAGTGGCTGGTGTGCCAGAAACCAGAAATCGTGAAACAGCACGACTCCAAGGTGTACGGCAAGGCCCCCATCGGGGCTCCGCCCATGTCGGTACCGCATCTGGATACCCGCATCATCAACGGCGAGCCAGCCTTGTTGTTCGGCCCGTTTGCCGGTTTCACAACCCGATTCCTGAAACAGGGTTCGATGTTTGACCTGTTTGGGTCTGTACGGGCGGCGAACCTCCGCCCGATGTTGTCGGTAAGCAAGAACAACATGGATCTGACACGGTACCTGATCGGCGAAGTGTTTCAGTCCCACAGTGATCGTGTGGCCTCCCTGCGTAACTTCTTCCCCGACGCCGGCGAAGACGACTGGGAACTGAAAATGGCGGGCCAGCGCGTGCAGATCATCAAGCAGGATGAAGGCGGCCGGGGCAAGCTGGAGTTCGGTACCGAAATCGTGGCGGCCAAAGACGGTACTCTGGCGGCGCTGCTGGGAGCCTCTCCAGGCGCCTCAACAGCGGCCAACGCAATGATCGATGTGCTGGAACGTTGCTTCCCGGAAAAAATCAAGTCGCCCGAGTGGCAGGAGCGGATGAAAACCCTGGTGCCGTCCTACGGTCGATCGCTGGTGGATGACGAGGCTCTGTTGACCAAAGTGCGGGAACGGACCCTGTCCACCCTGAAATTGACCTGATATTCCTAATCGGTCTAACAGGCGTGAAAGCACCGCGAACGCTGGCCTTCCGGCCAGCGTTCGCGGTGCTTTTCCTTTTTTGAGGATGACTCTTATTTGCTTTTTAGTAACAAGGAGTTACGGTTGTAGTACAGCCAAAAGCAAAGGAGGGAGTTAATGAGTGAGCACGAATACAACCCGGACAAAGGGTACGTGGCACTGCTGGGATGGAGTCTCAACGCGGTTGAAGCCGCCGATAAGTTTGACCGCCGTTACGTAGTGGTCGCCCCGGATTGGGCTGAGGCATACTGCAAAGAACACGACATTCCCTATGTGCCGTGGAATTTCGAGCGTCTGAACGACCGCTCCGTGGAAATCGCTCAGACCCTCCAGGATATGGGTGTGGATGTTGCCATTCCCCTGTTCGAAGAAACCGTCGAGTGGGCCGGCGCCATTAACTCGGTGCTGATGGACAAGCCCCGCCTGTTCGGTCAGGCCATGCTGCTGCGGGACAAGGCACTGATGAAACGCCGGGCCCAGCTCGGTGGCATCCGTGTGGGTATCTTCGAAGAGGCACACGACAAGGACGATGTCATTCGCTTCCTGAAGCGGGTTAACCAGACCTTGCTCAAGCTGGATGGCGACCCGAACGATCCGATTCACCTGAAGGCCTTCGACAAGGCCGGTTGCCTCGGCCACCGGGTCATCCGTACGCCGGATGAAATCGACAGTATCCCCGATGAGGAATTTCCGGTTCTGATGGAATCCCACCTCGATGGCTGGGAGTTTGCCGTCGAGGCCTGGATTCACAATGGTAAGATTGCCTTCCTGAACATTTCGGAGTACGTCACGCTCGGTTATTCCGTGTTCGTGCCAGCCACTCCGGACCTCGAAAAGTACCGGGAACAGATCCGGGGCGAGATCGAAAAGCTGATCAAGACCTTTGATATCGACTTTGGCCTGATTCACCCGGAGTACTTCGTCACTAGCGACGGCACCATGTACTTCGGTGAGGTGGCCTATCGCCCGCCTGGGTTCAAGGTATTCGAGCTGCTTGAGCGTGCGTACGGCTTCAACGCGTACCAGGCCATGATCATGTGCTTTGATCCGAAGACCACCGAGGAAGAAGTCAAAGCCTTCTTCCCGAAAGAAGTGGAAGATGCCAAGGGTTATGCTGGCTGCTTCGGTGTGTATCCACGCCGTCGTGTGGTCAGCCGCCTCGAAATGCCGGAAGAAACCGAAAATCACGACTATTTCGAGTCCCACGAGCTGACGCCACCGATGGAAGAAACCGTTACCAAGCGAACCGCTTTCGGTACGCATTGGGGACTGGTGTATTTCTTCGGCGATGATCCCTATGTGATGCGGGATTTGCTGAAGCATCAGGAAGAACTCGATTTCTATGTATAATCAGCGAGCGCGGCAACCGTTTGTGAGGTTGCCGCACGGACTGAGGAATAGATTTGAGTGATCATCATTCCGCTGGTGAATCGCCAGCGGTCAACCTCGATAAACTGGTACAACGGCTGGACGACGCGATTGAATCGCTGGAACAGAGTCGGCCGTTTGCCAAAGCGGGCAAGCTTCCTCGCCTGCTTGATATCGCTCGCCGAGTTCTGCTCCAGCCCGATGGCTGCCGGATCATTGAAGAACGCTCTGAGCGCCTGGAAAATGCCGGTCTTTATCAGGGCACGGACTGGGCGAATCCCAAAATTCTGTTGCCCTCACTGACCCCGCAGTCACTCGGCAGTACCAACGCCGATACAGTGGTCATCGAAGTCATCAGTGAGCTGCGCTTTCTGGCGATTGCCCGGGAGCTTTACCTGCATCCCACCGTCTCTGCAGAGCAGGCACGTCATCACCTGACTCAGGTGCTGGCGGTTAACCTGGGACTTCTCTTTGGGCTGACCGGCGAGGCCGAGCGCAAGCAAGGGCGGCTGGCTGTCGTGAGCCAGTCTGCGGTTCAGTACCTGGCAGAGCACATCGGCTATGAGCACGTGCTCGATAGTTTGATTGAAGAAATCTGGCGGATTCTCCAGCAACGGCCGATTCAGGTGGAGGATGTTCGCCGGATGATTACCCAGATAGCCCTTTGTCGGGCAGATCCAGACGCAGATCTGGGTGGTGCGGGACGAGGCGCCGATCGGCTGATCTCCAGCCTGTACGGTCCAACCCGTGCCAGCAGTGAAGATCCGGGCACCGTTGTCTACGAGCAGCGGCTGGCCACCCTGGATGCCCAGGCCTTACAGAACGAGGCCACAGGCTTTGCCCGATCCATGCACGACACGGGCCTGGTGTCGCCTTATCACGCCACCTTTTTGCGTTTCGCCCTGGAGCACCAGACCTCGGTGCTACCGGAGGCGCTGGGTCTTTCCAGTACCGGAAAGGACTGCCTGATCTGCTATCAGGAATTGGTGTACGCGCTGATTCGGGACGGGGTCTTCCCGGAAACCGCCCAGGGCATTTATGGGCTCGCCCTGATGCTGGAGCGGGGCATTTTGTACCAGCCACCGGTGGCACCGGGATTATGGCGTCAGCTCAATCTGACCTTGTGCGAACCTGCCAAGGAGCGTCTGCAACTGGCCTTTGGTTATCAGCCAGCGCCCAGCGTCTGGCTGATTCAGGGCGTGCTGAATATGCTGGGCCAACCCCTGGGGGTGGGGCAGGGTAACAACCCGACCTGCCA
This sequence comes from Marinobacter sp. F4216, assembly GCF_019931195.1. Lineage (GTDB taxonomy): Bacteria > Pseudomonadota > Gammaproteobacteria > Pseudomonadales > Oleiphilaceae > Marinobacter > Marinobacter suaedae. Next base: position 116,440 of record NZ_JAIOUO010000004.1, on the reverse strand, counting down.
GTCGGCCCGGGCGCTGTCCATGTGGGCCTACAACGACCCGGACTACCTCTTGCAGATGGTCGCCTGGGCGGCCCGCGACAACGAGGTCATCATTCATTTCGAAGGTCGCCCGGTCTCCTCGGCCCACAGCCTGGGTGGCGTGGCCTCGGAAGTGACCCTGGATCTGGACCCCGTTTCATTGATTGTGGTTCCCCACCTGGACCGGATCTATGCCGAAATGGGTCGGATGGTGGCGGATCGGCAAGGCGATCCCCACCAGTGGGTGAATCCCGAATTCCATGGCTGGGCTTCCGGCCGGGGCTTTGCCATCAACGTGGATGTGGCGACCGGAAAACTGCATGACCTGGAAGGTTTTATCCGGCATTTCTACGCCAGCTATCATCCGTTCTACAACGGCAATCAGCCGCTGGTGCATCCGCAGCCGGCGGGCGTTGCCGTGACCGACCGGGCGGCCCGGTTTGTCGGCTGGCATGCGATCACTATCCTCCGCGTAGCGCTGGACCCTGAAGGCGAGATGCGGGTCTACTTCTTCAACCCCAACAACGACAGCGGCCAGCACTGGGGTAACGATGTCGAGGTGAGCACTGCCGGCCATGGCGAGCACTTCGGCGAATCGTCGTTACCTTTCGAGCAATTCACTTCCCGCCTGTACATCTTCCATTACGATCCTCTGGAACGGGGTGAGCCCGCCAATGTTACTGACGAGGAACTGCAGCGGGTCGTCGGTCGGGTCTACCGCACCTGGGGTGCTGACCGGTTGCCGTCAGAGGAATTGCAGGCAGAACCGCCCGGGGGCTCGTAGCGTTTCCATCCGGTGTCCGGGGCATCCAAACCGCCGTGCTGGCGTACACTTGGATAAGCCAATGCCGGCCAGGCCATACCGCCTGACCGGCAATACACCGTTGATGGGAGGGAGCCATGGAGAGCGAACGCACAATCTCGGAATCCGATGGGGCGAGGCTGTTTGTCCGGGCGTTGGAAAGCGAAGGTGTCGAGTACATTTTTGCGGTTCCGGGTGAAGAGAATCTGGCCCTGCTGGAAGCCCTGCGCACGTCTGATATTCAGCTGATCCTCAATCGCCACGAGCAGGCTGCGGGGTTCATGGCGGCCACCTACGGTCGGCTGACAGGTAAGGTGGGCGTCTGTCTGTCGACGCTCGGTCCCGGCGCCACCAATCTGGTGACGGCTGCCGCCTATGCCCAGTTGGGTGGGATGCCGATGATGATGGTGACCGGGCAAAAGCCAATCAAATCGTCAAAACAGGGGTTGTTCCAGATCCTGGATGTGGTGGATCTGATGCGACCCATTACCAAATACACCCGCCAGATCAGCAACGCCAACACCATTCCCGCCAAAGTTCGTGAAGCCTTCCGTCTGGCAGCGGAAGAGCGGCCCGGGGCCGTGCACCTGGAGCTGCCCGAGGATATCGCCGCCGAACGTCCCCATGACGACAACCATATCTTTGCCGCCAGTGACGCCCGCCGACCGACCGCCAGTACCAAGAGCCTGGATATCGCCTGCGATATGCTGCGCGAAGCCCGCCACCCGTTGATCATGATCGGTGCCGGTGCCAATCGGAAGCGGGTCTCCCGGGCGCTGCTGCATCTGGTGAACTCCACAGACATCCCGTTTTTTACCACCCAGATGGGCAAGGGCGTCATCGATGAGCGCCACCCCCGCTATCTGGGGAATGCGGCGCTGTCCTCAGGGGACTTCGTGCACTGTGCCATCGATGAGGCCGATCTGGTGATCAACGTGGGGCATGACCTGGTCGAGAAACCCCCGTTTTTCATGCACCCCGGCGGCAAGAAGGTTATTCACGTCAATTTCTCCGGCGCCAATGTCGATGCGGTGTACTTTCCCCAGCACGAGGTCGTGGGCGACATCGCCAACAGTGTCGAGTACCTGGCCGAACATTGTGGTCGTTGTGGCGGGCACGATTTCAGCCGGCTTATGAGGGTCAAGTCCGCGGTGGACGAGCATCTGATGGACAAGGCCGGCGACGACAGTTTCCCGCTGTTGCCACAACGTATTGTCAGCGATGTGCGGCAGGCCGTGCCGGAGGACGGCATCATTGCCCTGGACAACGGCATGTACAAACTGTGGTTTGCCCGCAATTACCCGGCCTATGACAACAACACGGTGCTGCTGGATAACGCCCTGGCGTCTATGGGTGCCGGGCTGCCCAGCGCCATGATGGCGGCCATGCTGTATCCGGATCGCCGGGTGGTGGCCGTCTGTGGCGATGGCGGGTTCATGATGAACAGCCAGGAAATGGAAACGGCGGTGCGCCTTGGGCTGAACCTGATGGTGCTGATCATCAACGACAGCGCCTACGGCATGATCAAGTGGAAACAGGCCCAGGAGGGGTTCGAAACCTTCGGGCTGGATTACGGCAATCCGGATTTCGTCGCCTATGCCCGGTCATATGGAGCCTCGGGCGAGCGCGTAGAGCGGGCCGAAGACCTGTTGCCCCGGTTGCGGGCCGCGTTGAGTGCCGGCGGTGTCCGGTTACTGGAAGTGCCCGTGGACTACCGCGAGAACCGCCGGGTGTTTGACGAGGAATTGCCAAGCCTGACATGCCGTCTCTAGGCAGGGTATGATGCGCCCGAACGAAAGATGTGAGGATTGTTATCATGGGAATTGCTCTGCTTCGGAGTCTGGCTGTTTCACTCGTGCTTGTTGTCACTGCTGGTTGCAGTGGGCCGGAAACGCCGCAGGAAGTGGCCGAAGCCTTCTGGCAGTCAGTGGCTGAAAACGACGTGGATTCGATGGCCGAGCTGTCGACACTGGATAAAACCAAGGACTTTGATGGTTTTGACCGGGACTGGACGGACGTGGCGCCGGCGTTCGGTCGGGTGGTGATCGACGATGTCGAGGCCACGATCGTGACGCGCCTGCCGTCTGAAGATGGTCCGGACGCCGATCCCCAGGAGCTGGTGACCTACCTGGTCCGTCAGCAGGAGGGCTGGCAGGTGGATTACAGGCGGACCCGTGAGGCGATAATGAATCCGTCGCCCTTCGGGCAGCTGATGGGCGAGCTCGGCAAGCTCCGGGACAAGCTGGAGGCCAGCTTTGCCTCGTCCTCCAACGATCTGGAGGCCAGCATGAATGAGTTTGCCTCCGAGTTTGAAGCCTACACCCGGGATCTTGAACAGCAGGCCAAGGAAGCCATGGAAGACTTCGGTGAGAGTCTGCAGAACGCAATGGAAGACCTGGCCGACTCCATCAACGAGGCACTGGAAGATAACGACCAGATGCCGCGGGACGACAAGGTCCTGCTTGAGGAAGCCGCGGTGGACCTGGAGGGCAACAGCGAGTCCCTGGATGATCCGTCCATGGATTCCCTGGCCGAAGCCAGTCGGGCAATGGCCCGCACCGGCGAGCGCTTCAGTCGCCTGAGCGAAGAAACCTTTGAGCGCTATCGGGAAGACTGGAATGAGGCGCTGACAGAGATCCGGGCCGAAACCGATTCGTTTTTCGTGGATCTGCGCCAGCGCACACAGGCGGGTAGTTAGGATATACCCGTTTCGGGTTCACCTGCTCAGAAGAACAGGGTGAACCCGGAGGACAGTTCGATGTTGTGAGTCAGTTGCGACTCACGAATCAGGTCGCTCTTGAACATGTGGTCCCGGAAGTCCACGTGCACGGTCAGCCAGTCGAGCAGGACCACACGGAAACCGGTGCCGAGGGTGGTGGTGAAATTGCTTTCGCCACCGAACTCGGTATTCCCAACCCCGCCGACCAGGTAGAACGCTGAGTTGAACGTCAGCGAATCACTGAAGAACACCTCGCCCGGGAAGATGTTGTACCCCACCAGGAAGTCGTAATAGCTGTATTCCCGGTCATCGTCCGTCAGCAGGCGGACATCCGCACCGCTCAGCTCCTCGAAGGACGTCAGTCCCGCTTCGGTGAAGCCGTAATTGAACTGCAGGAAGAAGTCTTCCGTGGCATGGAATGCCGCGCTCACGCCCACAAGCGGTTCGGAGCTGAAGTTGTCGATGGTCATCATGCCGGCAAAGGCGCCGACCTCGAAAAACTCTGCGTCGATATCCGCTTCGCGAATGCTGCGAGGCTCCACTTCCGGCGCGATGACCTGGACCGGTGCGGGTTTGGCGCTGTCATCAGCGTCCTGTGCCGTGGCCAGCTGCGGCGCGGCGAGGGCGCCTGCCAGGAGCAGGGCGGAGGTCGCGGAGCGGGCCGTCAGGCTGGCACTTAGAAAAACGTGTTCAGACCGAATTTCCATTCACTTAAACCTGTGCTTTCTGAATTTGATGAAACCGAATACATGCGGTACTCGGCACGTACGAGGAAGTTCCGGCCAATGTAGTAACTGAGGCCGCCGCCAACGTTGAACCCATCGGCATCGCCCAGATCGCTCAGCAGGACTTTCTGCCGCGCATCGAAGGAAAATGTGGAGATGCCGGTTACCGCGTAGGGCGTGATGTCCCACTGGTTCATGGGCTCGAAGATCAGGTTGGCGCTGTAATAATCACTGGTCACCGACCGGTTGTAGATCTTGCCGGCTTCCAGTTCCGCACCAACCCAGGTCAGTGGGCGGTAACCAACGGTCAAACTGAAACTGGTGGATTCCTCAAACAGGCCGGTGGTGAAGCCCACCCGCCAGCTCGATTCCAGATACTCGCCGTGGCTGACCTCGGGCAGGTCGGCGGGCAGTCCCGTCGGCTGCAGGGTACGGCCCAGCTGGGCGGCCTTGGTCCAGCCTTCTTCGCCTTCCGCAGAGCGAACCTTGTACCAGTTCGTTTTGCGCTTGATCAGCTCAACCTGTTCACCCTTCTCGATGACGTGGAACACCGGGTAGCCCCGGCCGGGCGCGGTGTGCAGCTCGATAAACGGATCCACCACTTCCAGCACGGCGGCCTCGTTTTCAAACCCGGTTTGTGCCGTGACCGGGGCAACGGGGGTGGCCAGCATCAGCCCGACGAGAAGATGACGGGAAAATGTCCGGACAGGCGTCAGCCTAAGAGTCATGTCTGTGATTGCTTTCATAATGTCGAAGCTGGCTTCAGTGCTGAAGGTAATCAAATGTTAATAATTGTAAATACATGTTTTTGCTAACAAAGTGAGATATGGGTCGGAACTGTGGCGATTGGGCAGGCGTTCGGCAATAGAGGACTCTGCGTTTCGGGAAGACAGTCACAGAATGAAAAATTGACGCGAAATATGTCTCCTTAGCGTCAAGGAAGATGTGATAGCGTATTTTGCAGAATTTTACGAATGAAACGATTCCAACAAAGTCGATGGCTCAAAGAAGAAGTCGGACCGCAAGAGTCCCTGGGCAGAATCGGTATCTCAAAGGTTATTTCCCGGAATATTCAATGCTATTGACCGGTGCCGCCCGGACGCGGGCTGTCATGGGAGCAGGATGGTGAGTTTACAAATGCAGGGGTCTGCGAGCAGACCGAAAAAAATGAACACAAGCGGGTTGATCGCGCTCCTGGCGATGGCCCTGTGCACCTTGTTGAGTGGCCAGGCAAGCGCCAGTGAGGCCGAATCGTCCGTCGTGGACGGTGAGCAGGCGGCCAAGTCGGCTGCACCGCTTGAACAGATTCTGGAAACGCCGATGTCCGTGCGCGAGAGCCGCGAGCGCGCCCAGCGTGCCGTTAACGACCTGTCGCGGGAAATTCAGGATCTGAAGCAGTCTGTGGTGACCCTGAACAAGGATCTCCGCGTGCTTGAGGAAGATCTGCTGTTCCCGGCCAATACCCGGTTTCACGTGTTCCTGTCTTTGGACGTGGGCGAGTTCTTCCGTCTTGAGGGTGTGGAATTGCGCCTGAATAACGAAACCGTGGCCTCCTACCTGTACAGCGAAGAAGAGCGTACCGCGCTGGCCAAGGGCGGCATGCACCGTTTGCACCTGGGTAACGTCAGTGCCGGGGAGCATACGCTGTCTGCGTTCTTCATCGGTCAGGGTCCGAATGGTCGCGAATACAAGCGTGGCAGCAGTCTGCGTTTCACCAAAGGGCAGGGGCCGAAGTACGTGGAGTTGAGCATCGCCGACTCCGAGGCCCGTCAGCAGCCTGAATTTGCCATTCGGGAGTGGTAAGTGATGAAGCTAGTGCGCGCCGCTCAACAGTCCTTCAGGCAAGCCATTGCCGGCATCGTGATTGGTTCCATGTGCCTGCCGGCCAGTGTGGCTGCGCCGGTGACCAGTGTGCAGGACCTGAAATACGGCGCCATCCTGTTTGAGTTCTACCAGCAGAACTATTTCGAGGCGCTGGTGGAATACGCCTGGGCCGAAGAGCACGGTGGCATCGTCAACCACGGCACCTACCCGGAATTGCTGAAGGGCGGGATCAGCCTGTCCTACGGCCTGGATTCCCAGGCTGAAAACATTTTTAACCGTGTTGCCCGCGAGAACCTGGATGAAGAAACCCGTAACCGGGCCTGGTTCTACCTGGGCAAGATGCAGTACCTGCGTGGCGATGTGGACGATGCGGCCCGTAACCTGGCGCGCGTCCAGGGTGGTCTGCCGGCTGCCGTGGACGATGAGTATCGTTACCTGGCGGCTCTGGTAAACGTGAAGCTGGGTTACTTCTCTGCGGGTGAGTCGGTCGCCGATACCATCGACGATGACAGCCCCTTTGCGCCTTACTTCTACTTCAACCTGGCGATTGCCTATGGCGGCCAGCAGGAAACCGGGCGTGCGATCTCGGCGCTTGAGAAAGTCATCGAACTGAACGATGACACGGAAGAGCTGCGTCGCCTGTCAGACCGGGCGCGCATGGCGCTGTCCTACCTTTACGCCGGTCAGAATGACCAGGCCAATGCCAGTCTGCAGCTGTCGCTGATCAGCACCAGTGGCGCCTACTCCAACCGGGGCCTGCTGGGCGCCAGCTGGATGGCCATTAACGACGGTGCGTTCCGGGATGCGCTGGGCCCTCTGGATGTGCTGACCGACCGTTCCATCGCCCTGCCGGAAGTTCAGGAAGCCATTCTGCTCCAGCCCCACGTCTATGAGCAGATGGGCCTGAATGGTCGCGCAGCCCAGGGTTTTATCGACGCCGATCAGAAATTTCGAGATGCCCTCGAATGGCTGCAAAAAGCCCGAACTTCCCTGAAAGGGGCGGACGTGCTTGAGCTGTTCGTCCGCAATCTGGATCAGGTACTGGGTGAGAGCGACTGGTTTGGTTCCGCGCCGTCGGTGTCGGTGAACCATCTGTCGCCCTTTCTGGTGGATCTGATGTCAGACCACGCCTTCCAGTCCGTCCTGAAGGACCTCCGGGACCTGTACGCCATTCGCAACAATCTGGAGCGCTGGCAGGAGCGTCGTGACGACTTCGAAGTGATTCTGGCCGCCCGTGACGGCAGCCTCGACGGCGAAAGCCATAAGCAGGGTGTGGCCCGTCTGACCCGTTATCTGGAAGAGGCCCGCCAGAGCTACCAGAACCTGGCCAGCCGGGTCACCGGCCAGCCAGAGGTGGCGAAGGAAAAACTGCAGTGGCAGATGGAAGACCTGGCGTTTGATATCGCCCGCGGTGAGCAAATGCTCGAAGCCCTCCGCAGCGCCCATTCAGTGTCAGAAGGTGACCAGTTCAGCATGGCGGTCAGCCGCATGATGTCCCAGGTGGATGAGCAGATGACTCAGACCGATGGCCTGATTGCCCATCTTGAGGATGTGATGCTGAACCTGGTGGGCACCGAACTGGATATCCACGAAGAGCGCCTGAAGCAATACCAGGTGGAGGCGCAGTTGGCCAAGGTGCGTATTCTGGACCGCTCCCTGCAGTACCTGGATGGCCCGGCGGAAAGCGACGATACCGATGCTGAGCCTGCCGTGTCTGCCCAGTCCGAAGAGGAGGGTGACCATGCGATCTAAGGTACTTCTCCTGAGTCTTCTGGTGGGCGGCTGCGCCAGCTTTAACGACGGCACCACAATCGGCAAGCTGCAGAAGGACTATGAACCGCTGGCGGATATTCCCCTGCCGCGGGTGATGCACGAAGACGTGCGCGAAGAATACCGGGACCTTCTGAAAACCATCGAGGACCAGAAGCTCCGTGAGCTGATTGAGCGCCGCATTGCCAGTGTGTACATGCTCGAGGGCGACTACAACCAGCTGCTGGGTTTGCTGCCGGGCGAGAACGGTTATTTCCCGGACGCGATTGCCGCGTACAACGAACTCCTCAAGCGCTACCCGGATTCCAAGCAGAACGCGGAAGCCATGTACCAGCTGGCCAAGGCCTACGACCTGGATGGCCGGGATCAGGAAGCCAAGACCGTTCTGGAACAGTTCATCGAGGATCACCCTCATTCCGGTCGACTGGCCGAGGTGTACTTCCGGAAGGGGGATATCCATTTCCGTCATGAAGAGTACGGGCAGGCGGAAAAAGCCTACAAGGCGGTGGTCGCGCTGGGGCAGGAGTCCACGTTCCTGAACAACTCCTACTACCTGCTGGGCTGGGCGCAGTACAAATTGTCTGACTACGACAACAGCCTGATGAACTTCTCCAAGGTGCTGGACCGGCTGGTGCCGGACGACGGCAAGGTGGAAAAGCTGGATAACGTGAACCGCTCGCTGGTGGATGACACCCTGCGGATCATGAGCGTGGGGCTGGCCTACGCCGGTGGTGCGGCGAAGATCGACAGCATGTTTGCCAATCGTCCGGAGGCGGCCAAGTACACCTGGATCCTGTATTCCAGCCTGGGTAAGCACTACCTGGAAAAAGAGCGGTATGAAGATTCCGCCCAGTCGTTCCGCGCCTTCGTTATGCAAAACCCGGATTCCGAACGGGCGCCGGAAATGCATGCGGACATGATCCGTGCCTATGTGGACGGCGAGTTCAACCAGCAGGTGCTGCCGGAAAAAGAGAGCTACGTGCGCAACTACGGCATCCGTTCAGAGTTCTGGAACACCAAGCCGGCGGACGTGAAAGCCAAGGTCATTCCAAATCTCAAGGTCTACATCGACGAACTGGCACGCCATTACCACGCGACCGGTCAGCGTCTGAAGCGTGAGCTGGCGGATGGCACGGTGGCGGCAGCGAAGAGCGTAGCCTCCGAGGCTGAAAAGCGCACCAGCTTCCTGAAAGCGTCGGAGTTCTATGGCGAGTACGAGCAGACCTTCCCGAACGATCCGCGCATCCCGGAAATGGTCTACATGCGCGCCGAAGCCGCCTTCGACGGGGAAGACTACCCGACGGCCATCACCCATTACGAGCGCAGTGCTTACGAGTTCAAGCATCCCAAGTACGGCCCCGACGCCGGCTACGCGGCCATCATCGCCTACCAGAAAGAGGCGGATCGCCTGAAAGCGACGGTGGGCGAGAGTTCCGAGCAGCTTCGCCAGTGGCGCAGCAAGGGCGTCGACAGCCAGTTGCAGTTCGTCCAGACCTACCGGGATGACGAGCGTTCCGGTTCGGTGCTGGCCAAGACCTCGGAAGAACTCTTCGCTCTGGGTCGTTACGAGAAGGCCCTGGAAGTGGCCACCTCCATTGTCAGCCGCGCCGGCGATGTGGACCGCGAGCTGAACCGCACGGCTTGGGGCGTCATTGCGCACAGCCAGTACGAGCTGGGTAATCTGGCTGACGCCGAAGAAGGCTACCGCAACCAGTTGCGCTACATCGACACCACGGACAAGCAGTACGCCGAAGTCACCGAGCGCATGGCGGTCACCATCTACAAGCAGGGCGAGCAGAAACTGGCGGCCGGCGACATGGCCGGTGCCGTCGACGAGTTCCTTCGAATCAAGGCGGTGGCGCCGAACACTGAGGTTCGGGTGATTGCCCAGTTCGATGCCGCCACCCACCTGCTGACCCTGGAAAACTGGGACCCGGCGCTGGCTGAAATGAAGGAGCTGCGCAAGCTGTTCCCGAACCACAAGCTGGCAACTGATCTGCCCAACAAGATTGCCTGGGCCTACGAACAGGATGAGCAGTGGCTGAACGCGGCCCGTGAATACGAATGGATCTATCGCAACGACAAGCGTGCAGATATCCGTCGCGATGCCCTGTTCCTGTCGGCCGAACTGTACGAGAAGTCCGGCGAAGACGAGCAGGCGCTGGCGTACTTCAAGAAATGGGCCTTCGACTATGAAGAGCCGTTCGATACCCGAATGGAAGCCCGCTATCACGTGGCCTACCTGTACAAGCGCATGGATGACCTGAATCGTCATCTGTACTGGCTGCGCCGGGTCATCGATGGCCACAACAAGGCACCGGAAGACTGGCAAACCGGCCGCTCCGCGTGGCTGGCGGCCTGGGCCAACAACGAGTACGGCGATTACTGGCGCATCGAGTTTGACCGGGTTCGTCTGCGTCATCCCCTGCAGAAAAGCATTCCGCGCAAGAACGAGAAGCTGAAGAACGCGCTGGACCGTTACAACAAGGCGGCCGAATACGCGGTGCAGGGGCAGACCAGCCGGGCGACGTTCAATATTGCCGATCTCTACGGCCAGTTTGCCCGGGAGCTGATGGATGCGCCGCGGCCCAAGGGTCTGAGCGAGCTGGAAGCCATGCAGTACGAGCTGATCCTGGAAGAGCAGGCGATCCCCTTCGAGGATCTGGCGATCGAGGTCCACCAGGCCAACATCGACCGTTCCTGGGGCGGGCAATTCAATCCCTGGATCGAGCGGAGCTTTGGCGCCATGGCCAAGCTGAATCCGGCTCGATTCGACAAGCAAGAAGTACAGGTGGCGTATGGCGATGGTATTCGTTAAGCCCTTGCGCACAGGCGCACTCATGTCGGTGATCCTGCTGTCCGGTTGTGCCGGGCTCGGCACCATGACCGGCCCCAAGCCGACCCAGGAAGCGCCGGAGAAAACCGTGGTGGAAACCGCCCCGGTGGTCGTGCCGGAGGTTCAGGGCGAGGCTCCCAGCCACCAGTACCTGCCGCGGCAGGCCTATGACGTGGCCGGCAACAAAATTGACTATGAATCGGAACCCAACCCCTACATCCAGGCGTCCGTTCCGGTAGCACCGGAAGCGGTGGCCCGGTTCCAGGCGGCCAGCAAGCTGATGGCGGAGGAACAGAACCGCATGGCTCGCAAGGCCTTCGAAGCCATCACCCGGGATTACCCGGAGCTGTCTGGCCCCTGGGTCAAGCTGGGTGAGTTGGCGGAAATTGGCGAACGCCTGGAGCGGGCGGAGAAGTCCTATCGCACGGCGATCGAGGTGAACACGGAGAACGTCAACGCCTATCTGTCGCTGGCCTTGCTCCAGCGTCGTAACGGCGACTTCGAGGCATCGCGGGACACCTACGTGTCGGCACTGAAACTGTGGAAGGATTTTCCCGAGGCGCACCTGAACCTGGCGATTCTGTACGACCTGTACATGAACCAGCCGGTGAATGCTCAGCCGCACTTCGAGGCGTACGAGTTCCTGGTGAAGGGAGACCACCCGCAGGTGGCGGACTGGCTGATCGAGATTCGTCGCCGAACCGGCATTGAAACCAGCTTCATCGATATTCCGCCGAACAAGCAGGAACCGGCCGCCGAAGGCAACGATGGCGAACCGGTCGCAGCGGATGCGGCACCCAATGAAGAACCTGTGGAAGAGAAAGGGTAGGAGAACACTATGGCCAACGTCCGTTTTCGTTTCCTCGCTTTCACTGCCGCACTGGCCGCCTCATCAGGCGTCTGGGGACAGGAAGGTATTGACCTGGAGAGCACCTTTGTCGGGGACAAAGAGCAGCCGTCGGTCAGTTATTTCATTCCATGGAAGCCACCGGAAGGACCCGAGCGGCTCTACCGATCAATCACTTCGGTCTCAGGCCGGGTGTTTGAGGTAGTGGACCGGGACATTCACTCAAGAACCATGAAGTTCTACGACGAACTTTCACTGGAAGCGCCAGACGGCTCGACCAAGTAAACCAATAACCAAACCGAATAACTCGTTTTAGCGACGTGTGTGGAGTAGCAAGATGAATTTTTACACAAGCATTGTTTCTTTCTTCCAGGAAGGTGGCGCGTTCATGTTCCCGATCGCGCTGGTGCTGATGATCGGCCTCGCCATTGCCGTTGAGCGCTGGTTCTTCCTCAAGCGCGCTTACATGGCCAACAAGAGTGCCTATGGTGAGCTGCTGCCCCTGATGAAGGAACACAAGTTCGACGAGGCTGAAAAAGTGGCCCAGGATAACAGCTCTGCCATTGGCCGCCTGATCGCCGTGGCTATCGACACCATGCGCTCCTCGCCCCGTCGTGACGACATCCACGCCGCCATGCAGGAAGGTGTGATGGAAAACATCCCCCGTCTGTCCAAGCGCACCAACTATCTGTCGATCCTGGCCAACGTATCCACCCTGCTGGGGCTGCTGGGTACCATCATCGGTCTGATCGCTGCGTTTACCGCGGTTGCCAACGCCGATCCGGCGGATAAGGCCACACTGCTGTCCCAGTCCATCTCGGTAGCCATGAACACCACCGCATTCGGTCTGATTGCTGCGATTCCGCTGCTGCTGATCCACTCTCTGCTGCAGAACAAGACCCTGGAAATCGTCGAGAGCATCGAAATGGCCGGCGTGAAGGCACTGAACACCATCGTCCGTAACAACCGGAACCTCGTTAACACCCGTGAAAGCGACGCCTGATCGCAGCAGGTAATTCGTTATGTTTTCCAAACGAAGAGAAATGGAAGAGGCGGATATCGACATCACGGCGTTCATGAACCTCATGATCGTACTGGTGCCGGTCCTGCTGATGAGTATGGTGTTCAACCATATCTCCATTCTAGAGCTCAACCTGCCGGACCTGACCGGGGCGCAGACCGCCAGTGCCGAAGAAAACCGGCAACTGGAAGTGGTGATTCGCGAGTCGGGCATCGAGGTGTACTACCCCAGTGGCAACCTGGTGAAAACCATTGCCAAGAAGGAAGCCACCGACGAGAAGGACGCCCGTCACGACTTCAATCAGCTGTCGGAAGTCCTGCAGGAAATCAAACGCCGCCTGAACGCCAAGAACATCGCCAAGAAAGACGTTCTGTTGATGTCTGAGCCGGGCGTGAGCTATCAGTCCCTGGTCTCCACCATGGATACTGTTCGTTCCGCCAAGACCGTGGTCGTGGCTGAGGCTGTTGAAGTCGAGCTGTTCCCGGACATCTCCCTGGGTGATGCCCCGAAGAAGGGAGGTAAGTCATGAGCCAGCGACTGACATCCTTTGGCCTGCGGGGTAACCGCGAACTGTTTCCAAAGCCGGCCAAGCTGAACCTGGTGTCCCTGATGGACATCTTCACCATCCTGGTGTTCTTCCTGCTGCTGAACTCCGGCAGCAACGAGATCCTGAAGGTGAACGACGTCGAACTGCCGGACTCCACGGCGGAAGAGCGTCCGAAGGAGACCACCGTGGTCACCATCACCGAGGAGGACATCCTGGTGGACGGTCGACCCGTGGCGACCATCGAGGAGGTGGTTGCGTCCAACGGACTGATCGACGGGTTGATGGAAGAGCTGCGCTTCCAGGCCGCTAAGCGCACCGAGCTGACCGAGCGTGAGACATCACTCGGCCGGGCGGTGACCATTCTGGGTGACCAGGAAATTCCGTACGAGCTCCTGAAGCGGGTGATGCTGACCTGTGCCAAGGCAGATTACCGGGATCTCTCCATGGCTGTGTCCCGGGTTTCCGGTTCCAGCGGCGCCTGACGGAGGGAAAGAATGACAGCAATAACAGCACAACCGTACGACTTCGAGCTGCCCTGGGATGCAACTGGTGAAGAAGACAGCCGCTTCAAACGCATACTCAAGCGCGCCTTGCTGCTGCTTCTCCTGCTCCTGGTCGTGTTTCCCTGGCTGCCCCTGCCGGAAATCGAGCGGGAGGAAAAAGAGCGCGTACCTCCGAGCCTGGCCAAGGTGTTGATCGAGCAGCGCAAGGTGGCTCCGCCACCGCCGCCGCCCGAACCGGTCAAGCAGGAAGAGGCCAAGCCTGAAGCCCAGAAAAAGGAAGCGGCTCCGAAACCGGCCCCGGCCAAAGAAGTGAAAAAGGCCAGGGAAAAGGTTTCCAAGATGGGCGTCGCCGCGTTCTCCAATGAACTGGCGTCACTGCGCAGTTCATTGGATGTGGCCAAGTTGCAGGCCAAGAACACCAACGTGAAGACCGGGGCAGCCGCCAAGGCCGCACGTTCAGTTCTGGGTGCATCCTCGGCCACCAAGACCAGTGGCGGCGTGAGCAGCTCGGTGATGAACGACTCCGGCAGCGGTACCCAGCTGGCGGCACACAGTTCAACCGCAGTTGAAAGCCCGATCGGCGGCGGCACCGGTGCCGGAGGCGGCGGTACGGGCGGCGGTTCCAAGAGCTCCACCGTGGCTGGTGGTCGCGACATGGAATCCATCCGTCGTGTATTCGAGCAACACAAAGGTGCGATTTACGCCCTGTATAACCGTGCATTGCGTAGCGATCCGAGCCTGAAAGGCAAGTTCGTGTTCCATATCGTGATCGAACCCAGTGGCAGCATCTCCAGCATCAAGCTGGTGGAAAGTCAGCTGGGCGACAAGAAGCTGGAGCTGAAACTGCTGGCCCGTATCCAGATGATTTCCTTCGGTCCGGAGGATGTCGCGGCAACGCCGGTGAATTACAAGTTTGACTTTATGCCTGGATAACGGAACCGAAAGACCAGGCTGAGCGTCTGGTCTTTACGTTCCCGGTAGTGCGGGTAGTAGGGGATGAGAATCATGAAGACAATTCAACGTAAGGTCAGCAGCCTGATGCTGGCCGGGCTGGTATCGGTAAGCCTGAGCGGTTGCTTTGAGGGCGAGCTGAGCAGTAATGACCAGGATATCCTTGCGGATCAGCCTTTCGCCTATGTGGTGAGAGACTATCCGGAGATGGGAGAAGTGTCTTCGGCCAATGAGCGACCGCCCCTCGACCCGCGCGCACCCTATGCTTTCGAGCCGGGTGCCCAGCTGATGGTCCGTGACCGCATCGCGCTCAGCTCGGAAGAGCGCGATGTGCTGACCCGTTACTTCGGCAGCAGTGGTTATGACGTCAAGGACTTGGACGTATCGCCGGATGGCGAGCGAATGGTCTTTGCCGCCCATGGCCCGGCCGGTAACGCCGCCCACAGCAGCTGGAATATCTACGAATACACCTTCGCCACCGGAAAGGTCCGTCGTATCCTTGCGGACGACGATCTGGCCAACCTGGGCCATGACACCAACCCGGCCTACACCAACGAAGGCACCATTATTTTCTCGTCCTCCCGGCAACATGCCCGGGGTGACTGGCGCCTGCTGGATCTTCGCGAATACCTGGAAGACTTCAGCGAACCGGCATCCCTGCTGCACTCGGTCAAGCCTGATGGCAGCGACCTGATTCAGATTACCTTCGGCGCATACCACGATATCGAGCCAAGCACGATGAATGACGGACAGATCGTCTTCATTCGTTTTGGCCGTATCTACGAAACCCTCGAGGACTGCACCACCGCCGACATTGACGACCCGGACTTCAACCAGCAGACCAATGGTAACGGCTTTGGTCAGGGTAATGGCAGCAGCTTCCCGTCCGGTCTGGAAGAGCCCAAAGAGTGGAACGAACAGGATAAGTGCGTACTGTCTCTGGAGGGTGATACCGGTGAGCGTGTCTTTGTCGAAGACGTGCTCAGTCTCTACCGCATTACCCCGAGCGGCGGTAATGTGCACCGCTATTTCGGTAGCCTCAATGAAGAGTTCAGCGATGCCTCGTTCATCCACTACATGGATCCGATCCCGCTGGATGACGGAAACCTGCTGACTGTGATGCGCCACGTCTACAACCCGATTTACGGCGGTGATGTGGTCACCATCAACAGCCAGAATTTCTTCGCGGTCGGCCAGCCGGTTGCCGACAGCGTAGTGGGCGAAGCAGAAGAGTCCATGACTCCGGGGGTGGTCAACTTCTACCCCAACCAGGTGTCTCCGTCCGGCTGGTACAGTGCCGTGGCTCCTTACGGTGATGGCTCTGGTCGACTGCTGGCCAGCTGGTCCCAGTGTCTGACCAAGCAAGATGCGATCACTGACGTGTGTGAAGGCTCGTCCACCGTAGACAACCTCAGTGCGCCTCAGTACGGCATCTGGATGCTGGATCCGAACCAGAACACCCGCTTGCCGGTGGTCCGCAGCTACAAGCGTGCCCTGTACACCGACGTGGTTATCGCGGATGAAAACGAATTGGCCCGCCCCTACACCGGCGACAAGCACAATCTGAATCTGGAAGAAAACACCGCCGTGTTCAGTATTCGCAGCATCTACGATCTGGACGGTGCGGACATGGCCGAGCAGTTCGATGGCGGTATCGAAACCCGTCGTGATCCTTCATTGACCCGTCCGGACGATCGTTCCGAGCGCTTCATCCGCGTACTGGGCAAGCGTGAGATTCCACCTGAACTGGAACAGGCCATCCTTGCCGACGAGACCTACAACCCGAATGACGGTGTTCGTGAGAATCTGTACCTGTGGCCTCTGTTGGGTACTGACAATAAGCGTGCCCTGTACGATGTGCTGTCTTACTCCATGGTAGAGCCAGACGGCTCAGCCATGGTCAAGGTGCCGGCGGATACCAGCTTTACCTTCGAAGTGGTCAACAAGTATGGCAAGCGGGTGAACCTGATTGCCGAAGACAACTACAACTACAACTATCTGATCCAGCATCCCCAGTCCCTGCTGTTGGAAAATGGCCAGGTGTTGAAGTGCTACGGCTGTCACGATCCTGAGATCGACATTCCACACGCACGGACCGATGTCGAACTGGCATCCGCCAACCCGGGTGCACCGGGCGACGCCATGCCGTTCCCGAACGCTAACCCGCAGATCCTGGCGGCGAACTGGAAGGACACCATGGCCGAGGCGCTGGTAAATTCCCTGGGTACTCTGGTCTCTACGGGAGCGGACACCCAGAGGTATGAAGATTACTGGAGCAATCCGCCCGATGACTCCCTGGCGTTCCAGAACACCTATGCAGAGCTGGATACTCCGGCACCGGTGAATGACCCGTCGTGCTTGACCGATTGGACACCGGACTGCAAGGCCACCATCAACTATCTGGAGCACATCCAGCCGATCTGGGAGGTGTGCCGCACCAATCCGAACGACGGTTCCGTCAACTCCTGCCAGAACTGCCACCGGGCTGCAGAAACTAAATCCTGCGCAGCAGGTGGTGGCTCCAGTGGCGCCAGCAACGGACTTCGGCTTGGTCGCAACAATGCTTCCTGGGATCCGCGCTTTATCGAATCCTATGTCGAACTGTTCGAGGCAGACTACTATCTGCGGGAAACCTCAACCGGAGACTGGGTCGAGGTGGACGAGACCAACCTGGCCACCGAGTGTCCGGAAGGTGTGGATGGGGATTTGACCATACTGCCGGAGCCGGGCATTTGCTTTACCCGTCGTCTGATGAGTGCCCGCGGCGCCATCGCCAGCGCCCGCTTCTTCAGCCTGTTCGACAACGATCCGGATGACGATGCGTACGAAGTGGAAACCTCGGAAACCGCGGCAATCCGTCAGAGCCACAAAGGCATGCTGACCGATGCCGAACTGCGTCTGATTGCCGAGTGGCTGGATTCCGGGGCCCACATGTACAACGAGCCGGACAAATTCGAGTTCCCGACGCCGTAAGATTAGGAAGGAAAGACACAGTGAACGTTGCGACGGAGCAGGCAGATACCATCAATCTGGACTCCCTGAATCTCCCCAGCTTTGACCTTCAGCGTCAGGGCTGGGAAATTCCCCCCCGGGAAGAATGGCGAGTAGAAGGCAAATTCCGGCAGACCTTTCTGCGGAAGAAAACCAGCACCCTGTTCCGGCGTTTCAACGGGCATTACCTCGCCATCACGACCCACCGCCGCAAGAAAGAACTGCCTGAGACGGTTCTGGACCTGACATTTGTGGAGCCACAGCCCCGGGAAGTGAAGAACTACCAGCTCAAACTGTGGTTCGCGGCCGCCTGCCTGCTGACGATTCCCGCTGCCATCTACTCGCTGGTGCCGTCATCGCCAGTCTGGTTGCTGGCGCCGGTCGTACTGGCGCTCGTGCTGATGTTGCTGGCGTGGCGCTGGCGGAACCACTACTTTGAGTTCACCGCGCTGAACAGCGATGTGGTCCTGTTCAGGGTGGATGCGCTCACCAATGATGAGGCGCACGTCACCGCGTTTGTCGATGCATTGTGCAAAGGCATTCTCCGGGGACAGAATCAGTTGCCCGAAGGCAAGGGGCGCATTCCGCTGGCCGTCGCAGAAATGCGCCGGCTATCCAGGGAAGGCCTCATCTCTCACGACGACTACGAAGCCATCAAGCAAAGGTGGTTTCGGCTTTAAGCCGTTTGCTGTGCTTCCCTGAGTCATTCAGGCAGAATCCAGAAGGCGTGATCCCGGGCTTCCGTTTTGTTCCCGGGCGCCGGTAACCCTCGAATTTCTGCCTGAAGCGATGCCATGCCCCAGCCTTCAACTGACATTGTGCCAGCAGACTGGCCAACCTGGAGCACACCCGAACCCCGGGTGATCCGCCCGCTGCCCGGCGGGCTGACCAACCGCAGTTACTTGCTGGCTGCTGGCGACCGTCGGCTGGTACTGCGCCTCAATACCCGTGACAGCGCTGCTCTCGATATCGACCGTGCAGCAGAAGCCGAGGCGCTGGGCCGTGCCACCAGAGCCGAGCTGTGTGCGCCTGTGGTTCATAACGATCCGCAGCATCGTTACCTGGTCACTGAATTTATCGAAGGCGACACCTGCCAGCCGGATGACCCCAGGCACCTGGACTTGCTGGCCGACCTCACCGCAGACATCCATGCCTTGCCTGCCGTTCGGGCACATCTCCAGTGCCAGGACAAAGCCGACACTTACTGGCAGGCTATCGATCCTGCTGCCGCTGTTTATGGTGACCTGCTCAGCCTCGGAGACAGGGTGAGTGATCACCTTGCTGCTGCCGAAGCGCTCTGCGAAAAACGGACGCTTTGCCACAATGATCTGGTTGCCGGGAATCTGGTACTGAGTGGGCCGGAGACGCTCTGGGCCATCGACTGGGAATACGCCGCCATGGGGGATCCCTTCTTCGATATTGCGTTGATTGTCGAAGAACACTGCCTGGATGAAAACCAGCAATCCCGGTTTCTGGAAGGCTATTTACGGCGGCCGGTGACGGCCCCTGATCTGGAGCGGCTTCAGCATGGGCGGGTGGTATACCGATACCTGAGCCTGCTGTGGTATGCCGTTCGTCTCACTCGCTATGGGCAGCATCAGCCCGAAACCGAAGCGATCGTCTCGGAAGGTATTACAGCCCTGAACGGATTCCTTCAGGACAGCCGTCGCTGATCCCGGGTTGCCTTGCTGGTCTCACAGACCCATTAGGCCGGAAATAACCATCCACAGAGTTCCGCCGGTAAACAGAATACCGAGCAGGGCAAACAGGCCATCGTCGGCCACCAGGGCGATACCGAAAAGCGTCAGCGCCAGTCCGCCGCCATTGGCGCTGAAGGGCACCAGTTCCATGGCCGGCAAGGCAGCCGCAACCAGCATGCAGATCAGTGCCGTCAGATAGCGGCCGGGCCCGCGCACCAGCCATGTCAGTCGCTGGCTGGTCCAGCGATCAATGAAGCGAGCCGGCTTTTCAATCCAGTCCAGACCCTTTGTCAGTTTATGTCGCTCAATTTTGCGCCGGGATAGATGGGAGGGAATCCAGATGCTCTGTTGTTGAAACGGCAGTTGAACGAGCGTCAGCAGTACCAGAAGCCCGAGCAGGGTAGGGACACCGGGCAGGTCGCCAACCAGTGGCGCCAGGGTCAGCAGGCCAGCGATCAACACCACTGGCCCGAACGACCGCTGCCCCACGGCATCCAGCACATCGCCGATGGAAACCTGTTGCTGGCCCCGGGTGTTTGCCCGGAGAAGATTCAGCACGTCAGTCAGGCTGGCTGGCGATTGGCTCCGGGCCATGGGGCGACATTCCTCGTTGCACTGGCATGCATGGAAGCTTAGCGCGACAACCGTATTCAGTCATTGGGGGGCAATTGGTGAACCTGAGATCACTCATTTGCATCAAAGGTTTCAGGCACTCAGGGGTGACGCGCTTCACAGTAATTCCGGGCATGACGGGAATCATGTCGCCTTTTAAAGCACAATGAGAGGCCTACTACGCGGTACCCACTTGTGAAAATACTTGCCTCCTGTTGCAGCAGTCTGGTGGAGGTGGCTCCGGCGACTCGTCTGCCAACACCAGCAACACAGGAAATACGACGGTGGAGAAGTCCTTCACCGTCAGCCTGGCGAATGTGGAAGTGGCCAGAACCGCCGATGGCATGCCGGTGATGCTGGAAACCAGCGATATTCAAAGTGGCGGCACGGTGACCATCCGTCAGTAAGCGCAACCTACTCTGTTGATCAGAGGCTTGGAAGGAAGGAAACGAAGTATGAAGTTGCAGTCAGGGAAGGCCTTCAGCCTGCTCGTTCTGGGCATGGTGATGACCACGTTCGCCCACGCATCCTCTATCACCTCCTACGGACTTGGCGGTTTGCTCTCCAGCACTCCGGCCGACGCGGGTGCTCACATCACGGGCGACAAGCGCATTTTCGCCCAGGCACTCAACCCGGCCATGCCTGGCTTCGTGGTGGAAAACGGCAGCAACCAATGGGCCTACGTTGGCAGCGATGGCAACGCCACCAGCAACGTGGTGGCCAGGGCCATTGAGATTGACGGTGAGCCGGCGCTGCTGGGGATACCCGGCGAAGTGGGGTCCTTTACCATCGGTTCTGGCAATACCATCGAGGATGTGATCACCGAACGGGCTTACTACCGCCCGGCGATTTTCCTGCAGGTGCGCGACCCCTCGGTCACAGCTGGCGTATCGGTGGTTCCGCTGGCGCCGCTGATGAAGGGCAACACCTTTAAATTTGTGGTGCGCACCACGCCAGGCTTTGAGGACGCGGATCTGGAAGGCGTCACCGTCGATTACTTTGTCGCCGAGGAAGGCTGGCACCGACTGGCCGACGGCCGTGTACTGCTGGTCTCTTCCACCGAACTGAAAGACACCGACTTTGCCGGCAAGAGCTTTGAGCTCGGGGCCAGCTTTACCGACGCCACCACCGTGGTGCAGCTGCAGCGGCCGCTGTTGAAGCGTCTGAGCGAGGGCAATTTCAACGGCGTTTCCGCCGGTTCCCTGTATATGGGAGCCACTCTGGTAAACGGCTCTGACAGCTTCAGCAGCCTGACCCTGCGCCTGATGCAGGATGCCGATACCGAGGCTGCCGCCTCTGGCAAGGTGCTCGCCGGCCGTGTGGGCTTCATGGTATTGGGCAACGTCACCAGCATGGATCGGGGCTTCCAGATTGAGCGGATCGGCATCAGCATCCGCCATGGCGCCCCATTCGTGGCGGATTTGAGCTATTTCCACAACCGCTACCACGGTGCTGCAACCAGCCCGCTGCTGAACAAGTCCGGCTGCGGCGCGGACGACAATGTCGATGATTTCTGTGTGTTTATGACGCCACCGGTGGATACCTTCAGCCGGGGCCTCTTCAACACCCCCCGCCTGCCTTATGTGGACGCTGACTTCGAGCCCATGCAGCTGGTGCGAAGCTACTGGATGGACAAGGAAGACGCCGAGTGGGGGAGTGAGTCTCATCCCCATTTTGATTACTGGCGTGACGAGGTGGCTACCTCGCTGCTTGCTCCTGACAATCAGTACACCGGCGGAAAAATCCGGGGTGCGCTGGCGCGCATGCACGCCAATATTAACGTGGCCCGGGGCTGGGACCTTTTTATTCCCCGGTCTTACTGGTACCTGTGGCTTACCGTCAATCACTACGATACCTGCCTGTTTGACGGTGTCTCCACCGCCTGTACCGATTTTGCAGTGACTGACCCCACTATTCTGGGGGGCGACAATCTGGCCTGGGAAATCGCCCACTGGATGTCGGATGTAAATGATACCAATGCCACCTATAGTTCTGATGCTGGTTCGCACGCGTTCTTCCTTGACGGCACCAGCATCAGTCAGAAGATATTTAGTGATGCCGACTGGTCATTAGTCGACTCACAGACCTGGCAGCAACGCATCCAGCCGCCTGCGTGGGCAGCCGACCGGCTTGCCAGCTACCTGAATTACGATCTTCCGGACCAGATTCGCTATGGCGTAATGCGGAGAGGCCTTTCGAATTTGGTAATGAACGCTCAATGGTTCCCAGATGCCCACAACTGGGACATCTGGCAGATCCAGGCCAGCACGATTGGCTACCACGGAACCGAAAAATATCACGGAGCAGAAGACGACTACTCCAGTTATCACCTGGGCTTCTTTTTACTACCTCACTCCAAAAATAACGCATATTGGCAGGCAACCCGGATTTTACCCAAAGCCGCACCGCTGACAGGCCTGTTGCGACCGGACGACTACCTGTTCGCCAATGTGCCCTGGGGCGTGGAAGCCACCGATTACCGCTGGGTGCGCTCGGATAGTGCCGACGGCAGCAACCCCATCACCGTCGCGAGCAACGAGTTTGGCTACCAGGCCACCTTCGCGGACCAGGGGCAGTGGCTGGCTTTTTGTATGACCCCCGGCAATGAGGAGAACTGCTCCAAGTGGTATCAGGTTTCTGTCGCCCCGGTAGCAACCGATGTGAAGATTCTGTCTCTGCAGCCGGTGCCCATCAGCGGCGACATTCTCGCCGGTTCCTACAGTTTCTACGATGCCAATGACAACCAGCCCGTTAGCACTCACCAGTGGCAAAGCCGCGTGAGCGGTGGCAGTTGGGTGGACATTACGGGTGCGACCGAGAATACCTTTGAAGGCGCCATGGCCGTCGGCACGGATATTCGCTACTGCGTCACGCCAGCCACGCTGGAAGTCTTCGGCGAAACCGTCTGCTCAGCCCACCTCACGTACGATGATGATTTCGATGGTGACGGTGTGGCCAATAGCCAGGACTGGGACGACGACGGTGATAACAAAGCCGATGGCTTCGATGCCTTCCCGTTCGACCCAACCGAGTGGCTGGACACCGACGGCGACGGCATTGGCAACAACACCGATACCGATGACGACAACGACGGCCTGAGCGACATCGAAGAGACCACCCTGGGCGAGGACGGTTTCATCACCGACCCGCTGGACAGCAATACCGATGGTGATGCCTTCCTCGACGGCGAAGACCCCAGCCCCAACGATGAGCTGAACCGCGACTGGGCCGACACCGATGGTGACGGCACCCACGATGGCGATGATCTGGATATCGATGGCGACGGCGTGGACAACGCCGCCGACGAAGCGCCGTTTGTGGCCTGTACCAGCACCGCCATCACCGTCACCAGCAACGCCGACAGTGGCGCCGGTACCCTGCGCGAGGCCATGGCCAACCTGTGTGCCAACGATCAGTTCTCGGACCTGAACGTGATCAGCTTCGACGGGCCCATGACCATCACACTGGAAAGCCCTCTGCTGGTCACCAAGGGCATGAAGATCGACGGCAACCGTGCGGTCACCATTGACGGCAATGGCACCGGCGAGCTGTTCCGGGTGGTGATGCCCGAGCACCTGCCGGGTACCCAGTTCCTGCATCTGTCCGGTCTGACGCTGACCGGTGGGTCTATCGATTACGCCAGCCTGGATCTGGACCCGAACAACCTGGTTGGCGCTGGCAGCGCGGTGAACATTGCCAATGGCCGCTGGGCACTCATCGAATTCTCATTGATGGTGGACAATACCGCACCGGCCCTTGGCTCAGAACTCGGCAGCTATACGCTGGAGAACAGCGTGCTGGCCCGGACCTCGGGCGACTTCCCGGCCATCGACATGGCCGACGGCCGCCTGCAGCTGTTCAGCAGCACCGTGGTGGATCACCCGGGCGGCTCGCTCCGTGTACAGGGCGAAGGGACGGCTGATCTGTACAACAGCCTGATCCTTCATGGCTCAACCGGGACGGCTTCCTGCGAGGTCACCACCTGGACCCGACGGGAATACAGCTGGGTGGAAGACAGCGCCTGCGGCGTCACCTCCTCTGGCTGGGTGTACCTGGCCGACCCCGACTACAACGACTTCCGCCCGGTGCCTGGCAGCGCCACCATCGACGCCGGCTTTATGGGTGATCCGGACGGTCACACCCTCGACTTCCTCGGCAACGAGCGCATTGACGGTATCTACAACCCGGACCATCCGGACGGCCCGCTCTACAAAGAGCTGGACATCGGCGCCATCGAGTACGACCCCTTCGGTGACTTTGATGCCGATGGTACGGCAGATCCAGACGATGCCTTCCCGTTTGACCCGACCGAGATCGCCGACACGGACGACGACGGCGTGGGCGACAACGCCGATGCCTTCCCGAACGATCCGGACGAATCCGTGGACACCGACGGTGACACCATCGGCAATAACGCTGACACCGATGATGACAATGACGGTGTGGACGATGGCGCCGATGCCTTCCCGCTGGATGATACCGAATGGGCCGACGCTGACGGCGATTCCATTGGCGACAACGCCGACACCGATGATGACAACAACGGGGTCATGGATGCGGTGGACCAGATCAGCATCGCCAGCACTGAATCCGATGGCTCTCAAACTCCGACCATGACCTTCACCTCTGGAGATGGCGAACAGGTGGTCCTGGCCTTCGCCCTGACCAGCACTGAAACCGGCAACGAGGTGCGCTCCTTTACCCTGGCCGCCGGCGGCGATCTGGACCCGGCCAACGATATCGCTCAAGTTCGGCTGTATCGGGACGATAACCAGGACGGCATCGCCGATGCCGATGAGCTGCAGGAAGAAAGCACGTTCGAACTGGCCGGCGGCCTGCTCACGCTGACACTGACCGAAGCCTGGCCACTGCCGGTGGGCGAGACCCGCTTCCTGGTGACCTATGAGTTCTGAGGGAGACACATTCATGAACAACGTTAAAACCGCTCTGACGATCACCGGCCTGGCACTCGCACTCGTGGGTTGTGGGGGCGGTGGCTCCGGCGACTCGCCGGCCAATACCAGCAACACAGGAAATACGACGGTGGAGAAGTCCTTCACCGTCAGCCTGGCGAATGTGGAAGTGGCCAGAACCGCCGATGGCATGCCGGTGATGCTGGAAACCAGCGATATTCAAAGTGGCGGCACGGTGACCATCCGTCAGTAAGTGCCGTTCATAAGTTTTATCAGAGGATTGGAAGGTATGAAGCAGTCTCTTGTTCTCGGCTCGGTCGTGGTTTTTGCACTGGCCGGTTGTGGTGGCGGAAGTAGCGATGGCGGTGACCAGGAAGGCGCATCTTCGGATGCAGGCATTGCGGTAGTTGCCACCTCACCGGCCAGCGATGCGTCAGAAGCCAACCGTTCAGCCCCGGTAACGGCCACCTTCAACAAAGACGTGTTTGCCACAACGGTATCGGACACCAGCTTTACTCTGGCGTCGGACTCTCCGATTGATGGCACGGTCACCTTTGATGCGCTGACCAACACGGCAACCTTCACGCCCGCTGAAGCGCTGGCTATGTTGACCACCTATTCAGCGACACTCAGTACCGACATCACCGACCTGTCAGGCGACCCTCTGAACGCGAGCTACAACTGGAGCTTCACTACCGCAGACGGCACCCTGAGCGCTGCGGCCGAATCGGTGCAAAGCGATAGCAGTGTCAGTGTGAACAAGCCGAGGATTGCTTATTCCGATGACGGTCAAGCGATATCCGTTTGGTATGAAATGAATTTGTCGACGTTTAAGACGCAAGTTCTGGCGAGTCACTACACCGCCGGTGGCGGCTGGGGGACACCGTTCCTGTTGCAGACTGATCCAGAGGTTAATGGGGCAGACCCGCAGCTGGCCAGCGACGGGGCAGGCAATGCGATCGCTATATGGCGAGAGGCTGGCACAGAAGTGTGGGCCAGTCGTTATATCAGTGCGACGGATACCTGGGAAGCCCCTGAAAACATCGGGGCTGCAGCTGACTGGGTCGGAGATTTTTCGATCGACCTTAACGCTGACGGTGCCGCGGTAGCAATATGGGGTCAGCGAATGGATCTTGTTACCAGCATTGAGGGAAACGCATACAAACCGGGAGTTGGCTGGGGTAGCGCGGAGCCCATCGAGATTGGCGACGATAACGCTTACGGACCAGAAGTTGCCGTGGACGAAAGCGGCAACGCCATTGCCGTGTGGACACAGAAGGATGGCACCCAGTTCAGCATGTACTCGAACCGGTTTTCGGCGGAGACAGGTTGGGGCGGGGCTACCCTGATCGAGAGCCTGGAGACTGGCGCTTCCAACCCCATATACAACCCACAACTCGCCATGGATGGCAGTGGCAACGCGCTTGTTGTCTGGGTACACAATAACGGGACGTCTACCGATCTCTGGTTCAACCGTTTCGACGTCAATACCGGCTGGCAGGGCGAGGCACTTCTGGAGACACATGAGCCAGCTGCCGAATCTCCGGTATTGACTATGAACAACAGCGGAACAGCGATGGTTATCTGGGCGAAGGAAGATCCATCTTCCAAATTTTTGGGTTTTGCCAGCCGGGTTTACACTCCGGATGCAGGCTGGGGCGTGGAAGAAACGTTCGATTACTCGGCCGCCGACTTCGATGAGCCTAGCTTAGTTATCGATGATCGTGGGCATGTCTTGTTTGTCTGGTCCTATGACGATGGCACAAACAGCAATCTCTGGTTCAACCGATACCGCGCCACCACCGGCTGGACGAGCGCCACCGAATTGAATCGTCTTGGAGATGATTACGGAGATTTCAGCCCACAGTTGGCACTGAAAAGTGATGGTGAGGCGATGTTGATTTTCGCCAGTGAATCACTCGATGTGCGGGAACTCTGGACACGTTTGTTTAACTGAACAGAGGGATGTCAGGCATCGGCCAGTCCCTGGTACTGGGCGGCCTCGCCCTAGCAGGCTGTGGTGGCACACTAACGATTAGCCAATAGATTGCGGTAACCAGATTCAACAAAAAAGCCCCGAGAATATCGGGGCTTTTTTGACAGTCACCGTTAGTAGACGATGGGAATCGAGCTGTAGTTATCCTGGGACATAACGCCCTCGTCCACATTCACCAGGGGGCTCCAGGTTTTTCCGTTATCGGTGCTGACGCTGCTGCTGAAGGCGGCCAGGGTGTCGCGCCAGACAACTAACCAGTTCCCGTCTCGATCCGTCGTGATCCTGGGGTATTCATCCCTGTCTGCACCATCCATAGCCGCGTCGCTGTTCAAAGTGGCCACGCTGCTCCAGTTCGCTCCGAGGTCACTGGAGCTGGCGACAAAGATATCAATGTCCGTTCCCGCCGTACCATCCAGGTCCTCGTCGGATTGCCACAAGACCACCACGTTACCGGCATTATCCATGGCCACCTGAGGCCTCCTATCACTATTTGATCCGACGCCATCCGTTGCAGCATTGTCGTTAACCACAGCCGAGGTCGTCCACGTGTGACCGGCGTCGGAAGAGCGTGCGACAAAAATATCGTTGTCCGTACCGACGGTGCCGCCCAGATCATTATTACTTTGCCACACAACGATCGCGTTTCCGCTGGCATCCATCGCCAGCGAGGGCCACCCATCCGATGCGCTGCCATCGGATGCAGCACGGGAATCCAGGGCCGCCCGAGGGCTCCAGGTTTCGCCATTGTCAGAGGAGTAGCTGTACAGAATGTCGTAATCCGCGCCGATGGTGTCGTTCAGGTCATCGCCGCTGTACCACACGACCAACCAATTATCGCCACCGTCATTGGCAATCATCGGAACGGAATCAATGTAGGATTCAACACTTGACGCCAGCTCCGTCTGAGCGGACCAGGTGGCACCGTTATCGTCAGAAATGGCATAGAGGATATCGTCGCCGGTGCCGCCGTCGGCGTTCGGCCCAGACCACACAACGATCCAGCGCCCTTCTCCGTTCGTGGCAATACTGGGGTCTTCGTCATCAATTGAATCCGTCTCTGCCAGACTGTTGACGGCAACCAGATCACTCCAGGTCGCGCCATCGTCATTGGACGTTTTAAAGATGATATCAATCTCAGAGCCGTACCCCGGAATCGCTTCTCCGCCCCAGACCACGATAATGTTGCCTTTGCCGTCGGAAGCACCATCACCGTCGTAATGATAGACGTCTCCGTTGGTAAGACCCAGGACATCAAAAGTCGTGGCGCCGTTCCAGCTTGCACCGGAGTCTGTTGAGGTGTTGCTGTACAGGTTGTAGTCGCCAAAAACGATCAGCATGTCGTGCTTGCGGCCGACGGCCACGGTGGGATCACTGTCCACACTCTCTTTGTTGCCAGCGCCGTCCGTGTAGGAGGCCGTCACTGTAATCAGGGCATCGACGTCTTCATAGGTCAGTGTGTAGGTGCTGGAGGTCGCTCCCAGGTCCACGCCATCGCGCTTCCACCGGTAGGTCACTGTGCCCATGCCGTCGGCGTCGGTGAGGTTATGGGAAGCTGTCAGTAACTCCCGCTCCGCGACGGTACCCGAGATTGAGACAGTGCCGATAGGTGCCGAGTTCGGGGTATCGTCACCCCCACTTCCGCCACCACCACAGGCAGTCAGGGTGGCCAATAATCCGAACAGGGGTAAGTGCAGGGTATTCACGCGGAGATACTTCGTTAGTTTCAAGGCAGCCTCTTTCACATTCATCAGTTCGTTCATCAGGGCAAAACCTGCTCCCACGAAAATGGCGGAGACGGTCCTTTTGAGTCGGTTCGTACTGGATCACGATCGACGCCCACTTGGCCCGGGGATGCCAAGCTTGGCGTCTGGCGACGCGTCGGTAGGCAGTCCGTGACAACAACGTGTGAGGGGCCGAGCATCCAGGTCAATCCCATAGACACCCGGGGCACACGTTCACGTCTGGTGAGTATGACCGATAGCGGCTAATTCCGGCGAGAAAGGGCGCAGAAAACTACAGGATTTTACGAAGATTTACGTCCCTGAAAAAAATAGCCTCGCAGCGGTCCTCAGGCCAGGCGCTGCCCCAGCATGGAGGTGTAGGCATTGATGCCCAGGAAGGGCGTGTGCTTGAGGTCCCGCATCTTCAGTCCGGCCTGTTCCATGTAGTGCTGGTAGTCATAGACCGGGTGAATGGCCGCGCCGGTGGTTGCCCAGAAAATCAGGATGGCGGTGTACCAGTAGGCGTTCTTGAACAGCTTGGCCAGTGGGTTGCCCTGGGGGTAAGCGAAGTCGCTGATGACGATGTAGCCGTCTTTCCGAGCTAGCTTTTTGAGGTGTTCGAGTACCTCCGGAATCATCTCACGCGGGAACAGGTTAAAGAAGAAGTTGCCAGTCACCATGTCGTATTCGCCGAATTCTTCCACTTTGAAGATGTCGGCGTGGATGATGCGTACGTCCAGGTTCTTGCCTGTCTTTTCCACAGCTTCCCGGAACTTGTTGAGCATGGCTTCGGACAGGTCCACCACGGTGACCCTGGCGCCCCGCTCGGCGGCGTAGATGGCTTCTTTGCCGTGCCCGACGCCTGCGAACAGCACTTTGTCACCCGGCTTCAGCCACGGGTCTTCCAGCATGCTGCACTTGCACTTGTAGATGGAGTTGCCGGCAAAGACCCAGCTCAACGCATCATAAACCGGGCCCATCAGCCAGTATTTGTCCTTGGTCATTCTGTTAACGCTCTTTTTATTGTTCCAGGAAGTGTCGTCTCTTGCGATCAAGCCGGGGTGGTGTCTGCCACTTCTTCGCTGACCGTCGTTGTCTCTGCAGGGCTTGGCGTCGGCACTTTTCGATCTTCCAGCCCGTATTGGTTAAGACCGGCCACGTGAATCTCCGTGAAGTATTCTTTCCAGTCGATCAGTGCTGCATCCACTGGGAACAGGCTCTTGTCCACTTCGCCCATCCGTGCGGCCAGCGCCATCAGGCGGTCACTGCTGAAGACGTAGGTGGGGCTGGTGTAGGTGCTGTAGATTTTCGTCAGTTTGAGGGTGGTCTCCACGGCCTCAAGGGTCTTCGATTTATTGCCGGCGGTGCGCAAACGCAACCGATCCGTTACGGTGAATACGCCCCGCAGTACCTGAATCAGGGCAACGAACAGGTGCTTGTTCACCAGTTTCATGTTCTTTCTGGGGCCTTTGCGGGTCAGGCGCGGGTACTTTTGCCAGTTGTCCTTCACTTCGCCGCAGATGGTGGGCACGTAGTCACGGACGATCAGGGGATTCTGGGTGCCGCTGCAGCTCTGGTAGATACGGGAGTGGCCCGGCTCCAGCAGTGCTTCTGCCACGCTCAGGATGGTCGCATTGGCCACCAGATCGGCTGGAATGATATCGACAACCCCGGCTTTGCGGCCGGGGAACAGGGATACCTTGCCCCGTGCATAGGCCAGCAGGATGGCGTCGGTCACTTTAACGCCCTCAATCCAGCCGGGCTTCGGGCCTTGCAGGCAGCTTTCGATGACGGACGGCCGAACGATGGTAAGGGTTTTACCCTTCAAACGATTGAGGAGAATCTGCTCGCCAAGCCATTTGGTGAACGTGTAAGTGTCGCCCCAGCCGTACCGGTGGGCTTCGTGCTGGCCAAGTTCTGTCAGGGCTTCGGCAAGGGCCTCCGGATCCTGGATGCGGCGCTTCAAGTCATTGCATTTGTGTCGCAGCGTCACCAGGGTACTTTCCACGGCGAAATGGCCATTGGCATCACGGGGAATCAAGCCTGAGGTCGGCGCGGAGACCTTTTCTGCAATGTTGCCGCGGTTGTAGCCGTTCACGTAGCAGGTGGAAATTTGTATGACCGGAACCTGTCCAGCGTCCTCAGCAAAATCCGCGAGGTTATGCAGGCACATGGCATTGATGGTGATTGCGGTGTCCAGTGCTTCGCGGAAATTCACGGATGCGGCTGAATTGATAATCACGTCGACGGATTGGGCCAGTGCCTCGTAAGCCTCGTCTTCCAGGCCAAAACGGTGCTGGGTAATCTCTCCGCCCACGCACTGAAGGCGGTTATCCAGAAAGGCGCTCAGGCGTGCCGGGTCGGTTTCGCGCAGGTGATCGAATACAGAGGAGGTGGCCACCTCAGCGTGGAAACGGGCCTTGGCGCAGGGGTATTTTCGGTTGCCGCGAATCAGCAGCACCAGCCCGCCCAGATCGGGCACCTCCCGAATCAGCTTTTCCAGTATGACCTTGCCCAGAAATCCAGTGGTGCCCGTCAACAGAATGCGCTTGCCGGCCAGCGCGGCGCGCGTGAGAGAGTGCTCTGGTGACGACTGGTGTTGTGACTGGCTCGGCTGTGCTGTCATGAGTAAGTGCCCAATCCTTGTTGGCTTAGAAAATCGATCAAAACCCGAGAGTAACCATTTGCTGGCGCCAAAGCTGGCCGAAGCTCTCAAACTTGGCAATGTCAGCGCCATTCGATGCCGGAGGTGTGACCACCGTCAGGTTTTCGGGCAGGCACGCCAGCACCAGCTTCCGCAATCAATACCGAGGTCGTAGACTGCAAAGCCTCAAGGAAGGACAACGGACAAAGCGGGAAGTGTCATGCGCGACAAATATAAATACATCGGGCCTCTTTACGATTTCCTTAGCAGCATCTATGGCGGTGAAGCCATCCACGACTGCAAGCGGGCGATGCTGACCCCCGAGTACGTGAAGCCGGGCGACAAGATCCTGATTGCGGGTGTTGGGCATGGGAAGGACGCCATCCGCGCCGCCGAAATGGGTGCCGATGTCACGGTGGTGGATATCTCGGAAACCATGCTCAAGAAATTGCAGGCGGCATTTGAGAAACACCCCGATGACCTCAAGGTGCGAGTGGTACACGCTGACATCCTGAAGTTTGAGGAGTTCGAGCGTTATGACATGGTCGTCGCCAATTTCTTCCTCAACGTGTTTGATGAGGCGTTCATGCGCAAGCTGCTAAGTCACCTGGTGCTGTGCGTGAAGCCCGGTGGCACGTTCGTCATCGGCGACTTCTCCTATCCCAGCGGCAACCTGCTGGCCCGGGGCGTGCAAAAGGTTTACTGGTACACCGCGGCGATCATCTTCTATTTTGCCTCCGATAACGCGGTGCACGAGATCTACAACTATCCGGAATTAATGGAAGCCGAGGGGCTGAGTATCAAAGACACCCGGCGTTTCAGTTACCTCGGCATGAATTGCTACACCTCTGTGCTGGGCGCCAAGCCGGCCTGACGTGCGGCGTGCCAGGGTTTCTGGTCGCCGGGTTGATAAGTCTCAACAGCATCTCCGTCCAGGCGCGCCAGGTACAGCCACTGATTGTCCACGAGGTTCCTCACCACCTCGTGGCTTTCAATAACCCGCTCGATCGATTCTCTCGGGGCATCAATCACCACCGTTAGCCGCAACGGTTCGTGCCGGAAGCGTTCACCGTCGTGCACCGACTGCCACGCCAGGCCAATGCGTAAATCGCCGCCGTTGCCTTCAAACACACCCAGTCGGCCCCCAACCACGTTGTGCAGGGTTTTGTTGCCGCTGCCAAAGCGTTGGTTGTCCACGGTGGATGCGTAATATTGCATGTTGATCCAATGGGTGACGATCATCGGAGCGGTCATGATCTGCTCTAGCAGCTTGCCATCCGGGTCGTTGCGGTGATCGTAGTCGTGCAGGAAACTGCGACCATCCAGCGACAGACCCCGGGTATGGGATCTGGGGGCCACCACAAACGCCGCGTTGTTTGCCAGTCCCCACTCCGGGCGGGTTTGTGCCCAGTCGCTGGCGCGCAACTTGATGGCTTTTTTCAGCTTGTCGGTTTTTTCCCGCAGGTGTGACAGGCCAAGCGCCGGCGATCGCTCCCGGCGGGCGCCTTCGCCCGCTTGGCCAAGCTGCTGCGACAGCGTATCCAGAGCGCCATTCAGTTCCCCCGGCACGTCGTCGGTATCGAACAGCGCCACTTCATCGGTGGTGGTGTTGTGCAGTGCCGCGATGAACCAGGTACTGCCAGGTATGTTGATCCCTTGCCCACGGAGCGCGCCGCGCACCTCCGTGTCGTTCAGCAAACCGGCCAGCGCCCGGGCGTTGATCTCGCCGGTCTGGCCGCAGCAGGCGCCGCAATCCAGGCCCGCACGCTGGGGGTTGTTTTCGGTCTGGCTGCCATGGCCTACCAGTAACACAAGAGGGGCGAAGTCCTCCGTCAGGTTCATGCCTTTGAGCACGCGGGTGGCGATGTCCACCTGGGCACCCACATCGCTGCCCACATCGCTGCCCACGGCGGTGATCAGACTCGGACGGGCGCTCTGGGCAGCACTCAACGACAGTCCATCCTTGTTTCTGGCGCAGCCCACCCTCGGCGCACTGCGCTTGATCAGTTTCCCCACATAGCCAAGCCCGAGGGTTTCCACCAGCGTAAAGGCAGAGGCCGGCACCGACGTGAATGCACGCCAATTCAGGCGGTTTTTCAACGACTGCTGACGCTGGTGAACGATCTGTTCATCAGCGGCGGAATCGCCGGAGGAGTCGGTTATCTCCAGCGCCGGTGCCAGCAATCCAGGCAATTGGGGGCGCCGGGCCTCGGTGCCCAGGGGGCGGTAACTGATGGGTAACCCAAAGAAGCCGGCAAAGCCAAACGTCTGTATGTGGTCAGATTGCGCTTCCAGGTGGCGGCGAAACACTTCGGATCGGACATCGATACAGAACACCGCCTGAACGTCCGGCGAGGTCTGCACAGCCGGTGCCGGGCGATGGTTTGTGAGGCTCTGGAATAACGATTGCTGATAACTGATCTCGTGGGCCCGTTGCCAGAGTTGTCGCAAGGCTCGCTCGGGGCGATCTTGTTCCTGAAAGTGCTCGCGCCAGGCGCTTTGCCAGCGATTGAACACCGAACCCGGGTGGCGTTTGCCGTCGTCAATAAGGCTTTCCCAGCTCAGGCGAATAGCGAGCAGGTCCGTCAGGGTCTGATCATCGCCGCCTTCCAGTCGGGCCTGCCAGCGCCGGTAGGCACATCCGGCGGCCCAACCACTGATCCGCAGGAGGACGGCCTGCAGATAGGGCTGCCAGTGTTCCGGGTCAGGAACCAGTTGCTCCAGTGCTTGTTGGATCAGGGTTTCGGCATCGTCGGGCAGTTCCCTTGCGTTGCGGGGAATGTCCGATGCTTTCATCAGCAGGGCGACACTGTGGTCATCGCCCAGGGTTTTGCGCCAGGCGCTGTAGAGCTCGGCGGTTTGATCGGGGTGCCAGTCGGCTTGTTCCCGGTCGAAATAGGCCGCGCAAAACTGTGCGATCTGGTGGGTGATGGTGTCGCACCAGGCGGGCTCATGGAGCAGGTTCCGTTGTCGATCCAGGGCATCACATAGCAAGGGGGCCGGTGTTGGCTCCCGTTCCTGATCATCCAGCGCGGCAATCAACTGCCCGGCGCTCACGGACGCAGAGTGTTCCTCAATCGCCCGGGCCAGGTGGGTGCGTTCAATCGTACCGGCTTGCCAGCGCTCACGGTAGTAAGTCAGTGACATCGCCATCGGTGATCCGGCCAACCGGTCCAGCGTTTCCGCAGTCTGACTGAAGGGGGCAGACACGTGTTGCC
Organism: Marinobacter sp. F4216; assembly: GCF_019931195.1. Lineage (GTDB taxonomy): Bacteria > Pseudomonadota > Gammaproteobacteria > Pseudomonadales > Oleiphilaceae > Marinobacter > Marinobacter suaedae. Next base: position 82,082 of record NZ_JAIOUO010000004.1, on the reverse strand, counting down.
AGTACGGATTGACGGCAATCATCCGGTCCAGCGGCCAGGTTGGCGCAATGCTGTCGCAGGCGCTTTGAATGGCTTCGTGTACCTCGGCCTGAATGCTGGTTTGTGCCACGACGGATGCGCTCATTTGACGGCTCCCAGTTGTGCAGGATGACGGTTAACCGAGGTTTTAGCCTGCGCCGGGCTCAGGCGCGCCGGCCACAGCTTGAACGTCAGGCGAGTGAAGCTTTCATCCAGATAGAACCCACAGTAGGCCCACGGGTAAAACCGTTCGGCGAACTTGCCCCGGGGGAAACAGCGCAGCCATATCTGGGTCACGTACAGGCCCCCGATCATGGCGAGCACCCAGGTGGTGAGCAGGATGGAAGGTTCTGAGGAGGCCGGGGCCAGTTCGGCAAACAGCAGGTGCCAGACCATGTAAAGCTGGGTCAGTCCTACGCCCCGGAAGGTGCCCAGCAGCAGGTGAGGGGTGCCTTTTCCATGTTCCAGCCAGAGCAAGGGAGCCAGTCCAAAGGTAACGATCAGCAGCGCGGCCATGGGTATGTGCATGGTCGGCAACGCCACTTGCCAGAGCAGCAGGGTGCTGGCAATCAACACGGCTGTGATCAGGGGGGCCGCCAGCAGCCAGGGCAGGGACGAGGTTTGCCCCAACCCGCTGAACAGATCCTTGCGACGTGCTTCGTTCACCGTATCGCCGGAGCTCAGGAAGGCGTAGGCCTTGTACAGCGAGTGGGCAAGCAGGTGCAGCAGTGCCAGCTCATAGAGCCCAAGACCGATTTCCATCAGCATGAAGCCCATCTGGGCACAGGTCGACCAGGCCAGCCGAACCTTGATACTGATACGGGTCATCACCACCAGACCGGCGAGCAGCGCAGTCAGTCCACCGACGACAACGAGCATGGCCTGTGCCATCGGCGCCAGGATGATGAGATCCGTCAGACGAATCAGTACGAAGCCACCGATGTTTACTACACCCGCGTGGAGCAGCGCTGACACAGGTGTTGGAGCTTCCATCACCTGAATCAGCCAGCCGTGCAGGGGCAACTGGGCGGACTTGAGAATGGCGGCCAGTGCGAACAGGACGGCGGCAGCATGCAGCCCTGCCGGCAGGGTCTGCATGGAGGCTACTTGGGCATTCAGACCATCAAGCGTGAGCGTGCCGGTGCTGTGGTAAATAAGCCCCAGTGCGACCAGCAGTGACAGGTCCGCCAGTCGGCTGACAATGAACTTCTTGTGGGCAACGATTTGCGCGGCCTTGCGCTCCCGGTAAAAAGTGAGCAGATAATGCAGGCCCACACTGGTACCGCACCAGGCAAGAGCGACCACCGCCAGATGGTTACTGGTAACCAACACCCCCACACACGACAGGGTAAACAACAGCGCTCGCACGAACAGGGGCTGGCGAGGCTCACCGTGAAGGTAGCGGTAAGAAAACCGGGTGATTACCCAGCCCAGCAAGGCAACCAGAACGGTCATCACCAGGCCGAGGGCATCGTGGTCGCCTGATGAATCCAGCAGCGCCCAGCCACCGCTGATCAACGCGCCGGCAAGTCCAAGGTGGGCGGTGTTCCGGGCGATGCGCCAGACGCCTTGAGAGGATAAGAACGCAAGTAAGCATCCAACTGTGTAGGTGCCGGCGAGCAACCAACCGCTCGAAAGGTGTTCCATGGTGTCTGTGTGCCTCGGTGGGTTTGTTAAATAACTCCCTATAGTTTGTTGCTTATCCGTCGTTTTTTAAAATATATATAAATACATGAACCGTTCTAAAAAAGAGAACTGACGAATGAGAAGCCTGAACTTTCATCATCTGTATTACTTCCGGATGGTCGCCAGAGAGGGAAACCTGACACGCGCCGCTACGCAGCTGCATGTTTCCCAATCGGCGTTGTCCTCCCAGATCCGGAAGCTGGAGCAGCGCCTGGGCCGTGACCTGTTCATCCGGGATGGCCGAACGCTGCGCCTGACCGAAACGGGTCATCTGGTGCTCGCCTATGCAGACACTATCTTCAACCTGGGTGGCGAAATGCTGGCTACGGTGGAAAGCGGAAAGCTCGAGCGAGTCCAGCGCCTGCGCATTGGCGCTGTGGCCACATTGTCCCGGAACTTTCAGGAAAACTTCCTGCGCCCGGTGGTGGGTGAGGCGCAGATCAAACTGGTCATTCATTCGGCCAGCCAGGAGGAGCTTCTGGAACAGCTGAAGGTGCACAAGCTGGATCTGATCCTCTCTAACCGCCCAGTCGCCACCGATTCGGTCACTCCCTGGCGCTGCCAGCGTATTGCCCAGCGTAATGTCTGCCTGGTCGGCCCGGCGGGTAAAGAAGGCGAGCATTTTCGATTCCCGGAGGATTTGCCCAAAGTGAACCTGCTGGTGCCTGGCCCCAGCAGCAATATCCGCAGCCAGTTCGACATGTTGTGTCAGCAGCTTGGCGTTGAGATAGAACCCTATGCCGAGGTGGATGACATGGCCATGCTTCGTCTGCTGGCGCGGGATTCCGGAGGTGTCGCTGTGGTTCCCGAGGTGGTGGTTCAGGACGAACTAAAGAACGGAACCTTACAGAAATACGCGGTACTTGAGGGAGTGATGGAAAACTTCTATGCCATCACCACCAAGCGGCATTTTGATATTCCCGTGCTGAAAACCCTACTTGATCGCTGGAAAGACGCCACCGTTGCGGGCCCTGCCAACTTGTGATCCTCTCAGGATGATCTAAATTAACCGAAGGATTCACATAGCAAGACTGCAACTTGGCGGCGAGCGGGTGTCGGTCAGCCGTCCTACCTTTACCTCGCCCGATTCCTTCCATAGAGCAATGGCCAAAGGCCTGCGTCGCTCTTGTTGTTGGGGAGTTCCTCCAGTTTCACCTGGCCAGACGCAGCAAGGGGAGGACTCATGAGTGAAGGTATAAAACTCAATACCAGCATTATCGTTGTGGCGTTTCTGTTATTCGCCGCGTTCTTTGTCTACATGGTTGTAAACCAGCAGGTGCCGGGCAGCCTGAAAGTCACCACCAAAGGTGGTAACGCGTTTGAGCTGGATTTCAGCGAGCAGGAATATGAGCTGACCACCCTCATCGATAAAGTGATGGAGGATGAAAAACGGGCTGCCATCGTGCGGGCGACCCTCCGGGAAAACTACGACCTCTACAACGTCAAAAGCATCGAGTTTGTCGACTACCTGCGTCGCCTTTCCCCGCAGGACCAAGTGTCTGAGGAAATCATCGGGCTGCTGGTGGATGGCGCTGGCCCCTTTGATCATCAGTTCCATACCTATCGGAACATCCATACCCTCAGTGCTGCCCTCGAAATCATCAAACTAAATCCGGAATCGCCGGCCGCTGTTCGTCTCAGGGATGCGGCGGTGAATCAGGAAGGAATATTCAGGCAGATCGGCCAGCCGGTGGAGATCGCAGTGGTGCCACCTTCACGACTTTCCGATAACCATGCCTCTGTCTGCTCGCCCGGTAAACACAAGTACATCGGCCACGATCTGGTGTTAGCCAACAAGGATATGGCGGAAAGAATGGTGTCGGTGTACGCGCGTAATCCCTTTATCTGCTTTCAGGATGGCGAAGAGGTAAGGTCGCCCCTCATCACCATAAATAGCAACACCGCTGAGAAGCTCTACGGAGAGGGTGACGAGACGGGCCAGATCAAATCAGCGCTCATGTTCGTGGTGCCGTTGGGGTATCAGGTCAAGGCAATCGTTAATGACAGCACAACAAGCGTGTCCATGGTTTTTCATGGCACTGGAGGTGACCAATGAAAACAATGATTCTGTTAGCCAGCTTCTTCTTCGCATCCGCGGCTGCAGCGGATTGCATGTACAACGGCGAGTCCTACCCGACAGGTACGGTCATTGGGCCCCTGGTGTGCCAGCCCGATGGAACCTGGCAGCGGCGGTAAGGTCGTCGCTGTAAACCGCGTCGGCGGAACAATCATCGCTGCGAAAACGCTGGGCATGTAACGCCTCAGGAGGAGGCATGCGCTATCGACTCAGCCGCGACGGCAACTTCAACAAACAGCTCAAGCGGCTCATCCAGTCCGTCCATGAAGACATTGCTTTGTCCCTTCTGCATGCCACCCGGGATCCGGAAACCGGTGTGCATGAAGCCCGTAAACGCACCAAAGAAATCCGGGCACTGCTCCGACTGGTTCGGCCCTGGCTTGGCAAGGCCACGTACGCCGATTGGCGTGCTCGCTATCGCAAACTGGCGAAGAAACTTGGGGACACCCGCGATGCCGATGTGCGCCTGACGACCTGGCGGTTGTTGGTCGAAGAAAATCCCGAACTGCAGGCCAGGTCGTTCAGGAACGTCACTCGAATTCTGAACAAATACAAAAAACGTGCTCGAAAGAACCTTGGCGATGAACATTTCTTTCTGAGATTGGCCCAGGAGGTGGAGGCAGAACGAACGGCTTCCCGCAGCTGGAACCTGCCCAGCGCCCCGAAAGAACTCTCCCCAGTACTCCAGCGACTCCTCAAGAAAGCCCGACGTGCCGAAAAAAGGGCGCGTAAATCCGGCGACATAGAAGACTTTCATCGGTTTCGGAAATGTTCGAAAGACCTGTTTTACTGCTCCCGGGCGCTGAGGCCGGTGATGGGTAAGGAACTCAAAACATGGGTGCGAGAACTCAGGGATGTCACGGAAGTGCAGGGGCAGGCCAACGATCAGTCGGTGTTGCTGGATTATCTGAAAACGCATCGAGATGAGATAGCTCTGGATACAAAACATTGGAGAACTGCAAAAGGCTGTGTTCTGCAAACACAAAGAAAGCTTCAAAAAGTGACCCACAAACGAGCTCGGAAACTGTTCTCGGAGTCGATTGAGTTTTGAAAGATCTAAGTTGTCTCCTGAGTTCAGTGGGTGCGCCTTAAGCAACTGTGCCCCAGCCCAATATGGGTTGTGATCCGAATCACCATTTTTCCTTGACTTTCGTTGGCCTTCATACGAACTTGTACAAGTGCTTATGACGGCTAGAAATAATAATAGAAGGCGCTAAGCGCCTGAAAAAAATAAAAAAGGTTTGTTGTAGATTTATGACCCCGCAAGCGATTTTCGATCGATACGAAGAAATTCGTTGGCGCCTGCCCCTTTCTGGCCTGCTGTCTTCTCCGTTGCCAAAGTTACCCGAACACGTTAACGATCTGGGTGAAATATCAGCCCGGTTTGATGCTTTTCTGTTTGATGCTTTTGGGGTATTGAACGTTGGTGAACAAGCCATTGAGGGCGCCGCTTCCCGATTCCGGTCGCTGCAAGCGATGGGGAAGGATCTGTACATCCTGACCAACTCGGCCAGCTACGAGAAAGATTCCCTGGTGGCCAAGTTTCGCCGTCTTGGCTTTGAGGTTGAGGCGGGGAACATCATCAGCAGTCGGGAAGTGATGATTCACTCCCTGGTTGCCGCCGATATCTTTTCCGGCTCTGATATTAATTCGTGGGGAGTGATCAACGTCTGTAACCTAGCGGACTTCCCCAAAAATCTTCAGTACGAATCCATTTCCGGCGAGGGCGATGCGGAAGCCGTGTCCAGCAACGAACCGTTCCTGCAAGCGGATGGCTATATCTTCTTAAGTGCGGCGCAATGGAGTGATGCAGCTCAGGCCGAATTGCTCGCCCATCTCAAGCAAAATCCAAAGCCGGTGTATGTGGGGAATCCTGATCTTGTAGCCCCGAGAGAGGGCCGTTTTTCCCTGGAACCGGGATATTACGCCCATGAGCTGCTGGACCAGACCCAATGTCCGGTGGAATTCTTTGGCAAACCCTTTGGAAACACCTTCAGTTATGCCATCGAAAGGATAAGGAAAAACAACGCGCTTTTGCCGTTGGATCGAATTCTTATGCTGGGGGATACCCTGCATACGGATATTCTCGGGGGACAGGCCTCCGGAATTAAAACTGCCCTGGTGACGGATCATGGCAGTTATGCCGGGCAAGATGTGGCTACCTACATTTCTAAATCGGAGATCGTACCGGACTACATCCTGCCATCGATATAACGACAACAAACAACGGAATGATAAGGAACACGCGATGAGCAAAATAAAAACAATTGCCAAAGCCATAGCACTTGCCGGGATCACGGCGACGTTCAGCACAGCAGCAAGCGCCGCTTGCTCCAACCAGGGTACATTGGATGCGCGCTACTGTGACGCGGACAACGACCTGATTGCGGATATCCCTGCTGACTCCAGCCAGTGGCTGGATCCGGAAACCCTGATTTTTGCCTACACCCCGGTTGAAGATCCGGCCGTGTATAAAGAAGCCTGGGCGGACTTCCTGACCTATCTGGAAGAGCAAACCGGCAAGGAAGTCGTGTTCTTCCCGGTACAGTCCAACGCGGCTGAAATCGAAGCCATGCGCTCTGGCCGCCTTCACATTGCGGGCTTTAACACCGGTTCTAACCCTTTGGCCGTTAACTGTGCAGGTTATCGTCCGTTCACCATGATGGCCGGTGACGATGGCAGCTATGGCTATGAAATGGAAATCCTGACCTATCCGGGCTCAGGAATCGAATCCATTGAGGACATCAAAGGCAAAAAAATGGCCTTTACCTCACCAACCTCCAACTCTGGATTCAAGGCTCCGTCTGCCATTCTGAAGGCTGATTACAATATGATGCCTGAGCGGGATTTTGAGCCGGTTTACTCTGGCAAGCACGATAACTCCATTCTGGGTGTTGCCAACCAGGATTACCCGGCCGCGGCTGTTGCCAACTCCGTGCTGGGCCGGATGCTGTCCCGCGATGTGGTCACTCAGGACCAGATTGTGTCTATCTACAAATCCCAGACCTTCCCGACCACCAGCTATGGCGTGGCACATAACCTGAAGCCGGAACTGCAGGAGAAAATCCAGCAGGCATTCCTCAACTTCCCCTGGGAAGGCACCACGTTGGAAGAGGAGTTCTCCCGTAACGGCGAAGCTCAGTTTGTTCCCATTACCTACAAGGAACACTGGGATGTGATTCGCAAGATCGACGCCGCGAACGACGTTTCCTACTCCTGCTCTTAAAAATAAAGAGCTACCAAGAGGTCGACGGGCAGCGGATGTTCCGCTGCCCGGTTTTTCCACTGTTAAGCCTGTTTGTTAGGGAATGAATTCGTGCTCGAACTTGAGAAGTTGTCCAAAGCCTATACGTCTGGTGATTACGCCCTGAAGGACGTCAGTTTCACCATTGAGAAAGGGCAGGTCGTCGCGCTGATTGGACCATCCGGCGCCGGCAAATCGACCCTGATCCGCTGTATCAACCGTTTGGTGGACCCCACCTCCGGCACCGCCAGTTTAAACGGGAAGAACATCACCGCGATGCCCACACGAAAGCTGCGCCAGGTGCGCCGCCAGATGGGCATGATTTTCCAGGATTACGCCCTGGTGGAACGCCTGACTGTGATGGAAAACATCCTGTCCGGTCGACTGGGTTATGTCGGGTTCTGGCGGAGCCTGTTCCGTAAGTTTGGTCCGGAAGCCGAGAACGATGCGTTCGGTTTGCTGGAGAAAGTAGGCTTGCCCGGCTACGAAGATAAGCGAGCCGATGCCCTGTCTGGCGGCCAGCGCCAGCGAGTCGGTATCGCCCGTGCCCTGATCCAGAACCCCAGTCTGTTGTTGGTGGACGAACCCACCGCGTCTCTCGATCCGAAAACCGCCCGCCAGGTGATGCGCCTGATTCAGGATCTGTGTCACGAGCGCAACCTTGCTGCCATCATCAACATTCACGACGTGGCCCTGGCCCAGCAGTTTGTGGAACGGGTGATTGGCCTGAAAGCAGGGCAGGTGGCCTATGACGGACCGCCCGAAGGCCTGACACCGGAAGTGCTTACCGAAATCTACGGTGAAGAAGACTGGTCCGCCACCGTCCGGAAAGATGGCGACGAAGGCGCATCCGAAGCAGAGACCCCAGAAGCGTACGCGGTGGAGAAGGAATGACTGATACCGTTCAATTGAAAAGGTGGCGTCGCCCACCGATGATCAAGCGCACCTGGCTTCGGGCGCTGGTCTGGGTCGGTGTGCCGCTCTATGTGGTGTTGTCTCTTGGCAGCATGGAAGTGAACTGGGCGCGGGTGATCGATGGTCTACCCAGAGCCAAGGAGTTCATTCTGTCGTTCTCGTCGCCGGATTTTACGACTCGCTGGAATGATATCTACGAGGGCATTTATGAAAGCCTGGTGATGGCTTTTGCCTCAACGGTGGTGGGCATTCTGATCTCCGTTCCCATTGGCCTGGGCGCAGCAAAGAACCTGGCTCCAACGCCGGTTTATCTGGTTTGCCGTGGCATCATTGCGCTCTCGCGGGCCTTGCAGGAAATCATTGTTGCCATTCTGATGGTGGCCATTTTTGGCTTCGGGCCGTTTGCCGGTTTCCTGACTCTCGCGTTCGCGACGATCGGCTTCTTCGCCAAGTTGCTGGCGGAAAGAATAGAGGATGTCAGTAAGTCCCAGTCGGAAGCCATTCGCGCGACCGGCGCAAGCTGGTCGCAGTGGGTGTTGTACGGCATCCATCCGCAGGTTTTTCCAAGATTCATCGGACTGTCGATGTACCGGCTGGATATCAACTTCCGGGAATCGGCCGTACTGGGCATTGTCGGGGCCGGTGGTATCGGGGCAACCCTGAATACCGCGTTTGACCGCTACGAGTTCGACACGGCGGCGGCCATCATCCTGATCATCATCGCGCTGGTCTTGATGGCGGAATACACCTCCAGTTGGCTACGAGTTAAGGTGCAGTAAACATGGCGGTAAAGTTTTTAAGTGATGACACTAAGAAATGGCAGCGCCATGACCTGAAAACCAGCCTGATGATCTGGTCGGGCTGGCTGGCCGGGCTGGTACTGTTTGTACTCTGCTGGCAGATCATCTCGGAGGCCACCACCTGGTTCTTCGTGTTCGATGCGCCGCGTATTGCCGAGGATATATTCACGCGGGCGATGCCGCCGCGCTGGGAATACATCAACGAACTCTGGGAGCCGCTGTGGGATACCTTCAATATCGCCACCATCGGCACCGGGATCGCGATCCTGTTTGGTGTTCCCATGGCCTTCCTGACGGCCAATAACACCACCCCATCGCGTTACATCATTCGCCCGATATGCATGGTGTTCATCGTTGCATCCCGTTCGATCAATTCCCTGATCTGGGCTCTGCTGACGGTCGCCATTCTGGGGCCTGGTGTGCTGGCAGGTGTGGTTGCCATCTCGCTTCGTTCCATTGGTTTCTTTGCAAAGTTGATCTATGAAGCCATTGAAGAAATCGACACCACGCCAGTAGAGGCTATCAGGGCAACGGGCGCCTCGCCCTTGCAGGTGATGGCTTATGCGGTGTGGCCTCAGGTGAAAGCGATTTTCGTTGGGGTGGCCGTGTTCCGGTGGGATGTGAATATTCGTCACTCCACCGTACTGGGCCTGGTGGGTGCGGGCGGTATCGGCCTTCAGCTTTCTTCCTCCCTCAACACCTTGGCCTGGCCGCAGGTGTCTCTCATCATCCTGGCCATCTTGCTCACCGTGATCTTCTCCGAGGCCATCTCGGCGCGGATTCGGGCGCATATTATGAACAAGTAAGTTCAGAGGCCTCAGCAAGGCAGGAGGTAAGTTGGTCTTGCCGAGTAAAGGCAATAAAAAAGCCCCCGAGACCGGGGGCTTTTTCGTGTTTGGCGGAGAAAGCGACGTCAGAGTTTGATATCGAAGCTAAAATACTTCGCCATCAGCTCGTCGTAGACACCGTTGTTCTTCAGCTTGTCGAGAGCAGCGTTAACCTGTTCCGCTAGCTTTCTGTCGCGCTTGCGCATGGCCACGCCCACACCCTCACCAAAAATCCGTGCCGGTTCCTTGATGAAGTCGCCGCTCTGCACGACCTTGGTGTCGTCCTCAGCCCATTGAATACCGACAGGAGCGTCGAGCATAACGGCGTCGAGGCGCTCGCCAATCAGATCGAGGTACATGTCGTCTGTCGTGGTGTAGCGAACAACTTCTGCGTCCGGAAGAATTTCCGCCACAAAGCGTTCCTGGTTGGTTCCGCGCTGAACGCCGATACGAGTGTTGCTGGTATTGCTTAGATCAAACTCCGACGAAGCCCGGGTGAAGAACGCTGAGGGGGTGGCGTAGTAGGGCTCAGAGAACAGCACCGCGTTGCGACGCTCTGCGGTGATGGTCATGGAAGAAATAATAAGGTCGTACTTTCGAGCAAGCAGTCCCGGAATGATGCCGTCCCATGCCTGTACTACCCACTCGCAGTCCTGGCCAGTGACTTCCTGGCACATGGCATTGCCCAGATCGACTTCAAATCCTGTTAGCACACCGTCTGGACCGCGCACGCCAAAAGGTGCGTAGGGAACGTCCATTCCAACTCGTAGCGGTTTTGCATCCCGCGCCAGTGCGAATGGGGTGGAAAGGGTGAGAGCAATAAACGTCAGAAGCAGAGTTCTCATGGATTATGTTTCCTGAATAGGGTACGAATAATTCCAATCCTATCTACATCGAGCGGGCTTCTGTTAGTCGAAAAAACCGATATTTGTGGGGAATGAGCATGGCTTTGTGATGGCTTATCTAATCACGGAGAGGTAGATGGGGTGCTCACACATCGGGTGAATGGTAGCGGCCGAATCTGGGAGTGTTTGCGGAATTAATGGCGCCGTACTGACGCTACCTGGGTTGGCGTCAGGCTCTGGTAGGCGCCCTGGGGCAGTTGGGCTGGCAGGGTGATACCGCCAATGCGTTCGCGGTGCAGGCTGGTGACCTGGTTGCCAACGGCATGGAACATTCGCTTCACCTGATGGTAGCGTCCTTCAAAGATGGTCACGCGCGCCTCGCAGGGGGCTAGCTGTTCTATTGCCGCGGGCGAGGTTGTGAGTCCTTCCCAGGCAAACCATATGCCCTCCGCAAACCGTTGCTCTGTTTCCTTGCTAATGGGCTGGAGGGTTTTTACCCGGTAGACCTTGGGGATCTTGACGGCGGGCTCAGTTAGCCGTCGCGACCAGTTGCCGTCGTTGGTCATAATCAGCAGGCCGGTAGAGGCCCGGTCCAGGCGCCCCGCAATGTGAAGGTGGGGGCGTAGCTCCTCAGGTACCAGTTCCATCACCGTTGGATGTATTTCGTCCTTTGTGGCACTGAGGTATCCGGCAGGTTTGTTCAGCATCAGGTAGTGGGCGGCAACCGCACGCTGTATCTCTTGATCACCGACAACCACACTCTCGAAACGTGACACCTCCCTGGCCGCATCGGTGCAGACCTCGCCGTCCACATGAACCTGCCCGGCGGCGATGGTCCGTATGGCCTGCTGTCGACTGACGCCATTCTGGTTGCTGAGGATTCGCGAGAGTTTCAAGAGATTCCAGGGTGATTCGAGTTGCTGTTAAGCGCGATGCCATCAGATCGCTGTCCTCAGTAACGAAAAAAGCCCCCGAAGTCGGGGGCTTTTTGGCGTTTGGTGGAGACGGCGCCCACTGAATAATGGCCTTATAGTATTGAATGATATGGTGTTTCGTTTTTTTGTCTGAGGTTGATACCCCCAATAATACCCCCGTAGAAGAGATTCTCTCTGGTCTGTCAGTCAGTGGATAAGCCTTTAAAACAGTTTTCTTTCTTGTGTAGTGATGACTGTTTTTTCCACGAACTGGAAAGTGAACCGTTCTGTCCCGACGTTAACTGCGAATGTGTAGAAGGACTCGGGTCTCTGGTCGAAACGAGTCATCTCTGATTTAAACATGCCCCCGTATGCCTGGTCTGGGAATATGGTTGTTTTTTGAAGGTAGCCATCCAGCGAATTCAGGCTTTTTTGCAGGTCTGATTCGATGTTGTTGATTCCTGCTTGGGCATTAGCCTGAATTTGCGCGTTAGCGGCTGCTGAGGCTGCTGGGTTGTATGAGTATGACTGCGTCGATCCGTAATAGGACGCTGAACCACCAGTGCCGTAGGCAGTGCCAGAACCATAGGTCGTCGTAGTTTGCGGCTGGGAGGCGCTGAGGCTTTGAGCCATCGCGCCTAAGGCGACTGCGGTTCTGCGGGATTGTGCTTGGCTGACATATTTCTTTTTTAACTGTTTGTATGACAGCAAGCCGATTGGATTCTCATCTTGAGTAAACGAAATGTCCTCAACGCTTATCGTCACCGGAGTGTCTGTGAGGTTTTGAACAAAAACGTCACCAGTAACAGCGGACCAAGGGTTCTTCTCATCAAGTATGGCAAGGCGGACGATATACTGGTCAGACTGACGTTCTTGGACGATCCAGCCAGAGGAGTAATAGGCGCCAGCATCAGCGGCGTTGAAGCTTGTGTTGATTTTGTGGAAGGTACAGCCGCTGGTTATCGTTACTGCCAATGCGATGGTCAGGATGATTTTTATTCTGGTAAACATTGAAACCGGTGGTCCTATCGAAATTCAAATTTGAGGCTAACTTAAACCATGTTTTTATATGGGCTTCAACATGGATTGAGTAAAGTTCCCGTCTGGCTTCTGTATAGACTTATGCGCCTGTTAGTTTTGCGTCCAGTGGTTGGATAACGCCTCTGCCTGCTTCATCACAAGCTCAACGGCTTCAGGAGCCTTGTCAGGCGGATATTTGTATCGTTGCAACGTTCGCCGTACCAGAATCCGCAGCTTGGCCCGCACACTCTCCCGTACTTGCCAGTCCACGGTGGTGGATCTGCGCAGTTTGTCGGTGATATCAACGGCGATTTTCTTCAGGATCTCATCCCCGAGTTCGCGTACGGCGCTCTCGTTGCTAGCCAGGGCGTCGTAGAAGGCCACCTCGTCTGGATTCAGGCCGAGTCCTGCATCACGATCCAGTTCAGCCTGGAACTGTTTGGCCATGGCGATCAGCTCTTCAATGACCTGCGCGGTCTCGATGCCTCGGTTGTTGTACTTGCGCAGCGTCTCTTGTAACCGCTCTGCGTACTTCTTTTCCTGCACGACGTTATTGCGCGTTCGGGCTTTGATCTCGTCCTTAAGCAGCTTCTCAAGCAGCTCTACCGCAAAGTTCTTGTAGGGCATTTGCCGAACGTCTTCCAGGAACTCGTCGGAGAGCAATCCGATATTGGGCTTGTCCAAGCCGCAGAGGGCGAAGACATCGGTTACGCCATCCGCAATTACGGCGTTGTCCAGAATCTGCTTGAGTGCGGAGTTCTTTTCCTCTTCGGTCAGTTTTTTGTCCACGCTGGTGAACTTGGTAATAGCTGTCTTCACCTGCGCGAGGAAGGCGACTTCTTTCTGAAGTGGCTGGGCCTCATCCAGGGTGGCACACAGTGAGAATGCCTTGCTCATGGCCAGGACGGTATCCAAGAAGCGCTTCTTGCCGTCCTCCAGGCTGAGGATGTAGTTGGCGGTGGGTACAAGCAGTTTGAAGGGGTCGACCTCAAATCCGCTGTAATCGAAGCCCCTGCCTTTAGGGCCGGGAGCGAACATACCGTGAATGATGTCCAGCTTTTCCAGTAGGATGGCATAGGCTTCTTCGGCACTGTGTGTTGGCTCACCTTTGCCCTTTGCGTCGGTGTAAGTTTTCAGGGCTTGCTTAAGCTCGTTGGCGATCCCGATGTAATCCACAACCAGACCGCCAGGCTTGTCCTTAAAGACTCGGTTCACCCGAGCGATGGCCTGCATCAGGTTGTGGCCCTTCATCGGCTTATCCACGTACATGGTATGGCAGCACGGGGCATCGAAACCGGTGAGCCACATATCCCGGACAATCACCAGTTTGAGCGGGTCGTTGGTGTCCTTAAATCGCTTCTCCAGCCGCTTCTTTGTCTGCTTGTTGTGGATGTGCGGTTGCAGCAGCGCTTTGTCGGATGCTGAGCCCGTCATCACAATCTTGATGGCACCTTTTTCTGGATCGTCGTCATGCCAGTCTGGCCGCAGCTGAACGATCTCGTTGTATAGGTGAACGGCGATCTCCCGGCTCATGGCGACAATCATGGCCTTGCCATCAATCACGCTGGAGCGTGCTTCGAAGTGGGTGACAAGATCTTCTGCGATTTGTTGTAGACGAGGGCCGGACCCGACCAACTTCTCCAGTCGGCTCCATTCGCCTTTGGTTCTTTCTCGCGCGCCAACGTCCTCTTCGTCCTCAACGACCTCATCTACTTGATCGGAAAGTTCATCGATAGCATCACGATTGATGTCTAGCTTGGCGAGACGGGACTCATAGTAAATGGGTACGGTTGCGCCATCCTCCATCGCATCCTGGATGTCGTAAATAGACACGTAGTCGCCGAATACTGCCCGGGTATCTTTGTCCTCACTTTCGATGGGGGTTCCAGTGAAGCCAATGAATGAGGCATTGGGCAGCGCGTCGCGCATGTGGCGGGCATAACCGTACTTAAACTTGCCATCCTTTTTCAGGGTGGCTTTCAGGCCGTATTGGCTGCGGTGAGCTTCGTCTGATATCACCACGATGTTGTGACGGTCGTTCAGCACGGGGTGACTGGATTCATCGTCCAGCAGGGCAAACTTCTGAACCGTGGTAAAAATGATCCCGCCTGATTCTCTCTCGGCCAGAAGACGGCGCAGAGCATCGCGGTCGTCGGCCTGCACCGGCTCCTGCTTTAGAAGTTCTCGGGCTGCGCTGAACGTGGCGAAGAGTTGGCCATCGAGATCATTTCGGTCGGTGACCACAATCAGGGTCGGGTTATTCATCTCCGGCTGTTGCAGCAGTTTGCCTGCGTAGCAGCACATGGAAATACTCTTGCCGGAGCCTTGAGTGTGCCAAACCACCCCCGCTTTTTTGCTGCCGGGGAGCACGCCGTCGGCGTTGGTGGTTGTCGTTTCGCCAGAGCTTCCCCCGGTCGAAGGTTGAGCGGCAATGATCGTTGCTTTTACTGCTTCTCGCACCGCATGGAATTGGTGATAACCGGCGATTTTCTTGATGAGTTTGTCTGAGTCTGATTCGAAAATAACGAAGTGGCGGATGTAATCCAGAAACAATTCCCGGCCGAAGAAGCCCCGAACCATGGTTTCCAGCTGCCGCTCCATCAAGGGCTTATCGTCTTCGTCCTTGATGGTGCGCCAGGGCATGTATCGCTCCTGGCTTGCTGTGAGAGAACCCACGCGGGCGGTCCATCCATCACTGATGATCGCGGCTTCGTTGAAGGCGAAGAGGTCGCTGACCTCATCCTTGTAAGTTTGAATCTGGTGGTAGGCATCCCAGAAGTCTGCACTGTCCGAGCTAGGGCTTTTCAGCTCTAAAACTGCTAACGGAATTCCATTGATGAAGCACACAATGTCCGGACGACGTAGTTGCTTCGAACCTTCAATGGTGAACTGATTGATGGCCCGAAAGCGGTTAGCGGTCAGATCGCCGAAATCCAGTAGAAACGCCTGATCATGAATCTCCTTGTCTTCGTTCTTGTAGCTGACCGGCACGCCGTCTAGTAGAAGGCGGTGAAACGATCGGTTGCTGACGACGGTATCCAAGCTTTCCGGTTTTTTGGCGACGGCTACAGCCTGTTCCACGGCACTTTGCGGCAGGTGAGGGTTGATGCGGCGAATTGCTGCCTCAAGGTCCGACAGAAGCAGGACTTGTTTGTAATCGGCGCGTTCTGGCGCCTCGCCATCAGGAGCCAGATCAGGTCCGTGCGCGACTTCCCAGCCACCTTCAGCGAACCATTCCAGGCATTGTTGTTCTAGTTGGTCTTCCGTCATCAGTCCGTTCCTATACCGCTCCAGCTACCTGCGACTCAGGCAAATCTCATTTTGAGAAAAGCATCAGTCCTCAGATGCAACTACCGTCCAAACCCGTTTAAGCGGCAGTTGGGCTTTCAGTTCGTCTTCCAGCTTGTCATAAACCGCGAAAAGTTCGTTCAACAAATCGTCCTGTGACCACAACCGTAGGCGGAAGAAGCTGCTGGCCATATCCTTCTGTACGTTTTGCTTGAAGCCTCCCCAGGCGACGAATAGGCCGTGGTCTGCGTTGAACTTGGACATGGCCCCTAAAAGCTTGTCCACGGTTGGGCGATCCACTGTGCCTGTGCCGGACTTCACCTCGACGCAAATGGTTTGGCTGCCGAACCCCATCATGCCGTTGGATGCCAGAATGTCGGCGCCACCGTCGGCCCCTTCTGGGCTTTGCCAGACCGTATAGCCCTGTGCTTTCAAGATCGACGCCACCAGGCGAGTGAGTTCATGGCCCTTAAATTTTTGCTCGATCAGAGCGACGACCTGTTGTTTCGCCAGGTCGGCAAGGTTGAACTCGACGCTGTCGTCGTCGGATATATCGTCTGCTTGCCCGCTTACAGCGTTGCCTGTGTGCTTCACAAGGGATTTAGTGCTTTCAGCTTTCCACCCGTTTTCGTACATGGCCTGCAGGCGCTGCAGCGCGTTGTTGCGGCGGATACGGCAAATGGTCATGAACGCCCCGAAGCTATAGAGCAGATCCTGGCCGAAGTGGGATCGAGGAATCTCCAAACCGAACCAATCGACTGTGCGCCAATGAAAGAATGGGTCCGGGCTTTCGGGGTTGTGGATGTAATCACCAGTGATTCGCCCGACGTAGACGACGGGCTGCTTCTTCGATGGTAGTACGACCCAATCCCCATTTTGCATGGATTTGGTAAATGCCCAGATCTGGCTGCTGTGGTTCTGGAGCCGCTTCAGCTTTTCATCCGGGTAAGCTTCTTCCAGGTGCTCAAGCAGGGACTCCCGACTGTCCAAAGCGGCCAGGTTCGCATTCAATCCATCCCAGGTCAGGTAGATGCGTCTTTCGTCCAGGAACTTTTGCTCGAACTCACCATGTGAGCCAGCACGAGTTAGCCAAAGCTCCATCAATTTTCCTCCCGAGCTGGTGCCAATGCGGGGGGCATACATGTCTTCGCTTCTGGTATGGAGAGCTCGCCGGAAAGGAGCTTGGGTAAAAGTGCCTCGCGTGTTGCCTCAAGCAGCTTTGACTCGGTGTTGTTCGAGTTGGATAAGGTATAGAACGGCTTGATTCGATCGGAGAAGCGCTGCATTAGTTTGATGGGGGGAAGCGTACAGACAAACTGCATGATCGCTTTCTTATCGCCACGGGGCATCTTCGCCCCTTTCGATGTGAGCATCATGTAATCGAAAAACTGGTCTTGATAGAGAAGGTTAAAGAGAAACTCGGTTGTGTGGTCGTGCTTGCACTTGAAGCCAAGGACATCGGGTGAGCGACCACCCTGAATATTTGCAAGCCAGATTTTCTTAAAGTAGGGCCTAATATTTGAAATCAAGATTTGTCCGGGCTCGAAGGCAGGAACTGAGGTCGAGGAGGGCAGTGAAGATGCGGTACTGATTCCCCGCTTATTTTCTAGCATGTTTTCCGTCGACACGTAAGAATCCGGCCCCAGATGTTCCGTTGAAATTCGTTCGTTCGGAAACTTCGCCACGTCATGAAGAGTTCCTGGATTCCAACCCTCGGGGACTTCCCCCAACTCACTATCCTGCATGGCCGACGGGAACAGCTCGGCGGTGGCACGGAGTTCTGTGTATTGCTCGGGCTGGTCGGTCTTCATGCGGGTTAGCTGGGCTTCTTCCTTGCTGGATACGGCCTGCATGGCGGCGAGCAGGGCGTCTTCCTCGCTGCCACCGGCTTCCAGTGCGGCGATCTTGGCTTTGACCGGCTCGAAATCGACAAACCAGCTTTTGAAGATGGCTTGAGCCATCTGTTCGAGGGTGAGGTTGATTTTGTGACTGATTTCAGCCCTTTCTTCCAAAAGTTTTAATGCCCGACCTATGTTTTTCTGAGTTTCTAGAGGTGGCAGACGAAACTCAAAGGACATTATTTTGCTTGGGGATGTGTGCTTAACAGTCGATCCGGTGGCGGAACTTACCACGTGGTGGCGGTATTCGCGAGAACGCATCAAGAAATACAGATAGAGCTTATCAAGCTCCTGACTTTTGATCTCGACAAGCCCGATACGTTGATTATGGAGATAGAGCCGACCCGAATGTTCCGGAACCAGTGCCGAGTACCCGAGGGTATCAGCCTGCTTACTGAGGTCAGTCATGGTTACTATCAAATCATCGGCTTTCAGCTTGTACCCCGCAGGAACCGGGCCGCTGTAGAATTTCAATTTGTCAGCTTTGAAGCCTCCGCCTATGGCGAAGTTCCCAGGTGTTACCAATACAGTATCCGTTGACGTATCGCTGAAAAATTCACCTTTGAAAGCGAACCCGTGTTTAATGGATATTAGGTCAACCAGTTGAACCAAAGGCCAATCAGAGCTCATATCCCAGCCCCTTAAGATTCTGCTTGATCTCAGCCTCCAGTCGCCCACTCTCAGTGAAATGTTCCCGTAACTGCCCGGTCAATCTCGCCATCTTCTCGGCAAAGGGCTCGCCATCGCCTTCCTGCTCCTGAGCACCCACATAGCGTCCCGGCGTCAGCACAAAGTCATGCTTCTTGATCTCGTCCAGGCTGGCGGATTTGCAGAATCCGGCGATATCCTCGTAACCCTCACCGCGCTGCCAGGCATGGTGTGTGTCGGCGATCTTGGCGATGTCTTCATTTGTGAAGTCCCGTAGCACCCGATCCCGCATGAAGCCCAGATTGCGGGCATCGATGAACAAGAATTCTTTTCGCCGGTCTCGCTTTTTCTCGTTGCGCACCATTCCGTTGGTTTTGTCTCGGGTTAGGAACCAAATGCACGCCGGAATCTGGGTATTGGTGAACAGCTGGCCGGGCAGGGCGACCAGGCATTCCACGAGGTCTTCTTCCACTAGCCGCTTGCGGATTTCGCCTTCGTTGTTGGTGTTGGAGCTCATGGAACCGTTGGCCAGCAGCAGGGCCATGCTGCCCGTAGGTGCCAAGTGGTGGATCATGTGTTGCATCCACGCAAAGTTGGCGTTGCCTTTTGGCGGGGTGCCGTATTTCCAGCGGCTGTCTTCGGCCAAGGACTCGCTCCACCAGTCCTTCATGTTGAACGGCGGGTTGGCCATGACGAAGTCCGCGCGCAAGTCAGGATGCTGGTCGTTGAGGAAGGTATCGCCATTCTTTTTGCCGAAGTTAAAGTCGATGCCCCGAATGGCCATGTTCATGGCGGCCAGCTTCCAGGTGGTGGGATTGGACTCTTGACCGTACACGGAGATGTGTTTTTTCTGTTCGCTGGCGTCGTAGAGCTGCTCTTTGGCGTGCTCTTCGATGAACTTGTCGCTGGAAACAAAGAAGCCACCGGAGCCCATAGCGGGGTCATAGACGCGGCCGGAGTAGGGTTCGAGCATTTCCACGATCAGGGTAACGATGCTCTTGGGGGTGTAGTACTGGCCACCCTGCTTGCCTTCAGCCAGCGCGAACTGGCCCAGAAAGTATTCGTATACATGGCCGAGGATGTCTTTGCTGTGCAGGCTCAGCTTCTCGCCGTTGAATACCGGCTTGGTGAAGGAGGTGTCGGAGAAGGTGTTGATCAGGCCCAACAGCTTGTCGTTCTCTAGCTGATACTGGCTGATGCGGTTGAGGATGCCTTTTAACTTGGTGTTGCTCTTCTCGATCTCTTCCAGGGCGTTGTCGATCAGCCAGGAGACTGAGCGCAACTTCACATCATTACCGGCATCGTCCTGCCAGAGTACAGTACCAACGGGCAAGACCGCTTTTTCTTTCAGGGTGCTCCAGCGGGCGGGCTTGGGTACCCAGAACACATTGGCTTCGCGGTAGTAATCCAGTACTTCCAGTTCTTCTATCAGCGCCTGTTGGTACTCTTCGTCGGTGTCATAGTCTTCTGGCGGAAGGTAATAAAGATCCTCGTTTTCGTCCTTGAACCGCGCCAACAGCTCTTCCTGACGTTCTTCGAAGGCATCGGACACGTACTTCAGAAAGATAAGCCCCAGCACTACGTGCTTGTAGTTGGCAGCGTCTAGGTTGGCGCGGAGTTTATCGGCGGCTTTCCAGAGTTTGTCGTCGAGGGCTTTGAGGAATTGTTGTTCCGTGTTGTTCATTGGTAGTTGAGGGCCTTGATTAGGGATTGTCCGCGCAGCGTCGCGAATTGCGGCCGAGAACAAGGGGCGAGTTCTATCCCCTTTGGTGTTGTGGAGGCCGCGTGCAAAAACGCATGAACATGGATTGTTAACTAGTCGTTATGGTGGTGTTTTACTGGAGTTGGCTCACAGAGACAAGCCAACCGACAACATGGTGGTAAATGGTAGTTCGGGGGAGATGGGCTTTACCCCGCAGGATCTGGGTGAGTCTTGCGGGTCAGGCCCGTTCTTCGCCCCGCCGTGTTGATGGCCCATAGCGTTGGCGGTCGTGCTTCAAACTTCTGTTTGCTCGTAGGCCCACCGGTACCCCGAACGCAGGCGTGCGCCTTGGGGGCAGTACCGATCCCGTGGTGCAAGACAGGCTGGGCAGGCCATCAGGTGGTTCAGAAATAGCGCATGGGCAGCTTGCCAGTTGCTTTCCCAGTCCACGTTTTTGTCGGGGTCCTCGGTGTGGCTTGGGGCAGGCCGGAGCAAGGTATCCTTGATCCATTGCGGAGCCTTCAGTGGATTTCCATCCCTCGCCATCTGTTCGAAGTAGGCTATGAGGTAATCGCGGCTGTATGCTCGCTCGGCGATAGCCTGCATGTCATCTTCCGAAACGAGCAAAAGCAGCATAAGGGGATCTGCTTGCAGGTGTTGGGCAATTTCCATCAGCACGACATTCGGGTTCAGGTTGTTTTCACCGACTGGCGCCTGCGGATGTTGCGGACTTGCAGAAAAACTCCGCGTACCCGTTTTTTCCGAGACTCTGTGGGATGCGGGAGCTCGCGGATGGTTGCAAATGGTTGCGGGAGAGTCGATGCTATCGTAACAATCCGGCGTTTTCCGCAAATCGTCCGCAGTGTGTTCAGACCGTGGTGGTGCGCTCTCCGCAGTATCCGCAGTTTCCGCAGCCGGTGAACTCCGGTTGTTTTCGTCCTTGCTTCGAATTGCCCGCATCAAATCAAACATTTTCGTCGCCCTCCACCAGCTGCCAAGCGCGAGGCTTTCGGTTGGGACCGATTGCGGTGACGACGGCATGTCCGCACTCCACTAGCAAGGCCAGGAGTGCCCGGGCGGTTTGTGCTTTTCGGTAAGCGGCGGGAAGTTTGTTGAAGTTGTTGGCGTGCAGTTCGCCCCCGTTGCGTTTGATCCAGTCAGCCAACTCCATGGCGTCGTGTTCTGCTGCACCACTTGAGGCTTCCTGCGACCGCTGAAGCATGGTTTGCAGAAAATACTGGATGATTTCTGCAGCTCGGTTGATGTGTTCCTTATCTGGAGCTGCGCCCGTTTCAACATAGCTAAGAACGGCTGCAATTCGAGCGACGTTATCGGCAGCTTTCGAGGCAAAGCCAGGGATAACGGAGAATTCACCATGGGGGCCTAACTGCTCCTCGATGGTGTCGTGTACGTTCGTCCATTGGTCATAGGCAGCCCCGTTGATCGGAAGGATGACGGGGTCTATCTCTCCGGCTTCGTCGGTTGGCAGGGACTGCCGGATCAGCTCTGATATCCTTTCCCAGAACTGGTTGATTGCCGGGTCGTGGAGTGCGCGCTCATCTCGGGGGCGATTTGCCAGAAAGCGGCTGCCGACCAGCGAGCGATCACTACAAACGAGAAAACGGGCCAAAAAGCCTTGCCCCATCATCAGCCTGTCGGACAGTACCTTGTCAGCGATCACCGGTTGTATCATCAGATGAGCAGCGAGGCGACGGCCGGCCAGAACCCCGGACTCCCCTGCGGCAGCCCTCGTTCGGGTAATGGGCTTGCCATCCCAGAGTTGGGAGAGCAGGGTGATTGTTCTGCCTTTTGCCTCGTCGGACATACCGTGGCCACTGAAGAATCCGCCACCCTCGTCGGAGAAAAGGCCTCCTGATGGCAGGGATTCCAGGAAATGTTTATAGATGCCTTCAGCTGTGGGCTCCTCCATCAAGATATGAGGCCGGCTTGGTGGTGTCGGACGATTCTTCTCTAGTTCTGCCAGATCGGATGCCAGGGCTTGCTGTTCGTCATGGGTCAAGGGTTTGTGCTTTTTGCCGTGTCCTTTGTAGCTCGCCACGATACTTTTATGGCGCATTTCATGAGCCTCCATGTCCGCCCGGTATTTCGCCATAAGGAATTCATACTCTTCCCGCCGCTCCTTCTGGTAGTCGTACACGGGTTTCATGGCGAGGTTGTCGAGCGAGCTCTTGCGCTCGCCGCTGGCCGCGATGGTAAGAAAGTACAGGCTTAAGGGGCTTATACCGATGCCCCCTTTTTGCACATTGGCATGACCGTGGACGGCCAGTGAGGCAGCTGCGAGTACAGATTGTGCGGCCATCCCGACAGGGGCTTGGACATGATGCGCCAGGGCGGTTGCGGCGCGGCCGAGAAGTTCTCCAAGAGCCTCGACCGGATACTCGGGTGCTGGCGCTTTGCGTGTAAGGGGGATGGGGTTGGCGTCAAAGCCAGGCAATGGTGTTTGTACATTGGTTCGCGTATCAATGATTGCCATCGGGGGCTGTTTGCTCATGCTGCGCCCCCCTGCCAGTTGATCAAGTCATTGAAGTCCGATAGGTGTAGTGGAGCCGCTGGAGGCCAAGTGGGCAGAGCAAGCTTCGCACTAGCAGCCACTGCTGCTGCGTGCGCGGCCTTGGCGCCTGGGTTGCCGGGGGTTTTGCGGTCATCATCACCGCATATAATCAGTTCTTCGCTGGGCCATCGGTTCCTGGCGCCGGTTGCGACCGTCTTGAGGTTGCCACAATCAAGAGCTGCCAGCACTAGGGCTTCCGGATGGAGTTCGGCCAGGGTGCAGCCCGTTGCGTAGCCCTCGCAGATAAGTATGCGGGCCGGGCATGCCGGGCCAGCGACAACTACGAAGTTGCCGGACTTCCTGCCACCGGCCAAAAGCCGCTTTTCCCCGGCTTCGTTTATGGTTTGCAGGCTCCAGGCTTTGCCGTAGAAGTCAGTGATGAGTAAGACGATGTTTCGCCCTATCTGGCGGGCCCCGTGGGCCTGAATACCCTTGCGTCGAAGGTAGGGATGATTGGGGGCAGCGGGTGAGCTGGCGTGCCAGAGGCGAGCTGCTTTTGTGGCCACTCGCTCCCATTGGCGGATCTGTTCTGCCTTTCTGGTCTCACGGGCTTCGTGGATGCGGTGTTGCAGTCTCTGCTTTTCGGCTGCGGTAAGGCTGCTTGTGGTTCCGGCAATCCACTTGGTTTCGGCCCCGCTACTCCAGTCTCCAGCGATCACCACATGCGGAAGACCGAGATCATGGTAAGCAATCAGCCATCCGTTTTTGTGGCGTGGTTTTCCAGCAGTAGCGAATCGTATCACTTCGCCGTCGGTGATCTGTATGCGGGCCATCAAGGCATCAACATCGATCGGCGTTATATCCGCTTGCAGCAGCGTTGCATGAATGGATGCCAAGCACTCGGCACAACTGCGTACCGTGCGTGTTTCTGGCTGTGTACTGTTATACTTGTGCCGGGTCAGGCGCTTTGCTGCTTCGGTGGCGGGCGCTTTTTTCATGCCTGGCCCTCCATCATCCGGTCTGCAATCCATTGACGGATTACAGACTCCGGCCACGCCACGGCACGTGCCCCGATTTTTACGGGTTTAGGAAAGGTTCCGTTGGCCATCCCTTCATAGATCGCACTGCGGCTGCGACCGGTGATGACTTCGACTTCGGGGCGGCGAAGCATGCGTTCGATCTGAGGTTGGATGTTTTCTTCGGTTTGCGATTTTTCGGTCATTCAGGATTACCCCTTAGTTCCTCTCTGGTGTTGGGTAATCCTGTCTTTGCTGCTTGGGATTGAACAGGTGGCAGGGTGTACAGGGTAAGGGTGACACAAGTCGCTAAACCCTTGTGTACCAAGGTCTGAAAGGGTGACAGGGTGAGTTTATTTCTGGTTCCTTCGGCCCCAGCTTGGCGTGGCTATTGTGGCTCCAGTTGCTGCGGCTCGACGGCTAAACCCTAGGTTTATCAGATGCGTTACAACCATGTCTTTGGGGGGCCAAGTTCCTCGGTCGTCGGGGTCAGCGTTTACCCAGAATTTATCTGCGGCTGCGATTAGGTGTTGGAGATCTTCTGAACGGATTTCGCAGTCCGGATCCAGGGGAAGAAGTTCTTCTTTTGGAAGCAGGACGTCGGCGAATCGTTTTAGCTCATCTGTACGAATTACAATTTCTTCCCCCTCTGGCAAGCGCCTCATTTCTCCGTGTACTCGAGGGTCGTTGTAGTGACGACCATCGGAGTATTTTTCATGGAGTCTGGCCCAGCGATTAGCGTATGGGTGCTTCAGAAGTACGCCACGTAACGTTGTCATGTCGACTTCCTTTACTTCATCTTCTGAGACTGGAGCGCCTTTAATCGATAGGCGTTCTGTTCCTACCAGGGGCAAATCCCAAAGGTCAGTTACGTAGTCAATACGGTCTTCGTTAAGCTCGATTACTCCCCTGCCATCGGGTGAAAGATCACCTCTGAAGAAAACTGCGGAGTCGGCTTCTGGTGATTCAGAGATGAGTTTGAGCGTTTCGATGATAAAGCTGTCGGGCGTTTCAGAATGGGGGGCGTGAGACAAGGATCGCTCAATGAATCGTCCAGATTCACTAGCAATAAAAACGCACCTTTCCGGCTTTGAAACAGCGGCTGAGTGCCTGTCTGGCGATGGGGCTTTAAGCGGGATCTTAATTAGGGCGGCGTCGTTGACATCAACCATTTTGCCAGTCATTGCGGGATACCGACGTGTTAGTTTTATGGAAAGTGTCACGAGCCCGAGCAGCCCGAACGCTTTCAGATCAGAGCGGGCTATGCTCTCCTCTGTGAGCTGCGAAAGGTAAACTGCAGCCTCTTCCAAAGTAAAAGAATCTTTTAGGTCAATTGTTTTCATGTTGATGGCCTGATTATTTGGGCTCTATTTAGTCGCAATGGTTGTTGAATTGGATGTCCGACGCTCTGATCGTTTTGTGAGCCTAGATTTCGATCTGGTAGTCATGCTGCCTGCTTCTTAATTCCATCTGTGTTTTTTTCGACACCTTAAGTTCGTCCAAGTAGTCTGCCCATTTCTGCATCATGGCTCGGCGCTCCGAAAGCCAAGTGGTGCGATTGTAGGCTCTGCCGTGAACGTCTCTTACCCGATGGGCTAGCTGCATTTCAATAATTTCGGTTCTGAACCCCAAGCGCTCCGCCAACACGGTTCTGGCCATGGCACGGAATCCGTGCGGGGTCATGATGTCTCGCAACTCCATGCGTTTTAAAGCTGCGTTAATGCCGTTGTCGCTCATTGCGCGCTGTCTGCTATGGCCGTTTGGAAACACCCATTTCCATTTGCCGTTGATCTCTTGGAGTTCCCGCAGGATCTCGATGACCTGCCGAGCTAAGGGAACGATCAAGGCCTCGCCGTTTTTCGTTTTTTCCCGTGTCCAGGTGGCATTGTTCCAGTCGATTTCATCCCAACGCATGGTCCGGAGCTCCCCGGGGCGCAGGAATACGTAGGATGACATTTTCAGTGCCATGCGGACGGTGGGGGTGCCCCCGTAATGATCGATCAGGTTCAGAAGCCGGGCAATTTCATCTGGGGTGACAACGGCGGCGTGATGTTTGGGTTTTGATGGTGGAAGAGTGCCGCGCAGGTCCGTTGTCACGTCTCTCGGCGCGCGGCTTGTGCTGACCGCGTAGCGGAATACTTGTCCGATCAGGGCTTTCACCCTGTGGGCACTCTCTAGGTGACCCGTCTTTTCAATGTCTCGCAGGGTCGCCAATACGTCGGGAGGCTCTATTTCGGCAATCGGGCATCGGCCAAGCTTTGGGTATGCATACATCTCCAGCCTGCGTTCATTTCGCCCTGAAGTCGTTTCGCCCACCGATTTTTTGTGCACGTGTTCTAGCCATTCTTGGGCAACTGCTTTGAAGGTATTTGCGGCATTTTCGATGCGTTCGGATTTAATTGAACTACGGTGGGTCATGGGATCGGTGTGATTTGCCAGCAGGCGTTTGGCTTCGTCCCGTTTGAGTCGTGCTTCTTTCAGCGATACAGAGGGGTATACACCGAGAGCTAAGAGCTTTTCTTTTCCGCCAAAGCGATACTTCATACGCCAGTAGCGACCCGCCTTTTGGACGTCCAAATACATACCGCCACCATCGGCGAGCTTGGTTCGTTTGCCGAATTTTTCGAACGAAGCGTGTTTGATGGTGTTTTCCGTTAGTTTGTTCATGGCTCTGCTCACGGCCTAGTCTCCATGCTGGGGTGCGCAGTTTGGGGGTATGTGTTTTGTGATCCCCCTGTGTACCCCCAAAGATACCCCCGCGTGGGGCCGGAATCCAGTGGAAGAATGGGGATGTGTTCGGAAGGTATAAACGAAAAAAAGCCCCGAAATTCGGGGCTTTCTGTGAGGGTTTGAATGCCGGGAAGTTCCCGTCAATTCCTAATTTGGTGGAGACGGCGGGAATTGAACCCGCGTCCGCCAGCACTAGGCCTTGAGATCTACATGCTTAGTGTCCTTCTATTGATTTAACCTCAAGCGACCCGAAGGCCAGGGTGCAAGAGGCGATCCCTTTAATCTTAGCCGTCAACCAGTGGGATCTGACTAACGGAGCATCCTGTTAGCGATGACGTCCCGGGATGTTGCTACTAGGTTACAGGCATCCTAGCCGGGACGACTGGCAGGCCCTTAGGCCGCCAGTGCGTAGTTTTCGTCGTTTGCGACTATTTAATTGCAGCTTTTGATTTACGAGATTGGCTGCCATCTCGACATGCACCCAAGGGTTCGTCACCAGCGTCGAAGCCATGTCGTCCCCTTATGTCTCAGTATATGTGGCCGGTTTGTTGTACTTCAAGGGTTGTTTTTGTCTGGCCCGTATTTGGCGGTCGGTAGTTGTACCCATCCGGGGCACGTAAGGAGCGAGCGGGCCGCCCGAAACGCCGGTGAAACGTTTGGGGCGGCTGAGTGGTGGGTAAGTTAAGCCACATGGGGCAGTTGGTTTATTTCCGGAATGGATCGGGCGATCCTGCCGGCCAGATGGCGGGCCGATGCGCAGGAACTCCAGGCCAATATGCGAATGAAGTTCTTTTCGTTGCCGGCGATGGCCAGGATGTCGGTGACCATATTGTCGTCAATCGTCCAGGGGGCCTTGGCCAGCAGCAGGGCGAACCGGGCGATTCGCTTGTCTTTCCCTGCCAAGCCCTCGATTTCCCGTTCCGCCCAGTGGCGCCCCATGGGCATGGGCTTGCCATCCCATGCTCGCAGGTTAGCGTGGACGCGCTGTTTAACCTCCGGAGAAATGAGCGCGGTTGCCTCCTCTTCACTCATCGCCGCCCAGCGTGCCACGGCCTGGGCGACTCTCGGGTTCCCGTTGGCCCAGTTCAGGTCTGGAGGCATCGTGGCTGCAGGCAAGAAATGCAGACTGGTGCCTTTGCTCAGCGGTTTATGGTGGTTGGGCTTGAGTTCGTTGCCGAACACTTTCAATGCCGCCTTCCTGAGAGCCTTGGCGCCAAAAGGCACCTTGACCGGCGATCCAGCCATCACAACATGGCTGAAGCGGTTGATGTCGCTCATGGCCATGATGGAGGCGATCACTTCCGGCAACTGTTGGGTCGAGAACGGCAGCGGTGGAACCATGTCATCGGCTCGGACCACGGCTTTGACCCAGGCCAGCCTCGCTTTCAGTTGGGGATCTTCGATGGTTTCTTCGTCCTGGTCGAAGATCTTCATGGCATCGTCCGAGCGTTTCCCGGCATGAACCAGGCTTATCAGCATCTCTCCGCAGTAAGGGCAGTCGTTGATGCTGGACAGCACTGCCGCGATGGCCTCTTTGGTGGTGCGGTCCAGTTCATCGGTCACCAGGATGGCTTCCCGGCCGATGACCCATGCCGCGGCAAACAGGTTCGTGACCTTGGAGCGGGCGGTCAGGGATCCGTTGATGAAGAAATCCCGATTGACCTGCTCATACATCTCTTTAAGCGCTCCCGTCGCTTTATCGTAGGGTACGGCATGCACGTAGCGCATGGTCTGGATGGAAAGCTTGTCGAACAAGCGCAGACGAGTGGTTTCCGGTAATAAAGCCATGACTCTTCTCCTTCACTCGATGGTTTTAAGAGGACCTTCCAGAGCGGTTAGCTCTGAAAGGCTTGTCCTGGGGGTTCCTGGCCCATCGCAAGGGAGCCGGTAAACAGGTGCTGCCGCTTCTCTTGCAGTGGGTGGAAGTGAGACGCCATGACATCCCTCAGCAGGCTCTCGATGCCGAAGTCACGCAGGTAGCCAGGGCCACCACAGGCTTCGACGGCTTTGCGGGCGGTTTCCTTGCAGGCTTCCGCGGCAATGGTTTTGCGTTTGACGATTTCGTTCACCGTGTCCAGGTCGGCGGTGAAGTTAAAGTCATCAACAATGCGGATCATGTCCTTCACCGTGATGGCCGCGGTGGTAAGTGCGTTCTCCATTTCACCCAGCAGGTAAGGGGTGACCGGGTCGTTGCTTTGCTTGCAGCGTTCGCGCGCTTTCTCGGCAGCCTTCTTGGCGACGCCCAGGTATACCGACATGATCAGTGGCAGGGCGACGGGAAGAACGACGGACCACATGGCGTGGTACTCGCCACGGGGGCGGCGGGCAGCGATGGTTTCTTCGGGTACAAACACGTCTTTCATGACGACGGAGTTGGAGCCCGAGCCGCGCATGCCCATGGGGCGCCAGTTATCGAGGATTTGTACGCCTTCAGCCTTGGTGGACACCGGGAAATGGAACACCATCCAGCCGTCTTCCGGGTCTTTATAGGGCGCGGAGGTCACAAATACGTCGCCGCCGGGGGAGCCACTGGCAAAGTGCTTGGTGGCGGATATCAGGTAGCCGCCCTCGGTTTTGGTCAGCGTACCACTCGACGCCAGCCAGTCACCGGCACCGGTGGAAATCAGCGCCAGCTCGTTGGCGGCTACTTTTTCCAGTACCGCTTTCCCCGGGCGGCCGTGGGTGTGGTTGTAGCGGTTGGCCGCCACAATGTGCTGATGCATGGACAGCGACAGCGTGGTGGCAGGGTGCAGGCCCGCCAGCTGCTGCAGTAGCTGGCACATGTCTGCGTAGCTGGCTCCGCCGCCACCCAGATCCTCCGGCACCATGGCCGAGAAGATGTTGTGCTGCTTGAGCAGCTGGTAATTCTCGACCGAGAAACGGTCGCTGTTATCGGCCTCCTGGCCGTTGGCGGCATAAATGCTGGTGATGCCTTCGAGACGATCAAAAAGTTGGGTTGGCTGTTTCATTGTCATTCTCCTGTTACGGTTGTTTGTGTTTTTCTTATTAGGCGGCCGTTTGTTGGGCCGGGTTCTGGTGGTCGGTAATGCCGGTAAACCGACCTTGTTCGAATACCAGTGGGGCCTGGTCAGAGTGTTGGAAGTGCCTGACCTTGCCCACCAGCATGAGGTGGTCACCGACGGGCATTCGCCGGTAGGTTTCGCAATCCAGAATCGCGATCGCATCGGTGATGGCCGGTGCGAATTGGTTTTCGGGGTGCGAGTAATCGATGTTGCTGAACTTGTCGGCGCCGCGGGTGGCAAACAACGTGGCGATGGCCGCCTGGTCGGCGCTCAGGAAGGACAGCGTGAATCCTTTGCAGTGGTAGTAGCTGCTATAGTTTGGAGAGCGATCATCAATGCAGATGCTGACCAGCGCCGGGCTCAGTGACAGCGAGCAGAAGCTGTTGATGGTCATTCCGATGTAATGCCCGCTTTCGTGCTGCATGGTGACAACAGCTACCCCGGTGGGGTAACGGCCCAGCGTGCTGCGATACTGTTTGGTATCGGTTGGGTTGGTGGTGTTGATGGTTGAGTGGCACATGACAAGAACCTCGGTGTGTTTCATTTGTCAGTGTCACTATATGAGTCGGGTGTTGGCCGAGATACTTCACGAACGGTAGTAACCCACTACAAAAATGGTAGTAACCCACTACTGTTTTGATACTTGCTTAAGCACCGGTCCGGCACCCTGTCAGGAGGGCAGCGGTATTATGAGTAGCAGCCAATTTTGTCCCCTTTCCAAAGCGATGGAGATTCTGGGTGAGCGCTGGACGTTGTTGCTGGTTCGGGAGCTCGTTCTGGGCTCAACTCGATTCAGCCAGCTTCAGCGGGGGCTTCGGATGATGTCGCCCACGATGCTGACTCGCCGCCTGAATACCCTGGTGGAAGAGGGGCTGGTGATTAAGAAGAAAATACCGGGCCAGAAAGGGTACGAGTACTTCCCCTCAGAGTGTTGCTCGGAGCTCATGCCGGTGATTGACCACCTTTCCCAGTGGGGCATGCGCTGGGCCCGGGGGCAGATGACGGAAGAGGATTACGACCTGGACCTGCTCATGCTGCATTTGCCCCGGCATATCGATGTCCACAAGCTGGTCGGGCGAGAAACCATTATCCGTTTTAACTTCGATGATGTGGATGCTTTCCCGAACTGGTGGTTGGTGGTGGAAGGTGAGGAAGTGGATGTGTGTGTCCACGACCCGGGTAAAGAGGTGGACGTCTATCTCAATACTAGCCTCAAAACCATGATCGAGATATGGATGGGCGACACCACCTATCGGCAAGCCATTTCAGATGAAAGGTTTAAGGCTTTGGGGGCTTCATCTCTGGCTAGAAACGTCGAAAACTGGATGCCCGTCGGCCCTTATGCGGGGATTCGTCCTGCTAATGCGGCGAGCCTCTAATTGAATACCGTTTTAAGCGTCGTAGCGGGCAGGTAAATCCTGCCCGGAGAATTATCCCGCCTGCCTGTTTATCAGACCCTCCCGGCCAGCCAGCGCTGCATGGCTGAGCGCTTTAAAACTCTCCTGGAAATGAGCGATCACTTCGTCCGGATCGGCGTGGATGTTCTTGTCCAGTGTCACCCCAAACTGAACCGTGCCGGCATAGCTGAATACGCTCAGCCCGATGCCGATGGTGCCACTCTGGGGGACCCAGAACATGGGCTGGGTGATCTTGCCGCCGGCGAAATACAGCGGTTCTTTGGGGCCGGGTACATTGGTCAGCACGGCAGACGCCTTGTTGCTGAGCAGGTCCAGGGCCCGGCGTTCGAGGATGTCTGGGCCGCGGCCAAACAGGTCCAGCAGGCTGTAGGTGACCTGAGCCTGGTAGGAATGTTTGAGGCGGTTCATGTTCTCGCGAACCTGGTTGAAACACATGATGGGGTCCTGTATCTCAACCGGCAGTGGCACGATGACCAGTCCAAATTTATTGCCAAGGGTCTGGATGGGCTGATCCAGGGGGCGAAGATTAAAGGGCACGGCAACGCGCAGCCCGCACTCGGGTATGGGTTCTTTCCGGGCCTTGAAGTGCCGCTGCAGGGCGCACGTGACAGTGCTCATCAGAACGTCGTTGATGGTGCCCCCCAGCGCCTTGGCGCAGGCTTTGACTTCGGCCAGATCCAGCGGTTCGGCCCAGGCCACCTGTTTGCGGCCACTCAGGGGTTGCCGTAATCCGGTGGCGGGTTCAAACGGGGCGAGCCCGAGCTTGAGCAGATCGGTGGCGATGCCTCCTGCGGCCGATGCCAGCTTCATCGGATAGTTGGGTTCCTTGCGGATTTCGCTAAGAAATAACCGAGTCTGTTCCGCGGCCATCAGTGCACTGTCCACCGCTCTGTGTAGGGTTTTCTGTAATCCGGATCCGGCAGAGGGTGTTGGTGTTTTGCTGCTGGCGGAGCGCCGCAGCCGGGGCTCGGGTGTTGTGTCCGCCAGGGAGAGCATGACCCGCACCAGCGATATGCCATCGGCGATGCAGTGATGAACCCTCAGCAAGACCGCACTGCCGGATTCGTAGTTGTCGATGTAATGCATTTGCCAAAGCGGTCGACGAAAATCGAGTGCACTGCTGTTGAGATCACTGACCAGGGTCTGTAATTCGGTTTTGCCGGCATGGCCGGGGAGGGCGATCTGGTGCAGATGGTTGTCGATGTGGAACAGAGGGTCTTCCTGCCAGTAGGCCCGCTCGCCCTTGTCGATCACCCGCTGGCGGAATCGATCAAAGCACAACAGGCGTTGCTCGATCGTGTGCTTCAGGCGGTTGATGGAAATCTGCCGGTCCAGCGCCAGAACCCCGCAGATCATCATGGGGTTTTCCGGAGAATCCATGCGCAACCAGGCACGATCTACGGAGGTCATGGGGGTTCTTGTTATTGACATAAACACTCCCTTTGCCGGGTATTCCATGGCCCGAGTATAGAGCCCGAAAAACCGGCCGCAAAGAGAATGAGTATGCGACACACTGGCCGGTGTCGCAGTTGATGTGGGTCACGCTCCGGTCGAAAAATCCGCGTTTAAGCGTTGGCGTCGCGCATGATGCGCTGCTTCTGGCGATTCCAGTCGCGCTCTTTCTCGGTGGCGCGCTTGTCGTGCTGCTTCTTGCCTTTCACAAGGGCAATTTCGCATTTGACCTTGTTTTTCTTCCAGTACAAAGCCAGCGGAATGCAGGTGTGTCCGGTCTGGTTGACCTGGCCGACAATCTTGGCAATTTCCTTGGCGTGGAGCAGCAGTTTGCGAGTGCGGGTCGGGTCGGCAATCACGTGAGTCGACGCCGTGCTCAGCGGCGTGATGTGCGCACCCAGCAGCCAGGCTTCCCCGTCTTTCAGAAGCACGTAGGCGTCCACAAGCTGGGCCTTTCCGGCGCGCAGGGATTTCACTTCCCAGCCAAGAAGGGCAAGACCCGCCTCGAAGCGTTCTTCAATGTGGTATTCGTGTTTCGCCTTTTTGTTCAGGGCGATGGTTGAGCTCGGGGTTCCGGGCTTTTTCTTACTCATGAATCAGTTAATCCGGGTTCAGACAAATGACTGAATGGGCCGGCACGGTGCCGGCAAAGGGCGCATTGTAGCTCAGGAGTGCCAGACCGGTCACGAATTCGCCGATATTGTCTGCCGGTGGTCGTGCGTTCGTGAATCCTTCCGTTACAATGAACAGTAAGATTGGATCAGGGACACGAATGCCTACGCCGTATCAGACATCTATTGGGTCCTTTACCCGAAAATCGACGTTTTTCTGGGCTGGGGTTGGCGCCACCGTTGGTTTGGCGAATCTCTGGCAGTTTCCGTATCTGGCCAGCCTTCACGGCGGCGGTCTTTTCATTCTTCTCTACCTGGGGTGCCTGCTCCTGGTAACCCTCCCCATCATGGTGACCGAATCCACCGTAGGACGTTATGCCCGCCACGGCATTGTGCTGGCGATGGACGGATTTGTCCGCAGTGCCAAGGTGTCCCGCGCCTGGGTTCTGGCGGGGCGGCTGTCGGTGATCGCTGCTTTCCTCGTGCTCTCGTTTACCGCGGTATTTGGTGCTATCGCCCTGGCGTATGTCTTCTTCGGTGCCCTGGGACGCTTCAGCGGAGCGGATGAGATAGAGGCTGGTTGGGTGCTTTCCCACCTCGTCTCCGATCCGGAAGAATACCGACTGTTTATGGCCTGGCACGCCCTGTTCATGATGCTGGTGATCTGGGTCTCGGTGCAGGGCGTGGTAAGAGGTGTTGAGCGGACACTGCGAGTGGTCGTGCCCTTCACCTTGTTGCTGATGCTGGGGTTGTTTGTCCTGTCAGCCTGGCATGGCCGGGTGGATAGCGCGGTTAGCCAGATCCTCGCCATGCATCCGGAAGACGTTACCTTTGAGAGTGTACGTGCCGCCTTGTTTCACGCCTTCTTCACTCTGGGGCTCGGCATGGGGGTGTGGACCATCTTTGGCGCCTATACCGCGGTTGGAACCAGCCTCAAGCGATCCCTGCTGGCGGTGGTGTTGATCGATACGCTGGTCGCGATTGTCGCGGGAATGATGATGTTCTCCGTGGCTGCCGACGGGGGTGGGCTTCTGGAGGGTGAGCGGGGCTTTGGCTTGCTGTTTATTTCCCTGCCGGTGACGCTCGGGCAGCTTCCGGCCAGTCAGTTCGTGATCTCCGGCGTTTTCCTGATGGTGGTGCTCATTGTCTGGACCACCTCACTGGCGTTGATGGAGCCTGTTGTCGGCTGGTTCCGGGAGTGGACGGGGGCCCCGAGGGGGTGGTCGGCCCTTCTGATTGGCGCGCTGGCCTGGTTTGCCGGCCTGGGGACCCTGCTGTCCTTCAATATCTGGGCCGGAGAGCGATTGGCCGGCGGTACGCTGTTCCGTTGGGTAGAGTTGTTGACCGGCGGCTTGCTGATCCCGACCGTCGCCATCCTCATCTCCGTGTTTTTCGGCTGGAAGCTCACCCACAGTTTGTCCCGGCGGATTCTCGGTGAGGGGCCAGGCCTGTTCCTGGCGACCTGGTATTGGGTGATGCGCCTGGTGGTGCCAGTAGTTGTTCTGTTTATTGGTGTTCAGTACATGGTGTCGTCACTTGCTTACCTGTGCGACTCGGGTAGTGAAGGGCTTTGGTGCGGTCAGCCCTCAGTGCTTACTGAAATCGAGGGCCAAAGACTGGATGAGACGCCGGGCGACAAGGGCACAGTGCAAAGCGGTCCGGTACCGCGACCGGCCGCTGAACAGGAGCTGGACACACCGGCTCGGAAATCCCCGCAGGAGCCGGCATCTGATCGTCGCGCTCCCAAACAGGACGAGATCCTTTATCATAGCGTCTGAATTTGACGCATCTGTTCGATGTGTCTTTAGATGCACAGCGTGTTTTAGCAGGATAATCGGAGCTCATGCCCCATCAGATTGATAAGTCAGCCCTGGTCATGCACTCAGCGGAGCGGATGTTTCACCTCGTCAATGACGTGGCCCGGTATCCCGAATTTTTGCCCTGGTGCGCCAATACTGAGATTCATGAACAGAGTTCGGATGCCATTACCGCTTCGATGCAAATCGAGAAGGCTGGCGTTCGTCATACCCTGACCACTCGAAATGAGCTGCTGATGCCCGAGCGCATTGACATGAACCTGGTGGACGGGCCATTCCAGAATCTTACCGGTCGGTGGCATTTCCGGCCGCTGGCAGATAACGCCTGTAAAGTGATCCTTACGCTGGAATTTGAGTTCTCCGGCTCTTTGTCACGCATGGCGTTTGGGACGGTGTTCAATCAGGTGGCCAACACCATGGTGGATGCGTTCTGCAAACGAGCGGATGAAGTTTACCGGGGGGCGGTGTGATGCTGAACGTAGAAGTGGCCTACGCCCGGCCGGACCGACAGGAAATCGTGAAGGTAAACGTTCCGGAGGGTACCACGGTTCTGGAGGCGGTCGAGCTATCTGGCATTGCCACCCTCTTTCCCGAGGTGAATCCCCGGGAAACGGATATGGGCATATTCGGCAAGGTCGTTAAAGATCCTTCGGCGCATACGTTGCGGGAAGGCGATCGCGTAGAGCTTTACCGCCCGCTGATTATCGATCCCAAGCAGGCAAGACTGAATCGGGCAAAGAAGAAAGGGTAATCCGGGCAGGCTCAGTACGCCGGCGTCTCGGCAAGAAGTTCGGTTTCGTAACGAGCGAGCTGGTTATCGCTGTTGTAATGCACCACGACCTGTTGCTTGCGGATATCGCCACCCTCGCGCTGGAAGGTATACACAAAGTATTCTCTGGACATGTCAGTGGGATTGATCAGCAGGGGGGTTCCGAGCACCGCATGAACCTGCCGTCTCGGCATGCCTTCAGCCAATTGGCTAATCTCTTCCTCGGTCACAATGTTGCCCTGCTGGACATTGATCTTGTACACGCCAGGAAAGCTGCAGCCAGCCATCATGAAGATGAGAATAAATGAGATTAGCTTTTGCATCGCCGGAGCAAATCCTCTATTTTTGAAAACGCCTGCCACAAGCGGGCATGGGCGCTATACCGTTATTTAAAGCGGCTTCATCATACCGGAAGCCGGGAAGTACACCAAAGAGTGAAATGTAACATGTCATCCGAGAACGCCGAATTACGTAAGGTCGGTCTGAAAGTCACTCTGCCGCGGGTGAAGATCCTGAACATTCTTGAGACCGCGGACGAGCATCATCTGAGTGCCGAAGACGTCTACAAGAAACTGCTCGAGCAAGGGGATGACGTTGGACTGGCGACGGTATACCGGGTTCTGACTCAGTTCGAAGCCGCCGGGCTGGTGTTGCGCCACAATTTCGAGGGTGGTCATGCCGTGTTTGAGATGGCTGGCGACGATCATCACGATCACATGGTGTGTACCCAGACCGGTGAGGTCATTGAGTTTGTCGACGAAGTGATTGAAGAGCGCCAGAAGAAAATCGCTCAGGAGCATGGCTATGAAATTGTTGATCACAGCCTGATCCTGTACGTGAAGCCCATCAAGTCTCAATAATACCGAACAAAAAAGGGCGGATTGTGGTCCGCCCGTAAAAGCTCTCGAAGTCGAGAGGGGATGTGTTCGGTTCGCCGTCGCGGCCAGGCCCTGTCAGTGATGCGTCGCCTGCCCTTTTGAAACCATTTCCTTTGCGTGTGCCAGCGTCTGATCGGTCATATCCACGCCGCCGAGCATTCGGGCTACTTCGCTGATGCGCCCCTGATCATCCAGTGTTTCGATCCTGGAGAAGGTGGTGTCCTGTTCGGTGAACTTGCTGACGAACAGATGCTGGTGGCATTGCGCGGCCACTTGCGGAAGGTGCGTGACGCAAAGGATCTGTCCGTTCTCACCCAATTTGCGTAACAATCGGCCGACCACTTCAGCGGTGCCACCGCCAATCCCCACATCCACTTCATCGAATACCAGGGTGGGCGTGGTTGAGGTCTGTGCGACCACCACCTGAATGGCGAGGCTGATGCGGGAAAGCTCACCGCCCGACGCCACCTTGGACAGCGCGCGCGCCGGCTGTCCGGGATTGGCGCTGACCAGGAATTCAATGTCCTGCTGACCATGAGGTGTTGGCTCGCCGTCGGCGCTGCGGTTCAGGTGAGTGACGAACTGCACCGAGGGCATGCTCAACTGGGCCAGTTCTTCAGCGATTCGCTGATCCAGTTCAACGGAGGCGCGCTGGCGGGCATCGGTCAGTTGCTTGGCAAGAGCATCGTAGGCTTGTCGATGTTCGCCCAGCTCCGCCTCCAGCTGCTCCAGGCTGCCAGCGCCGCCGTCCAGCTCGGCCAGTTCTGCAGACAGTTTCTGATGGAATTCCGGCAGTTCTTCTGGCCCGATCCGATGTTTGCGTGCCATCTGGTAGATAGCGCTGAGTCGTTCTTCCACGTCGGCCAGCCGGGCGGGGTCGGCTTCGTAATCGTCGACGAACCGGCGCAGGTTGTCGCCCGCTTCGCTGATCTGGATTTGTGCCTCGTTCAGCATCTGGATCGTGTCAGCCAGAGCCGGTACGTCGGTCGGTAGTTGTTCCAGTTGCTGTAGCGCCTGGCGAACAAGGCTTGCGGCACTGTTGTCTTCTTCAGTGCACAGCTGGGCTGCCTGATGGCTGTTATGCAGTACGGCATCCGCCTGGCTGAGTTGGGCCTGTTCCTGCTCAAGTTGTGCCTGCTCGTCTTCTTGCAGGTCGAGCCGGTCCAGCTCTTCAACCTGATATCTCAACAGCTGCAGCTTCGCTTCGGTTTCATCGGCATTTTGCTGGCGCTCGGTCAGGCGCTGGCGGGTCTGGTTCCAGATTTTCCAGGCAGCCTGAACCTCTGTCGCGAGGGTTTCAGCGCCGGCGAACTCGTCCAGTAACTTGCGGTGGGTGTCTTTGCGCAGCAGTGACTGGTGCTGGTGCTGGCTGTGGATATCCATCAGCAATCCGCCCAGCTCCTTGAGGTGCGCGAGGGGGCAGGGTTGTCCGTTAATGTAGGCGCGGGACCGGCCGTCCTTGCTGATTACCCGGCGGAGGATGCAGTCGCTGTCGTCGTCGAGTTCATGGCTTTCCAGCCACTGAGTGGCTTCAGGAATGCTGGATACATCGAAACTGGCGGTGATGTCGGCACGTTTGGCCCCGTGACGCACGGCGCCGGCATCGGCTCTGCCGCCCATAGCCAGGCCCAGTGCATCCAGCACAATGGACTTGCCGGCACCGGTTTCACCGGTCAGCGCGGTCATTCCCTGCTTGAATTGCAGTTCCACGCGTTCAGCGATGGCGTAGTTCGAGACGGTGAGCTGTGTGAGCATGTGCGTTGCCTCCGTGTCCTTTTCTGGGAGTCTTGCCCCCGGCGCGACAGTTCTCAATCAAAAAATACTGTATGCGAATACAGTGACTGTGAATATATACAGGGTTTTTCCTGTTTGCAAACCGGTCCGTATAAAAAGTGAGTGAATGATCGTCAGGGGTGGTTGAAACCTGTCAACTGGGCCCCATATCCCTTCGCAAATACTCAGTTCCGGCTTGCGTTGGCCGGGAACCACATGCAATTGGCCAGTCCGGACTGGCCGCCGGATATTCAGCAGGAGTCAACATGAGCACTGAGGAGAAGCGCAACGAGCAGGTCGCTGAGGAACTGAATGAAGCGACAGAAGCTGCCGCCGAAGAGGCGCTGGAGCAGGATGCGGTTGAAGAAGAGGGCGCAGGTTCTGAACTGGAGGCGCTGAAGGCCCAGGTAAAGGATGCCCAGGATCAGGTTCTTCGGGCGCAGGCGGAGATGCAGAATGTTCGCCGCCGTGCCGAAATTGATGTTGAGAAGGCGCACAAATTCGCGCTGGAGAAGTTTGTTAAGGAGTTGTTGCCGGTTGCGGACAGCCTCGAAAAGGCCGTTGAAAGCACAGAAGGCACTGAGAACGCCGGTGAGGTCGTGGCCTCCATCCGCGAAGGGATGGAAATGACCCTGAACCTTTTCCTGAACAGCCTTGGAAAATTCAACGTTGAGCAGGTAAATCCGGTGGGCGAACCGTTTGATCCCCAGCAGCATGAGGCGATGTCCATGGTGCCGGCGGCGGACGCTGAGCCGAACAGTGTGGTGGCAGTGGTTCAGAAAGGATACTTGCTGAACGGTCGAGTGGTGCGCCCGGCCATGGTGGTGGTCGCAAAAGCGGATAGTGCGCCAAAAATCGACGAGCAGGCTTGAAAAGTCGATTAAAGCGCCAATATAGCCAGATAACGGTTAAAGCCGGAGTCTTGAGCCTCCGGGAATGTGCAAAAGAATTGGAGTGAATCAATGAGCAAAATTATCGGTATTGATCTGGGAACGACCAACTCCTGCGTTGCCATCATGGATGGTGACAAGGTCAAAGTGATCGAGAACGCCGAGGGCGATCGCACTACCCCGTCCATCATCGCTTATACCGATGATGGTGAGACTCTGGTTGGCCAGTCTGCAAAGCGTCAGGCGGTTACCAACCCGGACAACACGCTGTACGCCATCAAGCGCCTGATCGGTCGTCGCTTTGAAGATGACGTGGTTCAGAAAGACATCAAGATGGTGCCTTACAAGATCGCCAAGGCCGACAATGGTGATGCGTGGGTTGAGGTGAAAGGCCAGAAAATGGCGCCGCCGCAGGTGTCTGCGGAAGTGCTGAAGAAGATGAAGAAAACCGCCGAGGACTACCTGGGTGAGAAAGTGACGGAAGCGGTTATCACCGTTCCGGCTTACTTCAACGACAGCCAGCGCCAGGCCACCAAGGACGCCGGTAAAATCGCCGGTCTGGAAGTGAAGCGGATCATCAACGAGCCGACCGCCGCTGCCCTGGCTTATGGTCTGGACAAGAAGAGTGGCGACCGCACTGTGGCCGTTTATGACCTGGGTGGTGGTACTTTCGACCTGTCCATCATTGAAATCGCCGACGTGGATGGCGAGCACCAGTTCGAAGTACTGGCGACCAACGGTGACACCTTCCTGGGTGGTGAAGACTTTGACCTTAAGGTTATCGAATACCTGGCCGACCAGTTCAAGAAAGACAGCGG
The DNA here is from genome assembly GCF_019931195.1 of Marinobacter sp. F4216. GTDB lineage: Bacteria > Pseudomonadota > Gammaproteobacteria > Pseudomonadales > Oleiphilaceae > Marinobacter > Marinobacter suaedae. Next base: position 42,493 of record NZ_JAIOUO010000004.1, on the reverse strand, counting down.
TATCGACCTGCGCGGCGACTCTCTGGCCATGCAGCGTCTGAAGGAAGCTGGGGAGAAGGCCAAGATCGAGCTGTCCAGCAGCCAGCAGACCGACGTGAACCTGCCGTACATCACTGCAGATGCGAGCGGTCCGAAGCACATGAACGTGAAGCTGACCCGTGCCAAGTTGGAGTCACTGGTTGAAGATCTGGTCGACCGTTCTCTCGAGCCGTGTAAAGTGGCTCTGAAGGACGCCGGCATGAGTGCCAGTGAAGTGGATGAAGTGATTTTGGTGGGTGGTCAGACCCGTATGCCGCTGGTTCAGGAGAAGGTGAAAAACTTCTTCGGTAAGGAAGCTCGCAAAGACGTGAACCCGGATGAAGCGGTTGCCATGGGTGCGGCCATCCAGGCAGCGGTACTGTCTGGTGATGTGAAAGACGTTCTGCTGCTGGACGTGACTCCGCTGACCCTGGGTATCGAAACCATGGGTGGCGTAGCGACTCCGCTGATCGACAAGAACACCACCATCCCGACCAAGAAGTCTCAGACTTTCTCTACCGCGGATGACAACCAGACTGCCGTAACCATCCACGTGGTTCAGGGTGAGCGCAAGCAGGCGAGCCAGAACAAGTCGCTGGGCCGGTTCGACCTGGCGGACATCCCGCCGGCGCCGCGCGGTGTGCCGCAGATCGAAGTCACCTTTGACATCGATGCCAACGGCATCCTGAACGTGTCCGCGAAGGACAAGGCGACTGGTAAGGAGCAGTCCATTGTCATCAAGGCTTCTTCCGGTCTGAGCGATGACGAGATCGATAAGATGGTCAACGACGCCGAGGCCAATGCCGAGGAAGATCGCAAGTTCGAGGAGCTGGTGCAGGCTCGTAACCAGGGCGATGCCATGGTTCACGCGGTGCGCAAGACCCTGACCGAAGCTGGTGACAAGGTGTCCGACAGCGAGAAAGAGTCTATCGAAGCGGCCATCAAGGATCTGGAGCAGGCTCTGGAAGGTTCCGACAAAGAGGATATCGAAGCCAAGACCCAGAAGGTGACGGAAGTATCCTCTGAGCTCGCTCAGAAGATGTATGCCGATCAGGCTGAGCAGGCTGGCGGTCAGGAAGAGGCCCAGGCTCAGTCAGGCGACGACGCAGTCGACGCCGAATTTGAAGAAGTTAAAGACGACGATAAGCGGTAATCTGATCGATATCAGATGGTTGGAAAACGCGGGGTAAGCCCCGCGTTTTCCGCGTTTACAAACAAGGTTTTCAAGCATGGCCAAACGCGATTATTACGAAGTTCTCGGTGTGTCCCGGGATGCGGACGACAAGGAAATCAAGCGGGCTTATCGTAAGCTCGCCATGAAACATCACCCCGACCGTAATCCGGGCGATACTGAGTCCGAGAACAAGTTCAAAGAGGCCAGCGAAGCCTACGAAGTGCTCGCCGATGATTCCAAGCGGGCAGCCTACGATCAGTTTGGTCATGCCGGCGTGGATGGCCAGGCCGGAGGTGGCTTCGGTGGCGGAGGCGCGAATTTCTCCGACATCTTTGGCGATGTGTTCGGTGATATTTTTGGCGGCGGTGGTCGCGGTCGAAATACCCGTGGCAGCGATCTGCGCTACACCCTGGAGTTGGATCTGGAAGAAGCGGTCAAGGGCAAGGCCGTCGAGATCACCATCCCGGGTCATAAAGAGTGCGAGACGTGCGATGGCAGTGGGGCTGAAAAAGGCTCCAAACCCGAGACCTGTGGAACCTGTAAAGGTATGGGGCAGGTGCGCATGCAGCAGGGCTTCTTTGCGGTCCAGCAGGCGTGCCCAACGTGCCGTGGTTCCGGGCAGATCATCAAGAATCCGTGCAAGGTGTGTCATGGTCAGGGCCGCGTGCAGGAAGAAAAGACGCTTTCTGTTAAAGTGCCGCCCGGCGTGGATACCGGTGATCGAATTCGCCTGTCCGGTGAAGGTGAGATGGGCGTTGATGGTGGTCCTCCCGGCGATCTGTACGTTCAGGTCGCGGTTCGCGAGCACTCGATCTTTACCCGCGACGGCAGAAACCTTTACTGTGAAGTGCCCATCAGCATCGTGGATGCCGCGCTTGGTGGAGAGTTGGAAGTGCCAACGCTGGATGGCCGCGTAAAGTTGAAGATTCCGGCAGAAACCCAGACCGGCAAGCTGTTCCGCCTCCGAAACAAAGGGGTGACACCGGTTCGCGGCGGGGCCGCAGGCGACCTGTTGTGTCGTGTGATCGTGGAGACTCCGGTCAAACTGACCAAGCGCCAGAAAGACCTGCTGGAAGAGTTTCAGCAGACGCTGGATCATGCCGACGGAAAGAATCACGCTCCCAGGAAAACCTCCTGGTTCGAGGGTGTGAAGAGCTTCTTCGACGAAATGAAATTCTGACAGGACAACCGGGAGTCGTCCGATTATGAGGGTAGGAATCATCGGCGCCGCCGGGCGCATGGGGAAAGTGCTCATTGAAGCGGTCGACGGAACCGACGGCCTTGAACTGGGTGCGGCAATTGTCGAGCCGGGTAGTACTCTGGTGGGTGCGGATGCCGGTGAAGTGGCCGGTATTGGCCGGCTTGGCGTGACGTTGGCAGGAAGCCTGGATGATGCCCGGGATGATTTCGATGTGTTGATCGACTTCACCTTCCCGGACCTGGCCCTCGCCAATGCCGAGTTCTGCAAGAAGAACGGCAAAAAGCTCGTCATCGGTACCACCGGGATGTCCGAGGCTGAAAAGGAGCAATTGGCCCAGGCAGCTGAAACGGTTCCGATGGTGTTTGCCCCCAACATGAGTGTGGGTGTGAACGTGGCCCTGAACCTGCTCCGCACCGCCGCTCAGGCACTGGGTGATGACTACGATGTGGAAATCATCGAGGCCCATCACCGTCATAAGAAGGACGCGCCGTCAGGCACCGCTCTTCGTATGGGTGAGGTGGTTGCCGATGCTCTGGGTCGGGACTTGAAGGAGTGTGCGGTCTACGGCCGTGAAGGCTTTACCGGTGAGCGCAGTCGCAAGGAGATCGGGTTCGAAACTATTCGTGCCGGTGACGTAGTCGGTGACCATACGGTTTTGTTTGCCACCGAGGGTGAACGCATCGAGATCACCCACAAGGCCAGCAGCCGGATGACCTTCGCCAAGGGCGCCATGCGCGCTGCCTTGTGGCTGAAGGATAAGCCTGCCGGCTTGTTTGATATGCAGGATGTGCTATCCCTTAAGTCTTGAGTAGTCAGCGTTAGTCGACGTGATCTTGTGTATCAGCGTGGACACTGCAGTAAAGATTTTTTACAATATGGCGATTTAGCTGCACCAAGGCGTAGTTAGAAAAATATCCGGGCACCGACTGCCCGGAGAGCAAAAAGCGGGACGGAGTTCTGACTCCCTCTCGCTTTTTTGCAACCTGAATACGCGCTTGCGTTCCTGCTAGTGACGAAATGATACGCCACTCGATGAGGATACAAGCCTTGAGTACTCCCGCAATCCTTGCACTCGAAGACGGAAGCCTGTTCTACGGTACGGCAATTGGTGCCGACGGAGAAACCAGTGGTGAGGTGGTTTTCAACACCGCCATGACCGGTTACCAGGAAATCCTGACCGATCCCTCTTATTCCCGCCAGATTGTCACTCTTACATACCCCCACATCGGAAACACCGGAATCAACAAAGAAGACGTTGAGTCAGACCGTATCCATGCCGCGGGCCTGATTATCCGTGATCTGCCGTTGGTGGCCAGCAACTGGCGCAGCGAAGAATCTCTGGATGAGTATTTGCGGGTTAACGACATTGTTGGTATCGCCGATATCGACACTCGACGCCTGACCCGCATTCTGCGGGACAAGGGCTCCCAGAACGGGGCCATCGTTGCCGGCGCTGACGCCAGCACTGAGCGTGCCCTGGAGCTGGCCAAGGCCTTCCCAGGATTGAAGGGTATGGACCTGGCCAAAGAAGTGACCGCTGATTCGGTTTCCCAGTGGAGTGAAAGCGAGTGGTCGCTGACCGATGGCTACGGTCAGCGGGAAGAGGCTCGCTTCAAGGTCGTGGCCTGGGATTATGGCGTGAAGTACAACATCCTTCGGATGCTCGCCTCCCGCGGCTGTGACATCACCGTGGTGCCGGCGACAACGCCTGCTTCAGAGGTGCTGGCCATGAATCCGGACGGCGTGTTCCTGTCCAACGGTCCAGGGGATCCCGAGCCCTGTGACTACGCGATTACGGCGATCAAGGCCGTGCTGGAGACCGATATCCCGGTGTTCGGTATCTGTCTGGGGCATCAGTTGCTTGCACTGGCCAGTGGTGCCAAGACGATGAAGATGGGACACGGCCACCACGGTGCCAACCATCCGGTGCAGAACCTTGCGGATGGCACAGTGATGATTACCAGCCAGAACCACGGGTTCGCCGTGGATGAGTCTTCATTGCCGGACAACCTTGAGGCGACCCACAAGTCGCTGTTTGATGGCACCTTGCAGGGCATCCGCCGTACTGACAAGCCGGCGTTCAGCTTCCAGGGGCACCCTGAAGCCAGCCCTGGCCCACACGATGTGGCGCCGCTGTTCGACCAGTTTATCCGGTTGATGGAAGATCGCTCTGCCTGAGGGCAGGTTCCGGGCCGCGCGGTCCGGACGAGACCGGCGCCATGCATTGCGCTACACGAATTACCAAGTTGCTGACAGGTATACCAAGACATGCCGAAACGTACTGACATCCAGAGCATTCTGATTCTGGGCGCGGGCCCCATCGTCATTGGGCAGGCGTGCGAGTTTGACTACTCCGGTGCCCAGGCCTGTAAGGCCCTCCGTGAAGAGGGCTATCGGGTTATCCTGGTGAACTCCAACCCGGCCACCATCATGACCGATCCGGTGATGGCTGACGCCACCTACATTGAGCCGATCACCTGGAAAACTGTCGAAAAGATCATTGAGAAGGAAAAGCCGGATGTGCTGCTGCCCACCATGGGCGGACAGACCGCACTGAACTGCGCTCTCGACCTTGAGAGGCATGGGGTGCTTGAGAAGCACGGTGTGGAAATGATCGGTGCCAACGCGGACACCATCGACAAGGCGGAAGACCGGGATCGCTTCGACAAGGCCATGAAAAAGATTGGTCTGGAGTGCCCGCGGGCCGAGATCGCCCACTCCATGGACGAGGCCTGGAAAGTGGCGGAGGAAATCGGCTTTCCCTGCATCATCCGGCCGTCCTTCACCATGGGTGGCTCGGGTGGTGGTATTGCCTACAACCGGGATGAATTCGAAGAGATCTGCACACGTGGGCTGGACCTATCACCGACCAACGAACTGCTGATCGACGAGTCGCTGATTGGCTGGAAAGAGTACGAGATGGAGGTTGTCCGCGATAAGAACGACAACTGCATCATTGTCTGTGCCATCGAAAACTTCGACCCGATGGGCGTGCACACAGGGGACTCCATCACCGTAGCGCCTGCACAGACCCTGACGGACAAGGAATACCAGATCATGCGGAACGCCTCGCTGGCGGTTCTGCGTGAGATTGGCGTCGAAACCGGTGGCTCCAACGTCCAGTTCGGTATCAATCCGGACACCGGGCGTATGGTCGTGATCGAGATGAACCCACGGGTGTCCCGTTCGTCCGCGCTGGCGTCCAAGGCCACCGGCTTCCCGATCGCCAAGGTAGCCGCCAAGCTCGCCATCGGTTACACGCTGGACGAGCTGCGCAACGAGATTACCGGTGGTGTTACCCCGGCCTCCTTCGAGCCGAGCATCGACTACGTGGTCACCAAGATTCCGCGCTTCACCTTCGAGAAGTTTCCGCAGGCCGATGCCCGCCTGACCACCCAGATGAAGTCTGTGGGCGAGGTCATGGCCATTGGTCGGACCTTCCAGGAGTCCGTTCAGAAGGCCCTGCGTGGCCTTGAGGTGGGTGCTGACGGTTTCGATGAGAAGCTTGAAGAGCTGACGTCCCAGAATGCTGAGGAAACTCTGATCCGGGAAATGAACGTGCCCGGTGCCGAGCGAATCTGGTACTTGGGGGATGCGTTCCGTGCGGGATTGACCGTGGACGACGTGTTCGCTCATACCAAGATTGACCGCTGGTTCCTGATCCAGATTGAGGATCTGATCAAGGAAGAGCAGGCGCTCAAGTCGGCTGGCAAGGCGGATATCGATCACGCCACCCTGTTCCGCCTGAAGCGCAAGGGGTTCTCCGATGCCCGCCTGGCCAAATTGCTGGGTATTTCCGAGGTGAGCCTGCGCAAACTTCGTCACGACCTGAATGTGCGTCCGGTCTACAAGCGGGTGGATACCTGTGCCGCCGAGTTTGCCTCTGACACGGCCTACATGTACTCGACCTATGAGGAAGAGTGCGAGGCGGATGTGTCTGATCGCGAGAAGATTGTGGTTATTGGTGGCGGGCCAAACCGGATCGGTCAGGGGATCGAGTTTGATTACTGCTGTGTGCACGCGGCGCTGGCCATGCGGGAAGATGGTTACGAAACCATCATGATTAACTGCAACCCGGAAACCGTGTCCACAGATTACGACACTTCCGACCGGCTGTATTTCGAACCTATCACCCTGGAAGACGTGCTGGAGATCATTCACGTCGAGAAGCCGAAGGGCGTGATTGTACAGTACGGTGGCCAGACTCCGCTGAAACTGGCTCGTGGCCTGGAAGCAGCTGGCGTACCGATCATCGGCACCAGCCCGGACGCCATCGACCGTGCCGAGGATCGTGAGCGGTTCCAGCAGATGATCAGCCGACTGGGTCTGAAGCAGCCGAAGAACGCCACCGTGCGCAGCCACGAAGAAGGTGTGCTCGCGGCGCGGGAAATCGGTTATCCGCTGGTGGTTCGTCCGTCCTACGTGCTGGGTGGTCGGGCGATGGAAATCGTCTACACCGAAGATGAGCTGACCCGTTACATGCGCGATGCGGTGCTGGTGTCCAACGACAGCCCGGTTCTGCTGGATCACTTCCTGAATGCTGCCATTGAGGTAGATATCGATGCCATCTGCGACGGCAAGGATGTGGTTATCGGTGGTATCATGCAGCATATCGAGCAGGCGGGTGTTCACTCCGGTGACTCCGCCTGTTCGCTGCCTCCCTACACCCTGCCCAAAGATGTGCAGGATGAAATGCGTGAGGCCGTGAAAAAGATGGCTGTTGAGCTTGAAGTGGTTGGCCTGATGAACGTACAGCTGGCCTGGCAGGACAACGAAATCTATGTGATTGAGGTGAATCCGCGGGCGTCCCGTACTGTACCGTTTGTCTCGAAGGCGATTGGTACCTCTCTGGCCAAAGTGGCTGCCCGGGTTATGGCGGGCACGTCTCTGGCAGAGCAGGGTTTCACCCAGGAAATCGTACCTGACCACTACTCTGTCAAAGAGTCTGTTTTCCCATTCAATAAATTCCCTGCAGTAGATCCGATCCTTGGGCCGGAAATGAAGTCCACGGGTGAGGTTATGGGGGTAGGTGACAGCTTCGATGAGGCCTTTGCCAAGGCTGCATTGGGTGTAGGTGCTGTATTGCCGGAAAAAGGTACGGCCTTCATGTCGGTCCGTGATATGGACAAGCCGGGCGTAGCTAATGTGGCGCGAGATCTTCTTGACGCTGGCTTTAAGCTGATTGCGACGACTGGCACTGCCAAGGCTCTGAGGGAAGCGGGTATTGAAGTCCAGCGGGTGAACAAAGTCCGTGAGGGGCGCCCGCATATTGTGGATGCGATCAAGAACGGCGAGGTTCAGCTGATTATCAACACCACTGAAGGTCGCAAGGCGATTTCGGACTCTGCGCAAATTCGCCAGTCCGCACTGCAGGCCAAAGTGACTTATACAACAACACTGGCAGGTGGCGATGCGCTAAGTCGGGCGATTAAATTTGGCCCGGAGCGTACTGTTCGCCGTCTCCAGGATTTGCACGCAGGAAAGTAAGACTATGTCTGACAGAGTACCTATGACGAAGGCGGGTGAAGCCGCCCTTCGCGACGAACTCCAGAAACTGAAGTCAGAGGATCGGCCGCGAGTTATCGCGGCTATCGCCGATGCGCGTGAGCACGGTGACCTGAAGGAGAACGCGGAGTACCACGCCGCCCGTGAGCAGCAGAGCTTTATCGAAGGTCGTATTCAGGAGATCGAAGGCAAGCTGTCGGCGGCTCAGGTGATTGATGTGGCCAGCATGGAGAACACCGGCAAGGTGATCTTCGGCACTACTGTGCAACTGCTGAACATGGACACCGATGAGCAGGTCACTTACCAGATCGTTGGTGAGGATGAGGCTGACATCAAAGCGGGCAAAATTTCCATTTCATCACCGATTGCCCGCGCCCTGGTCGGTAAGAGTGAAGGGGATGTCGTGGCTATTCGCGTACCGTCTGGCACGGTGGAATACGAAATCGAGGAAGTCGAATACGTCTGATCCCTCACGGCGCCTACAAAAAAGCCGGCATTTGATGTGCCGGCTTTTTTATTTTCGGAGCCCGTGCCGTCAGTTTTGGTGGCGAACCAGATTGGACAGCTTCGGATTTGGCTTTTTGGCCCGCCGCAGGATGACAGCGATCTTGCCGATGGTTTGCACCAGCTCGGCACCGGAGGATTCGCAGAGAGCGTTCACTGCTTCCAGGCGCGCTTCCCGGTCATTGCTGGCCACCTTGATTTTGATCAGTTCGTGATCGTTCAGGGCACGTTCCAGCTCTTCCTGCAGGCCCTCGGTCAGGCCTTTGTCGCCAACGATAATGACGGGCTTCAGGTGGTGGGCTATGCCCCGGTAGGCCCGGCGCTGTTCCGGTGAAAGACTCATGATGTAATCTCTTTATCGGTGTGATTAACGAAAGGTCAGCGGCTTATTCGCTGGTATCGTCCTATAATCCGATGATTGTAACAAATCGCTGGGCGGTAGAAATGGCCGTTAACCCTTACGGTTAAACCATCAGGACGGATTGTCTGGGACTTCGGATCGGTGCAGTACCGCATCTGGCGTTTTCCTGGCGGAAGGAACATTTAGAGTGGGGCTGGGTCAAACCGTTCCGTTGAAGGCCCTTCAGCAGAGCTCAAGGCATTGAAGAATTACGCTGATTGCCAGGAGATCGCCGGGCAGATGTTGTAATTTCAAATTTGGTGCCCAATATGTGTGGTAGAGCCGCCGTTTATCACCTCAAGGCACTGACCGAGAGGGGAACCATGCGGGGTGTGGCCGGCAGTTTTTCTGCCGACTGGTGGCTTTGTAAAGGTTTTAAGCGCTGACCTGGTGACCTTTACGATCTGTTTACGGGCGGATAGGCCGTTTCTGGTGGATGGACGTAGAATTGGTGTAAGGTGGCGAAAAAGGGAGCGGCGCGTGACAACCGTTCTTTCATTCACAGGTGACGATCCTTGAACGATATGGCAAAAAATCTGGTTCTCTGGCTAATCATAGCCGCCGTGCTGATGATGGTGTTTCAGAATTTCTCACCAACCACCAGCGGGCAACAAGTCAATTATTCCCAGTTTGTTGAAATGGTCCAGCAAGGCCGGGTCAACTCTGTGACCATCGACGGTCTTGATATTCAGGGCCGTCTGGGTGATGGCTCGCAATTCCAGACCATCCGGCCTCAGGTGGCTGACAACAAGCTGATGGACGATCTGCTGGCCAACAACGTCGAAGTGGTCGGCAAGGAGCCTGAGCGTCAGAGCCTGTGGACTCAGTTGCTGGTCGCGGCGTTCCCGATACTGATCATCATTGCGCTCTTTGTTTTCTTTATGCGGCAGATGCAGGGCGGCGGTGGCGGCAAAGGCCCCATGTCGTTCGGCAAGAGCAAAGCGCGATTGATGAGCGAAGATCAGATCAAGACTACCTTCGCGGACGTGGCCGGTGTTGATGAGGCCAAGGAGGACGTCAAGGAATTGGTGGACTTCCTGAGGGATCCGAGCAAGTTCCAGCGTCTGGGTGGCACAATACCCAAGGGCGTGCTGATGGTTGGTCCTCCGGGTACCGGTAAAACCCTGCTCGCCAAGGCGATTGCCGGTGAGGCTAAAGTGCCTTTCTTCTCGATCTCCGGTTCTGACTTCGTAGAGATGTTCGTGGGTGTGGGCGCATCCCGTGTTCGCGACATGTTCGAACAGGCCAAGAAGCAGAGCCCCTGCATCATCTTTATTGATGAGATTGATGCGGTCGGTCGTCACCGGGGCGCTGGCATGGGTGGTGGTCACGATGAGCGTGAGCAGACCCTCAACCAGTTGCTGGTAGAAATGGACGGCTTCGAGGGTAATGAAGGTGTTATCGTGATTGCCGCTACTAACCGTCCCGATGTTCTCGACCCCGCGCTGTTGCGTCCGGGCCGTTTCGATCGTCAGGTTGTGGTCGGCTTGCCGGACATTATTGGTCGGGAGCAGATTCTTAAAGTACACATGAAGAAAGTGCCGTTGGCCGAGGGTGTGGAACCCGTCTACATTGCTCGCGGTACACCGGGCTTCTCCGGTGCGGATCTGGCGAACCTGGTGAACGAGGCGGCGCTGTTTGCGGCCCGTCGAAACCAGCGTCTGGTTTCCATGGAGGAGTTTGAACTCGCCAAGGACAAGATCATGATGGGCGCCGAGCGCCGGTCAATGGTCATGAGCGAGAAGGAAAAGCGAAACACCGCGTACCACGAGGCTGGGCACGCCATCGTCGGGCGGCTGATGCCCGAGCACGATCCGGTTTACAAAGTCAGCATCATTCCTCGCGGCCGGGCCCTGGGTGTGACCATGTTCTTGCCGGAAGAGGACAAGTACAGTCACTCCAAGCGTTATCTGATCAGCTCGATCTGTAGTCTGTTTGGTGGTCGTATTGCGGAAGAGCTGACCCTTGGTTTTGATGGTGTCACCACCGGTGCTTCGAATGACATCGAACGGGCTACCAGTCTCGCCCGCAACATGGTGACCAAGTGGGGCTTGTCGGAAAAGCTGGGGCCTCTCCAGTACGATTCGGACAGCGAAGAGCCGTTCCTTGGTCGTACGGCCGGACAGTCTCATTCCGTGCACTCTCAGGAAACCGCACGCCGCATTGATGACGAGGTTCGCGAAATCATCGATACCTGTTACGAAAAGGCTCGTCACTTGCTGGTTGATAATCGTGACAAGCTCGATTTGATGGCAGACGCCCTGATGAAGTACGAAACCATCGACCGTTTCCAGATTGACGACATCATGGAAGGACGAGTGCCACGCCCACCCAAAGGCTGGGGTGATAACGGTCCGACTGGCGGTGTGCAGGCTGAAGAGCCGAAGCCGGCTGAGTCGAAGAAGGATGACGACGACGGGCGCCAGCCTGAGGTCGGGCGTCCGGCAGGTGAGCACTGATCGGTCGGTAACTGCCGACCATCCAGTAGCGCACGGATATAGGCGCCGCCCGGAAACGGGCGGCGTCTGTTTTTTGTTGCTTCTGCAATCAGATCGGGTGGACTTTATATGGAAATGAATTTTGCCGGACGAGTTCTGGATATGTCCCGGTGTCATGTCATGGGCGTGTTGAACGTTACCCCGGATTCGTTTTCCGATGGCGGGCGTTTCAATCGCCCGGATGCGGCGCTGGTGCGGGCCCGTCAAATGGTGTCGGAAGGTGCTGGCTTTATCGACGTGGGTGGTGAGTCCACTCGTCCTGGTGCCGCCCCGGTATCCGTTCAGGAAGAGATGGACCGCGTGTGTCCGGTGGTCGAAAAGATTGCCAGCGAGCTCGACGCGGTGGTCTCGGTGGATACCAGTTCCCCCGAGGTCATGACCGAAGCGGTGCGCCTCGGGGCGGGCTTGTTGAATGATGTACGCGCTTTACGGCGGGATGGTGCGCTTGACGCTGCTGCCCGGGCCGGCGTGCCGGTGTGTTTGATGCACATTCAGGGGGAGCCGGACACCATGCAGCTGCGCCCGGAATACCGGAATGTGCGACGAGAGGTGAGCGCTTTTTTGACAGAGCGGGTCCGGGCGGCTGAGTTGGCCGGTGTGAAGCCGGAGAATATCGTTTTGGACCCTGGATTTGGTTTCGGCAAAACGCTGGATCACAACCTTCAGCTTCTGGCAGCTCTGGAGCAGTTTCATTTGCTGGGCCATCCTTTGCTGGTAGGCATGTCCCGTAAATCCATGCTCGGCGCCATTACTGGTCGTGAGGTGGGCGAGCGTTTGTCGGCCAGTCTCGCGGCAGCAACAATATCCGCCATGAAGGGGGTCAGCATCGTCCGGGTGCACGATGTGAGAGAGACAGTCGATGCCGTGAAAGTGGTCACGGCGATGAGGGAGGCGCATTAATGTCAGAAAGAAAGTATTTCGGTACCGATGGGATTCGCGGACGGGTTGGTGAATCACCGATTACGCCTGAGTTCATGCTCAAGCTGGGCTGGGCGGCCGGTATGGCCTTCAAGCGGGCTGGTCAGCGTAACAGTGTGTTGATTGGCAAGGACACCCGGTTGTCGGGCTACATGTTCGAGTCGGCCCTGGAGGCTGGTCTTTCGGCGGCCGGGGTCGATGTGAAGCTTCTGGGGCCGATGCCCACGCCGGCCATTGCCTATCTTACCCGCACCTTTCGAGCCTCTGCCGGCATCGTGATCAGTGCCTCTCACAATCCCCATCACGACAACGGAATCAAGTTCTTCTCTGCCCTGGGTACGAAACTGGATGACCGCCTGGAAGCAGAGATCGAGCAGTGGCTGGACAAGCCCTTGGTGGTGGGTCCTTCCGAGGAGCTTGGCAAGGCATCGCGAATTGAAGATGCGCCCGGGCGTTACGTGGAGTTCTGCAAGAGCACGGTGCCCAATGAGTTCACCCTTGATGGCCTGAACATCGTTCTGGATTGTGCCCATGGGGCGACCTATAACGTGGCACCCAAGGTGTTCCGGGAGTTGGGGGCCAAAGTGTCGGTCATCGGAGCGTCGCCCGATGGGCTGAATATCAATCTCAGTGTGGGGTCCACCAGTCTCGACGCCCTTAAGCACTTCGTTGTCGAAAAGGGAGCGGACCTCGGGATTGCCTTTGACGGCGACGGTGACCGGGTGTTGATGGTGGACAGTGACGGATCTGAGGTCGATGGCGATGAGTTGCTGTACATCATTGCATCCCAGCGATTTGCTGAGGGCAGCCTCAAAGGTGGTGTGGTTGGTACCTTGATGACCAATCTCGGTGTTGAATTGGCCCTCAAAGAGCAAGGCATCGAATTCGAGCGCGCCAAGGTGGGGGATCGTTACGTCATGGAGCGCCTGACGGCCCGCAACTGGGTGCTCGGTGGCGAAGGGTCCGGACATATGGTGATTCGCGACTGCACCAGCACGGGCGATGGCATTGTTTCGGCGCTGCAGGCGCTTTTGTCCATCCGTAAGTCGGGTAAGAGGCTGTCGGAGCTTCGTCAGGGCATGAGCAAGCTCCCTCAGACCATGATCAACGTGCGCGTGGCAGAACGATTCGATCCCCTTTCCCGCGAAGATATTGTTTCTGCAGTGCGTGAGGCGGAAGCGAAGTTGGGTGAAGCCGGGCGAATTCTGCTCAGGGCGTCGGGAACCGAGCCGCTAATCCGGGTGATGGCCGAGGGGCAGGACGCCGAGCAGATCGAACAGGTCGCCCGGAATCTGGCCAAAGTCGTCGAAGGATCCTGCGACTGAAATTCTGATTTTGGTCGGTTGTCTGGAGAGGGGGAGTCCTGTATAGTTCGGCCTCCCTCAGGGTTGGGAGCTGTCATGCGTCGGAAGATCGTAGCCGGAAATTGGAAGATGAACGGGTCGAAAGACCTGGTAACTACTCTGGTTGGCTCGGTCCGCTCAGAGGTCGCGTCTCTTGATAATGGTGTGGAGGTTGTTATCATCCCTCCCGCAATCTATGTCCGGGACGTTGCTGATAAAGCCGGTGGTGAGCTCAGTGTTGGTGTCCAGAATATCGGGCAATGGCCATCTGGCGCGTACACCGGCGAGATATCCGCCGGAATGGCAGTGGATCAGGGGTGTCAGTTTGCATTGGTCGGCCACTCTGAACGGCGCCAACTGTTTGGTGAGACCGACGAGTTGGTTGCAGAAAAAGTGTCTTTGCTCTTGAAGGGCGGGCTTCGCGCAGTTGTTTGTGTCGGGGAGACCCTTGAGCAGCGGGAAGCTGGCCGAGCGGTTGATGTTGTTGCTGGTCAGGTTCGTAAGGGGCTTGCGACCGTGACCGGTGATCAGTGGTCGCAGATTGTGGTTGCCTACGAACCCGTTTGGGCGATCGGTACTGGCAAGACGGCAACCGCAGAAGACGCTCAGGCAATGCATGCCGAAATTCGGAAAGTGCTTGCCGATATGGGGGCGCCGGCAGAATCAGTGTCGGTGCTTTACGGCGGAAGTGTAAAAGCGGATAATGCTGCCGCGCTTTTCGCCCAGCCGGATATTGATGGCGGTCTTATTGGTGGGGCGTCATTGGTTGAAAATGATTTTATAAGCATTTGCCGGGCTATGCCGGCGGGTGCCAAAGGCTAAGTTCGCGAGAGTTATTATGGACTGGATGGAAACACTGGTAGTCGTTGTGCACGTAGTGATTGCCATCGCGCTGGTAGGTCTGGTGCTGATTCAGCAGGGCAAAGGCGCGGATGCCGGTGCGGCATTTGGTGGCGGTGCCTCCCAGACTGTGTTTGGTAGTCAGGGCAGTGGTAGTTTTCTGACCCGTCTGACCACCATGCTGGCCATCGTGTTTTTTGTGACCAGCTTTTCGCTGGCCGTGTTCGCCAAGCAGCGTGCGGAAGTAGCTGGTGAGGCCGGTATTCCGGTCGTTGAGGAGTCTTCTGACGAAACCGCTCCTTCGGCCCAGCCTGCGGAAGACGAGTCCGGCGTCGAAGTTGATCTTGAGGGCGAGGAGTCAGGACTCCCCGAGCTCGAGTAAAAGAATTGCCCAGGTGGTGAAACTGGTAGACACGCTATCTTGAGGGGGTAGTGGCGAAAGCCGTGCCGGTTCGAGTCCGGCCCTGGGCACCATATAGTAAAAGGCGGCTTGGAGTATCCAGGCCGTTTTTTTTGGTCAGTCCTTGACCAGTCCGTTGGGCGTCTCTATACTCCGGCGGATATTGGAACCGGTGGGCGTTTTTAACGCTTTCGGGTTTCTGGCAGGCCAGGTGTCTGTCAGCAGGAAGTGGTTTATCGGTTTGCTTCCTGTGAGTACTTGCAACAAAAGGCCCCAAGCAAGGGGCTTTTTGATTAAGGGGCCTGGCGCATCGGGCCCTGATGCATAAAAAGGGCTGATTAACAGCCCTTTTTTTGTTTGTGGGGCACAGAAACTGAATACGGAGAAGGCACAAGGTGTCAGCCAAGCTGCAACAACTCGAAGAACTCCTGCGACCTGTGGTCGAGGGGATGGGGTATGACTACTGGGGTATTGAGTTTCGCTCCCAGGGCCGTCATTCCACCCTGCGCGTCTTTATTGACAATGTCGAGAGCGGCATTTCTGTTGAAGATTGCGAAAAAGTCAGCCGCCAGATCAGCGGTGTCATGGATGTGGAAGATCCCATCCAGACCGAGTACACCCTTGAGGTGTCTTCTCCGGGAATGGACCGGCCACTATTCCGCCTTGAGCAATATCAGGCCTATGTAGGGCATAAGGTGGAGCTCCGGTTGCGCATGGCTTTTGAGGGTCGCCGGAAATTCCTGGGGCTCATCAAGGGGGTCGAAGGCGAGGACGTGGTGATCGTGGTGGATGACCACGAATACCTGTTGCCGTTCGAAAGCATCGAACGTGCGAATATCGTTCCGGTATTTGAGTGAATTCCAACGAAAAGAATTTGTTAGACGTACGGTTTATCTAGAGGGCAGGGCAATCCAATGAGTAAAGAGATCTTGCTGGTTGTTGAATCCGTCTCGAACGAAAAAGGTGTCGAGAAGGATGTGATTTTTGAAGCGATCGAGCTCGCGCTCGCCACTGCTGCTAAAAAGCGGTACGAGGACGAGGAAGCGGATATTCGGGTTGCCATTGATCGTCGCACCGGTGAATACGAAACCTTCCGCCGCTGGCTGGTGGTGGACAATGACGCGGTTCCTGCACTGGGCACCGAGCTCACGCTGCAGGAGGCCGAAGAAATTGACACGGCACTGCAGCCGGGTGATATCCACGAGGAGAAAATCGAGTCTGTCGCCTTTGGCCGGATCGGCGCCCAGGCGGCCAAGCAGATTATTTTCCAGAAGGTCCGTGAAGCTGAGCGCACCAAGATTGTCGACAGCTACCGTGACCGTATTGGCGAGCTGGTTTCCGGCACCGTAAAGAAAGTGACGCGGGACAATGTCATTGTCGATCTGGGTTCCAATGCCGAAGCGTTGCTGCCCCGTGAACACCTGATTCCGCGGGAAACGTTCCGCATGGGTGACCGTGTGCGTGCGTTGCTGCTGGAAATTCGCACGGATCACCGTGGCCCTCAGTTGATCCTGAGCCGCACGGCTCCACAGATGCTGATCGAGTTGTTCCGCATCGAAGTGCCTGAAATTGCGGAAGAGTTGATTGAGATTCGTGGCGCGGCCCGTGATCCGGGTTCCCGTGCGAAAATTGCCGTAAAGACGAACGACCGTCGCATAGATCCTGTTGGTGCCTGCGTCGGTATGCGCGGTTCCCGCGTCCAAGCCGTATCTAACGAGCTGGGTGGCGAGCGTGTGGACATCGTTCTGTGGGATGACAATCCGGCACAACTGGTGATCAACGCCATGGCGCCCGCAGAGGTCGCGTCCATCGTGATGGATGAGGATCGCAACACCATGGACGTCGCTGTGGCGGAAGACAATCTTGCACAGGCCATCGGTCGAAACGGCCAGAACGTGCGTCTGGCCACTGATCTGACCGGTTGGACCCTGAACGTGATGACCGAAGAAGAAGCGGGCGAACGTCAGGAGCAGGAATACAGCCGTCTGGTTGAGCACTTCACTTCCAATCTGGATGTGGATGATGAGTTCGCCGGTGTGCTGATCGAAGAAGGCTTCACCTCCATTGAAGAGGTGGCCTATGTGCCCATGGAGGAAATGCTGGCCATCGAGGGCTTCGATGAGGAGACCGTCACGGAACTCCGTCGTCGCGCCAAGGATGTGCTGCTGAACCAGGCACTGGCGAGCGAAGAAGCGCTTGAAGGCGCAGAGCCGGCCGAAGATTTGTTGGAAATGGATGGCATGGACCGTGCCCTGGCGTTCAAGCTGGCGGGCAAGGGTGTGCGCACCATGGAGGATCTGGCAGAGCAGTCTGTTGACGACCTGCTTGAGATCGAAGGTATGGATGAAGAGCGTGCCGGGCAGTTGATCATGACCGCACGTGCCCCCTGGTTTGAAGACCAGGCTTAATTCGGGAGGAGGACCAGTATGGCAGAAGTAACGGTTAAACAACTGGCCGATGATATAGGCGCTCCCGTGGATCGTCTGCTGAAGCAGATTGTTGAGGCGGGTCTCAAGGCTCGCGCTGAAACCGATTCTGTGACCAGTGACGAGAAGCAGCAGTTGCTGGCCTACTTGAGAAAAACTCACGGTGAGGCCGAAGCCGAGCCGCGCAAAATTACGCTTAAGCGTAAAACAACGACTACTCTGAAGGCGGGCAAGACCAAGACGGTCAACGTAGAGGTGCGCAAGCGCCGGACGTATATCAAGCGAGCAGAGCTCCAGCCCGAAGCAGAGACGCCGGAAGCACAGGCTCAGGTGCCTGAAGAGGCGGTGGTAGAGGAAGCACCGAAGGCCGCTGCCGAGCAGGTGCAGGAAACCGAACAGACACAGGCTGAGCCAACGGTTGAAGCCAAGGCAGAGCCTGAAGTAGAGCAAGAACCCGCCCCGACCGAAGAAGCGGAGCAGGTGCCGGAACCCTCAGAGATTCCGATGCCGCCGCCCGAGGATGAGGGCAAGGATCGCAAGCACAGCAAGAAGAAAAAAGAAAAAGGCCGTGAACGCGGGGACGACATGGACGAAGGCAAGCCGAAGAAGAAGTCGGCAGGCCATCGTGGGCCGCGCAGCCGTCCGGTGGAGGAACCTCTGGTCATTTCAGAGGACGAAGAATCTTCCACCCTTCGTAAACCGCTGCGGGCGAAAAAGAAACCCAAAGATAAGCGTCACGGCTTCGAAAAGCCGACCAAGCCTATGGTCAGAGAAGTTGAAATTCCAGAAACAATTACCGTCGGTGACCTTGCCCAGCGCATGGCCGTAAAGGCGGCGGATGTCATCAAGACACTCATGGGAATGGGTGTGATGGCTACCATCAACCAAGCACTGGACCAGGAAACTGCGGTTCTGGTAACTGAGGAGCTGGGCCACAAGGCCAAGCTCGTCAGCGAAGATGCATACGAAGAAGAAGTGCTCAGCGAGCTTGCTGTTGAAGGCAAGGAGACGATCAAACGAGCGCCGGTGGTCAGTGTCATGGGTCACGTTGACCATGGTAAGACCTCGCTGCTTGACTACATTCGTCGCACCAAGGTCGCTTCCGGCGAATCCGGCGGCATTACCCAGCACATCGGTGCTTACCACGTAGAAACCGATCACGGTATGGTTTCTTTCCTGGATACTCCGGGCCACGCGGCGTTCACCGCCATGCGGGCGCGTGGTGCTCAGTGCACCGATATCGTGGTTCTGGTTGTCGCGGCGGATGACGGCGTCATGCCGCAGACCAAGGAAGCGGTGGATCACGCTCGTTCTGCCGGTGTGCCTATCGTTGTTGCCATCAACAAGATGGACAAGGAAGAAGCCGATCCTGACCGCGTGAAGAACGAACTGGCGAGTATGGAAGTCATTCCGGAAGACTGGGGCGGTGATGTTCAGTTCGTTCCGGTGTCTGCGCACACTGGCGCCGGTATTGATGATCTGCTCGAAGCGCTGATCCTTCAGTCAGAAATGCTGGAGCTTGAGGCGTCTCCGGACGCCCCGGCCAAGGGCGTTGTGGTTGAATCCAGTCTTGAGCGTGGCCGTGGTTCCGTTGCCACTGTGCTGGTGCAGAACGGCACCTTGCGCCAGGGTGACATGGTTGTTGCCGGTCCTTACTTCGGTAAAGTCCGGGCGATGACCGACGAAGCAGGCAAGCAGGTTAAAGAAGCCGGACCGGCTATTCCGGTCGAAATCCTGGGCCTGAACGGTACCCCGGACGCCGGCGATGAGTTCCTGGCGGTTGTTGACGAGAAGAAGGCCAAAGAACTGGCCGAGTTCCGTCAGTCCCGTGAGCGTGAGCAACGATTGCAGCGCCAGCAGGCAGCGAAGCTGGAGAACCTGTTCGAGAACATGGGCAAGGACGAGGTCAAGACCCTCAACGTTGTGCTCAAGACCGATGTGCGTGGTTCTCTGGAAGCAATCAGCAAGGCCTTGCAGGATCTGGGCAACGACGAAGTGCAGGTCAAGATCGTGTCTTCCGGCGTGGGCGGTATCGCCGAGACCGATGTGTCCCTGGCGATGGCATCCAGTGCGGTCATTTTCGGCTTCAACGTGCGGGCGGATACTGCGGCCAAGCGTCTGGTAGAGCAGGAAGGCCTGGATTTGCGTTATTACAGCATCATCTACAACCTGATCGATGATGTGAAAGCAGCGCTGACTGGCATGCTGGCGCCGGAATTCCGCGAAGACATCGTTGGTATCGCCGACGTTCGTGACGTGTTCCGTTCGCCGAAGTTTGGCCAGGTGGCTGGCTGTATGGTGACTGAGGGGACCGTCTACCGGAACAAGCCGATCCGTGTACTGCGGGACAACGTGGTTATCTTTGAGGGTGAGCTGGAATCCCTGCGTCGCTTCAAGGATGACGTGCCGGAAGTCCGTAATGGCATGGAGTGTGGTATTGGCGTTAAGGGTTACGATGTGAAAGTCGGTGACCAGATCGAGGTCTTCGATCGCGTCAGGGTAGAGCGTGAGCTCAAATCTTCGGGGGCTTGATGGCACGCGAATTCAGTCGTGTAGATCGCATCGGCGATCAGATGCAGCGGGAGTTGGCCACGCTGATCCAGCGGGAAGTTAAAGATCCGCGGGTAGGCATGGTCACCGTGAATGCCGTAAAGGTCAGCCGTGACCTTGGCTATGCGGATGTCTATATCTCGCTGCTGTCGGCCGAGGAGTTGTCAGAGAACTCCCCGGAAGTGAAGGAATCCATCGCCGTCTTAAACAAGGCGGCCGGGTTCCTGCGGGGTCAGGTTGGCCGCGCCATGAAGTTGCGGGTTGTCCCGCAACTGCGCTTCCATTTTGATACCCTGCAAGGTTACAGCCGACGGCTCGATTCCCTGATCCGCAAAGCGGTCGGCGACGAACCTGCGGTCAAGCGGGATAACAGTGACCCGAAAGATCCGGAGTCGAGCGATTGAGCCGAAGACGCAAAGGTCGTGACGTCAACGGAATTCTGGTGATCGACAAGCCGCAGGGCGTCACCTCCAACGGTATTCTCCAACAGGTCAAGCGTTTGATGGGTGCTGCCAAGGCAGGGCACACAGGCGCTCTCGATCCTCTGGCCACGGGTGTGTTGCCGCTGTGCTTTGGCGAAGCTACCAAGTTTTCGCAGTTGATGCTGGACAGTGACAAGGCCTACATCACCACCGCCCATCTGGGCGTAAGTACGGAAACGGGCGACAGTGAAGGCGCTGTGGTTGAGGAAAAGCCGGTACCGTCTGGTCTGACGCCAGAAGTCCTTGAGCCGATACTTGATCGTTTTCGGGGCGCTATTGAGCAGGTGCCGTCGATGTATTCCGCGCTCAAGCACAAAGGTCGTCCCCTGTACGAGTATGCCCGGGAGGGTATCGAGATCGAACGGCCCGCGCGACCCGTAACGATTTATGAATTGAGGCTATTGGCTGTTCGCGACAATGAGCTGGATCTGGCGGTGACCTGTACGAAAGGTACGTACATTCGCTCACTCGTCGAGGATATCGGCGAGGCGCTGGGCTGTGGTGCTCACGTTACCGCGCTGCGGAGAACCATGGCATCTGGTTATACCCTGGAAAATGCTCATGAAATCCAGCAGCTTGAGAACCTCCGGGCTGAGGGAGAGAGTCTGGATGGTCTTTTGTTGCCGCCAGATTCAGCGCTGGCCATGTTTCCGGAGGTTCGCTTGCCGGAACCGGCATCAGTGTCGATATTGAACGGACAACCAGTTAGAATACCGGGCTCATCCCTGAGCGGGTATGTGCGCTTGTATGGTGCCGACCGTTTTCTGGGGGTGGCCGAAGCATTGCCGGACGGCGAGGAGTGTGAGTTAGCGCCCCGTCGGCTGGTAAAGAACAGCGGGAAATTTTAACGTCCGCTGAAGTAGCCGGGCTGTAGAGGTGCGCGGTTCGGCTGTATTCGAAAGCACCGCAAACAATGAGGTGAATTATGGCTCTTTCTGCCGAAGAGAAAGCTCAGATCGTAAAGGATTATCAGCAAGGTGATGGCGATACCGGCTCTCCTGAAGTTCAGGTAGCTCTGCTGAGCGCCAACATCAACAAGCTGCAGGATCACTTCAAGGCCAACAAGCAGGATCACCATTCCCGCCGCGGCCTGATTCGCATGGTAAACCAGCGTCGTAAGCTGCTGGACTACCTGAAGCGTAAGAACGCTGACCGTTATCTGGAGCTGATCAAGCGTCTTGGTCTGCGTCGTTAATAGGGTCTTTTTGACCTTCAGGGCATTGACGGCTTGCGCCGTTGAGCCCGAACAACCGGCGGAATCCTCACGGGTTCTGCCGGTTGTGTATTTCTCTTCAAGAAAGCCGCAGTGAACGTGTCAATCATCGAGGGAGCCCATCTGTCGTAACCGAAAGCCGAAACTGATAGCAGGTTGTTGAAAGCCCGGGTGTTCGCCAAAGAAATCTCCGGGGTTTTGCAACAGCCTGTTAGCTTTCAGACAGAGTGTTTTTTGGATGCCTTGGCACTGAACTGCAATCGACATGACCGATTCCCGCGGGCATCGGTTGAATGAATTGGAAACACATTGCCAGGAGCGATTTGTGAACCTGAATCTAACCCCTACCAAGAAAACGTTTGAACTGGGTGGCAAGACCGTCACTCTGGAAACCGGTCGTATTGCCCGTCAGGCAACCGGCGCCGTTCTGGTCTCCATCGACGATGTGTCCGTACTGGGCACCGTTGTTGGCGCTAAAGAGCCAAAGCCGGGCCAGGGCTTCTTCCCGCTGACCGTTAACTACACCGAGAAGACCTACGCCGTGGGCAAAATCCCCGGTGGTTTTTTCAAGCGTGAAGGTCGTCCTTCTGAAAAGGAAACCCTGACATCTCGCCTGATCGATCGTCCGATCCGTCCTCTGTTCCCGAATGGCTACATGAATGAAGTTCAGGTTGTCCTGACCGTGATGTCTGCCAACAAGACCCAGGATCCGGACATTGCTGCCATGCTGGCTGCTTCCGCGGCTCTGGCTATCTCCGGCATTCCGTTCGACGGCCCGATCGGCGCAGCTCGTGTTGCCTTCACCAACGAGCGTGGCTACTTCCTGAACCCGACCTTCGAGGAACTGGAAACCTCGCTGCTGGACATGGTTGTGGCCGGTACTGACGAAGCGGTTCTGATGGTTGAGTCCGAAGCCAAGGGCCTGACCGAAGATCAGATGCTGGGTGCCGTTCTGTATGGTCACCAGGAAATGCAGACTGCCATTACCGCCATCAAAGAGTTTTCTGCTGAAATCGGCAAGCCGCGCTGGGAGTGGCAGCCAGAGCAGGAAAATACCGAACTGCTGAATGCCATCAAGGGCGAGTTTGCTGGCCAGATCGAAGAAGCCTACACCATCCGTGACAAGATGGAGCGTTATGCGCGTCTGGGCGAGATCAAGACTGCTGCGGTTGAGAAACTGGCCGGGGAAGAAGAAGGCCAGCCGTCCGAAGAGGAAGTGAAGAAGTACTTCGGCAAGATCGAGAAGTCGGTTGTTCGCAACCAGGTTATTGACGGCAAGCCGCGTATCGATGGTCGTGACAACAAGACCGTTCGTCCGATCGAGATCGAAGTTGGCGTCCTGCCGAGCACTCACGGTTCTGCCCTGTTTACCCGCGGTGAGACCCAGGCCATCGTAACTGCGACTCTGGGTACTGCCCGTGATATGCAGATCATCGATGCGCTGGAAGGCGAGCGTAAGGATCCGTTCCTGTTCCACTACAACTTCCCTCCGTACTCCGTTGGTGAAGCCGGTCGTATGGGCAGCCCGGGCCGTCGTGAGATCGGTCACGGTCGTCTGGCCAAGCGTGGTGTTGCGGCGGTTATGCCGACCATCGACGAGTTCCCGTACACCATCCGTGCGGTATCCGAGATCACCGAATCCAACGGTTCCAGCTCCATGGCCTCCGTGTGTGGCTCCAGCCTGGCTCTGATGGACGCGGGTGTACCGCTGAAGGCTCCGGTTGCCGGTATCGCCATGGGTCTGGTCAAGGAAGGCGACAAGTTCGCGGTACTGACCGATATCCTGGGTGACGAAGATCACCTGGGCGACATGGACTTCAAAGTAGCCGGTACCAAAGATGGTGTGACCGCATTGCAGATGGATATCAAGATCAACGGTATCACCGACGAGATCATGGAAATCGCTCTGGAGCAGGCTCACGAAGCGCGTCTGCACATCCTGGGAGAGATGAACAAGGTGATTGCCGAGTCCCGTCCGGAACTGTCTGACCGTGCACCGAGCATAACCGCAATCAAGATCAACCCGGACAAGATCCGAGACGTGATCGGCAAGGGTGGGGCCACCATCCGTGCTATCTGTGAAGAGACCGGTGCTTCCATCGATCTGGACGATGACGGCAATGTGAAAATCTACGCCGACGACCAGGCTTCTGCTCAGGCCGCGGTCAAGCGGGTTACTGAAATCACTGCTGAAATCGAAGTGGGTGCCATCTACAGTGGTCGCGTTGAGCGCATTGTGGACTTCGGTGCCTTCGTTAACATCCTGCCTGGCAAGGATGGTCTGGTGCACATTTCCCAGATCTCTGACCGTCGCATCGAGAACGTGACTGACGAGCTGAGCGAAGGCCAGGAAGTTCTGGTTAAGGTGCTGGATGTGGACAACCGCGGTCGCGTCAAGCTGTCCATGAAAGAAGTGAAGGAAGGCGAGCAGCCGACCGACTTCTCCGCCTGATAGCTGGCGGCTGAAGGAAAAACCCGCACTCCTCAGGGAGATGCGGGTTTTTTTATGGCTCCTGAGCGGCGGATACCTGGGTTTGCTCGGCGCCGGCCTCGTCGAAAAAGCTCAGCGCGGTGATCCGATGTTCAGGAAGAATGAACGTCGCAGCGTGCGGGGTGTCGGTAGCGATCAGTCGTTTGGGCTGGGCTGCTGCTTCGAAAAGCGCCTTGCCATGATGGAACGGGATCACCTCATCCCGAAGGCTGTGAATCACCAGCAGGGGAACCGGGCTGATATCCCTGACTCGGTCCACGCCTTCGTAATCGTCCGGAATGGTCCAGCTCAGGGGAATTTGAAGTGGCCAGGTCAGCCAGAAGCTGCTGAGTTTTTCCCTTGCGATACCGCGAAACCCGGAAAATGCGCCGTCGATGATCACCCCGTCGATGCCCGGCTCTTTGCCTCGCTTGATCCATTCACTCGCCAGCGCGACCCCCAGCGCTCCGCCAAGGCTCTGGCCCAGCAGGAAAAGAGGTCCTGTGCGGACTTCGTCCCGTGTGTTCAGCCAGTTGAGGCCGGTTTCTGCGTCGTGAAGGGCGCCTTCAATGTCTGGTGCACCCGTTGACTTACCATAGCCCCGATAATCCAGGGCAAAGACGTTATAGCCCTGCTCCGGCAGCCAGGACACGTTCAGGATGTGGCTGCTGATATTCTGGGCATTGCCATGGAGAAAATACACAGTGCCTTTGGGTGGTGCCTCAGAGGGTTCTGCGGGTAGCCACCAGCCATGCAGGGTTTCCCCGTCACGGGTGTCCAGATAAACGTCCTCGTAGGTCAGGTTAAGGCGTCCCGGTGTGACGTAGGTGATGTCGTCGGGGTAGAAAAATGCACTACTGCAACCCGTCATCAGCCCGAGGCCGGCCAGAACCACGGCAAGCCTGGTTTTCAGGGTTGCCTCCCGAACCATCAGAAGTATGCGTGAACGCCGGCTTGCCATATGCTCTGGTACCTGTCGTAGTGGTCTTCCCGGGTCAATTCGGTGTACAGGCTCAGACCCCTTTGGAAATGCCAGCCGGCCCTGGCGTAGGCCTGATCCTGGCGATGCTGGTCACTGACAATCCACGCCTTTGTCTTCAGGCCCGCGAGCAGGCTCAGGCGAGGCGCCTGGTACAGCAGGCCCACGTCAACCCCGGGTGCGACGTCATAACCACGGCGAAGCTCGTCGTCCACCTCAAGGTCGGCGGTGGCCAGAGCAAAAGCTTGCATATGGTCCTCAAGTTTCCAGCTTCCACCGGCCCCACCATCCAGGTAGGCAGTAAATACTCGCTTACTACCGGTGTCAGTACGGCGCCCACCGAACCCAACCTGCCAGGAAAGCGGTTCGAAAAACGCATCCCTGGGGCTGAGGGATCGGATTTCGACGCCGATTAATTCCTCAACCTGCCATTCATCA
Source organism: Marinobacter sp. F4216 (assembly GCF_019931195.1). Lineage (GTDB taxonomy): Bacteria > Pseudomonadota > Gammaproteobacteria > Pseudomonadales > Oleiphilaceae > Marinobacter > Marinobacter suaedae. Next base: position 17,134 of record NZ_JAIOUO010000004.1, on the reverse strand, counting down.
TTATCAGTGTAGTAGCGGGTATCCAATCCTAGAAACTGGAGTTGCGCACCTTCCCGATAACCCGCCGGAGGGTCAAGGAGGTCGTGATAGGCAGGGCGCAGGCTAAGGCGGATAAACTCGCGATGGTCGATCTGTCCAGCGCCCAGGCTGGCGCGAAAGGTGTTGTGGCCCTCGTCATCCCTTACAGCAGGCTGGGGCGGCGAGGGTAATGCCACTGCGTCATCCACCTTGCTGCGCTCTTTCAGGAGTTGGTGGGACAGGGGCGCAGCATAGTCCCGGGGCCAGTCTTCCGCTTCGCTCTGGTAGCGCACGTAATCGTAGGTGGCATCCAGGAGTCGGGCCCGTTCTTCATCAGACAGTCCCGCAAGCTCTTCGGATTCCGCGCTGATGTCGCCAGTGGCAATGGCAGCGGCCAGGTCCTGATGTGCCTCGGGCAGTATGTTCAGACTGTAAGCCACTTCGGTAGCGGCCGAGGGGCGGTAGTGAATATCGCGGACCAGATCCTTGTCCAGCACCCATCGCACGGTATCGGATGGAATCGCGTGTGTGGATACTTCGCCCAACAACCGGGTGCCCGGCCGCGCTACATCGATAAGGGCTAACAAACGATAAGCACAGTTCTCATCGAAGAAGTAGTAATCGAAGTTGCGATCCTGAATTTCCCAGGCGTGTGCCAGCAACTGATCCACCTCAGTTTCCGACAGATTGAGCCGATATTCCCACAAGTCTCGATGTTCGATATCGGAATACAGGCGAATCTTCTCGTAGTAGGGCTGAACGCTGGTAATCCCCGGATACCCGCCAAAGATGCCCTTGTAGGCAAACAGGAGTTCACTGTCGTGGGCGGCGGCATCGGCCGCATAGGAGATGGTGCTTGCCAGCAACAGATTGGTGGTGGCGTCCGTGCTTGGGGGATCGAGGCGCAGGAAGGTGTGGCCGAACATGGACGAGGGGCTGTTCAGGTAGGAGGCCGCAAATACCAGTGTCACACTCGCGGTATTGAGTTCGTTAGCCCATTCCCGATAGGCCGGGCAGGTAACCCGAGGCAAAGAGAGATCGAGCGTGTCTGCCAGCCAGGCGGTGCGGGCCGGGAACCGGCATTGGGCATGACCATCGCCATTACCGGGTTGCTGGATGGCGTCCAGTGTGGCAGTTAACTCTGATTCCGGGGAGTGTTTCCCCTGTTCGCTCAGAAAAAAGGCCGGATCGTCCGCCTGGCTCGTATAGCCGCCGCCAAATTTGTCGGGGTGGTAGTGACCCAGCGTCAGCCACGCAGGGTCCAGATACAGCTTGTTGCTATCAGCAAGTGTCGATTGGGCCTGTGCAAGCGGGAACTGAGCCAGCCAGCACACTACAAGCCCCAGGCGGAACAGATTGCCCATGGGTTTTAATACTTCCGGATTTTAGCGTGATGGAATACAGAAAGGCTTTGCCATCCGTGGCGCTCGGGCATTCCTTAGATCATCGACATTAAGCCGAGACGTACTTGCTCAGGGTCTTGTCCTTTTCCAGTACGGCAACGATGGCGTCAACCGCTTCACCGGACGTGGTGTCTGAGTTGGGGAAGATGGTGGCGAAGTTATCCTGCAGCACCTTGCGGAAGGCGTCTCGATCGGCCGGATCTACACCCAGCAGGACCGCCATTGTGTCGAGATTTTCACCACTGCCGCGGGACATGTCGCGGGCGACCTTGTCGATGTTGTTGTCCATGAACAACGCCATGGATTGTACAGACTGATCGGTGTCGCAACCCAGCGTGCCGGTGGTCATACCCAGCGTCTGGTTACCGAAAGTGCCGTTGGTGGTCGCCGCTAGAATGTGCGGGGCCGCCCCGGACTGGCCCTTCCAGATCATGGCGCCAACGCCACAGCCCGGCTGAGCAAATGCGAGAGACGAAGCACCCAGAAGAACTGCACCTGCAATCAGTTTTTTCATTATCCACTCCTTTGTGTGGTTGCGCGGTCAACGCATGGAGGCCCGGAATCGGGCGCTGCATTGCGGAAACGGCCCTGACTGGTTTGTGCGGAGACAGGATTACCGTTCGTCTGAGTATAGTTCAAAACCCGAAAGTGCAAGCGGAAAGCGGTGTGAGTAATTGATTTCTCCTGAAAAAATCGGGGAGGGGAGTTTGTGTCGTGTTTAAAAACACAAAAGCCGGCGCATGGAACCATGCGCCGGCTTCAGGATACTGATGATTCATTCATCAGCCGCCGAGATAGGCATTTTGCACTTCCGGGTTGGCCAAAAGGTTCTTGCCGGTGTCGTGCAGGCGGATCTTGCCGGTTTCGAGCACATAGCCACGGTCCGCCAGGTTGAGCGCCTGGTGGGCGTTCTGTTCGACCAGGAAGACGGTGATCCCCTCGTCGCGCAGGTGGCCGATGATCTCGAAAATCTGCTTGATCACGATCGGGGCAAGGCCCAGCGAGGGTTCGTCCAGGATGATCATGCGCGGCTTGCTCATCAGGGCGCGGCCGATGGCCAGCATCTGTTGCTCACCGCCGGACATGGTGCCTGCGCGCTGGCTCTCCCGTTCCTTCAGGCGCGGAAACAGTTCGTACACATGATCCTGGCTCTTGCGAATCTCCGCCTTGGTGTTGAAGAAGCCTCCCATGTGAAGGTTTTCTTCCACCGTCAGGCCCGAGAAGATGCGGCGGCCTTCAGGCACGATGGCAATGCCGGAACGCATGATCTGCGAGGTGGGCTCATGGGTAATATCCCGGCCTTCCAGGATCACCCGGCCGGATGTGGCCTGGGGGGTGCCGCAAACCGTCATCAGCAGGGTGGTCTTACCGGCGCCGTTGGCACCAATCAGGGAGACAATCTCACCTTTGTTGACCTCAACCGAGACGCCATGCAGCGCCTCGATCTTACCGTAGTGGGTATGGACATTTTCTAGTACTAGCATTGGATTTCCTCAGGCCTCACCCAGGTAAGCTTTGATCACGTCGTCGTTCTGGCGGATCTCGTCCGGAGTTCCGCTGGCAAGAGGACGACCCTGGTTGATTACGTTGATGCGGTCGGAAATATCCATGACCAGACTCATATCGTGCTCAATCAACAGCACGGAAACGCAGTAATCTTCTTTCAAGCTTACAATCAGCTGGTTGAGATCCTTGGTTTCCGCCGGATTGAGACCTGCTGCCGGCTCGTCGAGCATCAGCAGGTTGGGCTCGGTCACCATGCAGCGGGCGATTTCCAGCCGGCGCTGCTGGCCATACGCGAGGTTGCCGGCTTCCCGGTTAGCGAGTTCCAGAAGGCCTACGCGGTCCAGCCAGTAAGCAGCACGGTCCAGGGCCTTTTGCTCCCGGTCCCGGTAGCCCGGCGTTTTCAGCAGGCCGGCAATCAGGTTGGTATTCAGGTGCCGGTGCTGGGCAACCAGCAGGTTCTCCACTACCGTCATCTGGTTGAACAGGCGCACGTGCTGGAAGGTTCGCACCATGCCCAACCGTGAAATCTGGTAATCCGGCTTTCCTTGCACTTCCTCGCCCTGGAAGCTGATGGTGCCTCCGGTGGGCTTGTAGAAACCGCTGATGCAGTTAAATACCGTGGTTTTACCGGCCCCGTTGGGGCCGATGACGGAAACAATTTCCCGTTCTTTTACGTCCAGAGACACTTGATCTACAGCCAGCAGGCCGCCAAAGCGCATGGACAGATTCTTTACGTCTAGCATCGTCCGTTAATCCTGCTTGTTGAGTTCAATGTGAATGCGGCGCATGGGCATGAGTCCCTGCGGACGCCAAACCATCATCAGTACCATGGCGGCACCGAACACCAGCATGCGGTATTCGGAGAATTCACGGGCCAGTTCAGGGAGGATGGTCACGGCAATTGCGGCCAGTACCACACCGATCTGTGAACCCATGCCGCCCAGTACCACGATCGCCAGGATGATGGCGGACTCGAGGAATACGAACGATTCCGGGCTGATAAAGCCCTGCTTGGAGGCGAACACGGTACCGGCGAAACCGGCAAAGAAAGCGCCGATGGTGAACGCGGACAGCTTGACAGCGGTGCGGCTCAGCCCCAGAGAGCGGGCAGCGATTTCGTCTTCCCGAAGGGCTTCCCAGGCACGGCCCACGGGCATGCGCATGAAGCGGCGGATGACGAGAGCCGTGAAGACCGCCAGCACCAGGGCAATCAGGTACAGAAAGATTACTTTGTGCTCGCCGCTGTAGGCAATACCGAAGGTCTCGTGGAAGGAGGTGTTGCCCTCTTCCTTCACCCGGCGACCGAACTCCATGCCGAACAGTGTGGGATCCGGAATGCCGCCAATACCGTTCGGGCCGCCAGTCAGGCTGGTCCAGTTGTTCAGCAGGATCCGGATGATTTCACCAAAACCCAGGGTCACAATCGCCAGATAATCCCCGCGGAGTCGCAGGACCGGGAATCCGAGCACCAGACCGAACAGAGCGGCCAGCAGGGCACCCAGGGGCAGCGACACCCAGAAGGAAATGCCGGTGTACTGGGACAGCAATGCGAAGGTATAAGCGCCCACCGCGTAGAAGGCCACGTACCCAAGGTCCAGCAGGCCGGCGAGGCCCACAACCACGTTCAGGCCCAGGGCCAGCATCACATAGATGAGTACCAGTGTAGCCAGGTCAACGGCGCCTCGTGAGACAAAAAACGGCCAGAACAGGGCCAGAACCACGATGCCGGTCAGCACCCAGGATTCGATCTTGGCGCGCTTGTTCTCCGCCATCGGCTCCTTTTGAGAGCCGGAACTCAGGCCGGACAGGGCACCCTGGAGGCTCCCCATGATGTTGTCGCGGAACAGCTGGAACAGGAATACCACGACGGCGGCCAGAAACACGCTGACAATGGTAAAGGTGTCGGCGCCCGTCAGAGTTACGTTAATGCCCTGGGCTTCGAGGTTCAGACCAAGAATGGGATAGGCAATGATCAGCGTGATCACCGCGCAAAACAGCGCGTGTTTGAAATTTTGAGCAGGCATCAGATTTTCTCAACCTCCGGTTTGCCAAGCAGGCCGGTGGGCTTGAACAGCAAAATCAGGATCAGCAGGCCAAAGGAGACCACGTCCTTGTACTCGCCACTGAGGTAGCCGGAGGTCATGCTCTCGGCAACACCCAGAATCAGACCGCCGAGCATGGCGCCAGGAATACTGCCGATGCCGCCCAGCACCGCTGCAGTAAAGGCTTTAAGGCCGGCAATAAAACCGAACAGCGGGTCGATAGAGCCGTAGTACATGCCAAGCAGGAGACCCGCGACCGCTGCCAGCGCCGCACCAATAACGAAGGTGGCGGAAATGATGCGGTTGGTATCAATGCCCAGCAGGTTAGCCATGCCCAGATCCTGGGAGACGGCGCGACAGGCCCGACCAATGCGGGAGCGGGAAATGAACAGAGACAACGCAGTCATACAGATCAGCGTGGTGATGAAGATCGTAATCTGCATGTAGGACAGAGACATCTGGAAAGAGCCTTCGGAACCGAAGGTGAAACCGCCCTGAATCAGCGATGGGAAGCCAATGTTCCGGGAACCCTGTGCCAGGTGCACGTAGTTCTGCAGGAAGATGGACATACCGATGGCCGAAATCAGCGGGATCAGTCGGTGCCGGCCACGCACAGGGCGATAGGCGACCCGTTCTACGGCCCAGCCCATGGAACTGGATACGATCATCGCGCACACCAGCGCAACAAGCAGTACCAGCGGCAGCCAGGCGATACCCAGTGTTGCCAGCCCGGTGATCGCAATCAGCGCCGTGTAGGCACCGATCATATAGATCTCACCATGGGCAAAGTTAATCATTCCGATGATTCCATAAACCATCGTGTATCCGATGGCAATGAGGGCGTAAGTGCTTCCGATCGTCAGCCCGTTTATAAGTTGTTGAAAGAAATACAAGAGGTCTTGCATGGTTTTTGGAACTCTCTGAATGCCCGCTCTCTGCTAAATTTCGCCCCCGGTACGGAAAATCCGGCCGGGGGCGGAAAAAAGCTTGATAGCCAAGAAAAACACCTTCTCCCGGGGCATGGCGAGAAGGTGCTCTTTGGATTACCGTTAGTTAACGGTTCCGGCTTAGTTTACCGGAGTTTTGCTGCCGTCTGAATGCCATTCGTAAACAACAAACTCAAACGACTGCAGATCACCGGCTTCGTCGTACTGAACGGTACCGATCGGTGTTTCGAAGCTGCCGCTGCGCAGAGCCTGGGCGACTTCAAACGGATCGGTGGACTCAGCCTGCTTGATGCCGTCGACGACCAGCTGGACCGCTGCGTACGAGGTCAGGACGAACGGGCCGGATGGGTCTTCGCCCTTGTCCTGGAACGCCTTCACCAGCGCCTGGTTCTCTGCCTTCTGATCGAAGCTGGGCGGCAGGGTCACCAGAAGACCTTCAGCGGCTTCGCCGGCGATGGTGTTGATGTCCTTGTTGCCTACACCCTCAGGACCCATGAAGCGGGCGTCGAGGCCAGCCTGACCGGCCTGGCGCAGAATCAGACCAAGCTCCGGGTGGTAACCGCCGTAGTAAACGAAGTCCACGTCGGCCTGCTTCATTTTGGTGACCAGGGACGAGAAGTCCTTGTCGCCGGCAGTAATGCCTTCGAACATGGCAATCTCGACGCCTTTGGCTTCCAGCGTATCGCGAACGGCGGTGGCAATACCTTCACCGTACTGCTGCTTGTCGTGAACGATGGCAACGCGCTCAGGGTTCAGGCTGGCCAGATAGTTGGCGGCAACCGGGCCCTGCATGCTGTCCAGACCGATGGTGCGGAACACCAGCTCATAGCCGCGCTCGGTGATGTCCGGGCTGGTGGAAGCCGGGGTGACCATCAGGATGCCTTCGTCTTCGTAGATGTCAGACGCGGGCTGGGTGGAGCTTGAGCACAGGTGGCCGATAACGAACTGAACGCCATCATTCACCATGCTGTTGGCCACGGTTACGGCCTGCTTCGGGTCGCACACGTCGTCGTATTCGACGGCAACCAGCTGCTCGCCCATCACGCCACCGTTGGCGTTGATTTGCTCGATCGCCATGCGGGCACCGGAGAATTGCATGTCACCATACTGGGCAACCGGGCCGGTCATCGGGCCAGCGATACCAATCTGGATTTCTGCAGCGGCGTTGCCCGCGGCCATCAGGGCAACGGAAGTGCTTACAGCAGTCACTAGCTTTTTAACTGACGTTTTCATTGGATCCTTCCTGTTTCTTTTTCAGGGTTATTCTTTTGTTCTCAGCGAGTTAAACAAACACCACAGCCGCGGGCTTGTCAAGGCACCGGCCACTGCAGCAGTGGCGGGGATGCCCGGCCGAGAAAAAGTCACGTTTTTTACGTTGTCTGAATCAGGTGTCCGAGCTTTCTTCCTTATCCGGGAAGACCAGTGTGCGGAAGCTTTCATGCTCCCGCAGCTGCTCGAAACTCAGGTCGACCGAGGCATCGTCTCTGTAAGCTTCGGAAATGTCTATTGCTTTTTGTAACGTGGAAACCGAGTCTTCCCAACGGCCAATTTCGGCGTAGGCACAGGCCAGCTGATACAGTGCGTGACCGTTGTCTGGATCTAGCTTGAGCGCACGTTGACACAGGCTGATGGCCCACAGGGGTTCTTGCATTTCCAGAACTGCATCTGCCTTATAGCTGAGCGCCTCCACATCGTCCGGGCGCAGATCCAGGATCTGGTCGTACGCGGAAATTTTATTCTGCTGGGAAGTCTCCTGGCTGGCTTTTAGCCACAGGGAGTGAATTTCGTTGGTGCGCTCAATCTCAACCTGGTTCTGGTTGATGATGTCGGACTTCTGCTGCAGCTGCTCTTCAATGTCCTTGAGGCGTTTCTCGTAAACCACGACCAGTTCGTTTACCCGCTTTTCCGCCAGACTGGTGAGCTGGGCCCGCATGTCGCGGATGGAGTTCCAGCCGATGACAACCAGAATCGAACTGGCGCCGGCAATCAAGTAGAAGAAGTACGTGACCGTGTCGGTGGCATACGACATGGTTTTGTCGGCAACTGACAGCTCCTTGTCCACAACCTTTTCGATCAGTTCGGCACGGGTATTCTGTAGCTCCTTGCGCAGGGCCTTGGTTTCCTCGAGCAAGTAAAGCTCAATAAAGGGCGTGTACATCGGCTCTTCGAGATCAGACAATGCTGCGGCGATATCCTCTTCCATGATGTCTTTTTTGCCGGGCGGAGCGGTGTCTGTGCCTTGGGCGTGGACTTGGGCGGGCATTGTCAGCGTAAGAGTTATCATCGCCGCCATCCAAACCAGCAGATGTCCGACGCGGGGCCGGGACGCCGTGGACAGTAAGGATAGGGGATGTGGGAGGAGCTTTCGGCTGATCATGAATTGCGTTCCACGTTTACTGGTTGCTTTACGGGTTCTTTAAAAAGCTGCTGACCTTAGCATAGTGACGATTGGAAAAAGAGCCGCATCATTGGAATAAGCCGGTGCTCAGTTGGTTAGCACAAGTTGCGACTTGCATTTCATGTTCCAAAGCCCTCTAATTATTAGTGGTATAAATAAACTGATATTTCTCGGAAGAAAGTGTTTGACCATCGGAACGAGGCCAAAGCAGATGGCGAGTAGCAAGACCATGTACTCGAAGTCGCCCTTAGCCTCCGGTCCATCTCAACCAGGGGCGCTTGCCCCCGATCGGAGCAATTCTGTGAACAATTACGAGCAGGTGCTGGTAGCGCTTCGGCGTGTTATCCGGGCGACGGATCTTCACTCCAAGCGGCTGAGCAAGCACAACGGGCTGACCGGCCCTCAACTTTTGATTATGCGGACCATACGTGACCTCGGCGAAGTGACGATCGGAACCATCGCCGACAAGGTGAGTTTGAGCCAGGCTACCGTGACCACGATTCTGGATCGGCTGGAGCACCGCAAGCTGGTGTACCGGGTTCGCAGTACCCAGGATAAGCGCAAAGTACATGCCCATCTGACCGAGGACGGGGCCGACCTGCTGGCCAAGGCGCCAAATCCGCTCCAGGAAGAGTTCATCAAGAAGTTCCAGAGCCTGGACGAGTGGGAACAGACCATGATTCTGGCGTCGCTGCAGCGAGTGGCGAACATGATGGACGCCGATGAGATCGACGCCTCACCCGTGCTGCACGTCGGGCCGGTACTGCGGGAGGATGGCTGGAAATCGGAGTCCAAATCCTGAGGGCGGGTATCGTACCTGACGATTACTCTGGCAGTTTCGCAGTGACTTCGATCGATTCATACCACGCCGCCACGTCGGCAATCTGCTGATCGGTCAGGTCCCGGGCGACGACTGTCATCATTTCATGTTCCCGTTTGCCGCTGCGGAAGGCTTTCAGCTGATTCTGTATATAGATCTGACTTTCGCCGGCGAGGTTGGGCGCGATGGGAATGGTCGCGATGCCGTCCAGGCCGTGGCAGGTTTTGCATTGCGCTGCGAGTTTACGTCCGGCCTCGGGATCGGCCGAATAGACCGGAAGGGACACGGCGGATAGCAGTAACGCTGGCACCAGCGCCCGTTCAAGGGCTGTTCTGAATGCTTTCGACATGCAGAGTCTCCGGTTTGCCGGAGAGCGTTCTGCTCTCCGGCACTGGGCAGGCATGACTCAGGAGCCTGAGCCGGTGTAGGCGATTCGATAAACGGCGCCGGCCAGGTCGTCGGAGACCAACAGTGACCCGTCTTTAAGTTGGGCTACATCGACCGGGCGACCCAAGTATTCGCCGTTTTCATCCAGCCAGCCCTCGGCGAAGGGAACGGTTTCCCCGGCAATATTGCCGTCCGCATCAACCGGGGTAAACATGACCCGGGCGCCGATGGGGGTGGTGCGGTTCCAGGAGCCGTGCTGGGCTGAAAATATCCCGCCCTGGTATTTCTTCGGAAACATGTTGCCCCGGTAGAAAATCATACCCAGGTCGGCAGCGTGGGCGACGGTTTCGGACACCGGGAATACCACGTCGCCCGGCACTTCCTCATCCTTGTATTCGTTGGTGCGAACGTCACCGCCGCCGTACCATGGGAAGCCAAAATTCTGGCCCATGGCAGTCTGGCGGTTGATCTCACCCGGTGGGATGTCGTCACCCATACCATCGACTTGGTTGTCGGTAAACCACAGCTCGCCTGTGGTCGGGTTGAAGTCGTGGCCCACCGAATTCCGGACGCCGCGGGTGTACACTTCCCGCTCGGTGCCGTCCTGGTTGACCCGGATGATGCCGCCTATACCCACCTCATTGAACGTCTCCATATGCTCCTTCGGTGGGACGTTGTAGGGTTGGCCCAGGGAGATATAGAGTTTGCCATCGGGACCGACATCGCAGACCCGGGCGGTGTGGTTGTAACTGACAAACTCCTCGGGAATCAATTCGCCACCGGGAATCACTTCCGAAGCCACAACGTCCCCGCCCTCATAGAAAAATTCGGCGGCCGGGTAGGCCAGTACCCGGTTCTGCTCGGCGATATAAAGAACTCCGTCCGGTGAGAAGCAGGGGCCGTTGGGAACCGACTTTGCAAGCGATGGTGCAAAGTTCTTTACATCATCCGCAACCCGGTCTTTGTCCCGGTCGGTGACAGCCCAGACCTCAGTTTTCCGGGTTCCGACAAAGGTGACAACGCCCTGGGGGCCGACGGCCATGTGGCGGGCATCGGGCACCAGCGCATACAGGGTAATTTCGAAGCCTTTGGGCAGGGTGATTTTTTCCAGGGTTTTCCGGATGGCGTCAGCGCTGTCGCTCTGCTGGTCAATGACAGTGAATTCGGCCTTCCCGGTAGTCTTGAAACTTCCCAGCTTTTTAAGCGTTTCATCAGACTGGGCATGGGCGAACGAGATGGCTGCAACGCTCGCAGCCAGGCACATCACAGGGGCTTTCTTGTTCATTGTTTTCCGCTCCTTGGTCCACGAATCGGGGCGGAGAATCGGAACGTTCTCCGCTGATTGCTTTTTGAACACTGGTTCAGTGGCAGTAAAGACAGCAGCCCAGTGAGCGTCAAGGAGGCCGCTCACTGGTAGGACCAGTTTCTCAGTGAACGCTTGAGCCCTTGCGGGGTTTGTTGGCGAAGCAGACCTGGAACACGTCATTGTAATGCCTGGCAAAATTCACCGTCAGGCCTTCCTTGAGGTAGTCCGGCAGCTCTTCAAAGTCTCCCCGGTTCGCCTCCGGCAGGATCAGGTTGGTGATTTTCTGGCGCCGGGCGGCAATCACCTTTTCCCGAATGCCTCCCACCGGTAGCACTTGCCCCGTTAGCGTCAGTTCGCCGGTCATGGCGATGTTCTGCTGCGGCGGCTCCTTGCGAGCGATGGACAGCAGGGCGGTGGCCATGGTGATGCCGGCGCTTGGGCCGTCCTTGGGGGTAGCCCCCTCCGGTACGTGCAGGTGCACAAAGGACTCGTCGAAAAACATCGGGTCCCCCTTAAACTGCTTGAGGTTCGAGGAGATAAAGCTGTAGGCAATTTCTGCCGATTCCCGCATCACATCCCCGAGCTGGCCGGTCAGCTTGAAGCCGCGCTGGCTGGCGTGAATTCGTGATGCTTCGATGCTCAGTGTGGCGCCGCCCATGGCGGTCCAGGCCAGACCAGTGACCACGCCGGTACCCTTCAGGGCTTTTTCTTTCTTGAACGCTGGCTGGCCAAGGTAGTCCGGCAGGCTCGAGACGCCAACCCGCACCGGGGTGTCGGGATCTTCAAGCAGCTTCACGATACCCTTGCGAATGATCTTGTGCAGCAGTTTCTCCAGATTCCGAACGCCGGCTTCCCGCGCGTAGCCTTCGATCACCTGTTTGATGGCAGCATCGGTGATGTTGATCTGCTTTTTCAGCAGGCCTGCCCGTTTCAGCAGTCGCGGCAGCAAGTGGTGCTTGGCAATTGCCAGCTTTTCTTCGGTGATGTAACCGGACAGCCGAATGACGTCCATCCGGTCCAGCAGAGGCCGGGGAATGGTGTCCAGTTGGTTGGCGGTGCAGATAAACAGAACCTTCGACAGGTCCATGCGAACGTCCAGGTAATGATCCAGGAAGTCGTTGTTCTGTTCCGGGTCCAGGGTTTCCAGCAGGGCGGAGGCCGGATCGCCCTGGTAGGAGGCGCCGATCTTGTCGATTTCATCCAGCATGATCACCGGATTGGATACACCGCTGTCTTTCAGTGCCTGGACGAACTTGCCCGGCATGGCGCCAATGTATGTGCGACGGTGCCCCTTGATCTCCGCCTCGTCGCGCATGCCGCCGACGCTGAACCGGTAAAATTTCCGGCCGAGCGCGTCGGCCACCGAGTGGCCGATGGAGGTTTTGCCGACGCCTGGCGGGCCCACCAGTAACAGGATGGAGCCACTGATCTCGCCCTTGAAAGTACCTTCGGCAAGGAATTCGATAATCCGGGATTTCACATCTTCCAGACCGTCGTGGTCCCGATCAAGAACGCGGCGTGCTTCTGGCAGGTCAAAGTGGTCTTCGGAATGCACGCCCCAGGGGACCTGGGTCAGCCAGTCCAGATAGTTGCGGGTCACACCGTATTCCGGGGACCCCTGTTCCAACACCTGCAGTTTCTGCACTTCCTCCGTGAAGCGCTCCCTCACCTGTTCCGGCGGGTTCAGTTCCGACATGCGCTCTTCAAAGCGTTCGATGTCGGCAGTCTTGTCGTCCTTGGCCATGCCCAGTTCACGCTGAATGACTTTCAGCTGTTCCTTCAGGAAGAACTCCCGCTGATGTTTCTGGACCTTGGCGTTGACCTCTTCACTGATTTCCGACTGCAGGCGTGCAACCTCCTGCTCCTTGCGCATCAGCAGCAAGACTTTCTCCATGCGCCGGACCAGTGGCAGAGTGTTCAGGACATCCTGCAGTTCATGGCCGGGTGCGCTGGTCATCGAGGCTCCGAAGTCGGCCAGAGGGGAGCTATCGTCCGGGCCGAAGCGGGACAGGTACTGTTTGACCTCTTCGCCGTACAGCGGATTGCTGCGCAGCAACTCCTTGATGGTGCTGATAATGGCCAGGGTATAGGCCTTCAGTTCATCGGCATCTTCCTCCGGTTCGGAGGGGTATTCCACTTCCACCAGGTAGGGTGGTTTCCGGCGCAGCCACTGGACAATGCGAAAACGCTGCAGGCCCTGGGCAATAAACTGAACCTTGCCGTTTTCCTGCTGGGCGTGGTGGACGCGAACCGCGCAGCCAACGGTTTCCAGTTCATCGCTGGCGGGGATGTCGTCTTCCACTTCCTGATGGTCGACAAAGCAAATGCCCAGTACCCGATGGTCGGTTTCGCCAACCCGCTTGAGGGTTTCCTGCCAGGGGTTCTGGTTCACCATGATCGGTTGCACCTGGGCAGGGAAGAAGGGACGGTTGGAGACCGGCAGGACGTACATGCGCCGGGGCATCATCTGCTGCGGCAGCGCCAGGCCCTTGCTATGCTCATCCTTGCCGATGTACTCGGTGATGTCTTCTTCGAGTTCCTCGATTTTGTCTTTGCGGTTTTCGTCATTCATGCTGTGCGATATCCGTCCGGAAAGCGTGAAATCGGGGCCAGGGCGTCTGCGTTTTTGCCCGGGATGCCAAGTTATAGTCTATGTAACGACGGTTGTGGTGATTTCAAGGCACGGCCTGCTGCGCTGGCTGCTTGATTTCTGGTCATCTGCCCCCACGTTCTGTGGCAGATTTGACGATTCATTGATTGATAACAGGTGCAATGCATGAGCGAGTCCCCGTACATATTTGACGCCACCATGGAAAATTTTCAGCAGCAGGTCATGGATGCCTCATCGGAAACGCCGATTCTGGTGGACGTATGGGCCGACTGGTGTGCGCCGTGCAAACAGTTGATGCCGATCCTGGAAAAACTGGCGAATGAATACCAGGGGCAGTTCCTGGTGGCGAAAGTAAACGCTGACGAACAGCAGCAGCTGACTGCCAGTCTTGGTGTTCGCAGCCTGCCCACGGTAATTCTGGTAAAGGACGGGCAGGCCGTGGATGGCTTCAATGGTGCGTTGCCCGAAGGTGAGGTTCGCAAGATCCTCGACAAGCACGTGGAAGCACCGGCAGAAGACCCTTACGAAGCGGCGCACAAGCGTTGGGAGCAGGGGGATGTTGAAGGCGCACTGGCCATCCTGACGGAGATGAATCAGCAAGATCCGGATAACCTCAAGGTGCTGATCGACATTGCCCAGCTGAAAGCCGAGCTGGGGGATGTGGATACGGCCGAGCAGGTGCTGGATAGTCTGCCGCCCGAAGAGAAACTCCAGCCCCAGGCCAAGCAGCTGGCGGCGCGCATCAAGTTTATCCGTCAGGCCGGGCAGTTACCGCCGGTGGCCGAGCTGGAGCATATTCTGGCAAACGATCCTAAGAATCCGGAAGCCCTTCACCAGCTGGCTCTGCAGCACGTAATCAAGGAAGAAAATGGCGAGGCCATGGCGCTGTTGATTCGCTTGATGCAGGCGGATGCCAATTACAAAGAGGGCGTCGCCAAAACCACCCTGATCGAGCTGTTCGACAAGCTGGGTAACAGCAACCCTGACGTGCGAACCTATCGCCGTAAACTGTACACCCTGATGCACTGATAGATTCCGGAGAGATGCGTTCGCCGGGAACCAATGCCATCGCGCAGCCTTCAAAACACAAGATAGGGCGATGGTGGACGGTTCATCATGGGGCGAAACTGGTGGCTCGTAGTCTGGATGGCGCTTCTGCTGGAGGTGCTGACTGGTTGTGCGAGCCCTCAATACGCCGCTGAGCCGACGGTCGCGGTTTCCCGTGACTGTGATCGCCACTTTACCCTGTGGCGTAACTGGGTCGTCAGCGATGATCGTTTTGATGCTCAGGAGTGGTCTCCTCCCGGCTTTCCCTATTTACGAGTCGACCGTTTTCTCGCCAGCTTTGATCTGACAGAGCTTACACCCGCGCAGCGTCGTGATTGGTTGGGGCGCGCTTACGATAAGGCGGATATTGCCTGGCAGTTTGAGCTTCAGGGTGGTCCGGATGCGTCCTCGCAGTGGCTGGACGATCTGAGGAGCTGTGCTCTCCAGGCGGTATCGAAGCTGGGGGCGGAGTCGGATCTGTGGTTGAAACTGGCCGAATCGGTGCAGGTCCCTGACAGCTACAGCACTCCCGCCCAGGTTCTTGGGGTGTATCCGCTGGTGAAACCCGTCGTTCGTTGGCGGGCCGGTGTGACCATGGGGGAGCTGGTTGATCAGTACGGTCACTACAAAGCCTTGGCAGGCTGGCGAACCTATGTGCCGGACCTGACTGACGTCGTTGGGCGTTCTGAGGTCGAAACTTACCCGTTAGATTCTCTCGGCGTGCCAGTTCTGGGCGAATCGTTGCGTTTGATGCTGTTTCAGCGTCATGCGCCTGCATGGCGAATTGAGACGCGGGACAGTCACGATGTGCCGGGAATTCCTGCTCGAGGTTTGAATGGGCAGCTGCAGTTTCGGCCAGAGCCGGTGGTGTTTACTCATCTCAGCTTTGCCCGAATGAGAGGGCGGATTCTGCCCCAACTGGTCTATGTGCTCTGGTTTTCGGGCCGGCCATCAGAGCACTGGTTGGATATCTACGCCGGAGAGCTCGATGGCTTTATCTGGAGGGTCACTTTGGGCCCGAGGGGGCAGCCGCTGGCGTATGACACCATTCATCCCTGTGGCTGCTACCACCAGTGGCTGTTGCCAGAAGGTGGGCTGGTAAAAAGCGTTGGTGTTGATTATGAGGCAGAGCAAATCTGGTTGCTCGGGTCCCTTCCACTGGGTGGAAAGGAAGCGCCTTTGTTGTCTCTTTCTGCGGGTGACCATCAGCTCGTTGGTGCCTCAGGGTTCCACCCGACTGATCTTGGCGCGGAAATCCACAGCTATCGCCTGGAGTCGTTGGACGGACTTCGCGGGCTGTCGAATGCGGGCGGTCGCCTGTATGGCGACGATGGTTTGATTGCCGGAACCGAGCGACTTGAACGTTTCTTGCTGTGGCCGACAGGGGTGCCGTCTGCTGGGGGAATGCGCCAGTGGGGGCGGCATGCCGTATCTTTTGTAGGGCGACGGCATTTTGATGATCCTCATCTGCTGGATCGGTACTTCCTGCCGCCTCCTTAGCCGCTCATCTGAAAGGTAGTTGATTGCTCATGCTGAAGTTGCCTGAACAGCCGGATCAATGTGAGCTTTGCCGGCGCCCGGTCGTTAAGCTCACCCGTCATCACCTGATCCCCAAACACCTTCACCGTAAGAAGAGATTCCAGAAGTTGTTCAGCAAGGAGGAACTGATTACCCGCACCCTGTGGGTCTGCCGCCCCTGCCATAACGCCATTCATGAGGCATGCTCCGAATACGAGCTGGGTCTGCATTTCAATACCCGGGAGAAGCTGTTGGAGCTGGAAGAGCTTAGGGTGTTTGTGGAATGGTTGCGGGATAAGCCGGAGGGATTTGTGCCTAAGTTTCGGAGGAAAGCATGAAAAAGCCCCGTCAGTGACCAAGCCGTTTGGCTTAAGTGTGGCGACGCATTCGAGGATAACTAAGAACGAAAGCCAGCGACCCAAAAATCGCTGGTTTTTCTTATTCAGAAAAACTGATCTGACCTACCCCATTTTTTCAATCGAGAAGCATAATATTCCATTAACTTCTAGTGACACGAGCAACCAGACTGGAACTCAACGGCAAGGTATGACCACTATGCAAATTTTGGTCGAACAAGAGGGCATTCGGGTGCGGTGATCCACCTTGCCAGCAATGACTGAAGGACGCAGTGGGTAGACCCCTATGACTGTCTTTGTTAGCGCTTTTACTTAAGTCGAGAGTAAAAGTCGTGAATACCAAATCCAGCCCCTCGTTTTAACTCCTGCTCCCGCGCTTTAAGTTCTTTCAAGGCGGGAACATATTCTTTACTTTTATCCAAAGCCCACACCCCGCCGGCAGCCATCGTTATACCGATACTAGCTAGCGGGGACGCTAGTTGTGAAAGCAGGCCGATAAAGGCAGGGCCTCCGCTCAAAGCAGCAATGCCTATATCACATTTTATTTTATAATCAATATTACTTCGTTCCCTGAGTAGTTCTTCTGACTCCTTCCGATAACTACGAATAAGCTCATCGGCTTTGCTCTGAAATTCATGTTTGTCATCAATTCCTAGTGCAATTTCACCTATTGATGCAAATAAAGCCTCTCTTGCTTTTGTAAACACCCCTGTTTCAGTTGCACCGCTGATTAGAGTTTTCCGCCCGTTGGTGTTTCGCCAGGTATTCCCATGGC